>NZ_JBIGHY010000002.1:0-1021674 GCF_043555865.1 Pelomonas dachongensis
CCCCCGGCTCGCCCCCCCCCCCTCTGGCGCCCCCGGGACCCGGTGGGCGGGGGGGCGGCCCCCGGGGCCCCGGGCCACCGGCGGGCGGGGGGGGGGGGGGAGGGCGGGCGGAGGCGTGTCGGCCGGTGGCAGCGCCACGTGCAGCTCCAGGCCCTGGCCCGCCCCCATGCGGGGCCGTGCCTGCAGCTGGCCACCCATCAGTTCGACCAACCGGCGGGCCGTGCTGAGCGCCAGGCTCTTGTCCGCCGGCTCCGTGGTGTGTGGGGCCATGCCCGGGTCTTGCACGCCGATCACCAGCGGCACGCGACCCTGGGCATCCGTGGCGCCGCCGGACAGGTGCAGACGCACCGGGCCGACCGGCGCGAACTGCAGTGCGTGCGACAGCAGCTGAACCAGCACCTGGCGCAGGCGCTGCGCATCCCCGCGCAGCTGGCCCCGTGTGCCCAGCAGGTCGGCATGCGCCCAGTCGCAGACCAGTTCGGCCGTCGACTGCGCGCGCAGCGGCCGCACCAGCTCCAGCGCCTGGCTGACGACGTCTTCCAGCCGCAGCGGTGCGCTGTCCAGCTGCACGCGGCCGGCCTCCAGCGCGGCTACGTCGACGACATCGTTGACGAGCCCCAGCAGCGTGCGCGACGCGGCGTCGGTCTGACCCAGCAGTTCGCGCTGCTGCGCGTTCAGCGGCGTCTGCAGCGCCAGCTGCGTCGTGCCCATGATGGTGTTCAGCGGCGTGCGCATCTCGTGGTTGATGCGCGCCAGCAGGCTGTCATCGAGGCGGGGCGGCGTAGGTGTGGGCAGGCGCCGCAGCAGCACGGCCGCGGCGGCCAGCAGCAGCAGCAGCAAGACAGCGACCCCGACGGCCAGGGCAGCGTGCGTGCCGGTCATGGCCATCAGCAATGCCAGCAACCCAGCCGTGGCTGCCAGGGCGAGCCAGAGAAGTGCGGTCAGGACTTTGCGCTGCGCCATGAGGGAGTTCGGATGCGCGTCGATTATGGGTGCCGATGCGTGGCGCCTACGGCCGGTAATGCTCACGCCGGCCCTGGGGAAAGCCCCCGCCCGCCCCCCGCCAGTGCCGCATGACGCTACGGTTATCCTGGCCAGCCATGCCGCTGATCCTCGTTGTCGACGACCAACCCGCCAACATCCACGCGCTATACGAATTGCTCGTGGACGAGTGTGAGGTTGCCATGGCCACCAACGGTGCCGAGGCACTGGCCTTTTGCGCGCAGCAGCTGCCCGACCTGGTGCTGCTGGACGTGCTGATGCCGGAGATGAACGGCTACGAGGTCTGCGGCCAGCTCAAAGCCGACCCCCGCACGCGCGCCATCCCCGTCATCTTCGTCACCGTGCAGGGCAGCGCCGCCGACGAGGCCGAGGGCTTCGCGCACGGCGCGGTGGACTACATCCCCAAGCCCTTCGTCGACGTGGTCGTGAAGGCGCGGGTGCGCACGCAGCTGGCGCTTAAGCTGGCGTCCGAGAGCTTCGCGCGGTCGCAGATCGAGCTGTTCCAGCGCGACAAGCTGGCGTCGGTCGGCCGCACCATCACCGGCATTGCGCAGGAGCTGAGTTCGCCGCTGGGCAACGCGCTGATCTCGGCCTGCACGCTGCAGGACGACCTGAGCCATCTGGGCGGCCTGGCGCAACGCGGGCCGCTGCGGCGCAGCGACCTCGACAAGCACCTGCGCATCAGCGAGGAGAGTGTCGGCCTGGTGCTGTCCAACCTGCAGCGGGCGCTTTCCATCGTCGACTCCTTCATGCAGTCCACGGCCGAGAACTTCGGCGACCAGCGCCGCAGCTTCTCGCTGCTGGAGCTCGTGCACGAGGTCGTCGCCAGCCTGGCCGGCGCGCTGGAGTCGCACCAGGTGCGCTGCGAGCTGGACGCGGCGGACGACCTGCACCTCCTGAGCTTTCGCGGCGCGCTGGCCAAGGTGCTGACGACGCTGATCCAGAACGCCATCAAGCACGCCTACCGCGAGGCCGGCGGCGAGGTGCGCATCCAGGTGCAGGCGCTGGGAACCGACCAGCTGTGCATCAGCGTGCAGGACCACGGCGTGGGCATCCCGCCGGCGCTGCTGGGCCGGGTTTTCGACCCGTTCTTCTCGACGCGCTTCGGCAGCCACCGCAGCGAGCCGGGTCTGTACATCGTCCGCAACCTGGTGACGTTCGCGCTCGGCGGGAAGATCCAGGTCGAGTCCACGCCGGGGCTGGGCACGACGGTGCGGCTGACGCTGCCGTTGATTTCGCCCGAAGCCAGGCGCTCCACCCGCTAGATCGGCAGCGGCATGCGCAGGCAATCGGCGCTGGCATGGGGCGGTGCACTGCTGCTGGTGCTGGCGCTGCTTGCCGTCTGGCTATTGCGACCGGGCGCCCGGGACGCCCGTCTGGCGCCCATCGTCATCGGCCATCTGCAGGACCTCGGCGGCCCGCTGCGCTCGGACGAAGCGCCGCTGCTGGCCGGCGCGCGGCTGGCGGTCGAGGAGATCAACCGCAGCGGTGGCCTGCTGGGCCGGCGCGTGGAGCTGGCGCTGGGCGACACCCGTTCGGATGCCGCCACCGGCGCCGCTGCCGCACAGGCGCTGATCGAGAAGCGCCAGGCGGTCGCGCTGTTCGGCTGCTGGACCACCGCCTGCCGCGACGCAGTGCGGCCGGTGGTCGAGCGGCATCGGCACCTGCTGTTCCATCCGGCGTCGTACGAGGGGCTGGAGCAGTCGCCGCACCTGGTCTACACCGGGGCCACGCCCAACCAGTTCGCGCTGCCCGCCACGGCCTGGGCGCTGCGCCAGTTCGGCCGGCGCGTCTACCTGCTGGGCAGCGAGGGGCCGTATTCGCGCCGGCTGCACGTGCTGCTGGGCGACTTCATCCGGCTGCGCGGCGGCGAGGTCCTCGCGACGCGCTACCTGCCGCGCGACGCCCCCGACGCGGCGTCCGTCGTGCGCGAGCTGCGCGAGCAGCGGCCCGACGTGGTGCTGAACACACTGGGCGGTGCCAGCAACGCCCAGTTGTTCGACGCGCTGGTCGAGGCGGGCATGACCGACCTGCCGATGCTGTCGCTGAAAGCGACGGAACCCGAACTGCGGGCCTTTGGCGGCGGCCGGCTGGCACAGCATTTCATGGCCACCAGCTACCTGCAGTCGCTGCCCGGCCCGGCGAACGCGGCCTTCCTGGCGGCGCTGCGCAGTTCGCAGGGCGAGGCCGCGCAGGCCAGTGACCCCGCCGTGTCGCTGTATATCGCCATCCGTCTTTGGGCGGCGGCGGTGCGCGAGCTGGGCAGTCCGCAGACGGATGCGGTCAACGCGAATGTGCTGCTGCAGGTCGTCGAGGCGCCGCAGGGCTATGCCGCGATGGACCCGCAGACGCGCCACCTGTGGCGACCGCTGCGCGTGGCGCAGGTCGCGCCGGACGGCGGGCTCAAAGAGGTGATGGTGCTGCCGCGCTACGTCAAGCCGGCGCCGTGGCCGGGGTTTCGCTCGGTCGCGTACTGGCAGACCGCTACGGCCGATGTCGGGGTGCGGCCGTGAATCAGGGGGGCGCGCGCGAATCGACCCGCCGGGCCTGGCGCATCGGTCCGGCGCTGCTGCTGGCGTTCGTGCTGCTGTCCACCGTGCCGCTGGGCCTGCTGGGCTGGTGGCAGGTCGCCAGCTTCGAGGCCAGCCTGCGCGAGACGGTGACGGAAGGCCTGGTGGCCATCTCGCGCAAAAAGGTCAACGAGATCGGTGAATACCTGAACGAGGTGGCGGTGGATGCGCGGCTGATGGCGCATGCCGCCGACAGCCACGAGCTGCTGGCGGCACCTGCACCACCGGCAGGCGCGCGGTTGCCCGACACCCGCCGCGTGTTCTACGAGCGGCTCTACGATGGCGGCAAGTACGTGAACCTGTTGCTGGTGCAGCCCGATGGCCGCATCAGCTTTGAGTTGCGCGGGCGTGCCGGCGGCGCGACGCAGCCCGCGCGGCTGGACGAGGGCGCGTTTGCGGGCGGCGCGCTGATGGACGCGCACCGGCGCGCCCTGGAGCACCTGGACGTGCAGCTGACGCCGGCGCTGCGGCCGCGCGGCGAGGCCCGGGCGACCATGTTCCTCGTGCAGGCCGTCGTCGACGGGCCGCGCGTGCTGGGCAGCGTGGTGCTGGAGCTGGACCTGGCGCGGCTGCTCAGCGTGGCCAGCGATCGCTCCGGGCTGGCGCTGCGAGGCGAGACCGTGCTGGTGCAGCGGGACGGCGCACGTGCCGTCTTCGTCAGCCCGTTGAAGCGCACGCCGGACGAGGCGATGACGCGCACGCACGCCCTGGACATGGCGCAGCTGCCGCCCGCGGTGCGCGGCCTGCGCGGCGAGGCTGGCAGCGGCGTGGCGCGCGACTACGCCGGCGTGACGGTTCTGTCCTCCTGGAGCCATCTCCCGGCGCTGGAATGGGGCATCGCCGTGAACCTGGACGCGGCGGAGGCGCTGGCACCGGTGCGCACGCTGCGCGACCGGCTGCTGCTGGCGCTAGCGGTGATGCTGCTGCTGGCGCTGGGGCTGGCGCTGGTGGTGGCGCGCCACATGGTGGCGCCGATACGGCTGCTCCGCGACGCCGTGACACGCATCTCGGGCGGCGGGCTGCAGGAGCGCGCGCCGGTGTGTGGTTTCACCGAGTTCCGTGAACTGGCGCGTGGCTTCAACCACATGACCGAACAGCTGGTGGTAGAGAAGCAACTGCTGGAGGCGCGCGTGGAGCAGCGTACGCGAGCGCTGATCGACAGCGAGCAGCGCTTTCGCGGCGTGTTCGAGCGTGCACAGGTGGGCATTGCGCTGTGCGACGCACACGGCGTCATCCTCGACGTGAACCAGGCCTTGACGGCCATGCTGTGCCGCACCGCCGACGAGTTGCGCGGCGCCAAGCTGGCCGACCTGCCGGACTTCCGCAGCGGCAAGCTATTGGGCGGTGAGCTGACGCGGCTGGCGACGGGGCGGCTGGAGCATGTGCGCTTCGAGCGCGGCTTTGCGTTGCCGGGCGGCGGCGAGCTGTTCATCGATGGCAGCGCCAGCGCCATCCGCGACCGGCGTGGCCGGCTCGTCAACGTCGTGCAGATGCTCATCGACGTGACCGAGCGCCACCGCGCCGAGATCGAGCTGGTGCGTGCGCGTGTCACCGCCGAGTCCGCCAGCCAGGCCAAGAGCGACTTCCTGGCCAACATGAGCCACGAGATCCGCACGCCGATGAGCGGTGCCCTGGGCATGCTGAACCTGCTGCTGCGCACCGAGCTGAGCCCTCGCCAGCACGACTACGCGAGCAAGGCCCGCACGGCCGCGCAGGCGCTGCTGGCCGTCATCAACGACATCCTGGACTTTTCCAAGGTCGAAGCCGGCAAGATGGAGCTGGACGCGCACCGCTTCGAGCTGAGCGAGTTCATGCGCGAGCTGGCGGTCATCCTGTCGGCCAACGTGGGCCACAAGGACATCGAGGTGCTGTTCCGGCTGGACCCGCGGCTGCCGCCCGCGCTGGTGGGCGACACGACGCGGCTGCGCCAGGTGCTGCTGAACCTGGCCGGCAACGCGCTGAAGTTCACCGAGCGGGGCGAAGTGGTGCTGTCGCTGACGCCCGTGGGCGAGTCGGCCGGCAGCGCCCGCATCCGCTTCGAGGTCCGCGACACCGGCATCGGCATCCCGGCGGACAAGCTGGCCCACATCTTCACCGGCTTCAGTCAGGCCGAGCAGAGCACGTCGCGGCGCTACGGCGGCACAGGACTCGGGCTGGCCATCAGCCGCCGGCTGGTGGCGCTGATGGGCGGCGAGCTGGACGTGGACAGCCGCGTCGGCGAGGGCAGCCGCTTCCACTTCGAGCTGCTGCTGCCAGTGGCACCGGCCTGCGAGCTGGATGCGGCGCCTGCGCGGCCGGGGCTCAAGGTGCTCATCGTCGACGACAACCCGATGGCGCGCGAGGTATTGCAGGGCATCGGCGAGAACCTCGGCTGGGACTGCGACCTGGCCAGCAGCGGCGAGCAGGCGCTGGCCTGCGTGCACCAGGCGGCCGAGCGCGGCCAGCCGCGCTACGACCTGATCCTGATGGACTGGCGCATGCCAGGGCTGGATGGCTGGGAGACGTCGCGGCGCTTGCGCGCCAGCCACGAGACGGACGCGCCCGTCATCATCATGGTCACCGCGCACGGCCGCGAACTGCTGGCCGAGCGCAGCGAGCAGGAGGTCGCCAGCCTGGGCGGCTACCTCGTCAAGCCGGTGACGGCCTCGATGCTGCAGGACGCCGTCGCCGAGGCCACCAGCGATGTGCCGCGCACGCGCCGCGCGGAGGGCGGCGAGCAGCGCCTGACGGGCATGCGGCTGCTGGTGGTGGAAGACAACGGATTCAATCAGCAGGTCGTGCAGGAGCTGCTGGAGGACGAGGGCGCCGTCGTCACGCTGGCCGGCGGCGGTGTGCAGGGCGCGCACCTGGCGCTGGTCACGGAGCCACCGTTCGACGCCGTGCTGATGGACCTGCAGATGCCCGACATTGACGGCTTCGAGGCCACGCAGCGCATCCTGCGCAAGCGGCCCGCCACGCTGATCATTGCGATGACAGCCAATGCGATGGAGTCGGACCGCCAGGCCTGCCTGGCCGCCGGCATGCGCGACCACGTCGCCAAGCCCGTCGAGCTGGACCGACTGGTCGCCTGCCTGCGCCGCCATGTCGGCGCGACGGGCGTGGGCACTCCCAGTGCGGCTGCGGTGCCGCAGACGGAGCCGCAACGGCTGGTGGACCGCGACACGGCGCTGCGCCGCCTGGGTGGGCGCCTGCCGCTGTACGAGCGCCTGGTGCGCGCGTTCGCCGGCGATGCCCCGCGTGAACTGCAGGCGCTGGACGACGCCTGGCGCGCCGGGCGGGTTGACGATGCCTTGCGCGGCCTGCACACGTTGCGCGGCCTGGCCGGCGCGGTTGGCGCCGACGCGCTGGCGCAGCTCGCGGGCGCGCAGGAGCAGGGTGTGCGCGCTGCCGTGGGTGGCGACGGCGTCGACATTGCCGCGTTGCGCCGTCTGCTGGCGGACAGCATCGACGCGCTGCAAGCGACCATGACTCACGGCGCGCAAGCGGCCGACGCCGGTCAGCCGGCCACGCCGGTGGCCGACCCGCTGGAGGCGCTGCGTGCGCTGCGCCAGCTGCTGGAAGAGCGCAACATGCGCTCGGTAGCGGCCTGCGAGCAACTGGCCGGCGCCGCGCTGGGGCCAGGCCACGCGGCGCTGTCGGCTGCCGTGGCACGGCTGGACTTCGCGCGGGCGCTGCAAGCCTGCGACGCGCTGATCGCCGAGTTGTCCGCGCGCTGAGGGCTTTCCTGCGGGGATGCGCGGCACAGCCGACGCGCCTGCATATAATGAGAATTATTCTCAACAATGCCAGCCCCGAGCCTGCCGCCCATGTCCGAGCCGCTGCCTTCCAGCCTCGCCGCCGCCCCACCCGGGCTGGCACTGACCGTTCTGCAGGTGAGTGCGCCCGCGCACGCGCCGGAGTGGGCGTCCTGGCTGTCCGACCTGGGCTTCCTGCCGGGCGAGGCGGTGCGCGTGTTGCGCCGCGGCAGCTTCAGCGACGGCAACCTGGTCGTGCGCGTCGGGCAGTCGACGTTCGCGCTGCGCCATGCCGAGGCCCGCTGCATTGACGTGACCCTGCGATGAGCGAGGCGGTCATCCATGTCCACAAGGGTGGGAAGCTGGTCGCACTCGTCGGCAACCCCAACTGCGGCAAGACCGCGCTATTCAACGGCCTGACCGGCAGCCACCAGAAGGTGGCCAACTACGCTGGCGTGACCGTCGAGCGCAAGGAAGGCCGGCTGCTGAGCGCTGCCGGCAAGACGCTGCGGCTGCTGGACCTGCCGGGCACCTACAGCCTGCATCCGCGCTCGCCGGACGAGCGCGTGACCTGCGACGTGCTGGCCGGCCGTGCCCGCGGCGAGAAGCGGCCCGACCTGGTCGTCTGCGTGCTGGACGCCACCAACCTGCGCCGCAACCTGCGCCTGCTGATGGCGGTGCGCCGTCAAGGGCTGCCGGTGGTCGTGGCGCTGAACATGGCCGACCTGGCCGCCAAGCGCGGCATCCATGTGGACCCGGTGAAGCTGGGCGCGGCGCTGGGCGTGCCGGTGGTGCGCACGGTCGCCATCCACAACGAAGGCCTGGACGAACTGCGCGCCGTGCTGGACCGGCCCGACATCTGGCAGGCGGCGCCTCTCAGCGCCGACACGGGCGTGGACGACCAAGCCGCCATCAACACGCTGCTGAGCGGCCTGGGCCTGTCCGACGAACTGCCGCAGCTGCCCAGCGACCGCGTGGACCGCGTGCTGCTCCACCCGGTGGCGGGCTCGCTGATCCTGGCGGTGCTGCTGTTCTTCCTGTTCCAGGCCGTGTTCGCCTGGGCCGAAACGCCGATGGGGCTGATCGAGTCGGCCACCGCGTGGGTGGGTGAACAGGTTGGTAGCCTGCTGCCGGAGGGGCTGCTGCGCAGCTTCCTGGTCGATGGCCTGGTCGCCGGTCTGGGCGGTGTGGTGGTGTTCCTGCCGCAGATCCTGATCCTGTTCTTCTTCATCCTCGTGCTGGAGGAGTCTGGCTACCTGCCGCGCGCCGCGCTGCTGCTGGACCGGTTGATGGGCAGCGTGGGGCTGTCGGGCCGCAGCTTCATTCCGCTGCTGTCCAGTTTCGCCTGCGCCATCCCGGGCATCATGGCGTCGCGCTCCATCGCCAACCCGCGCGACCGGCTGGTCACCATCATGATTGCGCCGCTGATGACATGCTCGGCCCGCCTGCCGGTCTACGCGCTGCTCATCGCGGCCTTCATCCCCAACCGCGAGGTCGGCGGCTTCGAGCTGCAGGGGCTGGTGCTGTTCGGCCTGTATCTGGCTGGCATCGTCGGCGCGCTGGCGGTGGCCTGGGTCATCAAGCGCCTCAGCAGCGCCGGCCGAGAGGTGCGCCCGCTGATGATGGAGCTGCCGGCCTACCACTGGCCGCAGCCGCGCAGCGTGGCCATCGGCCTGTGGCAGCGGGCGGTGATCTTCCTGAAGCGCGTGGGCGGCATCATCCTCGTGATGACCATCGGGTTGTGGCTGCTGTCCAGCTTCCCCGGCCCGCCGGCAGGCGCCACGGGCGCGCCCATCGAGTACAGCATCGCCGGCTATCTGGGGCGTGGTCTTGCCGTCATCTTCGAGCCGCTGGGCTTCAACTGGCAGATCAGCCTGTCGCTGGTGCCGGGCCTGGCGGCCCGCGAGGTGATGGTGAGCGCGCTGGGCACGGTGTACGCGCTGTCGGCCACCGGCGACGACACGGCCGGCGCACTGGCGCCGCTGATCGCGCAGACCTGGAGCCTGGCGACCGCGCTGTCGCTGCTGGCCTGGTTCGTGTTTGCGCCGCAGTGCCTGGCCACGCTGGCCACCATCAAGCGCGAGACCGGCAGCGCCAAGATGGCGGTGGCGGCGGCCGGCTACCTGTTCGCGCTGGCCTATCTGGCGTCGTTCATCACCTACCGCGTGGCACTTTACCTGGGCGCCTGAGCGGGCTCCGGCGGCGTCGGCCGCGTCGGCACGGTCGCGCTGCACACATCGATGTAGCCTGGGCTGTGCACGAACCAGCCGCCGCGGTGGCGGCGCGCGTCCAGCAGCTGGGTCCAGGTGCTGGAGTCGGTCTTCAGCACCTGCAGCGCGGGCCGCTCCGTCGGCGCCACGTTGGCCAGCAGCCGCACGCGCTGGATGCCGGTGCGCTGCTCGGGCTTGTCGTAGAAGCCCATCGCCGCCGTGCCGCGCGGCAGCGCGGCGAGATGCTCCATGCCTTTCAGCACGCGGCCCACGACAGTGATGTTCAGGTCCAGCCCGCGCGGCGCCTGTCCGATGACCGCGTAGAGCTCCGTGCCGTTGCTCGAGTCCGGCGCATCGCTGCGGCCCGCGCCCACCATGCCGTAGCAGTGCGCCAGCCATGCCTTGCCGGCCTTGGGATCGGCGGCCACGGGGAAGCCCTCGGCGAAGCCGGTGCGCGGCGCCCAGCCTTCCTTGTCGGGCAGCCGCGTGAAGCCGGCAGCCTTGCCGATGCGGTCCAGCGGCACGGAGAACTCCGCCGGCAGCTTCGCCTGCGCGCCGGCCGGCAGCGGCCGGGCCTTGGCGGCATCCTCGCCGTCGGGGTCGCCCCATTGGGTGACGAAGTTGTCCTGCACGCGCACGATGGCCAGGCCGTCCCAGTAGCCGGCGCGGGCCAGCGCACGGATGTTGGCCGCGTGCCCGGGCGCGAAGCGCGGGGCGAGTTCGATGATGACCTGGCCGTTCCCCTGCGAGTTCGCCAGCTCCATCAGCAGCGTGTTCTCGGGGTCCAGCCCGCGCCAGTGGCTGGCGGGCGACGCGGCCAGGATCTCCTGGGCCGTCTTCGTCGGTTTGGGTGCCTTGGCTGCCTTCTTGGGGGCAGCCAGTGCCGGGTTCAGCAGGCCGGCGATGGCCAGCGCAAGAGCGAGATGTTTCATGGCCGCGCAGCTTAACGACCCACGCGGCTCACGGCGCGGGCAGGAAGCGATGCAATTCGCGGCCGCGCAATGCGGCGGCGAGCCGCAGCGCGAGGGCCTGTGCTGCGGCGGGCGCCTGTTCGGCGCGTGAGCCGGCGCAGCCGTCGCCGCGAAGGCAGGCCAGCCAGACCTCAGGATCGCGCTCGTCACAGGCGAGGCCGAACTGGCAGGGCAGCAGGCGCACTGCGGCCTGGGCGAGTGCGCGGTCGGCGTCGTTGTCAAAGCGCCGGCCGTCGAAGTACAGCGCCGCCTCGCCGCCGATGCGGCGCAGCAGCAGGCGCTCGCCCAGTTCGTCGAGCAGCAGTGCCTCGGGCCGGGCGAAGACGGGCCGCAGCAGCGCTGCGTCGTCCAGGTCGGACTGCTGCAACGCCAGCAGGGGGTCGTCCGTCGAGATCTCCTCGGCGCCGACGTTGACGACTGCCAGCCACTCTTCAGTCGCGAATTGCGCGCAACCCGCGGCCAGCGCCGCCTGGCGGACGACGGCGCGCTGGTGGCGCGGGTCGTTCGCGTCGGGCCGCTGTTCGGACGCGGGCAGGCCGGCCAGGGCTGCGCAGCGGCGGGCGAGGGCGCGGGCATAGAGCCGTCCGCCGTGGACGCGCGCGGCCAGCGCCGCGTGCACGCTGGCGCGCAGCTGGCCCTCGGGCGCCGTCAGCAGGCCGGCCAGCAGCGGCGTCGCAGCCTGCGCCTGCATCGCGTTGGGCCGAGCGTCTGGCACGGGCGCGGGGCGCGCTGCGGGTACCGGCGCGGCCGGGACCCCCATCGCCGCCATCGCCGCCGTCGCTGAAATCGGCACGCGGGGCGGAGCGACTTCGGTCGGCGCGGGTGCCCACCAGGCCCAGGCCACCAGCGCGACGCCCAGCACCAGCGCCGCGGGCGGCGCAATCACCAGACCGCTTGCGGCCATCCGTCCGAGCCCCAGGTCACGTTGCCGATGAACAGCACCGGCGCGCCGTTGTTCTGCGCGTCGTAGGCATGCCAGGCCATCACCGAGCCGTCGGCGAGCAGCGACTGGCCGCCCGGGCCCTTGAAGCGCGAGCCGCTGGACGCCAGCACGGTGCCGCCGCCGGACATCATCGAGACGCCGGACTTGTCGGCATACGGCCCGGTGATGGCCGTGGAGCGGCCCACGGCGATGCGGTAGGTGCTGTTGGCGCCCTGGCAGCACGCACCCTTGGACACGAACAGGTAGTAGTAGCTGCCCTTCCTGACGACGAAGCCGTTCTCTATGCCGCTGGCGGTGTCCTTGGCGATGTTGACGATGCCGCCCGACGGCGGCTTCAAGTTGACCTTGCTGACGCGTGTGATGTGGATGCCGTTCCAGAACGAGCCGAACACAAGGTAGGGGTCGCCGTTGGCAGCCAGCACGAAGGCGGGGTCGATGGCGTTGTAGCCGTCGCCTGACTTGGACGTCAGCACGGCGCCCTGGTCCACCCACTGGCCGGCTGCAATGCCACCGGCCGAGGTGGCCAGGCCGATGGCGGACTTCTGCGAGCCAAAGCTGGAGACCGCGTAGTAGCAGTAGCCCAGGCCGTTGTACTCGCCGCACCCGGGCGCCCAGACCATCGCGGTTTTGTTGGTGGGCAGGTAGTTCTTCCACCACGCCAGGCCGCTGCTGAAGATGGGGCCGCCCTGCGTCCAGGCGGTGCCGTTGGCGGAGTACTTGACGGCAATGCCGCCGTTGTCGGTGGTCTCGAACAGCCACCAGGTGGAACTGCTCTTGTAGAGGTGCGGATCGTGGGTGCCGATGGCGCCGGTCAGCGTCCACGGCGCAGCCTGGGCCAGGGGCAGGGCGGCGGCGAAAGCGCAGCGAGCGGCCCAGCGCTGCAAGCGCTTCAAGGTGGGGAACATGCGGTTTGTCTCCGGGTTGCGGGCCAGCTCGGACGGATGGCCTCGATGCCGGGTTTGCGGGCCCGGTGCGGAAAATTAAACCTGACTATTTGCGCGCCGTAACCCCGCGGTAACGCCGATTCGACTTTTGGTATCGATTAAAAGTAAGACTTATCGAAACCGTCAGGCCGAGATGAGTTCGGCGATGCGCTCGTCGGACAGCCGCATGGGCAGCGACTGCGGCGACAGCAGTCCGACGACGGCCAGGCCGCCACGGGAGGTGTCGCGGCGCAGCGGCGTCAGACGCGGTTCGCCGCGGGTGTCGGTCAGCGCGGCCACCAGCGGGTGATAGGCCTTGCCGCCGTTGCCCACTACCAGGCCGATCTCGCCCGAGGCCAGCCGCACCAGCGAGCCCGGCGGGAAGATGCCGAAGGCCTTGATCAGCGCCGCTGCCAGCGGGCTGGCGTCGGCCAGCAGGTGCAGCTCGCGGCCCGCCTGCTGGGCCGACATGGCCGGGCGGCTGGCGCGAGCGCTGAGGCGGGCGGTGTAGATGTCGGCAAAGCGCAGCAGCGTGGCCAGCTCGCCCACGGCCGTCACGCCGCCCGGGTAGCCGGTGCCGTCGGGCAGTTCGTGGTGCTGGGCCACGGCCTCCAGCCACAGCGGGTCGTCGATCCCCGCCTGCTCCAGCAGTTCGGCGCTGAGCGCTGGGTGCTGGTGGATGGCTTCGCGCTGCAGCGTGGTGGGCGGTGAGACCTGACCCGCCAGCCGCGCCTGCAGGTCCACCATGGACAGGTTCATCGTCAGTGCGGCCTGGAAGGCACGGCGCTGTTCCTCGGCCGTCCAGCCCATGAAGCGCGCGGCCGCGTGGCAGGCGGTGGCGGCATGGATCGAGTGGTTGACGCCGTAGTGCCCTTCGCCCTGGCGTACCACCTGCGCCAGCGCCACGCCGGGCGCGTGATCAATAAGGCGCAGCAGCTGGTCGGTGGCCGCGTCCACCGCGTTGGCGAGCCGGTCGGGCGAGGTGGCGAACGCGCGGCGCACCTCATCGCTGCGGCTCTGCCATTCGCCCGGCAGCTGGTCGGTGCTCAGCGTGCGCGGCGCGGCGCGGCGCTGCGGCTGCTGGACGGCGCTGGCGAGTTCGCTGATCTCGACCAGTGCGCCGCGCTGGAACAGCTCATCGAGCTGCTCGTTGTCGTAAATGATCTGACCGCGGGCCAGCAGCAACTGGTGCTGTGCGTCGCGCACGCTGAAGGCCAGTGGCTCGCCCAGAACGATGTGAGTCTTGACGGATTGCAGGGAGCACAGGCGCATTGGCGTCGGCGGAGCGGGCAGGCAGTGAAACCAAAAGTTATGCAGCGTAGCCCAAGTCAGGTGGCTCCCAGGGCTTCCTAAAATGCCGGCATGTCCGATGTGAATACCGAACAACAAGAGCTTCCCTTCGTCCACCTGCGCATGCACACCGAGTTCTCGGTGGTGGACGGCACACTGAGGACCGATGACGCCGCCAGCGCCGCGGCGAAGGATGGGCAGGTGGCAGCCGCCATCACCGACCTGGCCAACCTGTTCGGCGGCATCAAGTTCTACTCTGCCGCGCGCAAGAAGGGCGTGCAGCCCATCCTGGGCGCGGACTGCTGGCTGGAGCCCGACGCGACCGACAAGCCGCCGACACGGTTGCTACTGCTGGTGCAGGACAAGCAGGGCTATCTGAACATCAGCGAGCTGCTGTCGCGCGCTTGGATACAGAACGTGCAGCGCAACCAGGCCTGCCTGAAGTGGGAGTGGCTGCAGGAGCTGAACGAGGGGCTCATCTGCCTGAGCGGCGCGCAGCTGGGTGGCCTGGGACAGGCGCTGCTGCAGGGTGACAAGGTGCGCGCGCGGGAGTGGGCGCACAAGCTGTCCGGCATCTTCCGGGACCGCTTCTACATCGAGCTGCAGCGCGCCGGCCTGCCGGGCCAGGAAGCCCTGGTGCAGGCGAGCGTCCCGTTCGCGGCCGAACTGCAGCTGCCGGTCGTGGCCACGCATCCGATCCAGTTCCTCGGCGAAGACGACTTTGGGGCCCACGAGGCGCGGGTCTGCGTGGCCGAGGGCGAGACGCTGGCCAACCCCAAGCGCGTCAAGCGCTTCCTGCCCAGCCAGTATTTCAAGACGCAGGCGCAGATGCGCGAGCTGTTCAAGGACGTGCCCAGCGCAATCCGCAACACCACCGAGATCGCTCGCCGCTGCTCGCTGACGCTGGTGCTGGGCAAGCCGCAGCTGCCCAACTTCCCGACGCCGTTGCTGGCGGACGGCACGCCGATGCCGATGGACCAGTACTTCCGCGAGCTGAGCCACCAAGGCCTGGTGGGCAGGCTGGCGCACCTGTTTCCGAACGAGGCCGAGCGTGAGAAGGAGCGCCCGCGCTACGTGGAGCGGCTGGACTTCGAGCTGAACACCATCATCAAGATGGGCTTTCCCGGCTACTTCCTCATCGTCTCGGATTTCATCCGCTGGGCGAAGGAAAACGGCTGCCCGGTCGGCCCCGGCCGGGGCTCGGGCGCGGGCTCGCTGGTGGCCTACGCGCTGCTGATCACGGACCTGGACCCGCTGAAATACAACCTGCTGTTCGAGCGCTTCCTGAACCCCGAGCGCGTCTCGATGCCCGACTTCGACATCGACTTCTGCCAGGGCAACCGCGAACGTGTCATCGACTACGTCAAGAACAAGTACGGCCTGCCGGCGGTCAGCCAGATCGCGACCTTCGGCACCATGGCCGCCAAGGGTGCCTTGCGTGACATCGGCCGCGTGCTGGGCATGGGCTTCGGCCATGTGGACTCCATCGCCAAGTTGGTGCCGGCGCCGCCGGGCAAGACGGTGACGCTGGCCAAGCTGCCGCCCAACTTTGACCCCGACAAGGCCAAGATGGTCTACGCGCGCCACGAATCGCCGGAGATCGAGGAGCGTGAGAAGGCCGACGAGGAAGTGGCCGGCCTGCTGGAGATGGCCGCGCGCGTGGAGGGCACGGTGCGCTCCATCGGCATGCACGCTGGCGGCGTGCTGATCGCGCCGGGCAAGATCACCGACTTCTGCCCTCAGTACCAGCAGCCAGGCTCGACCTCCGCGGTCAGCCAGTTCGACAAGGACGACGTGGAGGCCATCGGCCTCGTCAAGTTCGACTTCCTGGGGCTCGCCACGCTGACCATCCTGGAGCTGGCCAAAGACTTCATCGTCGCCCGCTACCCGGACCGCAAGGACTTCGACTGGGCCAATGTGCCGTTGGTCGACAAGAAGGTGTTCGACCTGTTCGGCAAGGGCCTGTCGGAAAGCATCTTCCAGTTTGAATCGCCGGGCATGCAGCGACTCTTGAAGGACGCTAAGCCGTCGCGCTTCGAGGACTTGATCGCGCTGGTGTCGCTGTACCGCCCGGGCCCGATGGACCTGATCCCGTCGTTCGTGGCGCGCAAGCATGGCAAGGAGGTCATCGAGTACCCCCACCCGCTGCTGGGCCAAGTTCTGGAAGAGACCTATGGCGTGTTCGTCTACCAGGAGCAGGTGATGCAGTCCGCCCAGGTGCTGGGCGGCTACTCCCTGGGCGGCGCCGACATGCTGCGCCGCGCGATGGGGAAGAAGAAGGCCGACGAGATGGCCGCCCACCGCGCGATGTTCCGCAAGGGCGCCGCAGAAAAGGGCATCAACGAGGAGAAGGCCGACGAGGTCTTCGACCTGATGGAGAAGTTCGCGGGATATGGGTTCAACAAGTCCCATGCTGCCGCATATGCGCTGCTGAGTTACCACACCGCGTGGCTCAAGACGCACTACACGGCCGAGTTCTACGCCGCGAACATGACCATCGAAATGGACGACACCGACAAGCTGAAGGTGTTGCTCAACGACGCGAAGATCTTCGGCATCGAGTTCCAGCCGCCCTGCGTGAACAAGGGTATGTACCGCTTTGAGCCGCTGACCAACCGACTCGTCAACTACGGGCTGGGCGCCATCAAGGGCACGGGGCGCGGGGCCATCGAATCCATCATCGCGGCGCGCGAGGCCGGCGGCCCCTTCCTGAGCTTCTACGACTTCTGCCTGCGCGTGGACCGCAAGGCCGTCAACAAGCGGGTGGTGGAGGCGCTCATCAAGGCCGGCGCCTTCGACAGCATCAACCCCGAGCGCTCCAAGCTGCTGGCCAGCGTCGCCCGCGGCTACACGCATGCCGAGACGACCGAGGCCAACGCCGACCAGGGCGGCCTGTTCGACTTCGGCGACTCGCATGCCTCCAGCACCGCCGAGCCCGACCTGGTCGACGCGCCGCCATGGAGCATCAAGGAACGCCTGTCGCTGGAGAAGACGGCGATCGGCTTTTACCTGTCGGGCCATCTGTTCGACCAGAGCGGCGCCGAGGTGCGGCGGATTGTCAAGCGCCAGGTCGCCGATCTGGCGGACAGCCGTGAGCCGACGATGGTGGCCGGCATCGTCAGCGGCCTTCGCGTCATCAACGGCCAGCGCGGTCGCGTTGCGCTGTTCAAGCTCGACGACAAGAGCGACGCCATCGAGGCCGTGGCCAGTGAGGAGCTGCTGAACGCCAACAAGGAGCTGCTGGCCGAAGACGAGCTCGTCATCGTGCAGGGCACGGTGCGCAACGACCGCTTCTCCGGCGGCCTGCGACTGACCGTGCAGGCCGTGTGGAGCCTGGCCGCGGCGCGCGCTAAGTTCGGCCGCCACCTGCTGCTGGCCAACGCCGGGGCAGCCGGGTTGGTGCACGAGCTGGTGCAGCGCTTCCCGCCGCGCGAGGTGACGACCGAAGAGGGTGGCACACGCAGGCAGGGGCTGCCGGTGCGGGTGTCCATGCTGGCGGAGCCCGTCGGCACCGCCGTTGGCGCACGCTGGCTGGTGGATCTGGGCGAAGCCAGCCGGTTCTGGCCCGCTGACGAGGCGCTGGGCAAACTGGGCACGGCGGCCGAGGTCATTTACGAAGCTGGATGACGCCTGCCATCGGCGATGATTTCGCCGATGCTTCAAGCCGTGCCCAAGCCCGTCACCGGGCCCTCGCGTGCGCAGCCGGTCACGGGACTGATCCTGACCGGCGGCGGCGCCCGTGCGGCCTACCAGGTGGGCGTGCTGGCTGCGCTGGCGCAGCTGCGCCGCGATGCCGGTGCAGCGCAGGGCAACCCGTTCCCCATCATCAGCGGCACCTCGGCCGGTGCCATCAACGCGACGACGCTGGCCTGCCATGCCGACGACTTCGACGCCGCGGTCGACGGCCTGGTGCACCTGTGGCAGGGCCTGCACGTCGAGAGCATCTACCGCGCCGACGTGTTCGAGGCCGTCCGCAGCGGCGCGCGCTGGCTGAGCATGCTGAGCCTGGGCTGGGCCATCGCGCGCTGGACTCGCACGCGCCCCCGCAGCCTGCTGGACAACTCGCCGCTGCGCGAGTTGCTGTCGCGCTACCTGGACATGGACCGGCTGGAGCCCATGCTGGCCGCCGGCCACCTGCGGGCGCTGGCGCTGACCGGCTCCAGCTACACCTCAGGCCAGCACGTGACGTTCTTCCAGACGCACCACCACATCGTGCCCTGGCTGCGCGAGCAGCGCATGGCCGTGCAGGCGCGGCTGACGCTGGGTCATCTGATGGCGTCGGCGGCCATTCCGTTCATCTTTCCGGCTGAGATGCTGCCGTTGGAAGGGCTGGGCGAGTGGTTCGGCGACGGCTCCATGCGCCAGAGCGCGCCCATCTCGCCGGCCGTGCACCTGGGGGCGGACCGCATCCTGGTCATCGGCGCGGGCCGCATGAAAGAGCCTGAAGGCCGGCGCCACCAGGCAGCGGGTGTGCATCCCAGCATGGCGCAGATCGCCGGCCACGCGATGTCCAACATCTTCCTGGATGCGCTGGCGGTGGACGTGGAGCGGCTGCGCCGCATCAACCGCACGCTGGCGCTGCTGCCGCCCGACATGCGCGCGGCAACAGCGCTGCGGCCCATCGAGCTGCTGGTGATCGCGCCCAGCCGTCGGCTGGACGACCTGGCCGGCGAACACCAGGCCAGCCTGCCCAAGTCCGTGCGCGCCATGTTGCGGGCCTTCGGCGTCAGCGGCCGTGGCAACAAGACCAGCGGCTCCGCGCTGATCAGCTACCTGCTGTTCGAACCCAGCTTCATCAACGAGCTGATCAACCTGGGGCTGAGCGATACGCTGGCCAAGCGCGCCGAGGTGCAGCGCTTCTTCGGCTGGCCTGCACGTGCGCCCCAGCTGGACCCGGCGGCGCTTAGGCGCAGCCGCTCGGCCGGCTTCGCGTCGAGCTTGCTGCCATGAAGCGGTGCCTGGCCCTGGCGCTGAGCCTGCTGCTGGCGCTGCCGGCCCCGGCTGCGGACATCGCCTTCTGGGATACACCGCGCCACGGCGGCAACAGCTTTAACGGCCGCCCGCCGGACGAGGCCTGGTTCCGCGCGCTGCGCGCCACCGGGGCGACATGGGCGCGGCTGACGTTCTCCAAGTGGCGGGGCGAGGGCCGCGACTTCCTCATCGGCAATGCCGACGACTACCGCGGCATTCCGGCGGACGACCTGGCGCAGCTGCACCGGGCGATGGATGCCGCGCAGGCTGCCGGCATCCAGCTCGTGCTGGTGCCGCTGTCGCTGCCCGGCAACCGCTGGGTGCAGCACAACGGGGACCGGCCGGACGAGCGGCTGTGGCGCGAACGCCGCTACTGGGACCAGTCTGCCGCCTTCTGGCGCGACCTGGCCCTCGCCGTGAAGGACCATCCGGCGCTGGCCGGCTACAACCTGCTGAACGAGCCCACGCCGGAGAAGGGCCAGGGGCTGGACGAGCAGGCCGCGCCCGAGGCGCGCCGGGCGTGGTACGCGCGCCACCGGGGCACGACGCGCGACCTGCCGGCGTTCTACGCTCAGCTGATCGCGGCCATCCGCACCGTGGACGCCGACACGCCGGTGATGCTGGACGGCGGCTGGTACGCGCATGCGGCCAGCTTCAGCTACTGGACGCCGCTGCCGGACGCGAAAGTGCTGTACGCCTTCCACATGTACGAGCCGTGGAACCTGACGAGTGCGCCGCAGATCCGGCGCCAGCCGCAGCTGCGCTATCCGACCCCGGGCTTCGACCGGCGGGCGCTGCAGCGCTTCCTGTCGCAACCATTCGCCTGGGCGCGGGCCCAGGGCGTGCCGGCCAGCCGCATGGTGGCGGGCGAGTTCGGCTGCGTGCGCGTGTGGGTCGACTGCGCCGCCTACCTCGCCGACGTGCTGGACACGCTGAACGGCCAGGGCGCGCACTGGGCCTTCTACAGCTTCCGCGAAGATGTGTGGGAAGGCATGGACTACGAGATCCCGCCGGCGTTTCCTGCTGGCCGCGTCTACCACCTGCGCGAGCAGGGCAAGGGCGACGCGGTGCCGCTGGACGGCCCGCTGATGCGAGTCATCCAGCGCCGGATGCGCTGAATCAAAGCGGCAGCCCGGCCACGCGCAGGCCGGCGGCGGACACTTTTCGCGCGGTCGCCGTCTTCACGCCTGGCACCCGCTGCATCAGGTCGGCCCAGTCCTTGAACGGGCGCCCGTCCAGCAGCCGCTTCACCAGCGACGCTCCCAGCCCAGGCAGCGATTCCAGCGCGGCGCGTGTCGCCGTGTTGATTCCACCTCCACCTCCACCTGCGGCTGCGCCAGCACCGGCAGCGCGGCCCACAGCAGCAGGCCGCGCCGCTTCATCAGGCCTCGCCGGCCTGGGCCCGCACCATGGCCGCGTAGGCGCCGTCGCGCGCCAGCAGCTCGGCATGCGTGCCTGTCTCGATCAGCTTGCCGGCGCCCATCACGTGGATCGCATCGGCGTCGCGGATGGTGGACAGCCGGTGCGCAATGACGATCAGCGTCTTGCGTCCGCTCCATTGCGCCAACGCCTGTTGCACGGCGCGTTCGCTCTCGGTGTCCAGCGCCGAGGTGGCTTCGTCGAAGATCCAGACCGGTGCGTCCTTGTACAGCGCGCGGGCGATGGCCAGCCGCTGGCGCTGGCCGCCGGACAGCTTGCTGCCGTTGGCGCCGACGTTGGTCTCCACGCCTTCGGGCAGCGTCTGCACGAAGTCCCACAGGTGGGCGGCGCGCAGCACCTGCTCCAGCTTGGCCTCGTCGCGCGTCTGCGCGTAGGCGATGTTGGCGGCCACGGAGTCGTCGAACAGCACGATGTCCTGAGACACGACGGCGAACTGGCGGCGCAGGCTCAGCCGCGTCAGCGCCTCGATGTCGGCGCCGTCGAGCCGAATGTGGCCCGAGTCCGGCCGGCCGAAGCCCAGCAGCAGGTGGATGATGGAGCTCTTGCCGGCACCCGACGCGCCCACCAGCGCGGTGGTCTTGCCGGCCGCGAATCGCAGGTTCAGGCCGTCCAGCGCGGGTTGCCCGGCGCCGGGGTAGGTCAGGCGCACGTCGTCCATGTCGATGTCGCCTCGGGCCGGGCCGGGCAGCTCCTGGGTGCCGGTGTCGGCCTCCTTGGGGGCGTCCATCAGCTCGAAGCAGCCCTTGGCGACGACGCTGGCGCGCGTCAGCGGCGAGGCCAGGTCCGAAAGGTGGCGCAGCTTGGACAGCAGCAGCAGCAGCGCGGCCACGTACTTGACGAAGTCCTGCACGCCGGTGCCGTCGGTGCGTGCCTGCCAGAGCGCCAGGCAGATGATCAGCGACAGGCCCACGCTGGCGACCAGCTGCGAGATCGGCTGCGCCAGCGCGCTGGCGGCGGCGGTCTTCAGGTTGTAGCGCCGCACTTCCTGCGCCGCATCGGTGAAGCGCCCGCGCTCGTAGTCCGCCGCGCCGAACTGACGCACCACGCGCCAGGCCCGCGTGATGTCGTCCACCTTGTTCACCAGCACCAGTTGCGAGTCGTAGGAGCGCGAGGACATCTGGCGGATGCGCCGGTTGACCTGCTTCATCACCACGGCCATCACCGGCGTCACGACCAGGGCCAGCAGCGTGAGCTGCCAGTTCAGGTAGAACAGGTAGACCACGAAGCCGATGGCGGCCAGCCCGTCACGCAACAGCGCGATGCCCACGTCGCCCGTCAGCTGCAGGATCTGCTGCGGATCGTTGACGACCTTGGTGACCGCCGTGCCGGGCTGCATGCGCGTGTAGACCTGGGCGTCCAGCCGCAGCAGCGAGTTGACGAGCGCGGTGCGGAAGTCCAGCACGCTGCGCGTCTGCGTCCAGTGGAAGAGGTACTGCCCGGCAAAGCTCGAAATGCCGCGCACGATGTACAGCCCGATCAGCACCACGGGCACCATCCACAGCGGGTAGGCGTCCTTCGTGAAGCCCTCGGCGTCGAAGGCGTAGCTGATCAACTGCGGCAGCAGCCATTCGGTGCCGGCCAGGCACAGATAGGCCAGGATGGTGCACAGCGCCCCCCAGCGGTAGGGATAGACGTACTGGACCAGTCGGCGGGCGATGGAGGCGTTGGCGTCGGCGGGCATGGAGCGAGATTGTCGTCCGTGTTTCAATGCTGCCCCGATGCGCATCGCCCACCTTCTCTTCACGAAACGCTTTGCCGGCAGCGAGCGCTACGCCATCGAACTGGCCAATGCGCAGAGCCATCACCACGAGGTCTGCTTCGTGCTGGCGAACGCTGCCGCCGAGGACCGCCCCGACGCCTGGGCGCAGCGGCTGGACCCGCGCGTGCAGCAACACCGCCTGACTTTCCCTCGCCTGCTACCGGCCACGCGCGTGGCGCGCTGGGCACGCGACTGGCGGCCCGACGTCTGCCATGCCCACCTCAGCTTTGCGTGCAAGGCGCTGGCCGGCGTGGCCGCGCCGACGGTGCGCGTGGCAACACTGCACATCGCCTACAAGCCGCGCCAGCATGCGCACCTGGACGGCCTCATCGCGATCACACCGCAGCAGCTGGCGCAGATTCCGGCCGACTTCGGTGGCCGCGTGGCGCAGATCAGCAACTGGAGCCAGCCAAAACCGGCTGACCCGGGTGCTCGCGAGCGGTTGCGCGCGGCCTGGGGGGTGGCGCCTGACGACTGGTTGGTGGGCACACTGGGCCGCGGAGAACACAGCAAGGGTTGGGACTTGCTGGTGGAAGCCTTCGAGCGCGCAGCGCTGCCCGGGGCGCGGCTGGTGCTGGTGGGGCAGGGGCCGGACTGGCAGTCAGTCCGGGCGCAGGCGGGCGAGCAGGTTGTCATGCCCGGCTTCACCAACGAGCCCGCCAACTGCCTGGCGGCCTTCGACCTGTTCGTCAGTGCGGCGCGCAGCGAGCCGTTCGGCCTGGTCTTCCTGGAGGCCATGCACGCGGGCCTGCCGATCCTGGCGACGGCCACGGAAGGGGCGCAGCACTTGCAGGCCAGTTTCGAGCCGCTGGTACCAGCAGGCGATGTGGTGGCGCTGGCGGCGGCATTGGTACGGCTGAACGAGGCGCGTCTGGCGGGCGACGTGCTGCGGCGGCTGCATCCCGTCGAGTCTTTCGGCCTGCAGGAGCGGGTGGCCGATATCGAGGGGTTCTATCGCGAGTGCCGCCGATAGGGCCTGTTAACACAACGGGAGCAGGCCGCGTTGAGGCTAAAAAGCCCGCGAGCAAGGCGCAAACCGCAGCCGGGTTTGGTACCCGGCGAGGATTTGCAACGCAGCGCGAGGATTTTTTAGCCTGAACCCGAAGGGAAGGCCTGCCGCCAGGGGCCACTCTGCGTTGCACCGCTTGCCCGCATATCAACGCGGGCTGCGCGCTGCGCCTTGATTGGTCCCTGACGGCGGGCCCTCGCGGCCTACTCCCGTAGTTTTAACAGGCCCTAGGCCTCTGACGCAAGCGCCCGGCGCTTGCGCCGCTCGGTGCGACGCATGCGACGCTGGGCGTTGAGGCGCCTCACCATCAGCGTCAGCTGCTCCCACAAGGTGGGTCTGACACGTGCGATGCCACCGTACAGCAGGTACTTGTTGGCATAACGGTTTCCCCGCGCGCCGTACTGCGCGAGCAGACGCTGTTCGTCGAGTCGCGGATCCATCTCGGGGTTGTTGCGGTACAGGTCGCCGCCGAGCGGGCGAGTGTGCTTGACCGGCGTCGCGTCAAGCACGGCGATCGAATCGCGCCGGCCCCGGCCCGCCAGTTCAGGCCAGACCCAGTCCAGCCCCCAGCCGCTGCGGCTTTCGGTGAAGGTCTTCAGGCAGGCCCGCAGCGAACTCCGGTCGAACAGCGGCGCCATCACTTCCACGAAGGCGACGTGGCGCAGCACGTAGCGCGGGTGCTGCAGCAGCGTGTTCCAGCTGTAGTACGAGTCGCGCGTCAACGCCGGCTGGGCCAGTGCGAGCCCGAAGCCGTGGAAGAGGCCGAACATGCGGTTCAGGGTTTCGGTGGTCGCGGCGAGGTCGTCGTCAGGAAACCAGAACGCGTCGTAGCGATCGATCAGGTGAGGGTGCTCGGCAAGCAGGTCGCCGATACACGACCATTTCGGGCCGCGCCGCATCTCGTAGTGGTCGGCATCGTCCTTGTGCAGATCGGGCTTCTGGCCGTAGTAGCTGATGAAGAGGTCGAAGTCGCGGCCCGGTTCGGCGATCCAGCCGCGATGCAGCGACGCATCGCCCGCACGCAGCACCACCAGGTTCCTGCGGTTCATGCGCGCACCTCCAGCAGATCCTGCGCCGCGGTCAGCGCGGCGGCGACGATCTGGTCCATGTTGTAGTAGCGGTACTGCGCCAGTCGACCCACAAAGCTGACGCCCCGCTGCTGTTCTGCCAGCGCTTCGTAGCGCTTGTACAGCGCCTCGTTCTCGGGCCGCGGGATGGGGTAGTACGGGTCGCCTTCGGCCTGCGGGTACTCACGCACGATGGACGTACCGGTGTGCGGCTCGCCCGTGAGGTGCTTGAACTCGGTGATGCGCGTGTAGTCGTGGTCGTTCGGGTAGTTGACGGTGCCGACCGGCTGGAACTGCGCGACGTCGCCCAGATGCGTGTGATCGAAGCGCAGGCTGCGGTAGGGCAGTGGGCCGTAGCAGTGGTCGAAGAACGCATCGATGGGGCCGGTGTAGATCAGGTGGGCGCCGCCGAATTGCGCCCGAACGTCGCGGAAGTCGCAGCCGGTGCGCACCGTGATGCCAGGATGGTCCAGCATGCGCTCGAACATCCGGGTGTAGCCCTCGGCTGGCATGAACTGGAAGCTGTCGCTGAAGTAGCGGTCGTCGTCGTTGTCGCGGGTCGGGATGCGTGCCGCCACGCCGGCCGACAGCTCACTGAGGTCCAGTCCCCACTGCTTCTTCGTGTAGCCGCGGAAGAACTTCTCACACAGGTCGGGCCCCACCGAGTTCAGCACCACGTCCTCGCTGGTCCTGATTGGATCGCGCGGCTGGCGGACACCATCGAGATAGGCGCGCACCTCATCGCCGTTGAGCGAAAGCCCGTAGAGCTGGTTGATCGTCGTGCGGTTGATCGGGATGGGCAGCAACTGCGCGCCGACCTGGGCCAGCACGCGATGTTCGTAGAAGCGCCAGTGCGTGAAGCGCGACAGGTACTCGAAGACCTTCTTGCTGTTGGTGTGGAAGATGTGCGGCCCGTAGGGGTGGATCAACACGCCGTGCTCATCGACCTTGTCATGGGCGTTGCCGCCGATGTGGTCTCGCCGGTCGATCACCATGACGCGCTTGCCGGCGTCGGCCAATTGCCGCGCGCAGACGGAGCCAGCAAAGCCGGCGCCAACAATCAGGATGTCGAATTCGGTCATGGTGGTGGAGTGGCGCAGGGGCAGGGTCATCTACCGGTGCCGCAGGTTTTGCCAACCGTAATTGGCCTTGTTGATGAACTTGCGCCAGCGGGTGAGCAGGCGGGTCTCGGCGGCTTTCGTTCCGATCGAGCTTTGGAAGCTGGTCTCGTCGAGCCTGATGGCCGCCGGCAGCACGCCGTGGATTTTCAGCCCGTTTTCCCACCAGTGCCTCAGGTCGACGTCGATGGGGCGGCCAAATGGAATGCGGGTTGCCACCAGCTTGGCAGCCCCGCTGCGGCTGACGACGTAGCCGGCGGTGAGACTGGGCACGCGTCGATAGTCGATGAGTTCAGTGCCCTGTACGAGCGCGCGGCGGCGAAGCGGCCGCTCTTTGTCTCTACCGATGAGCTTGATCATGTCCCAGCCAGGCGGCAAGGCTTCAATGGCTTCGATGACACGTCCAAAGTCCGGTTGCAACGCGATGTCGTCCTCCAGCACCACCAGCGCTGCGGCCTCCGAGTCGAGCAGCCATTGCCAGGTGCGCAGGTGGCTCGCATAGCAGCCCTTCTCCCCGTTGACCAGCGGTTTGTGGAACTGCCGTTGGTTCAGGGTCGGCGAGTAGAGCTTCACCTGCTCCTGCTCCGGCAGCGCCGTCCACAGCGTGGCGTCGAAACGCTGCGCGACGATGCCATGTCGGTCGAACTCGGCCTCCAGGCGCTCCCGACGATCAGCGTCGCGGGCCAGATTGACATAGACGATGGGCAGCATCAGGGGTTCCAGTCGCATGCCATGAGGTGGCCTTGGGCGCGCTCCTTCAGCATCCGCTTCACGTCGCCCTCGGCGTTATTGACCGGCATCAGCACGCTCAGCCAGGGGCGGGCGTCAGCGGTGCTCATGCGGCTTTCCCAGCAGCTCGATCAGCGCGCTACCCGCCAGCCAGCGGCGCTTCAGCCAGTGGCGAGCCGTCATCGCGTGTTCGCGGTCGCGCAACGTGACGAGGGCCGGCAGGCGGGTGGGGGCGTGCGTCAGCGCGATCCGCGCGTAGTGGTGGCGCGTGCGCCAGCCCACCGCAGCCAGCCAGGCCTGCGGGCCGTCCTCGGCGCGCAGCAGCGCGAGGCGGTGCGCTTGCGGGGCGCGGTCCAGCTCATCGGCAGCCACGACTTGCAGGAGGTGGTCACCCGCGGCGCCGTTGGCCCGCCCCTGCACGACGGCCGCCAGCCTGCCCTCGTCGCGCAGGCGCTGCAGCAGTACCTCGGCGCCCGCGTCCAGGGCGCGGTCGAAGGCGTCCGCCAGCGCCGTCACGAAGCCGCCACCGGTCACGCTGGCCATCAGGCCGGTGTCGATCAGCGGCAATTCCGGTCGCTTCGTGTCGCGGTCGATGTAGAAGCCCACGTAGTCGGCCTGGCGGTGGGCGCGCAGGTCATGCAGCCAGGCGAGATCGCGGCTCAGCAGCGTCGCCGCGTCCATCCACACGCCGCCATGCCGGGCCAGCAAGCGCACGCGCAGCCACTCGGTCTGCTGCCGGGCCGTCAGCGCGTCGAAGTCCGCGCGCAGTTCGGGCAGCCACGCGGCAATGCTGGCGCGGTCCAGCACGCGCACCTCGTGGTCGGGCACGAAGCGGCGCCAGTTGGCGATGCAGGCCTGCACGAACTGGGTAGGCGGCGTCGGCTGCGCGTAGGTCCAGATGACCCGGGGGATCTGGGCCTTACAGGCTGGCGCGCTGTCGCCGACGAAGACGACACGCGTCTGCGATGGCGCGTGCGCACGTGCCACGGTCGCGAACTCGCGCAGCAGGAGCCCTGCGGCAAGGACGAACAGCGCCAGGAAGATGAACGGAGCGAAGCTCATTCGCGCCAGTGGTCCGCGATCCAGCGCGCTGGACGCGCATGCCGCCAGTTGCCGTTGCTGCGGCCGGCCAATGCATCTGGCGGGTTCATGACGCCGTGAAAGATCAGGATGCGCGCGCCATCCGGGATGAACGGATCACGCCAGTAGCTGGTGGGCCAGGCGGGGATGCAGTGGTACTTATAGCTGGCGCACCAGCACGCATCCCAGTACTGCAGCTTGCCCTGGCGGTGCAGCACTGCGGACAGGAAGGCCTGCTCGTTGCGGAACTCCGCCTTGGCCTTGGCTTGGTCGGTGACGAACTCAGTCAGCACGTCCTGATGCTCGCCCAGCTCCCAGCGGTAGACCGAGGAGTTGCCGGTGATGCGCCAGGGCCGCTTCCAGTCGTGGATGACGAGGAACTCGCCGGGTACCTCGAAGAACGGCGTGATGTCGTCAACGATGACGACGTCCAGGTCCAGGAAGAGGGCGGTGCCGCTCAGACCGTATGCGTTGACGAGCACGGGGCTGAAGGTGGTGAGCTTCTTCCAGCCGCGCTCCGGCTCGCCGTTGGGCAGCGTCAGCTCGGGGATGGGGAAGCACTGGACCTCGGTGCGAATGCCTTCGGTGCGGTCGGTCAGGCAGACGAACTGGAACTCGCCCTGCAGATGCCTGCGCACCATCGCGTACAGCCGGTTCACGTATTCGGGGCCGTACTTGGTGCCCCACTTCATGCAGACGATCGTGCGCTTAGAGTTCTTCGACATGGCGCGGGGGATAGGTGTCCCAATTGAGGCAGCCGGGGCACTGCCAGAAATAGTGCGCGGCTTCGAAACCGCAGGCGGCGCAGCGGTATCGCAGCAGCGGCTTGGTCGCGGTTTCCAAGGCCTTGACCATGGGGGCCGCTTCGTCAGCCGGCAGCGCGCTGGCATTGAGTTTCAGCAGATCCGTGGCGGCGGACAGCGCCGGATGCTCGCGCAGATGGGCGGCCAGCCGCTCGCGCTGCGGTTCGGGCTGCAGGGTCGCCAGCGCGCGCAGCAGGTGCATGCTCGGCGCGCGTTGGTACTGCTCGATCAGCAGCGCAATGGCGCGCTCCGGTCGGCCGAGCTGGGTGGCAGCCGCCGCACAGTCGGCGGCGACCAGATTGAAGGCTGGCGGGTTGACTGCCAGCAGCCTCGTGAACGCGGCCAGTGCCAACTCGGGCTGGCCAGCCTTCAGCAGCACCTGGCCTTGAAGGACGTAGGCGCGCGCGGCTTCGGGTGCACGGCGCTGGGCCTGTTCCAGCAGCGCCGGCGCTAGATCGGCATGGCCCTGGGCCTGCGCCACCAGCGCCTGCTCGCACAGGTAGTGCGCGATGCGACCCGAGAACGAGCCGGTGCCAGCGGCCTCCAGTTCGGCGGCGATGTCGGCGGCCTTGGCCCAGTCGCGCGAGCGCTCGTACAGCGACAGCAGCGCCAGGCGAGCCTCGCGCTCGAACGCGGTGCCACGCAGCTCCGCATACGCCGCTTCGGCGCGGTCGAACAGGCCGGCCTTGAAGAAGTCCTGCGCCAGTTCATGCTGTGCGCGGTCGCGGTCGGCCTTGGTGATGTCGCCGCGGCGGATCAGGTGCTCGTGCACACGCACGGCGCGCTCGGTCTCGCCCCGGCGGCGGAACAGGCTGCCGAGCGCGAAATGCAGCTCGGAGGTGTCCGGGTCGTTCTGGACGGCCTCGATGAAGGCGTCGATGGCCTTGTCCTGCTGCTCGTTCAACAGCAGGTTCAGGCCCTTGAAGTAGGCCTTGGGTGATTCACGCTGTTCGAGCTTCCACTGCCTTGAGTCGAGCTTGGACGCGAGCCAGCCGAGCACGAAGACGATGGGCAGGACGAACAGCAGCCAGCGCGGATCAAACTCCATCTTGATGGGCGGCGTAGGGGGCAGCCGGCGCGTCGGGTGACGCAACCGCAGGAATGGTGACAGGTTCGCTGCGCTGTGCAGCACGGCGGTGGCGCCACCACGTAGGAACCATGGCCAGCACGCCGAAGGCGGCACCGAGGCCGAAGGCCAGCAGCACGATGATGACTTGCGGGGCGCGCCATTCGTGGCCGAAGAACCAGCGCACGACGGCGTCGTGGCTGTTGTTCAGCGCGAAGGCGAACAGCGTGAAGAAGAGCAGGGCTCGCAGGAGCCAGACGAGGGTGCGCATGGCCCCGGATTCTGGCTCAGGCGTCGGTCACCGGCAGGTGTTCATCGACGGCCTCGCGCAAAGCCTTGCCGGGCTTGAAATGCGGCGCCAGCTTCTCGGGGATCATGACCTGCTCGCCGCTGCGCGGATTGCGGCCCACGCGCGGCGGGCGGCGGCTGATGGAGAAGCTCCCAAAGCCTCGAATCTCGATGCGGTGGCCGCGCGCCAGGGCGTCGCTCATCGCGTCCAGGATGGTCTTGACCGCGAACTCGGTGTCGCGCTGGGTCAGTTGACCGAATCTTTCGGCGAGGACGGCGACGAGGTCGGAGCGGGTCATGGCTTGCATTTGGAAAATGAACAGGCTCGCCGGCGGAAGGCCGAGCGAGCCTGTGGGGAGCATACCCGGCCTTCAGCGCAATGCTTCAGGCCGGGCAGATCGACAAGGGCTTAGTTGCCCTGGTTGTCGAGCTTGGCGCGCAGCAGGGCGCCCAGGCTGGTCGTGCCGGCGTTTTCACGCTCGTTGGTCTGGCTGATGCGCTGCATCGCTTCCTGCTGGTCGGCGTTGTCCTTGGCCTTGATCGACAGCTGGATGTTGCGGGTCTTGCGGTCGATGTTGACGATGACGGCGGTGACTTCGTCGCCTTCCTTCAGCACGTTGCGGGCGTCTTCCACGCGGTCGCGGGAGATTTCCGAAGCGCGCAGGTAGGCCATCACACCGTCAGCCAGCTCGATCTCGGCGCCGCGCGGGTCGACGGTCTTGACCTTGCCGGTCACCGAAGCGCCACGGTCGTTGATCGTGGTGAAGGCGGTGAACGGGTCGCTGTCCAGCTGCTTGATGCCCAGCGAGATGCGCTCGCGCTCGACGTCCACAGCCAGCACGACGGCTTCGACTTCCTGGCCCTTCTTGAAGTTGCGAACGGCGGTTTCGCCGGTCTCGTCCCAAGACAGGTCGGACAGGTGCACCAGGCCGTCGATGCCCTGGGCCAGGCCCACGAACACGCCGAAGTCGGTGATGGACTTGACCGGACCCTTGACCTTGTCGCCGCGCTTGACGTTCTCGGCGAACTCTTCCCACGGGTTGGCCTTGCACTGCTTCATGCCCAGGCTGATGCGGCGCTTGTCTTCGTCGATTTCCAGAACCATGACTTCGACTTCGTCGCCCAGCGAGACCAGCTTGCTCGGGGCGATGTTCTTGTTGGTCCAGTCCATCTCGGAGACGTGCACCAGGCCTTCGATGCCCGGCTCGATCTCGACGAACGCGCCGTAGTCGGCGATGTTCGTGACCTTGCCGAACAGGCGGGTGCTGGTCGGGTAGCGGCGAGCAACGCCGAACCACGGGTCGTCGCCCAGCTGCTTGATGCCCAGCGAGACGCGATTCTTCTCGGCGTCGAACTTCAGGACCTTGGCCGTGAGTTCCTGGCCGACCGTCACCACTTCGCTCGGGTGACGGACACGGCGCCAGGCCATGTCGGTGATGTGCAGCAGGCCGTCGATGCCGCCCAGGTCGACGAACGCACCGTATTCGGTGATGTTCTTGACCACGCCGTTGACGATGGCGCCTTCGGACAGCGTTTCCAGCAGCTTGGCGCGCTCTTCACCCATGGAGGCTTCGACCACGGCACGACGCGACAGCACAACGTTGTTGCGCTTGCGGTCGAGCTTGATGACCTTGAATTCCATGGTCTTGCCCTCGAACGGGCTCATGTCCTTCACCGGGCGGGTGTCCAGCAGCGAGCCGGGCAGGAAGGCGCGGATGCCGTTGACGAGGACGGTCAGGCCGCCCTTGACCTTGCCAGAGACGGTGCCGGTCACGAAGTCGCCAGACTCCAGGGCTGTTTCCAGGCTCAGCCACGAGGCCAGGCGCTTGGCCTTGTCGCGCGACAGGATGGTGTCGCCGTAGCCGTTTTCGATGGCGTCGATGGCGACGGACACGAAGTCGCCGACCTGGACTTCAAGCTCGCCCTGGTCGTTCTTGAACTCTTCGATGGGCACGTAGGCTTCGGACTTGAGGCCTGCGTTGACGACGACGAAGTTGTGTTCGACACGAACGACTTCGGCCGAGATCACCTCGCCAGCGCGCATGTCGGAGCGCTGCAGCGACTCCTCGAACATCGCGGCAAAGGATTCCATGCCGGAGGCTTGGGCGGTTTGGGTTTGGGACATGTTGGTGGACCTTGATGCGCCGGATGTCGACGCGGCGGTGCAGGCGAGCCTGCGGGGTTAGGTTGTTGCGATCCGCTGGCCGTGAGCAACGTTGTGCTGCTCCTGCACTCGGGCGGGCGCCCGATGGAGGCCGGCGGGCCTTGGCTTCTCAGGCCTGTGCCGCTCCGACAAATGGCGCCCCTTGCAGGAGTCCCGGTGTCAGAACGGCCGGCGCTGTTGCCACCAATCCAATACCTGCGTCACCGATTCCTCGATGCTCAAGTCGGAGTTGTCCAGCAACAGCGCGTCTTGCGCGGGCTCCAGCGGCGACGCCGAGCGGTTTTTGTCCCGCTCGTCACGCGCCTCCAGATCTTCGCGCAAGCTGGTGATATTAGCTGAAATCCCTTTGGAAATCAATTGCTTATGCCGGCGCTCGGCGCGCGTCGCAGCGCTGGCGGTCAGGAAGACCTTCAGGTCGGCGCCAGGGAAGAGGGCGGTGCCCATGTCGCGGCCGTCCGCAACCAGGCCGGGCAGGCGGCGAAAGCTCAGCTGCAGGTCGTGCAGCGCCTGCCGCACGGGCGGGTGCACGGCGACCTGGGAGGCCAGCAGGCCGGTCGCCTCGGCGCGCAGCCGGGCGCTGACGTCCTCCTCGCCGAGGAACACGTGGCCGTCGCGGAAGCCGAGCTTCAGCGTCGGCACGATGGCGGCAACCGCGTGGCCGTCGTCCAGGTTCAAGCCGGCGCGGCGCGCGGCCAGGCCAGTCACGCGGTACAGCGCGCCGGAGTCCAGCACGGCGAAGCCAAGCGCCTTGGCCGTCTCGTCGGCCAGCGTGCCCTTGCCGGACGCGGTGGGGCCGTCGATGGTGATGACAGGGATGTCCTCGGCGCGCGCTGTGACGACGTCGAACAGCGTCTCGAAGTAGTCCGGAAAGGTCTTGGCGACGCAGTGCGGCTCCAGCACCCGTACTGGCACCGTGCGCTCGGTGACCAGCGCATTGAAGGCTGCCAGCGAGAAGCACATCGCGACGCGGTGGTCGTCGTATGTGTGGATGGACGCGGCCTTCCAGTTCTTCAACGGTTCGACGCTGATCCAGTCCGGGCCTTCCTCGACCGTTGCGCCCAGCTTGCGCAGCTCGGTGGCCATCGCAGCGATGCGGTCGGTCTCTTTCACGCGCCAGCTGGCGATATTGGTCAACGTCGTTGGGCCATCCGCGTACAGCGCCATGACGGACAGCGTCATCGCAGCGTCGGGAATGTGGTTGCAGTCGAGCGTGATGCCGCGCAAAGGCCAGGCGCCGCGGCGGACTTCCAGCCAGTTGGGGCCGGCCTTCACGTCGGCACCCATCGCGGCCGCGGCTTCGATGAAGCGCACGTCGCCCTGCAGCGAGGCACTGCCGACGCCTTCGATCCGGATCGGCGCATCGGCGGCTGCGATGGCGCCCAGGCCGACAAAGTAGGACGCCGACGAGGCGTCGCCTTCAACGAAGATCTCGCCCGGCGACACATAGCGGCTCCCGGCCGGGATGACGAACGCCTCCCAGCCCTCGCGACGCACGGCGATGCCGAAGCGCGCCAGCAGCGCCAGCGTGATCTCGATGTAGGGCTTGGAGATCAGCTCGCCGATGACCTCGATACGTATGTCCTTCTCGGCCACCAGCGGCAGCGCCAGCAACAGCGCGGTCAGAAACTGGCTGGACACGTCGCCGCGCACCTTGACCGGCGCGTCCAGCGCCAGCGGCGACGGGCCGCGCAGGCGCAGCGGCGGGTAGCCGGAGTTGCCGAGGTCGTCGATGGCGCAGCCCAGGCCGCGCAGCGCGTCGACCAGGTCACCGATGGGCCGCTCGTGCATGCGCGCGACCCCCGACACCTCAAAGCTGCCGCCCTGCGTCGCCGCCATGACAGCCAGCGCTGCCGTCAGCGGGCGCATCGCGGTGCCGGCGTTGCCGAGGAACAGATGCGCCTGCTTGGCCAGCAGCTTGCCGCCCAGGCCCACGATGGTGACCGTGTCGCCGTCCTTGGCAACACCGCAGCCCAGTGCGCGCAGCGCGTCCAGCATGACAGCCGTGTCATCGGAAGCCAGCAGGTCGCGTACGACGGTGCGGCCTTCGCTCAAAGCCGCCAGCAGCAGCACGCGGTTGGAGATGCTCTTGGAGCCGGGCAGGCGCACCGTGCCTGCGGCGCCGCGCAGTGGCGGCAGGTCGAGGAAAGGAATCTTGAACATCACTTGCCGGCGGGGCGGCCGGGAGGGACTGCAGGAGAGGAGGGAAGGCTCCACGCGGAGCGGCCTTCGGCGATAGGGCGGATGGCTGCCTCCAGCGCCGCTGCATCGCCGGCTTCGATGAGCGCTTCGAGCTGGTCCAGCATGGTGCGGAAGCGCTTGGACTGCGCCAGCACCTCGTGCTTGTTGGCCAGCAAGATGTCGCGCCAGACCGAGGGCTCGCCGGCGGCAATGCGCGTGAAGTCGCGAAAGCCCGGCCCGGCCAGGCTCAGGTAGTCGCGCGCCGCCGGCTGTTCGGCAATCGCCTGGAAGTAGGCGAAGGCAAGCAGGTGCGGCAGGTGACTGACGGCGGCGAACGCCGCGTCATGGTTGTGCGGCCGCATCTTCAGTACCGTTGTGCCCAGTGCCGACCACACATCGGTGGCGAGTTGCACCAGCTGCGGGTTCGTGAACGGCTGCGGCGTCAGGATGACCTGGCGGCCTTCGTACAGCGTCGCCTCGGCATGTTGCACGCCGCCCGACTCCTTGCCGGCGATGGGGTGGCAGGGCACGAAGCTGGCGGCCTTCTCACCCAGTGCGCGGCGGGCGGCTTCGATGACGTCGCACTTCGTCGAGCCCACGTCCATGAACAGCACACCGGGGTTCACCAGATGGCGGATGGCCTTCAGCGTGGCTTCGGTGGCCGACACCGGCACGGCGATGAGCACGATGTCGGAGCCGGACACCGCCAGAAGCGCCGACTCGGCCGCCACGTCGATGACGCCGAGCTTCTTGGCCTGTTTGGTGGTCGATGGCGACTTGCTGTAGCCGACGACGCGCTTGACCAGGCCGGCCTTCTTCATCGCCAGCGCGAAGCTGCCGCCCATCAGGCCGCAGCCGATGACGCCGAGCTGTTGGAACATGGTCGCGTGGCCTCAGTTCTTGACCGGGTAGGCGCCCAGCATCTTGAAGAAGGCGCAGTTCGCGCGCAGCTCGTCCAGGGCTGCGGCGACGTGGGCCTGGCTGGGGTGGCCGTCCAGGTCGATGTAGAAGTAGTAGTCCCACTGGCCGGTTCGGGCCGGGCGAGACTCCAGCCGTGTCATGGACACGCCGTGCGTCTTCAGCGGCACCAGCAGGTCGTGCATGGCACCCGGCCGGTTCGGCACGGAGACGACGAGGCTGGTGCAGTCGCGACCCGTGGCCGGCGGCGTGGCCATCGTCTGCGGCAGGCAGATGACGGCGAAGCGGGTGCGGTTGTACGCCTCGTCCTGGATGGCGTGCGCGGTGATGTGCAGGCCGAACAGTGTCGACGCGCGTTCGCTGCCCAGCGCAGCCCAAGCCGGGTTAGTCGCGGCCAGGCGCGAGCCCTCGGCGTTGCTGGACACCGCCCGGCGCTCAACCTCAGGCAGGTGCTTGTTCAGCCAGTTCTGGCATTGCGCGAGCGCCTGAGGATGCGCGAGCACCGCCTCGATGCCGTGCATGGACGGCTCCTTGCGCATCAGGTTGTGGCGGATCAGCAGGCTGACCTCGCCGACAACGTGGCAGGGGGTGTGCAGGAACAGGTCCAGCGAGCGCGTGACGACGCCCTCGGTCATGTTCTCGACGCCGACGACCCCGAACTGTGCGCTGCCCGACGCGGTCGCGTGGAAGACCTCGTCGAAATTGGCGCAGTAGGTCATGTCGGCGGCGCCGCCGAAATACTCGATGGCGGCCTGCTCGCAGAAGGTGCCGACGGGGCCCAGCACCGCAACGCGCTGCGGCGACTCCAGTGCCAAGCAGGCGGACATGATCTCGCGCCAAATGGCCGCCACGTGCTCGCCTTTCAGCGGCCCGGGGTTGGCGGCGCGGATCTTGTCGATGACCTGCGCGACGCGGTCGGGGCGGAAAAACGGCGTGCCTTCGGCGCGCTTGATCTCGCCGACCTGCTCGGCGACGCGAGCACGGTCGTTCAGCAACTGAAGCAGCTGCTTGTCCAGACCGTCGATCTGGTCGCGCAGCGCCAGCAGCGCCTGCGAGGCGACGGGTTCAGCCACGGCGCACCTCGAAATCCTTCAGGAACGACACCAGCGCCTGCACGCCTTCCAGCGACATCGCGTTGTATAGCGAGGCACGCATGCCGCCCACCGACTTGTGACCCTTGAGCTGCAGCAGGCCGGCAGCCTTGGCCTCGGCGAGGAAGGCGTCGTTCAGCGTCTCATCCGTCAGGAAGAACGGCACGTTCATGCGCGAGCGGCAATTTGCATCGACACGGTTCTCGTAGAAGCCCGAGCCGTCCAGCGCGCCGTAGAGCAGCGCGGCCTTGTCGATGTTGCGCTGCTCGATCGCGGCCAAGCCACGCTTGCCGGCGTAGTCGAAGCCTTTGAGCCACTGGAACACCAGGCCGGCGACGTAGATCGCGAACGTCGGCGGCGTGTTGTACATGGACTGGTTGTTCGCCACGGTTTCGTAATTGAACGCCGTCGGGCAGATGTCCATCGCGCGGCCCAGCAGGTCCTCGCGCACGAACACCAGCGTCAGGCCCGCCGGGCCGACGTTCTTCTGTGCGCCGCCGAAGGCCAGGCCCACGCGGCGCCAATCGATGGGGCGGGACAGCAGGTGCGACGAGCAGTCGATGACCAGCGGCACCTCGTTGTCGACGTGCGGCAGGTCGTGGAACTCAACGCCGTCGATGGTCTCGTTGGTGCACACGTGCACATAGGCTGCGTCGTCGCGCAGCCGCCAGCCTCGGGGGATCTCGCGGCCACTGCCTTCGGCGGCGATTTGCACGTCGGCGTAGCGGCGCGCCTCGGCCGCACTCTTGCGCGACCAGGAACCAGTGACGACCACGTCCACCTTGCCGCCCCGGCTGAGGTTCAACGGCACGATGGCGTTCTCGCCCAGCCCGCCCCCCTGCATGAACAGGATGCGGAAGTTGGCGGGCACGGCCAGCAACTCCCGCAGGTCGGACTCGGCGGTGGCCAAGATGCTGCCGAACTCCTTGCCGCGATGGCTCATTTCCATGACGCTCATGCCGCTGCCGTGCCAATCCAGCATCTCGGCGGCCACCTGGCGCAGAACAGGTTCGGGCAAAACGGCCGGGCCGGCGGAAAAGTTGAACGGGCGGGATGAGGTCATCAATGAGGATTACTGCTTCTTGGGCGCTGCGGCGGGCTTGGGTGCCGAAGCAGGCGCCGGCGGCTGAATGCCCAGGTGCTTGCCGACGTTGGTCTGCAAGGTCTTCAGTCGGCCTTCCAGCGTCGGTGCGGCCTCGGTCATGACCTTCTGGGCCACGGCCTTCTGCAGCTCGGCGTTGGCGAGGCCGAACTTCTGGCTGACCGGCGATTCTGCCCAGGTGAGGATCTGCTTCAGTTCGTCCTCGTTGAAGCGTTCGTCCAGCAGCGCCGAAGCCGTGCTGGGCGCAGCCTTGGCGGCCTTGTCCTTCAGATAGCCGACGTTCTCGTCGAGGAACTTCTTGATCTCGGCGTCGACGGCTTTGCCAGCGGCTTCGCGTTTGTCGGCCGGCATCTGCATCAGCGCTTGTCGAGCCGCCGTCACCAGTTGCGGCAGCGGACCCTGGATCAGGTTGCCGGCCAGGCCGTCGGCCAGGCCCTGCGTCTGCAGCGCGACGATCTTGTCGATCAAGGCCTTCTTGGCGGGCGAGGGTTGGGCCAGCGCCGCGCCGGCGGTCAGGGCGAGCGCGAGGGCCAGGCCCAGCTTGCGAGAAGTCATGTCGTCAGTCCTTGGAAGCTTCAGGGGAGTCGGTAGTGTCGGGGTCGTTGCCTTCGGTACCGTTCTCCGCCTCGTTGGCGTCGTTCTCGACGATGCGCTGCAGGCCCGACAGCTTGCTGCCGTCGTCCAGCGCGATCAGCGTGACGCCCTGCGTGGCGCGGCCCAACTCGCGGATCTCGGCGACGCGGGTGCGCACCAGCACGCCCTTGTCGGTGATCAGCATGATCTCGTCCTCCGGGCGCACCAGCGTCGCGGCGACCACGCGGCCGTTGCGCTCGCTCTGCTGGATGGCGATCATGCCCTTGGTGCCACGGCCATGCCGCGTGTACTCGACGATGGAGGTGCGCTTGCCGTAGCCGTTCTCTGTCGCCGTCAGCACACTTTGTGACTCGTCCTCCGCCACCAGCATGGCGATCAGGCGCTGGTCGGGCTCAAGCATCATGCCGCGCACGCCGCGGGCGGTGCGGCCCATTGGGCGCACGTCGTCCTCGTCGAAGCGAACGGCCTTGCCGCCGTCGCTGAACAGCATCACGTCGTGATGGCCATCGGTCAGCGCCGCGCCGATCAGGTGGTCACCCTCGTCCAGGTCGACGGCGATGATGCCGGCCTTGCGCGGGTTGCTGAAGTCCTTCAGCGACGTCTTCTTCACAGTACCCAGCGCCGTGGCCATGAAGATAAAGTGGTCCTCGGGGAAGGTGCGGAATTCACCCGTCAGTGGCAGCACCACGGTGATCTTCTCGCCTTGCTGCAACGGGAACATGTTGACGATGGGCTTGCCGCGCGAGTTGCGCGAGCCCTGAGGCACTTCCCAAACCTTCAGCCAGTAGACGCGGCCACGGTCGGAGAAGCACAGGATCCAGTCGTGCGTGTTGGCGATGAAGAGCTGGTCGATCCAGTCGTCGTCCTTCGTCGCCGTGGCCTGCTTGCCGCGGCCGCCGCGGCGCTGCGAGCGGTACTCGCTCAGCGCCTGGCTCTTGATGTAGCCGGTGTGCGAGAGCGTCACGACCATGTCGGTCGGCGTGATCAGGTCTTCGGTGCCCAGCTCCTGCGCGTTGTGTTCGATGACCGAGCGGCGGGCGCCCAGCTTGGTCTGGCCAAACTCGGTCTTCAGCTGGGTCAGCTCGTCTCCGATGATGGTGGTCACGCGCGCCGGCGTGGCGAGGATGTCCAGCAGATCGGCGATCTCGGCCATCACGTCGCGGTACTCGCCGACGATCTTGTCTTGCTCCAGCCCGGTCAGGCGCTGCAGGCGCATCTGCAGGATTTCGCCGGCCTGCGCTTCGGACAGGCGGTACAGGCCATCCGGCTGCATGCCGAACTGGGCTTCCAGGCCTTCCGGCCGGTAGGCCTGCCCGCCGCCGTCGGTGCGGGTCAGCATCTCGCGCACCAGCGACGAGTCCCAGCTCTTGGCCATCAGCGCCGCCTTGGCGACCGGCGGCGTGGGCGAGGTCTTGATGGTCTCGATGAACTCGTCGATGTTGGCCAGCGCAACCGCCAGGCCTTCCAGCACGTGTCCGCGCTCGCGGGCCTTGCGCAGTTCATAGATCGTGCGGCGGGTCACGACCTCGCGGCGGTGCTCCAGGAACACGATGATCATGTCGCGCAGATTGCACAGCTTCGGCTGGCCGTCGACCAGCGCCACCATGTTCATGCCGAAGCTGTCCTGCAGCTGCGTCTGCTTGTAGAGGTTGTTCAGCACCACCTCGGGGACTTCGCCGCGCTTGAGTTCGATGACGACGCGCATGCCCGACTTGTCGGACTCGTCTTGGATGTGGCTGATGCCCTCGATCTTCTTCTCGTGCACCAGCTCGGCGATGCGTTCGAGCAAGGACTTCTTGTTGACCTGATAGGGGATCTCGTCAACGATGATCGCCTGGCGGTTGCCCTTGTCAATGTCCTCGAAGTGCACCTTGGCGCGCATCACGACCCGGCCGCGGCCGGTGCGGTAGCCGTCGCGCACGCCCGCCAGGCCATAGATGATGCCGGCGGTTGGGAAGTCGGGGGCCGGGATGATTTCCATCAGCTCGTCGACTGTGATTTCCGGGTTCTTCAGCGCCACCAGACAGGCGTCGACCACCTCGTTGAGGTTGTGCGGCGGGATATTGGTGGCCATACCCACCGCAATACCCGCCGAGCCATTCACCAACAGATTCGGCAAACGGGTCGGCAGAACCAGAGGTTCCTTATGGCTGCCGTCGTAGTTGGGTCCGAAATCGACGGTTTCCTTGTCGATGTCGGCCAGCATTTCGTGGGCGATCTTGTCCAGGCGGATTTCGGTGTACCGCATCGCCGCGGCGTTATCGCCGTCAATGGAGCCGAAGTTGCCCTGGCCATCAATCAGCATGTGACGCAGGCTGAACGGCTGCGCCATGCGGACGATCGTGTCGTAAATGGCCGAATCGCCATGGGGGTGATATTTACCCATGGTCTCGCCAACCGCCTGCGCACTCTTGCGGTATTTGGCGTTGTACGTGTTGCCCATCTCGTTCATCGCGTACAGCACGCGGCGATGCACCGGCTTGAGGCCGTCGCGGGCATCAGGCAGCGCGCGGCCGACGATCACGCTCATCGCGTAGTCGAGGTAGGAGCGGCGCATCTCCTCCTCAAGGCTGATCGGCAGGGTTTCCTTGGCGAACTGGGTCATGCGTCAGGCTTGCGCTCGCGCCTACGTGGGCGCTGCGTCCTTGGAGGTAGGTGAAAGCCGCGAATTCTAAGCGCCGCGCCTCCCTGTAGCAGCAGCGCAACATCGTCACGGTGCCCATGAACGTAGGCCGCCACAATGCGTAGGTCTCGGTGCCTGCATGGCACAATCGTCGAGTCCCTAGGAGAAACCCTAAAGTCTCTCCTGAGGTTAGAGGTTGAGTACTGACTCTCGCAGGGCAACTGCGGCATTCCTTGAGAGGAGAATCATGAAGAAATTGAATCGCGTGGCGTCGCTGTTTGCGATGGCTGCGATCGCCGCCGCGACTTCGTCGGCATCTGCGCAAACCATCGACAACTGGCGCGCGACCGACGGTACGGTCTGGAAGAACGGCACTAACGAATATTGCTGGCGCAACAACTTCTGGACGCCTGCCACGGCAGCTCCGGGTTGCGACGGCGAAATCAAGGCCGCGCCGAAGGTCGAGCCGGTCGCTCCGGTTGCTCCCCCGCCGCCGTCGCCTCCGCCGGCTCCCCCGAAGGTCGTGACGCCGCCGCCGCCGCCGGTCAGCGAGAAGGTCACCTTCGCCGCCGACGCTTTCTTTGACTTCGACAAGGCCACGCTGAAGCCCGAAGCCACCGCCAAGCTGGATGACCTGGTCAGCAAGACCAAGGGCATCAACCTGGAAGTCATCATCGCCGTGGGCCACACCGACTCGGTGGGCAGCGATGCTTACAACCAGAAGCTGTCGATCCGCCGCTCGGAAGCCGTCAAGGCCTACCTGGTGAGCAAGGGCGTCGAGCCGAATCGCGTCTACACCGAAGGCAAGGGCGAGAAGCAGCCCGTGGCTGACAACAAGACTGCCGAAGGCCGTGCGAAGAACCGCCGCACCGAGATCGAAGTCGTCGGTACGCGCAACAAGTAAGCTCTGCGCCCTCGGGCGCTTGGCTCCAAAGCCCCGCACGGCCCGCCCGTCCGGGGCTTTTCTATTTTCAGACCGTCATGACGATCAACGCCGATCCTCAAGAGCTCGCCAAATTCGGCGAACTGGCCCACCGCTGGTGGGACCCTGAGAGCGACTTCAAGCCGCTGCATCAGATCAATCCATTGCGACTGAGCTGGATCCAGCAGCTCTGCCCGCTGTCCGGCAAGCGCGTCGTCGACGTGGGCTGTGGCGGCGGCATCCTGAGCGACTCCATGGCGCGGGCAGGAGCGCAGGTGTTGGGCATCGATCTGTCGACCAAGCCGCTGCGTGTGGCGGAGTTGCATGCGATGGAGGCGGGCACCGAGGGCGTCGAGTACCGCGAGATCGCAGTGGAGGCACTGGCCGTCGAGCAGCCAGGCGGCTTCGATGTGGTCACGTGCATGGAGATGCTGGAACACGTACCGGACCCCGGGTCGGTCGTGCGCGCCTGTGCCACGCTGGTGAAGCCGGGCGGCTGGGTGTTCCTGTCCACGCTGAACCGCAACGCCAAGTCCTTCCTGCTGGCCATTGTCGGCGCGGAGTATGTGTTGAACATGCTGCCCAAGGGCACGCACGAGTACGCGCGCTTCCTGAAGCCATCGGAACTGGCCCAGTTCTGCCGCGACGCCGGCCTGGATGTGCAGTCCAGCCGCGGCCTGACCTACAACCCGTTGACGCAGCGTTATGCGCTCGGCACCGACACGGACGTCAACTACCTGATCGCTTGCCGCCGCCCGTTGTGATCGCGTCTCGTTGGTGTCATTTGCAGGCAGTGCTGTTCGATCTGGACGGTACGCTCGTCGACAGCGCCGAGGACTTGGCTCGCGCAGCCAATGCGATGCGTGTCGACCGCGGCCTCGCGCCGCTGCCGCTGGCACAGTACCGCCCGCATGGCGGCTCCGGTGCGCGCGGCATGCTCGCGCAGGCCTTTGACGTGGGGCCGGGCCAGGCGGGCTACGACGAATTGAAGCGGGACTTCCTTGATCGCTACGAAGGCTTGATGTTCGACAGCACGCAGCCATTCGCTGGCGTGATGGAGGAACTGCAAGGACTGAATACTGCCGGTCTGGCCTGGGGCATCGTGACCAACAAGGCCGAGCGTTTTGCATTGCCGCTGGTTGCAGCGCTGGGGCTGCGCGCGGCCGTCGTCGTCGGGGGTGACACGACTGCGCACACGAAGCCCCACCCGGCGCCGCTTCTGGAGGCCGCAAGACGCCTGTCCCTGCCGCCCGAGGTCTGCCTGTACGTGGGAGACGACGAGCGTGACATCCTCGCCGGGCGCGCCGCCGGCATGGCAACGGCGGCCGCTGCGTGGGGCTACCTGGGCGCGCGTGGCGAATTTGCGCACTGGGAGGCCGATCTGGCGCTGCATGCGCCTGGCGATCTCTTGAAAGCGCTGGGAGTGGCCTAAACTACGGAGCTCTGGGGCCGACCTGGTTTCGACGTGGGTGCGGATCCGGAGTAGGGCATGCCGAGCACCAGTCCGCTCGTAAAACCACTGGAAACAAAGTAACTGCAAACGACTCTACGTTCGCACTCGCCGCTTAATTGCGGATGAGCTTCTCAACGGCAGGCCGATGGGCCGGGCTGAGTTCCGCAAGGGGCAAGGCTGAGAAGTCACTCACATCGGCTGGCGTCCGACCGGGTCACTCGGTAGGGCGTGAGATCAAGTGACTGGCGGGAAAGCTAGCGTGCCACTGCGCGAGTTGACCGTGAGATTCAAATCAGCCGGCTAAGCATGTAGATCTGCCCGGTGATGGCTTGCGGACGGGGGTTCAATTCCCCCCGGCTCCACCATCCAGAGCGAAAAGGCCCGTGTCGGTGACACGGGCCTTTTTCATGTGCGCCCAGCATGGGCGCACTCTTACGGGTGCAAGTCCCGTCGTAAGTTGATCACGACGAACGAAGCGAAGCGCAACTGCGTGAGGGCGACCGAGCGTGGGAAGGAAGCGTGGAGCGTAAATCGCGAGCCGATGAACAAGAACCGCATAGAAGGCGCTGCCGAGCAGGGCGAGTGGGCATGATTCCACGAAGCTCTCGTGATCAAGGCGAAGCGGCGCGGCGGTTGTGCGATGAAGGAGTGCGTTCTTACCTGGGGACGCCTCGTCTTGTGCCTGAAAGGGCGACGGCCATGCCGGAGCGGGTCTCAGCAGAGGTCGTAGTAGCCGGGTACCCTGCTGGAGGCGGCGCTGACGAGAGAGAACCTGCAAGCGGCTTGGAAGCGGGTCAAGGCCAACAAGGGCGCGGCGGGCGTGGACGGCCGCCGACAGCAACGTCTATGTGGGCAGCCGACGAGCCGGCGAGCGGGTGATGGCGTGGCTCAGGACGCTGTACGGCAAGCTGAGGCTTCAGATCAATGAAGCCAAGAGTGCCGTGTGCAGCGCCTTCGGGCGCAAATTCCTGGGCTACGAGCTGTGGGTATCCAAGGGGCGCGAAGTGAAATGCGCCGTGGCCCACAAGGCGCTGGACAACTTCAAGGCGCGCATCCGGGAACTCACGGGCCGCTCAGGCGGACGCAGCATGGCGCAAGTGGTGCAGGCGCTGCGACCCTACATGCTGGGCTGGAAGGCGTACTTCGGGTTGGCACAGACACCGAGTGTCTGGCGCAAGCTAGACCAGTGGCTGCGGCACCGGTTGCGGGCCATCCAGCTCAAACACTGGCGTGGGTCGCACGCGATCTACCGGGCGCTCAAAGCTCTTGGCGCCACGGACACTGCGGCAAAGCGGGTGGCGAGCAACAGCCGATGCTGGTGGAGAAACAGCGACGGGCAACTCAAGACGGTCCTGACCATCAGCTACTTCGACCGGCTGGGGCTTCCCCGGCTCTCTTGACCTCAAACTCTCGAACCGCCCGGTGCGGACCCGCATGCCGGGTGGTGTGGGAGGGGCTCGGTCAGAATGTCTGACCGCCCCTTTCCCGATTTCGATGGCACCGGGGGAAATTGAACCCCGCCCGGGGGGATGTCAGTTGAATCCCTGGCCGCGGATCAATCCCACGGCCAGCCCTTCGATGCTGAATTCGCCCCCGTGTTCGGTGACGGCGATGGGTTCGAATTCAGCGTTCTCGGGCAGCAACTGGATGCCGTCCCGCCCGCGCTGGAAGCGCTTCACGGTGACTTCCTCGCCGACCCGGGCGACGACGATCTGGCCGCTGCGGGCCTCGCGGGCCGTTTGCACGGCTAGCAGGTCGCCGTCGAGGATGCCTATGTCCTTCATGCTCATGCCCTTGACCTTCAGCAGGTAGTCGGGCTTCTTGCTGAACAGGCTGGGCTCGACGGTGTAGGTCTGTTCCACATGCTCCTGCGCCAGAATGGGCGCGCCGGCGGCGACGCGGCCGATCAGCGGCAGCGTCAGCTGCGCGAGGCTGGGGATGGGCAGGCTGAACTGGCGCGCGCGGTTGACAGCACTCAGTGCATCGGACTTCAGGCGGATGCCCCGCGAGGTGCCGCCGACGAGCTCCAGCATGCCTTTTCGGGCTAGCGCTTGCAAATGCTCCTCCGCCGCATTGGCGGATTTGAAGCCCAGCTCGGCGGCGATTTCGGCGCGCGTGGGTGGTGCGCCGGTGCTTTCGATCGCGTTGCGGACCAGGTCGAAGATCTGCTGCTGGCGGGCGGTAAGCTTGGGTCGGTCTTGCACGGGCGGCCTTTGGTGAAGTGAATGCGCTGGTTGTGCATCCAGTATCTGTATTTTTATCCAGGAATCGAAAATTGCAAACCCTTGAGCCCTTGATCGTCATTCTCGGCACGGGCGGCACCATTGCCGGCACGGCGCGCAGCAGCTGTGACGGTGTCGGCTACACGGCGGCGCAGTTGCGAGTGGACGATCTGCTGGCTGCCGTACCGGCGCTGGCCGGACGGCGGTTGGAGGCGCATCAGGTGGCGCAGCTGGACAGCAAGGACATGGACATTGCGACCTGGCAGCGGCTGGCCATCGCGGTGGACGAGCAGCTGGCGCGGCCGGAGGTGGCGGGTGTGGTCGTCACACATGGCACCGACACGTTGGAGGAAACGGCCTACTTCCTGCATCGGGTGCTGGCGCCCAACAAGCCGGTCGTATTGACGGCGGCGATGCGGCCGGCCACGGCGTTGGTGCCGGACGGTCCGCAAAACCTCTTCGATGCGGTGCAGGTCGCGGCGAAGCCGGGCGCGGCGGGTGTGGTGGTCGCGTTTGCGGGCCGGGTGCATGACGCCACGCAGGTGCGCAAGGCACACAGCTACCGCGTGGATGCGTTCGAGTCGGCGGACGGCGCGTTGGTGGCGCGCGTGGAGGAGGGCGCCGTGCGCCTGCTTGGGCGTTGGCCTGCGGGCGAGGCATTGGGGCTGGCGCGCATCGCGGCACCTGCCGGGAGCTGGCCGCGGGTCGACATCGTCATGAACCACGCGGGCGCGGACGGGCGCATCGTGCGGGCGCTGCTGGCGGCAGGCGTCGACGGCATCGTGGCCGCGGGCACGGGGAATGGCACGCTCGGCGTTGATCTGGAGCACGCCTTGCGCGAGGCCGAGTCGCGCGGCGTACGCATCGTGCGGAGCACGCGTTGCGATGCCGGGCCGGTCATGGACCTGCCCGGACTGTTGCCGTCGGCCGGCGTGTTGAGCCCGGTCAAGACCAGGATCGAGCTGATCCTGGCCCTGCTGGCGCGCTGAGCGTCTTCAGACGACGGTCAGCGTGACGTCGACGTTGCCGCGCGTGGCGTTGGAGTAGGGGCAGACCTCGTGGGCGGTGGCGACCAGCGCTTCGAGCGCGGCGCGATCCATGCCCGGCACCGAGATCTTCATGTCGACCTGGATGCCGAAGGCGCCCGGCTTGTTGGCGTGCGGGCCGATGGCGACGTCGCTGGTGATGGACACCTCGGCGGGCAGGGCGATCTTCTGCTTGCCAGCAACGGCCTTCATCGCGCCGATGAAGCAGGCGCTGTAACCGGCCGCGAACAGCTGCTCGGGGTTGGTGCCGGGGCCGCCGGCGCCGCCCAGTTCCTTGGGCGTAGACAGCGTCACGTCGATGGCGCCGTCGGACGACTTCGCGGTGCCGGCGCGGCCGCCGGTGGCGGTGGCGGTGGCGGTGTAGAGGGCTTTTTCGATGGCCATGGTGGGCTCCTTGGTGGGGGCGGGGTGGTGGGGAAAGTGATTCACTCGCCGGCTGCTTGCAGGAAGCCGCTGCGCAGTTCGTGCAGGCGACGCGTCAGCGTCGTCAGTTCATCCAGGTCGCAATTGCTGGCGCAGGCCAGTTGACCCGGAATGTCCAGTGCCTGGGCGCGCAGCCTGCGGCCGGCCGGCGTCAGGAAGATGTCCACGCGGCGCTCGTCGTCCTGCGCGCGGCGACGCTCCAGCAGGGCCTGCTGCTCCAGCCGCTTCAGCAGCGGCGTCAGCGTGCCGGAATCCAGCGACAGGCGCTGGCCCAGTTGGCTGACGCTGAGGCCGTCCAGCTCCCAGAGCACCAGCATGACGAGGTACTGCGGATACGTCAGGCCCAGGGGCGCCAGGAGCGGCTTGTACAGCCTGGTCATCGCCAGCGAGCTGCTATATAGCGCGAAGCACAGTTGGCGGTCGAGATGCAGCCACTGCACGCGCAGGTCGGCGGCTTGATTTGTGGCGGGCTTGCTGCGTGGCATGCGAATTAATATAGCTGACAATTGAATTGCGCACCATTTAAATGGTCTTTTTGGAGGCACCGACCGTAGGGCGATCTGCGAGGATGCGCCACCCCCAACAAAGCAAGACGAGGAGAGGCAATGCTGATCGTGGCGACCGTGCTGGCGGCCCTGGTGGCCCTGCTGCACCTGTACATCCTGGTGCTGGAGATGTTCTTCTGGACCAAGCCGTTGGGCCGCAAGGCCTTCGGGCTGAAGGCGGACTTCGCAGAGCAGAGCAAGGCGCTGGCCGCCAACCAGGGGCTCTACAACGGTTTCCTGGCGGCTGGCCTGATCTACGGGCTGATGCTCGGCACCGCAGGCGCTGGCAAGCCGTGGCTGGTGTTCTTCCTGGGCTGCGTGGTCGTGGCCGGGGCGTTCGGCGCGGCGACGGCCTCGAAGAAGATTCTGTTCGTGCAGGCGTTGCCGGGCGCCATCGCACTGGCGGCCGTGCTCGCCGTCTGACGAGGAGAACCGGCGGGGTCAGGCGGCGGTCATCGCCTCGATCTGCTCGCCCAGCTCCAGCCAGCGCATTTCGTCGGCTTCGAGCTGGTCATGAATCGCCTTCAGGCGCTTGCCCATCTCGGCGATGGCCGACGCAGCGGCGCCTTCGGCGAGCTGAGCCTCGATGCCGGCGCGCTCCTCGGCCAGCGCATGCATGCGCTTGTCGATGGTTTCCATCTCCTTGCGCAGCGGGCGGGTCTGCTCGGCGACTTTCGCGCGCGCCTGGCCTGAGGCCTTGCGGTCCACGGGGGCCGAAGGCGCCGGTGTGGGCGCTGCGACGACTTTCGGCGCCGGAGCAGCCGACTGCTTCTTGGCGGCGCGGGCGGCTTCCTTGCTCTGCTCCAGCAGCCACTTTTGGTAGTCGTCCAGGTCGCCATCGAACGGCTTGACGACACCGTCTGCCACCAGCCAGAACTCGTCGCAGACCTCGCGCAGCAATGCGCGGTCGTGGCTGACCAGCATGACGGTGCCTTCGAACTCGTTCAACGCCATCGACAGCGCCTCGCGGGTGTTCAGGTCCAGGTGGTTGGTCGGCTCGTCCAGCAGCAGCAGGTTGGGGCGCTGCCACACCAGCATCGCGAGCACCAGGCGCGCCTTCTCGCCGCCGGACAGGCTGCCTACGGCCTGGTTGACCATGTCGCCGGTGAAGCGGAACTGGCCGAGGAAGTCTCGCAGTTCCTGCTCACGGCCTTGCGGGCCAACCTCGCGGGCCAGGCGCACCATGTGCTCCAGCGCGCCCTCGTCCAGGCGCAGCACGTCCAGCTCCTGCTGGGCGAAGTAGCCGATGGACAGGCCCTTGCCCTGCGTCATGCGACCCGACAGCGGCAGCTGCGTGCCCGCGATGGTCTTCACCAGCGTGGACTTGCCCTGGCCGTTGGCGCCGAGGATGCCGATGCGCTGTCCGGCGAGCACCGAGCGGTCAATGTTGCGCACGATGGTGGTGGTGCCGTAGCCCGCCGCCATCTCATCGAACATCAGCATCGGGTTGGGCAGGTTCAGCGGCTCTCGGAACTCGAAGTTGAAGTCGGCGGACGCCAGCACCGGTGCCAGCTTCTCCATGCGCTCCAGCGCCTTCACGCGACTCTGCGCCTGCTTGGCCTTGCTGGCCTTGGCCTTGAAGCGGTCGATGAACTTCTGCAGGTGGGCGACGCGGTCCTGCTGTTTGGCGAACGCCGCCTGTTGCAAGACCATGCGCTCGGCGCGCTGGGTCTCGAAGCTGGTGTAGTTGCCGCCGTAGCGGATCAGCTTGCCTTCGTCGAGGTGCAGCGTGACCTTGGTGATCGCGTCGAGAAATTCGCGATCATGGCTGATGACGATCATGGTGCCGTCGTAGCGCAGCAGCCAGGCTTCCAGCCAGACCAGCGCGTCCAGGTCCAAGTGGTTGGTGGGCTCGTCCAGTAGCATCAGCTCGGCCGGGCACATCAGCGCACGGGCCAGTTGCAGGCGCATGCGCCAGCCGCCGGAGAAGCTGTTGACCGGAGCGTCCAGCTGTTCGTTCCTGAACCCCAGGCCCATCAGCAGTGCCTGAGCTCGGGCGCGAGCGTCGAAGGCGCCGGCATCGGCCAGCGCGGCGTGCGCGTCGGCCATCGCGTGGCCGTCTTCGGCGGCTTCTGCCTCGGCCAAAGCGATGCGCGCGGCCACCAGCGGCAGGTCGCCCTGCAGCACGAAGTCGGTCGCACCGTCCTCGGTCTCGGGCATGTCCTGCGCCACTTCGGAACGGCGCCAGTGCTTGGGCACCTCGACCTCGCCCTTGTCGTTGCCCAGGCGGTTCGTTAGCAGCGCGAACAGGCTGGACTTGCCGGCGCCGTTGCGGCCGACGAGGCCGATCTTTTCGCCGGGTTGCAGCGTGGCGGACGCATCGTCCAGCACGACCTTCACGCCGCGGCGTAGCGTGATGTTGCGAAGGGTAATCACAGCAAGTTCTCTTTCGTCACCAGCAGCACCTGATCGGCGCCTGATGAGGTTTCCATCCACACGACTTCCAGCGTCGGGAACGCGGCTTCAAAATTTTCACGCTCGTTGCCGATCTCCAGCACGAGCACGCCGTCGTCGTTCAACGCCGCAGGCGCGGCGCGCAGCAGCTCGCGGATGAAGTCCATGCCGTCGCTTCCGCCGGCCAGCGCCACCTCCGGCTCGGCCAGGTACTCGGCGGGCAGGGTGGCCATGCTCTGGCTGTTCACGTAGGGGGGGTTGCACAGGATCAGGTCGTAGCTGCCGTCGGCGCCCTTCAAACCATCGCCTTGCAGCAGCCGCACGCGCAGTGCCAGGTCGTGACGCTCGACGTTCAGCTTCGCCACGGCCAGCGCGTCAAAGTCGATGTCCAGCGCGTCCACGGCCACCTCTGGCCAGGCCATCGCGGCCAGCACGGCCAGGCTGCCGTTGCCGGTGCACAGGTCCAGCACGCGGCGGCTTTCCGGGTGCAGCCAGGGATCGATGCTGGCGTCGCCGATCAACTCGGCGATGAAGCTGCGCGGCACGATGGCGCGCTCGTCGATGGTGAACGGCACGCCCTGCAGCCACGCCTCGCCGGTTAGGTAGGCCGCTGGCTTGCGCGTGGCGATGCGCTCGTCGATCAACGCGGCGATGGACGCGATCTCCGCGCCGGTCAGCTCGCGTTCCTCGTGCTCGTCCAGCGCATCCAGCGGTAGCCCCAAGCGCCACAGTGCCAGCCACACGGCCTCGTCGAACGCGTTCTTCGTGCCATGGCCAAAAAACAAGCCCGCCTGGGCGAGGCGGGCGGCTTGGGTGTCAATGCAATCGATCAGCTTCAAGTGCCGCGGACGTCCAGGGTGATTTCGGTGAAGCTGGCCTCGTCGCTCGCCTTCTCCTCCTTGCGCGGCGCGGTCGCCAGACGGGCGCCTGGCGCCTCGTTCTGCAGACGCCACAGCAGGTTGGTCGGCGAATCGGCGAAGGCCAGGCCTTCCTCGCGGGTGATAGTGCCGTCGGTGATGAGCTTGGCGAAGTGCTCTTCGTAGGTCTGCGAGCCTTCGGCGATCGACTTTTCCATCGCCTCCTTCACGCCGGCGAAGTCGCCTTGCTCGATCAGCTCCGAGATGAGCTTGGTGTTCAGCAGGATTTCCAGCACCGGCACGCGGCCGCCGGCGGTAGCACGCACCAGGCGCTGCGAGATGACTGCCTTCAGTCCCGCGGCCAGGTCGTTCAGCAGCGCGGGGCGGGACTCGGGCGTGTAGAACGACAGGATGCGGTTCAGCGCGTGGTAGGTGTTGTTGCCGTGCAGCGTGGCCAGCACCAGGTGGCCCGACAGCGAGTAGCTGATCGCCGCCGTCATGGTCTCGCGGTCGCGGATCTCGCCGATCAAGATGCAGTCCGGCGCCTGGCGCAGCGCGTTCTTCAGCGCAATCTGCAGCGACGCCGTGTCGCGGCCGATCTCGCGCTGGTTGACCACCGAGCGCTTGTTGCTGAACAGGTATTCGATCGGGTCCTCGATGGTGAGGATATGCCCGGTCATGGTCTGGTTGCGCAGCTCCAGCATGGACGCGAGCGTGGTGCTCTTGCCCGTGCCGGTAGCGCCCACCATCAGGATCAGGCCGCGCTTCTCCTTGATCATCTGGCCCAGCACGGGCGGGATGCCCAGGCTCTCCATCGTCGGGATGTTGTGCGGGATGTGGCGGAACACGCCGGCAATCGACCCGCGCTGGCGAAAACCGGACAAGCGGAAGCTGCCCACACCGCTGACCGACACAGCCATGTTCAGCTCGCCAGAGTTGTCCAGCTCGGCCAGGCTGGCCGGGTCGATGACCTCGGAGATCAGTTGGCGCGGCTGCGGCGGCGTCAGGAGCTGGTCCGACAGCTGCACGGTCTGTCCGTTGATGCGGATCAGCACCGGCATGTTGGCCGACAGGTAGCAGTCCGATGCACCCTTATCGGCCATCAGCCGCAGGATGCGCTCCATGTTGCCGCCGGTGGCCATATCAGGCGCGCAGCAGTTCGTTGATGCTGGTCTTGGAGCGCGTCTGCGCGTCGACCCGCTTCACGATGATGGCCGCGTACAGCGAGTAGCGGCCGCCGTCCTTGGGCAGCGAGCCCGAGATGACGACCGAGCCGGCCGGCACGCGGCCGTAGCTGACGCTGTCGGTCGCGCGGTCGTAGATCGGCGTGCTCTGGCCGATGTATACGCCCATCGAGATGACCGAGTTCTCTTCGACGATGACGCCTTCCACCACCTCGGAGCGGGCGCCGATGAAGCAGTTGTCCTCGATGATGGTCGGGTTGGCCTGCAGCGGCTCCAGCACGCCGCCGATGCCGACGCCGCCGCTCAGGTGCACGTTCTTGCCGATCTGGGCGCAGGAGCCGACCGTGGCCCAGGTGTCGACCATCGCGCCTTCGTCCACGTAGGCGCCGATGTTCACGTACGACGGCATCAGCACGACGTTCTTGGCTTGGAAGCTGCCGCGGCGCGCGACGGCCGGCGGCACCACGCGCACGCCGGTGGCGCGCAACTGCTCGTCGCTCCAGCCGGCGTACTTTGTGGGCACCTTGTCGAAGAAGGTCAGGTCCTTGTCGCCCATCAGGCGGTTGTCGTTCAGGCGGAACGACAGCAGCACGGCCTTCTTGATCCACTGGTGCACCGCCCACTGGCCGACGCTCTCGCGCGTGGCCACGCGCAGTCGGCCCGCGTCCAGCTCGGCGATGACGTGGTCGACGGCCTGGCGGACCTCAGGCGCGTTGACGGGGTCCAGCGCCGCGCGGTTGTCCCAGGCGAGGTCGATCGTGCTTTGCAGTTCAGCAGTGTTCATGAGCGGAGAGATCAGCGAGATTGCGTGAAGGAGACGATGCGGCGGGCTGCTTCGAGGCATTCGGCCTCGTCGGCCACCAGGGCCAGGCGGATGCGCCCGGCGCCCGGATTGCTGCCGTGTGCACTGCGGGCCAGGAGGCTGCCTGGCAAAACGGTCAGATTGTATTGAGCGAGCAGTCCCTGGGCGAAGGCGACATCGTTACCACCTGGTACGGCGGCCCAGAGGTAGAAACCCGCATCCGGCAGCGCCACGTCCAGCACGTTGGCGAGCAGCGGCGTGACCTCGGCGAACTTCCGGCGATAGCGAGCGCGGTTCTCGATGACGTGCGCCTCGTCGCTCCAGGCGGCGATGCTGGCGGCCTGTACCAGCGGGCTCATCGCGCTGCCGTGATACGTGCGGTAGAGCAGGAACTTCTTCAGCAGTGCGCCGTCGCCTGCCACGAAGCCGGAACGCAGGCCGGGCACGTTGGAGCGCTTGGACAGCGACGTGAACGAAATGAGGTTCCTGAAGTCGCTGCGGCCCAGCTTGGCGGCGGCTTCGAGGCCGCCCAGCGGCGCTTCGTCACGGAAGTAGATTTCCGAGTAGCACTCGTCCGAGGCGATAACGAAACCGTGGCGGTCGCTCAGCTCGAACAGCTCCTGCCATTCAACCAGCGGCATCACCGCGCCGCTGGGGTTGCCGGGCGAGCAGATATAGATCAACTGCGTGCGCGCCCAGGTCGCGTCATCGATCTGCGACCAGTCCACGGCGAAGTTGCGCGCCGGGTCGGAATTGGCGAAGGCTACCTCGGCGCCGGCCAGCAACGCGGCGCCTTCGTAGATCTGATAGAACGGGTTGGGGCAGACGACCGTAGCGCCCGGCCGCGTCGCATCGACCACCGTCTGCGCGATGGCGAACAGCGCCTCGCGCGAGCCGTTGACCGGCAGCAATTGCGTGGCCGGGTCCAGCGTCAGGGCGTAGCGGCGCGTGATCCAGGCGGCGATGGCCTCGCGCAGCGCGGGTGCGCCGGCCGTGGCGGGGTAGCCGGACAGGCCTTGCATCGCGCCCTTGATGGCGTCCTCGATCAGCGTCGGTGCCGCATGGCGCGGCTCGCCGATGCCCAACGAGATGGGCGCGAAGTCGGCGCTGGGCGAGATGTCGGCGTTCAGCGCCTTCAGGCGCTCGAAGGGATACGGCTGCAGCCGGTCCAGCAGGCGATTCATGCGCCGAGCATCCCCGACTCGAAGCCATGCGCCGGCAGGTCCACGCGCGGCGCCGGTGTCCAGCCGGCCTTACGGTGCTCGGCGACGACGTTGGTGTAGATGCCGCCGCGCACGTACCACTTGGCCGTGATGCGGATGAAGCGCGGATCGGTCGCCGCGACGATGTCGTCGAGGATCTTGTTCGTCACTTTCTCGTGGAACGAGCCCTCGTCGCGGTAGCTCCAGAAGTACATCTTCAGGCTCTTCAGCTCCACGCACAGCTCATCGGCAATCATGTCGATGGTGAAGTGCGCGAAGTCGGGCTGGCCGGTCAGCGGGCAGTGGCACGTGAACTCTGGCACCTGGAACTGGATGACGTAGTCGCGCTCCGGATTCGGGTTCGGAAAGACCAGGATGTCCTTGCTGGGCTTGCTCGGCGGGTTCGGGGGCACCTCGCGCATCTTGGGCTTGTTCTTCTTGGCGGGGGCGGCGGACTTCTTGGTGGCCATGACAGTGGTCTTTCTGAGAGGGTGCGAATGCTATCATCCGGCCCCGTCGAAGCGCCCGTGGAAGGCGCTTTTCTTTAGCCAAATCAAGGGCTTACCTCGCCCTCGTCCATGCGACATTCATGCGGCTGAACTCGATCAAGCTCGCCGGCTTCAAGTCCTTTGCCGAACCCACTACCTTCCAGCTGCCCGGTCAGCTTGTGGGCGTGGTGGGGCCCAATGGCTGCGGCAAGTCCAACATCATGGACGCCGTGCGCTGGGTGCTGGGCGAGAGCAAGGCCAGCGAGCTGCGCGGCGAGTCCATGCAGGACGTCATCTTCAACGGCAGCGGCAACCGCAAGCCGGCGGGGCGTTCCAGCGTTGAGCTGGTGTTCGACAACAGCAGTGCCCGCGCCGGCGGACCGTGGAACCAATTCACCGAGATCGCCGTCAAGCGCGTGCTGACGCGCGACGGCACCAGCAGCTACTTCATCAACAACCAGCCGGTGCGCCGGCGCGACGTGCAGGACGTGTTCCTGGGCACCGGCCTCGGCCCGCGTGCTTACGCCATCATTGGCCAGGGCACCATCTCCCGCATCATCGAAAGCAAGCCCGAAGAGCTGCGGCTGTTCCTGGAAGAAGCGGCCGGCGTGTCCAAGTACAAGGAACGCCGCCGCGAGACCGAGAACCGGCTGAAGGACACCCGCGAGAACCTGACCCGCGTTGACGACATCCTGCGCGAGCTGAACGCGAATCTGGACAAGCTGGAGCGTCAGGCCGAGGTGGCGGCGAGCTATCGCAGCTTGCAGGACAGCGGCACGCTGAAGCTGCACCAGTTGTGGTTCCTCAAGGCGCGCGACGCCGGCAACGAAGCCGCGCGCGTGAAGACGGCGCATGCTGAAGCCGTCAATGCGCTGGAGTCACGCACCGCCGAGCTGCGAGCCGTGGAAGCCTCGCTCGAAGAAGTACGGCAGGCGCACTACGCCGCAGGTGATGAGCTGCATGCATCACAAGGCCGCTTTGCCGAGGCGCAGCTGGAAGTGAGCCGGCTGGAAGAGCGCATCCGCTTCGTCGTCGAAAGCCGCAACCGCGCGCAGCAACGGCTGGCCGAGCTGCATGCGCAAGACCAGCAATGGCGCGAGCGTGTCGAGCAGTCCGCCGCCGAGCTGGAGGGCATCGCCGAGCAGATTGCCGGCGCCGACGAGCAGAGCGAGATCCTGGCCGCGCAGGCGGAAGAGCAGCAGACCCAGTTGCCCAACAGCGAAGACGCGCTGCGCGCCGCGCAGGCGCGCGCCAGCGAGCAGCGCACACTGGTGACGCAGGTGCAGCAGCAGATCCAGGTGCTGGCCGCCGAGAGTCGCAGCGTGGACGAGCAGGCGAGGGCGCTGCGCCAGCGCGAGGACAAGCTGACGGCCGAATCGCGCGCACTCGGGGCGCCGGACCAGGAAGCACTGGATGCGCTGCGAGAACGCAGCGCCGCGGCCGACGAGGCGCGGGACCTGGCCGATGCCCGCCTGCATGAGCTGGCCGAGCAGCTGCCGGTGCTGGAAGAGCAGCGCCGCACCGCGCAGCAGGACGCCAACGCGCAGCTCGCTAAGCAGTCCGACCTGACCGCGCGGCTGGAGGCGCTGAAGGCGCTGCAGGAAAAGGTACAAACCGAAGGCAAGCTCAAGCCGTGGCTGGCCAGGCATGGGCTGGATGGCCTGCAAGGCTTGTGGACCAAACTGCACATCCAGCAAGGCTGGGAGAACGCGCTGGAGGCCGCGCTGCGCGAGCGCATGGGCGCACTGAGCGTCGGCCGGCTGGACACTGTGCGCGCGTTCGAGGGCGACGCGCCGCCGGCCCGCCTGGCCTTTTACTCAACCCCGGCCGGTGCCATCGCCAACACGCACGAGACGCTCCCCACGCTGACGTCCCTGCTGAAGCTGCAAGACGCCGGACTCGTGGCGCTGCTGAACGACTGGCTGGAAGGCGTCTACACGGCGTCGACGCTGGACGCCGCGCTGGCCGCGCGCGACAAGTTGACGCACGGTGAGCTGATCCTGACGCCGGCCGGCCATGCCGTCGGCCAATTCTCCGTCACGTTCTACGCTCCCGACTCCGAGCAGGCCGGCCTGCTGGCCCGCGGGCAGGAGATCGAGCAACTTTCGACCGCGCAACGCGTGCAGAACCTGATCGCCGACGAAGCGCGCCTGACGCTGACCCGCATCGAGCACCAGTTCAACGATGCCAACGGGCGGCTCACGACGCTGCGGCGTGAGGCGAGCGAGGCGCAGACGCGCGCGCACCAGATTCATGTCGAGTTGCTGCGCCTGAACAGCCAGGCCGAGGCCAGCCAGCAGCGCCGCAGCGCGCTCGATGCGGAACTCGCCGAGATTGCTGAACAGCAGGAGGTGCTGCAGGAGCGCCGCGCCGTGGGTGAGGCGCGCTTTGAGGAACTGGATATCCAGCTGGGCGACGCGCAGCAGCGGCACGCCGAGTTGGAAGACGGCTCCATCGCCGCCGAGCGCAAGCTGGCCGACGCCCGTGAGCAGCTGCGCACGCTGGAGCGCCGCGCGCAGGAAGCCCGCTTCGCGACGCAGACGCTGGCCGCCCGCCGCGGCGAGCTGCAGCGCGGCATCGAGACGGCGCAGGCGCAGATCGCGCAGGTCGCGACCTCAGCCGCCAGCCTGCAGACCGAGCTTGACGGCTTCAACGATGCGGCGGCGCAAGCTGGCCTGCAGGACGCGCTGGCCCTCAAGGTCGAGCGCGAAGAGGCCCTGGTCGCCGTGCGCACGAACTACGACGACCTCTCGCTGCGCCTGCGCAAGGCCGATGAGCAGCGCCTGACCTTCGAGCGCAGCCTGGACCCGCTGCGCGAGGCCATCACCAAGCTGCAGCTGGAAGAGCAGGCTGCGCAGCTGGGCGGCGCGCAGTACCGTGAGCAGCTGGAAGCCGCCGAGGTAGACCAGGAAGCGCTGGCGAAGTCGATCGAAGACAATGGCGTCAAGCTGTACGGCCTGCAGGGCGAGATCGACCGCATCAACCGCGAGATCGCGGCCCTAGGCGCCGTCAACCTGGCCGCGCTGGACGAGCTGACCGCAGCCCGCGAGCGCAAGACCTTCCTCGATTCGCAATGCGCTGACCTGAACTCGGCCATCCAGACGCTGGAAGACGCGATACACAAGATCGACCTCGAGACGCGCGACCTTCTCAGCTCGACCTTCAACCAGGTCAACGAACATTTCGGCCGCATGTTCCCGGAGCTGTTCGGCGGCGGGCAGGCGAAGCTGGTGATGACGGGCGACGAGATTCTGGATGCCGGCGTGCAGGTGATGGCTCAGCCGCCGGGCAAGAAGAACTCCACCATCCACCTGCTCTCGGGTGGCGAGAAGGCGCTGACGGCCATTGCGCTGGTGTTCGCGATCTTCCAGCTCAACCCCGCGCCGTTCTGCCTGCTGGACGAAGTGGACGCGCCGCTGGACGACGCCAACACCGAGCGCTATGCCAAGCTGGTGTCGCAGATGAGCCGCATCACGCAATTCCTCTTCATCTCGCACAACAAGATCGCGATGGAGATGGCGGAACAACTGATCGGCGTCACGATGCAGGAGCAGGGCGTGTCCCGCATCGTGGCCGTCGACATGGACAAGGCGCTGGCGATGGCCGAGATGTGATGCCCCTCGTCGGGTCCCGCCGCGCTGAACGCCGGCGAGTCCAGCCGGTGCCCGTAGGGCACGGCGATGCTCGAGGCATTGACCGCTCGCACATCGCCAGACCGGCCGACCAGGGGCGGCCCCGCGCTTGGCCCGAAGCAACGAACACAATGAAGTGACATGAGTCTGACCCTGACCGAACTTCTCGCAATCGCCGGTGGCCTGGTGCTGGCTGGCGTCCTCGCCCATGGCGCCTGGGCCGCGCGCAAGGCCGGCCCCAAGCGCGCCGTGCCACCGATGGAAGAGCCCAGTTTCGACACGCCGCCGGTGGTGCCCGGAGATGCGGCGGCCGTCGTCGAGCCGGACTCGATGGACGTCACGCTGCCGGCCGTGGCCCGCCCGCAGCGCCGGCCATCAGCGCGCATCGACGCGCTGATCGACGCCATCGCGACTATCACCATCGAGCAGCCCGTGACGGGTGAGCTGGCGCTGCAGCACCAGCCCGGCAGCCGCCGTGCCGGCACCAAGCCGCTGCAGATCGAGGGGCTGAACGCCGAGACCGGCGACTGGGAGCTTCCGGCACCGGGCCAGCGCTACGGCGAGTTCCAGGCCGGGCTGAAGATGGCCAGCCGCAGCGGGCCACTGAACGAGATTGAATATTCCGAGTTCGTGCAGAAGATCCAGGCCTTTGCCGACGGCGTCAGCGGCTTCGTTCAGTTCCCCGACATGCTGGACGTCGTCGCCCGGGCTCGCGAGCTGGACCAGTTCGCCGCCAGCCACGACGCGCAGCTCGCGCTGCTGCTGCGCGCGCGCGGCGCGGCCTGGACGCCGGGCTTCGTTCACCAGTCCGCATCGCGCCATGGCTTCGTCGCCGGCTCGCTGCCGGGGCGGCTGGTGCTGCCTTCGGGTGAGGACGGCGCACCGCCTTTGTTGACTCTGCAGTTCGATGCCCAGGCCGCTCTGGCCGAGGACCCCGAGGCGCTGTCGCTGCGCGAGCTGACGCTGGCGCTGGACGTGCCGCAAACGCCGCAGGAGGCCGAGCCCTTCGCGTTGTGGCAGGAGTCGGCCCGCGCGCTGGCGCGCGACCTGGAGGCCGAGGTCTGCGACGACCGCGGCCAGGTGCTGGGCCTGCACGCGTTCGCGGCCATCGACGTGGAGCTGAAGAGGCTCTATGAGGCGCTGGCGGCGCGTGACCTGGCGGCGGGTTCGCCGGTCGCCCGAAGGCTGTTCAGCTGATGACTGCGAGCCTGCTGCTGATCAGCCTGCTGATCCTCGGCAGCGCTTTTTTCTCGATGGCCGAGCTGTCGCTGGCGGCGTCGCGCCGACTGAACCTGCAGCAGCGCGCCGATGCTGGTGACCCTCGCGCGGCGAAGGTGCTGGCGGTGCAGGAGCACCCAGGCGACTACTTCACCGTCGTGCAGATCGGCGTCAACACGGTGGCCATCCTGGCGGGCATCGTCGGCGAGGGCGCATTCACGCCACATTTCGAGGCCGCGCTGCGGCTGCTGGTGTCGGCAGAGCTGGCGGCCACGCTGGGCTTCGCGGCGTCGTTCATCAGCATCACATCGTTGTTCATCGTCCTGGCCGACCTGGTGCCCAAGCGGCTGTCGATGAGCGAGCCGGAACGGGTTGCGATGGCGTTGGTCGGGCCAATGCTGCTGCTGTGCCGCGTGCTGAAACCGCTGGCCTGGTTCTTCAGCAGCATCACCGAGGGGCTGATCCGGCTGCTGGGCCTGCCGGCCAAGCGCGACGAGACCATCAGCCACCGCGACATCCTGGCGCTGACCGAAGCCGGCTACCAGGCCGGCGTGGTAGCGGACGAGGAGCAGCAGGTCATCGCCAACGTGTTTGAGCTGGACACGCGCACCGTCGAGACGGTGATGACCGAGCGCGAGCGCATCGTGTGCTTCTCCCGCGATGACGACGACGCCCTGATTCGCAACCGCATCGCCGACACCCCGCATTCCACCTACGTCGTCTGCGACGACGATGTGGACCAGGTGGTGGGCTACGTTGACGCGACCGACCTGTTCCAGCGCGTGCTGCGCGACGAGCCGCTGTCGCTGCGTGAGCACGGCGGCGTGCTGGTGAAGAAGGTGCTCATCGTGCCGGATCGGCTGACGCTGTCCGAGATGCTGATGCAGTTCCGCGAGGCGCATGAGGACTTCGCCGTCGTCGTCAACGAGTACAGCCGCGTGGTCGGCGTCATCACGCTCAACGACGTGATGAACACCGTGATGGGCAGCCTGGTGGCGCCGCATTTCGAGGAGCAGATCGTGCGCCGTGAGGACGGTTCGTTCCTGGCCGACGGCATCACGCCCATTCCCGACGTGGAGCGCTCACTGGGCATCGAGGGCTGGCCGAATGCCGGTACATATGACACGCTGGCCGGCTTCCTGATGGTGATGCTGCGCCGCATCCCGCGCCGCACGGACGCCGTAGAGTGGGAGGGCTGGCGCTTCGAGGTCGTGGACGTGGACAGCTACCGCGTGGACCAAGTGATGATCACGCGCCTACATGTGGCCGAGGCTTGACCGGCGTCACGGCCTGATCCCGCACTCGTGCATCAATAACGTCAAGACCATGCGGTGAGCGGCAAACGGCCACCTTATCCGCCGGGAAAATTGCCGCGCTGCTGTCGCTTCGGCGTCGAAGGGCGCGTGTGACGCTGCCCATTGCGAGGCCCGGGCCCTAACATGGCCGCCCGCCGCCAAGGGGAGCTTGATGCGAACGTCGGAACAAGTGCTCAACCGTGCCGAGATCGAGCGATCCGGCCTCGGCGAGCGGATTTGCAGCTTGCACAGCATCTTGCTGGCTCGCTATCCGTCCATCGGTCGCATCGCGCTGGCGCTCTACGATCCCGGCACCGACCTGCTCAAAACCTTCGCCAGTAGCAACGATGGTGGCACGCCGCTGCAGCATTACGAGGCCAGGCTGGCCGACGTGCCGTCGCTGGTGGCGCTGCGCGACAGCCGCCAGCCCCGCGTGGTGGACGATATCGGGCAGGCCTTCCTGGCCACCCGCGCACACTCGACCTGGCTCAAGTCGCAGCACTATCTCAGCAGCTACACGCTGCCCATCTTTCGCGGCGCGGAGCTGTCGGCCTTCCTGTTCTTCGACTCGACGGAGCGTGCTGCCTTCACACCGTGTGTACGCGGCGTGTTGGACCAATTCGCCGACATCATTTCGCAGCTCTACCTGCTGCGGCTGTCGGCGGTGCATCACCTGATCGGAGCGGTCGACATCGCCACGGGCCTGGCCCGCATCCGTGACGTGGAGACCGGCCGGCACCTGGAGCGCATGGCTAATTACTCGCGCCTTATCGCGCGCGGTGTGGCCGACCGCTACGGCCTGAACGACGAGACCATCGAGTACATGCACTTGTTCGCGCCACTGCATGACATCGGCAAGGTGGGCATACCCGACGCCATCCTGCTCAAGCCCGGCAAGCTCGACGCGGACGAATGGCGGCTGATGCAGCAGCACGTGGTGATCGGCGAGCAGCTCATCGATCACATCGTGGCCGACCTCGGCCTGCAGGACGACATGGCGGCCAGCATCATGCGCGATGTCGTAGCGGGCCACCACGAACGCGGCGACGGCAGCGGCTATCCGCGCGGCCTGCAGATGGCCGACATCCCGGTGGCGGCCCGCATCGTCGCCGTGGCCGACATGTACGACGCGCTGTCGTCCGCGCGGCCCTACAAGGCGCCCTGGGACGAGGCGCGCTGCGCCGACGAGTTGCGCAGCCAGGTGGAGCGCGGGCTCATCGACGGGGCCTGCGTGGAGGCTCTGCTGGGTGACGAGGTCGGGCGCCGGCAGATCCGCGAACGGTTCGCCGACTAGCGCCTTCACCGCGCCCGGCGGGCGCGGGGCTGGCATAGCGCAGGGCAGGGCGTGCCCATCCTGCCGATTCCCGTCGCCGCGGCCCGCGACAATATAAGCATGACCGACGCCTCCGCCACGCCTGCCCAACGCGCCGCCGAGTTGCGCGCCCAGCTGAACCACCACGCCCACCTCTACTACGTGCTCGACGCGCCGGAACTGCCGGATGCCGAGTACGACAAGCGGTTCGCCGAACTGCAGGCGCTGGAGGCCGTGCACCCCGAGCTGCTGACGACGGACTCGCCCACGCAGCGCGTCATCGGCGCCGTTCTGCCAGGCCTGACACCGGTGCGCCACGTGGTGCCCATGCTGTCCATCACGACCGAGACCGACACCACCGAGGGCGGCGCCGTCGCGTTTGACGCCCGCGTGCGCCGCGAGTTGGGGCTGGCGGCTGGCGACCCGCCAGTCGAGTACGCGGCCGAATTGAAGTTCGACGGCCTGGCGATGAGCCTGCGCTACGAGCACGGCGTGCTGGTGCTGGCCGCCACGCGTGGCGACGGCGAGACCGGCGAGGACGTCACGCAGAACGTGCGCACTATCGGCCAGATCCCGCTGCGGCTTCAGGGACTGAAGGGCGATGCACCCGCCGTGCTGGAGGTACGCGGCGAGGTCTACATGCGCCGGGATGACTTCGAGAAGCTCAACGAGCGCCAGCGCGAGCGCGGCGAGAAGACGTTCGTGAATCCGCGCAACACCGCCGCCGGCGCCATCCGGCAGCTTGACCCGGCGCTGGTGCGCCAGCGCCCGCTGTGCTTTTACGCCTACGGTCTCGGCGAGGTGCAGGGCTGGGAGATTCCGGGCACACACGCCGGCCTGCTGGATTCGCTGGCCGCCTTGGGCCTGCCGGTCAACGGCGACCGCGTCGTTGCGCAGGGCGTGGTCGGGCTCATCGAGTTCCACCAGGCCATCGCCGCCAGGCGCGACGCGCTGCCGTTCGACATTGACGGCATCGTCTACAAGGTCAACAGTCGCGCGCTGCAGCAGAAGCTCGGCTTCAAGACCCGCGAGCCGCGCTGGGCGGTCGCGCACAAGTACCCGGCGCAGGAGCAGCTGACCACGCTGCTGGCCATCGACATCCAAGTGGGCCGCACCGGCAAGCTGACGCCGGTGGCACGGCTGGAGCCGGTGTTTGTCGGCGGTACGACAGTCAGCAACGCCACGCTGCACAACGTCTTCGAGATGCGCCGCAAGGGCGTGCGCGTGGGCGACCAGGTCATCATCCGCCGTGCGGGCGACGTGATTCCCGAAGTGGTCGGCCGTGTGCCCGGCGAGCGCGCGAGCTACGTGCCCAACTTCCACATGCCGCGCGCCTGCCCGGTCTGCAACAGCGAGGCGGCGCGCGAGCGCGGCGGGATGGACTACCGTTGTACCGGCGGCGTGTTCTGCCCGGCCCAGCGCAAGCAGGCCATGCTGCACTTCGCCGGCCGCCGCGCGATGGACATCGAGGGCCTGGGCGACAAGCTGGTCGAGCAGCTGGTGGACAGCGGCATCGTGCTGAGCCTGCCGGGCCTCTACAAGCTCGGCGTCGCCAAGCTCGCGGCGCTGGACCGTATGGCCGAGAAAAGCGCGCAGAACCTCGTCGACGCGCTGGAGAAGAGCAAGACGCCGACGCTGGCGCGCTTCCTGTTCTCGCTGGGCATCCGCCAGGTGGGCGAGACGACGGCCAAGGACCTGGCACGCCACTTCGGCACGCTGGACAAGCTAATGCATGCCAGCGTCGAGCAATTGCTGGAGGTGCCCGACGTGGGCCCAATCGTGGCGTCCAGCATCCACACCTTCTTTGCGCAGCCGCACAACGTCGAGGTCGTCGAGCAGCTGCTAGCGGCCGGCGTTCAGCCGAAGGAAAGCGAAGGCGAGGGCGATGATCGGCCGCGCCCGCTGCTGGGCAAGACGCTGGTGTTGACCGGCACGCTGCCCACGCTGTCGCGCGATGAGGCCCAGGCGCTGATCGAGGACGCGGGCGGCAAGGTCAGCGGCTCGGTGTCGAAGAAGACAAGCTACGTCGTCGCCGGCGAGGAGGCCGGCAGCAAGCTGGAGAAGGCGCGCACGTTGGGTGTCACGGTGTTGGACGAGGACGGACTGCGGGCCTTGCTGGCAGGCTGAGCAGCGCGGTGCGGGCCCATTCGGGTGCGGTCTCGAACAGGTGGTCGATGAGCGCCCGCGTCTTGGCCGGCATCAGCCGGCGGCTGGCCGTCAGCAGGTGCACGGGCAGGGGCTCGTAGCGCCAGGCGGGCAGCACCGGCACCAGCGTGCCGGCGGTCACGTCCGACGCCACCATACCGAACGGGAAGCTGGCGATGCCGCCGCCCGCGCGCGTCAGTGACAGCACCAGGCCGATGGAGTTGGCCTCCAGCGGGCCGCGCAGGTCCACCTCGGCTGTCTGGCGACCGTTCTGCAGCGTGCGGTACATGCCCTTGGCCTGGCTCAATACCACGAAGTCATGCCCGGCCAGCTCGGCCGGCGTCTGCGGCGCGGGCCGGGCCTGCAGGTAGACCGGGCTGGCGTACAGCCCGCGCTCCAGCAGCATGAACTGGCGCGCCACCAGGTCGGGCTCATCCACCGGGCCCATTCGGATGGCGAGGTCGTAGGGCTCGTTGAACAGGTCCACGCGGCGCGGCGTGGTGTCCACCTCCAGCTCCACCTTGGGATAGCGGCGCACGAAGCGCGCAAAGCTGTCGGCCAGCACCAGCATCGCGAACTCGGCCGGCACGGCCACGCGCACCTTGCCCTGCGGCGTGGCGTCGCGAGAGGCCAGCCAGTGGCGGGTCTCGGCGACGTCGTCGTCATGCCGCGCCGCGCGTTCGGCCAGTTGCTCACCCAGCTCGGTCAGAGTCAGCCGGGCGGCGCCGGGCACGAACAGCCGGGCGCCCACCGATGTCTCCAGCGCGGTCAGGCGGCGGCTCAATGTGGCCTTTGGCAGGTCCAGCTGGCGCGCGGCGGCGGACAGCGAGCCTGCCCGGTGCACCTGGGCCAGAAGCAGCAGGTCATCGACTTTCATGGCAAGTGGTCTCGTTTCGTTTGTGGAACGGTACGTTTGAGTTTTGCATCTATCCGCCATAAATGGAACTGCCTACAGTCGCCAACCATGACGTCCACGCTCCGGCTCCTGCCTTCGCACCGGCACAGCATCGGCTCCGGCTTCGAGGCCGAGAGCTGGCGCGAGCCGGCGGCGCTGCTGGACCCCTTCCTGCTGGTGGACCACTTCCGCTTGCGCGAGCCGGCGTTCGCACCGCACCCGCATGCCGGGTTCTCGGCAGTGACGTATCTGTTCGACGATTCGACCACCGGCATGATCAGCCGCGACTCGCTGGGCGGCGAACACACGATCCAGCCCGGCGGCCTGCACTGGACGCTGGCGGGCCGCGGCGTCATGCACGACGAGTTCCCCGCCGAGGCGGGCCGCGAGGCCCACGGCCTGCAGATCTTCGTGAACCTGCCGGCCGACCAGAAGCTGCGCATGCCCGAAGTGCTGCGGCTGGCGCCTCAGCAGATGCCGCGCCATGAAGGCGCCGGCTGGCGCTCCGTGCAGGTCTTCGGCGGCGCGGCGGACATGGGGCTGCCGGGGCCGGCGTCGCTGTCCATCGTGGACATCGCTGCCGGAGCGCGCTTCGACACGGCACTGGCCCCGGGTGAGCAGGGCTTGGTGCTGGTCGTGCGCGGCCGGGGCGCAGCTGGCGAGTTGCCACTGTCGCCGGGCCATGCGCTCAGCCTGACTGACGCGGCTGCCGTCACGCTGCGGGCCGAGGAACCCTTGCGCCTTGCCTGTTTCAGCGGCCGCCCTCTGCACGAGCCGGTGGTGCGGCACGGCCCCTTCGCGATGAGCGACGAGGGCCAGATCGTCGCCGCGCTGCAGCGCTTTCATTCCGGCGGCATGGGCCGCCTGAGCCCTAGAACGCTTCCTCCAACAACAAACATCGTCCCCAAGGAAATCCCGTCATGAACGCACCGCAAGACAACGCCACCGCGCCCGGCCCGACGAAGAGCGGCCCGCCCGTGCCGCTGCTGGTGATCGGCGCGATCCTGCTGATCGGCGGCATCGGCATGGGCGGCCGCATGTGGTGGCGCAGCCAGCATCTGGTGGAGACGGACAACGCCTTCATCGCCGGCCGCATCCACCCGGTGGCCACCCGCGTGGCCGGCGTCGTCACCGAAATGCTCATGCAGGACAACACGGTCGTGAAGGCCGGCGACGTGCTGCTGCGGCTGGACCCGGCGGATGCCGTCGTGCAGGTCGAGCGGCTGAAGGCGCAGATCGCGCAGGCCGACGCGGCCATCGCGACCGGCGGCGCGCAGGTGGCCCAGGCTCGCGCGCAAGCCGCCGTGACGGGTTCCCAGGTGGCCCAGGCCGAGGCCGTGTTAGCCCGAACCGAGCTAGAGGCCAAGCGCAGCCAGGCGCTGTTCGGTGCCGAGTTGCGTGCCACCAGCAAGCAGGAACTGGACGCCGCGCTGGCCGCGCGTGACGTGGCCCGGGCCGACCTCGCCGCCCGCAAGGCCGGCGCGAATGCCGCGAAGGAAGCCGTGGCCGCCGCCGAGAGCGCGCGCCAGTCGGCCAACGCGCAGAAGGCCGCCACGCAGGCGCTGCTGAAGGATGCGCAGAACCAGCTGGGCTATGTCGAAGTGAGGGCTGCGAGCGATGGCCGCATCGGCAAGCGCACGGTCGAGGTGGGCCAGCGCGTGCAGCCAGGCCAGCAGCTGGCGGCCATCGTCGAGAACGAGACCTGGATCGTCGCGAACTTCAAGGAAACGCAGCTCGCGAAGATGAAGCCGGGCCAGAAGGTGCACGTGCACATCGACGCGTTCCCCGGCCATGAGCTGCTGGCCCATGTCGACAGCTTCGCTCCGGCCTCGGGCGCCAGCTTCGCGCTGCTGCCGCCGGACAACGCGACCGGCAACTTCACGAAGATCGTGCAGCGCCTGCCTGTGAAGGTCGTGTTCGAGCCGGAGAGCCTGAAGGCGTTGGGCGAGCATGCGGGGCGCATTGTGCCGGGTCTGTCGGTGCAGGTGGAAGTGGAAATCTGACCTCGCCATGGGCAACGAGAACTACCTCCCGCCGCCGCCCGACCAGAAGGTCAGCGGACGCACCTGGATCGCCGTGTTGGCGAGCCTGCTGGGCGCCTTCATGGCGGTGCTGGACATCGCCATCACCAATTCCTCGCTGCGTGACATCCTCGGCGCGCTGTCCGCCACGCAGGAGGAGGGATCGTGGATCTCCAGCGCCTACCTGGTCGCCGAGATCGTCGTCATCCCGCTGGCGGGCTTCCTGGCGATGGTGTTCTCCACGCGCCGCTACCTCATCGTCAACGTCGTGCTGTTCCTCGTCTTCAGCACGCTGTGCGGCATGGCCTGGAGCCTGGAGAGCATGATCGCGTTCCGTGCGGCGCAGGGCTTCACGGGCGGCGTCATGATCCCGATGGCGATGACGTTGGTCACGCGCAAGCTGCCCCTGAACAAGCGGCCCATCGGCCTAGCGCTGTTCGGTATGACGGCCACGCTGGCGCCCACGCTTGGCCCAACGGTCGGCGGCTACCTGACCGAGCTGTACGGCTGGCCCAGCATCTTCTACATCAACTGGGTGCCCGGCATCCTGCTGATCTTGGGCGTGGGATTTGGCCTGGACAAGGAGCCGATGAACCTGAAGGCGCTGCGCGACGTCGACTGGTTCGGCATCTTCTGCATGGCCATCGGCCTGGGCTCGCTGACCGCGATGCTCGAAGAGGGTAACGCCAAGGACTGGTTCCAGAGCCCGTTCATCATCACGGCTGCCGTGCTGGCGGTGGGCGGCATCTACGGCTGGGCCTGGCGCGGCCTGACGCGCAAGAACACCTTCATCGACCTGCACATCCTGGGCCGCCCGAGCTTCCTGGTGGCGGGGTTCATCGCGTTCACGACCGGCATGGGCCTTTACGGTTCGGCGTTCATCCTGCCGCTGTACCTGGGCCAGATCGCCAACTACACGCCCATGCAGATCGGCCTGGTCATCATGTGGATGGGCTTGCCGCAGCTGTTCATCATGCCGTTCGCGGCCAAGCTCTCCACCAAGCTGGACAACCGCGTGATGATGAGCGTGGGCCTGGGGCTGTTCGCGCTGTCGTGCTTCATGAACACGCACATGACGGCGGACACGGCCGGGCCGGAGCTGATCGCCGCGCAGATCGTGCGCGCTTTGGGCCAGCCGCTGATCATGATCACGCTGACCAACTTCGCGGTGAACGGCATTCCGGCGAACCTGCTGCCCAGCGCGTCGGGCATGTTCAACATGATGCGCAACCTCGGCGGCTCGGTCGGCATCGCGATGCTGGCGACGCTGCTGACCAACCGCGAGCACTTGCACAGCGCCCGTGTCGGCGAAGCGGTCAGCCTCTACGAACCTGCCACGCAGGCGCGGCTGGAGACGCTGGCCGCCAACTTCGCCGCCAAGGGCGCGGACCTCGCCAGCGCGCAGGACATGGCGCTGAAGGCGCTGGACGGCGTCGTGCGCCGCGAGAGTTTCATCATGGCCTACAACGATGCGTTCCTGATCCTGGGCATCGCGCTGATCAGCTGCGTCGCCATCGTGTGGCTCAGCAAGAAAGTGCTGGGCGGCGCGGCTTCGGCCGAGGCCGCGCACTGAATCCGAAAGAGAGATCGACATGATCCGACTCAACACCGCTCTCACCCTCGTCGCCACAGCCGCACTCGCCGCCTGCACGACGCTGGGCCCCAACTACCAGGCACCTGCCGCCCACGCGCCCGTGGCTTACCGTGCGGTCGCCCCCATGGCCGGCGCCGAGCTGCAGCGCGACTGGTGGCTGATGTTCGACGACGCCCAGCTCGACGCGCTGGAAGCGCAGGCGCTGCAGGCCAGCCCCACGCTGGCCGCCGCGGCCGCACGCATCGAGCGCGCCCGCGCGCAGTTCAGCGCCACACGCGCCGACACACTGCCGCGCGTGGACGTGGGCGCCAATGCCGGCGGCCTGCGCACGTCGGCCAAGGCCACCACCACGCCGGTGCTGAACGGCCGCGCCGTCACCTTCGAGGGTGAGACCTTCGGCCTGCAGGCGGGCCTGTCGTGGGAGCTGGATCTGTGGGGCCGCGTGAAGCGCCAGGCCGAGGCCGCGCACGCTCAGCTCGACGCCGCCACGCTGGATGCCGCGGCCGCCCGCGTCGCGTTGACGGCGGATGTCGCCGCCGCCTACTGGCAATGGCGCGCACTGGCCGACGAAGGCGCTGCGCTGCAGCGCCTGCGCGACAGCCGCGGCCAGGCCTTCCAGGTGGCGCAGACGCGCTTCGACGCCGGCTCGTCGACGACGCAAGACCTGGAACGGGTGCGCGCCGAACTCGCAGCGGCCGATGCCGACGTGGCCGACCTCCCGCGCCGCCAGGCGCTGGTGCTGAACCAGCTCGCCGCGCTGACCGGTCAGGGGTCGGCCGACCTGCAGTTGCGCGCCTCGCCGCTGTCCGTGCCGCCGGCCATCCGCGCCGGCCTGCCATCCGAACTGCTGCAGCGCCGCCCGGACCTGGCCCAGAGCCTGGCGCAGCTGCACGCGGCCACGGCCCAGGTCGGCATCGCCGAGGCGGCGTTCTACCCGTCCATCAAGCTCACCGGTAGCTTCGGCTACTCCAGCGAAGACCTGGGCTCGCTGATCTCCGCGCCGGCCCGGCTCTACAACATCGGCCCCAGCATCTCGCTGCCGATCTTCGAGGGCGGCCGTAACAAGGCCAACCTGGCATCGAGCCAGGCTCAGGTCGACGAGTCGCTGGCGGCCTTCCGCGGCCGCATGCTGCAGGCGCTGCGCGAGGTGGACGACGCGCTGGCCGAACTGCAGGGCCGCGCGGCGGTCGTCGACGCGCAGCGCCGCACGCTGGCGTCCAGCGGCCAGGCGCTGACCGTGGCCCGCAGCCGTTACGACCAGGGCGCCGTCAGCTACCTGGACGTGACCGAAGCCGAACGCACGCCACTGGCCACCGAGCGTGCGCTGGCGCAGCTGCGCGGCGCGCAATGGGCCGCGACGGCGCAACTGGTGAAGGCGCTGGGCGGCGGCTGGGGCGGCTAACGCTTCAGCCAACCCCACCACGCGCACGCGGCGACCGGCAGCGCCAGCAACACGTTGCCCAGCAGGTCGCCGAAGCCGCCATCGCTGAACAGTCCGACGACCAGGCCCACGGCGCTGACGACGCCGAACGCGATGGGCCACGTCCACATGCCGCTCTTGCGGCCAGGGTCCGCGGCGCTCATCGTGCGGCCTCGCTGACCAGCGCGGGCTGGAGCGCGTCGTCGGCAGCGGCCTGCGGTGCCGGTTGCCGCTTGCGCAGCCACAGGTACAGCCCGCTGCCCAGCACGATGATGGACGCGATGTCCAGCAGCGCCCAGATGATCTTCATTGGCATGCCGCCGTAGTCGCCGAAGTGCAGCGGCTGCGATACCAGCAGGGCTGTCAGGTACCAGGGCAGGTGCGGCGCGGCCGTGACGTTGGCGGTCTTGGCGTCCACGAGCACCGGCTGCAACAGGCGCGACGTGAGGGGCTCGTTGCCGCGCAGGAAGAAGGTGTGGTGGTGCGGGCTGGAGAAAGCCGTGCCGGGGAATGCGATGAAGGACAGCTTGGTGTCCGGCGCCTCGCGCTGGGCCACGTCCAGCGACTGCTGCACCGACGCGCGCTGAGCGGTCGGCACGACGGGCTGGCCCTGGTACGGCGCCAGCAGCGCGCTGAGCTGGTCGTGCTGCCAGTACTTGATCAGCAGGTCGGCCCAGGTGTTGATCATGCCGGTGGCGCCGACGACGAACAGCCAGGTCAGCGTGACGATGCCCAGCAGGTTGTGCAGGTCTAGCCACCGGGTGCGCGTCTTCTGCTGGCGGCGCACGGTGCCGAACTCCAGCTTGCGCATGAAGGGCGCGTACAGCACGACGCCGCTGACGATGGCCACCAGCAGCAGCAGGCCCATCAGTCCCAGGAACAGCTTACCCGGCAGGCCGGCGAACAGGTCCACGTGCAGCTTGAACATGACCCACATGAAGCCCTCGTCGAAGCGCGGCTGGGCCAGAACTTCGGCGGTGCGCGCATCGATGGCGACAGAGCGGAAGTCATCGGTCGGGTCCGGCGTGGGCGTCATCGTGACGAACCAAAGGTCCTCGCTGTCCTCGGCCTTGGACGCGAACTGCACGACCCGGTCCGGGTGCTGCGCGCGCGCCACGTCCAGCACGCGGTCCAGGCTGGCGCGCGGCGTGTCGGCGGGCATGGGCGGTGCTTCCACCTCGGTGCCCAGCAGGTGGCCGATCTCGTGATGGAAGATCAGCGGCAGGCCGGTCAGGCACAGCAGCAGCATGAAGACGGTGCAGACCAGGCTGCTCCACTTGTGGACCCAGGCCCAGGTCTTGATCGTGCGGCTTTTCATCGGAAGCGGTGGCCGGTGGCGGGACGGCGCAGGCGCCTCCCGGGCTGCACGCGGCCGAGGTGATTGATTCAAATGCGAATTGTACGCATTTGCACGCAGCCTGCGCGGCGTCAGATCAGTTGCAGCAGCGTGTCCGCCATGCGCGCCGCCGCGCCGCGATGCGCGGTGGCGAATGCGAGCGCCTGCGCGCCCATGGCCTCGCGCGCCGCGTCGTCGGCACACAGTTGCAGGCCGCGCTGCACCGCCGCGCTGAGGTCGGTGCAGCGCTCGGCCGCGCCCGCCGACAGCGCGAGCGTGGTGGCCTCGGCGAAATTGAACGTGTGCGGCCCCGCCAGCACCGGGCAGCCGCACGCGGCGGCCTCGATGAGGTTCTGGCCACCCAGCGGCTCAAAGCTGCCACCCAGCAGCGCGACGCTCGCCAGGCCGTAGTACAGCGGCATCTCGCGCATCGAGTCGCCCAGCCAGATGTCTACCATCAGGGCCTCTGCCGGCGGTGCGTCGCTCCACGTGCTGCGCCGCGCCAGCGTCAACCCGGCTGTTTTCACGAGTGCGGCGACCTCGTCGAAGCGCTGCGGGTGGCGGGGCACGATGGCGAGCAAGGGCCGCGCACTGGCAGGCAGCTGCGTCCACGCGGCCAGCAGCGCGGCTTCCTCCCCTTCGCGGCTGACGGCCAGCATCAGCACGGGGCGGGCCAACAGCGCCGCCCAGGCCTGGCCGCGGGCGATCAGCGTGGCGTCCACGGCGATGTCGTACTTGAGGTTGCCGGCCACCTCCACTCGCGGCGCGCCCATCGCGCGGATACGAGCCGCATCGGGTTCGGTCTGCGCCAGCGCCAGCCGCAGGCGGCGCGCTGCCGGGCGCAACAGCGATGCGAACCGCAGGCCCTGGCGCAGGCTTTTCTCGGACAGGCGGGCGTTCGCCAACACCATGGGCAGGCGGGCCAGCTCGGCCTCGCGCTGCAGCGTGGGCCAGACCTCGGTCTCCATCAGCACGCCCAGGCGTGGCTGCCAGTGGCGCAGGAAGCGGCGCACAGCGCCGGGGCTGTCATAGGGCAGCCACGCCTGCGCGTGGCCTTCGCCCAGGTGCTGCAGCAGCGCCGCACCGGCCTCGCGGCCCGTGGCAGTCGAGTGCGTCAACAGCACGCGCAGCGCGGGCTCGCGTTCGCGCAGCGCAGTGATGAGCGCGCTGGCCGCGCGCGTCTCGCCCAGCGACACGGCATGTATCCAGAAGCGGCCGCGTTCCGTGCGACCGTCGTAGAAGCCCAGACGCTCGCCGAGCGCATGGCGATACAGCGGCTCCTGGGCGCCGCGACGCCACAGGCGCAGCAGGTACAAAGGCGTCAACAGACGCAGCGCGGCGCCGTACAGGACCAGCGCCAGAGCTTGGCGCATCAACCGGCTTTCCTGGCGCGGGCCTGCGCGGCCCGCAGGCGCTGCATGACGGGTTCGTTGAGATGGCGGCTACCGGCGTTCCAGAGCTTCACCTGGCGGTCGGCCTCGGCCTGCAGCCGCGTGGCGGTTACGGTGTCGCCGCTGTCCAGTGCCCAGATCAGGTACTCGGCATGCGCCTCGAAGCTGGCATGCCGGCTCACGGCAGCCTCGAAGTGCTCGCGCGCTGCGGCGCTGTTGCCGGTGCCGGCGTGGCTGCGGGCCAGCAGCAGCAGGACCTGGTCAGGGCGGAAGCCGGGACGGTCGGCCAGCAGGGCGATCAGATGAGGCAGGGCGGCGTCAAAGCGCTCGCAGGCTACGTGGGCCCGTGCGGCGCCGAAGCGCATGTCGGGGTCGTTGGCGAAGGGGCCGCTCAGCGTGGACTCGAAGATGCGGGCGGCCTCCGCCGCATCGCCTGATGCCAGCAGCGCCTCGGCCAGGCGCATCTGGTGCTGCGCCGTGGGCGACACCTCCAGCGCCGCGCGGGCCTCGCGCACATCGCGGCCCGGGTCCATCGCACGAGCCACGGCGGACACCGACCGCGTGGCGCTGCGCTGCACGCGCGAGTTAGGCAGATAGACCGCGAACAGGTAGACCACGCTGCCCAGGAACGGGAACATGAACAGGATGAGCAGCCAGTACAGCGGCTGGCCGCTGCGCACGGCATGGACCGCGCACAGCAGTGCGATCAGGAAGTACAGGCCGCCGATCAATGGCATGGTGTTTCCGCCCTGTGCGAGTAAAAGGCGGCTCTGCTGCCGCCTGCCTCAACCCCGCCAACCGCTGCGATGGGTTGGCCTCGACTTCAGTCCCATGGGCCAGAGCAGGTACAGCAGCGCTCCCATCAGCGGCATGGAAAGAAACTCGACCAGCCAGACCCTCGGCTGGTCGTATCGCACGACGCTACGCCAGCACAGCAGTGCCGGCAGGACGCAAAGCAGCCCCAGCCCAAGCAGGGGCAGGGTCATCCAGGCGCTCGAGCTGCTCTGCATGAGCGAGCTCAGTGGCCAGCGGCAAACGTCGCGTCCGGCTTCACGCGCTTGAGCTGGGCCAGCACATCGTGCTGGATGCGCTCCAGCGCCTCGGGCGTGTGGCCTTCGAAGCGCAGCACCAGCACCGGCGTGGTGTTGGACGGACGGATCAGGCCGAAGCCATCCGCGTACTCGAAGCGCATGCCGTCGATGGTGTTGATCTCCACAGCGCCGGGCAGGTCGGCCAGCGTGACCAGCTCCTTGAGCTGCTTGACGACCTCGTGGTGCTCGCCTTCGGCGCAGGGCACGTTGATCTCGGGCGTATTGAAGCTGTTGGGCAGGCCCTTCAGTGTGGCGCTGGGGTCGGCGTCGCGGGACAGGATCTCCAGCATGCGGCCGGCCGTGTACATCGCGTCGTCAAAACCGTACCAGCGCTCGGCGAAGAAGATGTGGCCCGACAGCTCGCCGGCCAGCGGCGCGCCGGTTTCCTTCAGCTTCGCCTTGGCCAGCGAGTGGCCGGTCATCCACATCAGCGGCTTGCCGCCGTGTTCGGTGATCCACGGTGCCAGGCGTTGCGTGCACTTGACGTCGAAAATGATCTCCGCACCGGGCTGGCGCTTCAGGATATCGGCGGCCAGAAGCATGATCTGCCGGTCTGGCATGATCATTTCGCCGTCCTTCGTGACGATGCCAAGGCGGTCGCCGTCGCCGTCGAAGGCCAGGCCCAGTTCAGCATCGGTAGCGTGGACGATCTTCTTCAGGTCTTCCAGGTTCTCGGGGCGGCTCGGGTCCGGGTGGTGGTTGGGGAAGTCGCCGTCCACCTTGGAGAAGATGTCGACGACCTCGCAGCCCAGCGCGCGCAGGATGGCCGGGGCCGAGGCGCCAGGGATGCCGTTGCCGCTGTCGACGACGACCTTCATCGGGCGCGCCAACTTGCAGTCCTTGACGATGCGGGCGGCGTACTCGGGGCCGACGTCCATCGTGCCCACGCGACCCTTCCCAGTGGCGTAGTCCTCGGCCTCGATGCGCTTCTTGAGGCCCTGGATCTGCTCACCGTAGACGGCGGCGCCCTTGAGCACCATCTTGAAGCCGTTGTAATCCTTGGGGTTGTGGCTGCCGGTAACCATGATGCCGGAGTTGCAGCCGTGCTTGCCGCGCGTGGCGGCCACGTAGTACAGCATGGGCGTCGTCACGGCGCCGATGTCGACGACGTCCAGGCCGGTCGACGCGATGCCGCGGATCAGCGCGGCCACCAGGCCGGGGCCCGACAGTCGGCCATCACGACCCACGGCCACGGCTTTTTCACCCAGCGCCTTGGCTTCGGTGCCGAAGGACTTGCCCAGGTGTTCGGCGAGCGCCTCGTCCAAGGTCGTGCCGACGACACCGCGGATGTCATAGGCTTTGAAGATGGAAGCGTTGACCTGCATGAATTCCCTCGGTAGCTGGATTTGAAAGCGGGCCGGATTGTAGGCATGGGGGTGTCTTGCCATTCATCGCGCCGCCTGTCGATCCGTCACTCATGCAAGGGGCATGCCGAGGCGGCTTCCTACACTCGCGGCCATGACCTTCACCCAGGAATTCGCCCAGGCTCTGCGCCATCAGCGCACGCTGATGAAGCACCGCCCGGATCGGCTGCGCGTGCGGCTGCTGATCTACCTGCTGTGGCTGCTGGGATTCGGCTTCTTCTTCGCCACCATCCACGGCCTGCAGAACGGTCGTCTCGGTGCGGCGTCCTGGTGGCGGCACGACCTGGCGGGGCACCTGCTCGTCAGCGCCTGCGTGACGAGCTGCTTCTTCCTGGTTTTTCGCGGCTTCGAGAAACTCGCCCCGCAGCGCTGGATCGACGCCATCGTCGGCTGGCGCGACTGGCGCGCCGGGCTGTTCTACGCCGGGGTGTCGGTAGCCTGCTCGGCGGTCGGCATCGTCATCGGCTTGGCGGCGGTGAATGCGGCCTGGGGCTTGCCTGGCTGGAGCAGGGCGCTGGCCAAGCCCGCCTTCTGGGGGCAGTTCCTCGGCATCTCGGTGGTGATTTCCGGCTTCCTCGGCTGGCGCTACCGCGCCCGCTGGAAGCAGGAGCAGATGCAGGCGCGCATCACCGAGGCGCAGCTGAAGCTGCTGCAGGGCCAGATCGAGCCGCACTTCCTGTTCAACACGCTGGCCAACGTGCAAAGCCTTATCGACTTCGACCCCGACCGGGCCAAGCTGATGCTGGAACGCTTCACCGACTACCTGCGCGCCAGCCTCGGTCAACTGCGCGGCGAGTCGACGACGCTGGCGCAGGAGTTCGGCATGCTGGAGGCGTACCTGGGCCTGATGCAGTTGCGCATGGGCGAGCGGCTGCGCCTGCGGCTGGACCTGCCGGCCGCGCTGAGCGGCGTCGAGCTGCCGCCGCTGCTGGTCCAGCCCCTGGTGGAGAACGCCATCCACCATGGCCTGGAGCCGCAGATCGCCGGCGGTGAGATCGCCGTGACGGCCCGCCGCGAGGCCAGCGGGCTGTGCATCGACGTCGAGGACGACGGCCAGGGGCTGGACGGCCCGCGCCGGCGCCCCGGCAACGGCGTCGCACTGGCCAACATCCGCGAGCGGCTCGCCACCCGTTGGGGCGCCGCCGCCACGCTGGAGCTGCAGCGCCGCGATGACGGCGGCACGCGCGCCCGCATCCGCATTCCACTCGACACCTGAACCATGCCCACCGCACTCATCGCCGACGACGAAACCCATCTGGCCCAGTACCTGAGCGCCCAGCTCGCGCAGGCCTGGCCCGAACTGCAGATCGTGAAGATCGCCGCCAACGGCGTCGAAGCGGCGCAGGCCATCGCGCAGCTGGAGCCCGACTTCGCCTTCCTGGACATCCAGATGCCCGGCCTGACCGGGCTGGAGGTGGCCCAGGGCATCGAGGGCAGCACGCGCGTGATCTTCGTGACGGCCTACGACCAGTACGCCGTGGAGGCCTTCGAGGCACGCGCGGTGGACTACCTGCTGAAGCCGCTGAAGGCCGAGCGGCTGGCCGGCTGCGTGGCGCGGCTGCGCGAGGCCGCGCCGGGAGGTGGCGGCCCGGACGGCCCAGAAGGCGCGCTCGCGGAGACGCTGAAACGCCTGCTGCCTGGCGTGGTAGGCGCGGCCGCTGCACCGGCCCGGCTGCGCTACATCCGCGCGGCGCAGGGCGACCTGGTGCACCAGGTGCCGGTTGACGACGTGCTGTTTTTCCACGCCGACGACAAGTACACCATCGTGCAGACGGGCACGGCCGAGCACCTGATCCGCACGCCCATCTTCGAACTGGCCGGCCAACTGGACCCGGACCGCTTCTGGCAGGTGCACCGCTCCACCATCATCAACCTGGACCACCTCGCCGGCACACGCCGCGACGAGCAAAGCCGGCTATTCGTGCGCGTGCGCGGCCAGGGGCGCGAGCTGCCCGTCAGCCGCGCCTACGTCCACCTGTTCAAGGCGATGTGACGGCGGCTCCTGGCGCTGCCAGGGGCATGTCCGAAAACTGCCAGATGCTGGCCGCCTCGCGGCCTAGACTGCCTGCCATGTTGTCCGAGACCCTGCCGCCAGATGCCGCTTACGCTGCCCTGCAGGCGCGCGACGCACGCTTCGATGGCCGGCTCTACGTGGGCGTCACGTCCACCGGGATCTACTGCCGCCCGGTCTGCCGCGTGCGCCTGCCGCGGCGCGAGAACTGCCGCTTTTTCTCGACGGCGGCGCAGGCCGAGGCCGAGCGTTTTCGCCCTTGCATGAAGTGCCGGCCCGAGCTCGCGCCGCGCGCGCTGCCCTGGACGACGATGGACGCGTCGCGCACGCTCGCTGCCCAGGCCGCCACGTGGCTGGATTCTTGCGACGACGCCGATGCCAGCCTTGAAGACCTGGCGACCCACCTCGGCATTACCAGCCGCCACCTGCGTCGCATCTTCCAGGCCGAGCACGGCGTGGCGCCGCTGCAATACCTGCAGACGCGCCGCCTGCTTCTGGCCAAGGCCTTGCTGACCGATAGCGCGCTGCCCGTCCACGAGGTCGCGTTCGCGGCCGGCTTTGCCAGCCTGCGGCGCTTCAACGCCGCCTTCCTTGAGCATTACCGGCTGCAGCCCAGCGCACTCAGGAAGCAGGGTGGGAGCAGGGCGCCGCTGTCACGCCTGCGGCTGAGCTACCGCGAGCCCTACGACGTGGCCGGCGTGCTGGCCTTCCTGGCGCCGCGCGCGGTGGCTGGCGTGGAGGTTGTCGGCGACGACCGCATCACGCGCAGCCTCGCGCTGGTGCATGCCGGGCAACGCCACGAGGGTTGGTTGCGCGTCACGTTCGAGAAGCCGGGTGAGGTCGCCATCGAACTGTCATCGACGCTGTGGCCGGCCGTCGGCTCGCTGCTGCCGCGGCTGCGGCGCTGGCTGGACCTGGATGCCGACCCCGAGGCGATCGCGTCGTCGCTGGGCGAAGGTGTTGTCGCCGGGCAGCGCCTGCCGGGCTGCCTGGACCGCTTCGAGCTGACCGTGCGCGCCGTGCTGGGCCAGCAGGTGACGGTCGCTGCGGCGCGCACGCTGGCGGGGCGCTTCGTCCAGCGTTTCGGCGACGTGCTGGCCGATGCGCCTGAGGACTGCACACGCCTGTTCCCGACGCCCGAACGCATCGCCACTGCGACCCGTGACGACATCGCGTCGCTGGGCATCATCGGCCGTCGCGCCGACAGCCTCATCGCGCTGGCGCAGGCCTGGCCCACGCTGGCGTTCGCGCGCCGCGAGGGCACGCCGGAAGCGGCGGCGGCGCAGCTGTGCGACATCCCCGGCATCGGCCCCTGGACGGCCAGCTACATGCTGATGCGCGGCTGGAGCTGGCCCGATGCCTTCCCGCCGGGCGACGTGGTGCTGCGCAAGGCGCTCAGCGCCGGCGGGCCTCTGGTGTCGCCCACCAACTATCTCGAAGCGGCCGAACGCTGGCGCCCTTTTCGCAGCTACGCCGTCCTGCATCTCTGGAGACACGCATGAACCACCACATCCTGCAACGCCGAATCGCCACGCCGCTAGGCCCGCTGACGGCCGCTCGCAGCGCCGCGGGCCTGTCGGGCCTGTGGTTCGACGACCAGAAGCACCACCCCGGCACGCTGCAGGTGCCGCACGACGATGGCAGCGACCCGGTGCTGTCGGCCACGGCCACCGCGCTGACGGCCTATTTCAGCGGCAAGGCTTTCCAGCTGCCGCCGCTGGACCCGGCCGGCACGGCCTTCCAGCGTGCGGTCTGGCAGGCGCTGCTGGAGATTCCGGCGGGCGTGCCCGACACCTATGGCGCGCTGGCCGCGCGGCTGGGCCGGGCCAGTGCCGCACGTGCGCTAGGCGCGGCGGTGGGGCGCAACCCCATCTCGGTGCTGGTGCCCTGCCACCGTGTCGTCGGCGCTGACGGGTCTCTCACAGGCTATGCCGGCGGGCTGCATCGCAAGCAGGTCTTGCTGCGCCTGGAGAATGCCGACGCATGAAGACCTTCGATCTCGGCGAGCTGGTGTTGCTCGCGGCGCTGTGGGGCGCTTCCTTCCTGTTCATGCGGCTGGGCGCGCATGAATTCGGTCCCCTCGCGCTGGCGTTCGTTCGTGTGGGCCTGGCCACGATCTTGCTGAGTCCATTGCTGGCGTCGCGCGGCGGCCTGGGGGCGCTGCGCACGCACTGGAAGCCCCTGCTACTGGTGGGCGCGCTGAACAGTGCCATCCCGTTCGCGCTGTTCTCGTTCGCGGCGCTATCCATCACTGCGGGCCTGTCCAGCATCGTCAACGCGACGACGCCGCTGTGGACGGCCATCGTCGCCTTTGTCTGGCTGCGCCAGGGGCTGACGAAGCTGCGCGTGCTGGGGCTGGTGATCGGCTTCGCGGGCGTGGCCTTCCTGGCGTGGGACAAGGCGAGCTTCAAGCCAGGCGCCGACCACACCGGCCTGTGGGCCGTGCTGGCCTGCGCGGTGGCCACGCTGTGCTACGGCCTGGCCGCCAACGCGACCAAGCGCTGGCTGACCGGCGTGCCGCCGCTGGCCGTGGCCACGGGCAGCCAGGCCGCTGCCTCGCTGCTGCTGGCACTGCCCGCGGCCTGGAAGTGGCCCGCGGCATTGCCGGGCGCCGTGGCCTGGGGCAGCGCGCTGGCGCTGGCCAGCTTGTGCACGGCGCTGGCCTACCTGATGTACTTCCGCCTGATGAGCCGCGTGGGCCCGACGAACGCGGTGTCAGTGACCTTCCTGATCCCGCTGTTCGCCATCCTGTGGGGGGCGCTGTTCCTGCACGAAGCCGTCACGGCGCAGATGGTGGCGGGCGGCGCGATCGTGCTGGTGGGCATCGCGCTCGCCTTGGGGCTGGTTCAGTCTTCGGGCTCGTCCACCAAACCATTGCCCAGGTAGGCGCGGTAGCGGCGGATGCGGCCGGGCACGCCGTCCGGCCCCTGCCGCGGCGTATAGCGCAGCGCCGAGACCTCGACACTGCGGCCCATGTCGACGATGAGCCGGTGCGGCGGTGCTGCGGCCGGTGCCGTGCTGTACGCACTGATCCAGTAGTCGGAGTTCTGGCCGTTGATGGCGTTCAGCGCGGAGCCATCCGCCTGCAGCTGCTCCTCGCTGCTGACGTAGGCGATGGTCCAGTTGGACTGGTTCAGCGGCTTGTTCGCGGCGTCCAGCAGCGCGATCTCGGCGATGGCGGCAACGTCCTGATCCGGCACCTCCAGCGCGAAGTAGCGGCCGGTGGCGGCGACCGGGAAGCGCAGCAGCTGCGTGGCGCCGCCGGATGCGAATTCACCCTCCAGCACGGGCTTGACGCCGTCCAGCTGAGGGCGCGCTTTACGGGCCGGGTGCGGCAGGTCCAGCTCGGGCCGCAGGCGGTCGAGGATCGGCGTGGCAAGCCCTGACACCTCGGCGCGCCGCGGGCCGGTCAGGTCCAGCACGACGATGTCGTTGCGCCCCAAGCGCAGCCACGGGCCCGGCAGATACATGGTCTGCGTTGGGCCGATGCTCCAGTAGCGGCCCAGGCACTGGCCGTTGACCCAGACGATGCCCTGGCCCCAGTGGGACATGTCGAGGAAGGTGTCGCCGGTGGCTCTCACGCTGAAGGACCCGCGCCAGAACGCGGCGCCGCGTGAGGCGGTGGGGCCGGCGGCCCGGAACTTCAGCGGTGGCAGCGCGGCGTCGGCGTCGAAGTCGATGGCGCGGATCTCCCAGTTCTCGACGGCCTGCGCGGCGCCGTCCTTTGCCGAGAATGTCACCGGGCCGTGCAGGCCCTTGCGGTCGTGCACCTCCACGCCGAAGTTCACGCGGGCGATGGTGTAGAGCAGGATCTCGACAGTGACCGGTTTCGTGCGCGCGGGCAGCCTGACGCGGTAGCGGCGGTGGCGGGTGTCGAAGGTGCCGACCTGCTCGCCGTCCACGAACACCCAGGCCAGGTCGCGCGCCTTGGCGGCCTCCAGCACGCCGGCCGGCCCGGCGGGCAGCGTGGCGCGGTAGACCACGATGCCGCGGCTGATGTCGTAGGCCTCGACGGGGCGCGGCGACACGTCGTGCAGTACGCGCGGCGGCAGGTTGGCCAGCACCGGCGCGGCTTCCTTCAGCGTGAAGGGGGGGATGGTGATGACCGGGTTGCGCGGCGGGGGCGGCGGCAGCGTCTCGCCCGCCGGCAGGAACGGGCGCATGCCGTCGCGGTAGGCGGCGAACTTCTGGCCGGTCCAGCCGGCCTCGCTGATGGGCGCGTCGTAGTCGTAGCTGCTGGTGTCGGGGCGGAAGGGCCGGTCGCAGCCGCCCCACAGGCCGAAACTGGTGCCGCCGTGCGCCATGTAGAGGCTGAACGAGCCGCCGGCCTGCAGCATCCATGCGATGTCGGCGACGGCCTTGGTCGAGTCGCCCTTGCGATGCGGCGTGCCCCATGTGTCGAACCAGCCGGAGTAGTACTCGCCGCACATCAGCGGGCCTTGTTGAACGGCCTTCAGTGCGTCGAAACCGCGCTTCGGGTCGCTGCCGAAATTGGCCACCGACAGCAGCTCGGGGATGTGCGTCCTCGCGACCGCGTTGGTCGGGTTGCACTGGAACAGCGGCACGTCGAAGCCGCCGTCCAACAGCGCATGGCGCATGACGCGCATGTAGGCCAGGTCGTCGCCGAAGAAGCCGTACTCGTTCTCCACCTGCACCATCAGAATGCCGCCGCCGCGCGTGATCTGCTGCGGTGCCAGGACGCGGCCGACTTCGCGCATCCAGCGTCGCGCGGGCTCCACGAAGGCGGCATCGCGTGTGCGCAGGAAGGCGTCGCCGGGGTGCTTCAACAGCCACCAGGGCAGGCCGCCCATCTCCCATTCGGCGCAGGCGTAGGGGCCGGGCCGCAAGATGACCCACAGCCCCAGCTCATGCGCCAGCTTGCAGAACGCGGCGGCGTCGCGCTGCGCGGCCCAGTCGTAACGGCCCTCGCGCCATTCGTGGAAGTTCCAGAACAGGTAGGCGCAGACGGCGTTCAGCCCCATGGCCTTGATGGCCAGCAGCCGGTGCCGCCAGTAGGCGCGCGGCACGCGGGCGAAGTGCATCTCGCCACAGCGGATCTGCAGCGGCTTGCCGTCCAGCAGGAAGTCGTGCGTGCCGATGGTGAAGCGCGGCGACGGGGCCGATAGCAGCTGGGCCTGCACGGCGCCCAAGGGCAGCGCAGGCAGCAACGTGGCGGCGGCGCCCTGCAGGACGCGGCGGCGGGGAAGGTGGGGGCTCATGGGGCGGTGATGCTAGTGACCGGGGTGGCGGGCAAGACGGGTGCTGCGCTCATCTTGGTGATTGATGACGGGCGTACGGCCTCACCGGGCGGGGCAGTTCCTATGCTCTGGCAGTGTCACGCAACCCATCGGCCGATCCATGCGACAGCTTCTCACCCTCGCCCTGCTGACGTGTGCGGCGCTGACCGCCACGGCGCAGGGCTTGCAGCCAATTTCGCCACGCTTCTCCGCCGACCCGTCGCCGCATGTGTTCAAGGGCGTCTTTCATGTTTACGCCACCGACGACGAGTCCAACTCCGGCAAGTACTGGGACTCGACGAGCTGGCGGCTCTACACGTCGCCGGACCTGACGACCTGGACCGACGCCGGCGTGCCGCTGGGTGTGTCGGTTTTCAAGTGGGCCAAGCCGGATGCCAAAGCCTGGGCACCGGAGGCAGCGTTCCGCCACGGCAAGTATTTCTTCTACGCGCCCGTGGGCGGCGACAAGATCGGCGTGGCCGTGTCGGACCGGCCCGATGGCGGCTTCGTCGACGCGCGCAGCGACGCGCTGGTGGACAAGGCACGCGACGCCAACGCCGGCGACGAGCCCATCGACCCTGCCGTCTTCGTCGACAAGGACGGTCAGGCCTACCTGTACTTCGGCACCCGCGTGCCCAAGGTCGTCAAGCTGAAGGGCGACATGGCAAGCCTGGACGGCCCCATCGTCGATGTGCAGATTGACGGCCTCAGCAAGGAGGCCAAGCGCACCTACGGCGAGGCGCCTTTCCTGCACGAGCGGGGCGGGGTTTACTACTTCACCTACTCGACAGGCTGGCCGGGGCAGATCCGCTACGCCACGGGCCGCTCGCCGCTGGGGCCGTTCACCGACCGGGGACTGGTACTGGACTACCTGAAGATCTCCACCAACCACCAGGCCATCGTCGAGCACGAGGGCAAGACCTGGCTGTTCTTCCACGACAACCTGCTGCCCGGCGGTGGCAGCCACCGCCGCTCTATCGCCGTGGCGCCGCTGGTCTACGAGGCCGACGGCAGCATCCGCCAGGTGCCACTCGCGACGCGCTGAGACCGATTCAGGATGGAACGGGCGCAACCGTGATAGCGTCCGGCCTTCAGCGATTGGTAGCGCTACCGTTCGCGATGTAAATCACTGGAGACTGCATGCCTACCCCCATCACCCGGGCCTTGTCCCTGCGCCGCTGCATCGGCACTCTTGGCCTGTTGGCCGCTACCAGCATCTGGGCCCAGCCCTCTGGCGGGCCCTACGGCCCGGTGCCGCAACGCTACGCCGTGCCGAAGGCGGCGCATGTCTATTTCGTCGCGCCCGATGGCCGGGCCGATGCGACCGGCGCGTCGCTGGCGCAGCCCACCACGCTGGAGACGGCCATGGCGCGCGTCGTCACGGGCGACGCCATCGTGCTGCGTGGCGGCACCTACCGCACCGGCGGGCTGCAGCTGAACCAGGGCGTCACGATCCAGCCTTACCTGGACGAGACGCCGGTGCTGAAGGGCACGCGCGTGGCCACCGAGTGGCAGGCCTTGCCCAACAACGTCTGGCGCACGACGTGGAAGACGCTGTTCCCGGCCCAGCCGCTGGGCTGGTGGCATGCCGACCGCGAGGGCATGGTCACGCCACTTCACCGGTTCAACAACGACATGGTCTTCATCGACGGCGAGGCGCTGCCCTCCGCAGGCTGGGCCGGCGAGGTGGTCGGCGGCAAGGGCTTCTACATCGATTACGCCAAGGGCCATGTCTACATCGGCGTGAACCCGGCGGGCCGCACGGTGGAGATCACCGCGCACGACGTGGCGCTGCACCGACCGTCGCGCAGCGTGCATGGCAAGCCGTCCGACCGCAAGGGCTTCACGATGCGCGGCCTCACGCTGACGCAGTACGCCTACCGCGCCATCGACATCGAGGGCAAGAAGCCGGCGACGCTGGTTTCGGAAGAGCCCACCGACGACCCGGTCGGTCCGTCGCCCGAGAGCGAGCATGGCAAGGAGGTCGTCGGCACGGTGCTGGAGAACGTCACCATCAGCCACTGCTCGCGCGTGGCCGGCTTCTTCCGCGGCGACAAGCTGGTCATCCGCAATTCGATGATCAGCGACACCAGCACCGAGGGCATCTACGTGATCGGCTCGTCGGACGTGCTGCTGGAGCGCAACCTGATCCGGCGCAACAACGTCGAGCGGCTGACCGGCTACTACCCGGCCGCGGTGAAGATCTTCAACCAGTCGCACCGAGTGGTGGTGCGTGACAACCTGGTCGTCGAGCAGCCGCATTCCAACGGCGTCTGGTGGGACGTGGGCAATCGCGACGGCGTGTTCGTCAACAACTATGTCGAAGGCACGATGGCGGGCGTTTTCTTCGAGATATCCAATGGCCTGACGGTGGGCGGTAACGTGTTCGTCAACAACCAGCAGGGCGCGCGCATCCTGAACAGCGCGGGCGCCAAGTTCCACCACAACACCTTCGTCAACTCGCCGGTGCTGATTGACCGCAACGAGCGCAGCGCCCAGGGCGACCACTTCGGTTGGCATCCGCAGACCGGGCCGGACGTGAACGAGCGCGTGGGCCACGTCTTCGAAGGCAACCTGCTGGTGGCCGATGCCGGCGTGAAGGGGCCGCTGCTGCGCTTCGAGCAGCCACCCAAGGTGTGCGGCACCGTGACCGCGCCGATGACCACGCGCGTGGACGGCAACACCTACATCCGCGCCACCGGCATGGGCGCCGCCCAGCCGCTGGTCAGCTGGGCGCCTATCCCGGGCGCGGCGGGCGCGGCCTGCCAGACGAACTACGCGACGCTGGACGAGTTCCGCAAGGCACAGCCGTCGCTGGAGGGCAAGGGCAGGGCGTTCGCGGCGCCCGACGGTGCGGTATTCCGCAGCCCCGACCTGCGCCGCTACGAGCTGGCCTGGGCGCCCGACGGCCTGCAGCCGCTGTCGGTGGACCCCGCGCTGCGCAAGCTGCTGGGCTGGCGCGAGGCGACCCATCTGCCGGGCGCGTTGCCCGCGGCGCGCTGAACGCTGGCTGCGCTGCTGCGCCCGTTCACGGCGCGGCCAGCCAGCCGGCAACGGCCGCCAGCGCCACCACCAGCACGGTCGACTGCCGGCCCCACACCAGCAGGCCGAAGGCGGCCAGCGCCAGGCAGAAATCGGTGCGCGAATGGATGGCGCTTGTCCACACCGGGTCGTACAACGCGGCGCCCAGCACCCCGACCACGGCGGCGTTGACGCCGGCCATCGCACACCGCACGGCATCGCGCTGGCGCAGCGACTCCCAGAACGGCAGCGCGCCTGCCACCAGCAGGAAGGCGGGCACGAAGATGGCGACCAGCAACATCAGGCCGCCGGCCCACCCTCCGATGGGTCCCGTCATCACGGCGCCCAGGTACGCGGCAAACGTAAACAACGGGCCCGGTACCGCCTGTGCCGCACCGTAGCCGGCCAGGAACGCATCGTTGGTGACGATACCGTTCGGCACGACGCTGACCTGCAGTAGCGGCAGCACCACATGCCCGCCACCGAACACCAGCGCGCCTGACTGGTAGACGGACGCAATGACCGACAGCGTCGGTGCCCGCACTGCAGCAGCCAGCAACGGCAGAAGCAAGAGCAGCAGACCGAAGAGCAGCAGCAACGCCGCCCCTGTCTTCTTGCCGACGCCGTGATCCCGGTGCTGCGCGGCCGGCAGGCGTTCGAGGCGCAACGCCCGTCGCCCCGCGATGCCGCCCGCGATGATGGCGCCCACCTGGCCCAGCGCCGACGGCACGGCCAGCACGAGCAGCGCGGCGGCGACGGCGATGCCTGCCCTCAGGCGGTCGGGGCACAGTGCCCGGGACATGCCCCACACGGCCTGCGCGACGATGGCCACCGCCGCCACCTTGAGGCCGTGGACCGCGCCGGATTGCGCCAGCCCCGACCAATGGTTGACACCCAGCGCAAACAGCATGAGGGCGACAGCGGACGGCGCCGTGAAAGCGACCCACGCGCCCAGCGCGCCCAGCCATCCGGCGCGCCCCAGTCCCAGCGCGATGCCGACCTGGCTGCTGGCCGGGCCCGGCAGGAACTGGCACAGCGCGACCAGGTCGGCGTAGTCCCGGTCGCTCAGCCACGCGCGCCGCGCCACAAACTCGGTGCGGAAGTAACCGAGGTGGGCGACGGGGCCGCCGAACGACGTCAGCCCGAGCTTCAGAAACGCCAGCAGCACCTCGACGGCCGAGCCCCGCGTGCGGGTCGGGGCGGGCGTCACGCGACGGTCCGCGGCATCACTTCTGCGCGGGTGCAGCCGCCGAGCCGTCGAGGCGGATCACCCGCCTCGACCGGCTCTCGGTGTCGTCCAGCGACTCGCTGACCAGCCGGTTGTGCTGCGCCCAGTCGTCCGCGCTGCGGATGATGCTGGGCTTGATCAGCACCACCAGCTCGCGCTTGCGCCCGTTGTTGGCGCGGTTTCCGAACAGCGTGGACGTCAGCGGATTGCTGTCGGCCCCTGGAAAGCCCGAGCCGCGCCGCGAGGCCTCCATCTGCATCAGCCCGCCGATGGCGACGATCTGGCCGTCAGGGATGCGCACCACGGTGTCGGTCTCGTTGACGCTGGCACTGGCCAGCGGCAGCCGGAAATTGCCGACCTCGCCCAGGTCCACCTGCTTGACCTTCTCCGTCACGTTGGACACCGAAGGGTGGATGTGCAGCGTGACCATGTCAGCGGCGTCGATCTGCGGCGTCACGTCCAGCGCGATGCCGCTGAAAAATGGCGTCAGCGTCAGCGTTGGGATCTGGTTGGTGGTGCCGTTGCTGCCGCTGTTGTTCGTGTTGTTGCTATTGCTACCGCTGATGCCGGTGATGAAGTAGTCATCCGTGCCGACCTTCAGCACCGCCTTCTGGTTGTTCAGCGTCGCGATGCGCGGGCTGGACAGGATCTGCGTGTCGCCATGGCTCTCGATGAAGCTCAGCAGCGCTTGGAAGCCGCCCCGGCTCAGCGCCAGCCCGAAGCTGCCGCCACCCGCCGACGGCAGCGGGATCAGGTCCTGCCAGCTGGGGTTCTGCGTTCCTGTCGACAGCACCGGAAAGCCGCGGCTGTTGCTGACGAGGGGGTTGATGATGGTACCGACACCCGTCGGGATGGACGGGTTCACGCTGGTCTGGCCGATAGCGCCGCGTTCGCCGATGCGCGACCAGTCGATGCCGCTCTGGTAGCCCTCGCGCAGCTCCACCTCGACGATCTTGGCCTCCAGCATGACCTGGCGCTCCACGGCCACGCGCGTGGCCTTCAGCCAGGCGTCGACGTGGCGCAGCTCCTCGGGCATGGCACGCACGGCGACCGTGCCGGTCTGCGGGCTGGCGATGACTGTGCGGCCTTCGCCGGCGCCCACCAGCGCGCGCAGCGCCGTGGTCGTCTCGGCCCAGAAGTCGCCCGCCACACGCGTCGTGAGCTGGCTGCTCTCCTGCTGCAGCACGGTATTGGTGCTGCCGCCGCCCGCCGCGCCGTTGCTGGCGCTGCTGCCATTGCTATTGTTGGCGCCGCTGACTGGCGCGGCGCCCGAGCTGACGCGCATCTCGCTGCGCCCGCTGCGCTGGTGGGCCAGCGCGTTGATCGTGAACACACGCGTCTGCAGCGTGGGCGGGTAGACGGTGATGCGCCGGCCGTCGATGGCGTAGTCGAAGCCGTAGACATCACGGATGGCGTCCAGCGATTCGCGCAGCGTGACGCCCTTCAGCGTGACGGACAGCGTGCCCGTCACGCCGGGGTGCACCAGCATGCTGTAGCGGGTGTCGCTGACGAGGGACAGGAACACGTCGCGCGCCTGCGCGCCGTTGACGATGAGGTCGAAGCGCGGCTCGGCCGGCAGCACGGGGGCGGGCGGCGGCACCGGCTGAGGCTGCGCCTCGGGGGCCGACGCGGCAGCGGGCGGCTGGGCCACGCGCTGCTGCGCCTGCAGTTCCTCGCGCAGCGCCTGGCTGGGCTGGGCCACGCGCAGCGGCTTGTCGGCACAGCCCGCCAACAGGGCAGCAATGGCGCTGAGCAGCAGAACGCGCGAGGCCGGATGGACGGGAGCCTTCATGGCTGCTTCTCCTTGGATTTCTTGGCGATCGGGGCAGAAGCCGCGGCAGGCGGTGGTCGCTTCTCGACGCCGCCGTACAGCGGTTCACGGCGAACCTGACCGGCCTCGCGCAGCCACACTGCCTGCTCGGTGATGCGTTCGATGCGGGCGCCGTCGAGCTGTTCGCCCACGGCGTGGCGGCGTCCGCGCTGAACGACGTAGCCGCGGCCGTTGACGAAGATGACCTGGCGCACGCCGCTGGCGGCCGGCGCAGTGCCGGGTGCGGACGCGGCCGAGGCCGCGGTCATGGCGTGACGCAACGCCGTCGGCAGCGTGGTCGGGTCGCGCGCCGGCCCTTGCGCCGGTTCTTGCGCGTGGGCCGCCAGCGCGGCGGACAGCATCAGCAGGGCGATCACTTTCATGGCTGCACCTTCAGCATGAACAGCTGGACCTGCACGCGCGGCGCCTCGTTGCCGGCGCCGGCCTTCAGGCGCAGCTCGCCCCAGCGCAGGCCTGGCAGCTCGCGCTCCAGCGCTTGCACATAGCGCTGCGCGTCGCGCCAGCTGCCTTGCACCTGCAGATCCACGCCCTGCCAGCCGATGCCAGGCAGCACCGGCAGCGCAGGGCGCGCGGCGGCGGCGCCTGCGGGTGCGTCGTCCAGCAGCGTGAGCTTCTCCAGCACCAGGCCCGGTTGCTGGGCCAGCAGGCGCTGCAGTACGGCGGCAAGGCCTTCGCCGGCGCCGGGCGTGCCGGCCTGGCGAAGCGCGTTGTCCAGGCGATCGCGCTCGGCACGTGCCGTGTCCAGCTGGCTACGCAGCCGGCTGGCGGGGTCGCTGCTGCCGCGGCTCTCGGTGATGAACTGTTCGCGCAGCTGCGACAGCTCGCTGCTGCGCTGTGTCTGGGCGTCGGTGCGCTGCTTCTGGCGCTCGCTCAGCGGTGTCAGCACCATGAAGTCAAACAGCAGCGCCAGCACGGCCACGATGCCGATAAACAGGAAGGCCCGCTCGCGCAGGCTGAGCGCGTCGATGCGCCGGGCCTGGCGTTCCCAGGCCAGTTGCAGCGGCCGCAGGCTCACAGGGGCCTGTGCCTTCATCGCGTGGCTCCCGATGCCGACGCCGCGGGCGCGCTCACGACGTGGAATGCCCACACCGGCAGCGGCGGGCGTGCTGTCAGGCCGGCACCCTGCAGCAGGCTGGCATTGCCATTGCCGTCGTCGGTTCCAGGCGCGCCCAAGCGCTCCACTCGGAGCGCGGAGAGCTGCTGGCCGGCCAGCAGCGGATGCGCGGCCAGTCGGCTCAGCCAGGGGCGCAGCTGGGCCGTGTCCAGAGTGCCACCCGCCAGCTCCAGGCGGTTGGGGGCGTAGCGCAGCTCGCTGATCCAGGCGGTGTCGGGAAGCGTGCGCGCCACCAACGCCAGCACGTCGGAGTGGCGCTGGCCGGCTTGATCGTCGGACGCGCTGCCCAGCATACGCAGCAGCGCCGCTCGCGCGGCGTTGCCGTCCTGCAGCGCCTGTACCTGCTGCTGCAGCGCCGCTGCATCCTGCGGGGCCGGCAGGTTGACGCGCGCCACCAGCAATTGCTGGCGCTCGGCCTCGTACTGGCCGAGCAAGGCCTGGTGACGCTGGTGCGCCGATCGGTCGCGCTGGTGCAGCCACAGCGCCATGGCCCCGCCGACCACCAGCAGCAGCGCGGCGGCCTGCAGCAGCGTGGTCGCCGACAGGTAGCGCCGCGGTGCCAGCAGGATGGGCGCGAGGAGGTTGATCTGCTGGGACATCAGTGGGGTCGCATGTCGAGTCAGAGTTGCCGGGTGTCGGTGCGCAGCGCGGCGCCCAGCAGCGGGATGCACGCGGCCAGCGCGTGGGCCGGGTCGCCCTCGGGCTGCGGCGCGCCCGACATGAAGGCCGCCAGCGGGTCCAGTGCCACGGTGCGCTGGCCCAACTCGCGCTGGATCAGTGTCGCCACCTCGGGGCCGTTGCTGGCAGTGATGACGTACAGCCGCGCCAGCGGCAGTTCGGGCCAGCTGCGTTCCCACACGTCGATGGAGCGCTGCAGCTCGACCACCAATGGCGACTCCTGCGCGTCGTGCACGTCCAGGCTGCCGCCGGGCTGGTACTCGAAGCCCAGCGGCAGCTCGGCCACGGGGCCTTCCGCCTGCTCGCCGCGGGCGCGTGCCAGCAGCTTGGGGTCGCCCTCCAGGCGCCGCGTGTAGAACAGCTCGTCGCCGGACGTGACGACCAGGATGCAGTGCCGCTCGTCGATGAGCACCGCCGCGGCGGCCCGCGTGTCGAGCGCGTCGGCGCGTGCCTGGCGGCACAGCAGGTTGCGCAGCGCCGTCTCCCAGACGTCGACGACGCCGATGCGCTCGCTGATGCCGGCCGCACCGTGGGTGAGCGCCTGGATGGCTGTATTGCGCGCGGCGATGACGAACAGCTGCCGTGCGCTGGAATTGTTGGGGCGGTCCACGTCGCCGCCCACGTGCATGACGTCCAGCGTCAGCTGCGCGACGTCCACGTCCACCATCTCCTTGATCTGCCAGCGTGCGGCGGGCTTCAGTTCTTCGGGCGCCACGTTGGGCGTGTCGACTTTCAGGATCTGGTACTCGGCCGGGTCCAGCAGCGCGATCGCCTCGCCGGCGGCGACGGGTCGGGCCTCGTCCAGCAGGCCCCAGCGCAGCAGCCGGGCCGGGCCATCGTCAGCAGCGCCGTCGATCAGCACGAAAGCGTGCAGGCTGCCGACGCGGCGCAGCACCAGCCGGTGGACGCTGCGGCGGGGAGACCAGGGCCATCGCATCAATAGTTCTCCCGTTGGTAGAGCACGCCGTCGGCGCCGCGGTACAGGCCCCAGGTCGCGCGGGCGGCGGGGTCGCTGATGGCGGCGCTGCCGCACCAGGCGCCGCGCAGCGCGGTCAGGTTGGCGCCGGCGGTGGCCGCCTTGGCGGGCGTCCAGGCACCGGCGGTCTTGAGGCAGGAGGCATCGGCGGGCGGTGTGGTGGTGTCGAGCGCGATGGCGATGTCGTAAGTGCCGCGGCCGACACCCGGCGCGGCCAGCGGGAGGCGGCCCACGCCTGCCGTCACCGTGCTGGTCGTGCCGACCATGGCCGCACTCGCTGCCGTCACGCTGCGCAGGTTGCCGAAGGACAGGTTGCTGGCGCTGATGGCTGTGCAGGAATCCAAGGTGTTGGTGGTGAAGGCGGTGCCGTTCCAGTATTGCGCCGCGAGCGGCAGGCTCAACGTGCGGTTGGCCGCACCCATCGCATTCTGTAGCCGCAGCCGGCCGTGCCGCAGAGGGATTGCACCCCCCACCTTCACCCGGTCGTTGCCGTTGGCGGGGCTGTCGGTGTCGAGGTCGGGCGTCATCATGCCGACGCCGTCCAGGTCCAGTGCCGCGATGCCGAACACCGCATTGGCAAAGGGGCCGTCCGCCGCCGCTGCGCGCAGCGCGCGGGCCGTCAGCGTGACGTCCGCGATGCCAGCCGTCCAGCTGCCGGTGCTGACGCCGTTCTCCAGCCGCGCGTTGGTGGTCTTGAACATCGTCGTGCCATCGATGCCGGCCAGCCGCAGGTTCGCCGGCGTGGCGAGGTCGAGCCGGGCGAAGCTGCCTGTGTAGTTGACGGTCGTGATGCCTGCGGCGTTCAGCGCCGTCAGTCGGAAGCCGAGGCGGAAGAACTCGTCCATGTAGGTGAAGGCGGAGGCCGATGCGCAGCTCAGCGCCGCCCGGTGCACGACGGCGGGGTTGCCGGCGGTGAGGCCGAAGCCGGACGGGATGAAACGGCCCACGCGGGTGTTCTGGTTGCCGGCGGCGTTGAAGACCAGCGCGTCCAGCGCGATGCCGGCGCCGAGGTAGTTGCCGACGACGGCGCTCGTGTTCAGCGCAAAGCTGCCGACCTCACTGTAGGTCATCGTGCTGGTGGTGCCCACGCCGCTGCTGAAGCTGTTAACTGTGTTGCCGGCCAGCGTGCCGGTGGCGCCCCCGGCCGGCGTGATGGAACCGCTCGCGGTCGTCAGCAGCACCGCCGCGTTGAACCCCGCAGCGATGCCGCCGGCCGAGATCTGCAACAGCGGCAGGTTGGCGGTGGGCACGCCGTCGTTGTCGGTGCCGTCGGCGGCGCTGTTCCAGCGGTAGGCCGTCACAGTGGCGGAGAAGGGCGCGCCAGCCTTGCCGAAGATGGGGTCGCCCGAAGCGCTGCCGTTGAGGTTGTCGGTGCCGGACATCTTGAGGCCTGCGACCGCCAGTGCGAACGGTCGCACGGTGAGGTCTTGGCTGCTGCCGCTGATGGTGGTGGCCGCTGCGGTCAGCGAATCGTCTTCGAGGTTGAACGCGTACTTGCCGACGTCGGTCGTCGCGAGGTTGAAGGTGGCGACGCCGGCCGTGAAGTTCAGCCCGGTCAGGTTGTTGGCGGCCGGTCGTGCGGCTGGTACGTTACTGCCGCCGACACTCGGTGCTGTCCAGCTGCCGCCGCTGTCGATGCGCCAAAGCTTGAGGTTGCGGCTGCCGGTGTAGTCGGTGGCCACGCCGCAGTTGTTGGTGGTGGCGTCCTTCTTGATCAGCCTCACACGCATGTCGTGCGGGCGTCCAGCCACCGCGACGAAGGTGCCCGTGATCTTGGCGCCCACGTCCTCGTCCCAGACGAACGCGTTGTCGCTGTAGTTGATGGTGGCGGACGTGCGGCTGGTGCTGCTGACCGCGCTGTCGAGGACGGTGACGCTGACGTTCTGCGCCAGGCCGTGCGCGAGCTGAAGCTTGACGACGCCGTTGTCGCCTGACGCGAACGTGTAGCTGGCCTGCCCGCTGTTGGCGCCGGCGACGAGCGAGCCGGATGGCGCCGGGCCCGACCCCGGCGACCAGGTGCCGATGCCGGAGCTGGTGCTGAGGTTCACGGTGCCGGTATAGCTGGTCAGCGTGTTGCCGTTGATGTCGCGGGCCGTGATCGTCAGCGGTTGCGGCCTGCACGTGGAGGCGCTGCCGGTGCCGCCGATCGTGAAGCTGTTGATGGCCGGCACCGGGCAGCTGCGCGAGCGGGTCAGCTGGGTGGTGATGGCGCTGCTGTTGAGCACGCCGTTGTAGACCTGCAGCTCGTCGATGTGGCCGTTGAAGTGGAAACTGCTGCTCTGACCCTCGCTGGAGCTGGCCGATTCGCCACCGATGGTGGACCCGCCGGTGCCGGCCACCCAGGTGCCGGTGTAGGCCGATGTGGCGCTCGCCAGCAGGGTGCTGCTGTTGTTGTAGATCAGCACCTGCACCTGCCGGTTGGCGGTGTCGACGATGGCGGCGACGTAGTACCAGGTGTTGGCCGCGATGATGGGCGCGCTGTCCAGGCAGAAAGTGCCGCTGCTGCAGTTGGCGGTGGTGGCGCCGGCGCCATTGGTTCCTCCGGTGGTCACGGCGCCGCTGGCGTTCAGGTTGCGGTTGAAGAGTCGCACCGACGCGCTGCCGGCATCGCCGAGGCTCAGCGCCCAGCCGTTTTGATGGTCGTCATTCGCGAAGACTCGCTGGCCGGACTGCGCCGGTGCCGTGCTGCGTATCCAGCCCAGCACCGTGAAGCTGTTGCTCAGCGACGGGAAGCCGCTTGGCAGTTGCACGTAGGTGTGCGTTGCCGTCGTGGGTGTGGTGCGGTTGAAGTAGCCATAGCCGCAGCTGCCGGCGGTGGTGCCGTAGGCTGGCGAGCCGCTGGCGGTGATGGCAACGGGCGTGCCGGACGCAGCGGTGGCCGACTGCGCGTGGCGGCCGTTGCCGCTGGCGTCCCGCACCTCGGCGGCCGTGCCGTTCCAGGCGGTGGACTCGTCCATGCGGTAGTCGGCCACCAGCGTGGCGGGCGCGCTGCAGGCCGGCGGCATCGCAAAGGTGGAGTTGTTGACGACGCAGCTGTTGCTGCAACTCGCGCCGCAGCAGACGCTGTTGATGCTGCTCTGGTAGCCCAACGTGATGCTGGCGCTGCCGGTGGAGCGCACGCAAGCCTGGGCGACCGCGTTCTGCGCGAAGCCGATGGTCCCGTTGGAGGTCGTCAGCGCTCCCGCCACGTTGGCGGCATAGCCCACCGTCACGTTGCCGGCGCCGCCGGTCAGCGTGCCGCCGACGCGGGCTTCCTGGTCCAGCGAAATGGTGCCGGTGGTCGCGAGGTTTCCGGTCACGCGAGACTGGAAGCCCAGGCTGACTGCGCCCGCGCCGGCGTTGACGTCGCCCGAAACGACGGCCGCCTGCACGATGGTGATGTTGCCGGTGCCGGTCACGTTGCCAGTCACGCGCGAGTTCTCGCTGATCGTGATGGCGCCGCTGACTGCCGATACGTTGCCGCCGATGGTGCCGTTTTGGCCGGTGGTGATCGTGCCGCTGCCAGTGGTGGAGAGGTTGCCGGTGACCGAGCTCTGGTAGGCCAGCGACACGTTGCCGCCGTTGACCACCAGGTTGCCGGTGATGGTGACGTTGCCGCCGCCGGTGTCGTTGACGGCGTTGGCTGTCACGTTGGCCGTGATCTTGGCGTTGTAGCCCAGCGTCAGCGTACCGTTGACGACGAGGTTCAAGTCGCTGGCGCTGCCGGCGACGTTGATCTGCGACGTGTTGGTGTTGAAGCTGCCGTTGATGGTGACGGTTGCCGGCTTCGGGCTGTTGACGGTGACCGTGTCGCCGGACCCCAGGCTGCCGCTTGCGCAGGTGTAGTTGGCGCCGCTGGCGCTGCAGCCGGGCGGCAGGTTGCCAGGCAGCTGGTAGTTGACTGCTGCGGCCAGCGTCGGCACGCCCAGCGCCAGGCTCGCGATGAAGGCCTGCAGCCAGCGTTTCATGGCGTGGCGGTGCCGAGGCTGCGGCTCAGCTGTCGTTCCGCGTAGGCAGGCTCGGTCGTCGCGCCGTTGGGGCAGGCGCCGCCACTGGCGATGTTGCACGCCGTGGCGACCAGCGTGTAGAAGGCCAGCGCCTGCTCGCCATCAGTCGCGGTGGCACGGGCACAGGTAACCGTCACGGTGAAATCGGCAAGCTGGTCGGGCAGAGCGAAGCTGCGCGTGCCGAAGCAGGCCGGCTGGCCGCCGGCACGCAGGATCTGATGGCTGCCCCACTCCAGCCCGGCGAACGCCGCTTGATAGGCCTTCGCAGCTGCCAACTCGCCGGCGGAGCCAAGCTGCTGGCGCTGGGTCAGCGACGCCAGCGCCACGCCCAGCGCGGCCAGCACCACCAGGATGAACAGCATGGACATCATCGTGAAGCCGCGTGCGTGCATGGTCAGGGCAGGTTGTCGACGTGCACCGTGTGGTACAGCGACACCGTCTCGTTGTTGACACCCAACTGCAGCCGCAGTGTGACGAGCGCATAGCGCGACGCGATAGCGAGCGTGTCGTAGCTGAACGTGCAGGCTTTCACGTGGCGTGCCAGCACGGCCGCGCTGCCGCCGCTGGGCATGGACTGCTGCGCACTGTTGAAGCCGTAGCCGCTGTGGCGAATCAGCGTCTCCGCTCCCAGGTCGCAGCGGTAGGTGACGGGTTGCTCGATGGCATAGACGCGAAAGGGTGGCGCCAGCAGCGCGTTAGCCGGTGCCGTGCCCGCGAAGGCGACGCTGGTGGCGTTGCCGGCCGCGTTGGTTGCCACGCGCACATTGGCCTGCGTGTAAGCGTCGGCGTCGGGCGCCAGGCCACCCAGGTTGTACCAGGCCAGGCGCTGGTTGCCGCTGCTCAGGCGCAGCGGCGGGCCGACGATGTCGAAGTTGTTGTCTGCCGTGCCGAAAGCCAGCGCGTTGCCGCTCTCCACGGCGTAGCGCGCCGCGCCGCTGACTGGGATCAGCTCGAGGCTGCTGCCACTGATGCGTGCGCTATTGGGCAGCGCGGCTGCCAGGTCACGGGCAATGCGCCGCAGCGCGGTGTCGGCCTCGTCGGTCAACTGCGCCCGCGCGCTGCTGGCGAAATAGGCGGTGGTCGCGGGCACGATAAAGATGGCCACCATCGCGACGACCACGCCGGTGATGGCGATCACCATGACCGCTTCGATCAGCGTGAAGCCTCGGGCACCGCCGTGGCGGCGCGCCGGGCCGGTGTCAGAGCGGCGAGTTGGGCGCATGGCGGGTTCGCCAGCCTTGCAGCACCAGGCTGCTGCTGTCGGGACCGGAGACGGTGATGGTGATCTTCAGCGCGTCGCCGCTGCCTGCGGCGACTGCATCCAGCGTATCTGCTGCGACGGCCACGCTGGCCGTGTAGCCGGACAGGCCGGTAACGGCGGTGTTGGACAGGTCGCGGATGCCGGCCATGCTGAAGCCGGCGTAGTCGTTGACGTTGTCGAAGTAGTTCGTGGGGCCGTAACGGGTTTGTCCGGCTTCAGGACCGCTGGCCTCCGCCAGGCTTGCACAGCCGCTCGCGGAGGTTGCCGTCTCGACGTTGGCGTCACCCGTGGGGTCGCACCACGTGAACGGCATCAGCTGCACCTCGCGCAGCAGCGACTCGGCGATGGCCAGCTGCTGGCGGCGGATCATCGGGTCGGCACTGGCCAGCGTGGACGTCGTGAACACGCGCAGCATGGCCGCCAGCGCAATGCCGACGACGACGATGAACAGCAGCAGTTCGATCAGCGTGAGGCCGTGGGCCCGGCGGGGGAGACGCATGCGCTTCATGCTAGTGCAGGGTCGGGTGCTGCCAAGGGTCAAGGAAGCGGGTAGATCAGGCCTGTGTCCGCCTCGACACGGTAAGCCTGGGCGTAGCTGCCCTTGGCCACCGTGACGGTCAGGCTGGCCGACGTGCTCGTGGCCACGGCGCCCGCGTTGCCGCTGTTGAACGTGACGGTGCGGCTGCCGCCCTCGGCGATGCAGGGCGACTCGTTGGCGGGGCAGGGCAGCGAGTCGAGGCTGGCGCCGCCGTTGCCGAGGTAGGCCCAGCTGACGCCTGTGGCGGTGATGGTGGCCTCGATGGGCCGTCGCTGCTGCAGCGCCAGCCGCAGCATGGCCTGGTGGCGTGCCATCAGGTCGTCGCCAAATGAACGCAGCCGCCACAGCGTCGTGTCCACCATCTTTGGAAGGGCGAACACCGCCAGGGCGGCTGTGATCACGATGACGAGGATCAGCTCGATCAACGTGAAGCCACGCGAGTTGCGTGGCGCTGGCATCAATTGATTGCAGTCGCGGTGAATGCCGCAGTCAGACCGTTGCCGGTGACGGCGCAGTCGGTCTTGGTGGTATCCGCGCCGCCGGTGATGGCAGCGTTGGTGATGGCGTAGGCGGGGGTTGCGCCGGCCGGGAGCCCGCCCTGCAGAGCGTTGGCCACGTCGGTGCAATTGGCAATCGCCACGCCCTTGTTGGGATTGGCCTTGCGGCTGGCATAGTTGATGGCGGACGCGGAGCTGAGCGCGCCTGCAATGCCGTTCAAGGCGGCCTGCTTCGCGTCGGCATCCACGTTGACGAACTTGGGTAGCGCGACCGCGGCCAGCACACCGAGGATGACGATGACCATCACCAGCTCGATCAGGGTGAAGCCGGTTTGACGGGACTTGTTCATGGGGTCCTTCCTGCGCACTGCGCTATGTGGAATGGCAGCACTATCAGGGAGACCGGGACCCTTGAAAAGTGAATAGCGCACGCGTCTGGAACAGCGACATGCTGCCGACAGCAAAGCGTTGCTAGTTCACAAAGTGCCAGGTCTTGGCGCCTGCGGTCAGCGCGTTCAGCGGCCCATGGCCGCCTGCCCCAGGTTCCACAGCGGCAGGAACACGCCCAGCGCCAGCACCAACACCAGCGCGCCGATAACCGCCAGCAAGATGGGCTCGATGGCGGCGGACAGGCCCTTGATGGCGTAGTCGGTCTCACGCTCGTACATCTGCGCTATCTCGGTCATCAACGTGTCCAGCTCGCCGGTCTCCTCGCCCACGGCGATCATCTGCAGCACGATGGGCGTGAACACGCCGGTGGCCGTGGCACAGCGCGAGATGCTCTCGCCGCGCTCGACGCCATCGCGCATTTGCTCGATGCGGGCGCCGATGTAAGCGTTGTCCACGGTCTGCGCCACCACCGTCATCGCTTGGCTGATGGGGACGCCAGAGCTGCTGGCCAGCGCGAAGCTGCGCGCAAAGCGGGCCAGCGTGGCCTTCAGCACGATGTCGCCGGCGATGGGCAGACGCAGCTTGAATCGGTCCCAGCTGTAGCGCCCGCCGGGCGTGGCCACCCAGTGACGCCAGGCCATCGCGGCGCCGATGCCGCCGGCGAGCACCAGCGGCCACCATTTCACCGTCCAGCCCGAGAAGCCCAGCAGGATGCGCGTCATCAGCGGCAGCTCGGTCTTGAAGTGCGCGAAGACGTCGGCGAACTTGGGCAGCACAAACAGGTTGATGACAACCAGCGCGATGCCCATCGCGATGATGACCATGAACGGGTAGCGCAGCGCCTGTTTGATGCGGGCGCGAATGTCCAGCTCGAACTCCAGGTGTGCGGACAGGCGCTGGAATACCTCGGTCAGCTTGCCGGTCAGCTCGCCCACGCGCGTCATCGCGACGTAGAACGCGCTGAACACCTTGGGGTGGCGGCCGAAGGCGGTGGCCAGCTCGCGACCCTGGTCCAGGCTGGCGCGCACGTCCTGCAGCAGGCTGACGACGCCAGGATGGCTGGTAGACGCCTCTAGCCCGGCCAGCGCGCGCAGGATGGGCACGCCGGCCTTTTGCAAGGTGTAGAACTGGCGCGTCAGCACCAAGGCGTCTTCCTGCGTGATGGGTCGGGCAAGCAGGGCCTGCAGCCAGCCGTCGCCGCTGGTCACTCTGACCGCCTCGGCAGTGGCCTCGATGCTGACCGGCACCACGCCGCCCGCCATCAGCTGCGCGGCGACGGCGTCGCTGCTGGCCGCGTCGACGATGCCTTCGACCAGCTCGCCGCGGCCGTTGCGACCCTTGAATGCGAAGTTGCTCATCCGTGCGTCAATCAGCGTCCACGCTGATGCGCACCGCTTCCGCCAGAGAGGTCTTGCCCTCTCGCACCAGCGCCAGACTGCGGTCGGCGAGCGTCCTGCCCTTCAGCGAGCGGCGTGCCGCGTCGATGAATGCGCCGGCATCGCTTTTCTGAATGGCCAGCGCCATGTCGGGGTCCAGCTCCAGCATCTCGTAGATGCCGCGCCGGCCCTGGTAGCCGGTGCCGTTGCATTCCGAGCAGCCGCGGCCCTTGACGTTGGTGACCGGCCCCGGCGCCTCGCCGTTCAGCGTCAGCACCTCGTTGACCCAGGCCTGCTCCTGCGGCGTGGCCAGGTGCGGCTCGGCGCAATGCTTGCAGACACCGCGCAGCAGCCGCTGCGCCAGCACGGCCTGCAGCGACGTGGCGACCATGAAGGGCGGGGCGCCCATGTCCAGCAGCCGGAACGGCGTGGACACGGTGTCCTTGGTGTGCAGCGTGGACAGCAGAAGGTGGCCCGTGATGGCGGCGCGCAGGCCGATCTCGGCCGTCTCGGCGTCGCGCATCTCGCCGACGAGGATGACGTCGGGGTCTTGCCGCAGCGCGGCGCGCAGCACCTTGGCGAAGCTCAGCTCGATCTTCTCGTTGACCTGCACCTGCGTGAGGCCCGGCAGCCGGTACTCGATGGGGTCCTCGGCGGTAATGATCTTCAGCTTCTCCGAGTCCAGTTCGGCCAGCGCGGCGTACAGCGTGGAGGTCTTGCCCGAGCCGGTGGGGCCGGTAACCAGGATCATTCCGGAGTCGCGGCCCAGAAGCTCGCGAAAGCGCTTCAGCATCTCGTCCGGCATGGCGATCTGGTCCAGCCGGCGAAGCGCCGAGCCCTGGCCGAGCAGGCGCATGACGACGGACTCGCCGTACTGGCTGGGCATCGTTGACAGGCGCACGTCCAGCGTGCGGTCGCTCAGGCGCAACGTGAAGCGACCGTCTTGCGGCAGGCGCTTCTCGGAGATGTCGAGGCCCGCCATCAGCTTCAGACGCTGGGCCAGCGCGGGGGCGATGCGCTTGTCGGCTTGCGTCAGCGTCTGCAGCAGGCCGTCTACACGGTTGCGGATCAGTAGCTCGCCTTCCTGCGGCTCGATGTGCACGTCCGACGCGCCCGCGCGGGTCGCGTCCTCGAACACGCTCTGCAGCAGCCTCACGACCGGCGCGCCTTCCTGGCCGACGGCAGCCTGCAGCGCGCCGAAGTCCACCGCGTCGCCGATGTCCTTCTCCAGCGCCTTGGCCAGGCCCGAGATCTCGTCGCTGCGGCGGTAGTGCTTGTCGAAGACGGCGGGCAACTGGCTGTCGGCCACGACGGCCATCGCCAGGCGGCGCTTCAGGATCTTGGCCAGTTCGTCAAAGCCGAACAGGTCCAGGGGGTCGGCCATGGCCACCAGCAGCTGGTCGCCGCGCTCCTCCAGCACCACCGCACGGAAGCGTCGCGCCGGCGTCTCGGGTAGCAGCCGCACCAGCTCGGTCTTCAGCGGGAAGGTCTTCAGGTTCACGAACGGCGCGCGCAGCTGGCGCGCCAGCACGTGGGCCAGCGCCTCCTCGGTGATGAGGTTGGCCTCGATCAGGATGCGGCCCAGCTTCTTGCCCGTGGCCCGTTGCAGCTCCAGCGCCTGGCCCAGCTGTTCGGCCGAGATCAGCTGCTGCTCGACGAGCACGTCCCCCAGCCGCAGCTTGGGGCGGGGCGCGGCGGCGGTGCCGTCGGCGGGGGCGTCGCTCAGGGGCATGGCTAGGCGTTGCTGGTGGCGTGGACTTCGGCGAGCGTGGTGATGCCTTGCAGGACCTTGATGATGCCGTCCTGGCGCAGGGAGCGCATGCCTTCAGCCAGGCCAGCGTGATGGATTTCCTCGGCGCGGGCGCCGGTCTGCACCAGCCGGCGTATGTTCTTCGACACACTCAGCAGCTCGTGCAGCCCGGCGCGGCCCTTGTAGCCGCTGCCGCCGCAGACGCTGCAGCCGGGACTGTGGTGCTTCATCAGCCGGCCGGACTGGCCGTGGCTCTTGATCCAGTCGGCCATCAGCGTCAGCTTGCTGGGGCGGCTGTCCGCCGGGAACACGTGCAGGTAGTTCTCCAGCAGTTCCTGCAGCTCGGTCTCCTGCATGGGCTCGCTGGTGCGGCAGGCGCTGCAGCTGCGGCGCACCAGCCGCTGTGCCAGCACGGCCAGCAGCGAGTCGGCAAAGTTGAACGGATCCATGCCCATGTCCAGCAGCCGCGTGATGGTCTCGGCCGCGCTGTTGGTGTGCAGCGTGGACAGCACCAGGTGGCCGGTCAGCGAGGCTTCCACGGCGATCTCGGCGGTCTCCTGGTCGCGGATTTCGCCGACCATGATGACGTCCGGGTCAGCGCGCAGGAAGGCTCGCAGCGCCTTCGCGAAGGTCCAGTCGATCTTGGGGTTGACCTGCACCTGGCGCAGGCCCGCCTGCGTGATCTCGACCGGGTCCTCGGCCGTCCAGATCTTGCGGTCCGGCGTGTTGATGTGTGCCATCGCCGAGTGCAGTGTCGTGGTCTTGCCGGAGCCGGTTGGGCCCACGCACAGAACCATGCCGTAAGGCCGCGCCACGGCGGTCTTCAGCGCTTCGAGGTTGGCGGGCGACAGGCCGATGCCGTCCAGCGGCAGCGGCTTGCTGCTGGCCAGCAGCCGCATGACCACGTCCTCCAGCCCGTTGTTGGTCGGGATGGTGGCCACGCGCAGCTCCAGCTTGTGCTGCGGCGAGAACTTGGCGAAGTTGATCTTGCCGTCCTGCGGCTTGCGGCGCTCGGAAATGTCGAGGTCGCACATGATCTTGATGCGCGCGATCATCGCGTTGCGGTAGGTATGCGGCAGCTCCAGGTAGGGCTGCAGCACGCCGTCCCGGCGGAAGCGGATTTTCAGCTTCTCGCGCCCCGGGTAGGTCTCGATGTGGATGTCTGACACGCCCTGGCCATGCGCCTCGATGATCATCGAGTTGATCAGCCGCACCAGCGAGTTGTCGCTCTGCTCGATGGGGGCATCATCTTCCTTGGACGAGCGCTCGCTGCTGTCGCGCTCCAGGCTCTCGATGAGCTTGTTGGAACTATCCAGCGCGAAGTCGGGCTGGAAGTCGGGCAGCGGATCGGTGTTGCCGCGCGCCAGCGCCTCGCCGCCGTAGCGTTCGAAGGTGGCAGGAATCGCGAACTGCAGCGTGCCCAGCCGGGTCAGCGTGGGCACCACCTTGAGCTGCGTGATGAACTCGACCTCGTCGATGGCGTCACGCCGCGTCGGGTCCTCCATCGCGACGACAAGGCGGCCGTCGCGCAGCACCAGCGGCAACACCTCCAGCCGCTTGGCCACCGCATGCGGCAGCTTGCGCACCGCGTCGGGCTCGATGGCGAACTTCTCCACGTCCACCATCGGGTAGCCCATCTTGCGCGCCAGCGCCGACTGCAGCTGCGCCCGGCTGATGACGCCCTTGCGCACCAGCAGCTCGCCCAGCGGCACCGAGCGGTCCTCGCGCTGCTGCACCAGCGCCAGGTCCAGCTGCTCGGTCGTGACCAGCTCCAGCGCCAGCAGCGCCTCGCCGATGCGCACCATCGGCATGCGGGCCTGCTGCTCGATGGCCTGCAGCAACTGCTCGGCCGTGACGATGTGCTGCTCCACGAGGATGTCGCCCACGCGCTTCTGGCGCAGCCCGGTCTGCTCGACGGCGGCTGCCGACAGCTGCTCGGGCGTGACTAGCTGGTCCTTCAGCAGCAGGTCGCCGATGCGCTCGCCGATCTCGAAATTCGTCAGCACCTCGCGCGGGATGAACACGCGGCGCACCGAGTCGTCGGCCTCGCCCAGCGGCGGGAACAGGAACAGGCCCAGCTTGTCGTGGTGGTGGCCGATGGTGATGCCCTTCAGCTCGTCGCCGCCGGCGAACACCACCCGGAACGGCGTGCGCGGACGCTGGTCCAGGCTTAGCGGCGCGCCGCGGTCGCTGGCGTCGCGTGGCGGCACGGTCACGGGCTGCAGCAGCTTCACGGCGCGGAACTGGCTGAACTTCAGCGGCATGGCGTTGCGCGCCGGCGGTACGGTGATGCGGACGATGCGTTCGCTGCTGTCCAGCGCCAGTAGCTGGCCGCTGCTGCGGCTGTTGTTCAGGCCCAGGATCTCGCAGGCCTCGGGGCCACGCTGCAGTTGCGATTCCGGGTAGGCCGCATAGGGCGGGCTGGGCCACAGGAAGCCCGATACCGCGGCACCCGGTCCCGCGTCTGCGGTGCCGGCACTGCCGTGGGGCCAGGCCAAGGGCTGGGAGGGGTCGGTCATGGGCGGCGATTATGGAGGGGGTAGTTCGCCGTTCCACCCCGCAAATACGCCGCGAAAGTCACGCAGTTGGCGCGGCCCGACAATGGCGCGATGGACATCCTGATCACCGGGTTCGAGCCCTTTGATGGCGACACCGTCAACCCGTCCTGGGAGGTCGCCCAGGCCCTGGACGGGCGGGTCATCGGCATAGGCCGGGTGCGGGCATGCCGCTTGCCGGTGACGTTCCGCGACGCACCGCAACGGCTGGCCGAGGCGCTGGCCCAGGGGCGGCCCGAGCTGGTCATCGCGCTGGGCCAGGCGAGCGGTCGCAGCGAGATTTCCATTGAGCGCGTCGCGGTCAACCTCATCGATGCGCGCATCCCGGACAACGCCGGTGATCGGCCTCACGACGCGCGCGTCGTCGCCCTCGCCCCGGATGCCTACTTCTCCACGCTGCCGGTCAAAGCGATGCGCGATGGCCTGCGTGCCGCGGGCTACCCGGCCGGCCTGTCGCTGACGGCCGGCGCCTTCGTCTGCAACCAGCTGTTCTTCGAACTGCAGCACAGGCTTGCCGGCCGCGGCGTGCGCGGCGGCTTCATCCACCTGCCGGCGCTGCCTGAGCAGGCCGCGCGCGCGCCGGGCGGGCTGCCCAGCATGGGCCTGGCTGCGCAGATCGACGCTATCGCGCTGGCCGTGGCCATTGCAATGGGCGAGGTGCAGGTAGCCCGCGGGGCGGACGAGGGCGCGCCGACGGGTTAGGCCTGCTTGGCCGCCCGGCGCAGCGCCACGGCGTCGGGCAGCGCACGGCCTTCATTGGCGGCCAGCCGGAACACGCGCAGCGCGGCAGCAACCTGCTCGGTGTCGTACTGCATCTGCTCTGCCGCCTGGGCCAGCTGCTCCACCAGGCCGGCGTTCTGCTGCGTGATGCCGTCCAGCTCGCGCATCGCGCCATGCACCTCGGCCACCCCTTGCAGTTGCGCGCGGGCACCGTTGTCGATGTGCTTGATGAGGCCCGTGAACGCCTGCACCTTCGCCAGCGTCGCGTCGATGCTTTCGCGCGCAGAGCGCGTCTGCGCCTCGCCGTCGCGCACGCGCTGTGTGGAGTCGTCGATCAGCTTCTTGATCTCGCGCGCCGCGGTCGAGCTGCGCTGAGCCAGCGCACGCACTTCACCAGCGACGACCGCGAAGCCCTTGCCATGTTCGCCGGCCCGGGCAGCCTCGACAGCGGCGTTCAGCGCCAGCAGGTTGGTCTGGAACGCGATGCTGTCGATGAGCTGCACGATCTCGCCGATGCGGCCCGACGACGCGGCGATGCCGCCCATGGTGTCGGTCACCGAGTGCACGACGCTGGCGCTGCCGCGCGACACGTCGTGCAGCTGGCCAGCCACGCCGCTGGCATTGCCGGCGTGCTCGCTGGTGTCGCGCACCGTCGCGGCGATCTGCTCGACGCTGGCCGCCGTCTGTTGCAGGCTGGTGGCCTGGCTCTCGGTGCGGCGCGCCAGGTCCAGATTGCCCTGCGCGATTTCGTCGCTGACGCGGCGGATGCGCTCGATCTCGTGGCGCGTGTCAATGACCATCGCGCACAGGTTCACCGACACCTGCGCCAGCGCCGACTCCAGCCCGCGCGTCAGCGGGCTGCCGCTGGGTCGCAGCGTGGTGGACAGGTCGCCCGCAGCCAGCGCATTCGCAAAATCTTCGGTGGCACCCAGCGCCTGGCGCAGCCGCGCCTGCTGCCACAGCGCCGCGCCGGCTGCCGTCAGCACGGCGGTGGCGGCAGCGGCCCAGGGGCCAGCTCCGGCAAACGCACCGAGGGCGAGGCTGGTCGACAGCAGCGGCACCGACATGCCGCCCAGCCACGGCAGACGGCGGCGCAGCTGCTGCAGGGCGCCGGCCACGCCGGGGCGCAACAGCTCGCCGTGGGCCAGCCGGTGCTGCAGCTGACCCGCCGCCTGCTCGGACCGCATGCGAGCGTACAGCGTCTCGGCCTGCTCGACCTGCGCCCGCGTGGGCTGCGTGCGCACGGACAGATAGGCCACCGGCCGGCCGCCGTCCAGCAGCGGCGTCACGTTGGCATACACCCAGTAGTGGTCGCCGTTCTTGCAGCGGTTCTTGACGAGACCCGACCAGGGCCGGCCCGTGGCGATGGTGTCCCACAGGTCGCGGAAGGCTTCCTGCGGCATGTCGGGGTGGCGCAGGATGTTGTGCGGCTGGCCCAGCAGCTCATCCAGCGCATAGCCGCTGACGTCCACAAACACCGCGTTGGCGTGCAGGATGCGCCCCTTCAGGTCGGTTGTGGAGACCAGCGCGCGGCCGGCAGGGAAGGGGATCTCGCGTTGGGTGACGGCTTGCTGTCGCATGGGGATGTCCTTTGGACACAGCATGCGCACGTGAAGCCGGTCAACCCTTGACTTGGCGCAAACCCTGGGAACTCATCCTGGGGCAGGGCGCGTCCGGCGTGAAGGAATGCTCAGCCGTCGAGGGTCAGGATGACCGGCGCATGGTCGCTGGGGCGCTCGTTCTTTCGCGGCAGCTTATCGATCTCGCAGGCCGTGACGCGGCCCTTCAGCGCCTCGCTGACGAGGATGTGGTCGATGCGCAGACCCTGGTTCTTGCGGAAGGCCAGGTTGCGGTAGTCCCACCAGCTCCAGCTCTTGGGCGGCTGATCGAACAGGCGGAAGGCGTCGGTGAAGCCCAGCTGGATGAGCTGCTGGAAGTGCTCCCGTTCCTCGGGCGTGCAGTGGATCTGGCCGGCCCAGGCCACCGGGTCGTAGACGTCGCGGTCTTCGGGGGCGATGTTGAAGTCGCCCATCAGCACGACGTTCTCGTGGGCCTTCAGTTCCTGGATCAGCCAGTGGCGCAGGCTTGTCAGCCAGTTCATTTTGTAGGTGAACTTGTCGCTGTCCGGCGCCTGGCCGTTGGGGAAGTAACCGCCGATGACCCGCAGGCCGTCCACCGTGCCGGCGATGACGCGGGCCTGTTCGTCGGCAAAGCCAGTGATGTTCTTGACCACGTCGGTGGCCTTCTCGCGGCTGATCAGCGCGACGCCGTTGTAGGTCTTCTGGCCGAACCATTGCACCTGGTAGCCGGCCTCGCCGATCTCCAGGGTGGGGAACTTGTCGTCGGTCAGCTTGGTTTCCTGCAGCACCAGCGCATCGACCGGATGCGCGGACAGCCAATCCAGCACCTGCGGCAAGCGGATGGACAGCGAGTTGACATTCCAGGTGGCGAACTTCTTCATCGCGTGATCCTAGCCCGCTCAGGGGCCGGCCTCAGCTTGCGTGTCGCAGTCCAGGCAGTCTTCGAGCGGCAGGTCAGGCAGGTGCTGATCGCTGTGCAGCTGGCGCAGCGCGGTGCGCAGCCCTTCCTCGACAACCGGGTGGTAGAACGGGCAGTTCAGCATGTCCTGCACAGTGTCGCCGCGCTGCACGCTCCAGGCCAGCAGGTGGCCCAGATGCTCGGCGGCCGGCCCGATCATCTCGGCGCCCAGCAACCGGCCCGTGCCGCATTCGGCATACACGTGCAGCGCGCCCTGGTTGGCGCGCATCACGCGGCTGCGGCCCTGGTCGGCGAAGCTGACGCGACCGGTGTCGAAAGCGATGTCCGCGGCCGTCAGCTCGGCATGGCTGGCACCGGCCAGCGCGATCTGCGGATCGCTGAACACGACGCCAAGCGGCGTGCGGCGAGGGCGGCGATGCACCTTCGGCCAGCGTGCGGCGTTGTCGCCGGCGATGCGGCCGGCGTCTGACGCCTCGTGCAGCAGCGGCCGGTCCTCGGTGACGTCGCCCGCGATGAACAGCGGACCGGTGCCCCACTGGCCTGTGTGGCGGTCCACGCGCGGCCGGCCGCGCTCGTCGCGGGGCAGGGCGGGCAGGGTGTCCAGGCCGAGGTCGTCCAGGTTGGCCTCGCGCCCGGCGGCACAAAGCAGCAGGTCGAAATGCTCGCCGCCGATCAGCACCTGATCGCCGTCCAGCTGCGGCTCCGGCGTGCCAGCGTTCAGCACCAGCGGCAGCGCCGCGCCGAACAGGTCGCGCGCCAGCGCCTGCAGTGCCGGGTCGGTCAGCGGGCCCACGTCCTGGCCGCGCGTGAACAGCCGCACGCGCACGCCCAACCGGTGCAGCGCCAGCGCCAGCTCTAGCCCGATGACGCCGGCGCCGTACACGGCCACCGAGCGTGGCAGGTCCTGCCAGTCGAACACGTCGTCGTTGACGATGAGCCGCCGCCCCAGCCGCTCGCGCCAGCCCGGTGGGATGCGCGGGCGTGAACCGGTGGCGATGACGACGGCCTTGGCGTCGATGCGCTGGCCATCCACGTCCAGCATGCCGGGTTCGGTGAATCGTGCGCGGCCCTGCAGCCGCGTCGCCTCGGGCCAGCCGTCGACGGCGTCCAGCACGAAGCTGACGAAGCGGTCCCGCTCGCTGCGCACGCGCTGCATGACGGCGCGGCCGTCGATGACCGGCGCGGCTGCCAGCACCCCGAAGTGCGGAGCCTCACACACCGCATGTGCGGCGGCGGCCGCAGCGATAAGCAGCTTGCTGGGCATGCAGCCCACACGAGCGCAAGTGGTCCCGAAGTGGGCGGCCTCGACGAGAAGCAGCCGGTCGGTGTGCCGGCTCGCGGCGCGGTAGGCGGCCATGCCGGCGGTGCCGGCGCCAATGATGGCGACGTCGCAGTGAAGGGGCATTCGCATCACCAAAGCAGTTGGGGCGTCGAGGATAGCGGGCCGGGCTCCCAGAGCGGAACAGCAGGGCGTGCTAGAGAACGACGGCCGATCTGCGGGAGCGGGCCGCGTTCGCATCAAAGCACCCCACAATCTCGTCGAGCCGACGGTGTTGCCTCCGAATTGGGGCAACGTCACTGGCGTCAGATGGACTTTCAAGGAGCAATGCGCACGATGAGCGAAGCCCACCGCTGGAGCCGACGTGCTGCCATCGCAGCGATGGCCTGTGTCGTGCGCCCATCGCCGGCGCAGCAAACAGCGCCGCTGGTGCCGATGGCGATCTCAGAGGCGGTCGATGCGAATTTCGTTGGCCCGCTGCTGGAAGCCGTCGCCCAAGCCAGCGTCCTGCGCTGGGCCCCGCAGTCGGTGCCCTTCGCGCGGCTGCTGCATCTGGTGGAGCGCGGTGAGGCGATCGGATTCGGCATCAGCCCCAGCGCCGGGCGCGCCGCCCAGCTGCAGTTCTCCGTTCCCGTGTTCCGTGGCGCCGTCTGGGCGGTCAGCCTTCGCGACAAACACGTGGTCGCGCGGCGGCCGAAGGATCTCGCGGGCTGGCAGGTCTGCATGTCGCGACGCGCGGACTATGGACCGCTCTTTCCCGAAAGTATGGCGTCCGACATCCAATAGCGGCGGCTGAACGCGCTGAAAGCTGGGAGGTGCGACGTGCTGCTCGTCACCACCAGGAACCCGGCGCTGTCGACGGTGCTGGCGCGCATCGTCGCGGCCGGCGGCGCGCCTGATGCGTTCACGGTGAGCCCGGCGCCGCTGGCGGAGCAATCCGTGCACTTCGCCGTAGCACGTGAGAGTCCGCTCGCGCAGCACCTGCCACACATCGACGACGCGATCCACAGGCAGCAGCCGGTGATCCGGCAGTTGGTCCGGGACGCCGACTGATGCGCAGAACCAGAGCGTAGCGCCGGTGGGCCCTCCGTGCGGGCAGAGCCAGGGTGCGTGCTTCCAACATCGTCCACCAGGGCTATACACAAAATTTGTCGACAATGTGCATTATGTCAAATCATAGGCGCGCATTGGATGCTCATGTTCCTGCGCGTTTCCATCAGGCGGCGCAGGTCAAACTGGCAAGCAAGACCCGACCACCGAAACGAACTCATGCCGAATCTCTGGAACCTGCACCGCCGGCTGCACCTGCTGCTGGCCGTGGCCCTGCTGGCCTCTGCCACGGCCGCCACTGCCGCGGACGATCTGCGCCCTGCGTTGCTGCTGAACGGCAGCCGCGACGCCAGTCATGAGCTGTCCGGCCGCTGGACCTATTCCAAAGACTACTACCGCACCGGCCTGACCGACATCAACGGCTGGGTCGCAAAGTCGCGCATGCAGCGCTACCGCGATCTGGACGTGGCCGCAGAGGAAGCCAAGCCCGGCAGCCCGGTCTTCTTCGAGTTCGACATGGACCGCGGCCCGGCGATGGAGATCCCCGGCGCCTGGAATGCAGCCACGCCCGAACTGCGCTACTACGACGGCCTGATGTGGTTCCAGCGCAAGTTCAACGTGCAGCCCAGGCCGGGAGAACGCAGCTTCCTGCGCTTCGAGGCGGTGAATTACCGCGCGTACGTCTACCTTAACGGCAAGGAGATCGGCCGCCACGAAGGCGGCTTCACGCCGTTCGTGCTGGAGGTGACGCAAGCGCTGCGCAGTGGCGACAACCGCCTCACCGTGGGCGTGGACTCGCGGCATGACGCGCAGAGCATTCCGGGCGAGATCACCGACTGGGACCTGTACGGAGGCATCACGCGCCCGGTGCGCTTGATCCACACGCCGGCCAGTTTCATCGACGACGCCACGCTGCGCCTAACAGAGGCCGGGCGCCTGGTGGGCAGCGCGCAGCTCAACGGCGCGGGTGCCGCCAATCAGACGGTCACCCTGAACATCGCCGCGCTGAAGCTGCAGGTGCAGGCACGCACGGACGCGCAAGGTGTGGCACGCTTCGAGCTGCCCGCCCCGGCAGCGCTGAAGCGCTGGTCGCCCGAGACGCCGCAGCTCTACGACGTGCAATTCACGGCCGGCGCGGACACGCTGCGCGAGCGCATCGGCTTTCGCACCATCGCCGTCAAGGGCGACCAGATCTTGCTGAATGGCAAGCCGGTGTTCCTGCGCGGCGTGTCCGCGCACGAGGAGGAACTGGGCCCAAATCCGGCGCGGCGCATGACCGAATCCGCCGCGCGCGCGCTGCTGACCGAGGTGAAACAGGGACTGGGCGGCAACTACGTGCGCCTGTCGCACTACCCGCACAGCGAAACCATGCTGCGCATGGCCGACGAGCTGGGCCTGCTGGTGTGGAGCGAAATCCCCGTCTACTGGACGGTGGACTGGGACAACCCGGTCGCGCTGCAAAAGGCGCTGCGCATGCAGGCCGAGACCATCTACCGCGACCGCAACCGCGCGGCCCTCGTCATGTGGAGCGTGGGCAACGAGACGCCCGTGGCCGACAACCGCACGCGCTTCCATGTTGCGCTGGCAAAGAGCGCCCGCGAGCTGGACCCCGGCCGCCTCATCAGCGCCGCGCTGCTGGTGGAGCGCCAGGGCGATGTCATCCGCATCGCCGACCCGCTGCTGCCGCATCTGGACGTGATGGCGATCAACACCTACGCCGGTTGGTACGGCGACGACAAGCTGGACGACCTGAAGAAGCTGCGCTGGGAGCTGCCCACCGACAAGCCGCTCATCGCCTCGGAGTTTGGCGCCGACGCGCTGGCTGGCGAGCACGACTCACCAGGTACGTCACGCGCGCAGCTGCGCAAATGGACCGAGGAGTACCAGGCCGCGTACTACCGCGCCACGCTGGAGATGCTGCACCGCATCCCCAACCTGCGCGGCCTGTCGCCCTGGGTGCTGAAGGACTTCCGCTCGCCACGGCGGGAGCACCCCGTGTTCCAGAACGGCTGGAACCGCAAGGGCCTACTGTCTGAGACGGGCCAGCGCAAGGCCGCCTTCGACGTGATCGCCGAGCACTACCGACTGCTGCCGCGCTGACCTGGCGCTCACCTCCTTGGCCCAGCGGGCATCACAGGCCGTGCGGGCGGTTGCTTCGGTTGCATATTTGTAACTTCGGCTACGCGTATCGTCTTTCCCGCACCGACGGAACCACAGCGCCGCTGCAGATGCCATCCCTAGGACTGCCGAAGTTCTCCGACCCGGTCTGAGTTGGAGGTCATCGCGCCACAGAGATGGCGCGACCGACACAGGGACCGGAAATGAATGAGAACAACCACATCCACCATGCGCGTTCGCGCACCTCGGCCGCAGCGCTGTGCCTGGTGGTGGCGGCCGCAGCGCTGAACGCCGGCTGCGGCGGCGGCTCTGGAAGTGCCGGCGCGGATGGTCCCACGACCTCCCCCGCTACACCGGCGCCCCCCGCATCGGCCCCGGTGGCTGCGCCGGCGCCGGAGCCCGCGCTGGAGCTGCCGCCAGCCCCCGCGCCCGTGGAGCTTCCCGGCGGTACGGATGCTGCGCTGCCGACGCTGCCGCCTGCACAGCAACTGCCTGCCGGCACCGACATCAGCAAGCCAGGCGCCCTGGTCCGCCCGGTCGCGGCCACGTCGACTGCGATCGAAGGCGCGCATGTCGCCGGCCGCGCCGTGGACGGCAGCATGGACACGCGCTGGGCCAGCACGCAGGACGACGCCGCCTGGATCCAATTCGACTTCGGCGCGAAGACGGCGCTGGGCTACCTCAGCCTGTCTTGGGAGAACGCATTCGGCAAGGAGTACGCGATCCAGGGCTCGGACGACGGCAACACCTGGCACCAGATCCGCTATGTGGCCGGTGGCAAGGGTGGCACCGAGGAGTTCTTCAACCTGAACGCCAACGTGCGTTACGTGCGCCTGCAAGGCGTGGCCCGGGGCACGCAGTACGGCTACTCGCTGCACGAGGTCGCGTTCAGATCACCGGGCAGCGACAACACGCTGCCGCTGATGGCGACGGCGGCGCTGCCCTTCCCTGCCGATGGCGCTGCGCTGGCACCGGCGCCTGCCGCACGGCCGCCGCTGGAGACCGTGCAGTTCACGTTGGCCGACGGCACGCTGGTCACCCGGTTCGGTATGGTGGGCCGCTCCCGCCATGCGCGGGAACGCGGCGAGGACTGGAACGAAATCGGCTACGGCGTCAATGACACGGTCGACGCCGCCGGCAAGCCGCTTGACAAGGGCCCCGGCGCGCACCTGAACTTCATCGCCAACTACTTCAAGAACCGCACTTGGGGCGTCGAGCTCATCGACAACATCCGGGTGGCCGGCGTCACGCGGCCGACGATCGTCGTCAACCAGTACTTCCAGCAGGCCCAGCGCGGCGGCGGCCACGCGTTCTTCCGCCGCATGGACGAGCCGGGCGTGACTGGCTTCGGCTGGATGTCGCCCGGCGACCTGCTGGACGACGCGACCTACGCGGCCGGCAACCAGGGCATCGCCGCCTGCCCGGTGGTGGCCAAGCCGCCGCAGGCGGCGCTGCTCACGCCCAACGGCGGCTTCGCCGGCGTCAAGGGCGCCAACGACGGTTGCAGCGTCGTGCTGGACAACGTGCCGCGCCACAGCGAGCTGTCGGCAGATGCCAATGGCGTGATGGTGCCAAACGGCAAGTCCGTCGCATCGAGGGCACTGAAGGTCGGCGACGCGATCGAGTTCACCAGCTCCTTCTTCTCGACCCGCGCAGTCATGGACGCGCTGGGCGATACCGGCGGGTTTCGCTACTACACCAACGAGGTCACCTACGTGGTCGGCACGGGCCTGCGGCCATGGTACGGCGTGCAGCCGAGGCTGATGAACGCGCCGCTGCCGGAAGAAACGCTGCAGGGCGGCACCGGCTCGGTGTCGTACGACTACGCGGACAACGGCGCCTTCATGTTCCAGCAGCCGAACAACGAGATCGGCATGCAGAACATGCAGCGCTTCGTCGAGGGACGACGCCTGGTGCACACCAACTTTTGGAGCGGTGACCACAACGAGGCCGGCAACGACAGGCACACCGCGGTTGCGGGCTTGCAGGGCGCGCGCTTCAACAAATCGACCTGTTTCTCGTGCCACATCGGCAACGGCCGCAGCCTGGCGCCGAGTGCGATCAACCAGCGGCTGGACACCATGGGCGTGCGCGTCGCGGCGCTAGATGCGAACGGGCGGCAGGTGCCGCACCCGGTCTACGGCATGGCGGTGCAGATGAACGCGCGTTCGCTGGTGAGTGGTGCGCCGCAGGACTGGGGCCTGGGCGTGCGCGTCGCCGGCTTCGACGTGCGGCGGGTGACGCTGGCGGACGGCACCATCGTTGAACTCGGCAAGCCACGCATCGCCTTCGACGGGCCGACGCCGGCCGCGCACTCGCTGCGCAGCGCGCAGCCGATGATCGGCATGGGCCTGCTGGAGGCCGTGCCAGACGCCGACATCCTGGCGCGCGTGCGCACCACACCGGACGCCGACGGGGTGCTGGGCACGGCCAACTTCGCCTACGACCCCGAAACCGGCGCCGTCAAACTGGGCCGCTACGGCTGGAAGGCGTCCAAGGTGAGCCTGCGCCACCAGACCGCCGCCGCCGCACTGCAGGACATGTCCGTCACCACGCCGGTCTACCCGAACCGCGACTGCCATTCGGGCAGGTGCACGCCGAACAAGGTCGAGAAGGGCTTATCCGAGGACGACCTGACACTGGTCACCCGCTACCTGGCTTTGCTGGCCGTGCCGGCACAGCGCAGCGTGGCCAGCGGCTTCCCGAAGGGCGTGACGCCGCTGCCGGACTTGGACGTCAACCCGACGCAGGTGGCCGCCGGCGCGCGCATCTTCCAGGCCAACCGCTGCACGGCCTGCCATGTGGCATCGATGAAGACGGGCAACACGTCCGAATTCGCCGAGCTGCGCAACCAGACCATCCGCCCCTACACCAACCTGCTGCTGCACGACATGGGCCCCGAGCTCGCCGACGGCTTTGTCGAAGGCCGCGCCACCGGCCAGATGTGGCGAACGCCGGCGCTCTGGGGCATCGGCTACACCGAGCGCGTCGCCGGCGGCGCTGGCAAAGTGGGCTATCTGCACGACGGCCGGGCGCGCACGTTGACCGAAGCCATCCTGTGGCACGGCGGCGAGGCCACCACCAGCCGCCAACGCTTCGAGGCGCTGTCCAAGGCCGACCGCGAGGCCATGCTGGCGTTCCTCAAGTCGCTGTGACCATGTGGGCCCGTCAGCGTGGCCCCATGAATCAGCTTCACGGGCGGCCGCGGCCGTCCTTACAAATGAGGGAGTGGTTCCGGCTCCTCCCACAGAAGCAGTCTTGACTTGGCAACGTCTTCCGTTAGCCTCGTTTGAGCGCCTGTCGACCGGCTTCGAATCGGACTGGGTGGCCCCTGTCAATCGATCGAAGTTGCGCAACGCTGCGCACACGGAGGTGCTCCATGCCCAACGAAACGCGCGCGGCTGCCGTTCCCGCTGTTCCTGCAATTCGCGGCCTGATCTACGTCAGCGAGGCCTGTGCTCGCGTGGCGGCCAAGCTGCCCGTGATCGCCAATTGCAATGCCAACGTGCTGATCAGCGGCGAGACGGGCACGGGCAAAGAGGTCTGCGCGCGCGCGGTGCACTACCTGTCAGACCGTGCCTCGCGCCCGTGGGTCGCTGTCAACTGCGGGGCTCTGCCGACCGAGCTGGTCGAGAACGAGCTGTTCGGCCATGCCAAGGGTGCCTACACGACCGCGCACGCCGCCAATGCCGGCCTCGTGCGGCAGGCCGAGGGCGGCACGCTGTTCCTCGACGAGGTCGACTCGCTGCCCCTGCCGGCGCAGACCAAGCTGCTGCGCTTTCTCCAAGAGCACGAGTACCGGCCGGTGGGCTCGGCGACACTGGTGCGTGCCGATGTGCGCGTCATCGCCGCCAGCAATGGCGACCTGCAGAGTGCCATCCGCAACGGGCAGTTCCGCCAGGACCTGTTCTTCCGCCTGAACGTGCTCAGCGTGACACTGCCGGCACTGCGTGAGCGGCGCGTCGACATCCCGGTGCTGGCCCAGCACTTCGTCCGTGAGTTCGCACGCGAGTACGGCAAGCCCGTTGCACAGCTGACAGCGGGCGCGCTGCAGTTGCTGCTGCAGCACGACTGGCCTGGCAACGTGCGCGAGCTGCGCCACGTCATCGAACGCGGGGTGCTGCTCAGCGGCGGTGTCGAGCTGGATGTGATGGACATCGACATCGACGGCGTGGACAAGCTCGCGCCCGTGCCTGCGGAATCGTTCAACGCCGCCAAGCGCCGCGTCGTGGGTCGTTTCGAGCGCGGCTACATCGAGCAATTGCTCAGCGCTCATGGTGGCAACGTCACTCACGCTGCACAGGCCGCGCGCAAGGACCGCCGCGCCTTCTTCGAGCTGATCCGCAAGCACGGCATTGACCCGCAGCGGTTTCGCAGCCCGGCGGTCTGAGGCGCGGCGGGCCAACTGGGTGCCTGCTGCGCAATGCAGCAGACGTTTCACTGGCCTATCGTGAGCCGCCTTGCAATGCTTGCACGACGTGCTTCAGCATCGCCTGGACGCCCTTGTCGGTTTCATGGGGTAGCGCCGCCTTCAGAACATCCGAATGGGCCGTCGCGCCGGCAAGGTGTGCGGCCATCACCGCGTCCTCACGACGCAGGGCGTCTGGGCTGGCGAGCGCCGAGATGAGGAGCTCGCGGAGGTCTCCTGCCAGCCTGGGATCATGGGTCAGCGCCAGGCGTGACAAAGCCCCTCGTCGCCATGGAGCCGATTGCTCGCGCAGGGCTTCATAGTCCAGCACCGGCAGCTGTTCTCGCAGCGCCATGAGCACGGTTTCGCGCACCCGTGCATCCGCGACCTCCACCGCCAGCCAGCACGCCGGCATATCGGTGTCCAGCATCAGCCGGACGTGATTGCCAGCATCCTGATCGTCAACCCATGCGATCTCCGCGAGCGATGCCGTCGCCTGACGGCGACCGGCGGGTGCGAGGTTAGGACCGTCTGCGGCAAGCAGGCCGACCAACGCCTCATCGACAAGGTCTTCCAAATCCGATGCGGTGCAACGGTCATCGCAGGCAAGCAGGAGATTGATGGCAGCCATGATTGCTCAGGATCGGTAGGTCTTCAGGAAAATGATGAGCTTCTGCACAAGCGCCTGTGTGAGCCGGATGAGCACCGTGCGATCTGCTGGTAACGCGCCGGCCTGGGCATTGAACCAGGCTTCAAAGGCCGCGGCCACGCCTTGTGCCGCGCCACCAGCCTTGGTGAGTATGGAGCGGTCGGCGCTGACCAAGTGACGCAGTTGCTTGAAGATATGACCGATGCTCTCTCGCCGCGCTTCGGTGGCTTTACCGATCTTCTCCAGGTCGGAGGCTGACCGCCGGGTGTGGTCTGCATGATGGTCATCGCGGTGCGCGGCGACTGACGACTTGTCCGCCGACATCGGATTCGCCTTGCCTGCCAGCACCTCCTCAGCGCCTTTGATGACGCCTTCCTGATGCAGCGTGGAAGCGAGGTCCATGGCCGGCATCATGCCGCTCTTGCGTGCGCGCTCCACGGAGCCCAACGCGTCGAAGAACTTTCGTTGCTCGGCGCTGAGTGCCGAGATGGGCACATCCTTCAGTCGACCGTCAGCAATCATGTTGGCGTACTTCACTGGCAGGTTGCCCATGCCCGGCACCGAGCGAACGAAGGCGGTGTTCAGCGAAGCGTGATCCCGCCACCACAGGTCGGTGCCTTGCGCGGTTGTGGTGGTGGCCGAAGCTTTGTCCTGGCGAGACGATTCGCCGCTTGCGCGCGCCTGTTGTCCTGCATCGCGTTTGGCGCGAAGGTCGGCGATCTGCTGGGTGTCGGCGTTTGCCGGCATGTGGTGCAGCCCGGCTTCCGCACCCTGTTCTTCGCTCTTTCGAGATTGATCGTAGCGACGCAAATAGGCCGTCTCCGCCTTGACGAGGATGGGCTCCAGCATGGCACCCAAGACCGCGTTGTCCACGGTGTCCAGGGTGACTTCCGGGCTCGCTCGCGCTACGACGGCCTTGCCCTTGAGTGACAGGGATTTCAGCCCATTCGTCAGGCCCAGGAAGCCCAGCCGAGCCATCAGCCAGAAACGCCCGATGCCTTTGGACAGCAAGGCATCGACCTTGGGCCGCACTCTGGCGATGGCCGCCTCGCGCTTCTTGCGGCGCTCCTCCTCCTTGTCCTTTGTCCGCTGGCTCGGATCCTTCTTCTTGCCAGCATTCTTCGCATCCTTCTTCGCCTTGCGCCTGGCCCGCCAGTCCGTGAACTTCTTCTTCGCCTTTCTGACCGCACCGCCGATCTTCCTGGCGATCTTCTTCAGAGCGCCGCCCACCTTCTTCATGGCCGCCTTGACCTTGGCCATGATCTTCTGGGCGATGGCCTTGACCTTGCTGCCGACCTTGGACGCCGGCCCGCGCAGCTTCTTCAGCAGCCAGTTGGCGACGAAGTCGATGACGACGATGGCGGCGGAGGCCAGCAGTTCGGCGAACTGCGGCCCCGCACCGCCGGCCTTCACGGCCTTCAAGAAAGACACGAACTTGCCCAGCGCCGCAATGATGCGCTGCACCGTGCCCCAGGCGGCCTGCAGCCCTTCGATGATGGCCATCACGGCGCCGGCGGCCGGCACGATCATCGCCACGACCTTCTCGACCAGCAGCTGGATCAGCGCGGAGGGAATCGCCGCCTTCAAGGCCTCGAAGGCCATGTGGCCCACCTCCTTCACGGTGATGCCGCCCTTCTTGAGGACGTTCCAGATGGTCATACCCACGCCCAGCACTTCCTCCAGCTTGTCGTTGAACCATCCCTTCACGGCCGTCTTGAACGACTTCCATAGGTGGTTCTTCACGCCGTCCATGACGGCTGCGCCGAGATTGCTGATCCAGCCGCCCGGGTTGGCCGCGATGTCCTTGATGAGTACGACGAAGGTACCCACCAGGTCCGCCACCGCCTTGGCGAACTTGATGGCGCCGTCTACCACGGCCTTGGCCGCGTCAAGCACCATGAACATGGCCTTCTTGTAGGCATCGAGCAGGAACTCGAACGCCTTGCCCAGCAAGTCCAGCAGTTTCGTGATGCCCTTCTTCAACGCGTCGGCCAGCCGGTTCACCGCGTCCTCGGCCGCCTTCACCCGGTTCTCGATGAAGCGCCGCCATTTCTTCTTCAGCCCCGGGAACGCCGCCAGCAGCACTTCGCCCAGCAGGATCAGCGCCGCGCCCACCGCCTTGATGACCGCCACGATGGCCTTGCGCGCGGCCTCGATTACGGCGACCGCCAGCTTCTTGGCGGCGTCGATGACCGTGCGAACCAGCTTCTTGGCCGCGTCGAAGATGGCCGTGAGACCCTGCTTGAGTGCATTGAAGAACGACGCCACCTTGCTGGACAGCCAGCCGAACACGCCGGTCGATTCCTGCTTGGCCTCGGCCTTTCTGGTGGCTGCTGCCTGCTCGGCTTGGGCCTTCTCCTCGCCCGCCTGGCGGTCGCCGTCCTCGATGTGCTTCGTCGCCTCCGCATCGGCCTTGGCCTGCTCGGCCGTGACCTGCTCGTTGCCCTTGGCGACTTCCTTGCCGGCCTTGTCGTTGGCGGTCTTGATTTCCCGACCCTGCTCGGCCGTCCAGTCGGCCCGGGCCTTGGCCACCTCGCCGCGCGCACCCGCCTTCTCGGCGGCCTGCTGGGCCAGGTTGTCGTCCTTCAGTCGCGCCATCTCCTGGTCGTTCTTGGTCCTTTCCTCTGAAACCTTGGCCTGGTGCTCGCCCTTCTTGGCTGCCATCTCGGCCTGCGCGTGCGCCATTGCGGCGCTGACCTCGGGGCCTTTCTTCTCCCTGGCGATGATGCCGATGCCCTCTTCGGCCGCAGCCGCATCGGCCGCCCCCTTGCCGGCACCGCCGCCGGTGTCGGCCACCGTCGGCCCCTTGAGAACTTCCTTGGGCCGCGTCACGCGGATAGCGTTCTCACCGGCGGGCTTGGCGGCATCGACGCTGCCCTGCGCCCGCTGCGCGGCTGCGGTGCGGTCGAGTTCGGCCTTCTGCTGGTCCACCGCCGCCGGGTCCGCGTCGCCTTGCAACTGCACCTGCGGCGGCGCACCCGCCGACACATTCAGCCCCGGGTCGGTGGTGGGCATCTCGTCCACCGCGCCCTGCACCCGCGCGCCGTCTTCCTCCGAGACCTTGCCGCCCTCGCCCGCCGTGACGCTGGGCGCCACCAGGCGCTCGCTGGGCGCCGGCCCGGCCTCGGGTGTCGCCTCGGGCTGCGGTGTTTCCGGCGACGCGCCGGCCTCGACGGCGGCTGGGGCGTCACCAGCTTCGACGCTTTCATCCGTCTGCACGCAGCTGGCCGGCGCGCCGTCGGCGCCGACCTCGGCCTGCGGGATTTGATCCTGCAGCGCCGTGGCTTCCTCGCCCGCCGTGCGGTCGATGGCGCTGCCGACGCCGGCCAATGCCGCGCCGGCCTGCACCGGGCTCAGCGACGCCGCGGTGCCCAGGCCGGCTGCCGGGTCCTGTGCAGCGGTGTCCAGTGGCGGGCTGTCTTCCACGGCGCCCGCACCTCCTCCAGCCCCGGCACCGCCACCCGCGGCGCCTCCTCCGCCCCCTTCACCACCGCCGCCGACGCTCTCGCCCAGGTCCGCAACGCCCGCGCCCTTCTCGGCGGCACTCAGCTCGCCGGCCTCTGCCGCCCCGCCGCCGCCCGCGTCGGCTTGCTGTTCGACCTGATCATGCGCGTGGGCCTCGCTGTCGCTCTCGGCAACGCGCTGGGTGTCCGCTTGCGCCTCGCTGGCCTCGCGGCCGGCCTGCTCGCGGTGCAGGGCTTCGGGGTCCGCCGTCCGGGTCGCGCCGGCCGCGTTGTCGGCTTCTGCCGGCTTGAGCACTTCGGCGGCCTCAGGTGCCGCCCCGCCGCCACTGGCCTCGGCGCCCGACATGGCGGCCTGGGACGCGGCGGACTCGCCGCCGGCCGGCTCCGTGTCACCCGCGCTTTCATTCGCGCCTGCACCCGCGCTTTCACCTGCTGCCGTTGACGACTGCGGCTCGGCCTCGGCCTCCTCCGACGCTGCCGCCGGGTCGGCATGCGCCATCTTTTCCTCGGTCTTCTCCTGCGCGGCCTCCGCGGGTCCGGCCTCCGGCCCTGACGGGGTGGACTCGGCTGCGGCTTCTGCACTTTCACCGCCGCCTGAATCCCCACCGGTCGCACCGCCACCGCCTCCACCACCCGGCGCTGCGCCAGCTGTCGCTGCGGCGCCGCCGGCCGCCGGCGTTGCTCCGTCGTTGCCGGTGGCAGTGGCCCGATCGGCAACGGCCTCGTTGGCGATCTGCTGATTCGGCTGATCCGCCGCGCCTGCGCCCTTCGCTTTGGCGTCGTTGTGGAGGCCGCTCGTGTCGAGCTTGGGGTCGGGCTTCAGGTCGGCCTTTGCGCCGGCAACCTGCGCCCTACCACCCGCCTCGGTGGCTGAAGCGGCATCTCTCGCCGCCTGCTTGCCGGCCGGGGCGCCCGGTTTCTCGTTTGTCTTGCCCACCGACTTGAAGTCGGCCGGCTTCGCAGGCCTGAGATCCTGCAGATCGGCCTGCTTGCCCGGCGCCATGGCCTTCGGTCCGGCCGGATCGACCTGCGCCGGCTGGGCAGCCGTGCCGTCGTCCGTCCCAGCCGGCAGCGCCTTCGACGCGGGGCCGGCACCCGGGGCCAACAACGCCTGCGCCGGCGCTGCCGCACGCGATGCCTGCGGCAGCGAGTTCTCGGCGACTCCCGCTGCCGTCCCGCTCTGCAGGTAACGTGGCAGGATGCTCCGCCCGGCGGCGTCGGCCGCGAAAGGCGCGCCCTGCGGCGACGCCTTAAAGCCTGCCGTCGCCTGGCCAGCCTCGCTGGCCGCGCCTGCGGCAGACGGCATGGCGTTTTGCCCCGTCGGCCCCGTCTGCGGTGTGGCAACCGCCGGCGCCGCAGGTTCAGCCCCCGCCACAGGCACAGGCACCGGCGGCACACGCCGGCGGGCGTCTGTGGCGGTAGCGCGGGTGGTGTGGAACACGGCCGCCTCAGCTCAGAGGCTGTCCGGCGCGCGCTGCCCGAGCTTGCGGTACTCCAGCGCCAGCGCTTCGCGCAGGTCGTCGACCGACAGCGCGGGGGGGGCGCTGACCTCCTGCGCGCGCTGCCGCGCCAGCAGGGCCGCCGTCAGCACGGCGTTGCGGATGTGCCCGCCGGGCAGGTCCACCAACGCGGCGATTGCGCTCATGGCGGCGGTGTCCACCTGCGGCGTCTCGCCCAGATGCAGCGACCACAGCGTGCGGCGCTCGGCCACATCCGGCAGCGGGAACTGCACCACCGCATCGAGCCGGCGCAGAAAGGCGTCGTCGAAGCGGGCCTTGCTGTTGGACGTCAGCACCGCCACGCCGTGGAAGGTCTCCAGCCGCTGCAGCAGGTAGTTGGTCTGCATGTTGGCGTAGCGGTCGTTGGCCTGCTTGACGTCGGTGCGGGCGCCGAATAGCGAGTCGGCCTCATCGAACAGCAGCACCGCGTCCAGGTGCTCGGCGCGCGACAGCAGCTGCCCCAGGTTCTTCTCGGTCTCGCCGATGTACTTGCTGACGACTGCGGCCAGGTCCACGCGCACCAGCGGCCGCGCGAGGCGGTCGGCCAGCCATTGGGCGGCCAGTGTCTTGCCGGTGCCCGACGCGCCGATGAACAACGCCTTCACACCCGGGCTCAGACGGCCGTTCAGCAACGGGCCCAGCTGCTCACCCGCATCGGCGCGCGCCATGCAGCGCGTCAGCAGCAGGCCCAGCTCGCGGTGCACCTCTGGCGGACCGACCCAGGCATCGGCGGGGATGCGGTCGGCCGACACCTGCGCCCAGGCGCACAGGCTGCGCGCGCTGGCGCGCACCGCCGCCTCGATGGCGGCATGGGCGCGGCCATCGTGCGCCTGCGCGGCGGCCTGTGCCAGCACCGAGATGCCGCAACGCGAGCGCGCGACGGCCTCGCGGTCAGGCGCCGCCAGGCCATCGACTTCGGTCTCGCGCAGGCTGGCCCACAGCGCCAGCCGGTCGTGGGCATCCGGCTGGCTCAGCTCGAACTCGTGCAGGGGCAGCGCCGATTCGAACGCGATGTCGGTGCCGGCCAGCACGATCAACGAGCCTGACCCCTGCTGCAGCTGCGGCACCGCCGCCGTGCCCCCGGGCGCGGCCGGGGCCTGCCACACCGGTAGGCCGCGCGCGACGATCAGCGCTGGCACCACCCCTTCGCGGGCGGCGACGGCAGCGAGAGACTCGGCATACGCGTCATGCCCCTCCAGCTCGAACGCACGGCGGCCCACGGCGTCCGCCAGGCACGCCGCCATGCCGCGCAGTTCGCCCGCATCAGCGCCGCGCAACACCACCGTGCACGCGCCCGTCATCACTGCTGCCAGCCGCCCCACGGCCTGCGCCCAGGCCGCCGGCACCGGCCACGGCGGTGCGGCCAACGGGCGCAAACGCAGCTGCCCCCCTAGCGCCACCCCGTGGTTGGCCGGCTCGGGGGATGCCAGCCAGGCGACGATGGCCGTCGGCATCTGCACAGTGCGGGCATGCGCCAGTTGCTGGGCGTCTGCCCACTGCAGCAGCCCACTCGCCAGCGCTGTGCCTTGCAGCAGTCGGCTCATGGCAGTGGCCTGCGCCAGCGGCTCCTCGTCGATGCACGCGGCGAGGCTGGCGACGAGGCCCAGGCTCGGGCGGGCCGGCCCGATGCGGTGCGCATTGCCTTGCAGCAGCGAGACCGAGGCAGCCAGTCGGGCGTCCAGCTCCACCCACAGCGCCAGCGCGATGGCGGTCTGCTCGACGATGTCCAGCCCCAGCGCGTCGACCAGTGGCGCCAGCCGGGCCTCGTCGACGACGGGCCGCGTGGCCGGGTCGCGCAGACATTGCGCGTCAGGGTGGTCTCGCTGGTCGGCTGGCAGCGCGGCAGCCATGGCCGCCAGCAGCCGGGCGTGCAGCGACAACGACGCACGCTTATCCATGCGCGCTCCGCGTGGGCAGCAGGCGCGCATCGATGAAATGCAGGCTGACGATGCGCCCCAGCCAAGGCACCCAGCCCGGGTCGGCATCCAGGCCGAGGCGGCGCAGGCGCAGGTCGACGTCGTCCAGTGCGTAGATCACGTCGATGTGGGTCGGCGTGGCGCTGACCCACGCGGGGCGACACACCAGCTCGGCGAGGTCCATGCGCGCGTGGCGGCGCAGCGTGCGCCGCAGGCGCAGCGTCCACAGCCGCGTGGCGGGAAGTGGCCCCGCGTCCGCGTCGAACCAGTCACGTTGCGGATCGTCGCCACCCGCGTTGGCGATGGCCAGGCAGTCCAGCAGCAGCCCGACCACGAAGCGAGGACGCTCGGCAGCCTCCAGGCGTTCCAGCCAGCGCGGGAAGCGAAGCGCCATGAGCACGTTCAGCGCCAGCATCAGCCCGCCGCAGCGTGTGAATGCCGCGTCGGCCAGCCAGGGCCAGCACGACGGGGCACGGATGTGCACGGCCCCGGCGTGTGCACCCGGGCGTGCCGGCGACGGCAGGTCGCACGCCACTTGGCGGGCCGTGGGTGACGCGTGCGAGGGGGGCGCCGCCGCCGGTGCGGCGGGCTGCGCCCGTCCAGTCGCGGGCATGAAGGCATCGAACAGGCGCTGCGGGCTGTCTGCGGCACGCGCCTGCGGCCCGTCAAGGTCCTCCGGGCTTGGCTTCGGTTCTTCCGCTTCGACCGTGCGGGCTGCGCTCCCGGCCACGGCAAGACCCGCGCCCGCGGCGGTCGAGCCAACCAGCGCCTGCACCTCATCCATCGACGGGCGCCGGCGCAGTTCGGGCTTCAGCCACAGCGCCGCCAACAGCAACGCGGCCCCCTGCCCCAGCGGCGCGCAGGCCGCCAGCCGGCAAGCCACCGGATGCTGGCCTTGACGCAGACGACCGCTGGTGATCCGAGCGGCGGCCCTGTCGGTCGGCGACGTCGTGCCTGCCACGGGCACCGGCGCGGTCAGCGCCTGCAGCAGCGGCGGCTGTGAGTCGGGCGGCAGCGCCCGAAACAGCGCCGCCAGCGCCGTGTCCGACCAACGTCTGAACGCATCCAAGAGCTCAGGCGCGCTGTCCCGCAGCGCGGCCGCCATCACTCGCGCGGTGCCGGAGTCAACTTGCGTCGGGCCAGGCGTTTTTAACTCGGGCAAGGCCGCCGGCCAGAACCATGCGGCCGGCGCTTGGCCGCTCGCCAGCCGGGCCAGCCAGGCCATGCGCGCCTCGAACCGCGACACGAAGAACACCGCCTCGGCCGACGCTGCCGAGGTGTGCAGCGCCGGCACCGCGTGCAGCGCCAGCGCCCGCCAGGCCGACTCCAGCGCCCGCGCGACCGACGCCGGGCTGGCGCGGGGTGGCAGGTCCAGAATCCGCAGCCGGCGCACCAACACCAGTCGCCCGGCGTCGCCGAAGTCAGCCGTGTTCAGCGCGTCTTCCACCGCCAGGCGCAGCTGTTGCGCATCGTCGGCACAGGCTGGCAGCAGCGTCGCGTGACCCACGATGCGCGTGTGCCGACCAGCATCCACGGCCTGCCGGGCACGCGCGAGGGCAGACGCCGTGGTCATGGCTAACGCACCTTGGACATGCGCAACGCCTCCACCTGCCGGGCCACCCGCTTCTCGGCAACCGGCTCGGCGCCGTGTGGCGCGGGCCTCGTGGCCGCAGTGGCCACGGTGGCAGCACTGCGGGGAACCGCTCCCGCCTGCACCTGCGCCGCCTCCGCGCGCTGCACGCCGGCGGTGGTCAGCGGCGGACCGGCCTGTACCTGCACGCGCAGCGTGGCATCCAGCGTGACAGCCGGCCCGGCCGGCGCGTATGTGATGCGCGCGGTGGCAACGCCGTCGGCCAGGTCCTCGATGACGGCGCGCGCCAGCAGCGTCTGCGTGCTCGGGGCATGCACCAGCACCTGCATGCCGATTCGCGTGATGGCGGGGTCGATGGCGATGTCCAGCCGCGTGTTGACGATGGCCGGCACGGGGCGGCGGATGCGCGCGCTGATGATGCGTTTGACCGGCGCATGCGCGGCCAGCAGCAGGCACACGCGCACCAGGTCGTTCATGGCGTCCTGCGCCGGGGCCTCGTCGGCCACCTGGGCGAACAGCCAGTCCACCATGCGCTGCATCTGCCGCCAGGTGATGTGGTCCACGCCCAGGCTCTCGTTGCCGAAGCCGGGCAGCACCGTCAATAGGCGCAACGACACCGCCGCGTCGAGCTGAGAGAACAGCGCCGTCCAGCGCAGCCGCGTGGCCGGCGGCACTGTGCAGAAAGCCGCATGCAGGCAGGCCGAGACGCCCGCCACGTCGTCCAGCAACTGGGCGGCGGCCAGCGTGACCTCGCGCCGCTGCGTGCCGACCTGCAGCAGGTCGCGCACGTTGGCGATGCGCTGCACGGGTTCGATGGCCTGGCGCCAGCTGGTCGCATCGAAGCCCACCAGTTGCCGTGCCGAGTCCTGGTAGGACTGCGCGATGCGCTCGGTGTGGCGCTCGAAGGTGGTTGCCAGCATCAGGCCGGTCGCCGTGTGCGCGCCATTCGCCACGCCCAGCAGGCTCACCGTCGACACCGCCTGGCCCAGGAACACGCGCTGCTGCGCCTGCGCCACCACCCGCTCGATGTCGGTGATGCGGTCCAGCTTCACGAACACGTCGGCGATGGGCCGCAGCCAGCGCACCGGCACGTCGCGCAGCGTGTCGACCATCGCCATCAGCTCGGGCGGCGCGTCGTGGGCATCGTTGCGGCAGCGCGGCACGGGGTCGGCCACGTCGGCCGGCTGCGCGGCCAGCAGCGGGGTGTCCTGCAGCGCCAGCGTGACGCGCGGGCGGCGGAACACCAGGTAGGGCACATGCTCGGCCAGGATGGCGCGGCGCTTCGCTGCCAGCGCGGCCAGGCGCGCCTGCTCCTCGTCGCGCAGCGCGCGCGCGACCGACAGGTCGTGCCTCACCTCGGCCAGGCGCAGCGCCAGCGCCGCCAGCAGGTCCTGCAGCCGCGTGGTGACGCCGGCAATGCGTTCGCGTGCGGCCTTCGCGTCGGCCTGCAACCGGCGGTAGTCCTCCGCGCGCAGCTCCATGCCGCGCAGGAAGCGGATGGTGTTGTCGATGGCGTCAATGCCGCGGCGGAAGTACACCGCCTCGTGCAGGTCGGTGCCGACGTCGGCGGCGTCCTCGTCGCTGAGGTCGGCGCCGCCCAGCAGGTCGCCGGCCGTCACGCGGGTGGGGTCGTCGCCGGTTGGCTTGCGGTAGCCGTAGATGGGCAGGTCGTCGACCACCAAGCCGCTGGCCTTCAGGCCGTTGATTCCGCCCACGACGAAGTCGTTCTTGCCCTTGGCCGCCGTGTTGCTGGACACCACAGACGCCGGCAGCGTGAAGCGCTCGGCGACGGTGACGGTGTTGTAGGTGGCGCCGATGAGGCTGGCGCCCACCACGTCCTTGATGGCCGGCGGCGTCTCCAGGCTCAGCTGCACCGGCCGCACGCCCACGCCGCCGATGACACCGACCGCTGCTTTGCCGCCGATGACCTTCACCGGCGTGACGGCGATCTCCGGCGAAATCTTGACCGCCCCGTCCACCTCCAGCCGCGACCGCCCGCCGACCCCGATCACCGGCGAGGGCGCTTCGCGCAGCAGCAGCGCGGTTGGCGCCGGCGCAGCGAACAGCGACGTGCCGGCCGACGACAGCGCGAAGGTACTGGTGGGCACCGAAAGGCGGTTGCCGTTCTCGGCCAGGCGCAGTGCGGCCACGTTGCCGGCCCCCACCCGCGCCGCCGCCGCTCCCACACGGGCCCGCGTCGCCCGTTCGAACACAGGCGGCGCGACGGCCTTTTCGTTCAGCCGCTTGAAGTAGTCGTTGAACTCCTTCTCGGTGGCGACCGGGTTGTCGCTGCGCTGCACGAGCTCGGCCGCCGCCGGTGAGGTCAGGAAGCGGCCGGCGTCGTCGGTGCCAAGCACGCTTTGCCGCAACCGGAAGATGTCGGTGCGCGCCCGCAGGAAGCCGAAGTCGACGTGGTCTCCCGCCGCCTTGATGCGACCGTCCAGGCGCTGGATCAGTTCGTCCAGCCCGCCATCGACGGGGCGCGGCGGCGTGGTGGCGGTGCGGCCGGCGGGTGGTTCGCCCAGCTCGACGGTCAGCAGGCCCGCGCGGAAGTTCTTCCAGCTCGCCAGCAGCTTGTCGAGTTCGCTGACGTGGCGGGTGTGCGGGCGCGCGCCGGGCGGCGCGGCACTGTCGCCCTGCTGCGGCGCCAGCGGTTCCAGCGGCACTCCCAGCGCGGCGTCCTCGGACGCATCGGCGGCGGCGCCCTGCTCCACCCACACCCAGCCGCTGGCGTCGCTCACCTGCGCACCTGGCGGCAGCGCGTCGCTGACCCAGAACGACTCGACCCCGCTGGCGGCCCGGCCCGCGTGGCCCCAGCTCACCTCGCTGGGCTCGTCGCCGCCGAAGATGGCGAACGCAAGGCCGTCGATCTTCTGGCCTGCCAGGCCGGCACGCGCCATCGGCACAGACAGGCGCGTCCACACGCCCGTCGGCGGCAGGTCGCCGATGCGGTCGCCACCCGCCTCGCGCGGCACGCGGCCCCAGGTGAAGGGGCGCGTCGTCAGCGCAGCCTGCGGGGGCTCGCCGCTCACCAGCGGCCGCACGCCGATGCCGGCCGGCGGCCGGTCGATGCGAACGAAGACCACCAGTTCGTCGCTGGCCTGGAACTCCAGCTTCAAGTGCGCGTCCTTGAACTCGTGCATCTCCGCGCCATTGGCGACGGTGCTGGAGCGGTGGATGCGCGCAAAGGCGAGCGCGTCGAGCGCGCCGGTCTCGTCGGGCAGCGCGTTCGGATCGTCCTGCGGGTAGCTGGGCGTGTCGCCCACCAACGCTTGCGTCAGCAGGTCGAAGCGGCGGCGCAGCGCGTCGCGCCGGGTCAGCAGCTGCAGCCGCTCGCCGGTCAGGCGGGCGACCTCCAGGTCGAACAGCGGATGCAGCGGCAGGTCCAGCTTCAGCAGGTCGGGGTCGTACAAGCGCGCTGGCACGGGCACCAGCAGCTGCACCTGGTCGCGCAGCGACAGGTTGAACGGCAGCAGCGGCGACGCCTCGGCGATCAGTGCGTCCACCATGTCCAGCGGCACCGGCTGGGCCTGCACGTCGAAGCTGGGTGGGAAAAACCGTTGTCGCCCCGCTGCGAAATCGGCCATGTCGCGCGGCAGGATGCCGGCCGGCGGCAACCAATCGAACTGCCGGGCCAGCGCGTCGGCCTGGCGCTGTGCTGGCGCGAGTTCGGCTAGGTGTTCTAGCAGCTGCGAGACGCGTGCCTGCCACAGCACGTCATCGCCCGACCACGGCACCAGCGCGCTGCGGTTGCGCCGCCCGCCGCCCTGGCGCACCACCGCACCCCGGTCGGCGAAGACGGGCTTGAACTGCGCATCGAAAGCCACCAGCGAGAGCGGCACACCCAGCAGCTCCCAGGGCCAGGGCTGACCGCGCTCGGCTACCTGGCCCGCCTGCGCGGCGAGCGCGTCCAGCTCGGCCGGCGACAGGCTGGCGCGCTCCATCCATTCGCGCATGGAGCGCGGCACGGCGACGGACAGCCGCTCGCGCTCGGCGTTGAACACCGCGTAGGCCAGCCGGTTGCGCAGCCGCGGATCGACGTGGACGTCGTCTTCGCTCCACGGCGGCAGCGGCCGGTCCTGCGGCCAAGGCGCCCAGACGAGCTGGAAGCCGTCCTCCCAGGCGGCGCGCGAGAAGGCACTCTCGTCGGTGGCGTTCGGGCACGGGGAATCGATGGCGTCACTGCGGTCCAGCGCGATGGTGCGCGGCATCGCCACCAGCGCCATCGCATGCGGCAGGAAGCTGGCACCGTCCAGCTCGGCCAGCACCTGGGCCAGCGAGGTCTGGCGCTGGAAGCTGGACAGCCGCTCCCACGGCGTGGCGCCGAGGTGATGGTCTTCCAGCGCCTGCTCGACCCGCGGCGAGATCACGCTGATGGCGTCGAACGCGATGTGCAGCGGGTAGGCAAGCTCGATGTCCTGCCCGTCCGGCGCGATGGCACGGCCGGGCAGCAGCACCAGCGTGTCGCCCTCGATGGCGAGCTCCAGTCCGTCGATGATGCCGGGCGCCACCGACTGGCCGAGCCGCATCGCGTCGGCGATGCGGCCGCGCTGCTCCTCGATCAGCGCGGTGTGCGTCAGCGAGCGCTGCGGGAACAGGTGCAGCCGCTTGCGCAGCGGCGGCTCGCCGGCCCCCGCCTTGGCATAGGGCCCCAGCGCGGGCACGGTCGCGAGGACGTGCTCGCCTGCCAGGGGCCGGTCGATGCTGCGCAGGATCTTCATTTATTGCTCCAGCTTGGGCTTCACGCCGGCAAGCGCGGCCAGCCGCAGGCCGGCGTCGGGCGCCTGCGCCGCATCGCGCAGCTGCAGCGCGAAGCCTGCGTGCTGCAGCACGGGCAGCGACCGCACGGCGCGGTCCAGGTGCTGCGCCACTCCGCTGTCAGCCACGGACTTCACCAGTTCGGCCGTCTGGAGATCTTTCTTCACGTCCGGCGCGGCCGCCTGCGCCAGCGCGTCGAAGCCCTCGCCCAGCCGGGGGTCGCCGAACGCGCGGGCGACTTCCAGCACGTCGTCGTGCTGCAGGCCGTCATCGCCGCGGGCATCGGCGCGCAGCGACAGCGCCGAGAACGCGCTGCGGCGCAGCAGGTCGGACGTGGCCAGCACCTGGTTGCCGAGGTCGGCGGAGACGGCCAGCTTGGGAGCGGCCAGCAGGTTCACGGCCTCGGCGCGTGCCAGCGTCGGGATCTTGGCGACCAGGCTGCCGAAGCGCGTCAGCACCGCGTCGGCGCGCAAACGCACGTCGACCTCGGCGTCCAGGGCACGGGCATCGCCCGCCAGCCGCAGCGTGGTGCCGGAGATCTCGGCCGTGTAGGGCAACTGGCGTTTGCGCAGGTACCAGAACATGCCGCGCCCCTGCGCGCCGGCGGCGGCCTGCGTGCGCGCGGCCTCGATGGCGCGCTGCCAGGCCTGCGCCAGGCCGTCCGCCGGCACCTCCAGCACCGGGGGGCGGATCAGCAGGTCGGGCTGCGACAGGCGCACCAGCGACTCGAACGGGGAACGCTTGGCAATCAGCCCGGCCGAGGCCGAGCGCACCGGCCGCACCACCGTCTGCAGCGAGCGCTTGTGCTGCTCCAGCTGCTGGCGCGTGACCGGCGCCACGATGAGCAGGGACAGGTGGTCCAGGTCGTCGTCCGCGGCGCGCAGGTCGATGGGCGGCAGCGCGAGCGCCTCCTGCACCAGTGCGGCCAGTTCGTCGCTGGGGATGAAGGCGAACTCGCAGTCCACCAGCGGCGGGAAGTAGCTCTGCAGCAGCGTCAGTGCGCCCAGCTCGGTCTCGAAGCGCAGAGTTGCCGCCGGCAGCGGCCCCACCGGCGGCAGCACCTCGAACTGCCGCGCCGCCGCAAACCCGGCCTGCACCGTGCCGGTATCAATGTCGTCCATCTGGTCCTGGTGCTGCTTCAGCCAGGCTTCCAGCAGCGCGCGCGGCCGTTGCGACAGCCCAGCCGCCAGCGTGGACTCGGCGCCAACTTCGCGCCGCACCATGTGCACGTCGATCCAGCGCAGCGTGCCGCCCTCCAGGCACACCATGGCCAGCGGCAGCGCGTCCTGCAGCACGCCGGGGCGCTGGCGGTCGAAGAAGATCTCGCGCGCAACGCGCGAGCGCCGCGCGTTGGCGTTCTCCACACCGGCGCGGTCCGGATAGGGAATCAGCGTGATGGCCGTGGCTTCGATGATGTCGCCGTCACGCACCGTGCGCTGGCCGTCCAGCGTGGTCGGGTAGGCCGCCGTCGGGTTGGCGCTGAACTCGATGGGCCGCAGCGCCAGCACGAACAGGCCGCTGCGGTTCACAGCACTGGCCGCGGGCAGCAGCTTCACGCCCAGCTGGGCATCGAGTTGCGCCGCCATCGGCAGCGCGGCGATGGCCACGGTCTGCCGGCTGTCGATGTTCACCAGGTCGCCGCTGGGCGTGACGCCGATCCCCGGCTCAATGACGAGCTGCGGGCTGTTGGACGCCGCCTGCGTGCCCAGGCCCACCATCAGCCCGCGGATGACGCCCGCACCCATGGCCTGCGCCAGGTCGGACTGCCGCGCGCGGATGTAGTCCTGGTCGGCGGTGAGGTCGTCGGCGGTCAGGAAGCGGCCATCGAAGTAGAACGGCCGCCGCCGGCCGGCATCGACGATGAGCGCGCCGGCCGCCAGTTGGGCCTGCAGCCGGGCGTCGTCCTGCGCGTCCTGGATGGTGATTTCGCGGGTCGGGGTTGGCATCACAGGCTCCTCACAGCGCGCCGCGCCACGAATAAGGGTTGAAGACGATGGGCCGCAGCGCGTTGTCGGCCAGGTCGCGCCACCGCGGCTCGTGGTGCTCACCGGGTGGGGGCTGCGGTGCCGCCGCGATCGCGGCGATGGCTGCCGTGTCGACGGTGGGGAAGCGGGTCGCGTCGGCCTGTTGCACGGGGATGGCCACGCGTGCGAGCAGCACGCGGTCCCAGTCGGCCTCTACAGCGTGCTCGGCCAGCTTGGGCAGGCGCGTTGGGTCGTCATGTGACGGCTCAGGCCACGCGTCCAGCGCGCTTTCCATGCACCACAGGCGTCGCGCTGCCTCCAGCTGCACGGGGTCGGTGACGCCCTGCAGGTCGGCCAGCATGGCTTCCAGCTTCGGCGAGCGCGGCTGTGGCTGCGCCAGCGTACCCTTCGGGTTGGCCTCGGTCTCGCCGACGTCATGCGCGAGCTGCAGTGTCAGCTCGAAGGAATCTGCCAGCCGCGCCGGCACGACGTAGTCGGTGGCGTTGAACGGCCCCGCCGCGAAGGCGGGTGTCTTGCCGTGCGGGCAGGTGGCGAAGCGCAGGAACACATCGAGCACCAGGCGAGGCTCGCCCGGCGTGTCCTCGCGCACCGCGTCGATGACGTTGATGCGCTCCAGCGCCGTGGCGCCCATGGCCTCGCGCTGCGCAAGCCAGCGCGTGACGTGGATGCATTGGATGCGCCGGATCTCGATGAGCCGGCCCAGCCGGTCCAGCGCCAGCCCGGGGGCCACCTGCACCTCCAGCTCCGGGTTGTCCGCCGCCGCGCAACTGACCCGCAGACCGGCCACGGTGCCCACGCCGTACAGTGCCGCGAACGCGCGCCCCATGCGACCGCGGTGGTACAGCTGCTCGGCCGCAAAGTCCTCCGCGCCCAGCAGCACGCCGGTGGCGTAGTGGACGCGCTCGGGCACGCCGCGCGGCGCGAGGCTGTCGGCGACCAAGTCGTCGGCCTGTTCTTTCACGAGGCTGGTGTCGGCGGCGCCCATGCTCACTCCTTGAAGACCTTGATCTGCAGGCTGGCCGACGCGCTTTTGCCGGTGCTGCCCTGCACGACGAGTTGGACCCGGTAGGTGCCTGCGGGCAGCCGTGGGTCCAGCTGGACCTGGGGCTCGCGGACCGTCAGCGGCGCGTCGACCTTGAGGGTTTCCATGACGAGCCGTTAGCCGCGCAGCAGCGTCCAGTTCCACACCTTGACCTCGCCACCGATGTCGCTTGAGCGGTCGCCGGTGAGGCGGAAGGCACGGCCGAACGGCACGTTCACCTCGGGCGTGGCAACGCGCTCGCCGCGTTCGGTGAGCAGGTCGATGACCGCCGTGGGCCGCTCGGTGTCCTGCACGATGATGGTCACGTTGGCGGTCTCGGACTCGTTGCCCGCGTCGTCCACAACAACGAGCTGGAACACGTGCTTGCCGGGCTTCAGCGGGGCGTTGGGGCTGACGACGACGTCGAGCAGGGGCTCGTCGGACTTGACGCTGGCATCGGTGCCGGGAACGAACTTGGCCATGGTGGGCTCCTTGAAGTGGCTGGGGGTCGGTGGGTGGGGGTCAGTCGGGCGGCAGGTGCGTCCAGGTGAAGCTGTCGATGGCGCGTCCCTCTTCGGCGCTCGACGCGCTGCCGTCGAGCTGGAAGGGTTGGGCAACGCCGGCCGTGTCGCCAGGCGACAGGCCTTGCACCGCGATGCGCGCCACCGGCCGCTGCTGCGGGGCTTGCGGCGGCAGCACGGCGTCGAACGCGCCGGCATGGGCGTCCAGCGAGGCTTCGCCGCGCAGCGTGTCCACGCCGCCCAGCGACGAGGTCTCGGCGCCCGGCCCTACGCGCACGGGGCGCTGGGGCGGCGCGGCACGGAGGTAGGTATCGGCGCCCACCAGCGCGGCCACGCCCACCATCAACGGGTAGGCGGCATCAACGACACGGGTCAGCACGTGGGCTGGCGCAGCCAGTTCGGTCAGGCGCTTCACCATGCCCTTCTCGTCTGCGCCAAACGTGTCGTGCACCAGGACAGTCACGCGGTGTGCCAGGTCGTCGAACAAGGCCTGGTGCGCGGCGGCGCGGCCGGCCTGCAGTGCTGCGTCGGCCTGGGGGGCGGCTGCCGTGAGGTGGCGGAACAGCGCCAGGAAGGTCTTCAGCTCGCCGTCGCTGAGCGTGCGCGAATCGCCCAGGAAGAGCGCGTCGCCGACGACCGAGTTGCCGGATTGCGTGAGGCCGGTCGTCAGCGGGTCGGTCGCGTCCTGCAGCTGCGCGCCGAGGATGGTCGAGAGCGTGCGGCGCAGCCGGAAGTCCTCCACCACGACGATGCGCCCGCGCGTCACGGCGCCGTCGGTGGCGATGTCCAGCGCCCGCTGCAGGCCCGCCAGCGTGCCGTGGTGGCGCGCCAGCTGCGGCGCGTTCAGCAGCATCCAGCGCGCGCGCTCGCGCGACATGCCGGGCTCCAGCGACAGGCCGACCCACGACGCCAGCCAGGCCAAGGCCTCGGGCGGGCACGCCATCGCATCAGTCAGCAGCGCGCTGGCGGCAATGCGGCCCTCGATGTCCGTGAACAGGCCCTCGAACAGGTGCAGGAAGCGGTCGAGGAAGTCGGCGCCGGTGGCCGGGCCGGCGCGGTCGGCGTCTGCGCCGAAGACACGCTCGTGGTACAGCGCCGGCAGGTAGCGGTCGCGGTAGGACAGCCGGCCGGCGTAGGCCCGCAGCACGGCCAGTTCGGGCGTGGCGCGGCCGTCACCGAACAACTCCAGCGCCACCCACAGCCGCGAGCCCTGCAACGCGCGCACCGTCGTGCCGGCGCGCTGGATCAGCATGGCGAAGAGGCCGGCCTGGCCCGGACGCGCCGGTTGATCGCCCCCGGTACCGCAGCACAGCACGCTCTGGCCGCTGGGCACCTCGGTGGCGTCCTTGACCCAGGCGGCGCGCGGCATGTCGGGCGGCAACGCGTCCTGCAGCGCCTGCGGCAACGCGCTGCGCTCGCCGATCAGATGCGGGTACCAGTGCGCCCGCCGGCCGCGTTCGCCGGGCGTGAAGTCGGGGGCGTCGGCATCGTTGGCGGCCAGCCAGACCAGCATCGCGCAGCCGGTCGGCACCGCGGCCTCGGCGTAGAGGCGGTGCCAGACCGTACCCGGGTCGCGCGCATCGATACGGCCCAGCGCGGCGCGGGCACGGTCTTCGGGCGTGCGGTCCTGCGCGGCGTTCACCAGCAGGCCGTAGCGCGCACGGGCGCCCGTGGACACGCGGGCGACCCGCGCCGGAGCCACGCCGGCATCGCCACGCCGCGCGTAGTGCAGTCGCTCACCCGGCCGGCCCGCGACGAAGGCGCCGCCGTTCCAGCCGGCCAGCGGATAGAAATCGCCCTGCGGCTGCAGCGGTGGGCGCAGGTCCTGCGGCAACGTGTCGTGCCCCTCCGCGCTGGCGGCGGCCAGACGCTCCAGCAGCGTGGCGGGCATGGCGTAGGTCCAAACCCCAGGATCGCGGTCGCGACCCTCGGGCGACTTCAGCACACCGCGCGTGGCGATTGCGATGCGCTCGCCGTCCAGCCAGCCCAGCGTGTGCGGGAAGCGCGGCCCGGCCAGCCGCAGCGGCAGCGACAGGCGGCTCTCGTCCAGCAACGCGCGCACCGAGGCACCGCCGGCCGCGCGGCCCAGGCTCAGCACCAACAGCGGGCCGCGGCGGTGCGTTGACAGCGCGACCGCCTTCTCGCTGGCGGGCACGCGCGCGGCCAGCACGCGCCAGCGCGGCGGGTGGGGGTTGGGGTCGGCGGCGCTGAAGCGCGCATCGGTGCCGCGGCCCACATAGACGGGGAGAGTGGCCAGCGGCAGGCCGCTCATGCGCGCGATGCCGCCCTGCTCCACGTCAAGCGCCCACACGCCGCCGCCGGGCGCCGAGGCCAGGCGCTGCAGGTTGAAGCCGACCGGCGCGTCGAGCTGCGTCAACTCGAAGCGGCCGCGCAGGTCCACCAGCCACAGCGCGCCGTTGGCGGCAAGGTAGAGCACGTCGTCGTCCCCGACCGTCATGTCCGTTACCGGCTGGGCCTTCGCGGGCAGCGCGAAGGCCTGAGGCGCCAGCGCATGCCGGGCGGCCAGGTGCGAGACGCTGGTGATGCCGCTGCCGTCCCACTGCACGTGGTTGCCGAAGGCGTCCACCGCAACGGACGGCTGCAGCGCCACATCGGCCACGCTGGCCGCTTCTTCCACCAGCGCGAGGCTGTGGGCGCGGCTGGCCAGGCGCGCGCCTGTGACGCGGTGGTGCAATGCTGCCTCGACGGCCTCGGTCGGCTCGCCGCCAGGCACCGGCACGCGCCACGGCTGCAGCCCGCCGCCGAAGGACAGGCCGAAGGAGCGCAGGCCGTTGACGTCCATGGCGCCCTCAGCAGAATGCCGGCACGACCGGCAGGTAGAGCGCCGGCCCGCCGTTGCCTGCTTCGCCCGGGAACGGCGCATCGACGGACACCGGCGCATTGACGCCTTCGACCACCGCCAGCGCCGTCAGCTCCGGCAGCTGCCACGGGTCCAGCATCAGCGTCGTCACCAGCTTGCCCGCGCCGGGCAGTTCGACGAACACGCCGTCCTGCTTTTCGAACAGCCGCACCGGCGACACGCCGGCCACGCCGGCCACGCGCGCCACCACGACCTCCAGCTCGCGGTCGCCGAGCTTGCGGCCCAGCGGGTAGCCGCCGTCGTTGGTGGCTGTCGCGGGCCAGGGGCCGTCGGCACCGCCCAGCCCCAGCGGCAGTGGCCACAGGTAGCGGCGCAGCGCCAGCCGCACGTCGGCCAGCACGTCCTCGCGCGCAAAGCCGTCGCGCACCTGCACCGCCACTGAGATGCCGATCTCACGGTATTCGCAGCCGATGATGTACAGCTCGGTCCCCAGCGGCCGGCGCTCGTTCAGAAAGCCGTGCACCGCTTCCAACAGCGGCCGGTCGGCGCGCGGCATCGGCGCGGCGTGGCCCGTGCCCAGGCGCTGCGGTAGCACCATGACGGACACCGCGCCGGGCACGCTGGCGTTGCGCTCGTGCGGCTTGAACCGCGGCAGCACCTCCACGCGCCCCACTTGCACGCCGGGCGCCTCGCGGGCCAGCACGCGGTAGTCCTCGGCAGTCACCGCGCGGTCGCGGTGCTGGAAGTACGCGGGAATGCGGCGCTCGGCCGCGTCCAGCGTCTCCGCGTCGCTGCCGTGCTGCAGCGCCAGCGGCTGATGAATGTCGATGGCGGGGCTGGGCTTGTCCTTGCCGCCCTGGCGGTTGATGAGGCTGTCGAGCTTGGCCAGCGTGCCCGCCGGCAGGTTGCCCGCCGCCCCGCCACCTACGCGCAGCCCGGTCACCACGATGCGGCTGCCGGTGCTGGGCACGCGCCCGTGAACGCCGTCGCCCAAGCGAACGGTGCCGGCCTCGGGGTCGAGCTGGAAGGCGTTGTCCAGCGGGCCGGCGCGGCCGAGGTCGTCAATGGGCGACCACACGCGGCTGCCGCTGACGGGGTCGTGCACGAGGAGCTGCAACGTGGCCGGATCGGCAGTGCCCAGCGTGCTGATGCCCAGCTCGAATTGCTGGTCGGAGCCGCCGTCCGACACGCCGACGGCACGCCCCGGCAGCGCCTGCCGCTGTTCGATATGCACGGCGTTGACGCCCGCCCACGCCAGGCGCAGGCTGGACAGCGCGAAGCCGGGCTGCACGCGCAGCCGCAGCCAGGTGACCAGCTTGCTGGCGTCCTCGTCGCTCTCCAGGCGCGGCGGGGCGTCGCCAACGCCGGCATGCAGGTTCTCACGCGGGTCGTTGGACGGCGCGCCGATGCGCTCGATGCCCGGCAGCGCCAGCCGCACGATGCCGGAGCGCGTTAGCCCCCGCGTGCTGTCCTCCAGCGCGTCCAGCGCCACGGCGTCGGGCACCTGGGGCGTTGTCGCGTCGCTGCCGGTCGTCATCTCCCACACCAGCGGGATGGGACTGCGGGCGGTGATGCCCTCACCGCCTTCGCCGCCTGCACCGCCATCAGGCACATCCAGCGCTAGCGCCAGACCCACGTTGATCGCGCGTGCGCCGTCCTCAGCGTCGGCGGCCAGCGTCTGGCGGGCGTCCGCGCGTAGCTTGGCGCTGGGTGCCAGCAGTGCGATCCACAGCGAGCCGTCCACGGTGGCCTCGATCAGATCCACTCCGGTGGCCAGGTTCTGCCCGGGAGCGAACACCTCGGTGGTGACGTAGCCCAGCGGCGTGCCCTCGGTCGTGCGGTACACCGCCTGCAGGTCGGGCAGCAGCGCGTTGAAGTCGTCCTGCTCCTGCGCACCGAGCTTGCGGCGGATGAAGGCCCGTCCGTCCAGCGGGTAGGCGGTGCAGAAGTTCAGCGTAGAAAACGGCACCGGCTTGTCGATGCTGGAGCCGGGGCGCACCTGCACGGCCACGGCGGTGCGGTCGGCCTTCACCTTCAGCGACACCAGGCCGCGCGCGGCGGTGGCGGGCTTCAGCGGCATGCCCAGCAGCCGCAGGTAGGCCAGCCGCTGGCGCTCGGGAATGAGGTTGGCGCGGTACAGGATGGTGTCGCCCAGCCACGCGAACAGGTCGATGAGCGTGCGGCCCGGGTCGCCGGGGCGCGGGTGCGTCCATTCCGGTGTGTGCGCCGGGATGCGCGACAGCAACTCGGCGACGAGGTCGTCAAAACTGCGGTCGTCGAGGGCGGGCGGCCTAATTGGCATGGCGCGACTCCATCACCAGCGTGAGCCCCACCCGCGCCGGCGCCCCTGTGCGCTGGTGGCGGTAGGCGATCTCCACGCGCACGCCGTCGGCGACGCCGGTGGCTGCGTCGCTGACCGGATCGACCGCGATGCCGTCCACAACGATGCGCGGCTCCCAGCGCTTCAGCGCGTCGCCCACCAGGTCTTTGATGCGGCTGCGGGTGGCCACCGTGTTGGGCTCCGTCAGCAGGTTCTCCAGTCCGGCGCCGAAGCCCGGCCGCATCAGCTGTTCACCAGGCCGCGTGGACAGCAGCACCTGGATAAGCTGGCGCACGCTCTGCGCCAGGCTGGGGTAGTGCAGCTGGCCGTTGGCATCGGGCACCGGCAGAAGCGGCCAGCCGATGGGCTCAGAGAAGTTCGCGAGGGTGGGCGCTGGCTTGATCACGCGCTACTCCTTGGCCTTCGGGATGGGCAAGCAGATCTTCAGGAACGCCATCCACTGGAAGATCAGGTTGAACAGCGACAGGAAGATGTTCAGCACGATGAACGCGCACAACGTGATGATGGGCAGCGAGAACGAGCAGATCCAACCGAGGCCGATGGCGGGGGCGCCGCTGCCCTTGCCGTCCATCAGGTCCTTGGGATCGCCTCGCAGCAGCTGCGCGAGCCGGGGCGGCAGCGCGAAGGCGACGCTGGGCTTGACCTTGGCGAGCTGGTTGCGGTCCAGCAGGTCCGGCATGGGGATGACAGGTACCGCGGCGCCCGACGACTCGAACCACGGTGCGATGGTGAATTCCTCGCTGTAGCCCGACCACACCAGGCGGACCGGGCACCCGTCGTGCTCGGGCTTCAGGCGCACGAAGGCACGCACGACGAAGCGCGGCTCGGCGCCGTTGCGGCCTTTGTCGAAACGCCCGCCGGCTGGCAGCAGCCTGGCGAACTGCTGCTGCATGCACACAAGCGACGCCTCGAAGATCGCGTCGCCGGTCGCTGGGCTCACCGCGCCCCAGCGGTCGGGGATGCTGACCGTGGCGCCGGGTTGTGCGTCGAACAGCACGGCCTTGGCGTCGAGCACAAACTGCCAGGCGCTACGCCGGTCGATGCGCGCCGGCTGGGCGCCTGAAGCGGGCACGTCGGTCTCGACCTGCAGCGTCTGCAGTGCCGCCTGCAGCGCCCGCGCGCCGCTGCCCTCACCGAAGGCGTCGTACTGGTTGTTCAGTTGCAGCAGCAGCAGACCCAGCGTGCGGTACAGCGCGTCGTGCTCGGCGCGGGTGAACGCGGGTTGCGACGCCGCCAGCGGCGTCTGCGCGGCGCGGCGGGCGTCGTCCGTGCCGATGGTCCGCACGGCCGGCACCGGGAAGGCGCGCGCACCACCCGGCAACAGATAGCTCACCATGTCGGCCCGCAGCGCGCTGCGTTCGTCGGCGTCCGTGCCGAACGCCGGCGCGCTGGCGGTGGCCTCGGTCAGTTCGCCAGACACGACTTTCAGCGTGCCGAACAACAGCGTCTTGCCAGCACCGGCGCACACGTCGGGCGCGGCGACGAACAGGGGCTGCACGTCCTCGCTGACCGATACTGCCGACGCCGCCAGCCGCGCCGACCCCGCCGTGCGCACGCGCTGCTGGCTCGGCGCCAACGCGTCCAGCAGCGGGTGCCCCAGCAGCACCGCCCGGCCGCGCCGGTCATGCGCGGGGTCGAGGTCTTCGTCCACCGGCTCCCAGCCGAATACCTTGTTGCCGGCCTTGAGCCACGCCAGCCTGCGAGCACCGTCCACACGGCGCAGCACGAAGCCGCTGCTGTCGATCTTGTCCGGAGCCACGCGCGGCTGGCCGGGCTGGTCGCAGAAGCATTCCAGCACCAGCAGGTTGAACACGCGCTGCAGCGGCGGAAACACGCGCAGCGCGCCGTCGCTGCGGGCGGGCGACATGGCCAGCACGGCGGCGTGGCGGCCGGTGTCGGCCAGGTCTTCCAGCAGGCCTTCGACGAACTCCTGGTCGCGCCGCTCGACGATGACCGGCCGCTCTTCGTGGGCGCGCGAGCCATGACGCAGGCCCGTCAGGCAGACCGGGTGCGCCCGCCCGTGCGACACCGCCTGGGACGCGCGGATTGCGAGGGGTTGGGGCGGGCGCTTCACTGCTTGCGTCATGCCGGCCTCACCAGATGTTGCCCGCGCCGGGCGTGTACGACGTCGACACCACCGCGTTGGTGATGAGGGTGTCGCACTTGACCACGCCGGAGAACGTGGACATGGCCGCGTCCACCTTGACCATGCCGGCGCTGACCTCCACTTGCGCCGCCTGCACCTTGACCTTGGCGGCGGCCTCGACGGAGACACCCTGCGTGTCGATAGTGACCGTGTTGCCCGCGCATTCGATCCTGACCTTGCCGCCTGCCTCGTCGGTCATCGTCAGCTTCACGCCGCCGGGCGTCTCGCACGCGATGGTGGCCGTGGCCTCGCTCTGCTCGACGATGGCGATGCGCGTACCGGCCTTGCCGGTGATGCTCCAGCGGTCGACCTTGCCATTCAGGCTCTCGGGCGGGGCGGCTGCGCCATTCCACAGCCCGCCCACGACCACCGGGTGGCGCGCGTCGCCGTGGACGAACACCACCAGCACCTCGTCGTCTTCCTGCGGAATGAAGAACCCGCCTCGGTTGTTGCCGGCAAACGGGCTGGCGACGCGCGCCCACAACGCGACGTCGCTGGCCGTGTCGAGCGCATACAGCTCCACCTTCACGCGGGCGAGGTTCAGCGGGTCGTTCACGTCTGTCACGCGGCCCAGATACGGTATGGCCAGCGCATGCAGCGGTGCCGCGAAATGCTGCACGGGAAGCGTGTCGCGTTTCATGGGGCACTCACGCCGGGTTGCCGAGGTAGGCGCTCTCGGCGCTGAACTCGGTCTCGAAGCCGCGCTGCGCGTCGTAGCGGTGGGTGCAGCCGGTCACGTAGTAGGTGTTGTCAAAGCGTGGCGACACGTCGGCCAGCGTCACGTGCGTGCCCACCCGCAGCGCCGGATTGCCCTCGCAGCTGGCGACCACGCGCACGAAGCGGCGGGCGCGCTGCTCGAACTCGGCCTGCGCGAGTGCGTCGGCCTCGGACTGGGTGAGCGCGAGGCGGTGCGAGGTCTGCTGCACGCGCTCCCCGAAGGCGGGCTGTAGGAGGTCCTTACCCAGGCGGCCGCTGCCCGGTCCCACCGGGGCGCTGCTGCCGGTGCCCTCAACCGCCTGGCCCTGGGCGTAATCGAACCCCGACAGCTTCACCTCAGTGACCTGATGCGCCAGGTCCGCCACGACGCGCACCTTGTGCAGCTGGCTGTGCATGCGCAACGTCACGGCGTTGCGCTGCACGTCGCGGCGCGGCGAGACTTGCAACTCGCCGCCGCTGATCTGCAGGTCTGCGCCACGGCGGGCCAGCAGGCGGCGCAGGAAGGCCAGGTCGCTCTCGTTGAACTGAACCTCCACCACGGACGTGTCCGACAGGCCGGTGATGGTGGGCGTGAGGCCCATGCGGCCGGCCACCTCGCGGGCGATGTCGGCCACGGACTTGTTGTCATACACGGCGATGCGCCGCGTCATGCGCGCCTGCTGGGCTTGATCCTCGGCCTGCACGAGGAGGCGCGGCGGCCCCTCGCTGTCCAGCGCCAGTTCGAGCGCGCTGACGGTGCCGGAGAAGATCTCCGTGGGCGCGGCGGCCTCGCCGGCATAGACCTTCAACGCCGCGCCGAGCTTGAGCAGGCGCTCGTCCTCGAAGGCCAAGCCCACCTGCCCGTCGGCGCGGGCGGTGAAGTTGACGAAGGCGATTTCCAGCGACGACAGGCCGCCCTCCTGCTCGCGCATCACCAGCGACTGCATGAGGCCGGCCGCCATGTCATCGTCCTGCCCGGCAATGCGCAGTGTGGGGCGTGCCGAGTAGAACGCCAGGTGGGACAGGTTGATCTCGCCCATGACGTCCCTCTCAATCGGCGGCCAGCCGTTCGAGCCGCCACGCCTCGCGGCTCAGCGCCGCCTGCAATGCACGCTCGTCCAGCGTAGGGCCGCCCTGCCCTTCGCCCGACGCGGACGGCGGCGGGCTGACCGGCTGCGGTTGCGTCTGCACTTCCAGTTCCTCTATGACGACGGCCACGGTGGCTCCTTGCTCAGTCGAACTTGATGCGGGCGCCGACACCCATGTCGGCCTTCATGCCGGAAGAACTCGCGCTGACCGCCTTGCCACCAAGCGCGAACTCGCCCCCCACGGCGACGGACGGTGTGCGCGGCGGCGCCTGCAGTGCTGCGGCGTTGAGACGGACGCTGGTGGGCGTCCTGCTGGCCCCGAGGCCGGCAAAGGGCTGCAGGCTGACGGCGCCGCCGGAGGAAGCACCCGCGCTCAGGCCAGAACCCAGTGAGATGCCCGCGCCGGCGCTGGCACCCATGCCCGCACCGATGCCGCCAGCGGTACCCGCGCCGGCCGTACCGCCCGTGGAGAAGCTGACGGCGGCCTTCAGCTCGATGCCGCCGCCGGCCACCGCCGCCACGCCGGCGCCCGGGTTGCGCATGCTCTCGAAGCCGTTGGCCGCCGCCAGCGCGCGTCCCGCGACGGGGTTGCCGCCCTGCGAAGCCATGCCGCTGGTGCCGCGTGCGCCCATCGGGGCCAGGCTCACGCCGCCCCCGGCCGCAGCCGACGCGTCCGGGTGGCCCGGCGGCAAGGCCGCGAACACATCCTTGGGGTCTTGCGACGACAGGCCAATCTTCAGCGTCGAGCGCAGCGGCACGCCCTCGGACGAGAAGAAGTCCAGGTTCTCCTTGAACGACTCGACGATGCCCTTGAATTGGAAGGTGCCCCAGCGGAAACCAACCAGCGGCGGCGCCTGGTCCTTGTTGGTCGCCTTGTCGCCGGGGTTCAGGAACTGTTTGATCCGATCCGTTTGCTCGCGCACGTCGCCGCCGTCGTGCGTGCTGTCGAACACCAGGTCGAATTCCAGCTTGGCCGTGGTCTGCGCGACGAACTGCTTGGCGTTGGCGTCGCGGCCCTTCTTCTCCAGCGTGTTCTGCACCGAGTACGACAGGCTGGTCGGGTTGAACTGCACGAGCACCGCGTCGGGGCTGTCGGCGTTGGGCTCCTGGCTCGGGCAGGCCTGGTCGACCTTGTAGAGCTTGGCCTTGTGTTCGTCCGGGATGCGCATGTCAGCCCTCATTTCCAGGTTCGGCGGCGGGCCGTGCGCCGGGCCACTCCCAAGCCGACCCGCACTGGCGATGTGGTTGCGGATCGATGCCGCAAGCATCACTGCCGCCCCGGGGGACCGGCCAAGGTAGGCCTTGCACGAGGGGCCTCATGGTCAAACCGCCTCGAAGAACAGGCCTTCGTGGGCCAGGTGGATCTCTTCGATGCCGACGTCGCTGGCGCGGCCGTTGAAGTCCGCGGCCTTGAACTTGACCGGCATGGCCCGCTCCAGCCGCCACTTCAGTCGGGGGGTGCCGTCGATGTCCAGCATCGTGATGCGCACCGTGAGCCGGTGCGCGAGGGCCCCGTTGGCGCGCACGTTGCCGTCGCTGGTGCCCGCGCCGCTGAACAGGCCCCACCAGTTCCACAGGTCGCGCTGCTGCGTCATGCCGCGCTTGAGCACCACGGTGGCAAAGCTGACCTGGCCGGCGCGTTGGTGGGCGCCGTAGTTGACGCCGCCTTCCTTGATGGTCTTGGTCTCCATCGAGGCTTCCAGCCCCGACACCTCGGCGAAGGCGCCTTCGCACAGCGGCTCGTCGCCGCTGGCGCCAGTGCCGCCACCGCGTGGGGCGATGGGCTCGCGCGTGAACGCCACGCTGAAGCGGAAGCCGAACATGGGCGGCGCGAAGTGGTCGTTGGTGTCGGGCATGGTGATTTCGATGCCGATCACGCCGCGTTGGCGAACGCCGACGCCGGGCCGGCGTCGCGCAGGTTCAGCACGACGACGATGCGCTGGATGGGTTGTGCGGGCTGGATCTCGATCTGCGCGATGAGCCGGCCGGCGTCGAGGTCGTTCTGCTGCATGGTGTCGCGGCCACATCGCACGACGAAGGGCGTGCCGTCGGTGGACAGCGCGCCGCCCGTCAGCAGCACGCGCATCAGGTCGGACAGCCGCTCGCGCACGCGTGCCCATAGCCTCTCGCCGTTGGGCTCGAAGCTGAGGTCGTTGCCGGCACCGCGAGAGGCCTGGATGACGACGTTGATGAGCCGCCGCACGCAGGCCTGGCGCGTGCGCGGGTCGTCGGCGCAGGTCACGTCCGACAGCAGCTGCGGCCCGCGCGGCGTGGGGCCTAGCAGGCACACGCGCTCGGCCAGCGTCAGCGATCCGAGCGGCGTCCAGTGCGCCTGTTGCGTGGCCTGGGTCCACGCCATCACCGGCTCGCTGCCCTGGTAGCGCTGCAGCGGACGCGTGCCCGCAGAGCGGTACGCACCGCGCTCCAGCGCGCTGCGGGCCAGCACGCCGGCCAGCGTGCCTTCAGGCGCCTCGATGCCGCCCTGCGCGTCGGCGCTGTCGCCGGTGCGAACCCAGGGGTAGGCGATCTGCAGGCGGTCGCTCAGCAGGCTGCCCTCGCCGTCGGCGGCCGGCAGCATCCAACCAGGCGTCTGCGCCATCCACGCAATCCACTGCGCCGGGGGCGGTAGGTCGGTCGCGTCGCTGAGCAAGGGCAGCGAGGCCAGCAACTGCACGTCGCGGCGGTGGAAGGATCGGCCGGCGTTGTCCAGCAGCGCCAGCGCGCGCAGTTGCAGCTGGCGCCACAGTTCCAGACCGCGGGCGTCCAGCCGGGGCGGTGGCAGCCGGCGACCGACGGGCAGGTTGTCGGGCGGCGCTTCCTGCACGCACTCGACGAAGCGCTCGTCAGCCGCGACAACCTCGGCGGGCGGCACGTGAGACGGTACCGGGCGCGCGCAGGCATCGATGAGATCGGGCAGCAGAGCGAAGCTCACGTCCTCCAGCCCGTACACATGCTCCAGCCCGACCCAGTCCGCGGCCGATTGCGCCACGGGAGGCGCGCCACTGCGCAGGCCCGTCATGTCGCTGCCGGCCATCAGGCGCCGGATGCCGGGCAACTGCGGGCACCGCTCCGTGTCGGCGTCGAATACCGTCGGCACGAACGGCCCGCGTGGCTCTGGAAAGCAGGCGGCGAATCGGCTCACGCGCGTGTCGAACACATCGCTGGGGTCGCCGCTGCGCACGACGTAGCAGCGCCGCCCGCCCTCGCCGAAGAAGGCGCGCACGGCCACGCCCAGCGGCGTGGCCAGCACGGGGTCGTCGGCGCGGACCCGGCGGTCGCGGATGCCGTGCTGGTCCCACGCGAACAGCGCGTCGAACGTGTCGAAGCTCTCCAGGGCCACCGGCAGGTTGTGCAGCCGCTGGATGCGCAGCCACGCCGCCAGTTCGTCGGTGCCGAGCAAGCTGCGCGGCTGAAAGCTCCGCAGGCGCGGGTCGTCGATGAGGGCATCCGGCAGCGGTGTCAGCGTCCGGCAGTCCTTCAACAGCGCCGCGAACACGGGACGGCGGGTCTGCGCGGCGAGGAGTTCGGCCAGCCCCGCGGCTTCATCAGCCGAGGCGGCCGCCAGCAGCGTCTCCACGAAGCGAGCGCCCGAGGCCAGCGACACCCGCAACTGCGCCACCGGTACGCCGCCCACACGCTCGATGCGCTGCGCGGCCAGCCAGCGGGCCAGCACGTTGGGCATGGCCTGCAGCTCGCCGGCCGGTGGCACGCGGCGGCGCGCCACGGTGCCGATGAAGCAGGCGATATCCGTGCGCAGCGGGTGGGCTGCCACAGGCAGCGCCACCTCGAAGCTCAGGCCCGGTCGCGGGCGGGTGATGGTCATGACGGTTCAGCGCGATGGGGTGCGGTTCACTCGACCTGGTAGCCCTCGCAGGAGAGGACCAGCTCCTCCATCGCCACGTCGCCGCCGCCCTTGCCGGCCAGCGTGGGGCCGGTGTACTTCAGCGGCATGGCGCCCTGCAGACGCCAGGTGGCCACGGGGCCGTTGCGGGCCTCGTCGAGCAGGTGGATGACCACGGTGCGCTTGGCCTTGTAGCCATCGGTGCGGGTCAACTTGATCCAGTCGAACAAGTCCTTGCTGCCCATCAGTCCGCGCTTGAACGTCACGTCGCCGACCTTGTGCACGCCGGGGATCTTGCGCACGTGGTTCTCGGCATCGTTTCCGTTGCGGTACTCGGCCACCGTGATCTCGGTGACCAGGCCCGACACGTCGGAGAAGCCGGCGACCACGCCGGTGCCGAGGTCGACCTGGAAGTTGAAGGCGCCGTAGGGGGTGTCGCGTTGAATCATGGTGGGTTCCCTTCAGCAGATCAGCTCTTGGCGTCGGCCGTCTTCTGGCCGATGCGGAAGATGACGAACTCGGCCGGCTTGACCACGGCCACGCCGATGAGGCAGATGAGCCGGCCGTTGTCCAGGTCGTTCTGCGTCATGGTCGTGCGGTCGCAGCGAACGAAGAAGGCTTCCTCGGGCTTGGTGCCGAGCAGCGCGCCGTTGCGCCACTCGTTGTAGAGAAAGTCGCCGATGGTGCCTCGCACGTTGGCCCACAGCATCTCGCCGTTGGGCTCGAACACGGCCCACTGAGTGCCGCGGTCGATGCTGGCGCCCAGGTAGTTGAAGTAGCGCCGCACGTTGAGGTACTTCCACTCCGGGTCGCTGGAGATGGTGCGGGCGCCCCAGACCCGCAGGCCGCGGCCGTTGAGCGCGCGCAGGCAGTTCACGCCAATGGGGTTGAGCAGCTCCTGCTGGCCGAAGTTGACCGCCGGCTCGAAGCGCAGCGCGCCGCGCACCACCTCGTTAGCCGGAGCCTTGTGCACGCCGCGCTCGATGTCGTTGCGCGCGTAGATGCCGCACACGTGGCCTGACGGCGGCAGGGTGATCTCCACCGGCTGCGTGCTGTTGGGACCGGCCAGTGGGTTGGCGGCGACGATCCAGGGGTAGTACAGCGCAGCGCGGTTGGAGTCCACCAGGCCGCGCAGATCGCGCATCTGGTTGGGCGTCACGTCCGGCGGCGCGTCAAGCACGGCCATGCGGTAGCGCCGCGGGTCGGCCACGTGAGTGATCAGCGCGTCCTGGATGGCGCGATAGATCGAGCCGCCCGACACGTTGAAGAACGCCGAGTAGCCCGGGCAGGCAACGATGGACACGTCGTCCAGCGCGACGAACAGCGCCAGCGCGTCGGCGTACTCGTTGGCGTCCGGCGCGCTGCCGTCCGTGCCGCCGGCGAGCGTGTAAGTGGAGCTGGGCTCGCTGCCGTCGCTGGCCATCGTGCCGCCGCCGAAGGCCGCCAGCAGCTCCCCGGCCGTCACGGCCGCCCCGCTGAATTTCAGCGCCAGGCCTTGGGCCAGCTGGTCTGCGCGCTTGCCGGGCTTGTCGGCCAGCCGCGCGCCGATGTACTGCGGATGCTCACTGCCCAGCGTGAGGCCTTCATAGACCGCGCGGGCGCCGTCGGTGGTGTCGACCGTCACGTCGAAGGTCAGCGCGACGGCGGTGAACTGGGCGGCGTCGAAGTCGGCCGGCAACGTGGAGATGCTGGGCGCCGGCGCGGGGGCCGGCCCCGGGGCAGGCGCCGGGCCGGGTGCCGGTGCGGGTCCGGGCGGCGGCACGGCGGCGCCCACAGTGGTCCAACTGCCCGCCGTCTTGGCCCACAGCCCCACCAGCGTGGCGGCGGTGTCCTTCAGGTGGACGCGCACCACCGTGCCGTCGGGTGCGATCTCCAGCCCCTTCTTGCCGATTGGCGTGGCGACCTGGCTTACGCGAACGCTCGCGCCGTTGTAGTGCGTGCCCGGGAAGCGGGCCTCGAACCAGGCACGCGGGCTGGGGGCCGGTGCGGGCGCAGGCCCCGGCGACGGTGCAGGTCCGGGCGACGGTGCAGGTCCGGGCGACGGTGCGGGTCCGGGCGACGGTGCAGGTCCGGGCGACGGTGCGGGTCCGGGCGACGGTGCGGGTCCGGGCGACGGTGCGGGTCCGGGCGACGGTGCGGGTCCGGGGGCGGGGGCCGGGCCGGCCGCTGCAACTACGGGTGTTCCCGACGCGGTGGCTGCAGTGGCGTCGCTGGTCAGCGCGCGGCTGACGTATAGCCGGCCACCGCCGTTGTTGAAGAAGGCCTGTGCGGCGTGCGCGATGTAGTTGCGGTTGTGCACGGCGCTGGTGTCGCCGTCGAAGGCCAGATCCTCGACGCCGCCGTAGATGCGCTCGAAGTCCGCGAAGCTGGTCAACAGTTCGGGCGAGACGCCGCCGGGGCCCTTGCGCGTCGGCCCGGCAAACGCACAGGTGCTGGTGCCCACGCCTTCGATGGACTTGGATCGGAAGCTGACCTCTTCGACGTAGACACCGGGTGCAAGATATTCAGGCACGGTTCACCTCCATGGGGATCGATCGGCTAAGGCCAGGTCACCTTCGCCAGGGAACGCCGGCTCGATCCGGCGGACAGAAACACTTCGCCGGCATCCACCGTCGTCAAGGCGGGCGCCGGATCTGCAGGGTCCAGCGCGGCCAGGCGGTCCAGCACGCGCCGGGGATCGGGGATCGGCAGCGCGGCTGCGTCGGTGCGGCGCACGACGGCCTGGTCCAGCACAAGCTTCAGGGCTAGCCTGAATTCGCGCGTGAGACCCGCGGGGCCCGGGTCGGGCAGCAGCGGCGGCGCACCCGCGATGACGACGAGAGCCTCGCCATGGGCGTCGGTCATGGTGCGATGCACGGTCAGGCCGGCGACGGCCGGCGTCGCCTCGACCAGCACGTTGGCCAGGCCCACCTCGGGCCCGCCGGCATCGACCACCACGCGCAGCCGCAGCGCCGCCCAGGTGGCGCGCAAGTGCTGGGATGCCGCCGGGTGCAGGCGCACCTGCACGGGCGTGACCGCGTTGTCGGCCTCGGGGACCGTCGATGTCGGCTTGCGCAGCAGGCGCGGCAGCGCGACAGTGAAGCCGCGCGGCAGGTAGCGATGCGCGGGGTCGTGCACCGTCATCGCCACGTCGGTGCGCGGCGGGTCGGCCGGTGCGCCGTCGAACGCGCGGGTGTAGGCCTCATGGTCGTCGAAGTGGCGAATGACGTAGAAGCCGCTGCCGTTGCGCAGCAGGCCCAAGCCTGGCGCCTCCACGTGCAGCGGCGCCAGCACGCGGGCGTCGGTGACGTCGTCGACAAACTCTATGGCACCGAAGACCCGGCGGTCGAGGGTCTCGATCACGACGCGCTCTCCCCGCCACCCGCGACGTCGTCGCCGAGCTGGAAGCGCGTGGCGACCACGCGTTCGGCATCGGGTTGAGTGTCGATGTCGATCATCACGTTGCGCGCCACATAGCCCAGCGACGGCCGCAGCGGTGGCACCAGCACCTGCCAGAGCTTGCTCAGGTCGTCGAGCGAGAGTTCTTCGGGGGCGAGCGTGATGAGGTCTCCGACCCCGAAGCCGCCGATGTCTGCGAAGACGCTCCTGTCCATCACCGGCCGCATGTGCAGCTCGCGCAACGTCCAGGCGATGAGGCTCTGCTCGCGCAGCGCCGAGTCGGCCCACACGGTGACGAGCATGTGCAGGTTGACGGTCATTGGCACAGGCTTGCCAGTGGGCAGCGTGGCCGCCGGCCGGTTGCGCAGATGCTCGTTGTGCGAGATGCGGTACAGCACGATGCTGACCTTGGTGTCCTGACCGTCCAGCTTCTTGAAGTCCGACATGCCCAGCGGCTCGAACTTGCACGTGATGCCCGCCACCGGCCTCAGCTGGTAGGCGCGCGACAGCAACTGCGCGAGGCCACTGGTGAGGGCGTGGATGGCGGAAACGGTGGCCATGTCAGTGCACGCGGGGCTTGCCGGTGGGCAGCACCGACTGCGGGTTGTCGACCAGCGCATCGAGCCGCGCGCCGAGGGCGGCATCGGTGCTGACGCGCCGGTAACGCACGCGGCCGTCGGCCGCCTGCAGCGCCTCGACGACGCCACAGGCCGACATCCATCCCAGCGCGCCTTCCACCAGCGTCGCGGGCACGGGCTGCGGCTCCACGTCGATCCACCAGCGCGCGATGCCTTCGGCAGTGTCACAGGCGTCGGGGTGCTGGCGCCAGTAGCGGGACAGGTGGGAAACGATGGTCATGACGTCGGGATCCATGGGCATGGCTGCCCCTTCGGAGGTCGTGACCTGTTCATTGCAATTGCGGTGCCACACGCGGCAGTACGTGCAAGTGCCTGTCGCGCTTGAAGTCTGTGGTTTCTAGGGAGGCGCTTGGCGAGGGCGGATTTGTCTCAGCAGGCGGTGTGAGGCCTCGGCTGCAGGCGGCATGGAGGCTGGTGGAGCGGGCCAGGACGAATTTGTCCTGCTGCGCGCCGGGCGGAATCTCAGGGATGCTGCGAAGCCTGCTACTGGTTTACGGGGGGAGCAGCAGGCCTGCGGCGGGCACAGGCGCGGATGACCAGCGGGCGGGTGGCCCTCAGGCCACGATGCTCAGGCGTATTGCCGGGCGCACCTTGGGGGCGGCATCTGATTGGCGCCGCACCAGCGTGTAGTCCATCAGCGACTGGCTGACCGGCAGGCGCACGCCGTTGCGCCAGGCGCGGATGTGCCGCACCAACAGGTCCACGGCGGCGCTGGCCATGTCGCCGATGGGTTGCCGGATTGTCGTCAGCTCGGGCCAGATCGTCGTGGCCAGCGGGGCATCGTCAAAGCCGACGACGGTCAGATCGCTTGGCACGAACATGCCCAGCCGCTGCGCCACGGCGACCGTGGCGGCGGCCATGTCGTCATTGCTGGCAAAGACGGCGGACGGCCGGTTAGGGCCTGCCGCCAGCAGGTGCTCGGCGGCGTCCAGCCCGGACTGGTAGGAGTACATGCCGGGCGCGATGCGCGCGTCGGCATCGATGTCGAGCCCTGCATCGGCGACTGCGGCGCAGAAGCCCGCCAGGCGTCGATCGCTGCAGCTCTGGCCCGGGTCGCCTTTGATGAAGCCCAGCTTCTGGTGCCCCAGCGACAGCAGATGCCGCGTCAAGTCATAGGCGGCCTTGTAGTCATCGATACCGACGCTGTACAGATGGGCCGACGGCACCCCGGCCGACACCGCCACCGCGGGCATGCCGCTGCGGGCCACCTGCTGCAGGATGGCGGGCGCCTCGCAAAACGGGGGCGGCAGGATGAACCCGTCGATGCCGCTGGCGATCATCTCGGCCACGGCCGCCTCGCCGGCATTGGCAGACGCGCAGTACCGGGCATTGAGCTGCACATGCCGCAGGCTCGTCTTGCTCAGCAGCCCCAGCAAGAATCCGTTCAGGTAGCCGGCGCGCGGATCGCTGTACAGCATGCCGATCAGGATGGGACGTGAACCGGCGAGCTTGCGGGCTGCCGGATTGGGCATGTAGTTCAGCGCCGCCACGGCCGCCTGCACCTTCGCCCGCGTGCCGGGCCGCACGGTAGATTCGCCATTGATGACCCGCGACACCGTCATCGCCGACACGCCGGCCAGGCGCGCCACGTCGAAGACGGTGGCTGACCTGGGAGCACCTTTTTTTTCTGCGTCTGTCGTCATGGCCTTCCTTGTTGGTGGCGGTACCTCTTCGGGGCAGCCCGATGTTAGGAAGGGGGTTCAGTACCTGCGATCACATTTCGGCGTGAAGCGATAGCGGATGTGGATCGACTCCCTCAGCCGGGTCTGCAAGCACCCCAGGCCGGGGTGGGCGATGAACGAAGTGGCATCGCCACCGCGCCGGATGTGATCGCTGAGTCGCGCGCCCTCGCCTAGCATGCGCCGACGAACTGCCGGACTTGCGATGAAGAGACTGTTGCTGACCCTGCTGGGGTCGTGCCTGGCGGCTGGTGTTGTCGCGCAGGGGGCGTCGGCACCGGCCGGCCCCATGAGCTGGGCCATCACCCTGAATGCGGACGACAAGCCTGCCTTCGCCTCGCCGCCCGAAGGGTGGGACCGGCGCCGCGCCGGCGTCGCCCAGGGCCGGTTGGAGATGGTCGGGTACGACTCGAAAACCGTGGGCACGCGCCGCCGCATGCAGGTCTACACCCCGCAAGGCTACGACGCGCAGCGCGCGTATCCGGTGCTGTACCTGCTGCACGGCATCGGCGGCGATGAGACCGAGTGGCAGCGCTTTGCCGCACCGGAGGTGCTGCTGGACAACCTGATCGCCGACGGCCGGGCGGAGCCCATGATCGTCGTGATGCCCAATGGCCGCGCCCAGCCCAACGACCGTCCCGAGGGCAACGTGTTCGCGGCTGCGCCGGCGTTCGCACGCTTCGAGCGGGACCTGCTGGACGACGTGATCCCGGCCATCGAGTCTCGCTACCGCACCCGCACGGATCGCGACGGTCGCGCGCTGGCAGGCTTGTCCATGGGCGGCGGCCAAGCGCTGAATTTCGGCCTGGCTCACATCGACCGCTTCGCCTGGGTCGGCGGCTTCTCCGCGGCGCCCAACACCCGGGCGCCGGCCGAGCTGCTACCCGTGCCTGCCGCGGCGCGGGAGCTGAAGTTGTTGTGGCTGTCCTGCGGCAGCCAGGACGGGCTGCTGCGCGTCAGTCAGGGCGTGCACGCCTATCTGAAGGCCGAGGGACTGCCGCACGTCTGGCACGTTCCCGCCCACGGGCACGACGCCGCGCAGTGGAAGCAGGATCTCTACTGGTTCTCGCAGCGCCTGTTCCGTTGAGGGCGCCGTGGCGCCTCAACCCGCGGCACATCAACCTGCGGCGCTCAGGCGCAGCGGCGGGCGGGAGCGCGGCGCGGCGTCGGACTGCCGGCGTATCAGCTCGTGGGCGACCAGTACGTGCTCGCAAGGCAGCGGCTCGCCGGCGCGGCGCGCGCGGATGTGGCGCACGAGCAGATCCACCGCCGCGCCTGCCATCTGCGTGATGGGCTGGCGGATGGTGGTCAGCTCGGGCCAGATGGTCGTGGCCAGCGGCGCGTCGTCGAAACCGACTACGGTCAGGTCGCTGGGCACGTCCAGCCCCTGGCGATGGGCGATGGCCACGGCGGCGGCGGCCATGTCGTCGTTGCTGGCGAACAGGGCCGTGGGGCGCTGCGGGGCCGAGAGCAACTCCTCGGCCGCGTCCAAGCCGGAGCGGTAGCTGAAGTCGCCCTGGGCAGTCAGCGCCACCTGGGCGGGATCCATGCCGGCGTCGCGCAGCGCCGCATGAAAGCCGGCCAGCCGCCGCTCGCTGCAGCGCTGATGCCGGTCGCCGATGACGAAGCCCAACCGCTGGTGGCCCAACTGCAGCAGGTGGCGCGTCATTTCATAGGCGGCGCGGTGGTCGTCGATGCCCACGGCACTGAGCTTGGGGTGCGGGCGCCCGCTAGACACCGCGACGGCCAGCTTGCCGCTGTCGATGGCCATCTGCAGCAGCGGTTCGGCGTCGCAGAAGGGGGGCGCCAGGATGAGGCCGTCCACACCGCCAGCCAGCAGGGTGGCGACCTGCCGTTGTTCGTCGTCGCGGGCCTCGCAGCGCTGCACGTCCAGGTGCACGTGGCGCAGGCTGGCCTTGTTGAGCAGTCCGATCAGGAAGTCGCTCAGGTAGCCCACGCTGGGGTCGTGATAGACCATGCCGATGCTGATCGTGTCCGCGTCCAATACCCGGCGCGGTATCGGGTGGTTCTGGTAGTTCAACGTGTCCAACGCTGCGCGCACTTTGTCGCGCGTGCCGGGACGCACGTTGTCCTCGCCATTGACGACGCGCGACACGGTCATCGGCGACACGCCGGCCAGCTCGGCAACGTCGGCAATTGTCGCCAGCTTGGTGCGACGCCGCTGACGCAGGGGTGGGTTCAATGTCGACCTCGCAGGTTCACTTCGGCCTGCGCCGTGCGCAGGGAAATGATTTCGCTAACATTTATTGGTTGAAGAATCACCAGCAGACTGTAGCGCGACTGGACAGCGCGGTCCTTGGCGTTTGCCCGACGCTTGCAGCATTCATCGGCAGGCCCTCGACGCGCTGCTGCGCATCGCAGTCAGCGCCCCTCCCGCTTGGTGTGCAGGGTGATCTCGGCCGGTGCCAGGCCGTCTGCCTGCGCGCGCACCACCAGCGTGCCGGCGGTGCCCACCCGGCCGCGCACGATGGCCAGCGCCTGGCCGCTGAAGGCACGACGGTGGGGTGACGGGAACGGCTCGAAGCTGGTCGCGTCGCCATTGTCGGTGGCGACGATGTCGCCGGGGCCGTCAATGCTGAAACGGATGCGCGTGTCGGCGCGCGGCACAGTGCGTCCGGTCGAATCCGTGACGCGCAGCGTGACAAAGCTCAGGTCGCTGCCGTCAGCCATGATCCGGCTGCGGTCGGCCTGTAGCGCCAGCGCCGTGGCCGCGCCCGCGGTGGCGACGGTGGCCGTGGCCCAGGGCATGCCGTCCTTGTAGGCCTGCAGCGTCAGCTCGCCGGGCTCGTAGACCACCTCGTCCCAACGCAGCCGGTACTGGCCCGTCGCCTTCTTCCGCTTGCCGAGTGACCGGCCGTTCAGGAACAACTCGGCTTCGTCGCCGCTGGTGAAGGCGTGGACCGGCGTGACCTGGCCCACGCGATCCGGCCAGGTCCAGTGCGGCAGCAGGTGGGCCATGGGCAGGTCGGGCCGCCAGCGCGACTGGTACAGGTAGAAGCGGTCCTTGGGGAAGCCGGCCAGGTCCACGATGCCAGAGTAAGAGCTGCGCGCTGCGTAGTAGGGCGTGGGCTCGCCCAGGTAGTCGAAGCCGGTCCAGACGAACTCGCCGGCGACGTAAGGATGGGCGTCCAGCGCGGCGAAGACCTTGTCGGCCGAGGCGCCGAAGTCCACCGCGTACAGCTCGTAGCCGCTGACCTGCAGCGCTTGGCTGTCGCCGCCGCGGCCATCGCGCGTGATGGAACTACTGGCCGGCGTGACCGGGAACAGGTAAACGCCGCGGCTGCTGAACGCAGAGGCTGTCTCGCTGCTGAGGATGAGCTTGTCCGGGAACCTGGCGTGGAAGTTGGGGTATTGCGGCGGCGTGCGGATACGGTCGGTGCCGATGAACTCGGGGTCTTGCCTTATGCCCTCGCCCTGGTAGTTCAGGCTGATGACGTCCACCTCAGCCGGCAGCGGCATGTCGGACTTGGCGAAGTTCATTGCCGTCGTCGTGGGCCGGGTGGGGTCTTCCTCACGGGCGATGGCGTGTAAGCGGCGGGCTATCGCCGCGCCGGCCTGGTCGGTGTACTGCTCGCCCACCTCGTTGCCGATGCTCCACATGATGATGGACGGGTGGTTGCGGTCGCGGCGCAGCATGGCCCGCAGGTCGGCGTCGTGCCAGTCCGGGAAGATCAGGTGGAAGTCCAGCGGCGTCTTCTTGCGCTCCCAGCTGTCGAAGATTTCATCCACCACCAGCAGGCCCATGCGGTCGCACAGCTCAAGGAACTCGCGGGCCGGCGGGTTGTGCGACATGCGCACGGCATTCGCACCCATCGCCTGCATGATCTGCAGCTGTCGCTCGGCGGCCCGCACGTTGAAGGCGGCGCCCAAAGCGCCCAGGTCGTGGTGCAGGTTGACGCCCTGCAGCTTCACCGGCTGGCCGTTGACATGCAGGCCGGTGTTGGCGTCAAAGCGCAGCGTGCGGATACCGAAGGGCGTCTCGTAGCGGTCGATCACGCCGGCCTTGCTGGACAGCCGCGTCACAGCGACATAGCGGTGGGGTTGCTGCTGCGGCCTCGGGCCCCACAAGCGCGGCTTCGCGATGCGCATCGCCAGGGCGGCGACGCCCTGCCCGCCCGCCGGCACCGCGAGCGCCGGCTGCAGGCTCGTGGCGACGGCGTCACCCATCGGTTTCCCATCCGCGTCCAGCGCAAAGATCTCGGTCTGTACGTCCACACGCGCGGGCGCGGCGCCGTCGTTGTCGACGCGCACCTCCACCTCCACCGTGGCCTGCCCGGCCGCCACCTGGGGCGTCGTGATGCGCGTGCCCCAGTGAGCCACATGCAGCGGCGCGGTCTTGGTCAGCCAGACCTTGCGGTACAGGCCTGCCCCCGGATACCAGCGCGCCGACTCGGGCGGGTTGTCCAGCCGAATGACCAACTGGTTGGCGCCGCCCGGTTGGGCCCAGGGCGTCACGTCCAGCCGGAACGAGTTGTAGCCATAAGGCCAGCCGCCCACCAGCTTGCCGTTGAGCCACACGGTGGCATGAGACATGGCGCCGTCGACGTCCAGGAACAGCGAGCGGCCGCGGTCCGCCTCCGGGATGTCCAGCGTGCGCCGATACCAGACCGGGCCCCAGGTCTGCAGCCGGCCCATGCCGCCGTACGGGCCGGTCTGCAGGAAGGGGCCGGCGATGGCCCAGTCGTGCGGCAGCGTGACGGCCTGCCAACCGCTGTCGTCGAAGCCGGGCCGCACGAAGTCGACATCGCTGCCCAGGTGGCCCTCGGGTCGGCGATGGCGTTGGGCGGGATCCTTGATGAAGGGGTTGGCGCTCGGCAGCACCCAGGGCTTGAGCACGCGGTCTTGCGTGCCGGCCTGGGTCCGCACGGCTTCGTCGGGCCGGGCATCGGCCACCTTGCCGTCCGCCGACGCTTGCACCTCCGGGCGCACGTCATACATCAGCCGCGCCGTTGCGCCGGCCGGGTCGCTGCGGTGGAAGCGCCAGCCTGCTGACAAGTCGATGCGCTCGCGCGCCAAGGCCGGCAAGGCCACGGCCAGGCACAGGGCCAACGCAGTCGCCGTGCGCCGCCAGGGGTTGTCGTACATCCTTGAGTCTCCTGCGGTCGTTGGTAACGTTCTCAAAATCTACATTCAAGCCCGTCAGCCTAAGTGGAAACGCCAGCAGGCACGTGCTGGTAGATACCTATGATAGCGATACCAATAACGAAGAGACAACGCTGCGCATGACGTGGAGCGCGTGCGGCTTCCCCACCCGGCCAGGTGACCGCAGGGCCGCTGAGCCGGGCCACTCCACCGCATCGCCGGCGGCTCGAAATGGCTCCTCCACCCCCTCTCCTTCTGCCCGACCTGCGGGCGCGGCTGCACGACGTGGCGCGTGAGGCCGGCGTGAGCCTGGCCACGGTGGACCGCGCGCTGAACCACCGGCCCGGTGTCAGCCCACGCACGCTGCAGCGCGTGCAGGAGGCGGTGACGCGGCTGACGCAGCGCCACCACGACCCTGCCATGCCGCTGCCGCGCGGCGGTGGGTGGCTGCTGTGCTTCCTGCTGCCGGCCGGGCAGAACTGCTTTGTCGATCAACTGCGCGAGGCACTGCACGCGCTGACGCCGTGGCTCGCCGAGCAGCGCGCCCGCGTGGAGATACGCACCACCGACGCCTTCTCGCCGGCGGCTGCTTCCGCAGCGGTCAGGCGGCTGCGCGGCCAGTACGACGCGGTGGTGCTGATGCTGCAGGACCACCCACTCGTGCGCGAAGCCGTGGAACGCATGGCTTTCGACGGCACCAGCGTCGTGACGCTGGTGTCCGACATCGCGGCGCGCGCGCGCAGCCATTTCGTCGGCATCGACAACCGTGCCGCTGGCCGCACGGCCGGCGCACTGCTGGGCCGCTTCGTTGGCGCCTGCCGCGGGCCGGTGGGCATCGTCATGGGCTCGCATTCGCTGCAAGACCATGCGCAGCGGCTGCACGGCTTCCAGCACGCAATGGCGGCAGAGCATCCGCAGCTGCAGTTGCTGCCGCCGCTGGAGTGCAAGGACCGGCCAGAGGCGGCGCAGCCGCTGGCCGCTGCGCTGTTGGCACAGCAGCCCCGGCTGGTCGGGCTCTACAGCATCGGCGCCGGCAACGACGGCATTCACCAGGCGCTGAAGACGTCCGGCGCCGCGGGCCGGCTGGCCTGGGTTTGCCATGAGCTGACGCCGCACACGCGTGCCGCGCTGTTGGACGGTAGCGCGAGCGCGGTGATCGGCCAGTCCGCCATGCAGGAGGCGCGTGCGGCCTGCCGGCTGGCGCTGGCGCGGCTGACCCGCCAGCGCGAACTCGCAGACGTCGAGCCCATCCGCATCGAGATCTACTTGAAGGACAACCTCCCATGACAGCCACTCGACTGGCGGCCGCCCTGTGCGCAGCCGGCCTGTGCCTCGCCTCGCCGCCAGCCCCGGCCTGGCAGTCCGACAATGGCGACGGCAGCTACACCAACCCGCCGCTGAACGCCGACTACCCGGACCCGGACATCATCCGCGTCGGCGAGGACTTCTACTTCGCCACCACCACCTTCGCCAACTCGCCGGGGCTGCGCATCCTGCACTCGCGCGACCTCGTCAACTGGCGCATCGCCGGCCACGTGCTGCCGCGGCTGGAAGGTGGCCCGGCGTTCGACCTGAAGGGCGGCAGCGTCTACCGGCGCGGCGTGTTTGCGCCCAGCCTGCGCTTTCATGACGGGCAGTTCATCATTGCGTTCACAATGGTGGGCCAGCACACGCGCATCTGCCGCGCCGCCGACGTGGCCGGCCCGTGGCGCTGCCACGCGCTGGATCGCGCGGCCTTCGACCCCGGCCTGTTTTTCGACACCGACGGCAGCGCCTACATCGCCACTGCCATCGGCAGCGACGGCACGGTGACGCTGCTGTCGCTGAGCCCGGACCTGACGACGGTGACGCAGGCCCGCAAGATCCACCACATCCCGGGCGCCGAGGGCTCCAAGCTCGTCCGCCGCGGCGACTGGTACTACCTGTTCAACGCCGTGCCGCGCCGCCTCGCGATGACGATCTCGCGCGCCCGTGCGCTGACCGGGCCGTGGGAGACCATCCCGTCCATCAACAGCGCGCAGACCGGCGGCCACCAGGGTGCCATCGTGGACCTGGCCGACGGCCGCTGGTGGGGCTTCGTCATGCAGGACAAACCCAGCATCGGCCGCATCACCAACCTCAGCCCCATCTTCTGGAAGGACGACTGGCCCGTCTGGGGCACGCCCGAAGCGCCAGGCCGCGTGCCGGCCGTCGCGCGCAAGCCGGTGCAGGGCCAGGCGCCGCAGCAGCCCGCCACGTCCGACGAGTTCGATGCGCCGCAGTTGGGCCTGCAATGGGCGTGGAACCACAACCCCGACGACAGCCGCTGGTCGCTGGCCGCCCGCCCCGGCTTCCTGCGCCTGCAGGCGACGCGGGCCACCACGTTCTGGAGCGCCCGCAACACACTGACGCAAAAGGGCCAGGGCTCCTACAGCCGCGCCGACGTGGCACTGGACCTCCAAGGCCTGGTGCGAGGCGACCACTGCGGCTTCGGTGTCATCGGCAAGGTCAACGCGCACATCGCCGCGACGCGGCTGGACGATGGCAGCCTGCAGCTGGAGATGGGTGGCCAGGTCGACCAGGGCGACGGCAAGCCGCAGACCGAACTGCCAATTGAACACCCAGCCCGCGCCGCACTGCCCGGCCCGCGCGTGCTGCTGCGCACGGAGCTGGACTTCACGCGCGAGCGCGGCCGGCTGTCTTGGTCGGTGGACGGCCGGTGGCAGACGCTGGGCGACGAGTTCGCCTTGATCTACGACTGGCGCACCGGCACCTTCCAAGGGCCGCAGTACGCCCTCTTCTGCTTCAACCCCGGCGCCACAGGCGGGCAGATGGACGTGGACGCGTTCCTGTTCAGCGATCGCCGCTGACGCTGGCGGCACCTGCATGAGAGACGCCCCGGTATGCCGGGGCGTTGCTGTTGGCGGCTGCCGGAGTGCCAGCAGCCTCAATGACCGTCAGAACGCGGCGCGCATCGACACGTTGTAGCTCGGGCCCGGTTTGTACTCGTCGAACACGGCGCCGGGGAACTGCACCCAGGTGCGGCTGATGGCATCGGTGGCGTTCCAGACGCTGAAGTTCAGGCTGGTGTCGTACTTGAAGCCGAAGGCCTGTTTGAAGTTGATGCCGGCGGAGGCATCGATCTGTGTGCGCGCGGTGCTCCACATGTAGGCGCCGGGCGTGGACAGCCCCACGCTGGAACCGACGATGTGCTCCGACTGGTACTGGCGAGAGACCCGGAAGCTGTAGCCATTGCGCTCGTAGTACAGCGTCAGGTTGTTGGTGCGCGGCGGCACACCGGCCACCGGCAACGCGTTGGGCAGCGTGTCGGTCTGCTTGGTGTACGTGTAGTTGGCGGTGAAACCGAAGCCCTTGACCGGCAGGAAGTCCAGCGGCTGCTGCCAGGTCAGCTCGGCACCGCGCACCTTGAGCTTGGTGGCGATGTTGAAAGGTTCGGTGATCTCCACGATGTGGCGGTCCCGTCCGCCGCTGGCGGTGACGGATTGCGTCTGTGCATCCGTCAACCCGACCTCGCCGTACAGCGCATCCAGCTGCGCCAGCGTGTAGCTGACGACGCGGTTCGCCGGGCGACCGGTCAGGTCCTTGCCGAACGCGCTCAACGCCACGTAGGCTTCGCGCGTCATGTAGTACTCCAGCGCCAGATCGAAGTTGTTGGACTTGAACGGCTGCAGCTTGGGATTGGTCAGGTTGCCCTGGCGCGCGCCCTGGTCGCCGATGGTCAGCCGGGTCTGGCGCAGGTCCGCCGGGTTGGCGCGCGTCATCGACTTGGAGGCCGACGCCCGGGCGATCAGGCTGGGCGTGATGTTGTAGGCCAGCGAGGCCGACGGCATCATGTTGGTGTACGTCGTCGACTCGTAGTTCCAGAGCGTCAGATCGTCGTAGCGGGCGCCGTTGAGGTTGCCGAGCGCCGCGTTGCGCGGGTCGGCCTGCGTGACGACCTCGCCGATGGTCTGCTGCGTTTCCGCATAGCGCAGGCCAGCGTTGTAGCGCAGCGTGCGGCCCAGCGGCCGCAGTATGCCGGTGACCTCGGCATAGGCCCCGTAGACGTTCTCGCGGATGTATCCACCGCTGCCGTTGCCGAAGCCGCGGCGGATGTTGTCGCGGAAGTAGCCGTAGTCAGTGTCCTTCGCGAACTTGTCCCAGTTGACCGTGATGAAGCCCTGGCTGGAGGCCATCGCGTACTCGGGCACCCGCGCGTTGGGAATGACGGACCCCAGGTAGGCCAGCGGCGTCGTGACGCCGCTCGTCACGCCCTGGCCGAAGCCGGGGTACGCGGTGGCGGGCAGCGCACCGGTGGTGGTGCGGCCATCGCAGCCGGGCGTTTGCAGCTGGGTGTTGGGCTGGAAGAAGCGGTAGTTCATGTTGCCGCCGCAGGTCACGTTCATCCAGGCGTCGGCCACCGAATAGCTGCGGTAGCGCCGCTCGATGTCGTCGACGGCGACACCGACCTTGAGGTTCAGCGTCTCGTCGCCCCACTTGGCGTTGAGCCGGCCGCCACTGGTGGTGTTGCGACGGTCATAGAGGTCCATGCGCAAGCCCGACAGGCCCTGCCCGGCTTGGTACCAGCCGAAGTTGGCCGGGTCGTTGATGTTCAGGTTGCCGCTGTAGCGCGGGATCTCGCCGGGGCGGGAGTTGTCGTAGGTGATGACGGAGTTGGGCGACCGCGTGGCGAGCAGCACCGTCGGCATGTCGCGGTAGAAGTCGCTGTAGGTCAGGTTGAGGTGGGCGTCGATGGTCAAGTCATCGCTGGGCCGCACTTCGAAGCCGGGGTTGAAGCTCCAGAACTTGGTCTTTTCCTCCATGGGCCGGAATTCCAGCGACCAGAAGGTGTTGGCGAACGTGGCTTTGGTCAGCACGCAGCCGCTGGTGCAGTCGCTGCGGTCGAACTCCATGCCCACGGGGATGGGCGTGTTGGCGCGCGTGCCGGCGTTCATGCCGTTGTAGACCATCTGGTTGGACTTCTGCGCGCCCAGCATGTCCAGGTAGATGTCCCACTTCTCGTTGGGGCGCCATTGCAGGCTGACGATGCCGCTGGCGCGTTCGCGCTCGCCCTCGTAGCTGATGTGGCGGCCCAGGCGGCCCATCAGCGCGTTGTCGATCTGCTTGATGTTGGCGCCGGGGTTCAGCGCCAGCAGCATGTCGCGGTTGATCTGCGCGCCGGGTGTGCCCAGGATGGTGCGCGCATAGTCCGGCAGCGCGCTCAGCGCCAGGCCGGATGGCACCGTGTCCGGCGTGGACTGCGAGCCGCCGCCGGTGTTGTTCGGATTGTCGCTGGCCAGCGCCTGGAAGGATTTCAGCTGGAAGTTGCGCATGTCCACCGTCTGGAAGCCGGTGGTCCTGTACTGGGTGTGCCCCCAGGCCGCCCCCACGAGCACGCCGAAGTCGCCCAGCGTGTTGGTGCGCCACGTGTTGCTGACCAGCGCAGAGCCGGTGTCGCTCCACTTGCCGACTTGATCGCGGTAGTTGCCGCTGAGCGTGACCGCCGAGCGGAAGCCTTGCTTGTCGAACGGGCGCACGCTGCGCATGTCCACGGTGCCGGCGATGCCGCCTTCCAGCACGCTGGCACGCTGGCTCTTGTAGACGGTGGCGCTGCGGAACAGCTCGGAAGGCAGGAAGTCCATGTCGACTTCGCGGTTCGCGCTGATCGTGCCGCCCCAGTGGCCGGCCGAGGCCGAGGCCATGGGCGCGCCGTTCAGCAGTACGCGGGTGAAGTTTGCGCCCATGCCGCGGATGGAGATGTTGAGCCCCTCGCCGTCGATGGTGGCGCGGTTGACGCGCACGCCGGGCACGCGCGACAGCGAGTCGGCAATGCTGGAGTCGGGGAACTTGCCGATGTCTTCGGCGAACACCGTTTCACTCAGGCCGATGTCGTCGCGCTTCTCGCGGGCGGCGTTGGCCAGCGAGCTGCGGTAGCCGGTCACGGTGACCGTCTCCAGCGTCTTGCCCTTCGCCGCGGCCGCCGCAGATGCGGCGTCGGCGGGCGGCGTCACCCCTTGCGCGTACGCGCCAGCGATCAAGCTGGCCAGCATGGTGGTTGCGAAAACATCGCGTGCCACGGTCATGCGGCGTTGCGCCGCGCCCTTCGAATCAGCGTTCACTCTTGTCTCCTTTTGTGGATCTTCTCGGGTCTTGTTGCGCACCGCGTGCCGAGAACACGGCTTAAGCAGGTCTGGTAGTTAGACCAAATGATTGGTAACGCAATCATTTCAGTCTAGTTTGAGACCGCTACCACGGGACTATGGTTTTCCCGATCCAAACGGCGGCTGTGGCGTTCTTGCCATGCCCCACCGCGCGTCGGTCAGGGGCCGAGAGCTTCGAAATCCACCCAGCTGAAGTCCGCCGTCGCCGCACGCGCCGTGGCGCTGACGGCGTACAGGCCCATATAGACGCCAGTAAAGCCGGTGGACGTCTCAGTGGACAGCTCGTGCGTGGGAATGCTGCACAAGGCCTGCCACCGGGCAGCGCCGTCGGCTCCCTCTGCGCCACGCCAGGCCAGCGCGTACTGGCGCGGGTCGGCCAGCACCTGCAACTGCAGCGCGCCCGCGGGTGCAGGAGCCGACGCCAGCACGCGCGCCTTGCCGCCCAACTGCTGCACGCATTCGACGCGCCGCTCCGTGCCGCCCATGCCGCCGCTGATGCGCAGCAGCGCGTGGTGAGACTCGTTCATCCGCAGCGCCACGCCGGCGGCATCGCCCGCGTCGCCGGGCTGGAAGTCGAGCTGCGTCGCGAAGCGTTGATTCAGGCGCTCCTGGCGCCGGCCGATGAAGCTGGGCGTGCCCACGACGTCGAGCCCGATGCGCGCGCCGGTCAGCCGCAACTGCCCCGGGCGCTCCGTCAATGACCACTGGCCCGGTGCGTAGGTCCGCAGGAAGGTCCAGTGCGGTGGCAGCCGCCGCTGCGCCGCAAAGGTCTCGCGGACCGGCGCAGCCGGCCAGGGCGCCCAGTCCGGCAGGCCACGGGTGGGCTGCGGTTGCGCCAGCACGCCCTGCTGGCCGAATTCGGGCCAGCCGTCCGCGCGCCAATGCACCGGCGACAGCAGCGTCTCACGGCCGATGTGATGGTGGCGACCACCGGCAGCCTGCTGCGGGCGGATGGCTAGCAACGTCGCCCACCAGTCACCCTTGGGTGTCATTACGAGGTCCGCATGGCCCAGCGCCTGGAACGGGCTGTCGGGCTGGTGGCGGTGCGTCAGCACGGGGTTGTCGGGATGCGGCTCGAACGGCCCCCACGGTGAACGCGAACGCGCCATGGTGATGCGGTGGTCGTACGACGTACCGCCCTCGGCGATCATGATGTAGTACCAGCCCTCGCGCTTGTACAGATGCGGACCTTCGGGCCAGATCCCGCCCATGCCGCTCCAGATCAGCCGGGGCTTGTCCAGCAGCTTGCCCGCCTTCACATCGACCCGCGCCTGGTAGACGCCGCCGTTGCGACCTCCACCGTGGCGCGTGTAGTAGACCGTGCCGTCGTCGTCGAAGAAGAACGAGGGGTCCATGCCGAACTCAGACTCCGGCAGCCGCACCGGGTCCGACCACTCGCCCGCAGGGTCCGTGGCGGTCAGAAAGAAGTTGCCGATGCCGCCCACGTCGGTGGTCACGATGTAGAACCGACCCGGCTCGCAGCGGATGGTGGGGGCAAAGATGGACTGCGAGCTCTTGCGGCCCTCGAAGGTCAACTGCCCGGGGCGCGACAACGCGTTGCCCACCAGCCGCCAGTGCACCAGATCCTTGCTGTGATAGACGGGCAGCCCCGGCAGGTACTCGAAGGTGCTGGTGACGAGGTAATAGTCGTCACCAGCCCGGCAAACGCTGGGGTCCGACGCGAAGCCGCTGACGACTGGATTGTCGAAAGTGGCCGGCATTGGTGGCTTCTCCGACTGCGCACTCGCGGCGCCCCACGCGGCTGAGAGGAACAGCGCCACCGAGGCGACAAAGCAAGACTTCAGATTCACGATGTCTCCTGACTATTGATATGGTTACCATATCCATGGTACCGATACCATTCATCCCGCACCGACCGGGTCTACCCTGATCCAGGTCGCAAGTTCACCGGCACGCCAGCGCACCCGCGCGCGCAGCACGGTTCAGCGACCCGGGTGCCCAGACGCCTTACGGCGATCCGCACAGGCAGTTACCACTACGATGCCGCCCCAGAACAAAAGTTGGGTGCGGACGATGGTGTGCATGGATGACTCCGGGGTGGGCGTGTGGGCGTGAGGCTGCTGGTCGGCCTGGTCTGGCTGCTCAGCTGGCTGCCGTTCCGCGTGATTTCGGGGCTGGGCTGGCTGCTGGGCAGCTTGATATACCTGCTGCCCACATCACGCCGCCACATCGGCACGGTCAACTTGCGGCTGTGCCTGCCCGACATGCCGGAGTCCGAACGCCAGGGCCTGCTGCGCGCCCATTTCGTCGCGATGGTGCAGATGCTCCTGGAGTACGGCTACGGCTGGTTCGCGTCGCGCGAGCGGCTGAAGCGGCTGATGCGCATCGAGGGTCTGGATCACCTGAAAGCGCTCGACGGCCGCAACGTCATCCTGATGATGCCGCACTTCACCGGACTGGACCTGGCCGGACTGCGCATCTCGCTGGAGACGCCGGTCGTCAGCATCTACTCGGTGCAGAAGGATCCCTGGCTGGACGCCTTCTTCCGCGCCAAGCGTCTGCGCTTCGGTACCGGCATCATCTTCGCGCGCCAACAGGGTACGCGGCCCACGCTGCGCGCGCTGCGCGACGGCTACCGGCTGTACTACCTGCCTGACCAGGACTTCGGGCACCGCGACTCGGTGTTCGTGCCCTTCTTCGGCGTGCCGGCCGCCACCATCGCCGGGCTGTCACGCATGGCGGCCGTGGGCAACGCCACGGTGCTGCCCTGCTACCCGCGGCGCGAGGCCGATGGCTACACGCTGGTTATCGAGGCGCCGCTGGATAACTTCCCCAGCGCCGATGTGGTCGCCGACGCGACACGCATGAACGCCGTCATCGAGCGTCAAGCGCGTCGACAATTGCACCAGTACTTCTGGCTGCACAAGCGCTTCAAGTCGCGCCCGCCCGGCGACCCGGACTTCTACGCCCCATGACCGACATTCCCTACATCAAGATCGCCATCGTCGCGATCTTCATCGGCTGCACGATGTACGTGCATTTCCGCGGCAAGGTGCGCCTGCGGTTCTTCCGCCAGTTGACGGACCACTCCACCTTCATGGCGCCAATCAACTGCCTGATGTACCTGTTCAGCAGGCTGCCCGCCAAGCCCTACCTGCCGGTGTCGGGCTTTCCGGAGCTGAAGCTGCTGCAGGACCACTGGCAAGACATCCGCGCCGAGGCGCATCTGCTGGCCAACGCCGGCGAGATCAAGAAGAGCGACAAGTACAACGACGCCGGCTTCAACAGCTTCTTCAAGACTGGCTGGACGCGCTTCCATCTGAAGTGGTACGACGACGCGCACGCATCTGCGAAGGAGCTGTGCCCTGTGACGACCGAGCTGCTGCAGCGCATCCCGACCGTGAAGGCCGCGATGTTCGCGGCGCTGCCGCCCGGTGGGAGGCTGGTGACGCACCGAGACCCGTTCGCCGGATCGGTGCGCTACCACCTGGGTCTGGTGACGCCCAATACGGACAACTGCTACATCTCCGTGGACGGCGAGCGTTACAGCTGGCGCGACGGCGAGGGCGTCATTTTCGACGAGACCTACCTGCACTACGCCGAGAACCAGTCGGACACGATGCGCATCATCCTGTTCTGCGACGTCGAGCGGCCGCTGAACAACCCGGTGGCCCGCTGGTTCAACCACTTCATCAGCAACACGCTGATCCGCGCGGCGTCCGCGCCCAACTCGGACACCGACAAGACCGGCGGCATCAACCGGCTGTTTGCCTACGTGCAGCAGGTGCGCATGTTCGGCAAGCGCATCAAGGCGAAGAGCCGTTTTGCCTACTACGCGATCCAGTGGGTCGTCTTCGGCGGCCTGATCGTCTGGTGGCTGTGGCCCTGATGCACACGACGACCGGGGAGCAAGCCTCCCTTCGTTAGCATCGAAGGTTTTGTTCACCCCCAAACCCTGCTCCATGCCCCGTCTGACCGCCGCCCCCGCCCTGCTGTTGGCCGCCGCCCTGGCCGCGAATGCGCAGGAAGCCGCCAAGCCTGCGTCCTGGAGCGTCAACGCGCCGCCCGGCGTCGCCAAGACGGCGCAGATCGACGTGAAGAGCGGCACGTGGATGAGCGTGGACGTCAGCCCCGACGGCAAGACGGTTCTGTTCGACCTGCTGGGCGACCTCTACACGCTGCCCATCGCCGGCGGCGAGGCCAAGGCGCTGACGCACTCCATCGCCTGGGAGCAGCAGGCCCGCTTCTCGCCCGACGGCAGGCAGATCGCTTTCCTCAGCGACGCTGGCGGCGGCGACAACGTCTGGCTCATGAACGTGGACGGCAGCGACGCCCGCGCCGTCACGAAGGAAGACTTCCGGCTGCTGAACAACCCGGTGTGGCACCCCAACGGCAAGTACCTGCTGGCCCGCAAGCACTACACCGGCACGCGCAGCGCCGGCTCGGGCGAGATCTGGCTGTTCCACGTCGAAGGCGACGCGGCCAAGAACAGGGGTGTGCAGCTCAACGAGAAGCCCAATTGGCAGAAGGACCTGGGCGAGCCCGCCGTGTCGCCGGACGGCAAGTACCTGTACTACTCGCAGGACACGACGCCCGGCCGCGCGTTTGAGTACAACAAGGACAGCAACGGCGAGATCTACAAGATCTTCCGCCAGGACCTCTCGGACGGCTCCGTTGAAGCCTTTGTGCAAGGTGCCGGCGGCGCCGTGCGCCCCACGCCGTCGCCGGACGGCAAGTACCTGGCCTTCGTGCGCCGCGTGCGCAACCAGAGCACGCTGTTCCTGAAGGATCTGCAGACCGGCGTGGAGCGCCCGGCCTGGAGCGGCCTGTCGCGCGACCTTCAGGAAATTTGGGCGATGTGGGGCGTCTACCCCAGCTTCGCGTGGATGCCTGGCAGCAAGGAGATCGTCGTCTGGGCCGAGGGCAGGATCTGGCGCGTGGACCCGTTCAAGGGCACGGCCGCCGACATCCCCTTCCACGTGAAGGACACGCGCGAGATGCGCGAGCCGATGCGCTATGCACACGCCGTGGCGCCCGACCAATTCACCGTGCGCCAGTTGCGCGGCGCGCAGGTGTCGCCGGACGGCAAGCGCGTCGTCTACGCGGCGCTGGGATCGCTGTGGCTGAAGGACTTGCCCGGCGGCACGCCGCGCCGCCTGACCCAGCAGAACGACGCCTTCGAGCTGGCACCGCACTGGGCGCGCGACGGCAAGAGCATCGTCTACGCGACCTGGCGCGACGACACGCAGGGCACGATCCGCCGTCTCGACATCGCTTCCGGCAAGGAGACCGTGCTGATCAAGGAGCCCGGCAAGTACCTGGAGCCGCGGCTGTCGCCGGACGGCAAGCAGCTCGTCTATCGCAAGATCAAGGGCGGCAGCCTGACCAGCCCCTGGCACAGCCTCGACACCGGCCTCTACCTGGCCGCGGCCGATGGCTCGGGCACCACCGAGCGCATCGCCAAGGAAGGTAACGCGCCGCAGTTCGGCAGCAAGGGCGACGAGCTGTTCTTCACGAAGGTCAGCAGCCCCAGCGAGGTCGACCAGCGCTTCTCGCTGATGCGTCTGAGCCTGCACGACCGCAGCGAGACCGAGATCGTGCGCAGTGATTTCGCCAGCGAATACAGCGTGTCGCCGGACGGCCAGTCGCTGGGCTTCGTCGAGCGCTTCCACGCCTATGTGATGCCGCTGCCCAACGTGCAGGGCCAGTCCGGCAAGGTCATCACCGTGGGCGCCAAGATGGACGCGCTGCCGGTGCGTCAACTGGACGTGAACGCCGGCTACGCGCTGCACTGGAGCGGCGACGCCAAGCGCCTGCACTTCACGCTGGGTGACGAGCTGTTCACGGCCAGCGCCGAAGGGAAAGACAAGGCCACCAGCCAGAAGATCGGCTTCGAGCAGGCCAGCGACAAGCCGGCAGGCAAGATCGCGCTGACCGGTGCGCGCATCGTGACGATGAAGGGGGATGAGGTCATCGAAGGCGGCACGGTGCTGATCGACGGCAACCGCATTGCGGCCATTGGCAAGGACGTCGCCATTCCCGCCGACGCGAAGCGAATCGACGCCACCGGCAAGACCATCGTGCCCGGCTTCATCGACGGCCACTGGCACGGGGCGATGAATGACGGCGGGCTGATCCCGCAGCAGAGCTGGGTCAACCTTGCCTCGCTGGCCTTCGGCGTGACGACTCTGCACGACCCGAGCAACCTGAACGCGGCCGTGTTCACGCAGGCCGAGATGCAGCGTGCCGGCATCGTCACCGGCCCGCGCATCTACTCGACCGGCAGCATCCTCTATGGCGCCCGCACGCCCATCACGGCCGTCGTCAACGGGCTGGACGACGCGCTGACCCATCTGAACCGCCAGAAGGCCGAAGGTGCGATCAGCGTGAAGAGCTACCAGCAGCCGCGCCGCGACCAGCGCCAGCAGGTGCTGGAGGCCGCGCGCCAGACGCAGATGATGGTGGTGCCCGAAGGCGGCTCGCTGTTCCAGAACAACATGAGCATGGTGGTGGACGGCCACACGACCGTCGAGCACTCGCTGCCGCTGGCCGAAGTGTGGGACGACGTCAAGCAGCTGTGGCGCCAGAACGCAGTGGGCTACAACCCGACGCTGAACGTGGGCTACGGCGGCCTGGACGGCGAGCACTACTGGTACGCCCGCACGGAGGTCTGGAAGCATCCGCTGCTGAGCCGCTACGTGCCGCGCGCGGTGCTGGAGCCGCGCTCCATCCGCCGCGAGACGGCGCCCGAGGAAGACTTCAACATCCTGCGCGTGGCGCGCACGGCCAACGAGCTGTCCAAGGCCGGCGTCAACGTGATGATCGGCGCGCACGGCCAGCGCGAGGGCCTGGGCGCGCACTGGGAGATGTGGATGCTGGTGCTGGGTGGCATGAGCCCGCATGACGCGCTGCGCGCCGCGACCATCAACCCAGCCCGCAACTTCGGCTTCGACAAGGACCTGGGCTCCATCGAGCCTGGCAAGCTGGCTGACCTCGTCGTCATCGACGGCAACCCGCTGGACGACATCCGCCAAAGCGACCGCGTGGGGCAGGTCATGCAGAACGGCCGGCTCTACGACGCGAGGACGATGAACCAGTTGGCCCCCGTGGCCAAGGCGCGCAAGCCGCTGTTCTTCGACGGGGGAGAAGGCAAGTCCATGCCCATCGACAGCCACGCGCTGGAGACGGCGCACGGCCACGGCGATTGAAGGCGGCCTTCGCCGCCGGCCAAGCCCCCGTGGGCCCCGGGCCGGCGATGTCTGCCTACACTGAGTTGCCTCTCCCGTCTCGCCGTCAGCCGGCCTCCGCGCCTTGTCCGCCTCCGCTCCGTCCGCCACCAGCATCTACCGGCACGCCGGCTTCACGAACTTCCTGATCGCCCGGCTGCTGGCCGTGCTGGCCACGCAGATCCAGGCGGTGGTCGTCGCGTGGCAGGTGTACGACCTGACGCGTGAGCCCATCGCGCTGGCCTACGTGGGCCTGGCGCAGTTCATCCCGATGCTGGTGTTGCTGTTGCCGGCGGGCGACCTGATCGATCGCTTCAGCCGCAAGCCCATCCTGGCGGCGGCCTGGGGCCTGAGCACGCTGTGCGCGGCCGGGCTGTGGTGGCTGTCCGGCCACGGGGAGTCAGGTGTCGACGGCATCTACGCGGTGCTGGTGGTGTTCGGCTGCGCACGGGCGTTCTCGGCGCCGGCGCTGCAGAGCCTGCTGCCGCAGATCGTGCCGCGCGAGCAGCTCGCCCAGGCGCTGGCCGCCAACAGCATGCTGCTGCGCGTGGCCAGCATCGGCGGGCCTTTCCTGGGCGGGCTGCTGTATGCAGCCGGCGGCGGCGAGCTGACGTATGCGGTCTGCTTTGCCAGCCTGGGTCTCGGCACCGTGCTGCTGCTGCGCGTGCCGGTGGCGCGTGCAGTGGCGGTCGCCGTGGGCGGCACCATCTGGCAGCGCTTCGGTGCCGGCATCCGTTTCATCCGCAGCCGGCCCATCATCCTGGGCACCATCTCGCTGGACCTGTTCGCCGTGCTGCTGGGCGGCGTCATCGCGCTGCTGCCCGTCTACGCCCATGAGGTGCTGAACGTCGGCCCCGCCGGTCTGGGTGCGCTGCGCAGCGCGATGGCTTTTGGCGAGGTCGCCACCGGGCTGTACCTTGCCACGCGGCCGTTCGACGCACACGTCGGCCGGCGCATGTTCATCGCCGTGGCCGTGTTCGGCGCGGCCAACCTGGTGTTCGCGCTGTCGCACTGGTTCTGGCTGTCGTTCGCAGCGCTGGTCGTCGCCGGCGCTTCCGACATGGTCAGCATGTACATCCGCGGCGCGCTGGTGCAGTTCTCCACGCCCGACGACATGCGCGGCCGCGTCAACGCCGTGAACATGCTGTTCATCGGCTCGTCCAACGAGCTTGGCGAGTTCCGCGCCGGCACGGCGGCCCACGCGATGGGTGCGGTGCCGGCAGCCGTTACAGGGGCGGTCTGCACGCTGGGCATCGTCGCGTTGTGGAGCCGGCTGTTCCCGCGCCTGCGAGAAGTCGACAAGTTTGAAGAAGCCTCGCGTGGCTGATGGCTAGAATGCGGCCCGTCAGGAGAGCGCTCCGGGATTCTTGGGAGCCGCCGAAGGCGCAACAACGCTCAGGCAGAAGGACTGACGAAACGTGTTGAGAGGTCGCGCCGACTGGCAGACACTCGACGCGTTCCTCACTGGAGAGAGACGGGTCCTTGAGCCCGTCCACTGAAGGGGCAAGCCTGCGGCGATTCGCCAGGGTCAATCTCTCAAGTACCAGGGACAGCGAGGACATCCACACCCGAATTCCGTCGGAGCTACTGATGTCCTCTTTGCTGAAAACGCCCCTGCACGCCCTCCACGTCGAGCTCGGCGCCAAGATGGTGCCCTTCGCCGGCTACGACATGCCGGTGCAATACCCCACCGGCGTGATGGCCGAGCACAAGCACACGCGGGCCGCCGCCGGCCTGTTCGACGTGTCGCACATGGGCCAGGTGCGGCTGGTCGGCGCCGATGCCGCCGCTGCGCTCGAAACGCTGGTGCCCGTCGACATCATCGACCTGGGCGTGTTCAAGCAACGCTACGCGCTGTTCACCAACGACCAGGGCGGCCTGTTGGACGACCTGATGGTGTGTCGGCGTCCCGACGACCTGTTCGTCGTCGTGAACGCCGGCTGCAAGGAGCAGGACATCGCTCACATGCAAAAGCACATCGGCTCGCGCTGCGAAGTCATCCCCGTGCCTGAGCGCGCGCTGCTGGCGCTGCAAGGCCCGCAGGCCGTGGACGTGCTGAGCCGCCTGAACCCCGAAGTCGCCAAGCTGACCTTCATGACCGGTGGCTTCTTCAGCCTCGACGGCATCGGCACCTTCCTGACCCGCTCGGGCTATACCGGCGAAGACGGCTACGAGATCTCCGTCCACGAGGACGACGCCGTGGCGCTGGCCCGCAAGCTGTTGGCCCATGCCGAGGTCAAGCCCATCGGCCTCGGCGCTCGCGACTCGCTGCGCCTGGAAGCAGGTCTATGCCTTTACGGCCACGACATCAACGAGACCACGACGCCGGTGGAAGCGTCCATCACCTGGGCCATCCAGAAGGTGCGCCGCGCCGGTGGCGCCCGTGCCGGCGGCTATCCCGGTGCAGCGGTTATCGATGAGCAGTTGGCCAACGGCGCTGCGCGCAAGCGCGTCGGCCTCGTCGGCAGGGAACGCATGCCGGTGCGTGAAGGCGCCAAGATCGTCACCGCGGACGGCACAGAGATCGGCACCGTCACCAGCGGCACGCTGGGCCCCACCGTCAACCAGCCGGTCGCCCTCGCCTACCTGGCGAAGGAGCACACCGCCGTCGGCACCGAAGTCTTTGCCGTCGTGCGCGACAAGCGCACGCCGATGGTCGTCTCCCCTACCCCCTTCACCCCCAACCGCTACTACAGAGGCTGAGCATGTCCATCAAATACACCCCCGACCACGAATGGCTGGAAGTCCACGGTGACGGCACCGCGACGGTCGGCATCACCGTGCACGCGCAGGATGCGCTGGGCGACGTGGTCTTCGTGGACCTGCCCGAAGTGGGCAAGACCTACGCCGAGAAGGAAGTCGCTGGCGTCGTCGAGTCCGTCAAGGCCGCGGCCGATGTCTACATGCCGGTGGACGGCGAGATCACCGAGGTCAACGAAGCGCTGCGCGACGACCCGGCTCTGGCCAACTCCGACCCGCTGAAGGCCGGCTGGTTCTTCAAGGTGCGCTTGAGCAACCCCAGCCAGCTCGACGCGTTGATGGATGCCACCGCCTACGACGCCCTGCTGAAGACTCTGTAATTTCTCGAAGTAGCCCTGCCATGCCGACGCCGCTCTCCCAACTCGAAGACGCCTCCGAATTCCACGCCCGCCACATCGGGCCGGATGCCGTCGATGAATCCTTGATGTGCGCCGCCATCGGCGTGGCCAGCCGCACCGCGCTAATCGACGCGGTCGTGCCCGCGGCCATCCGCCGCTCGCAGAGCATGAAGCTGCCCGCCCCCATCACCGAGGCGGGCGCGCTGGCCGAGCTGAAGCTCATCGCCGGCAAGAACAAGGTCTACAAGAGCTTCATCGGTCAGGGTTACTACGGCGTGCACACGCCGGGCGTCATCCTGCGCAACATCCTCGAAAACCCCGCTTGGTACACGGCCTACACGCCTTATCAAGCGGAGATCTCGCAGGGACGCATGGAAGCCATCTTGAACTTCCAGACGCTGGTGACCGACCTCACCGGCATGGACATCGCCAACGGCTCGATGCTGGACGAAGCCACGTCGGCCGCCGAGGCCGTCACGCTGGCCAAGCGCTCGGTCAAGAGCAAGAGCAACACCCTCATCGTCGCTGGCGACGTTCATCCGCAGACCATCGAAGTCATTCAAACGCGCTGCAAGCCGCTGGGCCTCGAAGTGCTGGTCGGCATGGCGCCGACTCTGATGGCAGAGCACGACTACTTCGCCGTCGTCTGCCAATACCCCAGCACCACCGGCCTCATCCATGACCTGAAGGCCTTCACCGAACAGGCACACGCCAAGCAGGCGGCTTTCATCGTCTGTACCGACTTGCTGGCGCTGACGCTGCTGACCTCGCCCGGCGAGTTCGGCGCCGACATCGTCGTCGGCAACAGCCAGCGCTTCGGCATGCCCATGGGCGCCGGCGGCCCGCACGCCGCCTTCCTGGCCTGCAAGGACGAGTTCAAGCGCTCCATGCCCGGCCGCCTGGTCGGCGTGTCCAAAGACGCGCAAGGCCACCCTGCCATGCGGCTGGCACTACAGACCCGCGAGCAGCACATCCGCCGTGAGAAGGCCACGTCAAACATCTGCACGGCGCAGGTGTTGCCTGCCGTCGTGGCCAGCATGTACGCCGTCTACCACGGCCCGCAGGGCCTGAAGCGCATCGCCGAGCGGGTTGCAAGCTACACGGCCATCCTGCACGCCGGCCTGACGCGCATGGGCGTCAAGGTCGTCACGCCGCATGTGTTCGACACGCTGCTGGTCGAGTGCGATGTTGCCGCCGTGATGGCCAAGGCTGTCGCGGCCCAGGCCAACCTGCGCAAGCTGAGCGACACGCATGTCGGCATCGCGCTGGACGAAACGACGTCGCGCGCCGATGTCGAAGCCATCTGGGGCTGGTTCGCGCCCGCCGGTGCGACGGTGCCGACCGTGGCCGAGTTCGCCGCCGGCGTTGAGAGTCTGATCCCGGCTCAGCTGCGCCGCACCAGCGCCTACCTGACGCACCCGGTCTTCAACACGCACCACAGCGAAACCGAGATGCTGCGCTACATCCGCAGCCTGTCGGACAAGGATCTGGCGCTGGACCGCAGCATGATCCCGCTGGGCTCGTGCACGATGAAGCTGAACGCGACGGCCGAGATGATCCCCATCACCTGGCCCGAGTTCGCGGGCGTCCACCCGTTCGCGCCGCAGGACCAGTTGGCCGGCTACGCCGAGTTGGACACGCTGCTGCAGAAGTGGCTGACCGAGTGCACCGGCTACGCTGGCATCAGCCTGCAGCCCAACGCCGGTTCGCAGGGCGAGTACGCCGGCCTGCTGGCCATCAAGGCCTGGCACGAGTCGCGCGGCGACCACCAGCGCACGGTCTGCCTGATCCCCGAATCGGCCCACGGCACCAACCCCGCGTCCGCGCAGATGTGCGGCATGTCGGTCGTCGTCACCAAGTGCGACAAGGAAGGCAACATTGATCTGGCCGACCTGAAGGCCAAGTGCGAACAGCATTCGACCAAGCTCGCCGCGATCATGATCACCTACCCCTCCACGTACGGCGTGTTCGACACGCACGTGAAGGAGATCTGCGCGATGGTGAAGGCCCACGGCGGCCGCGTCTACGTGGACGGTGCCAACATGAACGCGCTGGTCGGCGTGGCCGCTCCCGGCGAGTTCGGCGGTGACGTCAGCCACCTGAATCTGCACAAGACCTTCTGCATCCCGCACGGCGGCGGCGGCCCGGGCGTTGGCCCGGTCTGCGTGGTGGACGACCTCGTGCCCTTCCTGCCGGCGCACCGCACGGCCGGCCTCGGCAAGGCCAGCAACATCGGTGCTGTGTCCGCTGCCCCGCTGGGCAACGCGGCCGTGCTGCCGATCTCGTGGATGTACATCCGCATGATGGGCGCCGAGGGCCTGAAGAAGTCGACCGAGGTGGCCATCCTGTCGGCCAACTACGTGGCAGCGCGCCTAAGCGACCACTACGACATCCACTTCTCCGGCGGCGTTGATGGCGTCAAGGGTGGTGGGGTGGCCCACGAGTGCATCCTGGACCTGCGCCCGCTGAAGGACAGCTCAGGCGTCAGCGCCGAAGACGTCGCCAAGCGCCTCATCGACTACGGTTTCCACGCGCCGACGCTGAGCTTCCCGGTCGCCGGCACGTTGATGGTTGAGCCCACCGAGAGCGAATCCCGGGCCGAACTGGACCGCTTCATCGACGCGATGATCCAGATCCGCCAGGAGATCGCCGACGTCGAGGCCGGCAAGGTCAGTCGCGAGGACAACCCGCTGGTCAATGCACCGCACACGTCCATGGTCGTCAGCGCGACTGACTGGACGCACAGCTACAGCCGTGAGGCTGCTGCATTCCCGCTGCCGTCGCTGCGCCGCCAGAAGTACTGGTCGCCGGTGGGCCGCGTGGACAACGTCTACGGCGACCGCAACCTGTTCTGCAGCTGTGTGCCGCTGAGCGAATACGAAGAGGCTTGAGCCATCTTCACAAGAACAACCACACATCGCCGCGACATCGGCGAAGCGTGGTTTGCTGCCAAGTCGGGGTGGCCAAAAGCTGCCCCGACTTCTTCTGCTGAATCGAGGTAGTCATGGCGGTTTCGGTTTTCGACCTCTTCAAAATCGGCATCGGCCCGAGCAGCTCGCACACGGTGGGCCCGATGCGCGCCGCGCGACTCTTCGGCCTGCGCCTGCAGCACGACGGGCTGCTGGACAAAGTGGCCCGCGTGCAGGTCATCCTGTACGGCTCGCTCGGTGCCACCGGCAAGGGCCATGGCAGCGACAAGGCCGTGCTGCTGGGCCTGGCCGGGCATGAGCCCGACACGGTGGACGTGGAATCCATCCCCGCGCTGCTGGACGTGATCCGCGCCGGCGACCTGAACCTCGTCGGCCAGCACAAGATCGCTTTTGACGAGGCCAAGGACCTGATCTTCAAGCGCCGCGAGACGCTGCCCTTCCACGCCAACGGCATGCGCTGCATCGCGTTCGATGCGGACGGTCAAGAAACAGCCAACCGCGTCTACTACTCGGTCGGCGGCGGCTTCATCGTCAGCGACGAGGTGGCTGCCGACGGCAGCAAGCAGAAGGTCATCGCGCCCGACGTGACCGTGCTGCCCTACCCTTTCAAAACCGGTGACGAACTGCTGGTGCAGACGAAGCGCCACGGACTGTCCATCGCCGAGCTGATGCGCCGCAACGAGTGCCACTGGCGCAGCGAAGCCGAGATCGATGCCGGCCTGATGAATATCTGGGCCGTCATGCAGGCTTGCGTCACGCGCGGCTGCAAGACCGAGGGCATCCTGCCCGGTGGCTTCAAGGTGAAGCGCCGCGCCGCGCAACTGCACCGCGACCTGACCGCCAACCCCGAGGCCGCGCTGCGCGATCCGCTGCAGGTGATGGACTGGGTCAACCTGTATGCACTGGCGGTCAATGAAGAAAACGCCGCTGGCGGCCGCGTCGTCACGGCGCCCACCAACGGCGCGGCAGGCATCATCCCGGCGGTGCTGCACTACTACACGCGCTTCGTGCATGGCAGCACGCAGAAAGGCGTCAGCGATTTCCTGCTGACCGCCGCCGCCATCGGCATCCTCTACAAGGAAAACGCGTCCATCAGCGGCGCCGAGGTCGGCTGCCAAGGCGAGGTGGGCGTAGCCTGCTCAATGGCCGCCGCCGCGCTGTGCCAGGTCATGGGAGGCACGCCCGAGCAGGTGGAAAACGCCGCCGAGATCGGCATGGAGCACCACCTGGGCCTGACCTGCGACCCGGTGGGTGGCCTTGTGCAGATCCCCTGCATCGAGCGCAACGCCATCGCGTCGGTGAAGGCCATCAACGCGGCACGCATGGCGCTGCGGGGCGACGGCACGCACTTCGTCAGCCTGGACAAAGTCATCAAGACCATGCGCGACACCGGCGCCGACATGATGACAAAGTACAAGGAAACGGCACGCGGCGGCTTGGCCGTCAACATCGTCGAATGCTAGGACTCTGTGAACGAACCCGGCACGCCCGCTCTTTCCCCCGCAACGCCGCCACTCGGCGTTGCAAATGCTTGCCGTAGCGCAAGCTCCGGACTGCGCTTTGCGCCTTGATTGGCGCCGCTGCGGCGGTTTGCTCGACCGCGCCGGGTCCATTCACAGCCTCCAGCCATGTGCCTCGCCGCATTCGCACTGAACGCTCACCCGCGCTTCCCGCTGGTCATCGCCGCCAACCGTGACGAGTTCTTTGCGCGCCCGGCGGCGCCGATGACCTGGTGGTGGGCGCAGGGCACGGACATCCTCGCTGGCCGTGATCTCGTGGCGGGCGGCACCTGGTTCGGCCTGACGCGCGCAGGCCGGCTCGCGCTGCTGACCAACGTGCGTGAACCGGCCCGCCAGGACCCCGACGCCCCCTCGCGAGGTGCGCTGGTAGTGGACTGGCTGACCACCCCCGCCGACGCAATGAGCTTTGCGCGCGGGCTGCCCGAGGGCTACAACGGCTTCAACCTGATTGCGGCCGATCTGGCTCAGGATGCGTGGCACTGGATCAGCAACCGCGCGCCACATCCGCAGCCACTCGGCGACGGCATCCACGGTGTGTCCAACGCGGCGCTGGACACACCGTGGCCCAAGACTGTCGGGCTGAAGGCGGCGCTCGCAGCCGCACTGGCCGACGGCGACAATCCGGCACGGCTGACCGACGTGCTGTTCGCAGCGCTGGCCGACGACCGGCCGGCGGCCGATGCCGATCTGCCCGACACCGGCGTTGGGCTGGCGCGCGAACGCCTGCTGTCGCCGCGCTTCGTGCGGCTGCTTGATCCCCAGCGGCCGGGACAGGCGTCGTACGGCACGCGCTGCGCCACCGTGCTGGTGGTCGAGGCGCTGGCCGACGGACGCCGCGTCACCCATATCGCGGAACGCAGCATCGACGTCCAGGGTCAGCCGTGCGGCGACGTCCGGCACACGCTGGCCGCATCCCGCAGCCCTTCACGAAGCTGACCACCAGCCGTCCGCGCCGACCTGCAGTCAGCCCGGGGCCGTCGAACGCCAACTGGGTCACGCCGGGGCGCCGGGCCGAGGCAGATACTGCGGCTCTCACTCGCTCGTCAGATCATGCTGAAGAAGATCCCGACCTCCGACGTGACGCTGGGGATGTACCTCCAGTCGCTGGATGGCCCCTGGTTGTCGCACCCCTTCTGGAAAACGAAGTTCGTGCTGCACGATCCGCAGGACCTGGCCGCACTGCAGCGCAGCAGCGTGCCAACGGTCTGGATCGACATCAGCAAGGGGTGTGACGTCGAGGGCGCCGCCGCAGCGCCCTTGATCACTGCGCCCGAACCGCTGCCCGCCCCGCCTATCCCGTCGACTCCTGCGACACCGCCGGTGGCCGCCTCGGTTAACGGCACGCTGGAGGGCGAGATCGAGCGCGCCGCGCAGGCACTGAACCGCTCCAAGCAGGCGGTCGTGGCGATGTTTTCCGAGGCCCGCCTGGGCCAGGCCGTCAACACCGAGCGCTGCCTGCCGGTCGTCGAAGACGTTGCCAGCTCGCTGGCCCGCAACCCCTCGGCGTTCGTCAGCCTGGCACGGCTGAAGACGCGCGACGACTACACCTACATGCATTCGGTCGCCGTGTGCGCGCTGATGATCGGGCTGGCGCGCCAGCTGGGCCTGCCTGACCGGCAGGTCCGCGAAGCCGGCATGGCTGGCCTGCTGCACGACATCGGCAAGATGCAGATGCCGCTTGAGGTGCTGAACAAGCCCGGGCAACTGACCGACGCCGAGTTCACGGTCATGCGCACCCATCCCGAGCGCGGCCACGAGTTGCTGAGAGACGGCGCGCAGGTGCCGGCCGTGGCGCTGGATGTCTGCCTGCATCACCACGAGAAGATGGATGGCAGCGGCTACCCCCACAAGCTGGTCGGCGACCAGATCAGCCTGATGGCGCGCATGGGCGCCATCTGCGATGTCTACGACGCCATCACGTCGATCCGGCCCTACCGGACGCCGTGGGACCCGGCCGGCTCGCTGCAGCGAATGTCGCAGTGGACGGGTCATTTCGATCCCGCTGTGTTCCAGGCCTTCGTGAAGAGTGTGGGCATCTACCCGACCGGGACGCTGGTGCGGATGCAGTCAGGGCGGCTGGCGGTCGTCGTCGACCAAAATCCGGATGCGCTCGTGAAGCCGCGTGTCAGGGTGTTCTATTCCACCAAGTCAGGCATGCCCATCCCGGTGCAGTTGCTGGACTTGTCGGCCGCCACGGAAAAGGACGCGATCGTCGGCCGCGAGCCCATCGAGAACTGGGGCTTCACCCATCTCGAAGAATTGTGGAACCCGTTGGCACGGCACTGATTCACCGCTTCATCCGGCAACAGAAGTGCAGCGCCGCCGGGCCACAATGCGCCCGCCGTGACCGCCGCCGTTCTTGCCGCCCCGCCCCGCCGCGCACCACGCGACCCGCGCGTGCTGCGGCGCTGCCTGTTGCTGGCGGTGCTGCTGCACGTCTGGTTGGTGCTGATGTTCGGCAACACCACCGGCACGGCCCAGCCGGGCCAGAGCGGCTGGGGCAGCCTCAGCGTCAAGCTCACCGGCCGCAGCGGTGCGCAGCCAGACGCGCCGCCAGGCGAGGCCCCCGCGCCCTCGGCAGCCCTGGCGCCGGCTGGCAAGACAGCTGCATCACCCGCGGCCCCTGACCGGCCCGCCGCTACCCCCGGCGATGCCCCGACCACCGCGACGCTGCAGTTGCCCGACGGCTTCCGGCCAGTCGAGCAGGAGGCCGTGAGCCGGCCTGCCGCCAGCACCCTGCCCCCCGTCACCGCGGCCGAACTGCCGGCGCCGGTCAGGCGGCTAGAGGCGAATCCTGAGGCCGCACTGACGCCCCTGTCGCCCCTGTCGCCGGCGGCCAGCCTGAGAAGCGCCGCGCCCGCCCCCGAACTGCCCGCGCAACCCGCCGACCTGCCCACGACGGTGCAGCGGCTGGAGGCCGCGCCTGCGACGCTGACCGCGAGCGACCTGCCGCGCGCGGCGGACCTGCGCGCCGCGCCGCCGACGCCCCTGGCCGCCGCCACCGCCGTCGACCTGCCGGCTCCGGTGCGCCGCCTCGAAGCCCAGGAGGCCAGCGGCATCACCACGCCGCTGACACGTGCAGCGGAACTGCGCACCGTGCCCGCTGCCACGCTGGCCGAGACGCCGGCCGCCCCGGCGTTGCCGGCGCCGGTGCAGCGGCTGGAGGCGGCCAGCGACAGCGGCGGTGTCAACCGGATGACGTCGCCGAACGAATTGCGCAGCCCGCCCCGCACGACGGCATCAGCGCCGACACTGACCAGCGCCCAGGAGCTGCCCTCTGCCGTGAACCGCCTGGATGCCGCCGAACCGGGCAGCGCCGTGACGCCGCTGCAGGCGGCGCAGAACCCGCGCGCCAGCCTGGGCACGGCGCCGCCGGCAGTGGCCGTCAACGAACTGGCCGGGGCGCTGCCGGGACAGGTCGCCGCGCCCACAGGCCCCGCGCGAGGCGATCCAGCCGCGCCGCCGCTGGCCGGCACCACGGCCGGGCCAGGCGACAGTGGCTCGCGTCCCAACGCCGGCGCGGGCCTGGCCGGCGCGCCGACGGCCGCCGCCAGCGCGCCGCGTGCGCCGCTGAACCTGGCGCTGCCGCGCGGCGACATGACGGCACGCCGCAGCACTGGGCTGGTCGAGCTGTTGCCGCCTCCGCCCGAGCGCAAGAGCAAGCTGGAGCAGTCGATGGAGGAGGCCGTCAATAAGGACTGCCGCAAGGCCTACAGCGGCGCCGGAATCCTGGCGGTCGTGCCGCTGGCCATCGATGCGGTGCGCAACAAGGGTTGCAAGTGGTGATCGAAAGGTCGATCGAAGGGGTGATGGCCTGGTGACAGCGCGGCGAGGCGCGGCTGCACACAATTCCCGCTCCACCCCAGCACGGCAGGCCATGACTCCACCCCTCACACCCGACGACATCCTGGCGCAATGGCAGGCCGACGAGGCTGCCGTACGCGCGCGCCTGAAACCCGGTACGGGCGTCGCGCCACGCGCGTTGCTGGCGGGCAAGACCGGCCTGCAGCAGATGCAGGCCATGCTGGACGGCACGGCGCCGCCGCCGCCCATCAGCGAGACGCTGGATTTCATGCTGATTTCGGTCGCCGATGGCGAGGCCATCTTCCAGGGTCGGCCGCAGTTCAAGCACTACAACCCGCTGGGCAGCGTGCACGGCGGCTGGTTCGCCACGCTGCTCGATTCAGCGCTGGGCTGCGCGGTGCACACGACGCTGCCGGTGGGCCGGGCCTACACGACGCTGGAGTTCAAGGTGAACCTGGTGCGTGCGCTGACCGACCAGGTGCCGCTGGTGCGCGCCGCGGGCCGCGTGGTGCACCGCGGCCGGCAGGTGACCACGTCAGAGGCCCAGTTGGTGGGGCATGACGGCAGGCTGTACGCCCACGCCAGCACCACCTGCCTGGTGTTTGACGTGCCAGGCTAGCTCGCCCGGCAGGTGCCGCGGTCAGCCGCGCAGCGCGGCGGCTTCGGCGGCCAGCTTTGTGATGCGCGCCCAGTCCTTGGCATCGATGACGTCTTGCGGCGTCAGCCACGAGCCGCCGCAGACCTTGACGTTGGACAGCTTCAGGAAGTCGGGCGCCGTCTGCAGCGAGATGCCGCCGGTTGGGCAGAACGCCACATCCGGGAACGGGCCGCCCAGCGCCTTCAGCAGGTTGACTCCGCCGACGGCCGTGGCAGGGAACAGCTTCAGGAAGCTGAAGCCGGCCGCGTTGGCCTGCATCACTTCGGACGCGGTCGACACGCCGGGCAGCAGCGGCAGGCCTTCGGCGTTGCAGGCGGACGCCAGCGCGTCGGTGAAGCCGGGGCTGACGCCGAACTGGCAACCGGCGTTCTTGGCGGCGCGCACGTCAGCGGGCGTGCGCAGCGTGCCGGCGCCAACGATGGCGCCGGGCACCTTGGCCATGGCTTCCATGGCCTGCAGCGCGACCGGCGTGCGCAGCGTGACTTCGAGCACCTTGACGCCGCCGGCGACCAGCGCTTCGGCCAGAGGCACAGCGTCTTCCAGGCGCTGGATGACGATGACGGGGATGACGGGGCCGTGGCTGGCCAAGCTCAGGGTTTCAAGCATTTCGTTGTCTTTTTTCAGGGGATGCCAGAGCGACTCGCTTCGCTCGGGCGGTCTGGCAGCCCGTATTTTCACAGCCAGGTGATGGCGCCTTCTTCGGCACTCAACACGTTGCGACGCAGACCCGCGAAGAGTTCGCGGCCCAGACCGTGGGCGTTGACGTCCGCCTCCGTCGGGTCCAGCCGGGCGTTCTCGCGGCGCGCCCATTCGGCGTCGTCCACCTGCGCGGCCAGCACACCGTTGACGGCGCACACGCGCACCACGTCGCCGTCGCGCAGTTTGGCCAGCGGGCCACCGGCCAGCGCCTCGGGGCTGACGTGGATGGCCGCCGGCACCTTGCCGGACGCGCCGCTCATGCGGCCGTCGGTCACCAGCGCGACGCGGAAGCCCTTGCCCTGCAGCACGGCCAGCGGCGGCGTCAGCTTGTGCAGCTCGGGCATGCCGTTGGCGTGCGGACCCTGGAAGCGCACGACGACGACGACGTCCTTCTCCAGCTCGCCGTTCTTGAACGCGGCCAGCATCGCTTCTTGCGTCGTGAACACGCGGCACGGTGCCTCGACGGTGTGGCGGTCCTCCGGCACGGCGGACGACTTGATGACGGCGCGGCCCAGGTTGCCGGCCAGCAGCTTGAGGCCGCCGCTGGTGCTGAACGGCGCGGCGGCAGTGCGCACGACGCTGTCGTCGATGGGCGCAGCCGGCAATGCCTGGCGCACGACCTCTCCCCCCTGCCCCACCGCGTGCGGCACGAACGTGTAGGGGCGCAAGCCCTCGCCGCCGACGGAGAGAACGTCCTCGTGCATCAAGCCGATGTCCAGCAACTCGCGGATGACGAAGCCCGGGCCGCCGGCGGCCTGGAACTGGTTCACGTCGGCGCTGCCGTTGGGGTAGACGCGCGACAGCAGGGGCACGGCGGCCGACAGGTCCGAGAAGTCGGTCCAGTCGATCAGGATGCCGGCCGAGCGCGCCACGGCGACCCAGTGGATCAGGTGATTGGTGGATCCGCCGGTGGCGAGCAACGCCACCATCGCGTTGACGATGCAGCGCTCGTCCACGACGTGGCCGATGGGCCTGGCCGCCTTGCCGGCGACGCGGCCGGAGATGTCCAGCGCCGTGGCGACGGCCTCGCGCGTCAGCGCGGTGCGCAGGTCGTCGTGCGGGTGCACGAAGGCGCTGCCGGGCACGTGCAGGCCCATGGCCTCTAGCAGCATCTGATTGCTATTGGCCGTGCCGTAGAAGGTGCAGGTGCCGGCGCCGTGATAGGCGGCGGACTCGCTCTTCAGCAGCTCGTCGCGGCCGACCTTGCCCTGCGCGTACAGCTCGCGCACCTTGGCCTTCTCGCTGTTGCTGATGCCAGAACTCATCGGGCCGGCCGGCACGAAGACCGTGGGCAGATGGCCGAAATGCAGTGCGCCGATCAGCAGGCCCGGCACGATCTTGTCGCAGATGCCCAGCAGCAGCGCGGCGTCAAACACGTCGTGCGTGAGGGCCACGGCCGTGCTCATCGCGATGGTGTCGCGCGAGAACAGGCTCAGCTCCATGCCCGGCAGGCCCTGCGTGACGCCGTCGCACATGGCTGGCACGCCACCCGCCACCTGCACGGTGGCACCCAGCCTGTGGGCCTCGGCGCGGATCAGGTCCGGATAGTGCTCGTAGGGCTGGTGCGCCGACAGCATGTCGTTGTAGGCAGTCACCACACCCAGGTGCGGCGCCTTCTCGGCCACGATTCGCAATTTGTCGTTGGCTGGCAGTGCCGCGACCGCATGCGCCACGTTGGCACAGCCCATGCGCTCGAAGCCGCGCTGGCGGTTGCTCAGCTGGGCGATGCGGGCCAGGTAGTCGCCGCGCGGCTTGGCGCTGCGCTCGCGGATGCGCTGGGTGACTTCATTCAGTATCGAGTTCATTGTTCGTCTCCGGCGGCGGGTTGTAACCGACCCTTGAGAATTTAGGTAACCATATTACTTGCCCACACGATCCCACGGGTTACGACCTGGGTACCGGCATGCCAAGATGACCGGCCATGGCGTTAAAGGCAATCCACATTCCACCTGGCCCCGCGCGCAGCGCCCAGCTGCTGCAGCGCACGATGGCCGAATGGCGCAACAGCGGCGACGACCTGCTGCTGTTCGCCTACGGCTCGCTGATCTGGCGGCCGGACTTCGAGTATGCCGAGGCCCTGCCCGCACGGGTGCTGGGCTTCCACCGCGTGCTGCGCATGCGCTCGCGCACCAACCGAGGCTCGCCCCAGCAGCCGGGCCTGGTGCTGGCGCTGGTGTCAGGTGGCAGTTGCCGCGGCCTGGTCTACCGCGTGCCGCGTGCCGCGGCTGAACCGGTGCTGCTGCAGTTGTGGGACCGCGAGATGCCCAACGGCGTCTACGAGCCGCGCTGGCTGAACTGCGACACCTCGGGCGGCCGTCTGCGCGCGCTGGCCTTCACGCTGTCGCGCCGCAGCCCCAACTGGACCGGCGCTATGCCGGAGCCCGAGCTGCTGCACATCTTCCAGCACGCCAGTGGCCGCTACGGCACGACACTCGACTATCTCCTGCGCACCGTGCACGGCCTGCGCGAGCACGGCATCCGCGACCTGGAGCTGGAGCGGCAGGTCCACCTTGCCGCGCAACACGGGCTGTGCCAGCCTCTCAGCGCCTGATCCGCTCCAGGTCCTCGGCGGTGTCCACGTCGATGTGCACGCCGGGGTCTTCCACCTCGATGGCCTGGGCAGGGTAGCGCGCCACGATGCGGCGCGCGCCCTCGTCGCCTTGTAAGGCCATCAGTTCAGAGAACAGCTCGGTGCCGAAGCCGACCGGATGGCCCTGGATGCCACGGTGCTGCGCGTAGCAGACCGGAAAGCGCTCCAGGCCATCGGCCACAGCCTGGATGGTGGCGGGACGCACCAGCGGCATGTCCGCAGGCATGATCAACCAGCCGTCGGCGTCACCAGTGGCACCCACGCCCGCGACGATGGAGTGGCCCATGCCCACCGGCTGTACGCGCCCGGCCGCGTCGCGCTCGTGCAGCGTGACCACGTCGCGCGCGGCCACGAGCTGCAGCACGGCCGGTTCCAGCGCCGGTGTTGTTACGACGACGACGCGCAACTGGGTCTCGATCGCGTGGCGCAGTGTGCGCGCCAGCAAGGTTTCGGTGACGACTGCGTCGCCCAGGTGCTGTTCGAGCTTGTGCCCGGGGCCTCGAAAGCGTGATCCGCGTCCTGCGGCAAGCACGACGACGGCGGGACGTCGCTTCATCTTCAAGGGGTCGGTGGGACCGTTTGCTGCAGTGCCGCGAGCATGCCCAGTGAGTCGGGGCTTGAGAAACTGGGACGTTCACTTAAGGGAAGGTCTGCATACTTCGGTTCCATGAGCAAGCTGAGTGACTTTCGCAAGAGCTACGAGCTGGGAGAACTGGACGAGGCGCAGGCCGCGGACGGTCCCTTGGCACTATTCACCCAATGGATGGACGAAGCCATCGCGCATGACGTCTCCGAGCCGACGGCTATGACCGTCGCGACAGTCGGTGAGAACGGCCGTCCGTCCACGCGCGTGGTGCTGCTGAAGGGCTGCGACGCCCGCGGCTTCGTCTGGTTCACGAACTACGACAGCCGCAAAGGCCGGGAGTTGGCCCACCTGCCGTTCGCAGCGCTGCAGTTCCACTGGGTCGAGATGGAGCGTGTCGTACGCATCGAAGGCGCCGTCGAGAAGACCTCGGCGCAGGAGTCGGACGACTACTTCAAGAGCCGCCCGCTGGACTCGCGCCTCGGCGCCTGGGCGTCGCCGCAGAGCCAGGTGATCAGCTCGCGCGCCGTGCTGGTGGCCAACGCGGCCAAGGCGGCTGTGCAACACGGCTTGAATCCAGACCGACCACCGCACTGGGGCGGCTACCGGCTCGTGCCGGAGCGCTTCGAGTTCTGGCAGGGCCGCCGCTCGCGGCTGCACGACCGGCTGGTGTTCCTGCGTGACGCCGACCGCTGGGCGCGAGAGCGCCTGGCGCCTTGATGCGCCCGGGTCAATTGACGGCCAGGCCGTCCTCGACGCGGTAATACAGGCCGTAGGGGTCATCGGTCAGCACGGCCAGCTGGCCCTCGACGACGACCGCCTCCAGCGTGTAGCGCACCGGCTTCTTGGTGCGCACCTCGACCATGCCCTCGGGGCCGGCAGGCACGCAGAAGGAGCAACTGGTGGGCACCGACGACAGCAGGAAATGCTGCTGCTTGTCACCCGCCTCCAGTGGCGTCATGAAGCCCTGCACGCGCACCGTCTTGCGGTCCAGCGCCTGCACGGCGGCCGGGAACGTCGGCACCAGCTTCTTCTTCTCTGCCCGGGCGGTGACCTGGGACAGCAGCTTCCACGACACGATGTCGGCGCGTTCTTCCAACGGCTTGAATGGGCTCCGAGGGTCGTGGTAGCCGGCACCCTGGCCCATGGGCGGCGGCGTCTGCGCCACCGCAGCGACCGCAGCCGCAGCCGCCAGGCACAGAACGAAGAGTGGTTTGAACTTCATGGCAGCGATTGTCCGTGTTCAGCGCGGTGCCTGCAGCAACGTGGTCACATCTAGACGGTAGGCGCGCCAGGCCGGCCAGGCCGCAGCCAGCAGCGCCAGGCCGCCGGCCAGCAGCGGCACCAGCCATTCGGCGTCACTCCAGCCCAAGCTGCCCAACCGCAGCGACTGGCGCTCCACCAGCAGCCGCTCCAGCACGGCAACCAGGCCGTGGCCCGCCGCCAGCCCCAGCACCGCCGCCAGCGCGGCCAGCAGCAGCGCCTCCAGCGTGATTAGCGTGGCAACGCGCCAGGCCGGCGCGCCCAGCATGCGCAGCATGGCCAGATCGCCCTGGCGCGCCCGCACCGCGTGCAGCAGCGCGACCCACACGGACAGCCCCGCCGCAGCCAGCAACACGATGCCGAAGCCGCGCAGCACGTCGGTGCCGGCGCCGACGAGGTGCATCAGCCGTGCGGTCTCCAGCGCGGGTGCGGCGGACTGCAGGCCGTCCTGCGCATTGACCCAGCGCGGCAGCATCGCCGCCGCCAGCGGGCTGCGGTAGCGCACCAGCACCAGGGTCGTCTCGCGGTGAGCGTCGTGGTCATCATGGGCCTCACGACTTTCGTGGTCTGCATCGTGCGACTTCTCGCCGTGGTGTTCGTCGTGCACGGCCCACACCGACGCGAGGTCGGTCAGCACCAGGCGGTCCAGCACACTGCCGGACTTGGCCAGCACGCCTACCACCTCGAACTGATGGTCGGCATGCGCGCTGCCGCCTTCGCCCAGGCCGTGGCTGCCGGCGAAGCGGTCGCCCAGCCCGAGGCCGGTCGCCCGTGCGACCTCGGCGCCCAGCACCGCCTGCAGCGGCTTCGTCCACATTGCGCCCTGCGCCAGCTTCGCGCCGTACAGCTCGACGTAGGCGGGTGTCGTGCCGACGATGCGATGGCCGCGGAACGCGTCGCCCAGCGACAACGGCACCGCCTGCGCCACCAGTGGCTGCTGCAGCAGCAAGGCGACCGTGGCCAGCGGGATGTTGCCGGTCGGGGCGTCCAGGTGGAAAACACCAGCCAGCATGATCTGCATGGGGCTGCCCTTGGCGCCGACGACCAGGTCGATGCCGGCCAGGTCGCGCTTCAGCCCCGCCTCGACCTGCGCGCCGGCGCGCAGCACGAAGGTCACGGCGGCCAATCCCAGCGTCAGCAGCAGCAGGTTCAGCGCCGTCGTCAGCGGGCTGGACCACAGGTAGCGCCACGCGAGCCGGATCACAGGCTGACCTCCGCCACATCTTCCCGCGCACCCAGTGCCTCCACGACGCGTGCGTCGTGGCTGGCAATCACCAGGGTGCAGCCCTCGCGCTCAGCCGAATCCAGCAGCAGCGCCAGCATGTGCAGCGTGTGCTCGTCGTCGAGGTTGGCGCTGGGCTCGTCGGCCAGCAGCAGCCGCGGGCGGCGCATCAGCGCGCGTGCCAGCGCCACGCGCTGGGCCTGGCCCACGCTGAGCTGGTGCGGCCGGCGGCCGGCCAGCTCGACGATGTCCAGGGCCTCCAGCAGCTGCGTGGCTCGGTCGGTGTCGGGCCGCTCGCCCGCCGCCAGCGCCGGCAACGCGAGGTTCTCGGCCACGGTCAATGCATCACTGAGGTGCAACCGCTGCGGCACCACGCCCAGCGTCGCACCGCGCCACGCGTCCAGCGCGCGCGGCGTCAGCGACTGCAGCTCCGTGGCGGCCACCTCAAGCCCGCCATGCTGCACACGCAGCAGTCCGGCCAGCAATGCCAGCAGCGTGGACTTACCCGACCCCGACGCGCCGCGCAGCAGCAGATGCCGGCCCGGACGCAGCGCGAAGTCCGCATAACTGATCTCGGCGCCACCGCCGTAGCGGTGGCGCAGGCCGGACCACGCCAGCATCACTTGACCAGGCGCTTGAAGCTGGCCAGGAACTTGTCCACCTTGCCCGCGACGACGAAGGCGCAGTAGCCCTGCTCCGGGTTGCGGGCGTAATAGTGCTGGTGGTAGGCCTCTGCCGGGTAGTAGTTGGCCTCGGGCAGCAACTCGGTGACGACACGGCCAGCGTGATGGTCGTCGGCCTCCTTCAGCACCTCGGCGGCCAGCTGGCGCTGCGCCTCGGTGTGCCAGTAGATGCCGGAGCGGTACTGCGTGCCGACGTCGGCGCCCTGGCGGTTCAGCGAGGTCGGGTCGTGGATGGTGAAAAACACCTCCAGCAGCTCGCGCAACGACACCTCGGCGGGGTCGAACTCGACGCGCACGACCTCGGCGAAGCCGGTGTTGCCGCCACAGACGGCCTCGTAGGTGGGCTGCGGGCCAATGCCGTTGCTGTAGCCGTTCTCGACGCGCTGCACGCCGCGCACGCGCTCGTAGACGGCTTCCAGGCACCAGAAGCAGCCGCCGGCCAGGGTGATGGTTTCAGTGGTCATGACAGTCTTTCAGTTCGCCGCGAGGGACATTTCGACATGGGGGCGCCAGTCCTGCGCGCAAGACGAGTCGCAGAGCTTGGGCGCGGCCAGGAACACGCGCGCATTCGGCGCACCGCGTGCCAGCAGCGCGTCGCGCACGGCAACTGCGCGCGCCACGGCCAGCTGGCGCAGTTCCTCGGGATCGACGGTGTAGCTGGCCAGCAGCAGGTTGCGCATCTGCTCGGGCGGCAGATCCTTGGGCAGGCCCAGCACATTGCGGGGCTTGTTGGGCATGCCGCTGGCGCCGTAGACGCGGCTCAAGGCCATGTCGGCGGGCGTGCCGGGCACGCGCGCCTGTTCGGCCGCCAGCGCTTGCGCCAGCCGCTGCTCGCGCAGCGCCATGCCCTCTCCCAATGGGTCGGCCCAGCCGGTCAGCGTCAGCTGGATGCCCGCCTTGTCAGCGAGCTGCCTGGCGATGCGGTCCAGCCGGTCGCTGGCCACCAGCTCGGCGGTGCCTGGCTTGAACGGCAACTGCCCGGCCTCGGGCGAATCGTTGCCGGTGAACAGCGAGAACGGCGACGTCAGCGCCTTGCCGATGAGTTTCAGGAACAGCTTCCACGCCACGCCACCGACGCTGAATTCGGGGTCGCTCAGCGAGCCGCTCACGGGCAGATCGATGTCGATGACGCCGTGCTTGTCCTTCAGCAGCCCGAGCGCCAGGCGCACCGGCAGCGCGGTCGCCAGCGGGCTGTCCACGCGCTCGCCCAGCGTCAGCTGGCTAAGGATGATCTGGTTGTTCGCCACCAGCCGGCCGCCGGGCTCGACCTGATAGCGCATGCGCGCCGACAGCTTGCCGCGCTCGATGGCGTAGCCCAGGTACTTGGCCGCGTACGCCGACAGCGGCGTCAGCTCGACATCGGTGGCGTTGGCCTGCACGTCCATGGCCAGCGCCCCGCCGGGCTTGAGCTGCCCGTCCACCTCCAGCAGGCCCGTGCCGGCGACCTTGCCGCGCAGCGTCACCGGCGCCATCGCCGTGCCGGTGGACGAGAACGCGCCCAGCGACCCATGCAGCTCGGACAGGCGCGCGCTGTAGTTGGGCTTCACGAACCGGTCGTTGAAGTCCACCAGGCCGCGGTTGATGCGGATGCGCTCGACGGCAAACTCGGCTGGCGCCACCGCGGCCACCGGCGCTGCCGACGCAGGAGCCGAAGCCGCTGCCGCCACCGAACTGGCTGCGGCCGCGGCCGCCTCGGCCTGGCCGACCTCGCGCAGGTTGAAGCGGCCCTGCTCGTTGACGATGAGCCTCGCGTAGGCGTCTTCGAGCAGCGCCTCGCGCACGGCCAGCCGCGGCGGGGCGCCGGGCGCCATCGCGAGCCTGACTCCGTCCAGCTGCATCAGCTGCCAGCTGAGCAGGTCCTCGCCCACGGTGCGACGGCCCTCCACGTCGCGCGTCTGCATCAACGCCAGTGCGCCCACGCGCACATCGCCGCCGATGCTGAGCTGCCAGCCGTCCGGCCGCTGGCTGGCGGCCACATCGCCCTTCATGCCCAGCTCGGCACGCGCCAGGTGCAGCCCCAAGGCCGGGTCCAAATAGCCGTCCAGCAGCTGCAGCGGCAGGCCCCGTGTTTCCAGCACGCCCTGCGCCGACAGCGGCGCCAGCCCGACGCTGCCGTTCCATTGCAGCTGTCCGGCACTGGCCGCGACCGGCTGGCCGCCGTCGCCGAGCGGGGCGATACGTGCGCTGATGCGTACCGCCACCGGCGCGAGTGCAGGCCAGCGCAGCGCGGACGCCTGCAGCCGCAGCGTGTCCAAAGCCAGTGCCACCGGCGCCACGCCGGCGGGCACGGCCGCGTCGTGCCAGCGCAGGCTGCCCTGCTCGACTGCCAGCTCGCCCAGCTGCACGCTCCATGGCTGGGCATCTGACGGCCGGGCATCTGACCGCTGCGCCGAGTCGGCAGGCTTGAGTGCGGCGAGGTCCAGTCGCCCCGTCGCGTCGCGATGCACTTGCGTGCGCGGTGCTTCCAGCTGCAGCCGACCGAGGCGCAGGGTGCGCTTCGCCGGGTCCACGTCGGCCTGGTCCAGCAGCGCCAGGCCCAGCGTGACGGCACGCGGCGCGCCGGGCAGGCCCAGCCGGGCGTCGGCCAGCCGCAGGTTCTTCAACGACAGCAGCGCCCGTTCGGCCGCCCCCTCCGCCAGCGGCTGGGTCACCGCCAGCTGCGCCTGCCCGGACAGCGCACCGGCGAGGCCGGCCTTGCCGGGCAGCGGCAACCACCGGGCCAGCCGCTCCAGCGCGAAATCCTGCAGTTGCAGGTCGGCTGCCAGTTGCTCCGGCGACAGCCTGGCTTTCAGGTCGGCCCGCCCCTGTTCCAGGCTCAGGCTGGCCTCCAGCTCGACTGGCTGCTTCAGCGGCCACGCCGCGGCCCCGACGCGCAAGGCAATGTCCTGCAGCGGCAGGTCCTGGGCCAGCAGCCGCCCTTCGCGGATCTGCACGCCGGCCACGCTGACCTGCCACGGCGCGGCAGCCGACGCTGCGGGCGCCGGCGCGCGGCTGGGGCGCTGCGGCCACAGCCAGGCCTGCGGCGACTCCAGCAGGATGTTGCCGAAGCCGAGCTGACGGCGCAGCGGCTGCAAATCTGCCAGCGGCAGCTGCAGACGCTTCCAGCTCAGCAGCGGTTTGCCATCGGGCCGGGTCAGTGCGAGGTCGTGCAGGTCGACCCGGCCGCTGAGCTTGACGCCCGGTGCCTGCCGGGGCTGCTCGGTGAAATCCAGCGCCAGGTCCATGTCCAGCTTGCCGGACTGCAGCCGCGCGGGCAGGCTGGCCGGCACGTAGGGCGCCAGCGGCGCGAGGTCCAGCCCGGCCAGCTTCAGCGACAGCCGGCCGCTGGCCTGATCGGCAAATGGCAAGGCTTCCGCACGGCTGTCGAAGGCCACGCCGTCCAGCCGGCCACTGAGGTGGGGCTGCACCTTGACGGCCACATCGGACTCCAGCGTGGACAGGTAAGGCAGCGCCAGCTGCAGGCCGGCCAGCTCGTGCTGGCGCTCCACGGGCCGGTCGTCGAGCCGCACCCGCCCTTCGGTCAGCTCGATGTTGTAGACCGCGAACTCGGGCTCGTCGCTCTCGACAGGCGGCGTTGCGCCGCGCCTGTCGGCAAAGCGGCGGATCAAGTCGTCGATGTCGTACAGCCCTTCAGCCACCCGTGCCAAGCGCAGGTCGGGACGCTCCAGCGACAACGACTCGATGACCACGTGCCCCCGCACCAGCGAGCGCAACGACAGCGCGGCGTCCATCCGGTCCAGCGTCAGCAGCGGCGGCAAGCCTGGCTTGGCGCCTGCAATGCTAATGCCCTCGGCCACGACCGCCAGGCGCCAGGGCTGGAACTGCGCGCGCTCGATGCGCACGACGCGGCCCAGCGCGTCGGTGGCCAGCGCGGCGCCGCGGCCGGTCAGCCAGTTCGGCAGCGCCAGCGTAACGATGATCAGAACCAACGCGAACAGGGCCGACAGGCCTGCCAGCGCCCAGAGCGCGGTGCGGAATGGGGAAGGGGAAAACGTCATCACGGCGAACGCATTATTGATGTCGGCGATGATGCCCACCGTGAGCCTCGCGACCGTCGCCTACCCTGCCCTCAAGAGCCTGTTGCTTGCAGCGATGCTGCCGCCGGCGCCTTTGCTGCTGCTGGCGGCCTGCGGCGGCTGGCGCTTGCATCGACACCGGCGCGGCGGCGGGCTGCTTCTGGCGGTTGCGTTGCTGGGCGTCTGGTTGTCGGCCACCGAGGCCGTCGGCGAGTTGTTGAGCAGGGCCGCAGGCCAGCCCGCCGCGCTGAGCCCGACCCAGTTGAACGACCTGCGCGGCCGCACGGACGGCGCGGTCCTGGTGCTGGGGGGTGGCGTGAACCGCTACGCACCGCCGTACGACGCCGGCTCGCCGAAGACCGCCACGGCCGAACGGCTTGCTTACGGGGTGTGGGTCGCGCGGCGCAGCGGCTGGCCGCTGGCCTTCTCGGGCGGCATCGGCTGGGCCGCGACGGAGCTGCGCGAATCCGAAGCCAGCATCGTCGGCCGTGTAGCCGCCGAGGACTACGCACTGCCGCTGCGCTGGGCCGAGGGCAGCTCCCGGGACACGCGCGAGAACGCGGCCAACACGCTGCCGCTGCTGCACAAGGACGGCGTGCGCCGGGTGGTGCTGGTCACGCATGCGGAGCACATGCGCCGCTCGCTGCGTGCCTTCGAGGCTGCCGCCGCGCCGCTGGGCATGCAGGTGGTGGCGGCGCCCGTGGGGCTGCGCGCGGACGCGCTGACGAGCTTCGACGACTGGTGCCCGTCCCCGGGCGGCTTCGCGCGCGTGCGCTACGTGGTCTACGAGACGCTGGCCTGGTGGAGTGGGCGCTGAGCCGTTTTCACCAATAGAAACCCCGCCGGGCTTGAAGGCCGGGCGGGGTCGGGTGGCGAGGCCACCATGGGGCTCAGAGGCGATCTGCCACTGGGCTCCTGGCGCGCAAAGATTGCGCCAGAGGTTGTGCCTGAAAAGGCATTCAAAGAGTAGGCGAGCCTCCCGCCTCCTTCAAGAAGAGTTGCCCGAATAGCGCCTCGGCCCGCGCCGTGACCTCCTGCGGCAGGCTGATGCCGCGGCCCCATTCGCGGTCGGTCTCGCCGGGCCACTTGTTGGTGGCGTCCATGCCCATCTTGCCGCCCAGGCCGCTGACGGGCGACGCGAAGTCCAGGTAGTCGATGGGCGTGTTGTCCACCAGCGTGGTGTCACGCACCGGGTCCATACGGGTGGTGATGGCCCAGATCACTTCCTGCCAGTTGCGCGTGTCGATGTCGTCGTCCACGACGACGATGAACTTGGTGTACATGAACTGGCGCAGGAAGCTCCAGATGCCGAACATCAGCCGCTTGGCATGGCCGGGGTAGGCCTTCTTTATCGACACGACCGCCATGCGATAGCTGCAACCTTCCGGGGGCAGGTAGAAGTCGACGATCTCGGGAAACTGCTTCTGCAGGATGGGCACGAACACCTCGTTCAGCGCCACGCCCAGGATGGCCGGTTCGTCGGGCGGCTTGCCGGTGTAGGTGGAGTGGTAGATGGGGTTGCGGCGCTGCGTGAGCCGCGTGACCTCGAAGACCGGGAACCAATCCTGCTCGTTGTAATACCCCGTGTGGTCGCCATAGGGGCCTTCCAGCGCATGCAGGTAGCCGCCCTTCTCTTTCAGGGGTATACCGGCTTCACTGACGCCGGTATAGCCGGGCTCGGCGGGCGGAATGTGCCCTTCCAGCACGATTTCTGCCGATGCGGGCGCCTGTAAAGGCGCTCCCTCTCGGCCGACACCGGTGTTGACCAGCTCGGTGCGCGAGCCACGCAGCAGGCCGGCGAATTGGTACTCGGACAACGAATCCGGCACCGGTGTCACGGCACCCAGGATGGTGGCCGGGTCGGCCCCCAGCGCCACGGCGATGGGAAATGCCTGTCCGGGATGTGCCAACGCATGGTCGCGGAAATCCAGCGCACCGCCGCGGTGCGCCAGCCAGCGCATGATGACCTGGCGCTTGCCAATGACCTGCTGGCGGTAGATGCCCAGGTTCTGCCGGGTGCGGGTCGGGCCGCGCGTGATGACGAGACCCCACGTGATCAGGGGGGCCACGTCGCCCGGCCAGCAGGTCTGAACCGGCAGTCGACCGAGGTCGACGTCGCTGCCTTCCAGGATCTCCTCCTGGCACGCGGCACGACGTTGTACGGCTGGCTTCATGTCCCACAACGCCTTGGCCATCTGCAGCAGCTTGCCAGCGTCCTTCAAGCCCTTGGGCGGATCGGGTTCCTTGAGGCTGGCGAGCACCCGGCCGACATCCCTCAAATCGGCCAGAGACTCAGCGCCCATGCCGAGTGCGACGCGGCGCGTTGTCCCGAAAAGATTGGTCAGCGCTGGCGTCGTGAACCCCGACGGGTTCTCGAACAGCAAGGCCGGTCCTCCGGCTCTCAGCACGCGGTCGCTGAGGGCCGTGATCTCCAGCACGGGCGAGACTTTTTCACGCACGCGCTTGAGTTCGCCCAGGCCTTCAAGGCCCGCCATGAAGTCGCGCAGGTCGGTGTATTTCATAACCAAAAGTAGTTTTGATTGAGTCAAACAACCTTGACTGGTTATCTTCGACCCGTAAAATTCGCAGGTTCCGGGTTTCTACTGAACCCATCCGGCCGGCTCGACAGGCGCGCAATGCGCCGCGAAACGCCAGCTGGCCGTGAAATTATCACCGTCGCCCTCCACAGACTGCCGCTGTCGGCAGCAGCCTGCGGCAGAGCGCGACACAAGGGAGTCGCATGACGACACGTCAAGACCTACTCAGCCTGGTTCGCCTCACGCGGAATTCGGCGTCGCTGTTCGTGAAGGACATCGGCAACGGCCTGCTCGTGGTCAGCCACAACACGCTGGCTCTGGTCGGGCTGGCCGTTGTGGCCGTGCTGCTGGTGTTTTCCAGCCAGGCCGGGCTGCGCGAGAAGCTGGAATCCGCCACGCTGGGCTGGCTGAACGCCCGCCAGGAGGCGCGTGCCGAAGCCGAGGGCAACACGCTGTTTGCCGCCGCCGAGCCGGACGCCATCACCCGCGCTACCGCGGCCGATCCACGCGAGCTGAGCCGCCAGCAAGCCGCCGTGGCACATTGGCTCGCCCGTCGATACCGCGTGGCCCCGGAGCCTGTCAGCCGGCTGGTTCAGGAAGCATGGGCCGTCGGCCAGCGCGCCAAGGTCGAGCCCACGCTGATCCTGGCCATCATGGCCATCGAATCCGGCTTCAACCCGTTCGCCCAGAGCCCCGTGGGCGCGCAAGGCCTGATGCAGGTGATGACGCGCGTGCACGACGACAAGTACGAGGCTTTTGGCGGTACGCACGCTGCATTCGATCCGGTGACCAACCTGCGGGTAGGCGTGCAGGTGCTGAAGGAATGCATCCAGCGCGCCGGCGGCCTGGAGGAAGGCCTGCGCTACTACGTGGGCGCCGCCAACCTGGCCGACGACACCGGCTATGCCGGCCGGGTTCTGGGCGAGCACGACCTGCTGAAGGCGGTCGTCTCCGGCCGCAGCGTGCCGGCCAACGCGACGGCGACGGTGCGACCCTCGCCGATGCGCGAAGCCGCGTCGGCCCCGCTGGGGGACGATTCCGCCCAGGTCGCCCTGCTGCGCTGAACTACACTTGCCGCTCACGCGACTGGCGATCAGGGTCACAAGCTGACCCGAGGTGGGCCACCACCGGGGAGCGTGAGGCGACTGTCTTCATTCGAACGACAACCGCTATCAGCCGTTCGCCTGGGCAGCCCAGTTCGTCGCCACGCCCGCTCGTGAGCGCCTGGGATTCACCGCCTGACCTTCGGAAACACTGCCATGTTTGACCGCACCACCTCCACCCTCGCCCTGGTCGACCCCGAGCTCTGGACAGCCGTCCAGAACGAGACTCGCCGCCAGGAAGACCACATCGAGCTGATCGCCAGCGAGAACTACACGTCGCCGGCCGTCATGGAAGCCCAGGGCAGCCAGCTGACCAACAAGTACGCCGAAGGCTACCCCGGCAAGCGCTACTACGGCGGCTGCGAGTACGTGGACGTGGCAGAGCAACTCGCCATCGACCGCCTGAAGCAGCTCTTCGGTGCCGAGTTCGCCAATGTGCAGCCCAACAGCGGCTCACAGGCCAACCAGGGTGTGTTCTTCGCGCTGCTGCAGCCCGGCGACACCATCATGGGCATGAGCCTGGCCGAAGGCGGACACCTGACCCACGGCATGCCGCTGAACATGAGCGGCAAGTGGTTCAACGTCATCAGCTACGGCTTGGACGCGAACGAAGCCATCGACTACGACGCGATGGAAGCGCTGGCCCGCGAGAAGAAGCCCAAGCTCATCATCGCGGGCGCGTCAGCCTACTCGCTGCGCATCGACTTCGAGCGCTTCGGCAAGATCGCCAAGGAGATCGGCGCCTATTTCATGGTCGACATGGCCCACTACGCCGGCCTGATCGCTGCGGGCGTCTACCCGAACCCGCTGCCGCATGCCGACGTCGTCACGTCCACCACGCACAAGAGCCTGCGCGGCCCGCGCGGTGGCATCATCCTGACGAACGACGAAGCCATTGCCAAGAAGATCAACTCGGCGATCTTCCCCGGCATCCAGGGCGGCCCACTGATGCACGTCATCGCCGGCAAGGCGGTGGCTTTCAAGGAAGCTTTGAGCCCCGAGTTCAAGGCCTACCAGGAACAGGTCGTCAAGAACGCCAAGGTGCTGGCCGAGACACTGATCGAGCGCGGCCTGCGCATCGTCTCCGGCGGCACGGAAAGCCACGTGATGCTCGTGGACCTGCGCCCCAAGAATCTGACCGGCAAGGAAGCCGAGGCCATCCTGGGCGCCGCCCACATGACCTGCAACAAGAACGGCATCCCCAACGACCCGCAAAAGCCGATGGTGACCAGCGGTATCCGCCTGGGCACGCCGGCCATGACGACGCGCGGCTTCAAGGAAGAACAGGTGCGCGCCACAGCCCACCTGATCGCCGACGTGCTAGACAAGCCGCACGACGAGGCCAACCTCGCCGCCGTGCGCGAGAAGGTCGCCGCACTGACGTCCGCTTTCCCCGTGTACCGCGGTTAACCGCACCCGATGCGCTGCCCGTTCTGCTCTCACACCGAAACCCAGGTCTCAGAGACCCGGGAGTCGGATGAGGGAGACGTCGTCCGGCGCCGGCGCCGCTGCCTGTCCTGCGACAAGCGCTTCACGACGTACGAGCGGGCGGACATCGCCATGCCGTCGGTCGTCAAGAAGGACGGGCGGCGCGCCGATTTCGATTCCGCCAAGCTGCGTGCCTCCATGCAGCTGGCGTTGCGCAAGCGGCCCGTCAGCGTCGAGCAGATCGACGCGGCGCTGAACCGCATCGAGGAAAAGCTGCTGGCCAGCGGCGCGCGCGAGATCGCGTCCACCCGGCTGGGCGAGCTGGTCATGCGTGAACTCAAGCGCATCGACAAGGTAGCCTACGTGCGCTTCGCGTCGGTCTATCGCAGCTTCGAGGACGTGGACGAGTTCCGGCAGCTGATCCGCGAGATCTAACCGCGGGACAACCTTATCCCCCTTGAGGGCGAGTCACGGGAGTCCCCCGACCCCCCCGCCGGTCCGCCTTCGGAGGGAAAGACGCTGCGCCGACCCTGGGAACCGACCTGCGCCTGGCGCGCAGCGAAGCCTTGCGCGCTGCTGAATCTGTGTTCTTCCGCATCAGCCGCAAGGGCGCCAACGCCTGCAGTGTGCCGCACACCGGCACGCGCAACGACTACGACTGCAGCGGTGGCCAGTCCTACTGCAGCCCGGCTGAGAGGCCCGTCGTCAAGGCCGTATGGCTGCCGCAATGCCTGCCCGTGACCCTGCGCAGCAACGCCGAGACGCTGAAACTCCAGCAGCGCCAGGGGCTGGTGACCCAAACCGTCAACATCAAGCTGAAGCTGAACAGCGGCGCGGCCGTCCGCCACGGGGTGGCGATCACGGGCCGTGTACGCAGCTGCGCTTGCGGCGATCAGCTGGGCGGCTTGCCGCGCTGCGCCAGAATTCGCATCCCTCAATCAGGGTGGGCGCCGACCAGCGGCCGTTCGTGACAGATGAACGGTTGTGTTTGGTAAGCGCCCGTAATCCCTATGCAGAGAATGCCAGCATGCAGAAATCAACGCGCCGGCGCGTCCCAGGATTCACGTTGATTGAGTTGATGGTGGTGGTGGTCATCGTCGGCATCCTGGCGGCCGTTGCCTACCCGGCCTACACGTCGCATGTGCAACGCAGCCGGCGGGCTGACGCCGTGAAACTGCTGACCGCTGTCAGCCAGGCGCAGGAGCGCTATCGCAGCAACCGCAACAGCTTCGCGGCGGCGCTGAGCGATCTGGGTATGGGCAACGGTGACGTGGCAGATCACTACGACCTGTCCATCGAAGGGGTCGGCGAGCCCGCCACCTTGGTCACCGGCTACCTGGTCCTGGCCAAAGTCCGCAGCACCAGCCCTCAGCGGTACGACAGCAAGTGCGCGCAGATGGGCATCAAGGTTGAGGGCGGTGCCGTCCACTACGTGTCCAAAGACACGAGCGACGCCGACACCAGCTCGACCTGCTGGCCCCGTTGATCACCATGCGCCATTCCCACCGCTCGGCAAAGACCCGGATCTCCGGCGGGCTGGGACTGGTCGAAGTGATGGTGGTCGTGATCATCGTCGGCGTGCTGACGGCGGCGGCGATTCCCTCGCTGATGGGGCTGCTCGAGCGGCGCCGCATCTTGGCCGTGACCCAGGAGCTAGCCGGACTTCTGAGCTTTGCCCGATCAGAGGCCAACGCCAACGGTGACAGTGTGGTCGTGCATTTGGAGAAAGATCCCAGCGATGCCGTCAGTTGTGCGTCGGTGAACATCCAGCACCCTTCTGACGAATGCGTTTGCTACCTGCCGCAGGCCGAAATGTGCAAGGGCATCAATGTCCCCGTGCTGCGCGTGTTTCAGCTCAAGAATTCGGACGGCGTCAGCTTTGAGGCGTCTGCCACTTCATGGGGCAAACATGCGCAAAAGGCCAACCAGTTGACCTTCGAGCGAAATCAGCAGTACCTGGATGTCACGGGTGTGCAGATCACGGTCCAGGGCGCTCGCACCGGTGCGCAGATGCGCGTCGAGCTGAACACGGCCAATCGCATCCGGACCTGCTCTCCCGACGGCAGCATCAGCGGAGTTGCCAAATGCGGTTGATGCGAACCGACAGACATGCTGCACAGCGTGGCCTAGGGCTCGTGGAGCTCATGGTGGGCATCACGATCGGCCTCATCGTCGCTGCCGGCGCATCGATCGTGGCGGTCAACCAGATCACGGAACACCGGCGGTTGATGCTGGAAATGCAGGTCCAGCAGGACCTGCGCGCGGCCGCAGATCTGCTGCAGCAAGATTTGCGGCGTGCCGGCTTCCGAGGGCAGGCGCAGTACGGCCTGTGGACACCCGCCACAGGCGTGGGCACGCCCGCGCAGCGACCTGCGCAGGCAGCCAGCGCCAACCGCTACGCGGCCGTGGCCGATATCGACAACGACCAGATGCGGGCCATCGAGTACCTTTACGCGCGCAAGGATGGCGGCAACTATCCCGCGTCTGGCGCTCCGCGCGACAACGAGTATTTCGGCATCAAGTGGGACAAGAACACCAAGGCCTTGTATCTCAAGCTCGGGCGCATTGAGGGCCGCGACAACTGGCAACCGATCACCGATCCCGAGACCGTCGAGATCCTGGATTTTTCCGTGGACATCCAGACGCAGGACATATCGCTGGCCGAGTTCTGCGACAACGCCTGCGTGGGCGCGAATTGTCCCGTCCAGCAGGTGCGGCATGTCGAATTCCAACTTCAGGGGCGTGCCAAGCATGACCGCCAGGTCGTGCGCAGCCTCAACGGCAGTGAACGCATCCGCGCCGATGCGGTGATCGGAGCCTGCCCGGCATGAACAGGGTGTCGCTCTCCACTTCTGACCGCCAGCAGGGTGCGGCGACGCTGGTCGTCGTCATGATGTTGTTCCTGATCATGGCGCTGCTGGCCGCCTATGCCAACCGGGGGTTGCTGTTCGAGCAGCGCATGTCCAACAGCTACTACCGCGCCAGCATGGCGCAGGAAGCCTCGGAGGCGGGCACGGAATGGGCGCTCGCGCAATTGAACGGCTTGGCCACCGATGCGAGCTGCAAGCCCGTGGCGAGCGGTGGCAAGCGCTTTGCCGACCGGTATCTGACGATCAACGCCGAGGACCGGACATTGCGGCAAACGAGCTACACGTTACTCACCGCCGGCTGTGTCAAAGGTGAGGACGGCTGGCAATGTCGCTGCCAGGAGCTAGGAAAACGGACCGTGCCGGTGGCGCTGCCCAACAGCGAACTGACGCCCAGTTTCGACGTCAACTTCTCATACATCCCCGTGCCCAACGGCGCCGGCACGATCAGCATGACCGCACTCGGATGCACGACCAGCGTCGTGGACGACTGTCGGGGGGCCGAGACCAACACCACCCGCTATCAAGCCAAGAGCTTGCAGAGCGTCATGCTGGCGCTGGTCAGTGCCGTCAGGTCACCGCCGCTGGTGCCGCTGGTCGTCAAGGGCAATCTGACGTCCACAGGCGCAGGATTGGGCCTGCACAACACGTCGCCGGGATCGGCGGGCCTGTTGGTGACGGCGGGCGGCAACATCGACGGGCTGGTGGAAAGCCGCCTGGAGAGCGTGCCCGGTACGCCTCCAGCCTTGGCCCTGATCAAGAAGGACCCGACGCTGAACGAAGTGGGTGTCGACGTTTTCCGCATGTTCATGGGCGCGACCGCGGATCGCTACGAGAACCACCCCGCCCTGCGCAAACTGACATGCAACGGCGACTGCGGCACCGTGCTGGAAGACGCCTACAAGGCGGGAGTCCGCATGGCATGGATCGACGGCGGGCTGACCCTCAGCAGCAACAAGATCATTGGGAGTGACAGCGACCCCATGCTGGTCGTCGCCGACGGCGATGTCCAGCTGTCGGGGCCTTTCCAACTCTCCGGCATGCTGGTCAGCCGCGGCAACCTGAGCTGGACGAACAACAGCGGGCTCACCTCGCTGATCAACGGCACGGTCCTGGTCGAAGGAAATGCCGTTACCGAAGGCACGATGGACATCCTGTATCTGCCGGGTGTGGCCAATCAACTCCGCAACCGTCTGGGCAGCTATGTGCGAGTGCCCGGCGGCTGGCAGGACGTGAACTGAGGATGCGGCGCATGAAGCAAGCCTCCATTCCCGGCCGGCAGCAAGCCCGTCGCCAATACGGCGTGACGCTGATCGAGGCGCTGGTCGCGCTGATGGTGATGAGCTTCGGCATGGTGGCGCTGATGGAGCTGATGGGCAACCTGCGCCGCAGCGGCGATCTGGGCAAGCAGCGCAGCGAGGCCATGCGGCTGGCCCAGGCCGAGATGGCCAAACTGCGTTCTTTCTCGCTGATCAAGAAGCCGGAGGGCAGCGCGGAGCGTGACTACGTCAAGGACATCATCAGCATCGACGCCCCCCCTGTCACACCCGCAGATTCCAACGCCACCTACACGGTGAGCCGCTCCGTCACGACCTTGGACCCGGATGCCGACGAACCGCGCGCCAAGTCCATCGATGTCATGGTCACCTGGAATGATCGCTCGACCCGCCAGAACGGCGATCAGCAGGATGCACCGCAAACCGTGGTGCTGAGCTCCATCATCTCGCGCACCGACCCCGCCTTTGCCGGCGCCCTTTCCATAGCACCGCCGCCTGGTGGGGGGCGTCAGCCGGCAGGTCGCCACCCCGTCATCCCGGCGGCCGCCCAAGACCTGGGCAACAAGACCAGCGCTTACCGGCCGAGCAGCCTGGGCAGTGTGGTCTGGGTCTTCAACAATGCAACCGGTGTCGTTGTCGGCAAATGCGCCATCCCGGCCGGCACGGCAGTCACGGCGCTGACGCCCGCAGACGTCGAGAGCTGCAAGAACAACACCGTGGGCTACCTGATCAGTGGCATCGTGCGCTTCTCTTACGTGACGCCGCCCAACCCCACCCTGCCGGAGGGCTTGGCGATCAAGCTGGGGTTGGAGTTCACCGGCGGCGCCTATCAGACCCCGGAGCTGGATTCGCGCGGCCGACCCAGGACGGACGCGCAAGGCAATTACGTGATGAAGACCGTCACGGCGACGCCACCCGGCAACTACGAATGCTTCAACGACTCGATCAACTCGACGAGCGGCACGCAGCCCTTCGTCAGCTACGACTGCGTGGTCTACCTCGATACCGGCAAGAGCACCTGGTCAGGCAAGTTGGCGTTGAACGGCTTCAACATCGGCACGACGGATGTTGACTACCGTGTCTGCCGCTACAGCGCCGACTACAACGGCAACAAGAGCATCTATGTCAGCAATTCGGTGGCTGCGTACGACAACCAGGAGCACCCTGCCGTTTACGTCGACGTGACCGGCTCTTTGACGCGCCAGAACTTCCTGGTCATCAAGGGGAGGTCCAGTTGCCCGGCTGCGCCGGCTGTCAATCCGACGGCGGGCGTCTTCGCCGACTACAGCACCCAGCAATTACAGCCCGCCCCCTGAGCGTGGCTGAGCTGGCTGTTGGCTGCCCATAGACTGGGCACATGGTGCGTCAAGAAGCAAAGGCTCGGCCGAACCCTCCGGGGCGAGGAGGAGTTGCTGCATGCTGCGCATGTCCAACGGGTGAGAGTCCCGTCCCGGTAGGCGTCGGAGCGCCGGGTAGCAGACCCCAGGTTGTGGAGGGAGACCTCTCAGCCCGAGCGGGGTGTCAAGAGCCCGTGAGGCGGCGCGAGCCGCGCAGCGGGGAGCAAGCACGCGGGCCGCAACATGAAGTGAAGCCTGCAGCCTCGTCAAAGTTACAACCCGCAGGCCGAGCCGCTCATGTCACGGCGAAGGCAACATCCCTGGCGCTTGAACCGGAGCGCGCCGGGGACTGCGGCGGGGTAGAGGGCGCAGCACGTGTGCAAGGACATGAACGGAACGTGAGAGGCCCGTCTGCGCAGCCCTTGTCGGGGCGAGCGCGCTCGTATAAGCCCAAGGCGAAGTCGAGGCGTGTGCAGCGGGAGTCCGAGGGGATCGTAGTACTGGACGATGGCGCGCAAGCGCCATCGACGAAGGCCGTGCGGCATAACGTGGCTGGAGGGAAGGGTCCCTGCGGTGGTCATGCTGATGGAGCGGGTAAGCGCGAGGGAATGGCCGGCGAGACCGGATCTAACAACCCCGTCGACCTTGAGTCGAGCGACAAAGTGCGACAACTGCAAAGGCAGCTCTGGGCCGCAGCCAAGCGGGCGCCGGGAAGGCGCTTCCATGCGTTGTACGACCATATGTGCAGGGCTGACATCCTGCACGAGGCGTGGAAGCGCGTGCGCCGCAACAAGGGCGCAGCGGGCGCTGATCGGGTGACGATCAGCGAGGTCGAGCAGCACGGAGTCCGGCGCTTCTTAGAAGAGCTGGGTGAGGTGCTGCGCGCAGGCGAGTACGGGGCGCAGGTCGTGCGGCGCACCTACATCCCCAAGGCAGATGGGAGGAAGCGGCCACTGGGCATCCCGACGGTGCGAGACCGGGTGGTGCAGATGGCGGCCAAGCTGGTGCTGGAGCCGATCTTCGAGGCGGACTTCAAGCCGTGCTCGTATGGGTTCCGGCCCGGACGCAGTGCAACGATGGCGCTGGAAGAACTCAGGAAGCTGGGTGCCAAAGGCGTGGATCACGTGCTGGACGCCGACATCGAGAACTACTTCGGCAACATCGAACACAACAAACTGCTGGTGCTGTTTGGCCAGCGGGTGAGTGACCGGCGGATGCTCAAGCTGGTGAGGCAGTGGTTGCAGGCGGGCGTGATGGAGGATGGCGTGGTGAGCCACCCGGTGGCGGGAACGCCTCAGGGCGGCGTGATCTCGCCGCTGTTGTCCAACATCTACCTGGACGTGCTGGACCGGGTATGGGAGCGGCATTGCGCCCATCTCGGAACGCTGGTGCGGTATGCGGATGATTTCGTTGCGATGTGCGGCACGGCACAGGACTGCGAAGAGGCGCAACACCGCATCGAGCACGTGTTGGGCCGACTGGGGCTGACATTGCACCCACAGAAGACGCGATGCGTGGTGCTGACGCAAGGTCAGGAGGGCTTCGACTTCCTGGGCTGCCATCTGCACAAACGCATGAGCGGCCGACTGTGGCAGCAAAAGGGCCTCAAGCGGTACTACCTGCAGCGCTGGCCAAGCCAGAAGGCCATGAAGCGAGTGCGAGAGCGGGTGCCGGAGTTGACACCGCGGACGTGGTGCCATCGGGATGTGCGCAGCGTCATTGCCGAGCTCAATCCGGTGCTACGGGGATGGGGGCAGTACTTCCGAACCGGCAACGCGGCCGATCCCTTCGGCGACGTGGACGACTACGTCATCCACCGGCTGCGCAAGTTACGTGTCGCACGAGCGGGACGCCACCTGCGAGGGGGTCAAACCCAACGCTGGAACCGTGACTACTTCGAAAGCCTTGGACTGCATCGCCTGCGCGGGACGATCCGCTACCCGGGCAACCCTCCCGTCAAAGGGAGGCCCGCGTAATGCTGCGTGCTGACAGACCACTGGTAAGCCGTGCGCGGGAAATCCGCATGCACGGTTTGAACGGGGGTGATGGCTCTGTTTTAGACCTACTGGCCTGAGAAGGGGCCAACATCTACCAATGCACTTCGTCGATTCTCGTGTCGCGCTGCGGCACGCGCTGTCTGTTGCCGAGCAAGCCGTCGGCCTGACAGACCCCAACCCGCGCGTCGGCTGCGTCATCCTGGCGGCAGACGGCCGGCAACTGGGCGCAGGACACACGCAGCCCGCCGGCCAGGCACACGCCGAGGTGATGGCGCTGCGCGATGCGCAGGCACAGGGACATGACGTGCGTGGCGCGACCGCCATCGTCACGCTGGAGCCCTGCTCTCACTACGGCCGCACGCCGCCCTGCTGTGACGCGCTCATCAAGGCGGGCATCGCGCGCGTGGTCGTCGCCGTTCAGGACCCCAACCCGCAAGTGGCCGGCCAGGGCATTGCGCGGCTGCGCGCTGCAGGCATCGCCGTCGACCTGGCGGATGCCGACCTCGCCGACGCCGCCCGCGAATTGAACATCGGCTTCTTCTCGCGCATGCAGCGTGGCCAGCCTTTCGTGCGGCTGAAGTCTGCCGTCTCGCTGGACGGCCGCACCGCGCTGCCGGACGGACGAAGCCAGTGGATCACAGGCGACGCCGCCCGCGCGGACGGTCACGCCTGGCGCAAGCGCGCCGGCGCCGTGCTGACCGGCATCGGCACAGTGCTGGCAGACGACCCGCGCCTGGACGTGCGTCTCGTCCCCACGGCACGGCAGCCGCTGCGCCTGGTGCTGGACCCGCGAGGCCGCATGCCACCCGCCGCGCGCATCCTGCAGCCGCCCGGCGAGACCCGCGTCATCGGCGCCGGCCGTGCCAACCTGCCGGCGTTGCTGGCCGAACTGGGCGGCCAGGGCATCAATGAGCTGCATGTCGAGGCCGGTCCCACCCTGTCCGGCGCCTTCCTTGATGCCGGCCTCGTCGACGAGCTGCTGATCTACCAGGCACCGCTGTTGATCGGGCACGGCAGGCCGCTCGCGGCACTGCAACCCCTCACCGGGCTCGACCAGGCGCAGCGCTGGCGCCTTGTGGAAGCCACACCGGTCGGCCCGGATCTTCGGCTTCGCCTGCGGCCAACCTAGGGTCGCCACCTACAATCGGCGGCTATGCCCATCTCCCCCATCCCCGAGCTGGTTGCCGAGCTGGCGGCCGGTCGCATGGTCATCCTCGTCGACGAGGAAGACCGTGAAAACGAAGGCGATCTCGTGCTGGCGGCCGACATGGTCACGCCCGAAGCCATCAACTTCATGGCCAAGCATGGCCGCGGCCTGATCTGCCTGACGCTGCCGCGCGAGCACTGCGAGCGCCTGCAACTGCCCCCGATGACGCGTCGCAACGGCACGCAGCATGGCACGGCCTTCACGGTGTCCATCGAGGCGGCCACCGGTGTCACGACCGGCATCTCAGCCGCCGACCGTGCCCGTACCGTGCAGGCCGCCGTCGCACCCGGCGCCACGGCGGGCGACCTCGTCCAGCCCGGTCACATCTTCCCGCTGCAGGCGCAGGACGGCGGCGTGCTGATGCGCGCCGGCCATACCGAGGCCGGTTGCGACCTGGCCCGCATGGCCGGTCTGTCGGCCACATCCGTAATCTGCGAGATCATGAAGGACGACGGCACCATGGCCCGGCTGCCGGACCTGGAGATCTTCGCCGCCGAGCATGGCATCAAGATCGGCACCATCGCCGACCTCATCGAGTACCGCAGCCGCAACGAGACGCTGATCACCCGCGTCAGTCAGCGCAAGCTGATGACCGCCCAAGGCGAATTCGACTGCCAGGTCTTCACCGACCGCACCGGCGCCACCCACCTGGCGCTGAGCCACGGCGCATGGGCCGACAGCGACGAAGTGCTCGTGCGCGTTCACGAGCCGCTGTCCGTCATGGACTTGCTGGAAGCCGGCTCCTGTGGCCATTCCTGGGGCCTGCCTGCGGCGCTGGCCACGCTGAAGGCCAGTGAAGCAGGCATTGCAGTGCTGCTGAACTGTGGAGACGACGCCGCCGGAGTGCTGGCACGCGCGAAGGCCGAGAAGCCTGCGCCCACGCCCAAGGGCGTGATGGACCTTCGCATCTATGGCGTCGGTGCACAGATTCTCAAGGCGTTGGGGGTGCACCGCATGAAGCTGCTGGGCAGCCCGCGCCGCATGCCCAGCATGACCGGTTATGGTCTGGAAGTGACGGGTTTCGTCGCTTCCCCCAACTGCTGAGGCATCCGCGATGCAAGATTCCGATCAAGGCCGGCCCGGCTTCGAGGGCGCTCTGGACGGCAGCGACCTGACCGTCGCCATCGTGCAGGCACGCTTCAACGACGCCATCACCGGTTCGCTGGCGAGCGCCTGCCTGGCCGAGCTGTCGGTGCTGGGCGTGCCGGCGCAGGCCATCCGCCACGTCACCGTGCCCGGCGCGCTGGAAGTGCCGCTGGTGTTGCAGGCGCTGGCCGAGAGCAATGACTACGACGCGCTGATCGCGCTGGGCTGCATCATCCGCGGCGAGACCTACCACTTCGAGCTGGTCGCCAACGAGAGCGGCTCAGCCGTGACCCGCGTCGGACTGGACCATGGCATTCCGATTGCCAATGCCATCCTGACCGTCGAGAACGAAGCCCAGGCCTGGGCCCGTGCCGAACCCAAGGGCCGCGACGCCGCCCGTGTCGCCGTCGAGATGGCCAACCTGCTGAGAGACATCGAGTGAACGCCCCGCAAAAGACCGCATCCAAGACGGCCACCAAGCCTGCCGGCAAGAAGCCGCCCGCCAAGTCGGCGCGCCGGCGCTCGCGCGAGGCTGCGCTGCAAGGCCTCTATCAGTGGCTGCTGACCGGTGAGGACATCGGCGCCATCGTCGCGCTGGGACGCGAGCAGGACGGCTACGCCAAGCTGGATCTGAAGCACTACGAAGCGCTGCTGGGCGGCTGCGTGCACGAGGCGGCCGACCTCGATGCCATCCTCGCCCGCCACGTGGACCGCAAGACCACCGAGCTGTCTCCCATCGAGCACGCCATCCTGATGATCGGCGCGTACGAGCTGAAGCACTGCCTCGACATCCCATACCGCGTCGCCATCAACGAGGCGGTCGAACTGGCCAAGTCCTTCGGTGGCACCGATGGGCACAAGTACGTGAACGGCGTGCTGGACCGTGCGGCCGGCGACCTGCGCCCTGTCGAGGTGGCGGCCAAGCGCTGATGAAACTGGCTGCGCGCGTCGACCGCATCGAGCCCTTCTATGTGATGGAGCTGGCCAAGGCCGCGGCGCAGGTCGCGGCCGGCCCGCTGTGCGACCCCGCGCTGGGTGGCCGACGCATGATCCGGCTGAACGTCGGCGAACCCGATTTCGGCGCTGCACCGGCAGTGCGCGACGCCCTTGGCCGCATCGCGCAGGGCCCCACACCCTACACGGACGCGCTTGGCCTGCCCGCGCTGCGTGAAGCGATTTCGCGCTGGTATGTGCAACGATTCGACCTGGCCATCGCGCCCGAGCGCATCGCCATCACCGCGGGCGCGTCAGCCGGCCTGCAACTCGCCTGCCTGGCGCTGTTTGAGCGCGGCGACGAGGTGCTGATGCCGGATCCGTGCTACCCCTGCAACCGCCACTTCGTCGCGGCGGCCGACGCCACACCGCGCCTGCTGCCCACCAGCGCCGGCGCGCGCTTCCAGCTCGACGCGGCGCAGGTGCGCGAGGCCTGGACGTCAGCCACCCGCGGCGTGCTGCTGGCGTCGCCGAGCAACCCCACCGGCACGTCCATCGCACCCGACGTGCTGGCAGACATCGCTGGCTTCGTGCGTGACGTTGGGGGCGTCACGGTGGTCGACGAGATCTACCTGCCGCTGAGCTACGACGAGAACTTCGGCGACACCGCGCTGAAGCTCGGCGACGACATCGTGTCCGTCAACAGCTTCTCGAAGTACTTCGGCATGACCGGCTGGCGGCTGGGCTGGCTGGTGCTGCCGCCAGCCCTGGTGACAGCCGTCGAGCGGCTGGCGCAGAACCTCTACATCTGCCCGCCCACGCTGTCCCAGATGGCGGCGCTGGCCTGCTTCGAGCCCGATTCCATCGCCGAGTTCGAGCGCCGCCGCGCGCTGCTGCGCGAACGCCGCGACTACATCGTCGCCGCGCTGAACGACCTGGGCCTGCACGTGCCCGTGCCGCCCGACGGCGCGTTCTACGCATGGATGGACATCAGCCAGCACCGCCCGGACTCCTGGGCCTTCGCGCAAGAGTTGCTGGACTGCGCACAGATCGCATTGACTCCCGGCCGCGACTTCGGTGCCACCGATCCACAGCGCTGGATGCGCCTGTCCTTCGCCTCGTCGATGGACGACCTGCAGGAAGCCGTTGCCCGCCTGCGTGAGGTGCTCGCATGACTCCCGTGCCCCCACGCTCGCTTCGCGCACTCCCCCCCGAGGGGGCTCCGACGCCTTCGGGCGGCAGCGCGGCGCCGGGCTTCGCGTGGCCCGTGCGCGTCTACTGGGAAGACACCGACGCCGGCGGCATTGTGTTCTACGCCAACTACCTGAAGTTCTTCGAGCGCGCCCGCACTGAATGGCTGCGTGCCGCGGGTGTGGAGCAGCACCAGTTGCGCGAGATCACCGGCACGATGTTCGTCGTGGCGGCCACCAGCCTGCGCTATCTTGCGCCCGCCCGGCTGGACGACCTGCTGACCATCACCGTGGAACCTGAACCGGCTGGCCGCGCCAGCCTCGTCGTGCGTCAACGCGCACTGCGGGGTGACACGTTGCTGGCCGAAGGCGAGATCCGCATCGGCTGCGTGCGCGCCGACGACCTGAAACCCCACCGCCTGCCCGACACCGTCGTTGCGGCGATCACCACGCCATGAACCAAGACCTGTCCATCGTCTCCCTGATCATGCACGCCAGCCTGGCGGTGCAGCTTGTCATCGCGGGCCTGCTGCTGGTGTCGCTGGCCAGCTGGAGCGTCATCTTCGGCAAGCTCATCGGGCTGAACCAGGTGAAGCGCCGCAACGACGCCTTCGAGGCCGAGTTCTGGAGCGGCAAGAACCTCAACGACCTGTACCAGGCCGTCGGCAACCGCACCGACGGCGCGCCGCTGGAGCGCATCTTCGCGTCGGGCATGCGCGAATTCATGAAGCTGCGCGAGAAGCGCGTGACCGACACCGGTGCGCTGCTGGACGCCGCCCGCCGCGCCATGCGCGCCAGCTTCCAGCGCGAGCTGGACGCGCTGGAGAGCAACCTGTCCTTCCTCGCATCAGTCGGTTCCGTGTCGCCGTATGTGGGCCTGTTCGGCACCATCTGGGGGATCATGCACGCCTTCGTGGGCCTGTCCAACCTGCAGCAGGTGACGCTGGCAACCGTCGCCCCCGGCATCGCCGAGGCCTTGGTCGCGACCGCCATCGGCCTGTTCGCGGCCATCCCCGCGGTGCTGGCCTACAACCGCTTCGCGCGCCAGATCGACCGCAGCGCCATCACGCTGGAGACCTTCATCGAGGAGTTCTCCAACATCCTGCAGCGCAACGCGACGAGCCAGCAGTAATGGCCGCCGTCAACTCGCGCGGCGGTGGCCGCAGGCGCCGCACCATGAACGAGATCAACATGGTGCCGTTCATCGACGTCATGCTGGTGCTGCTCATCATCTTCATGGTCAGCGCGCCGCTGATCACCACCGGCATGGTGGACCTGCCCAGCGTCGGCAAGAGCAAACAGCAGCCCGAGCACGTGATCCAGATCATCGTCGGCACGGACGAGAAGCTGAAGATCAAGATCGACCAGCTGGAGCCCGAGAGCATTCCGTCCAACCGCCTTGCCGAGCGCGTCAGGAAGGCGCAGGGTGCGGACGCGAACAACCCGGTCGTCATCTCTGCCGACAAGAACGTCAAGTACGAGGCCGTCGTGCAGGTCATGGACACCTTGCAGCGTGCCGGCATCCAGCGCGTCGGCCTGGCCGTGAAGAGCGGCGCATCGTCCAACTGATGGCTGCTGCGATCCTGCGTCCCCCTGAAGCTGCCGGCCTGGGCCGCGGATTCTCGTTCGCGCTGGTGGCCCATGCGCTGCTGGTACTGGCGCTGAGCTACGGCGTCAGCTGGCGCAGCGACTCGTCGCCGGCCTTCGAGGCCGAGCTGTGGTCATCTGTGCCCCAAGTGGCTGCGCCGCGCGAGGAGGCGCCGCCAGAGCCCGAGCCGGAGCCGGAACCCGAGCCGCCCCGCCCGGACCCGCAGGCCCAGCAGCGCGCCGCCGAAGCGGAAGCCGCCGAGCAGCGCGAGGCCGAGATCGCCATCGCCAAGGCGCGCAAGCAAAAGGAAGAGAAGGCGCGGCAGGTGCGCGAGCTGAAGGAAGCCAAGGAGGCCAAGGAGGCCAAGGAAGCCAAGCAGAAAGCCGACAAGGCGGAGAAGGCCGCGAAGGACAAGGCTGATAAAGACAAGCTGGCCAAGGACAAGGCGGCCAAGGATGCCAAGGCCGCGAAAGAGGCCAAGGAGGCCGACGCTCGCCGCGAAGCGCTGCGCCAGGACCAGCTGCGCCGCATCCAGGGCCTGGCCGGGGCCACCGGCGCGCCGGGTGCCACGGGCAATGCGATGCAGAACGCCGCGCCGTCGGCCGGTTATGCCGGGCGCATCAAGGCGCGCATCCGCCCGCTGATCATTTACGCCGACGACAGCGCCGCCAACCCGACGACCGAGGTGCGGGTGACGCTACTGCCCGACGGCACCATCAGCGGCACCAAGGTGCTCAAGCCCAGCGGCGATCCCGACTGGGACCGCGCCGTGCTGCGCGCCATCGAGAAGGCCGAACGCCTGCCGCGCGATGTCGACGGCCGCGTGCCGGCGGTCATCGACATGAACTTCAGACCACGCGAATAACGCGGTCCACCGACCAGCGCCCCGCCCCCCACAGCACGACCGCCAGCGCCAGCACACCCCACAGGGCGTGCTGGGCCTGAGCCGCCGGCGACAGGTCGTCGGCACTCAGCGACAGCACGGCCATCAGGTTCACGACGAACAGCCCCGCGCCCGCGAATCGCCCGGCCAGGCCCGCCACCAGCAGCACCGGCAACACCAGCTCACCTGCCGTGCCGAGGTAGGCGGCCGCGGTGGGCGGCAGCAGCGGCACCTGGTAGATGTCATTGAACAAGGCCAGGGTAGAGGACCAGTCGCGCAGCTTGGTCAGGCCGGACAGGAAGAACACCTGCGCCACATAAAGCCGCGCGCCCAGCAGCGCGAGCGACTGCAGCTGGCTGTTGACGACCGCCTGTGACGCCGTCAGCCGCGTGGGCGCCAGACCGGGGTCGGTGAAGGCGCGCAGCGCCAGCGAGACGATTGACTTCATGGTACGGAACTCCCTTCGATGTGAGGTGCAGCGCTGACCCCTTGCAGCCAGGCGTTCTGCAGCGCGGCCTGCAGCCACGCGCCGAAGTCGAAGTCGGACTCGGCGCCCGAACCTTTCACCTCAAGGGCGACCTGCAGCGCGGCGGCGAGAGACAAGCCGCCTAGCACCGCGCTCATGAACGCCGCATCGGCCGCCGTCAGCGCCTGAAAGCGGCCCCTCCAGTCCTCTCGCCAGACCAGCACGGCGCCCTCGCGCTGGGCCAGCAGCGTCACGCCTGGCCGCAGCTGCAGCCGCAAACCCTCCGGCGCCGTCGTGCCCAGCATGTTCAGCGACGGCGCGTCCAATTCGGCGTCGGCCGCCCGCTCGGCGAGGTGCAGGGCCCAGTCCAGCCGCGCGAGATCGGGCAGGCCAGAGTCCTCGCCCGCACGGTCGATCAGAAAGCACGCCAGCTCACCGCCCCACTCCGCGAGGTCGCCGCTGACGGGCGGATCCGCCCGCCAGAAGCTCCACGCCAGCAAGGAGAACTCGTGGTCACCCAGGGCGTCCTGCAGCCGCGTGAACGGCACGGCCAGTGCCTGGCGGGCCAGTGCCCGCAGGTTGTGGCGGTAGGCGGCCAGACCGCGCTCGCCGCCGACCACACCGGCAGGCGCTTCGCCGCGACCCAGCAGTGCGTCGACAAAGGCTTGTTGCTGCGCCTTCATCGCTGCAGCGCCCTCGCCCGCCCAGCCTCTGCCACCAACACGTCCAGTTCGGGCACAGCGGTGTCCCACTCAATCAGCGTGGGCACCGGGCCGAAGCGCTGCAGCGCATGGGCGTACACGCGCCAGACCTCGTCGCGCACGCGGCTGCCGTGGTCGTCCACGACCAGGCCGTCGTCTTGTTCGGCATGGCCGGCCAGGTGGATCTCGCCCACGCTGCCCGGCCGGATCGCGTCGACCCAACGCATGGCCTCACGCGCGGCCTCGTCGGGCGCATGGCCGGCGTTGCGCGCGTTGACGACCACGTTGTTGACGTCCAGCAGCAGGCCGCAGCCGCTGCGCCGCGTCAGCTCGTTGAAGAACTCGGGCTCAGCCAACGTATCGCCTGCCCAGCCCACGTAGGCGCTGATGTTCTCGACGAGCATCGTGCGGCCCAGCCGCTGCTGCACCTGGTCCACATGCCGGCACAGCAGCGCCAGCGATTCGTCCGTGAAGGGGATGGGCAGCAGGTCGGCCGCGTGCAGACCCGACCCCACGCGCGCGAAGCAGGCGTGGTCGGACACCCAGCGCGGCTGCACCCGGTCGACGAGGCGGGCAAGTTTGTCCAGGTGCCCCGCATCCAGCCCCACGGCCGAGCCCAGCGCTAGGCCCACGCCGTGCAGGCTCAGCTCGTAGGCTTCGCGGCCAGCGGCCAACACGGCCAGCGTGACGCCGCCGTCGGCGAAGAAATTCTCGGAATGGACTTCGATGAAGCCCAGCTCCGGCCTTTGATCGAGCAGAGCTTCATAGTGCGCATGGCGCCAGCCGATGCCGACGCAGGGGACTGACGCCATCGTTGACTTACTTTTTGGCCGGCGCCTTGGTCGAGCCACCTTCCTTCTCGCACGTGCCCTTGGCGACGTACTTCCATTCGTTGGGGTCCTTGTCGGTCTTGGCCTGGCCGGCGCACGAGTGGCTGCCATTGGCGGAGCCGCAGTCGTTCTGGCCGGCCTTGGCGATGCCGTAGCAGCGCTCCTTGGCAGCCTTGTCCTGCGCCTGGGCCTGGGCGACGAGGCCCAGCGACAGCGCGGCGGCCAGCGCGGACGAAACGACGGTGGTGGTGGTCTTCATGGGAACTCCTTGAGGATGAAAAGCGGCCGATGATGCGGCACGCCCATCATGTCGCAAGCGGCGGCAACATCCTTACACTGCGCCCGCCATGAGCCTCCCGCCCGACTTCAGCCGCCAGATCGAAGCCCTGCGTCCGGTGCTGCTGAAGTACGCGCGGCTGCAGCTGCGCAACGCCGCCTGGGCCGAGGATGCTGTCTCCGAGACGCTGATCGCCGCGCTCGAGAAGCCGCAGGCCTTTGAAGGCGGCAGCCAGCTCAAGACCTGGCTCATCGGCATCCTGAAACACAAGCTGGTGGACCAGATCCGCCGCAACAGCCGCGAGCTGTCGACCACGGCCAGCAGCGACGACGGCGAAGACCTCGACGACCTGCTGTTCGCCAGCGACGGCCACTGGCGCGACAGCCCGCACGACTGGGGCAACCCGGAGGACGCGCTACGCCAGGTCGATTTCATGAAAGTGCTGGAGGCCTGCGTCGAGAAGCTGCCGGGCCAGCAGGGCCGGCTGTTCATGATGCGCGAATGGCTGGAACTGGAGTCCGACGAGATCTGTAAGGAACTGTCCATCACGCCGACCAACCTGTGGGTCATGCTGCACCGTGCCCGGCTGCGGCTCAGGGAATGCCTGCAGCTCGGCTGGTTCGACGCGGCTCCGCCGGAGGGAAGAACGTGATCAAGCCCAAGATCAGCTGCCGCGAGGCGACGCGCATCCTGTTGCAGAACGAAGACCGCACCGTGCCGCTGGCGGAGCGCCTGGTCATGCGGCTGCACCAGCGCACCTGCAGCAACTGCCGGCGCTTCGCGCGTCAGGTGGACCTGATGCGCAAGGCCGGCGCGCGCTGGCGCCAGTACACGCAGGGTTAGGCCGCTACTTCCTCGCCTGGCACCACGCGACCAACGCGTTGGCGTGGCCGTGGCCCAGGCCGTGTTCGGTCTTCAGCAGCGCCACGAGTTCCATGTGCTTCAGCGGCCCGGCATCGGCGATGACTTGCTCCCAGTGCGCGATGGGCTGGCCGTAGGTCTTCTCGATAGACGGGAAGTACGACGCGGGACCTTTGACTTTGTCTTGCGGGGTCATAAACGGGGGGCAGCAGGGGTGGAAGCACTGACGACGAGCGATGCCGCGTGATTTCGACAACCGACCTAGATCGAGTCCAGCTGCGCCTGCAAGCGCTCGAAGAAACGCCCGACGTGCACGCCGTCGCACAGCGCGTGGTGCACGTCCACGGCCACTGGCATCAGCAGCCGTTCGCCCTGCGTCATGAAGCGCCCGAACGCGACCTTGGGCCGGTCGTCGCCCTGCCCTCGCGCATGCGTGAACGCCGTGAACGAGAACCACGGCAGCGCCGTCATGTGCACCAGCGTCTCCTCGCGCACGTCGCCCGGGTCGTCGGCAGCGAAAAGGTCGCCGCTGGCGCGCCGCACGCGTTCGAGGTTGGGCTTCGCACGTGCGGCGAACGCGGCCAGCGACCCATCGCGTGGCAGCGTCAGAAAACCGAAGCTGCCGTCGTCGCGTGGCACCGTCGTGCTGGCGTGGATGGTGGCGAACTCGCGCGCGCCGCTGCCGTCGGCCTTCAGCGTCTGGCGCATGCCGTCAACGGCGTTGGCAGCCTCCAGCGCGGCGTGGTGGTAGGCCAGCCACGGCGTTGCGCCGTGGGCGGCGGCGCGCTCGCGCAGGCCGGTCACGTCCACTGGTGCGGTGACGCTGAAGGCCGGCTGAGCCATGCGGCTGAAATGGGCCAGCGCGGCGCGGCGCGGCCAGGTGTTGAGGGGGATGTCCCGGTCGGCTTGCATGGGCCGCATGCTCGCACGCGCGCGCGGTCCGGACTCAGAACCCGCCGCTGAGCACGATCTTGCCGCGCATGCGGCCGCTCTCCACCAGCGCGTGCGCACGCCTCAAGTTGGCCGCGTTGATAGGGCTTAGCTGCTCGCTGACCGTGCTGCGCAGCCGGCCCGCGTCCACCAGCGTGGCGACGCGGGCCAGCAGTTCACCCTGCCGCGCGATGTCGGGCGTGCCGAACAGCGAGCGCGTGAACATCAGCTCCCAGTGCAGCGACAGGCTCTTGCGCTTCAGCGCCATCGCGTCTAGCGGGTGCGCGGGGTCGTCGATCAGCGCGATGCGGCCCTGCGGCGCGGCCACGTCGACCAGCGCGGCCCAGTGCTGGTCGGTCTGCGTCAGGCTGGCGATCAAGTCGACCTCGGCCACGCCGGCCGCGGTGAGTTGCGGGCGCAGCGGCTGGCTGTGGTCCACCACGACATGCGCGCCCAGCTCGCGCGCCCAGGCCTGCGTCTCGGGCCGGCTGGCGGTGCCGACGACGCGCAGCTTCGTGAGCTGGCGGGCCAGCTGCACGAGGATGGAGCCCACGCCGCCGGCTGCGCCCACGACCAGCAAGGTCTGGCCTTCGCCGCCGCCCTCGGGCACGCCCAGGCGATCGAACAGCAGCTCCCAGGCGGTGATGGCAGTCAGCGGCAGAGCCGCGGCGGGGCCGTCGTCCAGGCTGCTGGCCGCACGCGACGCGATGCGGTGGTCCACCAGCTGCAGTTCGGCGTTCGATCCCGGGCGGTTGATCGCGCCGGCGTACCAGACGCGATCGCCCACCGCGAAGCCCTGCACGGCGCTGCCGACGGCGTCGACGGTGCCGACCGCGTCCCAGCCCAGCACCTCGGGCTGGCCCGGCTGCGGCGCGCGGTTGCGGCGCACCTTGGTGTCCACCGGGTTGACCGACACCGCCGCGACCTGCACGCGCAGATCGTGCGGGCCGGGCGTGGGTACCGGAAGCTCCAGGTCCAGAAGAGAGTCCGGTTGGTCGATGGACTGGGATTGGAGGTAGCCAATGGCTTTCATGACGAGCGGTTTCGGGTGGGTGATGGAATGGCGGCATGATGCGCCGCCGAATTTCACGCACAAAGCCTAGGATCAGCGAATCACTTTCACTGAAAGCATGAAGATGGATCGACTGGCACCGCTGCAGCTGTTCGTCGCCGCTGCCGAGACCGGCAGTTTCTCGGCTGCCGCCCGCCGCCTGGACGTGGGCGCCGTGCAGGCCAGCGCGACCATCGCGCGGCTGGAGCGCGAGCTGGGCGTGCGGCTGTTTGAGCGCTCCACGCGCCGGCTGCGCCTGACCGACGCCGGCGAGCAGTGGCTGCCGCATGCGCGCAAGATGCTGGCTACCTGGGCTGACGGCCAGGCCGCGCTGAGCGACGCCGCCGGCGACGACCGGCCGCTGTCCGGCAGGCTGCGCGTCAGCCTGCCCAGCGACCTGGGCCGCCAGCACCTGTGGCGCTGGCTGGAGGAGGCCGCCGCCCGCGACGGGGCCTCGGGCAGCGGCGGGCTGCAACTGGAGCTGCGCATCAGCGACCGGCTGGCCGATCTGGTGCAGCAGCCGGTCGACTTCGCGGTTCGCTATGGCGAGCCGCCGGACTCCAGCCTCGTGGCGCTGCCGCTGGCGCCCGCCAACCGCCGCGTGCTGTGCGCCAGCCCGGCCTATATCGCCCGCCACGGGCAACCCGGCACTCCGGCGGAGCTGCGCGCGCACGACTGTCTGCGCTTCGTGCTGGACGACAGCCTGCATGGCCGCTGGCGCTTCACGTCGCCGTCGGGCGACGCGACCACCATCGAGGCCACGGGCAGCCGCATCGCCGACGACGGCGGGCTGGTGCGGCAGTGGGCGCTGGCAGGCCTGGGCATTGCCTACAAGAGCCGGCTGGACGTTGCCGACGACCTGGCTGCCGGCCGGCTGGTGGCGCTACTGCCCGGCTGGCTGGGCGAACCCGCACCGCTGCACTGGATGGCCGTGGGCCGGCACCGCCTGACGCCCGCGTTGCGGCGCCTGGCCGGCGCGCTGCGCGAGCGATGCGACTTGCTCTCAGGGGCGACCTGAGGGGGCGACCTGCGACGTGCAGATCGGTGCGCAGTTACACCCGCGCCTCATTTCACCCCGCAAACTTCACGAACGCGTGGGCACACCCCCATCCATCCAGCCGGACACGCTCCGAAGATGAACGCCAAGGAGTGCTGCCATGTCGCGTCGTCTGTTCTTTGCCTTCGCCCTGGTGGCGGCCGCGCTGTCACCCGCCGCCCGATCCGCCGACCTGACGCCGCTGGAGACGCGCTGGCTGCAGGGCGTCGCCCCGGTTGTCATGCATGCCCGTCAGGTGCTGGCGCTGCCGCTGGACGTGGTGGTGCAACCGCAAGACACGCCCGGCGCCGCGCCGCTGGCGCTGGGCTTCGTCGACGGCCGCTGCAAACTGGTGCTGTCGCTGCGCGGCAACCCCGAGGGCCAACGCCAACTGGACGCTGTGGAGCCGGCGTTGCTGGTCGCCTCGCTGGAGTTGATGGCCGCGCACGAGCTGGGCCACTGCCGCCGCTACCTGGACGGTGCGTGGTTCCGCATGCCGGCCGGCTTCAAGGCGGGCACCGCGCCCGCCGGCCTGGCGCCCGATCTGCGCCAGGCGTGGCTGGACATGCGCTCCACGCGCCGCGAGGAAGGCTATGGCGACCTCGTCGGCCTGGCCTGGACGCGCGAACACCACCCCGCGCTGTACACGCGCGTGCACGCATGGCTGGCGAAGGAACGCGCCGCGGAGCTGATTCCCGGCAGCCACCACGACACGCTGGACTGGCTGGTGCTCGCGAGCGCGCCCGAGTCACTTCACGGCCGGACGATCTTCGAAGCGGCGGATCGCCTGTGGCAGCACGGCCTGAAGGACTGAGGGACTGAAGGACCGAACCCGCGGCCATACTGCCGCCATGCCCAAAACACCGCCGCTGCCGCGCCCCACCCCGGAACAGATCGCTGCCCTGCCCGCCTATGACGCGCTGCCGGCCAGCCGCATCCATGTGCTGAGGACGCCCGAGCAGTTGTCGTTTGCGCACGCCGCACTGCGGCAGGCCGTGCATGTGGGTTTCGACACCGAGAGCAAGCCTACCTTCGTGGCCGGCGCGCCGCAGACCGGGCCGGAGGTCATCCAGTTCGCCACGCTGACCGATGCCTTCATCGTGCAGACAGCAACGCCCGGCGTGGACGACTTCCTGCGCGCCACGATCGAGTCTGACGACATCGTCAGGGTTGGCTTCGGGCTGGCCTCCGACCGCCCGCAGATCCACCGCAAGCTCGGGCTGACGCTGGGCCGGTCCATCGACGTGTCTCACCTGGTGAAGCAGCTGGGCTACAAGGACGCCGTGGGCGTGAAGACCGCCGTCGCCATCGTGCTGGGGCGGCGCTTTTCCAAGTCGAAGAAGGCGACCACCTCCAACTGGGCCAACAAGACGCTGACGCCGCAGCAGCTGCAGTACGCCGCCAACGACGCGCATGCGTCGCTGCTCGTCTACCAGGCGCTGACCGCCGGCGGCTGATCCAGCGTCGGGTGCGGCCAGCCCGGGCCGGCCCCTCGTGGCGTGTCAGCGCCGTCGTGCCACGCCTGCAGCCATTCGCTCGCCGTGCGCTGTGCCAGTCCGCGCACCACGCAGCCGGCCGCCGCCCTGCTGGCGGCGACCTGGCTTAGCTGCTCCGGCGACAGCACGCCGCCAATGCCCACCACCGGCATAGGAGCCATGGCGGCCCACCAGGCCAGGTTGTCCAGTCCCTGCGGCCGCCACGGCATGGTCTTGGTGGTCGTCGGCCAGACCGGGCCGCAGGCGACATAGTCCGGCGACCACGCCACCGCGCGCGCCAGTTCCCACAGGCTGTGCGAGCTCAGGCCCAGCCGCAGGCCGCAGGCGCGCGCCTGCGCCAGGTCGGCGCGCTCGTTGGCGCTCAAGGACAGCAAGTCCTCCTGGCCGAGGTGGACGAAGTCCACGCCCAGCGTCAGCGCGACCTGCCAGTGGTCGTTGACGATGAAGGTCGCCGCGTGGCACTGCGCGGCGTCGCGGCCCCGCTGCACCTCGGCCACCAGCCGCGTGTGCCAGGCCGCAGCGCCCTCGCCGTCGGCGCGCTTGACGCGCAGCTGCACGGTGCGCAGGCCGGCCTCGAACAGCGCGGCCGCCCGGGCGCCGCTGTCGGTGATGCCGTAAACCCCCTCTACCGCCGACGCGCTGCCCGCACGCGCGGGCCACGCGGTGGGCGGGCTGTCGAACAGCGCAGGCAGCAGGGCGGCAGCAGTGATGAAGCCGGCAGACGGCCGCACCGGGCCGGCGCCCGCGCCCGGTGCCAAATCCGCAGACAGGCCCGACGTCGTCAGCATCTTGGCCAGCACGGCGGCGTCGGCGGGCACGAAGCCCAGCGCCAGCGCGGCCGCCAGCGCGGTCGCGAAGCAGCAGCCGGTGCCGTGGTGGTTGCGCGCGTCGCGGCGCGGCAGCGCCAGCCAGCCCTTCGCGTGGCCGGTGGACAACCAGTCCACCGCGAGCGGGCCGGCCTCATCCCCGCCGGTGATGCAGACGGTCGGCACGCCCAGCAGATGCGCCTGCTGCGACGGGCAACCGTCGCCCACCAGCCGGGCCGCCTCGCGCCGGTTGGGTGTGACGGCACTGGCGCGCGGCAACAGCTCATCGCGGTAGGCGCGCAGCAGCGCCTCGTCGGCAAAGCGGGCGCCGGTGGACGCGCCCAGCACCGGGTCCACCACCAGTGCCACCGGGCTGCGCTCGCGCAGTTGGTCGACCCAGCGGGTGACCACGCGCAACTGCGCCACGCCGCCCAGCACGCCGGTCTTGATGACACGGGGTGGCAGGTCGTGTGCCAGTCCCGCGAGCTGGGCGTCCAGTTGTTCCGGGGGCACCGGGAAGACGGCCTCGACTCGCACGCTGTTCTGCGCCGTCAACACGGCGGTGACCGGACAGAGGTGCACGCCCATCGCGTCGGCCGCGCGCTGGTCCGCGGACAGCCCCGCGCCGCCGCCGCTGTCCAGGCCAGCGATGCTCCAGATGATGGGTTTTTTCATGCGATCAGAAAGGGCCTGCCGCCCACAGGTGTGCTGGCCACGGCCATGTCCTGTTTGGCCATCACGCCGGACTCGAAACCCAGACGGCCGGCCGTGATGGCCTGCCTGAACGCTGCGGCCATGCGGACGGGGTCGGCCGCGTGGGCCACGGCCGAGTTCAGCAGCACGCCGTCCAGTCCCAGCTCCATGGCCTGCGCCGCATGCGACGGTGCGCCGATGCCGGCGTCCACGATCAGCGGCACGCCGGGCAGGCGCTCGCGCAGCGTGCGCAGCGCGAACGGGTTCAGCAGCCCCTGGCCCGAGCCGATGGGCGCGCCCCACGGCATCAGCACCTGGCAGCCGACATCGAGCAGCCGGTGGCAGGTGACGAGGTCATCGGTGCAGTAGGGGAAGACTTCGAAGCCGTCCCGCACCAGGGCCTCGGCGGCACTGACCAGTTCCCACGGGTCGGGCTGCAGCGTGTACTCGTCGCCGATGACTTCGAGCTTGATCCAGCGCGTGCCGTACAGCTCGCGGGCCATCAGTGCCAACGTGATGGCCTCTTGAGCGGTGCGGCAACCGGCGGTGTTGGGCAGCAGCTGGCCACCGGTCTCGCGCACGGTTTCGCGAATGGCGGCGACGAAGCCGTTGTCGCCGGCCGCGGCCAGCGTGCGCTTGAGGCCGACCGTCAGCACCTGCGCACCACTGGCGTGGATTGCCCGGCGCAGCACCTCGGGCGACGGGTAGCCGGCGGTGCCGAGCAGGAACCGGCTGGTCAAGGCTCGGCCATACAAGGTGAAGCTCATTCAGCCTCCGGTGATGGGTTGGATCAGCGTCAGCTCATCGCCGGGCTGGATCAGCGTGGCCTCGCGCAGGGTGCGGGGTACGAAGGCGCCGTTGAGAGCGGTCGCGACAGCATCGGGCGCCCGGACCTGCTCGGCCAGCAGCGTGGCAACGTTGAGCCCCTCGCGCCAGGGCTGGGGCTGGTGATTGACGGTGAACTCAGACATGTTGAAGGGCTTGCTCCGCCAGCGCCGGCGCCAGCAGCCAGCCGTGCCGGAACAGGCCGTTGATGCGCAGCAGGCCGGGCTCGTGGATGAGACACGGCCGGTGGTCCGGCAGCGCCGGGCGCAGGTGGGTGTCCATGTGGACGATGCGCGCCTCGGCGAGTGCCGGCAGCGCACTGTGCGCGGCAGCCATCAGCTCGACCGCGCTGCGCAGGCTGACCGGCGAGCGGTCCTCGCTCTCCACCTCGGACGCGCCGACGACGATGACGTCCCCCGGCCGCGGCACGAGGTAGACGCGGTGGCGCGGGTGCAGCAGCCGCACCGGCCGGTGCAGCGCCACCCCGGGTGCGTGCAGCCAGAGGATCTCGCCTCGCACGCCGCGCAGCGGCGGCAGGTCGGGCTTGGCGCCCAGGCCGCGCGTGTCGATGACGACATCGGCATCCAGCTCGGTGCCGTCGTCCAGCGCGATGAGATGCGGCTGCACGGCCGTGGCGCGGCGCCCCCAAAGCCAGTCCACGCCCGGCGAGGCCCGCGCCAGCGCCACCAACAGCTCGCGCGGCATCAGCTGGCCTTCGCCCGGCAGCCACCACGCCTTCAGGTCAGGGGCGAGCGCGGGCTCCAGCATCTGCAACGCGGCGCGGTTCAGCGGCTCGGGGCCGTCGTCCATCCGGGCCAGCGCGCGCTGCGCCGTGCCAACGTCGCTGCCGTGTGCGAGCAGCAGGCTGCCCTCGGTCTTCACGAGGCCGGGCTGGCCCAATGCCTGGGCGATCAGTGGCCACAACCGCAGCGACCGCCAACCGAGGTCGGCCACCTCCGGCTCGGCATGCGCCTGCTCGGCCAGCGGGCTCAGCATGCCGGCCGCGGTGAAAGCGGCGGCGCCCGGGGCGCAGGGATCGGGCGCCGGATCGACGACCCGCACGCGATGCCCGTTGCGCGCCAGCTGCCAGGCCAGCAGCCGACCCATGACACCCGCGCCTGCAATGGCGATGTCAGCCATCACGCCTGCGGCTGGATGGGGATGTAGAACTCGCCACCCGCCGCCTTGAACTCGGCGGACTTCTGCGCCATGCCGTCGGCAACGACGTCGGTCGCCTCCAGGCCGTTCTTCGCCGCGTAGTCGCGCACGTCCTGCGTGATCTTCATCGAGCAGAACTTCGGGCCGCACATGGAACAGAAGTGCGCCTCCTTGGACGAATCCTTGGGCAGCGTCTCGTCGTGATACTCGCGCGCCGTGTTGGGGTCCAGGCCGAGAGCGAACTGGTCGTTCCAGCGGAACTCGAAGCGAGCCTTGCTCATCGCATCGTCGCGTGCGCGGGCGCCGGGGTGGCCCTTGGCGATGTCCGCAGCGTGGGCCGCGATCTTGTAGGCGATGAGCCCCTGCTTCACGTCGTCGCGGTCGGGCAGGCCCAGGTGCTCCTTCGGCGTCACGTAGCACAGCATGGCCGTGCCCATCCAGCCGATCATGGCCGCGCCGATGGCGCTGGCGATGTGGTCATAGCCCGGCGCGATGTCGATGGTCAGCGGACCCAGCGTGTAGAACGGCGCCTCGTGGCAGTGCTTCAACTGCTCGTCCATGTTGGCCTGGATCAGGTGCATGGGCACATGGCCGGGGCCTTCGATCATGGTCTGCACGTCGTGTTTCCACGCGACCTGCGTCAGTTCGCCCAGCGTCTTCAGCTCGGCGAACTGGGCCTCGTCGTTGGCGTCGGCGCCGCTGCCGGGGCGCAGGCCGTCGCCCAGCGAGAAGGTCACGTCATAGGCCTTCATGATGTCGCAGATCTCTTCGAAGTGCGTGTACAGGAAGTTCTCGCGGTGATGCGTGATGCACCATTTGGCGAGGATGGAGCCGCCGCGCGACACGATGCCGGTGCGGCGTTTGGTCGTCAGGTGGATGAACGGCAGGCGCAGACCGGCGTGGATGGTGAAGTAGTCGACGCCCTGTTCCGCCTGCTCGATCAGCGTGTCGCGAAAGATGGCCCAGGTCAGGTCTTCGGCCACGCCGCCGACCTTCTCGAGTGCCTGGTAGATGGGCACGGTGCCGATGGGCACCGGCGAGTTGCGAACGATCCAGTCGCGCGTCGTGTGGATGTTGCGGCCGGTGGAGAGGTCCATCACCGTGTCCGCGCCCCAGCGGATGCTCCACACCAGCTTCTCGACCTCTTCCTCGATGCTGGACGTGACGGCCGAGTTGCCGATGTTGGCGTTGACCTTGACGAGGAAGTTGCGGCCGATGATGGTCGGCTCCAGCTCCGTGTGGTTGATGTTGGCGGGGATGACGGCGCGGCCGCGCGCGACCTCGTCGCGTACGAACTCGGGCGTGATGACATCGGGAATGCGCGCGCCCATCGGGGTGCCGCGCAGGCGCTGCTCGCGCTCGGCGTCGCCCAGGTAGTCGCGCATCCATTCGCGCTTACCGTTCTCGCGCAGGGCCACGAACTCCATCTCCGGCGTGACGATGCCGCGGCGGGCGTAGTGCATCTGCGAGACGTTGTTGCCCGCCTGCGCGCGGCGCGGCGGGCGCTGCAGCGCGGCAGCCTCGGCGCGCAGTTGGGCGATGCGCTCGTTGTCTTCGTGCTTGCCGCCATCGTCCAGCGCAACGCGCGTGCGGCCGGTGTAAGCCTCGGTGTCGGCGCGTTCCGCGATCCAGCTGTTGCGCGGCGCGGGAAGACCCTGGCGCACATCGATGGCGACGCGGGGATCGGTATACGGGCCGGACGTGTCGTGGATGACCACCGTCTCGCCGTTGGTCAGCGCGATCTCGCGCATCGGCACGCGCACATCGGGCCGGCTGCCGGTGACGTAGGCCTTGATGGACGCGGGAAAGGGCTCGCGCGTCAGCGACAGGCGCTCGGCAAGCGAAGGGAGGTTCTCGGGGGCGTTCATGCGGCGGTCTCCTGGAGCGGTGGGTCGAGTGCTCCAAGGCCGCCTGTCGGTGCGCCATACGGTCCACCGCAGGGGTGGTCGTCGACACGCCGCGAGGCATGCGCTCTCCTTACGCCGGTACTAGCCGGTTCAAGTTCACGGGTTCGGTCATCGGTGACCGTCTCAGCGTCAAGGTCTGCCGCGAGGCAAACCCCGGCACCCCGGAGCGGGCGCGATTGTGCTTGTCATTGCGCAAGCTTGGCAAGCCCGCCCGAACTGCGCAGAGGATTGTTGGCACAGTGCGCGCAAGACAGGCGTGCACTATGCGCGGCAGAACACTGGACGGGAGAACGACATGAGCTCCACTTTCTTCGGCTGGGACGCACCGCAGCCGCAACCGATCGAGCGAAGCCCAGTACACGGAAATCGTGCTGGTGCTTGAGGCAGTCGTCTCCTTCGTCCTGATCGGAACCGGCGTGACCTCCCTCGCTCGCAGATAGGTTGCCGCCGGGGAATCCACGACGCGCTGGCTCAGGACTCCGTTGTGTGGTCGGCGTAGTGTTCAATGCCTGGGCGTGCTCACACGCTGACCGATACAGTCAAACGGGCAACCTCAAAGAAGAGATTCATCGTGCTTCCCCATGCATTCAAACCCGACGCTGCGCATGTCATCACCGACGAGGCCGCCCTTCAAAGCTTGTTCGAGCCGACCCATGCGCTGGCGATCCAGAAATGCCAGAACCGCCTGGGCAGACACGCGCAGGAATTCATCCGCCGCTCCCCGTTCCTGTGCATCGGTACGCAGGATCGTGACGGCAACGCGGACGTCAGCCCGCGGGGCGATCCCGCTGGCTTCGTCAGCATCCTGGACGAGCAGACGTTGGCCATCCCCGACCGGCCGGGCAACAACCGACTCGACAGCCTGCGCAACATCCTGGCCAACCCGCACGTGGGGCTGCTGTTCATGGTGCCCGGCTTCGACGAGACCTTGCGCGTCAACGGACAGGCAACGCTGGTGACCGACCCCGCGCTGCTGAACACCATGCGCGTCAACGACCGCACGCCCACCGTCGCCCTCGTGGTGACCGTGCGCGAGGTGTTCCTGCATTGCGCCAAGGCGTTCCGGCGTTCGCACCTGTGGGATCCCGCGCACCGCCACCCGAGAAGCGAGATGCCATCGCTGGTCAAGATGATCCTGGAAGACACGACTGGCGCCCCATCGGACGACGATATGCGCAAGCTGGACGACGCGCTGGAGGACGCTTACGCGAAGTCGATGTACTGACGCCCGGCGCACTGCGAACAAAAAGGGCCGACCACTCTCGCGGTCGGCCCAAGCGCAGGAGTGCGCTCGAGGGAGATCAGTTCATTCCTTGTCCGCCGGCATCGCACCCGGCATGCCGTGCAACGGCAGCGTGGTCGCGCCGCCCTGCTCCACGGCCTTGGCCGCAGGCTTCTTGTCCCGCACCAGATAGCTGTAAAGCACCGGCACGACGATCAGCGTCAGCAGCGTCGACGTGATGACGCCGCCGATGATGGCCCGGCCCATCGGCGCCTGGATCTCGCCGCCGTCGTTCAGCGCGATGGCCATGGGCAACATGCCGAACACCATGGCCGCGGTCGTCATGATGATGGGGCGCATGCGAATCAGCCCGGCCTCGCGCAGCGCCTCGGCCACCGTCGCACCGGCCTTGCGGGCGTGGTTGGCGAAGTCCACCAGCAGGATGGCGTTCTTGGTCACCAGGCCCATCAGCATCACCAAGCCGATCATCGAGAACACGTTCAGCGTGGAGCGCCACAGCAGGAGCGCCAGCATCACGCCGATGAGGGCGAGCGGCAGCGACGCCATGATCGCGATGGGCTGCAGGAAGCTGCCGAACTGGCTGGCCAGCACGATGTAGATGAAGATGGCCGCCAGCGCCATGGCCGCGAGCAAGCCATTGAAGGCCTCGGCTTGCTGCTTGCCGGCGCCGTCCACCTTGAAGCTGGTGCCCGGCGGCAGCTGCGTCTTCTTGATGAGCGCCTGCACGTCAGCGTTCACGTCGCCGCTGGGGCGGCCCTGCACGCCGGCGAACACGGCCTCGCGGCGCTGCAGGTTCTCGCGGCGGATGACCTCGGGGTTGAACACCGGCTCTATGGTGGCAACCTGGTCCAGCGTGATGGGTGCGCCCGACGGCGAGAACGCGACCGGCAGCTTGCTCATCTGCTCTATGCGCTCGCGCTGTTCACGCGGCAGGCGCAGCAACACCTCGACCTGGTTGCCGTCGGGCGTGGTCCAGTAGGTCGCGATCTCGCCGTTGACGTAGGCGCGCAGGCTGGAGGCGATCTGCGGCGCGGTCAGCCCCAGCTCGCGGATGGCCGAATCCTTCAGCCGCACGGCGAAGGCCGGCAGGCCGGGCTTGACGGTCGTGTCCACGTCCACCGCGCCGCGGATCTTCTTGATGTTCTCGACCAGGTCATTGGCAGCCTGCGTCAGCACCTCGGGGTCGCTTCCCAGCAGCGTGATCCAGATCGGGCGGTCGAAGCCGACGCTGACTTCCACGCCGGGGATCTTGGCGATGTCGGCACGGATCGCGTCCTCGATCTCCTTCTGCGTGCGCTGGCGGTCCTTGCGGTCACTCAGCGTGATGTTCAGCGACGCCTGGTTGCGGCCGGTGGCCATGCCTTCGCCGGTGCTGCCGACAACGGACGAGACCGTCTTGATTTCCGGGTAGCGCTTCAGGATCTCCTCGATCTGCTCGACCTTGGCGCTGCCGCGTTCGATGCTGCTGGCCACCGGCATTCGCAGGTTGACCTGCGTGAAGCCGTTGTCGGTCTGCGGCACAAACTCGCTGCCCACCAGCGGCGCCAGCATCAGCGCGGCGACGAAGCTAGCGAACGCGCCCCACATGACCAGGCCACGCGGCGTCAGCGTCGCGAAGCGCAGCCGGCGCTTCGCGGCCTTGTCTCGCTGGCCATCGGAGCTGAACGGACGGCCGTAGGCAGGCACCGGCGGCACGAACACGCGGTAGCGTCGGCCGGAAAACGCCCAGTCGATGGTGCGTGCATAGAGGTCGTGCAGGCGGTCCATGGCCCAGTCGGTCGCCCGGATCAGGTGGCCGATGACGGGCCAGTGCTTGATGCGCGTGCTCGGCGGGTCGTGCCAGATGGAGGACAGCATCGGGTCCAGCGTGAAGCTGACGAACAGGCTGACCAGCACGGCCACTGCGACGGTGATGCCGAACGGGTAGAAGAACTTGCCGATGATGCCGCCCATGAAGGCGACCGGCACAAACACGGCGCAGATGGCGAAGGTGGTCGCCATGACGGCCAGGCCGATCTCGTTGGTTCCGTCGAACGAAGCCTGGCGGTGGTCCTTGCCCATGCCCACGTGGCGCACGATGTTCTCGCGCACGACGATGGCGTCGTCAATCAGCAGGCCGATGCACAGGCTCAGCGCCATCATCGTCATGAAGTTCAGCGTGAAGCCGAACGCATGCACGGCGATGAAGCTGGAGATGACGGCGATGGGCAGCGTCAGGCCCGTGATGATGGTGGAACGCCAGCTGTGCAAGAACAGGAACACGATGGCCACCGTCAGCAGCGCGCCTTCGATCAGCGTATGGCGCAGGCCGTCGAGCGAGCCCTTCACGAAATCGCTAGCGGCGTAGATCAGGCGCAGCTCCACGTCCTTGGGCAGCGTCTTGCGAAGCTCGTCCATCGCGTCCTTGACGGCCTCGCCGGTCTTGACGATGTTGGCGTCCTGCTGCTTGAAGACGTTGAAGCTGACGGCCGGCTGGCCGTTGATGCGGGCGATGCTTTCCTGCTCGCGTTCACGCTCGACGAGGGTACCGAGGTCATTCAGCGTCAGCGCCAGGTTGCCGCGGCGCGCGACGACCATCTGCCCGAAGGCCTTGGGGTCCTTCACGCGGCCTTCCACGCGCAGGATGGCGTCGCTGGTCTGGTCGGACAGCAATCCCACCGGTTGGTCGGCATTGGCGTCGGCCATCGCCTTGGCGATCTCGGCCGGCGTCACGCCATAGGCGCGCAGCCGCATCGGGTCGAGGTCGATGCGTACCTCGCGGGTTGTCAGGCCGCCCACGTCCACCTTGGCCACGCCCTCCACGCGGCCCAGGCGCTTGGAGACGATGAGGTCGGCCATCATCGAGAGCTCGCGCGAGCCGCGCGTGGGGCTCAGCAGCGCCATGACGACGACCGGCTGAGAGTTGTCGTTCTCGAAGCGCTGCACCGTGGGCGGCTTGGCGTCACGCGGGAACCGGGCCTGCGCAGCAGCGACGCGGTCGCGCAGGTCCTGCATCGCGCGGCCCATGTCGGCGTTCAGCGAGAACTCGACGCTGGCCTGCACGCGGCCTTCGAAGCTGCGCGACTGGATGCGCTCCACGCCAGCAATCGTGTTCAGCGCCTCTTCCAGCGGCTTGGCGATCTCGCGCTCGACGGCCTCGGGTGAGGCGCCGGGGTAGCGCACATCGACCTGCGCACCGGGGAAGGAGATGTCGGGCATCTGCTCGACGCCCAGGCGCGAGTAGGCGAACAGGCCCAGCACGCACAGGGCCACCATCACCATGGTCGCGAAGACCGGGTTCTGGATGGAAACGCGGGTCATCCACATGATGCGGCCCTCACTGCGCGGTGGCCGACGCCGCAGCGCTCGCCACCTTGGCCGACTTGGCAGCGACGATGGTCGCCGGATCGCCTTCGCGCAGGTTGTCGAAGCGCGCGGCCAGCACCTGTGCGCCGGGCTTCAGTCCGGTCAGCACCTCGACGCGGCCTTCGCGCGCGTCGCTGCGGCCGGTGGTGACGATGCGGCGCGCCAACGTGCCGTTCTCGATCATCCAGACCTGCTCCTGCCCGGCGTTGCGGCTGATGGCGGCGATAGGCACGGTCAAACGCTGGGTGTCGTCGGCCAGCTGCACCTTGGCGACGGCGTACTGGCCGGCGCGGTACAGCTCCTTCGGGTTGTCCAGCACCAGCGTCACGCCGATGGACCGCGTGCCCGGTTCGGCCGCCGGCGCGATGCGCGCGATCCGGGCCTCCACGGGCTGCTCGACGCCTTCCACCTGCACCTGGACCGTCATGCCCGGCTGCAGCCGGCTCACTTCATGCGTGCCGACCAGGCCAGCCAGTTCCAGTTTCGCCAGATCAACGATGGTCAGGATCTGTTGCTCGGCCGCCAGCTTCTCGCCGGGCAGCGCATGGCGCTTGGCGACGATGCCGTTGATGGGCGACACCAGCGCCGCCTGACGCATGGTCACCTGGCTGGTGTCCAGCTGCGCCTTGGCGGCGTTCCAGTTGGCGCGGGCCGACTCATAGGAGGCGCGGGAGTTGTCCAGCGCCGTCTGCGCGATGAAGTTCTTGGCCGCCAGGCCCTCATTGGCTTTGTAGCTGCGCTCGGCCTGGTCCATCTGCGCGCGCATGGCCTCCACGCTGGCGCCACGCTCGGCGATGCGGTAGCGCAGCTCTTCCAGGTCCACCTGGCCCAGGCCCTGGCCGGCGCGCACTCGGCTGCCCTCGCCCACCGCGAGGTTCAGCAGCGTGCCGTTGGACTTGGCGCGCACGACGACCGTGTCGGGCGCCACCAGCGGACCGCTGAACTCTATGTGCGCCGGCATGGCGGTGACCACCGGCTTGACGACCTCACTGGCGACGAACTCCAGCTTCGTCTTGGCTTTGGCTTCATCCGGCTTCTTGGGTGCGTCGCCCTTGCTGGCCATGACGGCCACACCGGCCCCACCCACCATCAGCACAACGGCAGCAATACCACCCAGCTTCCATGACTTGCGCATGACTCCCCCGATTCGCTCTCTGATACAGACCTTTGCAGTCTAGAAATCAGGGCCTCGCGGTGCAGTGCACTTGTGACGAAACGCGGAATGCGAGGGTTGAGCTGCACGCCACCGCGGGTAGAAGGGCTTCGCTGGAGGCTCCAGCCGGCGGGCGCGCCAGAATGCGCGCTCCTGCTGCTTCACCTTTGACTGACGCTGCCATGCCGCTGTACACCCTGCATGCTTCGCCGGGCTCCTGCGCCTTCGCACCGCACATCGTGCTGGAGGAAATCGGCGCGCCCTACCGGCTCGAATTGATGTCGCCGGGGCATCCGGAGACGCAATCACCGCAGTTCCGCCGCCTCAATCCGAAGGGCCGCATCCCGGTCTTGATTGCGGACGACTTCTTGCTGACCGAGGCGCCTGCCATCCTGCTGCACCTCGGCCTTTCCGAGCCGGACCTGGGGTTGATGCCACCGGATCACGGGAGCATCGTCAGAGTCGTGGAGTGGACGAACTGGCTGTCCGGCACGGTGCACGCGGTGGCCGTTCGGATGGTCTGGAAGGCCGAGTACTTCCTGCCCGACGTCAGCCTGCACGCGCCGCTGGCCGAGCAAGGCCGGGCTCACCTGCGGTCGGCGTTCGCGCTGATCGAAGCCAAGCTGCAGGACCGCGCCTACGCGCTGGGTGACCACTACTCGGTGGTCGATCCGTACCTGCTCGTGTTCTTTCGCTGGGGTAACCGCATGCACATCGACATGCGCCACGACTATCCGGCCTGGACCGCGCATGCCCAGCGGCTCGAGCGCCGGGAGGCCGTTCAGCGCGCGCTCGCCCAGGAGGCGATTTCGCTCTGGGAGTGACGGTCAGCCGGCGGGAAGCCGCTGGCTGGCGATCGGAGCGACGGGCAGCTGAACGTCGCCGCACTGGGCGCGATGGCGCAGTGCATGGTCCATCAGCACCAAAGCCAGCATCGCCTCGGCGATGGGTGTCGCGCGGATGCCCACGCAGGGGTCGTGGCGGCCAAAGGTCTCCACGACGGTCGGGTTACCGGCGCGGTCGATGCTGGCCTTGGGGCTGCGGATGGAGCTGGTCGGCTTGATCGCGATGCTGGCCACGATGTCCTGCCCCGTGGAGATGCCGCCCAGCACGCCTCCGGCGTTGTTGCTGGCGAAGCCGTCGCGGCTCAGCTCGTCACCATGCTGCGTGCCGCGCTGCGCCACGACGCCGAAGCCCTCGCCGATCTCCACGCCCTTGACGGCGTTGATGCCCATTAGCGCGTAGGCGATGTCGGCGTCCAGCTTGTCGAACAGCGGCTCGCCCAGGCCGACCGGCACGCCAGTGGCCTCGACGCGGATGCGCGCGCCGACCGAGTCGCCTGCCTTGCGCAGCGCGTCCATGTAGTCCTCCAGCTCGCCGATCTTGCCGGCGTTGGCAGCGAAGAACGGGTTCTGACCCACGTGCTCCCAGCCTTCGAACGGGATGGCAATGTCGCCCAGCTGCGTCATGCAGCCGCGGAACTCGGTGCCGAACTGCTCGCGCAGCCATTTGCGGGCCACCGCACCGGCGCCCACCATGGGCGCGGTCAGCCGGGCTGACGAGCGGCCACCGCCGCGCGGGTCGCGCAAGCCGTACTTGCGCCAGTAGGTGTAGTCGGCATGGCCCGGGCGGAAGGTGTCGAGGATGTTGCCGTAGTCCTTGCTGCGCTGGTCGGTGTTTTCGATCAGCAGGCAAATGGGCGTGCCGGTCGTGACGCCCTCGTAGACGCCGGACAGGATCTTCACCGCGTCGGGCTCGTTGCGCTGCGTGACGTGCCGGCTGGTGCCGGGGCGGCGGCGGTCCAGCTCGGGCTGGATGTCGGCCTCGCTCAAGCGCAGCCCGGGCGGGCAGCCGTCGATGACACAGCCGATGGCCGGCCCGTGGCTTTCGCCGAAGTTGGTAACGCGGAAGAGTTCGCCGAAGGTGCTGCCTGACATATGTCCGAATTTTAGGACGCGCCCAAACGCGAAAGCGGCCCCGCAAGGCCGCCTTGTCGGGATGCGAACCTCACAGCTTCGGCTCGATCTCGGCCGGGTTCTCTTCAACCGGCCAGTCGCGGATGTAGGCCTTCAGCATGCGGTTCTCGAAGTCCTGGCTGTCGACGACGGCCTTGGCCACGTCGTACAGCGAGATCACACCCATCAGCGTCTTGCCGTTCATGACCGGCATGTAGCGCGCATGGCGGCCCAGCATCATGCGGCGCACCTCGTCGATCTCGGTCTCGGGCGTGCAGGTCAGCGGGGCGTCGTCCATGACGGTGCGCACAATGGTGCCGCCGACGGAGCCTCCGTTCTTGACGATAGCCTGGATGACTTCGCGGAAAGTCAGCATGCCCACCAGGTCGCCGTGGTCCATGACCACCAGCGATCCGATGTCGCGCTCGGCCATCACGTCGAGGGAAACCTTCAGTGGCTCGTCAGGCGTGACGGTGAACAGGGTGCCGCCTTTGACACGCAGGATATCGACGACTTTCATAGGGGCCTCCACGGGAAATCAGCGCGGCCAACATAGCACACAAAGCGCCCGGCACCACCCCATGAAAAACACCATGCTCGCCTGTTGGCGAGCCCCGGTTCCACGCAGTCTGCTTCCGGGCCTCAGAACGCAGCGATGCCGGTGATGGCACGGCCGAGGATCAGCGCATGGATGTCGTGCGTGCCCTCGTAGGTGTTCACCACTTCCAGGTTCACCAGGTGGCGGGCAATGCCGAATTCGTCCGAGATGCCGTTGCCCCCCAGCATGTCGCGCGCCATGCGGGCGATGTCCAGGCTCTTTCCGCAGCTGTTGCGCTTCATGATGGACGTGATCTCCACGGCCGCGGTGCCCTCGTCCTTCATGCGGCCGAGCCGCAGGCAGCCCTGCAGCCCCAGCGTGATCTCGGTCTGCATGTCGGCCAGCTTCTTCTGGATCAGCTGGTTGGCCGCCAGCGGCTTGCCGAACTGCTGGCGGTCCATCGTGTACTGGCGGGCGGTGTGCCAGCAGTCCTCGGCCGCACCGAGCGCGCCCCAGGCAATGCCGTAGCGCGCGCTGTTCAGGCAGGTGAACGGACCCTTCAGACCGCGCACGTCGGGGAAGGCGTTCTCCTCGGGGCAGAACACCTTGTCCATGACGATCTCGCCGGTGATGGACGCGCGCAGGCCCACCTTGCCGTGGATGGCCGGTGCGGAGAGCCCCTTGGCGCCCTTCTCCAGCACGAAGCCGCGGATCTGGCCGCCGTCGTCCTTGGCCCAGACGACGAACACGTCGGCGATGGGGCTGTTGGTGATCCACATCTTGCTGCCGGTCAGCTCGTAGCCGCCCTCGACCTTGCGGGCACGCGTGATCATCGAGCCGGGATCCGACCCATGGTTGGGCTCGGTCAGCCCGAAGCAGCCGATCCACTCGCCCGAGGCCAGCTTGGGCAGGTACTTCTGCTTGGTCGCCTCGTTGCCGAACTCGTTGATCGGCACCATGACCAGCGACGACTGCACGCTCATCATCGAGCGGTAGCCCGAGTCCACGCGCTCCACCTCGCGGGCGATGAGGCCGTAGCAGACGTAGTTCAGCCCCGCGCCGCCGTACTCGGTGGGGATGGTCGGGCCCAGCAGGCCCAGCTCGCCCATCTCGCGGAAGATGCCGGCATCGGTCTGCTCGTTGCGGAAGGCCTCCAGCACGCGCGGGCGCAGCCGGTCGTTGCAGTACGCCGATGCCGCGTCACGCACCATGCGTTCCTCGTCGGTGAGCTGCTCGTTCAGCAGCAGCGGGTCGTCCCAGTGAAAGCTTGGCTTGTGGGCCATGGCGGTCTCCTCATGTTGCGCGGGCGCCGGTCGGGCGCGTATGGCGCGCAGTATTCCCCTGCTAGCCGATTCGTGTCCAATTCAAGAAACGACTCCGACCATTCGCCGTGCCTATCGACTCATCGGACATTACGACCCGCTCGCTGGAATTCCGCCACCTGCGCTACTTCCTCGCGCTGGCCGGCGAGCTGCACTACGGCCGGGCCGCCGCGCGGCTCGCCATCTCCCAGCCGCCGCTGTCGGTGGCCATCCAGCAGCTGGAGGCCACCGTCGGCGCCCGGCTGTTCGACCGCGACAGCAAGGGCGTGCGCCTGACGCCCGCGGGCGCCGTCTTTCGCGACAGCGCCCAGGGCCTGCTGGACCGCGCCGAAGAAGCCTGCTCGCTGGCCCGTGAAGTGCAGGCCGGCGAGGTCGGGCGTCTCAGGCTGGGCTTTGTCGGCTCCACACTGTTCAACGGTTTGTCGACGTGGCTGCAGGGCTTCCAGGCCAGCCACCCCAAGGTCGAAGTCATCGTCGTCGAGCTGAACTCGCAAGACCAGATCGACGCGCTGTTGGGGGAGGAACTGGACCTCGGTCTGGTCCACACCGACCGCCTGCCGCCAACCCTGGCCTCACAACCGCTGTACAGCGAGCCCTTCGTCGCCTGCCTGCCGGCCGGCCACCCCCTCGCGGCGCCGGATGAAGTTTTTCTGGCAGCCTTGAGCGACCAGCCCTTCATCCTGTTCTCCCGCAAGGGCTCGCCGGACTACCACGCGCGCATCGTCGAAATCTGCCGACAGCACGGTTTCTACCCGCGGCTGCAGCACGAGGGGCGGCACTGGCTGTCGGTCGTTTCGATGGTGGCGCAGGGATTGGGCGTCAGCATCGTGCCGGCCGCTTTTCAGCGCGCGGGCATCCAGGGCGCGGTGTTCCGGCCGCTGGCCGAAGCCATCGACGCGTCGGCGGTCTTCGCAGCGTGGCGGCGCGACGCGCCCACCGTGCTGCGCGAGCAGTTCCTGGCCGCGCGCTCCGGCTGAGACGCTTTAACCGCTGCGGCCGCTGCGCCCGGCCAGCAGCGCGTCCACGGCGTCGTAGTCCAGCGGCTTGACGAGGTGATGGTCGAAGCCCGCCTCGGCTGAATGGCGGCGCACTTCGGGCTGGCCCCAGCCGCTGCTGGCCAGCAGCAACGCGTCGCGCCCCCAGCTGGTGGCACGCACGCGGCGGCAGACCTCGTGGCCGTCCATGCCCGGCATCGCGATGTCCAGCAGCATCACCTGCGGCTGGAACTCCTGCGCAATGGCCCAGGCCTGCAGGCCGTCCGAAGCGGTGCGCACCTCGTTGCCCGCCAGCCCGAGCAGCAGCGCCAGGCTATCCGTCGCGTCCGCGTTGTCGTCGGCCACCAGCACGCGCAGGCCCGAACCGGCCAGCGCCGGTGGCCCCGCATCCGCGCAGGTGAGCGCGTGCAACGCCTGGCTGGCCAGGGGCAGCCGAACGACGAACTCGCTGCCGGTCCCCGGCCCGTCGCTGTGCGCCACGACGCTGCCGCCGTGGCGCTCCACCAGCTGCTTCACAAGCGTGAGGCCGATGCCCAGCCCGTCGCCCACGCGGGCATGCGTGCGGTGCACCTGCGTGAACATGTCAAAGACGGCATCCAGCAGGTCGGGCGGGATACCGATGCCGTCGTCGCGCACCGACAGCAGCGCCGTCGCGGCCTCGCAGCGCAGGCTCACCTCGATGCGCCCGCCCTGCGGCGTGAACTTGGCGGCGTTGCTGATGAGGTTGGACAGCACCTGCAGCAGCCGCGTCTCGTCGGCGTCCACCACGCACTCGTGCGCCGGCAGGCTGGCCACCAGGCGGTGCCCGGCCTGCTCGACAGCCGGACGGCAGCTCTCGACCGCCTGTCGCACCACCTCCACCAGGGACAGCGGCGCGCGGCGCAGGTCCACCAGCCCGCGGGTCAGGCGCGACAGGTCCAGCAGATCGTCGATCAGCCGCACCATCTGAACCAGCTGGCGCTCGATGATGCTCCGGCTGGACTGCAGCAGGTGCGCGTCATGCTGCGCATGGCGCTGCAGCGCGAGCGCGTTGCCGATGGCCGCCAGCGGGTTGCGCAGCTCGTGCGCCAGCGTCGCCAGGAACTCATCCTTGGCCTGGTTGGACTCGGCGAGCACCCGCGCCAGCTCGCGGTACTTGGCCTCGCTGGCGCGCAGCGCGGCATCGGCCAACTCGCGGTCCGTCACGTCCGCGCCCTCAACGAAGATGCCGGTCACGCGGCCGTCCCGCCCCTTGATCGGCTGATAAACGAAGTCCACGAAGCGTTCGGCCAGCGCACCACCGGGGCCGCTCTGGTAAGTGAACCTGGCGCCCTTGGCGATGTAGGCCTCGCCGCTCGCGTACACCTGATCCAGCAGCTCCTGGTAGCCCTGCGCCACCGCCTCGGGCAGCGCCTGCGCCAGCGTCTTGCCTACCACGTCGCGCCCGCCCACCAGCGTGCGGTAGCTCGGGTTGGCGATCTCGAAGCGGTGCTGCGGGCCGCTCAGCAGCGTCATGAAGGTCGGCGCCTGCTCGAACAGCTGTCCGAGCTGGTCGCGCTCGGCCGCCATGCGCTGGTTGGCCAGCACCTGCGCCGTCGTCTCTGTGCACACCACCAACACGCCCCCGATGCCGTGCGGGCTCTGCTCGTCGTCGATGGGGCTGTAGCTGTAGGTCCAGTAGACATCCTCGCGGTGGCCGTTACGCGTGATGGGCACCAGGTGGTTGACGTGCCAGGTCGCGCCGCGGCCCTCGCGCACCTGCTGGATCTGCGGGCCGATGATGGGCCAGATCTCCTCCCAGACCTCCAGCGCCGGCCGGCCCAGCGAGCTGGGGTGGCGCTCGTCGCCGATGCACTCGCGGTAGGCGTCGTTGTAGAGGCAGGCGCCCTCGAGGCCCCACCAGATGTACATCGGATGCCCGGTGTTCAGGATAAGCCGCACCATCGCGCGCAGCGGCTGCGGCCAGGTGCCCGGTGCGCCGATGGGAGACGTCGACCAGTCGTGCGTACGCATCAACGCGCCCATCTCGCCGCCTCCGCTCAGGAAAGCAAGGGAAGGCACAGCGGCGGCGGGGGGCGAGGAACAAACGGTCGCGTGGGGCATCGGCAGGGAAGGAGCGCGGGTGTGATTCTCAGGGCAGCCGCGCCAGGATGCTGCCCCACATTGCAAGCGGCACAGCCGCGCCGAATGCCAGAAGGTCGGCTGCCCCACAGCCAACACAGGAAAACCGCCTGACGCGTGCAGTTTGTGTTGCGATGCGCGCGGTACATGTCCCGTGAAAGGCGTTCAAGCGCCGCTGAAATGCCGGGTCGCGCGTGATCGAATGACGCGCCCGCACGATCAGACCCGTGGCTTTGCAGCGCCGCTGCCCGGCTGCAGGCCCGGGCGATAAGAAAGACCCCCATGCACGCACTTCGACAGGCCGCCGGCCGCCTTCTGTCCGCCACCCTCCTCGCCGCTGGACTGGCTGCCACGGCGCAGGCGCAGATCAACGTCGGCCAGACCGCCGGCCACAGCGGCACCGTCGCCGCCAGCGTGAAAGAGCTGACGCAAGGCGCGAGGCTTTACTTCGACATCGTCAACGCCAGCGGTGGCATCAACGGCCAGAAAGTCAATCTGGTGTCGCTGGACGACAAGTTCGACCCCGCCATCGCCGCCACCAATGCCAGGGCGCTGATCGACCAGGGCGTGATCGCCCTCTTCCTGAACCGCGGCACGCCGCACACGCAGGCGCTCATGCCGCTGCTGACGGAGCACAAGATTCCGCTGGTGGCGCCGTCAACCGGCGCGGTGGCGCTGCACAAGCCCGTGCATCCGTGGCTGTTCAACGTGCGCGCCACCTACCAGCGCGAAGCCGAGCGGGCCATCGAGCATCTGAGCCTCATCGGCATGGACCGCATCGCCATCGTGCAGGTGTCCGACAGCTTCGGCGAGGACGCCGTCCAGGGCGCCATTGCAGGCCTCGCGAAGACGAACAAGCAGGCCGTGGCCCACGAGAAGTACGACCGCACCAAGCCCGATTTCGCCCCGATGGTCCCGCGCCTGTTGGCCAAGCAGCCGCAGGCCGTGCTGTTCATCGGGTCCGGCACGGCGGTCGTCCAGGGCATGCAGGCGGTGCGCGCGGCGGGCTCGACGGCCCAGCTGGTGACGCTGTCCAACAATGCGTCGGCCGGCTTCATCAAGGACCTGGGGCCGCTGGCGTACGGCGTCATCGTCAGCCAGGTGTTCCCCTATGAGCGCTCCATCGCCAAGCCCATCATCAAGGAGGCGCTGGAAGCGGCGAAGAAGGGCGGCGTGGAGCTGACGCCCATCGTCGTGGAGGGCTATGTGTCGGCCAAGGTGCTGGTCGAAGGCCTCAAGCGCGCCGGCAAGCAGCCCACGCGGCAGAGCCTGCGCGATGCGCTGGAAGGCATGGGCCGCTTCGACCTCGGCGGCATCGAGGTCGGCTACGGGCCCAAGGAGCACAGCGGGCTGGACTACGTGGACTTGGCCATCGTCGACCAGTCCGGCAAGTTCCGCCGCTGAAGCGCGGCCCGCGGCCCGATACCAGTCGCCCATCGCGTTGATTTGTTGGCGCGCGCGTGTCGTGCGCGTACTCGCTCGGCGTCGATTGACGGCAGACTTCCGCTTTCGACGCCCGTCACAACGACAGCCCCTCACCGGCACCGCCTGGAGACCCGCCATGACTTCATTTGGGCAGTTCGCTCGCCACATCCTCGCCACCGCGCTGGCCACCGCCGGCCTGCTGGGCACAGCCTGGGCCGACATCACCGTCGGCCAGACGGCGGGGATCACGGGCCCCGTGGCCGGCAGCGTCAAGGAAGTGACGCAGGGCGCCAAGATCTACTTCGACAGCGTCAATGCCAGCGGCGGGATCGGCGGGCAGAAAATCCTGCTGCTGTCGATGGACGACCAGTTTGACCCCAAGGTGTCCGCTGCCAACGCGAAGGCGCTCATCGACAAGGGCGTCATCGCACTGTTCCTGACCCGTGGCACCCCGCACACGCAGGCCATCATGCCGTTGCTGACCGAGCACAAGATCCCACTGGTGGCGCCGTCCACCGGTGCGATGGTGCTGCACAAGCCGGTGCACCCGTGGGTGTTCAACGTGCGCGCCTCCTACCAGCGCGAGGCGGAGCGCGCCATCGAGCACCTGAGCCTGATCGGCGTCACCAGTATCGCCCTTGTGCAGGTGAACGACTCCTTCGGTGACGACGCAGCGGCCGGCGCGATGGCCGGGCTGGCCAAGACCAATAAGAAGCCCGTGGCGCACGAGAAGTACAGCCGCGACCAGCCCGACATGAAGCAGCTCGTGGCTCGCGTGCTGACCAAGTCGCCGCAGGCGGTGATGTTCATCGGCGCCGGTGCGGCCGTCGTGGAAGGCATGAAGGCCGTGCGCGCCGGCGGCTCGACCGCCCAGTTGGTGACGTTGTCGAACAACGCGTCGGCGGCCTTCGTGCGCGACCTGGGCGACACCGGCCGCGGCGTCATCGTCAGCCAGGTGTTCCCGTACGAGCGCTCCATCGCCAAGTCCGTCATCAAGGAGGCGCTGGACGTCGCCAGCAAGGCCTCGCTGGAACTGACGCCGAGCATGGTGGAAGGCTATGTATCGGCCAAGGTGCTGGTGGAGGGTCTGAAGCGCGCCGGCAAGCAGCCGACGCGGCAGTCACTGCGCACCGCGCTGGACGGCATGAGCAACGTCGACCTCGGGGGCATCGAGCTTGGCTATGCCCCGGGCGATCACACCGGCTTGGACTACGTGGACCTGTCCATCGTCGACCAGGGCGGCAAGTTCCGGCGCTGAACTACAGGCGCCGCCGGGCGGCGGCGCCGCGACGTGTTGACACGGAGTTGGAATTAACCGACACCACGACCCTCCAGGCAACGCTATGGTGCCGCCGCCATGAGCAGTTCCACCCCATCCCGCCTTTGGGACATCTCCCCCACGGTCTCGCCAGACGCGCCCATCTTCCCGGGTGACGAACCCTATCACCTGCGCTGGACGGCGCAGCTGGCGCCGGGCTGCCCGGTCAACCTCAGTGCGCTGACGATGAGCCCGCACGTGGGCGCGCATGCGGATGCGCCGCTGCACTACGCCCACGACGCGCCAGCCATTGACGCGGTGCCGCTGGACACCTACCTCGGCCGCTGCCGCGTCATCCACGCCATCGGCGCCGCACCGCTGATCACCGTCAAGCACCTGCAGCACGCTGAAAGCCAGCTGCCGCCGCGCGTGCTGGTGCGCGTCTGCCAGCGCGCCGACACGGTGTGGAACCCCGCCTTCACCGCCTACGCGCCCGAGGCCATCGCCTGGCTCGCCGAACGCGGCGTGAAGCTCATCGGCATCGACACGCCCAGCGTGGACCCGGCGGACTCCAAGGTGCTGGACAGCCACCAGCAACTGCGGCGGCTGGACCTGCGCGTGCTGGAGAACCTGGTGCTGGACGACGTGCCCGAGGGCGACTACGAACTGATCGCCCTGCCACTCAAACTCCAAGGCGCCTGCGCAAGTCCCGTGCGCGCCATCCTGAGGGAACTGCCATGAATCTCGAAGACGCCAAGCGGCTCGACGCCGCCGATCCGCTGCGCTCGCTGCGCGACCTGTTCACGCTGCCCGAGGGCATCACCTACCTCGACGGCAACTCGCTGGGCGCGCTGCCCAGGGCGACGCCCGAGCGTATCCAGCGCGCAGTCGAGCAGGAATGGGGTCAGGGCCTCATCAAGAGCTGGAACAGTGCCGGCTGGATCGACCTGCCGCGCCGCCTCGGCGACCGTCTGGCGCCGTGGCTGGGCGCGCGGCCCGGCGAGGTGCTGGTGGCGGATTCCACCTCCATCAATCTCTACAAGGTGCTGCACGCCGCGCTGCAGCTGCAGCAGGGCAAACGCCGCGTGGTGGTCAGCGAGCGCAGCAACTTCCCGACCGACAACTACATCGCGCAGAGCGTGGTGCGGGCGCACGGCGGCGAGCTGATCCTGGCCGAGTCGCCCGAAGACATTCCGCCGCTGCTGGACGAGCACTGCGCCGTGCTGATGCTGACGCACGTCAACTACCGCAGCGGCCGCATGCACGACATGGCGCTGCTGACGCGCTGGGCCCACCAGGCCGGCGCGCTGGCGGTGTGGGATCTGGCGCACAGCGCCGGGGCCGTGCCCATCGACCTGTTGGGGGCCGCTGCGGACTTCGCCATCGGCTGCGGCTACAAGTACCTCAACGGCGGCCCTGGCGCGCCGGCGTTCGTGTGGATGCACCCCCGCCACGAGGGCCAGGTCTGGCAGCCGCTGACGGGTTGGCTGGGCCACGCGTCGCCGTTCAGCTTCGACAGCGACTACCAGCCCGCGCCGGGCATCCAGCAATACCAGTGCGGCACTCCCGCGTTGCTGTCCATGACCGGGCTGGACACCGCGCTGGACGTGTTCGACGCCGCGAGCAAGCTGGGCGGCATCAAGGCGCTGCGCAACAAGTCGCTGGCGCTGACGGAGGCCTTCATCGGCGGCGTGGAGGAGCGCGTGCCGGGTGCGGCCATCGCCACGCCGCGCGATGCCGCGTTGCGTGGCTCGCAGGTGTCGTTCGCGCTGCCCAAGGGCACCGACGGCTACGCGGTGATGCAAGCGCTGATCGCGCGCGGCGTCATCGGCGACTACCGCGCCGGCAACCCCGAGCTGCTGCGCTTTGGCTTCGCGCCGCTTTACAACGGCTTTGCCGACGTGGTGACCGCTGTCAACGCGATCGCCGACATCGTTGCCACCGGCTCCTGGAACACGCCCCAGTTCACCTCCCGCTCGAAAGTCACCTGACGTGTCTTCTACCGACCATCACGGCGCCCAGCTCGACTTTTCCAAGGACATGAGCTATAGCGACTACCTTCAGCTCGACCAGATCCTGACCGCGCAGCAGCCGCTCTCGCCCGACCACAACGAGATGCTGTTCATCGTGCAGCACCAGACGTCCGAGTTGTGGATGAAGCTGATGCTTCACGAGCTGCACGGGGCGCAGGCCAACGTGGCGGCGGACCGGCTGCCCGAGGCTTTCAAGATGCTGGCGCGGGTGTCGCGCATCATGGAGCAGCTCGTCCACGCCTGGGACGTGCTGGCGACGATGACGCCGCCCGAGTACTCGGCCGTGCGCCCTTACTTGGCCAAGAGCAGCGGCTTCCAGAGCGCGCAGTACCGACGCATCGAGTTCATGCTGGGCAACAAGAACGCCGCCATGCTGAAGCCGCACGAGCACCGGCCCGACCTGCTGGCTCAGGTGCAGGCGGCTTATCAAGCGCCGTCGCTGTACGACGAGGTGCTCAAGCTGATGGCTCGCCGCGGCATCAGCGTGCCGGCCGCCAGCCTGGAGCGCGACTGGACGCAGGCGCATGTGGCCAGCGACGGAGTGAAGGACGCCTGGTTGACGGTCTACCGCGCACCTCAACAGCACTGGGACCTGTACCAGATGGGCGAGGAGCTGGTGGACCTGGAGGACGCCTTCCGCCTCTGGCGCTTCCGCCACGTGACGACGGTCGAGCGCGTCATCGGCTTCAAGCGCGGTACCGGCGGCACGGGCGGCGTCAGCTACCTGCGCAAGATGCTGGACGTGGTGCTGTTCCCAGAGCTGTGGGCGCTGCGCACGGAGCTGTAGTCCCGCTCGGCGCGCGGCATTGCCGCGTGCCGCGGCGGCAGGTGGCGCGCCCTATCATTTGCCATGGCCCACAGCAAGAAGAACAAGGTCGTCTCACCGCCTCTCCCCGCCGCCGACACGACGGCCGTCGCCGACCCGGCAGTGCAGGTGCTGCGGCGCTTCCGACTGGTCTTCAACGCGGTCAAGACCCACTTCCAGAGCGTCGAGAAGAAGGCCGGCATCGGCGGTGCGCAGGTCTGGGCGCTTAGCATCATCTCCTCGTCGGCAGGCCTGGGCGTCAACGCGCTGGCCAAGGCCATGGACGTGCACCAGTCCACGGCCAGCAACCTGGTGAAGATCCTGATCGATCGCAAGTTGATCGTCGCCAGCAAGGATGGGCCGGACCGCCGCACCGTGCAGCTGCATGTCCTGCCGGCGGGCGAGCAGGTGCTCCGGCGCGTGCCCGGGCCGTTCACCGGCGTGCTGCCTCAAGCTCTCGCCGCGCTGGACCCCAAGACCCTCAAGCGTCTGGATGCGGACCTGGCCGAACTGATCGCCGCCCTCGGAGCCGACGAGCGGGCCGCGAATATCCCGCTAGGCGATTGAAGCTGACGCGCCGCTGGCGCCGGCGGCTTTGCTTGGCGGGGCCATGACAACCGTGCGTGTGGGGAACGCGAAGTCCACGCCGAGCTTGCTCAGTTCCGTCATCAACGCCAGATTGACGCGCTGCTGCTCGTCCATGTAGATCCGGTAGTCCGGTTCCAGCACGTAATAGACCACCTCGTAGTCCAGCGAGCTCTCGCCGAACGCCTTGAAGTGCGCGCGATCAAAGCGCAGCCGCTCGCTGGCCTCGACCACCTGCTGCACGATGCCTGGAATCGCGTTCGCCTGATCGGGCGCGGTGTCGTAGGTGACCCCGAAGCCGAAGACGATGCGGCGCTCCCGCAGGCGTTTGTAGTTGCTGACAGTCTGCTTCAGCATCTCCGTGTTCGACATGACGATCTGCTCGCCGCCCAGGCTGCGGATGCGGGTCGTCTTAACGCCGACCAGCTCGACGGTGCCAGCCACCGAGCCCAGCACGATGAAGTCGCCCACCTCGAAAGGCTTGTCCAGCGCGATGGCCACTGAGGCGAAGAGGTCGCCGAGAATATTCTGCGCGGCCAACGCGACGGCGATGCCGCCCACGCCCAGGCTCGCGATGAAGGCCGTACGCCCCATCTGGGCCTTCAGCATGCATGGCATGCCAGCGGCGCCGACCGCTGGACAGCGCAACGAAGGTGGCGTCGAGCGGGCCGGCTTCCCCTTGTGCCGCAGGGGCCCCATGCCAGGTATCAATTTCAAGAATCATCTCGAAATGCAGGCGCCTAAGATCGCGCGACCACGATTTCCCACAAGGATTGCCATGGATGCCCGCACCCATGAAACCCGTCTGCGCATCGAACGCATCCGCGACGCGCTGGCCGCGGCCGGCGCACACGCCGTGCTGATCCCTTCCGCTGACCCTCATCTGTCTGAATACCTGCCGCAGCGCTGGCAGGGCCGCGAGTGGCTGTCGGGCTTCACCGGTTCGGCCGGCAGCCTGGTCGTCACGCGCGACCTGGCCGTGCTGTTTGCCGACAGCCGCTACTGGGCCCAGGCCGAGGCGCAGCTGGCGGGCAGCGGCATCACGCTGGAGAAGATGAACTCGGGCGCCGCCACCATCTACATCGACTGGATCGCGCACGCGCTGCAGCCCGGCCAGACGCTGGCCGTTGACGGCCAGGTGCTGGGCCTGTCGCTGGCCAACGCGCTGCGTGCCGGCCTGGCCCGCAAGGGCGTCAAGCTGCGCACCGATGCGGACCTGCTGAGCGACGCGTGGGACGACCGGCCGGGCCTGCCCCTCGACCCCATCTACGAGCACCTGCCGCCGCAGGCCGCTGTCGCCCGCGCGGACAAGCTTGCGCGCGTGCGCGCGGCCATGGCCGACGCGGGGGCCAGTCACCACCTGGTCTCCACCGTGGACGACGTGGCCTGGCTGCTGAACCTGCGCGGCGCGGACGTGGAGTGCAACCCCGTCTTCATCGCCCACCTGCTGCTGGAGGCGGGGGGCGGCCGGCTGTTCATCGCCGACGGCAAGGTGCCTGCCGGCGTCACCGCAAGCCTGGCTGCCGACGGCATCCACCTCGCGCCCTACGATCAGACCGCCGCCGCGCTCGGCGCGCTACCGCCCGACGCGAAGCTGCTGATCGACCCGCGCCGCGTGACGCTGGGCCTGCGCGAAGCCGTGCCGGGCGGCGTGAAGGTGGTGGAGCAGATCAACCCCAGCACGCTGCAGAAGAGCCGCAAGAGCCCCGCAGAGGCCGTGTTCATCCGCGAGGCGATGGCCGAGGACGGCGCGGCGATGTGCGAGTTCTACGCCGAGTTCGAGGCGTCGCTGGCGCGCGGCGAGCGCTGGAGCGAGCTGGACGTAGACGCGCGCCTCTCCGCCTGCCGCGCACGCCGCAAACACTTCATCGGGCTGAGCTTCTCGACGATTGCCGGCTGGATGGCCAACGGCGCCCTGCCCCACTACCGCGCACTGCCCGAGTCGTTCGCGCACATCGAGGGCAGCGGGCTGCTGCTGATCGACTCCGGCGGCCAGTACCTCGGCGGCACGACGGACATCACGCGCGTCTGGCCCATCGGCTCCGTGTCCGACGCGCAGAAGCGCGACTACACCCTGGTGCTGAAAGGCACCATCGCGCTGTCGCGCACGCGCTTCCCGCGCGGCACGCTCAGCCCCATGCTGGACGCCATTGCTCGCGCACCGCTGTGGGAGCACGGCCTGGACTACGGCCACGGCACCGGCCACGGCGTGGGGTACTTCCTGAACGTGCACGAAGGCCCGCAGAGCATCAGCAAGGCCATCCCCGACGCGACGATGGCAATGGAGCCCGGGATGGTCACGTCCATCGAGCCGGGGCTGTACCGGCCCGGCCAGTGGGGCGTGCGCATCGAGAATTTAGTGCTCAACGTCGCCGTCGACACGCCCGAGCACAACGCTTTCGGTGAGATGCTGGCGTTCGAGACGCTGACGCTGTGCCCCATCGCCACCAGCTGCATCGACATGAGCCTGATGCGCACCGACGAGATCGCGTGGCTGAACAGCTACCACGCGACCGTGCGCGAACGCCTGCAGCCGCGGGTCAGCGGCGCGGCGCTGGCGTGGCTGCTGCAACGCACCGAGCCTATCGCGGCATGAAGCCGGCACCACGGCCGGTGCCACGCACCCGCCGTGGCGGCGCTGGACCTCAGGCCTTGAGCAGCACCGGGTAGCGCCACACCAGCGCGGCGCTGGCCAGCAGCTGTACCAGCACGCCGCAGAACACCGGCACCGCACTGTCCACGCCACCCAGGAACGGCGCCACCAACTGTGTGCCCAGCGCACCTGCCGCCAGCAGCGCCAGCACCAGCAGCGCCGTCGCGCGGCCCATCTGCGCGGGCGGCACCGCCAGCGCGTCGACGAACGTCGCCGGCCCACGGATGGCGAGCGCGCCGCAAAAGCACATCCAGTACGCCGCCACGGCGGCATACGTCAGCTGGCCCAGCGACGCGCCCGCCAGCGCCAGCGTGCACGCCACCACCTGCGCCGAAGCACCCAGCCGCACGACGCGAGCATGGCCCAGCCGCTTGGCCAGCCGGCCGGACTGCGACGCACCCAGCATGAACGAGCTGACGCCAAGCACCTGCAGCAGCGCGAACGCGTCGGCGCCCACGCCCAGCGCGTGCTGCAGCAGCTGCGGCGCACTGGCAAGGAAGGTCAGCAAGGCGCCGATGCACAGCGCGTGCGACAGCGCCAGCCGCACATAGCTGCGGTTGCGCAGGATGGCGGCGTAGCTGGCGTCATGGACGAGGTCCAGCCCGGGCAACTGGCGCGGCGCAATCTTGACCACCCAGGGCAACACCAGCAGCGACAGCCCGGCCAACACCCAGAAGGTGCCGCGCCAGTTGGTCACCTGCAGCAGCAACGCGCCCAGCACCGGACCGGCCGCCGGCACGATGGCCTCCACCATGGAGATGGCCGCGATGCCGCGCACCACGTCGGCGTCGGCAAGCGTCGCGCGCACGACGGTGGGCGCGACCACCGTGGCCGCGGCGGCGGCAAGCCCCTGCAGCAGGCGCATCACCAGCAGTGTCTCGATGTTGGGCGCCAGCGCGCAGCCCAGGCTGGTCAGGGCCAGCAGCGCCAGGCCGATCTGCATGCAGCGGCGCGGCCCCAGGCGGTTCAGCCACTCACCCCACAGCAACTGCGCGGCGGCGAGCCCGACCAGAAAGACGGCCACGGTGGCCTGGGCCAGCGAGATGCTGATGCCCATGCCGACCTGCAGCGCGGGCACGGCGGGGAGATAAAGATCCATCGCGGCCATGCTGACGCCGGTGACGAAGGCCAGCGGCAGGATGGTGCGTATCGATGCATTGACCGAGCCCGAAGGCATGAGCAAACCCTTTCAATGAAGGGCGCCCTTGATCCAGCGTCTCCCCCGAGCGTGGCGAAGGCATCGTGGCCTTCGTCGCAGCACCCCTCGGCGGGACGGCGCCGCTTGGACGACGCGGTGGGGATTTTAGGCAAGACCGCCTGCTAGGCTGAGGGTCATGGATCAAGTGCAAATTGCCGTCATCGGCGCCGGCGTCGTGGGCCTGGCCGTCGCCCGCGAGCTGGCCCATCGCGGGCGCGAGGTCGTCATCGTCGAAGCCGCCGGCGCCATAGGCACCGGCATTTCAGCCCGCAACAGCGAGGTCATCCATGCCGGGCTCTATTACCCGGCCGGCAGCCTGAAGGCGCGGCTGTGCGTGCGCGGCAAAGCGCTGCTGTACGACTACTGCGCGGCCCGCCACGTCACGCACCGGCGCTGCGGCAAGCTGGTGGTGGCCACGCGCGAGGCCGACCTGCCCCGGCTGGCCGCGCTGGCCGCTCAAGGCGCGGCCAACGGCGTGGACGACCTGGCGCTGCTGGACCGCACGCAGCTGCTGGCGCGCGAGCCGGCGCTGCGGGCGGTGGGCGGTTTGTGGTCGCCCTCCAGCGGCATCGTGGACAGCCACGGGCTGATGACCGCGCTGCTGGCTGATGCCGAGGCGGCAGGCGCGGTGCTGGCGCTGGCCAGTCCGGTTCACGGTGGCGAACGCGACGGCGACGGCTGGCGGCTGCGTGCCGGCGACGGTTTCGAGCTGGGCGCGCGCTGGGTGGTCAACTGCGCCGGGCTGTTTGCGGGCCAGGTGGCGCAGGCGCTCGGCGCTGAAGCGCCGGCGCTGCGCTTCGCGCGCGGCCACTACTTCTCGCTGAGCGGCCGGGCGCCGTTCTCGCACCTGATATACCCGCTGCCGGTGGACGGCGGGCTGGGCGTGCACCTGACTCTGGACCTGGGCGGCCAGGCACGCTTCGGGCCCGATGTCCAATGGCTGCCCGACGCCGACCCGGCCGCCCTCGCCTACGCCGTCGACCCGGTGCTGGCGCCGGCCTTCGAGGCCGAGGTGCGTCATTACTGGCCCGACCTGCCGGCCGACGCGCTTCAGCCTGCCTATGCCGGCATCCGGCCCAAGCTCGGCGGCCCCGGCGAGCCGGCAGCGGACTTCCGCGTGGACATGTCGCCCGGCCTGGTCAACCTGCTGGGCATCGAGTCGCCAGGGTTGACGGCATCGCTGGCGCTGGCCGAGTGGGTGGCGCAGCGCATGGAGGTCTGACGGGCATCACATCACAACGGCTTCGCCGCGCAGTGCTCGGCGACGTAGGCCGCGTGGTCGGGCATGAAGGCCACGCACTTGGCGATGACCTCGCGCACGCCCTCCAGATATACCTCGGTGGCATCCGCGTCCTGCAGCTCGGCCAGCGGATGGTGGCGTTGCGGCACCAGGTTTTGGCCCTCCATGACCTGGATCCAGCCGACCTCGGAGAACAGCTCGTTGTCGCGGCGCACGACGCGACCGTGGCTGCGGTAGAGGTCCAGTCTTTCCTGCAGCGAATCGGGCACCTTCATGTGCGCACAGTCCTGCCAGAACCCCACCCCGGCGGAGTCGTCGCGCTGGTTGAGGTGGTAGTGCAGGATGACGAAGTCGCGGATGCGCTCCCAGTGGAAGCGGCTGTGGCGGTTGAACTCGGCAATGTCGCCTGCGCTGAAGCCCTGATCCGGAAAAAAGTCCAGCAACTGCTGGATGGCCGCCTGGATCAGGTGGATGGACGTGGACTCCAGCGGCTCCAGGAACCCGCCAGCCAGGCCGATGGCGATGACGTTCTCGTTCCAGGCCAGCCGGCGCATGCCGGTGCGAAAGCGGATGGGCCGCGGGTCGGCCAGCGGCTGGCCGTCGAGGTTGGCGAGCAAGGTCGCCGCCGCCTCGTCGTCGCTGATGTGGGCGCTGCAGTACACATGGCCATTGCCGATGCGGTGCTGCAGCGGGATGCGCCACTGCCAGCCGGCGCGGTGCGCGGTCGAGCGGGTGTAAGGCGTCAGCGGCTTCACGGATTCGCACGGCACGGCAACAGCGCGGTCGCAAGGCAGCCAGTGCGTCCAGTCCTCGAAACCGGTCTTCAGCGTCTGCTCGATGAGCAGGCCGCGAAAGCCTGTGCAGTCGATGAACAGCTGGCCTTCGATCCGCTCGCCGCTTGCCAGCACGACTGCGTCGACATGGCCCGGGTGTTGACCAGGATTGGCCCCCTCGCCGCGCCGCCTGGCGTGCGTGACCTTGCCTTCGGTGCGCTGCACGCCGCGCTGCTCGGCCAGGCCGCGCAGGTAGCGCGCGTAGAGGCTCGCGTCGAAGTGATAGGCGTAGGCGATCTCCCCCAGCGGCGAGTTGCCGAGGTCGGGGCGGGGCGGCATGAACTTGTTGGCCAGCGCCGCCATGCGCGCGATGCTGTACTGCTCCAGCGGCTGCGCACGACCCAGCGCGCGCAGGCGGTGCCAGTATTGCTCGAACTGCACGGTCCACAGGTCCTGCCCCAGCTTGCCGAAGCCGTGCATGTAGCGCTCGCCCACGCGGCCCCAGTTGACGAACTCGATGCCCAGCTTGAACGTGCCCTGCGTCTCGCGCAGGAACTCGTTCTCATCGATGCCGACGACGCGGTTGAAGCGCTGGATCATCGGGATGGTGGCCTCACCCACGCCGACGGTGCCGATATCGTCGGACTCGACGACGCGCAGCCGATAGCGCCCGCGGAGCACCGTGGACAGCGCGGCGGCGGTCATCCAGCCGGCGGTGCCACCGCCGACGATGACGATGTCTTGGATCAGGGCCATGGTCAGAAGAAGAAGCTGCTGGCGCGTGCCATGTTGGCATGCGTCGTCGATGCAAAAAACCCTTGCCGGATTGCTCCGGCAAGGGCTCGTTCACTCAGGCACAGCGCCGGTCAGAACTTGTAGTTCACGCCGAACAGGTAGGTCTTGCCGTACTTGGTGTACTGTTTGGTCTGCGTGATGTCGTTGTTGTAGTACTCGACATAGGGCTCGTTGCCCAGGTTGTTGACCTGGAACACGACCGACAGCCCCTTGGCCACGCCGCTCTGGAACTCGTAACCCAGTTGCAGGTCGGTGACCTGTTCCTTCTTGACGTACTCGAAGGCGCGGTCCGCGCCGAAGCCGGTCACTTCGCCCACGAAACCATCGCGGATGCGCGTGCTGACACGGGCCGAGAAGCCGTGCTTTTCGTAGTAGGCCGTCAGGTTGTAGGTGTTGGGCGACAGGCCTGGCAGCGGGCGCGAGTCGCCAGGACCGAAGGGCGAGATCTTGCTGTCGACGTAGGCGTAGCTCAGCTGCACGCCGAAGCCATCAAGCAAGTTGCTCACCATCTGCAGCGGCAGCGACACGGCCAGTTCCACGCCGGACATGGAACCACCCTCGCCATTGGCCTGTGTTTCGAACAACCCGTTGAGCGACGACGGTGTCAGCGTGTTCGGCGGCACCGACAGTGTGCCGAAGCGGTCCTGGAAGTTGATGTTGATCTTCTGCTTGTAGATGTAGGTCTTCAGCTCTTTGTAGTACGCGGCGAGCGACACGTAGCCCTTGTTGCCGAAGTAGTACTCGTAGGACAAGTCGATGGCATCGGCCTTCCACGGCTTCAATGCCGGATTGCCGCCGTCACCCTTCCACTCACCCAGATCGCCCTTGTCGTTGACCTTGGTGAGATCCACGCTGTAGGTGTTGGTCGCGCGCAGGTCGTCCATGCGCGGGCGGGTGATCTGGCGTGCCAGGCCCAGCCGCAGGTTCTGATTGTTGGCGACCTGCCAGCTGAGGTTTAGGCTCGGCAGCCAGTCGGTGTACTTCGTGCCGTAGGTTGCCGGACTGGTCGTTGCGCCCTGGATGTTGAAGGCGTTGGACTTCTGGTCGGCATGCACCGCCTGCACACCCAGGTTGCCGCGCAGCGGCAGGCCCAGCAGTTCGGTATCGACGTCGGCCCTGAAGAATGCGGTTGTGATGTCTTCCTTGACCGTCCAGTCCTTGTTGATGATGTCCTTGTTGCCGAGGTTGGGACGCAGGTTGTAGAACTGCGCCGCAGCGGCGCGGCCGTCATACGAGATGAAGTCACCCAGCCCCACGTAGCCCAGGCTGTTAGGCCCCATCAGCAGGCCCGCCGGGATGGTGGTCGGTGACGTCTTCAAGTCCAGGAACCACTCGGGCACGTTGCGCGACTTCTCGCGCTGCGTGAAGTTCAAGCCCACCTCGCCACCAGTGAAAAAGGCGAGATCCTGGCTGACCTTGGCCGATAGACGGGCGGACTTGATCTCGTCGCTGACCTTGGGATCCTTCAGGTAGCCCGCTTGGCCCCAGCCGCCGGAGTCCACCAGCTTGATCAGCGCCGGGTCCGCATAGTTCAGGCCGGCCGTGATGCTGGGCAGACCGCCGCCCACCGGCAGCACGACATTGAACGTGTCGGTCGCCCCTTGGGCACCAGCGCCCGTGCCCGCATACAGCTCCAGGATGGATTCCTGGCGCTTGGCCTTGGACCAGCTCAGGTCGCCCACCAGCGTCAGCGCCGGGCTGATGACCAGCTTGCTGTTCCAGCCCACGGCTGAGATCGTGTCCTCGCGGTCGTTCAGGTCGTGGCGCAGCACCGGCTTGACGCCGGAATACACGCCCTGGGTCAGCACGCCGCCGGTGTAAGTATTGGGACCGGTCGACGTCGCGCCTTCAACAACGGGGTTGGTCAGTTGCGTGTTGCCCCAGGCCAGGCCGGCTTCGAAGCCACGCTGGACGGCATTGCGCTCATAAGTGGAACGGTAGACGTCCACCAGCGTCTCGAAGTCCTTGGACGGCTTCCACTGCAGCACGCCCATCAGACCGTTGCGCTTTTGCGTGGCCGACTCGTTGCGCAGCTGCACGCCGCCAGGCACGCGCACATCGTTGTACGTGTTGCCGTTGATCGTGCCGCTGCCAGTCGGATAGCCCCAATTGCGGAAGTAGTTGTTCTGGTTCGGCGAATCCAGGCGTGCATAACCCAGCGCGATGCCCACGGTACGGTCGGCGAACTGGTCAATGTACGAGAAGCTTGCGCGGCTGCCCTTGTCGCTGGCGGCACCCGGGTTCAGGCGACCCAGCGAGTTCTTCTCGGCTCGCAGGTTGATGGCCATCGTGCGGCCGGAAAAGTTCAGCGGCCGGACGGTCTGCAGGTCGACGGTGCCGGACAGGCCCTGGCCCACGAGCGCCGCATCAGGCGTCTTGTAGATGGTGACGCCGCTCAGCAGTTCCGACGGGTACTGGTCGAACTCGGCGGAGCGGTTGTCGCCGGTGCTGACCTGCTCGCGGCCGTTCAGCAGCGTGGTGGCGAACTGGCCGGCCAGGCCGCGAATCTGCACTTCCTGCGCACGGCCGTTCACGCGCTGGGCTGTCAGACCGGGCAGGCGGGCGATCGATTCGGCGATGGACGAGTCGGGCAGCTTGCCGATGTCTTCCGCCGAGATGGCCTCGACGATGGAGTCACTGTTGCGCTTGACCGAGATCGCAGCCTCGATGCCCTTGCGGATGCCGGTGACCGTGACGGTTTCCAGCTGCTGGGGCGGCGTTTCCTGGGCTGTCGCCGCGGCGGCGGCGATCAGCAGCGTGCAGCCGATGGCGACTGGGCTGATGCGGAAGGACGCACCAGCGTCCGAGCCGCGCTTGGCGTTGCTCAAGGTCATGAATGTCTCCTCTGGTTTGGATAGCGGCTTGGCCCACGACATGCGCGCGGGCTGTTGCGCACATCCTTGGGGCGAGAACCCAACGTCTCTGGCCAGTTTGTATCAAAACTAGATTTTGAACCGCATCTGCGTAAACCCTAGAAGTTGCGCAAAAGCGACCAGGTTTCCACCAAAAACCAAGGGTTAACCAGAGTTACTCCACCCATATCGGCCTCTGATGCCCAGCGTACAAATCAGCACACAGCGCCGACCTGTAGCTCAACTACATCGTTAAATGAATGTGGCGGCAGCGTAGAAAAAGTGCGCTCGTGCGCGTTGGCGGGGAGGCACTCCAGCCCCAGCAGGCGCAGCTGACCATCGCTTGCACGGCTGCGCCGACCCGGGCGCGCCAGGTGATGCAGGTCAGCTCACCGAGTCGACAGGGAAGTTCGGCGCCGCGAGCGCGGCGCACCGGTGGATCAGGCCGGCAGGCATCGCCCGCCGCGCCGCCTCAGGCGTCTGCCTGCTCTAGCGCCAGCGCGGCACCGGACAGGGCCGCCAGCGTGTCCGTGATGAGCGCCGTGGGAATGCCGTCGACGAAGGTGTGCAGCCGGCCCTTGGCCTCGAAGCGGGCACGGAACTGCGACTTGAAGAAGTAGTCGCCCAGCCGCGGCACGATGCCGCCGCCGATGAAGACGCCGCCGCGCGACCCCAGCGTCAGCGCCACGTTGCCAGCAAAGCTGCCGAGCAGACCGCAGAACAGCTCCAGCGTGCGTGCACAGGCAGGCGATTCGCCCGCCAGGCCGCGGGCGACGATCTGGTCTGCCGGCAAGGCTGTCACGTCTTCGCCCTGCCCCAGGGCTGCCGCGACCGAGCGGCACAGCACCGGCAGGCCGATGCCCGACAGGAAACGCTCGGCCGACACGTGCGGGAACTCGCGTCGCGCCGCCGCCAGCACGGCGCTCTCGAAGTCGTCTCCCGGCGCCAGCGTCGCATGGCCACCCTCGCCCGGCAGCGTCAGCCAAAGGCCGCGCGCACGGATGACGCCGCCCACGCCCAGCCCGGTACCCGGGCCGATGACGGCCAGGATGGTTCCGACCGGCGCGTCGCCCATGGCCGCCGGGGCATCGCCCCAGGCCTTCAACTGATGCAGCTTCAGCTTGGGCAGCGACAGCGCCTGAGCCTCGAAGTCATTGATGCACAGGAAGGTCTTCAGCCCCAGCTCGGCCTGCGTGCCCGAGCGGGAGAAGTCCCATGCGCCATTGGTCAGTGCGATGCGGTCGCCCTGCACCGGCGTGGCCAGCGCGAACGCGGCGCTTTGGGGGTGAGCCGCGCCCGGCGCTTGGCCGTCGATATAGGCTCGCACCGCGGCGGCCGGGCCTGCGTGGCCCGCCACGGGCAGCACCCGCACGTCCTGCACGTCGGCGCCAGGGCCTGCCACGGTGCCGAAACGCGCATTCGTGCCACCGACATCAGCCACCAGCCAGGGATAGGGCGCGCTCATGCCGGCACCCGCTGCAGATTCAACAAGGGGCGGCGTGGCATCAACTTTGGGGTTTGGAGAAACACAGGCAAACAGCTAAAAATTTCGGTCGGCGCGGACGGTAGCAAAACTACATACTTTCGACAATACAGACCCACCCCAAAGCCGAATCGAGGCTGCCGAAATCGCTTTCACGATTTCGAAAGTCGCGCTCTCTCCTGGGGAAATTGCACTCGCAGCGTACTGTAGTGAAGCTACATGCACAGCCTGCACCTCAGCCCGTTCGGGGTCGTGGCGCGGGCTGCTGAATAATCCGCCCGTTTCCGCATCGCCGGTATTGCCAGGTTTTCGCCCATGCCTCGTTTCGACAGCCCCCGATTGCTCGCCGATATTGGCGGCACGTATGCCCGGTTTGCGCTGGAACTCGGCCCCGGCGAATTCACGCAGATGGTGTCACTGCGTTGTGCCGACCACGCCGACTTCCACGCCGCCGTCAGCGCCTACCTGGCCGGCCTGAGCTGGGCGGATGGCGGGCCGCAGCAGATCGCCCATGCGGCGGTCGCCATCGCCAACCCGGTCGAGGGCGACCGGGTGCGCATGACCAACTACCACTGGCAGTTCTCGATCGACGAGATGCGCCAGCGCCTGGAGCTGGACACGCTCGTGGTCGTCAACGACTTCACCGCGCTGGCGATGGCCCTGCCCCGCCTGGCCGACGTGGACGTGCGCCAGGTCGGCGGCGGCCAGGCGCGCCGGCCCAGCGTCATCGGGCTGCTGGGCGCGGGCACGGGCCTGGGCGTGTCGGGGCTCATTCCCGCGGGTGAAGGCTGGATCGCGCTGGGCACCGAGGGAGGCCACGTGAACTTCGGCCCGCGCGATGCGCGCGAGATGGACATCCTGAAGTTCGCCTGGCAGACGCTGGATCACGTCTCCTACGAGCGGCTGATCTCCGGCCCCGGCATCGAGCTGATCTACCGTGCGCTGGCAGATCGCAACGGCGTCAGCGACGTGCCGGCGCTGCTCGCCCCCGCCATCACACAGCGCGCGCTGGACGACGGCGACGCGCTGTGCGTGGAGACGCTGGAGGTGTTCTGCGGCCTGCTTGGCACGGCCGCCGCCAACCTGGCCGTGACGCTGGGGTCGCTGGGCGGCATCTACATCGGCGGCGGCATCGTGCCGCGGCTGGGCGAATGGTTTGACCGCAGCCCGTTCCGCGCCCGCTTCGAGGACAAGGGCCGCTTCCACGACTACGTGGCCGCCATTCCCACCTTCGTCATCACCGCCGAGCATGCGACCTTCAAAGGCGCGTCGGCCATCCTGGAGAACCAGCTGCGCCACCTGCAGGCCTCGCCCGGCTCGGCCATCCTGGGGCAGATCCGCCGCGCCCGCAGCGAGCTGTCGCCGGCCGAGCTGCGCGTGGCTGACCTGGTGCTGGCCCAGCCGCGCTCGGTGCTGAACGACCCCATCGCCGAGATCGCCCGCGCGGCCGGCGTCAGCCAGCCCACGGTCATCCGCTTCTGCCGGTCGCTCGGCTGCGAGGGCCTGTCGGACTTCAAGCTGCGTCTGGCTTCCGGCTTGACGGGCACGGTGCCGGTCACGCACACGCAGGTCAACACCAACGACTCCATGCTGGAGCTGGGGGCCAAGGTGCTGGGCAACACCGCCAGCGCCATCCTGCAGGTGCGCAGCCACCTGAACCGCGACACCATCGACCGCGCCACCGAGATGCTGCTGGCTGCCGGCCGCATCGAGTTCTTCGCGCTGGGCCACTACAGCGTGGTCGCGCAGGATGCGCAGTTCAAGTTCCTGCGCTTCGGCATGCCCTGCGGGGCCTACACCGACCCGCGCCTGCAGCTGCTGGCGGCCGACGTGCTGCGCGAGGGCGACGTGGCCGTCGTCATCAGCAGCGGGGGGCGGCTGCCGGAGCTGCTGGCGGTGGTCGAGAAGGCGCAGGAGCGCGGCGCCAAGGTGGTGGCCATCACGGCCAGTCAGAGCCCGCTGGCCAAGAAGGCCGACGTGACGCTGATCGTCGACCACGTCGAGGACATCGAGACCCACCTGCCCATGGTCAGCCGCATCCTGCACCTGCTGGTCATCGACATCCTGGCCGTGGGCGTGGCGATGCGCCGCAGCCCGGAGAGCATCGCCGCGTTGTCCGCTGGCGCCGAGGACGAGGACACCCGGCCGGCCCGTGGTGCGCGCACGGTGGCGCCGGGCGTTAGCGCTGCATCGCCGCTGGCGCGGCTGACATCGCACAGTCGATAGCAAGTCCTGACCCCGCATGACTTTCGCCAAGCCTCGCTTGACGAAACAGAATGCGTGGCAGCTGAGCGAGCGTCCCGCTCGACAGTTACGCTAGGTTTTCAATGGGGCGCAGACCCCGCACCCGGGAGGGACATGAAAGCATTCCTGAAGCGCTGGCGCACGCGCCTGATCGTCGTCGCCGTGATCGCCGTCGCAGGCATCGCCTGGTGGGCCACGCGCAAGCCGGTGCTGCCGCCGCCGCCACCCAGCGGCGTCGTCGCGCTGGCCGACATCACGCAGACCGTGCAGGCCGCCGGCGTGCTGCAAGCCAAGACCAAGGTGGACGTGGGCGCGCAGGTCAGCGGCCAGATCCAGACGCTGCACGTGCAGCTGGGCCAGCAGGTCAAGAAGGGCGAGTTGCTCGTCAGCCTGGACCCCGAGCTGGCGCGCAGCGACGTGGCACAGGCCGAGGCAGCGCTCGCCCAGGCCCGCGCGCAGCTCGACAGCAGCAAGGTTGACGCCGAGGCCTCGCGGCGCGAGGTGGCACGCCAGCGCCGCCTGCTGGCCGGCCAGGCCACTGCCACTACCGAGGCCGAACGCGCCGAGACCGATCTCGCCAAGATCGAGGCCGCGCTGCGCGGCCAGGCCGCGACGGTCGCGCGCTTCGAGGCCGACCTGGAGACCCGCAAGCTGCGCCTGTCGTACACGCGCATCACGGCCCCCATGGACGGCACGGTCGTCAACCTGCCCGTGCAAGCAGGCCAGACCGTCATCGCGATCCAGGTCACGCCCGTCATGCTGACGCTGGCCGACCTGGACACCATCACCGTGCGCGCCCGGGTGCCCGAGGCCGACATCCAGTCCATCAAACTCGACCAGACCGCGCGCTTCTCGACGCTGTCCGGCGAAGGCAAGCGCTACGAAGGCAAGCTGCGCGTCATCCAGCCGGTGCCCGAGCGCGCCGGCAATGCGGTGTTCTACAACGTGCTGTTCGACGTGGACAACCGCGACAGGGCGCTGTACAGCGACATGACCGTTCAGGTCGACATCGAGACCGGCACCGTCAAACAGGTGCCCACCATGCCCATCGTCGCCTTGGGCGAACGCGACAACAAGGACGGCCGATTCACCGTGCAGGTGCTGGACGCTGCCAACAAGCAGACCCCGCGGCAGGTGAAAGTCGGGTTGCAGGACGGCGCCCGGGTGCAGGTCATCGACGGCGTGAAGGTCGGCGAGAAAGTGTTGCTGGCACCGCCCAGCGCGTCAGCCGCCAGCGCCGCCGGCACCTGACCATGTCGCTCATCGAGCTGAAGGACGTCGCCCGGCACTACCAGCTGGGCGACATCGACGTACCCGCGCTGGACGGCGTGAGCCTGGCCATCCAGGCCGGCGAGTTCGTCGCCATCATGGGTCAGTCGGGCTCCGGCAAGAGCACGTTGATGAACGTGCTGGGCTGCCTGGACAACCCCACGCGCGGCCAGTTCCTGATTGGCGGCACCGACGCCAGCACGCTCGGCCCCGACCAGCTGGCCGCACTGCGCCGCGAGCGCTTCGGCTTCATTTTCCAGCGCTACCACTTGTTGCCGCACCTGGATGCACGCGCCAACGCAGCGCTGCCCGCCGTCTATGCCGGCGCCGGCGCCAGCGCGCGCGGCGAACGTGCCCGCGCGCTGCTGCAACGGCTGGGCCTGGGCGAGCGCCTGCACCATCGGCCCAACGAGCTGTCGGGCGGCCAGCAGCAGCGTGTGTCCATTGCGCGAGCGCTGATGAACGGCGGCCAGATCATCCTGGCCGATGAGCCCACGGGCGCGCTCGACTCGGCGTCAGGCGCGGAGATGCTGCGGCTGCTGAAGGAGCTGAACGGACGCGGCCACACCATCATCTTGGTGACGCACGACGCCGCCGTGGCCGCGCATGTGCGCCGCGTCATCGAGCTGAAAGACGGCAAGGTCGTCGCCGACAACGGCACGCCAGCAGGCCATGTGCCGCCCGGCGAGCTGCCCAGCGACGCGCCGCCCGTGCAGGGCGGCGGCTGGCTGCGGCGCACGCAGGTGCAGTGGCGCGAGGCCGTGGCGACCGCGTGGCTGGCGCTGAAGGGCAACCGGCTGCGCACGGCGCTGTCGATGCTGGGCATCAGCATCGGCATCGCGTCGGTGGTCAGCATCGTGGCGCTGACGACGGCGGCGCGCTCGTCCATCGAGAAGGACGTGGGCAGCATGATGTCTGGCCGTCTGCCCTTCTGGGCCGGCAACCCTTCGCTGCCGCCAGGCGTGCAACCCAAGCCGTTCCGGCCCAACGAGATCGACTCGCTGCGGGCACTGGAAGGCGTGCGCGGCATCACGCTGAACCGGCAAATGCAGCTGACCGCGCGGTACCAGTCGCGCGACGCCACGGTGCAGGCCGTCGCTGGCGACGTCAATACATTGAAGGGCCGCAAGCTCAAGATCGTGCAGGGTCGCTACTTCGGCTCAATGGACTTCGAGGCGCACAGCCAGGTGCTGGTGCTGGACGAGAAGGCGCGCGACGCGCTGTTCAAAAAGGGTCAGTCCCCGCTGGGCCAGGTGGTGCTGCTGCAGCTTGGCGGCGGCCAGGCGGCAGGGCAGGTGCCCGCGCCGCCCTCGACCGCCCTGCCCTTCACCGTCATCGGCATCGCCGCCACGGACGGGGGCGCGATCAGCTTCAGCGGCGGTACCAGCCAGCTCTACCTGCCGCACACCACTTTCGCGCGCAAGCTGGAACCCCGCGCCGACGTCTGGAGCTTCGACGTGAACCTGGACAACGCCGTACCGCCAAACCAGGTGCGCGAGCACATCGTGCACCGGCTCAAGGCCTTGCACGGCCGCGAGGACTTCAGCAGCTTCAACGCCGAAGAGGAGTTCCGCAAGTTCAAGCAGATCACCAGTGCGATGGCCGCCGTGTTCGCGGGCGTGGCCGCCATCTCGCTGCTGGTGGGAGGCGTGGGGGTCATGAACATCATGCTGGTGTCGGTGTCCGAGCGCACCCGGGAGATCGGCATCCGCATGGCCGTCGGTGCGCGCCAGGGCGACGTGCGGCTGCAGTTCCTCGTCGAAGCAGTCGTGCTGTGCTGCCTGGGGGGCCTGGTGGGTGTGCTGCTGAGCTGGCTGGCCGCGCAAGGGCTGAACGCCGCGCAGAAGCAGGTCGAGGTGGTGGTGAGCTGGGGCGCTCTGGGCGTGGCCTTCGCGGTGTCCAGCCTCGTGGGCCTGGTGTTCGGCACGCTGCCGGCGCGGCGCGCGGCGGCACTGAGCCCGGTAGATGCGCTGGCAAGAGAGTGAACATGCACAAGAAACTGATTGCCCTTGCCGTCGCCGCGCTGCTGGCCGGTTGCGCCCACGGCCCCGCCGAGCGCGCGCCCGACATCGTGCCGCCGGCCGCCTGGACGCTGGCGTCCGGCGATGTGAAGCCCGACTGGTCCGGCCTGCTGGACGCCACGCTGGCGGACCTGCAGGACCGTGCGCTGACGGCCAACCGCGACATCGCGCAGGCCGCCCAGCGCTGGCAGCAGGCGCGGTTGCTGCAGCAGCAGGGTGAACTGCGCCTGGTGCCCAGCGCCGGCCTGAACTTCAGCGCGAGCCGACCGGTAGAGACGCAGAGCAGCACGCGCAACGTCGACATCGGCGGCGGCGTCATCGTGCCGGTGACGACTTCCACCGGCTGGAGTCGAAGTTATGGATCGTCCGTGGGCCTGGGCTACGAGCTGGACCTGTGGGACCGGCTGGCGCAGTCGCAGGTCGCGCAGCGGGCCCAGACCGAGATAGCGCGCACCGACATCGATGCAGCCCGCCTGTCCATCCGCAGCCAGGTGGCCGATGCCTACTGGAGCCTGGCCGCCCTGCGCGCCCAGCGCCCGCTGGCCGAGGCGCAGCTGGCGCTGACCCGCGAAACGCTGGAGCTGACCCGTGCCCGCGTGCGCGAGGGCAAGCTGCTGCCCATCGAGATCGACAAGATCGCGTTGACCGTGCAAGCGGCCGAGAACCGCCTGGCGGACAACGCCGCCGATAGCGTCCTGCAACGCCACCGCCTGGCGCTGCTGCTGGCCGAACCGCTGCCCGGGCCGGCGCCCGACGCCGTGCTGCCCGCGGCCGCGCCGCCGCAATGGCGGTTGGCGGACCCGGCCGATGTGCTGGCCCGACGCCCTGACGTGCAGCGTGCCCGCCTGGCCGTGGACGCCGCGCTGGCCGGTTTGCGCGCGCGCGAGGCCGAGCGCTATCCGCGGCTGTCGTTCAGCGCCAGCCTGGGAGCCGGCGGCGCGCAGGTGCGTGACTGGTTCGCCAACCCGGCCCTGTCGCTGGGGGCAAACCTGGCAATCCCGCTGATCGACTGGCGCCGTCTGGCGCTGCAGCGCGACGGCGCACGCAGCGATCTGGAGCTGGCCGCGCTGTCGCTGCGCGATGCCCTCGACAAGGCACAGGCGGACATCGAGACACAGCGCATCGAGGCGCAGCGGCTGGCCGAGCAACTGGCCGCCAACGCTGGCCGGCTACGCGAGGCCACGGAGAACGAGCGGCTGGCCACGCTGCGCTACGAGGTCGGCACGATCTCGCGCGCCGACTGGCTGCAGGTGAAGAGCGCGCGGCTGGACGCCGAGCAGGGCAGCATCCAGTTGCGGCTGCAGCAGTGGCAGCGGCAGGCGCTGCTGTTCAAGGCGCTGGGCGGCGCCTGAGCCTCGGGCGACTGCCCTTGCCGGCGCGTCGGCAACGCGCTTGAATGCCTGCATGAGCACCCCGCGCTTCGACAGCTTCGCCGCGTTCTATCCGTTCTACCTGCTCGAGCACGGCGACCGCCGCAATCGGCGTCTGCACTTCGTCGGCTCGACGCTGGTGCTGGTCTGCCTGTGGCAGCTGTTTGCCACCGGCAATGCGGTGTGGCTGCTGAACGGCCTGCTGTGCGGCTACGGCTTCGCATGGATCGGCCATTTCTTCTTCGAGAAGAACCGGCCCGCCACGTTCAAGTACCCGCTGTACAGCCTGATGGGCGACTGGGTCATGTACGCCGACATCTGGCGCGGGCGCGTCAAGCTCTGACGGCGTTGATGCCGATCTAGTTCCGCCAGGCAATGCCGATATTGGCCGATGCGCCCCCCAGTCGTTCCACCAGAGGGCTGTCTGCAGTCGGCCCCAGCAGCCGGCTCGCGCCGGCGCCGCCGAACACGAACCAGTGCTTGGCGAACAGGTGCTTGAAACTGATGCCCGCATGCACGTCGCGCAGGCCGGCGCCGGGGTTGTACTCAGGCTTGCCGCTGGTCTGCACGGCGGACGCCGGCACGCCGAAATAGCTGCGCATGTTCAGCGCGTTGGCCGCACTGATGCCCACGCCGGTGGTCCATTCGGTTCTGTCACTGCGGTAGAGCCGGTAGCCCGTGTCCAGGCTCATCGTCAGGCCGCCTCGGCGGCCTAGCACGTCCTGCGATGCCGATGCGCCGACGTTCCAGTCCTTCGTGAGGCTGTAGTTGGCGTACAGCCGCGCCCGCAGCGTGCGCCGCACGTCCGGCAGCCCGCGCGTGGTGCTGGCATCCCCGCTGTCACGCCCGCTGTCGATGCGGGCGGAGACGCCCAGGCGCCAGCGCTCGGTGTTGATGAGCTGCGTGCTGGCGCCGGCGCCGGCGTCCTCGCGGCCGAAGCCCAGCAGCGCGCTCCCGCCCGATGTCGTCAGGCGCACACGCCCGATCTTGGCCGCCCACACCGGGCGCAGCTTGGTCTCGCGTGAACGCGAGCCTTCGTACTGCGGGCCGTTGCGCAGCGACAGGCCCAGCAGGTAGCGCGTGGGTGCGTCCTCGTCACCTGCCGTGTCGGCCACCGCCACGCGAGGCAGCAGTGCAACCAGCACGGCGAAGCCCAGCAGCGCAGGCATGGCCGTTTTCATCGGCACAGCCTAGCAGCTCGCTCACCGGCGATGGTGTCAATCGCGCTGCAGTTCGCGTGTCAGATGCATCAGCATGTCGTCGACCATGGCATCCAGGTCGTAGTGCAGGCGCCAGCCCCAGTCGGCGCGGGCGGCAGCGTCATCGATGCGCTGCGGCCAACTGGCGGCGATGGCCTGGCGGAAGTCGGGCACGCAGTCCATCGTGAAACCAGGGACGCGGCGGCGGATGCTGGCGGCGATCTGCTCTGGCGTGAAGCTGACACCCGCGAGGTTGTAGCTGCCGCGCTGCTTCACGGCCTCGGCCGGCGCGTTCATCAGCTCAATGGTGGCGCGCAGCGCATCCGGCATGTACATCATCGGCAAGGCCTGCCCCGGTTCCAGGAAGCAGGTGTATCGGCCGTCCTTGAGCGCTGCGTGGAAGATTTCCACGGCGTAGTCCGTCGTGCCGCCGCCAGGCGGCGTCTTCCAGCTGATGAGTCCGGGGTAGCGCAGGCTGCGCACGTCGACACCGTGCTTGGCGTGGTACCAGTCGCACCAGCGCTCGCCGGCCAGCTTGCTGATGCCATAGACGGTCGTCGGGTCCATCACCGTCGTTTGCGGTGTGTCCACGGCCGGCGTGTTCGGGCCGAACGCGGCGATGGAGCTGGGCCAGAAGATCTTGTCCAGCTTCTCGTGACGGGCCAGCTCCAGCACGTTGAGCAGGCCCTTCATGTTCAGGTCCCAGGCCCACATCGGGTGCTTCTCGCCGTTGGCCGACAGCGCGGCGGCCAGGTGGTAGATCTGCGTGATCTTGTGGCGCTTGACGATGGTGGCCAGTGCGCCGGCGTCGGTCACGTCCAGCGTCTCGTGATGCAGCTGCGGCACGCGGCCTTTGGGCGACAGGTCGCTGGTGACGACTGCGTCGTTGCCGTGCAGCCGCGCCAGCTCGGAGGCCAGCTCGGTGCCGATCTGGCCGTTGGCGCCAATGATGAGGATCTTCATTTGACGAGCCCCAGTTCCTTGCCCGCTTGCGTGAAAGCGGCAACAGCTTGTTCCAGGTGCTCGCGCTCGTGCACCGCCGAGATCTGCACGCGGATGCGGGCCTGGCCCTTGGGCACGACGGGAAAGAAGAAGCCCACCGCGTAGATGCCCAGCTCCAGGATGCGGGCCGAGAGCTTCTGCGCCATGACCGCGTCGTAGACCATGATGGGCACGATCGGGTGGGTGCCGGGCTTGATCTCGAAGCCGGCGGCCTGGATTGCTGTGCGGAAGTAAGCCGTGTTGGCCTCCAGCTTGTCGCGCAGCGCGGTCGAGCCTTCGAGCAGGTCCAGCACGGCCAGCGACGCGCCGGCGATGCTGGGCGCCAGCGTGTTGCTGAACAGATAGGGCCGCGAGCGCTGGCGCAGCAGTTCGACAACTTCCTTGCGCGCCGCCGTGAAGCCACCGCTGGCGCCGCCCAGCGCCTTGCCGAAAGTGCCGGTGACGATGTCAATTTTCCCGAACACGCCGCAATGCTCGGCGGTGCCCCGGCCGGTCTTGCCCATGAAGCCGCTGGCATGGCATTCGTCGATGCCCAGCAGCGCGTCGTAGTGGTCGCACAGCGCGCGGATCTTGTCGAGCTGGGCGATGGTGCCGTCCATGCTGAACACGCCGTCGGTGAACACCAGCGTGAAGCGGGCGCCCTTCTCTTTCGCTTCCTTCAGACAGCGCTCGAGATCGGCCAGGTTGTTGTGCTCGTAGCGATACCGCTGTGCCTTGCACAACCGGATGCCGTCGATGATGGAGGCGTGGTTCAGCGCGTCGCTGACGATGGCGTCCTGCTCGCCCAGCAACGGCTCGAAGAGGCCGCCGTTGGCGTCGAACGCGGCGGCGTACAGGATGGCGTCCTCGCAGCCAACGAAGCGGGCGATACGGCCTTCCAATTCCTTGTGCAGGTCCTGCGTGCCGCAGATGAAGCGCACCGACGACAGGCCGAAGCCGTGCGTGCGCAGCGCTTCGTGCGCGGCCTCGATGACCTGCGGGTGCGACGACAGGCCCAGGTAGTTGTTGGCGCACAGGTTGATGACCCCGCGGCCATCGGTGGTCTTCACGACCGCACCCTGTGGCGTCGTGATGATGCGCTCGGCCTTGTAGAGGCCGGCAGTGCGGATGCCGTCCAGCTCGGACTGCAGGTGTTGGTAGAAGGCCTGGCTCATGGCGCCGCTCCTGGTGCACAATTCGGTAAATTGAACATGTTCGATATATCGAACATGCGTGCAGTATCTGAAAAACTTCTATCCAGGTCAAGCATGAACATGGACACCGAACCGCCCCGCGTGGGCGCGGCCCTGCAGGCACTGCGCAGCAGCCGCGGTCTGTCGCTGGACGACCTGTCCAAGCGGGCCGGCGTCAGCAAGTCGATGTTGTCGCAGATCGAGCGCAACCAGGCCAACCCGACGGTGGCCGTCGTCTGGCGCCTGGCCAATGCGCTAGGCGTGGACATGGGCGAGTTGCTGGGCGGCGAACGCGCGACGACGCCCGCCATCGAGACGGTCCCCGCCCACGCCACGCCGGGACTCACCAGCCCGGACGGCCTGTGCAAGCTGCGCATCCTGGGGCCCATCGAGCTGGCCGGCCAATTCGAGTGGTACGAGCTGAGCATGCAGCCCGGCGGCGTGCTGGATTCACAGGCGCACGAGCCAGGCTCCCGCGAGCACCTCAGCGTGCTGACGGGCGGCCTGGAGGTCTCAGCTCAGGGCGTGACCAGCAAGCTCAAGGCCGGCGAAACGGCGCGCTATGCGGTGGACGGAGCGCACGCGATCCGCAACGCGGGCAAGTCGTCGGCGACGGCGCTATTGGTCGTGCTGCATTCCTAGTCCGACGGCTCGGCAGCAAGCAGGCGCTCCAGCGTGAGCGCGGACCAGTCGCCCTGCGCCCACAGGTTGGCCAGCAGACCTTCGCGGCTGGCGAGGAACTCGGTCAGCAGCGGTTCGGCCAGCGTGTGTTGCGGCTCGCACAGCAGCACCAGGCGCTGCGCACCATCCTCTTCGAGCCGCCCGATCCAATCCATGGCCAGCAACCGGTCGATGACGGGGCTGAGCTGCAACGGGTCCACCCGCAACGCCCGCGCCAGGCGCAGGTTCGACAGGCCGCTTCGCCCTGCATTGCGTGCGGCCTGCAGTTCGCGCAGCGTCTCCAGCGCTAGCGCCAGCGGCTGGCCCGGCGTGCCGTCGCGAAGGTGCAGCCGCCCGGTCAGCGCCGGTGTGTTGGCCGCCAGGATGGCGCCCAACAGGACGATGACCCAGCCGAGATACACCCACACCAGGAACACCGGCACGGTGGCGAAGGCGCCGTACAGCGTCGAGTAGGTCGGCACCTTCTTCACGTACCACGCCAGCAACGACTTCGCGAACGCGAAGCCGATAGACACGAAGATGCCGCCCAGGACGGCATGCCGCCAGCGCACATGCGTGTTGGGCACGTAATGGAACAGGCCTGCCATGGCCACGCCCAGCAGCACGATGTCCGCCCCCTCCAGCAGCGTGCTGACGCTGGCCGGCAACTTGGTGAACAGGCCCTGGCCGGCACTGACGGCGTAGCTGGTCAGCGTGAGGCTGCCGCCCAGCAGCAGCGGGCCCAGCGTCATGGCGGCCCAGTACACGAGCACGCGCTGCGCCATGGGCCGCGGGCGCTGCACGCGCCAGATGGCGTTCAGGGTGCGGTCGATGGTGAGCATCAACGCCAGCGCGGTGACACCCAGCACGACGAGGCCCACGACGCCCAGCCGATTGGCCTTGGCCGCGAACTGCGTCAGCGACGCCAGCACCGGCTTGGCGATGTTGGGCGGGATCAGGCTCTTCAGGAAGTACTGCTCCAGCGCCGTCTGGAAGCTGGAGAACATCGGAAACGCCGTGAAGATCGCCAGCATCACCGTCAGCAGCGGCACCAGGCTGATCAGCGTTGTGAACGTCAGGCTGCCGGCGGTCAGACCGAGTTTTTCCTCGCGGAAACGCTGGCGGAAGGTGTGCAGCGTCTGCAGCCAGGGCCAGGCCATCAGGTCGGCAAAGAAGTTCTGCACGAACGCGACGGGGTTGCGCGCCAGCGGCGCATCGGGGTTGTCGGATGGAGTCGAGGGCAACGGTGTCGCGGACATGGCTTCTATGATGCCGCAGCTATGTCCACTGCCCTTGAAAGAACCGCCCCCCGTCCCAGCGAACGCCTGTCGCGCCAGCTCGCGTTCACCAGCACCGCGCTGCTGTTCGCGCTGTGCCTGGCGTGGGAGTTGTGGCTGGCGCCCACCGGCAGCGGCACGCTCGCCATCAAGGCGCTGCCCCTGCTGCTGCCGCTGCCGGGGCTGTGGCGCTACCGCATGTACACCTACCGCGCGCTGTCGCTGTTCATCTGGCTGTATGTGCTGGAAGGCCTGGTGCGCTCCACCAGCGAGGGCGGTGCCGGTCAATGGCTGGCGCTCGCCGAGGTGGTGCTCGGGCTGGTGATCTTCACGGCCTGCACCGCGCAGATCCGCCAGCGGCTGGCGGCCGCGAAGGCGTCATGACGGAGTTCCTGCAGCGCCTGCGCGACCAACTGGGCGCGGCCGGGCTGCTGGAAGGCAGCGACCTGGCCGCCTACGAGAACGACTGGCGCAAGCGCTACATAGGCCGCGCGCTGGCCGTGGCGCGGCCGGCGTCGACGGACGAGGTCGCGGCCGTGATGCGGCTGTGCCATGAGCATCGAGTGGCCGTCGTGCCACAGGGCGGCAATACCGGGCTCGTCGGTGGGTCAACGCCTGACGACAGCGGCCGGCAACTGGTGCTGAGCCTCACGCGCATGAAGCGCGTGCGTGCCGTGGACGTCTTCAACGCCAGCCTGACCGCCGAGGCCGGCTGCGTGCTGGCCGAGGTGCAGGCGGCGGCTGCGCAGGCCGGCATGCTGTTCCCGCTGAGCCTGGCGGCCGAGGGGTCGTGCACGCTGGGCGGCAACCTGGCGACAAATGCCGGCGGGACCCAGGTGCTGCGTTATGGCAATGCGCGCGAACTTTGTCTGGGGCTGGAGGTCGTCACGGCCAGCGGCGAGGTCTGGCACGGCCTGTCCGGCCTGCGCAAGGACAACACCGGCTACGACCTGCGCGACCTTTTCATCGGGAGCGAGGGCACGCTGGGCATCATCACCGCTGCAACGCTGAAGCTGTACCCGCAGCCCAAAGACCGGCTGACCGCGCTGGCTGCCTGTGTATCGCTGGAGGATGCCGTCTCACTGCTGGGCTTGGCGCGCCAGCGCGCGGGCGATGCGCTGACCGGGTTCGAAGTGATGAACCGCGCGTCGCTGGCGCTGGTGGCGCGCGAGCTGCCGCAACTGGCGCAGCCGCTCGCTGCCGCCGACTGGACCGTGCTGCTGGAGCTGTCCGACGCGGAGAGCGCGGAACATGCGCGCGGCGTGTTCGAAGGGCTGCTGGAAGCCGCGTTCGAGCGTGGCGCCGTGCAGGACGCGGCCATCGCGCAGAACCTGCAGCAGGCCAAGTCCTTCTGGCACCTGCGGGAATCCATCCCGCTGGCGCAGGCGCAAGCGGGGCTCAACATCAAGCACGACATCTCGCTGCCGGTGTCCGCCATCCCCGGCTTCGTGGCCGAGATGGACGCCACGCTGGCGGCCTACTTGCCGGGCATCGACGTGATCGACTTCGGCCATCTGGGCGACGGCAACTTGCACTACAACGTGCAGGCGCCGCGCGGCGTCGCACCGGCCGGGTTCCTGGCAGCCCATGAGGCCGCCATCAACGAGAAGGTCTACGACGCCGTGCAGCGCCGTGGCGGATCGATCTCGGCCGAGCACGGTATTGGCCGGCTAAAGCGCGATGAGCTGGCCGCCCGCAAGGACCCGACGGCCCTGGCGCTGATGCGCAGCATCAAGCGGGCGCTGGACCCGCTGGAGCTGCTCAACCCTGGGCGGCTGGTGTAGCGCTGCCGCGACGGCCGGTGGCGAACTGGCCCAGCTTCACCAGCATGCGGAACACAAAGCGCACCATCAACAGCGTCAGCACGCATTCGATCAGCGTCAGCACGAACGCGCCGACCACCGTGAAGCGGGGCACGCGACGGCGGAACTTGGCCACGGCGCCGTCGCGCGCGATCTCGATGCTGTCGTAGAAGCTCGGCACGACGAGCAGCGTCAGGATCGTCGACGTGATCGTGCCGCCGATGATGGCCACGGCCATCGGGCGGTAGAACTCGCCGCCCTCGCCGATGCCGACGGCCACGGGCAGCATGCCGGCAATCAGCGCCAGGGTGGTCATCAGGATCGGGCGGAAGCGCTTGCGGCCCGCGTGCATCAGCGCCTCCTCGCGCGGTATGCCGGATCGCTCCTCCTGGCGCGTCGCGTCCAGCAGCAGGATCGCGTTCTTGGCCACCAGCCCCATCAGCATGATGACGCCGATCAGGCTCATCAGGTTCAGTGTGCCCTTGGTGAGGATGAGCGCCACGACGACGCCGATCAGGCTCAGCGGCAGCGACAGCATGACGCCCAGCGGCGCCGTGAAGCTGTTGAACTGGATGACCAGCACGAAGTACATCAGCGCGATGCCGGACAGCAGCGCGGTGATCATGGCCGAGAACACTTCCTGCTGGTCGCGCGCGGAGCCGGCCAGTTCGATGCCGTAGCCAGGCGGGAAGTTGATGGCCTTGGCCAGCTTGACGGCCTCGGTCGTGATCTCGCCCGCCGAGCGGCCCTGCGCGTTCGCGCTGACCGTGATGGTGCGCTTGCCATCGCCATGCTGGATCTGGCCCGGGCCCTTGCCCATGGTCACCGTGGCGATCTGGTCCAGCGGCACCATGCGGTTGGTGCCGCTGACCGCGATGGGCAGGCGCTCGATGTTGGCGGCGTCCACGCGGTCGGCCGGGTGCAGGCGGATGGCTACGTCGCGGGCCTCGCCGGTCGGATCGATCCAGTCGCCGGCCTCCACGCCCGCGAACGCCACGCGCAGCGCCTGCGCCGCGTCGTTGACGGAGATGCCCATCTGGTTGGCCAGGCCGCGGTCCAGTTCGATCTGCAACTCGTTCTGCGGATCCTGCTCGGAGTAGCCCACGTCCACCGCGCCTCGCACGCCGCGCAGCGTCTGCTGGAACTCCAGTGTCAGCTCCTGCAGCTTGCGGCTGTCGGCGCCGTAGAAGCGGATCTGCACGGGCTTCTGGGCGCCGTTGTTCAGGTCGTCCAGCACCACGTACTCGGCGCCCACCAGGCGCGCCACCTTGCCCCGCAGATCCGTCGCGACGTCGTCGGCCGAGCGCTTGCGCTCGGTGCTTTTGCCGATGTCCACGTAGATGCGCCCGCCCGACGCGTTCGGATAGGCCATGGTGGCCTTGGTTTCGGGCAGCGCGCGGGCCAGCCCCGCGGCGGCATCGAGCTTGAGCTTGGAGTAGTCCAGGCTGCTGGACGCCGGGCTGCGCACGTCGATGACGAGGAAGCCGGCATCGGCCTTGGGCAGGAAGCTGGAGCCGCCCGCGACGTATTGGAGAGCGATGGCGCCGACGAAGCTGAGCACCGCGAACGCGGCCATCCAGCGGCGGTGATGCAGCGCCCACGCGATGACGTGACCGTAGCCATCGGCCACGCCGTCGAACCAGTGGTTGAAGCGATGCAGCAGCTTGCCGAAGCCCTTCTGCTCACGCTCGTGGTAGCCCGGGGGGTCTCCCCAGTAGGCCGACAGCATCGGGTCCAGCGTGAAGCTGATCAGCAGCGACACGATGACGGAGGCCACAACGGTCAGCGCGAACGGCTTGAACCACTGGCCGGGGCCGTTGCCCATGAAGGCGACCGGCACGAACACGGCCACGATGGCGAAGGTGGTGGCCGCGACGGCCAGGCCGATCTCGGCCGTGCCCTCGCGTGCGGCGGTCACCCGGTCGCTGCCGCGCTCCATGTGCCGCACGATGTTCTCCCGCACGACGATGGCGTCGTCGATGAGCACGCCGATGGCCAGGCTCAGGCCCAGCAGGCTCATGAAGTTCAGCGAGAAACCCATCAGCCACACGGCGATGAAGGCGGCCAACACCGACGTGGGCAGCGACAGCGCGGTGATCAGCGTGGAGCGCCAGCTGTTCAGGAAGGCGTAGACGACGAAGATGGTCAGGCCGGCGCCGAACACCAGCGCGTGGGTCACGTTGTGCAGGCTGTTCTCGGCGTCCTCGCCGCCGTCCTGCGTGATGTCGATGGTGGTGCCCTGGGGCAGTTCCTTGCGGATGTCCTCGACCAGCTTGCGGGCCTCCACGGCCACGCTGACGGTGGACGCGTCACGCGAGCGCGTGACCGAGATGCCGACGTTGGGCCGGCCGTTGCGCAGCGAGTAGCCGGTCATCTCGGCGAAGCCGTCCTGCACCTCGGCCACCTGGCCCAGGCGGATGACCTGGCCGCCGCTGCGCTTGATGATCATCTGCTCGAACTCGGACGGGGACTCCAGCCGGCCCAGCAGGCGGATGCTCTGGTCCTCCAGCGCGCCGCGCACCTTGCCGACGGGCGCCGTCGTGTTCTGCGCGCGCACGGCGCTCAGGACCTCCGTGACGGACACGCCGAACTCTCGCAGTTTCTCGGCACGCAGCAGGATGGACAGCTCGCGCTTCAGCGCGCCGTTCACGTTGACGACCGACACGCCCTGGATGCCGCGGAACCGCTCGGCCAGCTGGTCTTCGGCCAGGCGGCTGAGCTGGGCATGCGTCAGCGACGTGCTGGACAGCGCCAGCTGCAGGATGGGCTGCGCCCCCGGGTCGGCCCGCGTGATGATGGGCTCGCGCATCTCGATGGGCAACTTGTAGCGCACCGAGTTGATCGCGTTGCGCACCTCGTCGGCGGCCTCAATCATGTTCTTCGAGAAGTCGAACACCAGCACGATGGTGGCGCCGCCCTCGCGCGACGTCGAGTTGGAGCGGTCCACGCCCGAGATGCTCTGCAGCGCCTTCTCGATGCGGTTGACGATTTCGCGTTCCGACGTCTCCGGCGAAGCGCCAGGGTAGGTCACGTTGATGACGAGCACGGGGGGCTCGACGTCGGGGAACTGGTTGACCCGCAGCTTGGACAACGCCAGCAGGCCCACCAGCATCAGGCCCACGACCAGGACGACGGTCGCGACGGGCTTGCTGATGCTGAAGTTGGACAGGAACATCTACGGTCTCCTGCGGGGTTACTTGCTGGCAGCGGAAGCCGCGCCGGCGCCGGCGGCGACGCGCTGCACGGCGGCGCCATCCGTCAGGCTGCCGGTGGGCGCACGCAGCACCTGGTCGCCCATCGCCAGCCCGGACGAGATGACTACTTCACCGCGGCGGTCGTCGCGCTCGCCCAGCGTGACGGCGACCTTCTTCAGCTGGTTGCCGACAACCTTCCAGACGAAGGCGCTGTCGCCCTGGCGCTGGATGGAGCCTTCGGCCAGCACCAGCGCGCGCCGGTCGGCGCTTTCGACGCGGCCCTCGGCGTACAGGCCGGAAACCTGAGGCGCCTTCGTCTTGTCGTCGAACTCGGCGATCAGCTCGACCTGGCGCGTGGTCGCATTGGCAGCGGCGTCGATCCGCGCCAGCTTGCCGCGGAACTCGGCGTCGCCGAAACCGTTGATGCGGAACGACACCGGCTGGTTCAGCTTCAGCTCGCCCAGGCGATCGGCCGAGACCTGGCCTTCGAAACGCATGGAGGTCGGGTCGATGACCTTCACCAGCTCGCGACCGACCTGCACGGTGTCGCCGACCGAGATCTTGCGTTCGCTGACGACGCCGTCGAACGGCGCCCGCACCTCGGTGCGCGAGACCTGCTGTCGCGCGGTGACGACGCGCGCCTTGGCGGCGGCCAGATCGCTCTGCGCGGCGTTGCGGCGCACCTCGGCGTCCTCCAGCCCCTGCATGGAAATCATGCCTTGCTGGTTCAGCGTGCGCTGACGTACCAGCACGCGCTCGGTCTGCTCGAAGCTCTGCTGTGAGGCGCGCAGCGCTTCTTCGGCGGAGGTCAGGCCATCGCGGATTGCGGTGGCGTCCAGCCGGATGATGAGGTCGCCGGCGCGCACGCGCTCGCCGTTGTCCTTGGCCACCTGCAGCACGACGGCCGCCACCTCGGCGCGCAGGTCGGCGCGGCGGGCGGGCTGGATGGCGCCGCTGATGACGGGCGCGCCGATCAGTCCGCTCTGCCCCACCTGACGGAGGTCCTCGGGCGCCAGCAGCAGCGGGGCTGCCGGCTTGGCCGCCGCCTTGGCGTCATCGGGCTTGCCGCCCTTGCCGCACGCAGTGAGGGCCAGAGCCAGGGTCAGGGCGGTCAGGATCGGCGTTGCGCGCTTCATGGAGCAGCTTTCTCGAGTCATGGGATTCCGACGGCAAACAAAATCGCGCGAGCTTAAACGTCTGGCAACAACGTGCCAGAGGTCATCTACCGAGAAGCGCGTGTCAGGCGTTGCGCCAGTCCAGCGTCCACGCGCCCTGCCGCCAGCGCTGCAGCCAAAGCAGGCCGATCAGCGTCTTGGCATCGGTCAGCTCGCCGGCTGCGGCCATGCGGTCGAGATCATCGACGCCATGCGTGACAAGTTCGAGGAACTCGCCTTCATCCAGGCGCTGCTCGCCGCGCACGAGGCCGCGCGCGAAGTAGATGTGGATGCCCTCGTCCGAGTACGCGATGGCGTTGTGCAGTACGCCGGCGTAGGCCCATTCAGCGGCGCTGTAACCCGTCTCTTCAAGCAGCTCGCGGCGCCCGCAGGCCAGCGGGTCTTCACCGGCGTCCAGCTTGCCGGCCGGGAACTCAAGCATCACGCGCCCCATCGGGTAGCGGTACTGACGTTCCATCAGCAGCCGGCCGTCGTCCAGCAGCGGCACGACCATGACGGCCCCGGGATGGCGGATGTACTCGCGATGCGACGTGCCACCGTCGGGCAGCTGCACACGGTCGCGGCGCACATCCAGGAAGTGGCCGCCATAGACCTGCGTGCTCTCCAGCACGCGCTCCTTCAGGTGATCGTCAACCTCGGCCACGGCGCAGGTACCTCCAGACGAAGCCGGGGAAGCCCAGCGTGATGAACAGGCAGGCGCCAGCAGCGTAGAACTCCCAGCCCTGGCTGTAGCGCTGACCGATGCGGGTTTCGAGCAGCGCACCGAGCCCGTATGTCAACATCGCCATCAGGCCCAGTTCGAGCAAGCGCCAGCCGGCGGCCTTGGGCGCACGGCGCGGGCCTACCAGCAGCAGGCGTTCGCTGAAATATGGCAGGTTGGCCGCGACGATGGCGACAGCCAGGACCAGCCAGACGGCAAGGGACTGGTCCACGTGCGGGCCTCCGTCAGGTACTCAGGGCCTTCAGGATGGCGGTCTTGCACAGCTCCAGCAGGCCGCTGGGCAGCAGACCGAACACCAGCACGGCGGCGCCATTCAGCGTCATGACGAAACGCACGTCGCCGGGCGCGGCGATGGCCGCCGTGTCGGTGGGCGCGTCAAAGAACATGACCTTGACGACGCGCAGGTAGTAGAACGCACCCACCAGCGACACGACGACCGCGAAGATCGCCAGGCCCAGGTAGAAGGTCTCACCGGTGCCAATCATCGCCTGCAGCACGGCCAGCTTGGCGTAGAACCCTACCGTGGGCGGCACGCCGGCCAGCGAGAACATGAACAGGGTCATGACCAGCGCGAACCAGGGACTGCGCTTGGCCAGGCCGGCTAGGTCCTTGATCTCCTCAGCCTCATGGCCGGCACGTGACAGAAGGATGATCATGCCGAAGGTGCCCAGCGTCGTCAGCACGTAGGTCACGGCGTAGAACATGGCGGCGCTGTAGGCATTGGCGGCCCATTCGTTGCTGCCGTTCATGACGCCCGACGCCATACCCAGCAGCATGAAGCCCATGTTGGCGATGGTGGAGTAGGCCAACATGCGCTTCAGGTTGGTCTGCGCAATGGCCGCCAGGTTGCCGATGAGCAGTGACATGATGGAGAGCACGACCAGCATCTGCTGCCAGTCGACGGCCAGGCCGATCATTCCTTCCACCAGCAGGCGCACGGTGATCGCGAAGGCGGCCAGCTTCGGCGCCCCGCCGATCAGCAGAGTGACGGCTGTCGGCGCGCCCTGGTAAACGTCCGGCACCCACATGTGGAAGGGTGCAGCTCCGAGCTTGAACGCCAGACCGGCGACGACGAACACGACGCCGAAGACCAGTACGGCCTTGTTCGGGATGCCCTTGGTGATGACGTCGAACACTTCCGGGATGGTCAGCGAGCCGGTGGCGCCGTACATCATCGACAGGCCGTACAGCAGGAAGCCGCTGGCCAGCGCACCCAGCACAAAGTACTTCATCGCAGCTTCGGTCGCCACAGCGTGGTCACGGCGCAGCGCAACCAATGCGTACAGCGACAGGCTCATCAGTTCCAGGCCGAGGTAGATGACCAGGAAGTTGTTGGCCGACAGCATCACGTTGATGCCCAGCAGCGACAGCAGGCTGAGCGTGAACAGCTCGCCTTTCAGCATCTCGCGCGACGCGGCGTAAGGGCGTGCGTACACCAGCGTGACCATCGTGGCGATGCAGGCGAAGCCCGCCAGCAGGTGGCCCATCGGGTCGGCCACCACCATGCCCTGCATGGCATAGGTGGTCTGGCCGGCGTCGTAGTAGAAGAAGTGCATGACGCCGACAACCAGCAGCGTCAGCTGGGTCAGCCAGTAGGTCGGGCGGCGCTGCTCATCGGTGACCCACAGGTCCACCAGCGCGACGACGCAGCTCATCGCCAGCAGCAGGATCTCGGGATAAATCGCGAGCCAGTTCATGTCGTTCATTGTTCTTGCCTCTGCTCGGATCAGGCGGGGATCTTGCTCGTGGCCACGTGCTTGAGCAGCCCGTCAACCGACTGGTGCATCACGTCCGTGAACGGCTTGGGATACAGCCCCATGTACAACGTCGCCACGGCCAGCACGGCCAGCATGAGGAACTCGCGGCTGTTGATGTCGGTCAGCGCACGCACGTTGTCGTTGGCGATGTCGCCGAAGTAGACACGCTTGACCATCCACAGCGTGTAGGCCGCGCCGAAGATCAGCGCCGTGGCCGCGATGCCGCCCAGCCAGAAGTTGTACTGGACGGTGCCGAGGATCACCATCCACTCACCGACGAAGCCGGCAGTCGCGGGCAGCCCGCAGTTGGCCATGCCGAAGAAGACGGCGAACGCGGTGAACGTGGGCATCGTGTTGACGACACCGCCATACGACGCGATCTCACGCGAATGCACGCGGTCGTATAGAACGCCGATGCACAGGAACATCGCACCCGACACGAAGCCGTGCGCAATCATCTGCACCAGGCCACCGGAAACGCCCAGCTCATTGAAGATGAAGAAGCCCAGCGTCACGAAGCCCATGTGCGCGATGGACGAATAGGCCACCAGTTTCTTCATGTCCTTCTGCACCAGCGCGACCAGGCCGATGTAGACGACGGCGATCAGCGACATGGCGATGATGAGCCACGACCATTCGCGCGCGGCATCCGGTGCGATGGGCATGGAGAAGCGCAGGAAGCCGTAGCAGCCCAGCTTCAGCATGATGGCCGCCAGCACGACGGAGCCGCCCGTGGGCGCCTCGACGTGGGCGTCGGGCAACCAGGTGTGCACCGGCCACATCGGCACCTTGACCGAGAACGCCGCCAGGAAGGCGAAGAACAGCCAGGTCTGTGCGCCGCCGGGCAGCGGCAGCTTGTGCCAGGTCTGGATGTCGAAGCTGCCGCCAGACTGGACGTACAGGTACAGCAGCGCGATCAGCATCAGCAGCGAGCCGGCCAGCGTGTACAGGAAGAACTTGAAGGCCGCATAGACGCGGTTCGCACCACCCCAGACGCCGATGATGATGTACATCGGGATCAGCGTGGCCTCGAAGAACACGTAGAACAGCATGCCGTCCAACGCGCTGAACACGCCCACCATCAGGCCCGACAGGATCAGGAACGCGCCCATGTACTGGTTCACGCGCGTTTCGATGACCTCCCAGGCGGAGATGACCACGATGATGGTGATGAAAGCCGTCAGCGGTACGAACCACATCGAGATGCCGTCCACGCCCAGGTGGTAACGGATGTTGAAGCGCTCGATCCAGGCGTGGTTCTCGACGAACTGCATCGCAGCGGTCGAGGTGTCGAAGCCGGTGATCAGCGGCAGGGTGACAAGGAAGCTCGCCACGGCAGCGACCAGCGCCATCCAGCGCACGGCCTTGGCCTGTTCGTCGCGCCCGACCGCCAGCAGCAACGCGCCGCAGACGATGGGCAGAAAAATCGCAAGACTCAGGTACGTCATTCTTGTTCTCCGCCGCGCGATCAGGACCCGACCAGGGCCTTGAACTGGGGCTCGATATAGGGCCAGAGCTGCCAGGTCATCAAACCCATGACGCCAAGGATCATGACGAGGGCGTACCAGTACAGCAGACCGGTCTGCACACGACGCACCAGGCCGGCAATGCCGCCAATGGTGCGGGCAGAGCCGTTGATGACGAGGCCGTCGATGAGCGCGCCATCGCCCCCCTTCCACAGGCCGGTGCCCAGCAGGCGCGCGCCACGGGCGAGAACGTTCTCGTTGAACCAGTCGAGGAAGTACTTGTTCTCCAGCACGATGATGACCGGACGCAGCACCTTCGCCAGCGTAGCGGGAATGCTGGGCGCCACCATGTAGAACAGGTAGGCGGTGGTCACACCGGCGAATGCCAGCCAGAACGGCAACGTCTTCAAACCGTGCAGCGCCATCTCTGCCGCACCGTGGAAGTGATGCGCGATCTCAGCCATCGCCGGGTGGGCAACGGTGTTGACCGTGATGGCATCCTTCAGGAAGTCGCCATACAGCATGGACTCGATGGTCAGGAATCCGATGACGACCGACGGGATGGCCAGCAGCACCAGCGGCACCCAGACGACGGCGGGCGACTCGTGCGGCGTGTGCGCATGCGAATCGTGGCCATGGTCGTCGTGGTGGTCGTGCTCGCCCGGGAACGGCTTGTGGTGGAAGTGTTCCTTGCCGTGGAAGACGAGGAAGTACATCCGGAAGCTGTAGAACGCGGTCACGAACACGCCAATCAGCACGGCGACGTAGGTGATGCCCGCTGCCGGCAGGTTGCTGGCATGCACGGCCTCGATGATCGAGTCCTTGGAATAGAAACCCGAGAACAGCGGCGTGCCGATCAGCGCCAGCGAACCCAGCAGCGACGTGATCCACGTGATGGGCATGTACTTGCGCAGGCCGCCCATGTTGCGGATGTCCTGATCGTGGTGCATGCCAATGATGACGGAGCCGGCGCCGAGGAACAGCAGTGCCTTGAAGAAGGCATGCGTCATCAGGTGGAACACCGCGACCGAGTAGGCCGACGCGCCCAGCGCCACGGTCATGTAGCCCAGCTGCGACAGCGTGGAATACGCGACGACACGCTTGATGTCGTTCTGGATGATGCCCAGAAACCCCATGAACAGCGCCGTGATCGCGCCGATCACCATGACGAAGTTCAGCGCCGTGTCACTGAGCTCGAACAGCGGCGAGAAGCGCGCCACCATGAAGATGCCGGCGGTCACCATCGTTGCGGCGTGGATCAGCGCAGAGATGGGCGTCGGGCCTTCCATCGAGTCCGGCAGCCAGACGTGCAGCGGGAATTGCGCGGACTTGCCCATCGCACCGATGAACAGGCAGATGCAGGCCACCGTCATCAGCGACCAGTCCGTACCTGGGAAGACCATCTGGGCCAGCAGGTCCTTCTTCGCAAAGGTCTCGGCGTAGTTCAGCGAACCGCCGTAGGCCAGCAACAGTCCGATGCCCAGGATGAAGCCGAAGTCGCCGACCCGGTTCACCAGGAAGGCCTTCATGTTGGCGAAGATGGCAGTTGGCTTCTTGTACCAGAAGCCGATCAGCAGGTACGAGACCAGGCCCACCGCTTCCCAGCCGAAGAACAGCTGCAGCATGTTGTTGCTCATGACCAGCATCAGCATGCTGAACGTGAACAGCGAGATGTAGGAGAAGAAGCGCTGGTAGCCGTCGTCCTCTTCCATGTAGCCGATGGTGTAGATGTGCACCATCAGCGACACGAAGGTCACCACGCACATCATCATGGCCGTCAGGCCGTCAACCAGGAAGCCGACCTCCATCGTCAGCGGGCCGAGCTTCATCCATTCGTAGATGGTCGCGTTGAAGCGCGCCCCGTCCACGGCCACGCTGTAAAGCGTCTGTGCGGACAGGATGAAGGCGATCAGCACGCCCAGGATGGTCGCGATGTGCGAACCGCGGCGGCCCACCACCTTGCCGAAGAAGCCGGCGATGATGGCCCCCGCCAGCGGCGCCAGTGGCACCGCGAGCAGCGTGTTTTGCGAGAGTTGTGCAGACATCTTGTTGTGTCCTCAGCCCTTGAGGGCGTCGAGTTCCTCGACATTGATGCTGGCGCGGTTGCGGAACAGCACGACCAGGATGGCCAGGCCGATGGCCGACTCGGCCGCCGCGACGGTCAGGATGAAGAACACGAAGACCTGTCCCGCCATGTCGCCGAGGTAATGCGAGAACGCGACGAAGTTCAGGTTGACCGCCAGCAGCATCAGCTCGATGGCCATCAGCAGCACGATCAGGTTCTTTCGGTTCAGGAAGATGCCGATCACCGACAGCGCGAACAGCATCGCGCCCAGCGTCAGGAAATGGCCCAGGGTCAGTGCGCCGATCATGCCTGGCCTCCTTCTTTGGGTGCTTCAGGTTGGGCGGGCGCGGCCACGGTGGGCGCCATCTTGACGATCTTCAGGCGCTGGGCCTTGGTGACCTTGACCTGCTCGGACGGATTCATCGCGCGCGAGTCCTTGCGGCGACGCAGCGTCAGCGCAATGGCAGCAATGATGGCCACCAGCAGCAGCACTGCAGCAATCTGCAGCGGATACAGGTAGTTCGTGTAGATCTCGATGCCCAGCAACTTGGTGTTGCCCATCTCCAGCTGCTGGGGCGTGGCCACAGGCACGTCGGACAGCTGGAAGCCACCCATCAGCACGATGCCCATCTCGAAGGCGATCAACGCCCCCACGACGGCAGCGACGGGCAGGTGCTTCCAGAAGCCCTCACGCATGCTGTCGGTGTTGAGGTCGAGCATCATGACGACGAACAGGAACAGCACCATGACAGCGCCGATATAGACGAGGACCAGCGCAATGGCGAGGAACTCGGCCTTCAGCAGCATCCAGATGCAGGACGCGGTGAAGAAGGACAGGATCAGGAACAGCGCCGCATGCACGGTGCTGCGCGCCGTTATGACGCGGAACGAACTCACCAGCAGGATGCCGGAGAAGACGTAGAAGAGGATGGTCGTGATGTCCATGCGTATGCAGACCAGCTGAGCCGGACCGCCGCGGCGCCTTGCAGCGCTGCAGCGATCAGCGGTACTTGGCGTCCGCCTCCTTTTGGGCTGCGATCTGAGGCTCGTACTTGTCACCGACTGCCAGCAGCATGTCCTTGGTGAAGTACAGGTCGCCGCGCTTTTCGCCGTGGTATTCGAAGATGCTCGTTTCGACGATGGAGTCCACCGGGCAGCTCTCTTCGCAGAAGCCGCAGAAGATGCACTTGGTTAGGTCGATGTCGTAACGCGTCGTGCGGCGGCTGCCGTCGGCGCGCACGTCGCTCTCGATGGTGATGGCCATCGCCGGGCAGACGGCCTCGCAGAGCTTGCAGGCGATGCAGCGCTCCTCGCCGTTCTCGTAGCGGCGCAGCGCATGCAGGCCGCGAAAGCGCGGCGACAGCGGCGTCTTCTCTTCCGGGAACTGGATCGTGATGTTGCGCGACAGGAAATGTCGGCCCGTCAGCTTCATTCCCTTGAGCAGTTCCCAGAGGAAGAAGGTCTTCGCGAAATTCGTGATTGCAGTCATGGTCGCCGCCTCACTTCCAGATGTTGAACGGCGTCTGCATCCAGGCACCGACAACGACCAGCCAGATCAGCGTGATGGGGATGAAGATCTTCCAGCCCAGACGCATGATCTGGTCGTAGCGGAAGCGCGGGAACGTGGCACGCACCCACAGGAACATCGTGACGACGAAGAAGGTCTTGCCGAACAGCCAGGCCCAGTTCCAGAACGCCATCGTGCTCTGGATGAAGCTCGGCGTTTCCATGCCGAACAGGCTCCAGGAGATCGGCGCACTCCAGCCACCGAGGAACAGGATGACGGCCAGGCATGACACGAGGATCATGTTGGCGTACTCGGCCAGGAAGAACATCGCGAACGACATGCCCGAGTACTCGATCATGTGGCCGGCGACGATTTCCGATTCGCCTTCGACCACGTCGAACGGGTGGCGGTTGGTTTCGGCCAGCCCCGAGATGAAGTAGACGATGAAGATCGGGAACAACGGCAGCCAGTTCCAGGACAGGAACGTCAGGCCCATGCTGGCGAACATGCCCTGCTCCTGCAGTTGCACGATGCCGGTCATGTTCATGGTGCCGCTCACCATCAGCACGACGACGAGTGCGAAGCCCATCGAGATCTCGTACGAGACCATCTGCGCTGACGCACGCAGCGCGCCCAGGAAGGCGTACTTCGAGTTGGACGCCCAGCCGGCGATGATGACGCCGTACACCTCGAGCGACGTGATCGCCATCAGGAACAGCAGGCCGGCATTGACATTGGCCACAGCGGCGTCCGGACCGAAGGGCACCACGGCCCAGGCGGCCAGCGCCGGCATGATGGTCATGACCGGGCCGAGGAAGAACAAGCCCTTGCTGGCGGCGGTGGGCTTGATGATCTCCTTGAAGATCAGCTTCACCGCGTCGGCGATGGGCGTCAGCAGGCCGAACGGGCCGACGCGGTTCGGACCCGGGCGGATCTGCGACCAGCCGATGGCCTTGCGCTCCCACAGCGTCAGGTAGGCGACGCAGATCATCAACGGTGCGACGACCGCGATGATCTTCATCAGGCTCCAAACCACGGGCCAAAGGCCACCAAGCAGTGCGGCCCCGTTCTGGTAGAGGGTGTCGATCATTTCTTCAGGCTCCCTCAGACCTTGCTGACACTCAGCGTGCCGAAGGCGGCACCCAGCGTCGCAGTTTGGGCCAGACCGGCCGGCACGCGGACCACGCCTTCGGGCAGCGCGGCTTCCAGGCGGGCAGGCAGTTGAGCAGCGCCACCGTCCTGCACGATGCGCACCTGATCACCGTCGCTCAGACCCAGCTGCTGCCACAGCCCGGTGGGCAGACCCACGATCGCGGCTTCGCGGCCGTCGGCGGTCAGCTGCAGCGAAGTGGCGTTGCGCACCAGCGCGTCGGTCGCGTAGATCGGCAGGTTGGCGAATCGCTCGACGCCCTCGCCCTTGGCCACGATCTGCGGCGTCGCCGACGTGGCGTTGGAGAGGCGGCCGGCGATATCACCGCCCAGCGCCTGTTCCCGCACTTGCTCGGAGCTGTCCTGGTTGAAGCCTTCGAGACCCAGCAGGTTACCCAGCACGCGCAGCACCTTCCACGCCGGACGCGTCTCGGCCAGCGGGCGCACGACCCCCACGAAGCTCTGCAGGCGGCCCTCGGCATTGACGAACGAGCCAGATGTCTCAGTGAACGGCGCGATGGGCAGCAGCACATCGGCGTAGTCCAGGCCGGTCTTGAACGGGCTCAGCACGACGACCATCTCGGCCGCGTCCAGCGCCTTGGCGGCAGCGGCGGCGTTGGCGCTGTCCAGCACCGGGTCGGTGTTCAGCAGCAGCGCGGCCTTCAGTGCCGTGCCGTTCAGCATCTGAGCGGCGTTCAGGCCACCGGCTTGCGGCTGGGCTTTCACGAGCTGGGCGCCGACCGTGTTGGCGGCAGCGGTCAGGTAACCGACGCTGGCGCCGGTCTTCTCGCCAATCCACTGCGCCAGCGCCAGCAGGCTGGCGGCCTGCGGATGTTCTGCGGCTGCATTGCCCAGCAGCAAGGCCTTGGCAGAGCCGGAGGACAGGCTGGCGGCGATGGCCTTGGCTTCGTCCGTCGCGGTGCCGGGCAGCGGCGCGCCGTCGCCAATGGCGGCGGCCACGTTCGCGAGCGTCTGCACCCAGGCGGACGGCGCGGCGGCGATGGACGCGCCGACGGACATCAGCCAGTCATCGCTGTTCACGCCGATGCGCGAGATCGCGGCACCGCGGCGCGCGGCGTGGCGCAGGCGGGCGGCGAACAGCGGGTGATCCTTGCGCAGATTGGAGCCCACGACCAGCGCGCGATCCAGTTCGGACAGCTTGGCGATGGGCAGGCCCAGCCAGCGCGCCTGGCCCGCCGGGGCAGCATTGCCGAAGTCGCTGTGGCGCAGGCGGTGGTCGATGTTGTCGCTGCCCAGGCCGCGCACGATTTCGCCCAGCAGGTGCAGTTCTTCCACCGTGCTGTGGGCTGAGCCGAGCGCACCGATGGCCTTGGCACCATGGTCGGCCTTGATGACCTTTAGGCCGTTGGCCACGTACTCCAGCGCCGTCGTCCAGTCGACCTGCTTCCAGGCTCCGCCCTGCTTGATCATGGGCGCGTTCAGGCGGGCGTCGCTGTTCAGCGCTTCATAGCTGAAGCGGTCGCGGTCGGCGATCCAGCATTCGTTGACGTCTTCGTTCTCCAGCGGAACAACACGCAGCACCTGGTGGTTCTTGACCTGGACAACGAGGTTGGCGCCGGTCGAATCGTGCGGGCTGACGCTCTTGCGGCGCGACAGTTCCCACGTGCGGGCGCTGTAGCGGAAGGGCTTGCTGGTCAGCGCGCCGACCGGGCAGATGTCGATCATGTTGCCGGACAGCTCGGAGTCCACCGTGCGGCCCACGAAGGTCTGGATCTCGCTGTGCTCGCCACGGTGGGCCATGCCCAGTTCCATCTGGCCGGCGATCTCCTGGCCGAACCGCACGCAGCGTGTGCAGTGGATGCAGCGGCTCATCTCCTCCATCGAGATCAGCGGGCCCACGTTCTTGTGGAAGACGACGCGCTTCTCTTCGGAGTAGCGGCTTTTTCCCGCGCCGTAGCCCACCGCCAGGTCCTGCAGCTGGCACTCGCCGCCCTGGTCGCAGATCGGGCAGTCCAGCGGGTGGTTGATCAGCAGGAATTCCATGACGCCCTGCTGCGCCTTGATCGCCTTTTCGCTCTTGGTGCGGACGATCATGCCCTGAGTGACGGGAGTCGCGCAGGCAGGCATCGGCTTGGGCGCCTTTTCCACGTCCACCAGGCACATGCGGCAATTGGCCGCAATGCTCAGCTTCTTGTGATAGCAGAAGTGCGGGATGTAGGTGCCGGCCTTCTCCGCAGCATGCATGACCATGCTGCCTTCCTGGACCGAGACCTTCTGACCGTCGAGTTCGATTTCAACCATGATGGGTGTTCCCTAGGCGCTCAGGTCGGAGCCACCAGGGGCTTCTTGTGTTCAATCAGGTGCAAGAACTCGTGCTTGAAGTTCTTGATCATGGCGCGCACGGGCATAGCGGCAGCGTCGCCTAGCGCGCAGATCGTGCGGCCCTGGATGTTGTCGGCCACGGAGTTCAGCAGGTCGATGTCCTCTGCCCTGCCCTCGCCGTGGTAGATGCGTTCCAGCACGCGGTGCATCCAGCCCGTGCCTTCGCGGCAGGGCGTGCACTGGCCACAGGACTCGTGCGCGTAAAAGTACGACAGGCGCAGCAGGCTCTGCACCATGCAACGTGAGTCGTCGATGACGATGACGGCGCCCGAGCCCAGCATGGAGCCGGCCTTGGCGATGGAGTCATAGTCCATCGTGCAGTTCATCATCACCTCGGCCGTCAGCACCGGGGCAGATGAACCGCCGGGGATCACGGCCTTCAGCTTGCGGCCCTTGCGGACACCGCCGGCGAGCTCCAGCAGCGTGCTGAATGGCGTGCCCAGCGGGATCTCGTAGTTGCCCGGGCGCTCCACGTCGCCGGACACCGAGAACAGCTTGGTGCCACCGTTGTTGGGCTTGCCGATCTCCAGGTAGGCCTGGCCGCCGTTGCGGATGATCCAGGGCACCGCCGCGAAGGTCTCGGTGTTGTTGATCGTCGTGGGCTTGCCGTACAGGCCGAAGCTGGCCGGGAACGGCGGCTTGAAGCGCGGCTGGCCCTTCTTACCTTCCAGCGATTCCAGCAGCGCAGTTTCCTCGCCGCAGATGTAGGCGCCGAAGCCATGGTGGGCGTGCAGCTGGAAGCTGTAGTCCGAACCCATGATCTTCTCGCCGAGGTAGCCGGCGGCGCGGGCCTCTTCCAGCGCCGCTTCGAAACGTTCGTAGACCTCGAAGATCTCGCCGTGGATGTAGTTGTAGCCGACCTTGATGCCCATCGCGTAGGCAGCGATGGCCATGCCCTCGATGACCTGGTGCGGGTTGTGCATCAACAGGTCGCGGTCCTTGCAGGTGCCGGGTTCGCCCTCGTCCGAGTTGCAGACAAGGTACTTTTGGCCCGGGAACTGGCGGGGCATGAAGCTCCACTTCAGGCCGGTCGGGAAGCCGGCGCCGCCGCGGCCGCGCAGGGCCGAGGTCTTCACCTCGGCGATGACCTGGTCGGGCGTCAGACCTTCGCCGCCGTCCTTGCCCAGGATCTTACGCAGGGCCGCGTATCCGCCGCGGGCCTCGTAGTCCTTGATCGACCAGTTCTTGCCGTTCAGGTCTGCGTAGATCTGCGGCGTGATGTGACGACCGTGGAAGCAGGTCTCGTTGCCGGTGGATTGAAATTTGGTGAGGTCCAGCATGTCGTCCTCAGGCCTTCGCGGCTTCAGCGCGCAGCACATCGACCAGCTCATCGAGGCGGTCGCGGGTCATGAAGCTGCACATCTGGCGGTCGTTGACCAGAATCACCGGCGAGTCGGCGCAGGCGCCCAGGCACTCGCTCTTCTGCACGGTGAACAGGCCGTCGGCCGTGGTGCCGCCCTGCTCGATGCCGAGCTTGCTGCACAGGTGGTCCAGCGCGTTCTGGCCGTCACGCAGCTGGCAGGGCAAGTTCGCGCAGACGTTCAGCTTGAATTTGCCGACCGGGCGCTGGTTGTACATGTTGTAGAAGGTCGTCACCTCGTACACAGCGATGGGCGCCATGCCGAGGTGAGCCGCGATCGCATCTTCCGCGGCGCGGGGCACGAAGCCCTCTTCCTGCTGCACGATGGCCAGACAGGCCATGACGGCCGACTGGCGCATTTCGTACGGGTACTTGGCGACCTCGCGGTCGAAGCGCGCACGGGTGGCGTCGCTGAGCGTGTAGCTCGAAGCGGTGGTGTTGGAAGTCGTCATCGTCGTCACTGCTTCAACGGTCGATCTCGCCGAACACGATGTCCATCGTGCCGATGATGGCCACGGCGTCGGCAATCATGTGGCCCTTGCCCATTTCGTCCAGCGCCGCGAGGTGCGGGAAGCCCGGCGCGCGGATCTTCAAGCGGTACGGCTTGTTGGCGCCGTCGCTGACCATGTAGATGCCGAACTCGCCCTTGGGATGCTCGACAGCCGCGTAGGCCTCGCCTTCCGGCACGTGGAAGCCCTCGGTGAAGAGCTTGAAGTGGTGGATCAGCTCTTCCATGCTGGACTTCATGTCCACGCGGGCCGGCGGTGCCACCTTATGGTTGTCCGTGATGACCGGGCCCGGGTTGGCGCGCAGCCATTTCACGCACTGCTCGACGATGCGGCAGGACTGGCGCATCTCTTCCACACGCACGACGTAACGGTCGTAGGTGTCGCCGTTGGTGCCGACCGGGATGTCGAAATCCATCTTGTCGTACACGTCGTAGGGCTGCTTCTTGCGCAGGTCCCACGCAATGCCTGAGCCGCGCAGCATCGCGCCCGTGAAGCCCAGGTTCAACGCGCGCTCGGGCGACACCACGCCGATACCGACCGTGCGCTGCTTCCAGATGCGGTTGTCCGTCAGCAGCGTCTCGTAGTCGTCGACGTTCTTCGGGAAACGCTTGCAGAAGTCTTCAATGAAATCCAGCAGCGAACCGCTGCGGTTCTCATTGAGCTGAGCGATGGCCTTGGCATTGCGGATCTTGCTGACCTGGTACTGCGGCATGCTGTCCGGCAGGTCGCGGTAGACACCGCCGGGACGGAAGTAGGCCGCGTGCATGCGCGCACCCGACACCGCCTCGTACATGTCGAAGATGTCCTCACGCTCGCGGAAGCAGTAGATGAGGATGTTCATCGCACCGCAGTCCAGGCCATGGCAGCCCAGCCAAAGCAGGTGGTTCAGGATGCGGGTCAGCTCGCCGAACATCACGCGGATGTACTGCGCGCGGATGGGCACTTCCAGGCCCAGCATCTTCTCGATGGCCAGGCAGTAGGCGTGCTCGTTGGACATCATCGACACGTAGTCGAGGCGGTCCATGTAGGGCAGCGACTGGATGTAGGTCTTTTGCTCGGCGAGCTTCTCGGTCGCGCGGTGCAGCAGGCCGATGTGCGGGTCGGCGCGCTGGATGACTTCGCCGTCCAGCTCCAGCACCAAACGCAGCACGCCGTGGGCGGCCGGGTGCTGGGGACCGAAGTTCAGGGTGTAGTTCTTGATTTCGGCCATGACTTACAGACCACCGTACTTGTCTTCACGAATGATGCGCGGCGTGATTTCACGCGGCTCAATCGTGACCGGTTGGTAGATGACGCGCTTTTGCTCGGCGTCGTAGCGCATCTCGACATGGCCCGACACCGGGAAGTCCTTGCGCATCGGGTGGCCGATGAAACCGTAGTCCGTCAGGATGCGGCGCAGATCATCGTGGCCTTCGAAGATGACGCCGTACATGTCGAACGCTTCGCGCTCGAACCAGTTGGCAGCGCTCCAGACCGGCATGACCGAGGCCACGCAAGGAAAGTCGTCGTCGGTGGCAAACACTTTCAGGCGCAGGCGCCAGTTGTGCGTCACCGACAGCAGATGGCTGACGACCGCATAGCGCAGCCCCTCATAGCCGCCATTGCCAAAGTCGCTGTAGTCGACGCCGCAGAGGTCGATCAGTTGCTCCAGCTTCACCTCGGGGTGATCGCGCAGTGTGGTCGCGACTTCAAGGTAGTCGGAAGCGCGCACGGTCAGCGTCAGCTCACCCAACGCATTTTTCAGCTCAACGACACGATCGCCGAGGATGGCACCAATCTGCTGGGCCAGGGTTTCGAGGTTTTGGCTCATCCTGTAGCTCAGCGGGCGATGGTGTTTTCGCGGCGGATCTTGGCCTGCAATTGCAGGATGCCGTACAGCAACGCCTCGGCAGTCGGCGGGCAGCCCGGCACGTAGACGTCGACCGGCACGATGCGGTCGCAGCCGCGCACAACGGAGTAGCTGTAGTGGTAATAGCCGCCGCCATTGGCGCAGCTGCCCATCGACAACACCCAGCGCGGCTCGGCCATCTGGTCGTAGACCTTGCGCAGCGCCGGCGCCATCTTGTTGCACAGCGTGCCGGCCACAATCATCAGATCGGACTGGCGCGGGCTCGGACGGAACAGCATGCCGAAGCGGTCGATGTCGTAACGGGCAGCGCCCGCATGCATCATCTCCACCGCGCAGCAGGCCAGGCCGAACGTCATCGGCCACAGCGAACCCGTCTTGGACCAGTTGATGAGCTTGTCGACCGACGTGGTGACGAAGCCCTCTTTCAGGACGCCTTCAATACCCATTTGGAATTCCCAGCTTGTGTCGGCGGACGCTTATTCCCAATCCAGGGCGCCCTTTTTCCATTCGTAGGCGTAGCCGACGACCAGAATGCCGAGGAAGATCATCATCGCCCAGAAGCCAGTCGGGCCAATTTCCCTGAGCGCCACGGCCCATGGAAACAGGAAGGCAATTTCCAGGTCGAAAAGAATGAACAGAATGGCGACGAGGTAGTAGCGCACGTCGAATTTCATGCGCGCGTCTTCAAAGGCCTCGAAGCCACATTCGTAAGGAGAATTCTTGGCCTCGCTCGGCCGATTCGGGCCCATCACGGCACCGAGCACCTGGGGTGCGATCCCGACCACTGCGCCGACCAAGATGAAGAGGATGACGGGCAGGTATTGATCGAGATTCATGAAGCTTTCCTGGGTCGACTACAACGACTTGGACAACGTGACCGCAGCATAGACCAGCAACGCAAACGGGCGCGCCACCAGCGGATCAACAGATACGCTCGCGGATCGCGCCCGCCTAACCTTGCCTGGATCACCCACTGCTGGGCGACCCCGACGACAGGCCGCTTTAACCGGTCCCGGCATTGATGCAGGAACCCGGTCCATGTTCTGGTGCCGTCGGCGAGACTCGAACTCGCACAGCTTTCGCCACTACCCCCTCAAGATAGCGTGTCTACCAATTTCACCACGACGGCAGGTACTCAAACTTGCCTGGCAACCTGGGAGGGTTTGCTTGCCAGACAGCCTCGCATTCTAAACCGGATTTAAGGGACATCCCGGCAAAGAGGCGAGGGTTTTAGTCGGACTTCAGTTCGCAGCGCCCGAGGCTGCGATCGAAGCCGGCACGGCCGGCGCCACGATGGCGCCAGGGATTGCCGCCGCGCCCGAAGCGGCCGGCGCGACGATGGGCGCGCGATCCAGCACGTTGTCGGTGCCGCTCGACGTCACCGGCCGACCGTTGGACAGGAACGCCAGGCCCAGCGTGCAGCCGAAGAACAGCGTGGCCGCAAAGGCCGTCGCGCGCGACAGGAAGTTGGCGCTGCCGGTAGCGCCGAACAGGCTGCCCGACGCCCCGCTGCCAAAGGAGGCGCCCATGTCGGCACCCTTGCCGTGCTGCACCAGCACCAGAACAATGATCGCAATGGCGGACAACAACTGAACCACCAGCACCAGATTCGCAAAGAACTGCATTCCAATCACTCCATCAAAACAGGGGCACCCAACCTGCCGGCGGGCGCCGATAAAACTCAGTGCGCCGCTGCGAGGCAGATGGCGGCAAAGTCGGCCGCTTTCAGCGATGCGCCACCGATCAGACCGCCGTCGATGTCCGGCTGGCCGAAGAGCTGGGTGGCGTTGTCGGCCTTGACACTGCCGCCGTAAACGATGCGCATGGCGGAGGCGCGATCCGTCGCCGCCTGCAGTTGCGCCCGCAGCACGGCATGCACGGCCTGCGCTTGCTCGGGCGTCGCGGTCAGGCCAGTGCCAATGGCCCAGACAGGCTCATACGCCACGACCATCTCGCCGCAGCAATGCCCCAACGTGTGGATGACAGCGGCCAGCTGACGCTTGACCACGGCCTCGGTCTGGCCGGCCTCGCGTTCGGCGAGGGTCTCCCCGACGCAGACGATGGGTGTCACGCCATGGGCCAGCGAAGCCTTGGCCTTGTCGGCGACGAGCTGGTCGCTTTCCGCGTGATACGCGCGGCGCTCCGAGTGGCCGACGATGGCGAAGCGGCAACCGATGTCCTGCAGCATGGCCGACGACACCTCGCCGGTGTAGGCACCTTGCTCGTGCGACGAGCAGTCTTGTGCACCGTAAGCGATGGTCGTGCCGGTCAGGGCGAGCGCCGTCTCCGCGATATAGGGGAACGGCACACAGACGGCAACGTCGGCGTTCCAGGGACCGGCTTCCTTGAGGCCTGCAAGCAACTGGGCGTTGGCAGCACGGCTGCCATGCATTTTCCAGTTGCCCACGACGAGTTTTCTTCTCATCTAAGTTCTTTCGTCACCAGGTCAGCACGATCTTGCCGACGTGCTGGTTAGATTCCATCAGCGCGTGCGCCTCGGCCGCTTTCGTAGCAGGCAGCTCGCGATAAACGACCGGCTTGATCTGGCCGGACTCGATCAACGGCCAGACCCTGTCCCGCAGCGAGCGGGCCAGGCCCGCCTTGAAGGCGGCCGAGCGCGGGCGCAGCGTCGAACCGGTGATGGTCAGACGCTTGCGCAGCACAAGGCCAGCATCGATCTCCGAATTCACGCCGCCTTGCACCGCGATCAGCGCGAGCCGACCGTCGTCCGCCAGCGCGTGCACGCCACGGCCGATGTAGTCGCCCGCCACCATGTCCAGGATCACGTCGACACCGCGACCGTCCGTCGCGGCTTTGGTAGCGGCCACGAAATCCTGCTCGCGGTAGTTGATCGCCACGTCGGCACCCAGCGCCTTGCAGGCCGCGGCCTTGTCCGCGTTGCCGACCGTCACCAGCACCCGGGCGCCCAGCGCCTTGGCGATCTGGATGGCCGTCACGCCGATGCCGCTGGAGCCGCCGTGGATCAGCAGCGTTTCGCCGGCTTGCAAGCCGGCGCGCTCGAACACATTGGCCCACACGGTGAAACAGGTTTCTGGCAGCGTAGCCGCCTGCGTCAGCGTCCAGCCCTTCGGGACGGGCAGGCATTGGCCGACCGGCGCCGTGCACAGCGCGGCATAGCCACCACCGTTGACCAGTGCGCAAACCTTGTCGCCCAGCCTGAAGCCATGCGCAGCCAGGGCGGCGGCATCACCTGCGACGATCTCGCCGGCAACCTCCAGCCCGGGCAGGTCACTCGCCCCGGCCGGTGGCGGGTAGGCGCCTTTGCGCTGCAACACGTCCGGGCGGTTGATGCCCGAAGCGGCAACGCGGATCAGGCACTCACCCGGGCCCGCGACTGGATCCGGCCGCTCGGCCAGCTCCAGCACTTCGGGCCCGCCGGGGCGGGTGATCGCGATGGCGCGCATGCTGCGCGGTTTACTCCGCAGCCGGGGCGTCAGCAGCCGGAGCTGCTTGAACCGGAGCCGCTTCGCGGTCGATCAGCGCCTTCATCGACAGCTTGATGCGACCCTTTTCGTCGGTCTCCAGCACCTTGACCTTGACCACTTGGCCTTCCTGCAGGAAGTCGGTCACCTTCTCGACCCGCTGGTGGGCGATCTGGCTGATGTGCAGCAGGCCGTCCTTGCCGGGCAGCAGGTTCACGAGGGCGCCGAAGTCCAGGATCTTGACGATCGGGCCTTCGTAGATTTTGCCCACTTCGACTTCGGCCGTGATCTCGGCGATGCGCTTCTTGGCCAGCTCGGCCTTGTCGGCGTCCGTCGAGGCGATGGTGATGGTGCCGTCTTCGCCGATATCGATGGTCGTGCCGGTTTCTTCGGTCAGCGCGCGGATGGTGGCGCCGCCCTTGCCGATGACGTCACGGATCTTCTCCGGGTTGATCTTCATCGTGTACAGCCGCGGGGCGAACTGCGACACCTCGGTGTTGGCCGTGCCCATGGCTTCGGTCATCTTGCCCAGGATGTGCAGGCGGGCTTCCTTGGCTTGCGCCAGCGCGACCTGCATGATTTCCTTGGTGATGCCCTGGATCTTGATGTCCATCTGCAAGGCGGTGATGCCCGTCGTCGTGCCGGCCACCTTGAAGTCCATGTCGCCCAGGTGATCTTCGTCACCCAGGATGTCGGTCAGCACGGCGAAGCGGTTGGCGTCCTTGATCAGGCCCATGGCGATGCCGGCCACGTGGGCCTTCATCGGCACGCCGGCGTCCATCAGCGCCAAGCAGCCGCCGCAGACCGAAGCCATCGACGACGAGCCGTTGGACTCGGTGATTTCGGAGACGACGCGCAGCGAGTACGGAAAGTCTTCCTTGCTCGGCAGCGCAGCGATCAGCGCGCGCTTGGCCAAGCGGCCGTGGCCAATTTCGCGGCGCTTCGGGCTGCCCACACGGCCCGTTTCGCCGGTAGCGAAGGGGGGCATGTTGTAGTGCATCATGAAGCGGTCTTCAAACTCACCATCCAGCGCGTCGATGCGCTGGGCGTCGCGGTCCGTGCCCAGCGTGGCAACCACGAGAGCCTGCGTCTCACCCCGGGTGAACAGCGCCGAGCCGTGGGTGCGCGGCAGGATGCCGTTGCTGATCTCGATGGGGCGAACGGTGCGGGTGTCGCGACCGTCGATGCGCGGCTCGCCGGCCAGGATCTGGCTGCGCACGATGCGGGCTTCGATCTCGAACAGCAGGCCTTCGACTTCCACCTTGTCGAACGCGACGCCTTCATCCTTCAGCGACGCGAAGACGCTGGAGGTCACGGCGCGGCAGGCTTGCGTGCGGGCTTGCTTGGAGCGGATCTGGTAGGCCTCGCGCAGCGGGCCCTCGGCCAGGCCGTTGACCTTGGCGATGAAGGCCTCGTCCTTGGCGGGCGCGGTCCAGTTCCAGGCCGGCTTGCCGGCTTCCTTGACCAGCTCATTGATCGCGGCGATGGCGACATTGCCTTGCTCGTGGCCGTAGACGATCGCGGCCAGCATGACTTCTTCGGACAGGCCAGACGCTTCGGACTCGACCATCAGCACGGCAGCTTGCGTGCCGGCGACGACCAGGTCCATCTGACTGTTGGCCAGCTCGGACTTGCTGGGGTTTAGCAGGTATTCGCCGTTGACGTAGCCCACGCGGGCGGCGCCGATGGGGCCGCTGAACGGGATGCCGGAAATGGCCAGCGCGGCGGACGAGCCGATCAGCGCAGCGATGTCGGCCTGCACTTCAGGGTTCAGGCTGACGACGTGAACGACGACCTGGACTTCGTTGAAGAAGCCTTCCGGGAAAAGCGGGCGGATCGGGCGGTCGATCAGGCGGCTGGTCAGCGTCTCATGCTCGCTCGGGCGGCCTTCACGCTTGAAGAAGCTGCCGGGGATCTTGCCGGCGGCGTAGGTCTTCTCGAGGTAGTCGACGGTCAGCGGGAAGAAGTCCTGGCCGGCCTTGGCTTCGGTCTTGGCGACCACGGTGGCAAGCACGACCGTGCCTTCGATGTTGACGAGAACGGCGCCGCTGGACTGGCGGGCGATCTCACCCGTTTCCAGCACGACGTTGTGGCGGCCCCATTGGAAGGACTTCGTGACCTTGTTGAAAATGGACATGCTCATCTCCTGGTTGTGGTGGACGCGCTCATGGCGTCCGGGGAACCGGGAACGAGACTGGGTTTGGTCCAGATGCCATTCCAGGACGGCTCAGCAAACCGTCCTGGAATGATCCGACACCACGTCAGCTCGGTTCCGGCAGATCAATGGACAAAGAGCCTGTACTGGGCTTGAGGACCAGACAGGCTCCGTGTGGATTCGGGCGAGTTACTTGCGCAGGCCCAGCTTACCGATCAGCGCGACATAACGGCTGGAGTCCACGCGCTTCAGGTAGGCCAGCAGGCTCTTGCGCGTGTTGACCATCTTCAGCAGACCGCGACGACCGTGGTGGTCCTTGGCGTGGGTCTTGAAGTGGGGGGTCAGGTCGTTGATGCGGGCGGTCAGCAGAGCGACCTGGACTTCGGGGCTACCCGTGTCGTTGGCGCTGCGTGCGTTGGCCTTGACGATCTCGGCCTTCTTTTCGGCGATGGACATTTGTTTTCCAAAAGGTTTCGGACGTCCGGCCGGGCGAGACGCACTACAAAAGCGCTGCCGCAGACGGTTTCCGGGGTTGACTTGCGGTCACGGGGGAAACCGCCCCGAGCCGTGCTCTGTGTTCAACGCACCTCGCGGCGCGCAAAACCTTCGGATTCTAGCCCAAAGCAGCAGGAGGCCCAACCGGCGGCGCACCCGATCGGCGCACATGTGGCCGATGGCAGGCGGTTTCAAGGGCGCCAAACCGCCTGTCCTGCGAATGCGTGACTTGTCCAGCGCAGGCCGAAAACGGCCCTTGAAGCGCGTGTGGGCCGCCCTATCTCTGGTTCATCGGGTGCTGCTCCCGACCGGTTCAGCAGCGCAAACCAACGGAGTCGATCCATGTTCTACCTGACCCATCCCCGCCAAGTCGCCCGTGCCCTGCGGCAGTTCGATGCCGAGGCCGTTCGCACGCCGGCGCTCGATATCAGTGAGGACGACAGGGCCTACAGCGTGACCGTCGACATGCCTGGTGTCGCCAAGGAGGCCGTGAAGGTCCGCGTCGAAGGCCGCCGCGTGCACATCGAGACCGCCACCGCTGAAGCCGCTGCGCCGACGGATGGTTCCCGCGTGCTGTACCGCGAACGCCGCGCCGCCAGCTATGCGCGCAGCTTTTCGCTGCCGGTCGAGATCGATCAATCTCAGTCGCAAGCCCGCTTCGACAACGGCGTGCTAACGCTGAGCCTGGTCAAGCGCGTCGCCGAGAACGGCGGCCAGCTGATCATCCTCTGAGCCGGAGAGAGCTGGCGCGGAGCGTCAGCTGCCAAGTTCCCAGCGGGGGCGCACCTCGAAGCCGCCGCCCCGCTGGGGCTGGACCATGCCGCGTTGCACCCGCAGCGCGGCGGCCATTGCGATCATGGCGCCATTGTCGGTACACAGCAACAGCTCCGGGTAGTGCACACGAATGCCACGCTTGGCGCAGGCCGAGTTCAGCTGCTCGCGCAGCCTGGCGTTCGCGCCCACGCCGCCGGCGACGACAAGGCGCTTCAGCCCCGTCTCCGTCAGCGCCAGCAGCGACTTCTTCACCAGCACGTCGACGATCGCAGCCTGCGTCGACGCAGCCAGGTCGGCTTTGGTCTGATCGCACGGCCCGGACCCACCATCCGGGCCGATCTTCTTCACCTGCGTCAGCACCGCCGTCTTCAGACCGGCGAAGCTGAAATCCGGCTTGCCGCTATGCAAAAGCGGACGCGGCAGCGCGTAAGCCTCCGGATTACCGAACTCGGCCATGCGCGCCAAGTGCGGACCGCCCGGATAAGGCAGGCCCAGCAGCTTGGCGCTTTTGTCGAAGGCTTCGCCGGCCGCGTCATCGATGGTTTCACCGAGCATCTCGTAGCTGCCGACAGCGTCCACGCGCATCAGCTGCGTATGCCCGCCGCTGACCAACAGCGCAACGAAAGGAAATTCCGGCGGATCGGCCGACAGGAAGGGCGACAACAGATGCCCCTCCAAGTGATGGATGGGCAGCGCCGGCACGTCCAACGCTGCGGCCAGCGAAACCGCCACGCCGGCGCCGACGAGCAGTGCGCCCGCAAGACCCGGCCCTTGCGTGTAAGCGATCATGTCCACGTCCTGCAGCGCCAGGCCCGACTGCGACAGCACTTCGCGCGTCAACGGCAGCACGCGGCGCACGTGGTCGCGCGACGCCAGCTCGGGCACCACGCCGCCATACGCCTGATGCATCGAGATCTGGCTGTGCAGCGCCTGCGCCACCAGCCGGGGCGGCGCATCGCCCGCCACCTCGACAAGCGCGACCCCGGTCTCGTCGCACGACGACTCAAACCCCAGGATGCGCTGGACGGCAGTCACTTGCCTTCCTTGGCGTGATTGATCGAGTACTTGGGAATCTCGACCGTCACGTCCTGCTGGCGCAGCAGCGCCTGGCAGGACAGGCGCGAATCGGGCTCCAACCCCCAGGCGCGGTCCAGCATGTCCTCTTCGTCCTCTTCCATCTCGGAGAGCGAGCGACCGCCTTCGCGCACGATGACGTGGCAGGTCGTGCAGGCGCAGACCTGGTCGCAGGCGTGCTCGATGTGGATGTCGTTGGCCAGCAGCACCTCGCAGATCGACGTGCCGGGTGCGCCGGTCAGCGTGGCGCCGTCGGGGCAGTACTCGGCGTGCGGGAGGATCTTGATGACGGGCATGTTGTTGTTCTTTCAGAGAGCCGAGACGTTGCGGCCGGTCAGCGCGCGGGCGATGGAACGGTTCATGCGCTCGGCGGCAAAACCCTCGGTGGCTTCGGCCAGCGCCTTGACCGCAGCGTCGATGGCGTCGGCATCGTCGTCCATCGCGGCCAGCGCCACCAGGCGTGCTTCAAGCGACATGCGCTCGTCCGCAGGCAGCAGGTCACCATCGGCAGACAGCGCGCTTCGCGTGGCGAGCACCATGCGTTCGGCTTCGACCTTGGCTTCACGCAGCTTGCGGGCAACCATGTCGCCCTCGGCGCTGTTGAACCCGTCCCTGAGCATGTTGGCGATCTCGTCGTCGCCGAGACCGTAACTGGGCTTAACGGTGATGGCGGCCTGCACGCCCGAGGTCAGTTCTTCGGCCGACACGCTGAGCAACCCGTCCGCATCGACCTGGAAGCTGACTCGGATGCGCGCCGCGCCGGCCGCCATCGGCGGTATGCCGCGCAGCTCAAATCGGGCGAGCGAGCGGCATTCGCTGACCAGCTCGCGCTCGCCCTGTACGACATGGACGGCGAGCGCCGTCTGGCCATCCTTGAAGGTCGTGAAGTCCTGGGCCTTGGCGACGGGGATGGTGGAGTTGCGCTCGATAACGCGCTCAACCAGCCCGCCCATGGTCTCCAGACCCAGCGACAGCGGGATCACGTCCAGCAGCAGGATCTCGCCATCGGCCGCATTGCCGGCCAGTTGATTGGCCTGGATGGCCGCACCCAGTGCGACGACCTCGTCGGGGTTCAGGTTAGTCAGCACCTCGCTGCCAAACAGCTCGCTGACAGCGCGGCGCACGATGGGCATGCGCGTGGAGCCGCCCACCATGACGGCACCAGCCACCTCGGCAGGCTTGACCTTGCCATCACGCAACACGCGCTTCACGGCGGACAGCGTCCTGGCAATCAGCGGCTGCACCAGCGCTTCGAACTGGGCGCGGGTGATCGTTGCACGCAGTTCGCCGCCGTCCAGCGCGGCGACCAGCTCGGTGACGTCGGCATCCGACAACGCTTCCTTGGCGGCACGCGCGGCAACGAGCATGGCGCGCTTGTCGTGCGCGGTCTCGACAACGCGACCGGCCTGTGCCCAATGGGCCAGTGCGCGGTCGAAGTCATCGCCACCCAGCGCGGCATCGCCGCCGGTCGCGACAACCTCGAACACGCCGCGCGTCAGGCGCAGCAGCGAGATGTCGAAGGTGCCGCCGCCCAGGTCGTAGACCGCGTAGAGGCCCTCGCTGGCGTTGTCCAGCCCATAGGCGATGGCCGCAGCCGTGGGCTCGTTGATGAGGCGCAGCACCTTGAGGCCGGCCAGTTCGGCGGCGTCCTTGGTGGCCTGGCGCTGGGCGTCGTCGAAGTAGGCCGGCACCGTGATAACGGCACCGAACAAGTCGTCGGCAAAGCTGTCTTCGGCGCGGAAGCGCAGCGTCGCCAGAATCTCGGCCGACACCTCGACCGGACTCTTCACACCGTCGCGCGTCGCGATGGCCAGCATGCCGGGGCGGTCTTCGAACTGGTACGGCAGATGCTCTCGATCAGCCACATCGGCCAGACCGCGGCCCATGAAGCGCTTGACCGAGACGACGGTGTTCTCGGGGTCCTCGGCCTGGGCAGCCAGCGCCTCAGCGCCGATCTGGCGGCGGCCTTCGGGCAGGTAGCGCACGGCAGAGGGCAGGATCACGCGGCCTTGCTCGTCGGGCAGGCATTCCGCAACGCCGTGGCGCACCGCGGCAACGAGGGAGTGCGTCGTGCCCAGGTCGATGCCGACGGCGATGCGGCGCTGGTGCGGGTCAGGCGACGCGCCAGGTTCGGAGATTTGAAGCAGGGCCATCTTTTGGTCAGTTGAGGACAGAGCTACTCACTTCGTTCGGGCGGTCTGTCCCGCGAGGTCTTCTAGCTTTGCAAGGCACTGGTCGATATCGGCTCGGAAACGCTGGATGAACATGAGCGCCCTCACCTGCGCGGCTGCCGCCGGCGCATCGTTGTTGTCGTCGAGCAGGCGTTGAGCCTGGGCAAGCGCGGCGGCCTCGGCCTGCGCCGCATCGTTGTCGAGTGCTTCGAGTGCCGACTCGCTGCGGGACTCATCGAGCGCCTCGCGCCATTCCATCTGCTGCATCAGGAACGCGGCGGGCATCTGCGTGTTGGTTTCAGCTCCAACCGGCGCACCGCGCAGCTCGCACAGGTACGCAGCGCGCTTGAGCGGATCCTTCAGGCGCTGGTAGCCCTCGTTCACCCGCATCGCCCACTGCATCGCCACGCGCTGGGCCGCGGCGCCTTCCGCCGCGAAGCGGTCGGGATGGACCTCGGCTTGCAGCGCCTTCCAGCGCGCGTCGATGGCGGCCCGGTCCTGGGCCTGCGTTTCAGGCAGGCCGAAGAGCTGGAAGTCGTTGTCGGTCAGGCGCATGGCAAGGTGAAAAAGCAAAAAGCGCGGCCGGTGCCGCGCTCAGCAAGAACTCAGGGTCGATCAGACACGGAAGGACTCGCCGCAACCGCACTTGTCTTTCTCACGCGGGTTGCGGAACTTGAAACCTTCATTCAGGCCTTCGCGCACGAAGTCCAGCTCGGTGCCGTCGAGGTAAGGCAGGCTCTTGGGGTCGATGAGAATCTTGACCTCATGACCTTCGAACACCACGTCCTCGGGCGCCACGTCGTCAGCGTATTCGAGCTTGTAGGCCAGGCCCGAGCACCCGGTCGTCTTCACGCCCAGGCGCACACCCACGCCCTTGCCTCGCTTGGCGATGTAGCGCTTGACGTGGCGAGCCGCAGCTTCTGTCAGCGTGACGGACATGGGCTCAGGCCGTGGTTGCGTGCTTGGCGCGGTAGTCGTCCACCGCAGCCTTGATGGCGTCTTCGGCCAGGATGGAGCAGTGGATCTTGACCGGTGGCAGCGCCAGCTCTTCCGCGATCTGCGTGTTCTTGATCGTCAGCGCCTCGTCCAGGCTCTTGCCCTTGACCCATTCGGTCACGAGGGAGCTGGACGCGATGGCCGAGCCACAGCCGTAGGTCTTGAACTTGGCGTCCTCGATGAGGCCGGTCGCCGGGTTCACCTTGATCTGCAGCTTCATCACGTCGCCGCAGGCCGGCGCGCCGACCATGCCGGTGCCGACGTCGTCATCGCCGTTGTCGAACTTGCCGACGTTACGGGGGTTTTCGTAGTGGTCGACGACCTTGTCGCTGTATGCCATGAGAGTTCTCCTTGCTAGGGGCTCAGTGAGCCGCCCACTTGATCGTGCTGAGGTCCACGCCGTCCTTGAACATGTCCCACAGCGGGGACAGTTCGCGCAGCTTGGCAACGCGGTCGGTCAGCACTTGAATCGCGTAGTCGATTTCTTCTTCGGTCGTGAAGCGGCCGATGGTCATGCGCAGCGAGCTGTGCGCCAGCTCGTCGCTGCGGCCCAGCGCGCGCAGCACGTAGCTGGGCTCCAGGCTGGCGGACGTGCACGCCGAACCCGACGACACCGCCAGGCCCTTGACGCCCATGATCAGCGACTCGCCCTCGACATAGTTGAACGAAATGTTCAGGTTGTGCGGCACGCGGCGTTCGAGGTCACCATTGATGAAGGTCTGCTCAATGCCGGACAAGCCCTTGACGAGGCGGTTGTGCAGCGCACGGATGCGTTCGTTCTCGGTGCCCATCTCCTCGCGGGCGATGCGGAAGGCCTCACCCATGCCGACGATCTGGTGGGTGGGCAAGGTGCCTGAGCGCATGCCACGCTCGTGGCCGCCACCGTGCATCTGGGCCTCCAACCGCACACGCGGCTTGCGGCGCACGTACAGCGCGCCCATGCCCTTGGGACCGTAGGTCTTGTGCGCGGACATGCTCATCAGGTCGATTGGCAGCTTCGCCAGGTCGATGACGACCTTGCCAGTGGCCTGCGCGGCATCCACATGGAAGATGACACCGCGTTCACGGCACAGATTACCCAGCGCCACGACGTCCTGAACGACGCCAATCTCGTTGTTCACGAACATGACCGAAGCCAGGATGGTGTCAGGGCGCAATGCAGCCTTGAAAGCCTCCAGATCGAGCAATCCATCGTCCTGAACGTCCAGATAGGTCACGTCGAACCCCTGCCGCTCCAGTTCACGCATGCTGTCCAGCGTGGCCTTGTGCTCCGTCTTGACCGTGATCAGGTGCTTGCCGCGCGTCTTGTAGAACTGCGCCGCTCCCTTGAGTGCCAGATTGATGGATTCGGTGGCGCCGGATGTCCAGACGATCTCGCGCGGATCAGCGCCGATCAGCTCGGCGACCTGCACGCGCGCCTTCTCGACGGCCTCTTCCGCTTCCCAGCCCCAAGCGTGGCTGCGCGACGCCGGATTGCCGAAATGCTCGCGCAACCAGGGAATCATCGCGTCCACCACGCGCGGGTCGCACGGCGTCGTGGCGCCGTAGTCGAGGTAGATCGGGAAGTGCGGGGTCATGTCCATAACGACTTCTTCTTCGAGTTCTTCAGAAACGATTTACTTACTGAATGCGCCACCCAGCGCGAACACCGAGTTCGGCGCCGTCACACGGATGGGCTTGAGCACCGGCTGGGAAGATATGGCGCGCTTGACGGGCGCGGCTTCAACTTCGAAGCCCTTGGCGAGTTGCTCGTCGGCCAGCTTGCGCAGCGAGACCGAATCGAGGTACTCGATCATTTTCGCGTTCAGGTTGGTCCACAACTCATGGGTGATACAACGGCCGCTGTCCTCGCCCATGCAGTTTTCCTTGCCGCCGCAGCCGGTGGCGTCCAGCGCCTCATCCACGGCGACGATGATGTCGGCCACGGTGATGTCCTCGGCCTTGCGGCCCAGCGAATAACCGCCGCCGGGGCCACGGGTGCTCTCCACCAGCTCATGGCGGCGCAACTTGCCGAACAGCTGCTCCAGGTAGGACAGCGAAATCTGCTGGCGCTGGCTGATGGCTGCCAGCGCGACCGGCCCTGTGTTCTCGCGCAGCGCCAAGTCCAACATCGCGGTGACTGCAAACCGGCCTTTGGTGGTGAGACGCATACAAAACTCCTTGGCGAGGGTGCCCGGACCGGAAAAGTCCAAGACGTTCGATATCGGGTTAACCCGGGACGGCCTGGACAATAGCCGAGCGAATCATTTCCGATGATTTTACTCGACTACTCAACCATGCCCCGGGGTGCCTGCCTATCCCCCAGGTTTTGGTGGGCCTTTTTTGCTGCGCCGCAGCAGCTTCAGCGTGCTGCCTTGCGAGCGCTCTCCAGCGGCACGATGTTGTCGTGCACTCGGGCACCAAAGGCCTGCTCGCGCAGCTGAGCCAATTGGTCGCGCAGGCGGGCCGCCTTCTCGAACTCCAGATTGCGGGCATGCTCCAGCATTTGCTTTTCGAGCTGCGCGATGCGCTTGGCCAGGTCCTTCTCGGATAGTTCCTCGACCTTGGCCGCCGCCAGCAGTTTGGCCTCGTCGCGCCCGGCCTCTTCGGAGTAGACGCCGTCGATGAGGTCCTTGATGCGCTTTTGCACGCTGCGCGGCGTGATGCCGTGCTCCTCGTTGAAGGCCATCTGCTTGGCACGGCGGCGCTCGGTCTCGCCTATGGCCTTGCGCATGGATTCGGTGATGCGGTCGGCGTACAGGATCGCCTTGCCGTTCAGGTTGCGCGCGGCGCGGCCGATGGTCTGGATCAGGCTGCGCTCGGCGCGCAGGAAGCCTTCCTTGTCGGCGTCCAGAATGGCCACGAGCGACACCTCGGGAATGTCCAACCCCTCGCGCAGCAGGTTGATGCCCACCAGCACATCGAACGCACCCAGCCGGAGATCGCGCAGGATTTCGACGCGCTCCACCGTGTCCACGTCTGAGTGCAGGTAGCGCACTTTGACGCCGTTGTCGCTGAGGTAGTCAGTCAGCTGCTCGGCCATGCGCTTGGTCAGCGTGGTGATCAGCACACGCTCGTTCACCTCGACCCGCAGGCGGATCTCCTGCAGCACGTCGTCCACCTGGTGCGTGGCGGGGCGCACTTCGACAAGCGGGTCCACCAGCCCGGTCGGCCGAACGACCTGCTCGACCACCTGGCCGGCGTTGTCCTGCTCGTACTGCGCCGGCGTGGCCGACACGAAGATGGCCTGGCGCATCTTGCGTTCGAACTCAGCGAACTTCAGCGGCCGGTTGTCCAGCGCGGACGGCAGCCGGAAGCCGTACTCCACCAGCGTGGTCTTGCGCGCCCGGTCGCCGTTGTACATGCCGCCGAACTGGCCGATCAGCACGTGGCTCTCGTCCAGGAACATCAGCGCGTCCTTGGGCAGGTAGTCCACCAGCGTCGGCGGGGGATCACCGGGCTGCGCGCCCGACAGATGGCGCGTGTAGTTCTCGATGCCTTTGCAGTGGCCCACCTCCTGCAGCATCTCCAGGTCAAACCGGGTGCGCTGCTCGACGCGCTGCGCCTCCACCAGCTTGCCGTCCTTGACGAACTCCGCCACGCGGTCGCGCAGCTCCTGCTTGATGGCGTCCGTCGCCGCCAGCACGCGCTCGCGTGGCGTCACGTAGTGGCTGCTGGGGTACACGGTGAAGCGCGGGATCTTCTGCCGCACCTGGCCGGTCAGCGGGTCGAACAGCGACAGCGCCTCGATCTCGTCGTCGAACAGCTCGATGCGGATAGCCAGCTCCGAGTGCTCGGCAGGGAACACATCGATGGTGTCGCCGCGCACACGGAAGTGGCCGCGACTGAACTCCATCTCGTTGCGCGTGTACTGCATGCGGATCAGGTGCGCGATGACGTCGCGCTGGCCCAGCTTGTCGCCCACGCGCAGCGTCATCACCATCTGGTGATAGTCCGCCGGCGAGCCGATGCCGTAGATGGCCGACACGGAGGCCACGATGACCACGTCGCGCCGCTCCAGCAGGCTCTTGGTACACGACAACCGCATCTGCTCGATGTGCTCGTTGATCGCGCTGTCCTTCTCGATAAACAGGTCGCGCTGAGGCACGTAGGCCTCGGGCTGGTAGTAGTCGTAGTAGCTGACGAAGTACTCGACCGCATTCTTCGGGAAGAAATCCTTGAACTCGCTGTACAGCTGCGCCGCCAGCGTCTTGTTGGGCGCAAAGATGATGGCCGGGCGCCCCATGCGGGCGATGACGTTCGCCATCGTGAAGGTCTTGCCCGAGCCGGTCACGCCCAGCAGCGTCTGGTAGCTGAGGCCGTCGTTGATGCCTTCGCAGAGCTGGGCGATGGCGGTGGGTTGATCCCCCGCGGGCGGGAACGGCTGGAAGAGCTGGAACGGCGAGCCTTCGAAGCTGACGAATTCGCCCTTGCGTTCCTCGGTGTCGCTTTCCGAGCCGGGCATGGCGTTCAAGGCTTCTTGCATGGGGAATTCCCTGGGTTCACGGGCAAAATTGCTGCGCTGCGAAACCGAACAGGTTAGCGCAGACCCTGTTTTCTCAAGCCCCTCCTCCTGCCAACGTCCTTTCAGGAATCCCGTCATGTCCCTGTTCGCCGAAGTCGCCCTTGCCCCTCGTGACCCTATCCTCGGCCTGAACGAGCAGTTCAACGCCGACACCCGCCCGGGCAAGGTCAACCTCGGTGTCGGCGTCTATTACGACGAAGCCGGCAAGCTGCCGCTGCTGAAGTGCGTGCGCGAAGCAGAAGCCGCCATCGCCGCGGCTCCCAAGCCGCGCGGCTACCTGCCCATCGACGGCATCGCCGCGTATGACAAGGCGGTGCAGAAGCTGGTGTTTGGCAGCGAGCTGAAGAACGTCGCCACCGTGCAGGCCATCGGCGGCACGGGCGCGCTGAAGATTGGCGCTGACTTCCTGAAGCAGCTCAACCCCGCCTCCAAGGTGCTGATCTCCGACCCGAGCTGGGAGAACCACCGCGCGCTGTTCACCCAGGCCGGCTTCACGGTCGAAACCTACCCCTACTACGACGCCGCGAACAAGGGCATCAACTTCGCCGGCATGCTTGCCGCGCTGAATGCCGCGCCCGCTGGCACCGTCGTCGTGCTGCACGCCTGCTGCCACAACCCGACGGGCTACGACATCAGCGCTGCCCAGTGGGCCGAGGTGGTCGCGGTCGTCAAGGCCAGGGGCCTGACGCCCTTCCTGGATATGGCCTACCAGGGCTTCGGCTTCGGGCTGAAGGAAGACGGCGAAGCCGTGCGCCAGTTCATGGCCGCTGGCGTCGGCTTCTTCGTGTCGACCAGCTTCTCAAAGAGCTTCTCGCTGTACGGTGAACGCGTCGGTGCGCTGAGCGTGGTCTGCACCAGCGACGAGGAAGCCGTGCGTGTGCTGTCGCAGCTGAAGATCATGATCCGCACCAACTATTCCAACCCGCCCACGCATGGTGCGCAGGTCGTTGCCGCCGTGCTATCCGACGACCGACTGCGCGCGCTGTGGGAGGAAGAACTGGCGGGCATGCGCGTACGCATCAAGGCGATGCGCGGTGCGCTGGTGAGCGCGTTGAAGGCCGCAGGTGTCACGCAAGACCTGGGCTTCGTCACCGAACAGCTGGGCATGTTCAGCTATTCCGGCTTGACCGCCGCCCAGATGCAGCGCCTGCGCAGCGAGTTCGGCGTCTACGGGGTGGACTCCGGCCGCATCTGCGTGGCCGCGCTGAACGAGGGGAACCTGCCCGTCGTTGCCGCTGGCATGGCCGCCGTCATCAAGGGCTGACCAGCCGCTGACCGCACCACCCAAGTGCGCAGGATTGGCGGTTTGACCGCCAATCCATGCTGCAGCGCACAAATTTGCAAGCGTTTTCTGGCACTATCCGGTCATTCCTGATCCTCGCCAAGGGCGGCCATGCTGTATCAATTCTTCGAAACCCAGCGCGCGCTGATGAGCCCGTTCTCCGAATTCGCCGCCGCCTCGGCCAAGCTCTACAGCCACCCGCTGTCGCCGTTCGCGCACACGCCCATGGCGCAGCGCCTGTCGGCCGGGCTGGACCTGATGCACCGTTTGGCCAAGGACTACGAGAAGCCCGAGTTCGACATCAAGTCCGTCGAAGTGGATGGCACCGATGTCGCCGTGCAGGAGTTGGTGGCGCTGGAGAAGCCCTTCTGCCGCCTGCTGCGCTTCAAGCGCTACACCGACGAACTGACTGTACTGGCCAAGATGAAGGACCAGCCCACCGTGCTCGTCGTGGCGCCGCTGTCGGGACACCACAGCACCCTGCTGCGCGAGACCGTCAAGCAACTGCTGAAAGACCACAAGGTCTACATCACCGACTGGACCGACGCTCGCATGGTGCCGCTGGAGGTGGGGCCCTTCCACCTGGACGACTACATCCGCTATGTGCAGGAGTTCATCCGCCACGTCGGCGGCGCGGACTGCCATGTCATCTCCGTCTGCCAGCCCACCGTGCCCGTGCTGGCTGCCATCTCACTGATGGCCAGCGCCGGCGAGGAGACCCCGCGCAGCATGACCATGATGGGTGGCCCCATCGACGCCCGCAAGAGCCCCACGGCCGTCAACAACCTGGCGATGAACCGCAGCTACAGCTGGTTCGAGAACAACGTCATCTACCGTGTGCCCACCAACTTCCCCGGCGCCGGCCGCGAGGTTTACCCGGGCTTCCTGCAGCACACCGGCTTCGTCGCGATGAACCCGGACCGCCACCTGACGTCGCACTACGACTACTTCCTGGACCTGGTGCGCGGCGACGACGATGGCGCGGAAGCGCACCGCCGCTTCTACGACGAGTACAACGCCGTGCTGGACATGCCGGCTGAGTACTACCTGGACACCATCAAGACTGTGTTTCAGGACTTCGCGCTCGTCAACGGCACCTGGGAAGTGGGCGGTCAGCAGGTGCGCCCGCAAGACATCAGCACCACGGCGCTGCTGACCGTGGAAGGCGAGCTGGACGACATATCCGGCGCCGGCCAGACGCGCGCCGCGCATGAGCTGTGCGCCGGAGTGCCCAGGCAGCACCAGTTCCACTACGACGTCATCGGCGCGGGCCATTACGGCATCTTCTCGGGCCGCCGCTGGCGCGAGCACGCCTACCCGCAGGTGCGCGACTTCATCGCCAGGTACGAAGCCGCGCCGCTGAAGCCGACGGTCAAGACCGTCGCCGTGAAGGCCAAGCCGGCCAAGGCCGCGCCCGCACGCAAAGCTGCGGCCAAGCGCGCACCGGCCGCCAACCGGCCCGCAAAGAAAGCGGCGTGAGCCTCGCCGCGCTGATCGACGCCGCGCTCCCGCAGACCCAATGCACCCGCTGCGGCTACCCGGACTGCCGCGGCTACGCCGACGCCGTCGCCGCGGGTGACGCCGACATCAACCAGTGCCCGCCCGGCGGCGCCGAGGGCGTGGCCCGGCTGGCCGCCCTCACCGGCCGACCGGCGCTGCCGCTGAACCCCGCCAACGGCATCGAGGCCACGCGCGGCGTGGCCGTCATCGACGAAGCCTGGTGCATCGGCTGCACGCTGTGCATCAAGGCCTGTCCGGCGGACTGCATCGTCGGCGCGCCCAAAGCCATGCATGTCGTCGTCACCGCGCAATGCACCGGCTGCGAGCTCTGCGTGCCGGCCTGTCCGGTGGACTGCATCTCCATGCCCGAAGTGACGAGCACGACCGGCTGGGCCGCGTGGAGCCAGCCGCAGGCCGACGAAGCCCGCGAGCGCTACGCCTTCAAGCAGTTCCGCCGCCACCGCGAGGCCGTGGAGAACGACGCCCGCCTGGCCGCTAAGGCCCAGGCCAAGCTGGCCGACCTGGCAGGGGCGTCGGCGATCACCGACCCGGCCCAGCTTTCCGCCAAGCGCGCTGCCGTCGAGGCCGCGCTGGCCCGGGCGCGCGCCAAACGGACCTGACAATGCCGGCATGGATGCCGCGCAGATCGAACGCTTTTTCGCCACGCTGAAAGCCGCCAATCCGGCGCCGCAGACGGAGCTGGAGTTCGCCAGCGTGTTCGAGCTGCTGACCGCCGTGCTGCTGTCCGCCCAGGCCACCGACGTTGGCGTTAACAAGGCCACGAAACGCCTTTTCGCCGTGGCCAACACGCCGGCGCAGATCCTCGCGCTGGGCACCGAGGGTCTGGAGTCGCACATCAAGACCATCGGCCTGTACCGCAGCAAGGCCAAGCACCTGCTGCAGACCTGCCGGATGTTGATCGATTTGCATGGCGGCGAGGTACCGCGCTGCCGCGCCGACCTGGAAGCCCTGCCGGGCGTGGGACGCAAGACCGCCAACGTGGTGCTCAACGTCGCCTTCGGCGAGCCCACGATGGCGGTAGATACGCACATCTTCCGCGTCAGCAACCGCACCGGTCTGGCGCCCGGCAAGACACCGCTGGCCGTGGAGCTGGGCCTGCTGGACCGCGTGCCCGAGTCTTATCTCGTCGACGCCCATCACTGGCTGATCCTGCATGGCCGCTACGTCTGCCAGGCCCGCAAGCCTTTGTGCAACGCCTGCGCAGTGATCCAGGAATGCGACTACGGTCGCGCCCTAAAATCTGCAGCCGCTTGAGAACCCTATCCATGGCCAGCCTGACCGACCTGACCGACCGCGTGGAGCGACTGCTGTTGCGCCACGACGAGATCCTGCGCACCAACCTGCTGCTGCAGGTGCAGCTCACCGCCATCACGCAAGAGCGTGACAGCCTGCGCTCGCGCTTGAACGCCGCGCGCGCCCGCGTCGACGCGTTGCTGGAACGCCTGCCCGTCGATGCACCGAAGGACGAGCAGCCATGAAGCAGATGGAAGTCACCATCATGGGCCAGAGCTACCTGCTCGGCTGCCCCGAAGGCGGCGAAGCCGCGCTGAGCGCTGCCGTGGCGCAGGTGGACCGTGAGATGAGCGCCATCCGCGACGCCGGCAAGGTCAAGGCGCGCGAGCGCATCGCCGTGCTGGCCGCGCTTAACCTGGCCTACCAACTGGCCGATGCACCGCGCGAGCCCCCTGCCAACATCGCCCCCCCGGCCGCGCCGCCCGCTTTGGCGACACCCGACATGGATGCCCTCATCCAGCGCCTGGACGAGGCGCTGGCCCACGACGGTCAGTTGCTCTGAGCCCCAACCTGCGGATAGACCGGCTCGAAAGCACCGCGGCGGATCTCGTCGAGCGTGGGTGACTCACCGGCCCACAGCACCAGCACCTGTCCAGGCAGGCTCAGCGTGCGCTCCAGCCAGCGGCACAACTCGAACCGATCCTCGTCCGACATGCGCGGCAGTTCCACGAAGGCGAGATAGGCCCGGCGCCGCGGGAACTCGCGCAGCGCCTTGCGAACCAGCCAGCCACGAACCACCGGCTTGCAAAGCGCCAGTTCGGCCTGCACCTCGCCCAGCTCGAAGTCCGAAAGGTCGTGCCGCGTCACCTGGCCGAAATACGGCAACTGGCGCAGTTCCTCCCAGGCGCGCGCCTCGCCTTCCTGCGCCTGCTTGCGGCGCTCGCGCCAGAGCTTGAGCGCCGCCGCGTCGTGCGCCAGCCCGGGGCGCGTAGTCTCCAGTTCCTCCACGGCCTGGCTGGCTGCCCACCAGCGGTGCTCGCCGCTCGCGTCCCACAGGCGCTGCAAGCCCTGCAGCCGCGCTACCCGGTCGTCATCGGCCAGCGTCTGCACCCACCCCTGCAGCGCGGCCGGGTGCTCGGCACTGCGTTGCAGCGCCATCTCGTACAGCGACCGCAGATCGGCGTGGGGGTTGAGTTGGCGCAGCAGCGTCGCCTGTTCGACCCATTGATCGGCGCTGTGCGTGGCGCTCGATGCCGCGAGCCCCTGCACCCGTTCGCTCACCCGCCCCAGCCACGCATGGTGACGCTTCCAGCCGCTGGCGTTGTCCCTGCACCATTGCTTGTCGAAGTGCGCAATCCAGCGAGGCGCCTCGTCACCCAGCAGTGCCAGTGCGCTGCGGCGCGACCATTCCGGCAGCACCGCCTGGCCGCCCAACGCAGCGGCACGGTCGCGCAGGCCCGGATGCGTGTCGGCGACGTCGCTGACGCGGGCCAGCGCCTGGCGCAGCGCCTCCCTCGCAAAAGCGGCCTCGGGCGCCAGCAGCAACTGCGCACGCAGCGCCTGGAACGGCCCCACCGGCAGCGCCGCCGTGGCGGCCGTGCGCCAGTGATCCCCCCAGAACTTCTGCTGCAGCCAGGCGCCCTTGACCTCAATCTCCACCAGCGCCGCCGTCGCCACCTCTGCCCCCACCAGGCGTCCGGCGATGCGGTCGGCTTCGTACTCGTCCTGGCGGGCCAGCGCGAAGGTCTTCGCTGCGAAGCGCGGCAGGTACCAGTTCATGAACGCCTGCGTCGCAAACGACATCACGTTTTCGTCGCGGCTCAAGGCGTCATGCAGGCGCGTCCACGACAGCCGCGTGCGGTAGATCCAGGCAGCGAAACGTCCATGGTCACCGCGCAGGTGACCGTACTCGTGCGTCAGCACCGCCAGCAGCCGCGGGCGGTCCAGCGCCATCAGCAGCGGGAGCCCCAGCGTCAGTGTGTTCGTCGCCCCGCCCAGCAGGCCCCAGCGCGGTGTCTGGCGGATGCTCGCGTTGAACTCCTCATCCAGGTACACGGCGTGCAAAGGCGGGCCGTGTACCTTGTTACGGATGCGCTCGAGTGCGTCGAACAACGCGGGCGCCTCGCGCGCCGTGATGACCAAGCCTTCGGGCGCATCAAGGCGCACCCACAATGCCCGCAGGCTAGCCCACAGCAGGCCCAGCGCCGCGAGCAGCAACCACAGCATCCAGCCGCGAAAGCGCCCGTGCAGCAATTGCGGCACGACCCATGCCACCAGCCCGGTCGCCAACACCAGGCACCCCACTACCCACGCATAGCCCAGCGCAGCGAACGCCGCCACGCCCCGGCGGTAGCGTCGGCTGTCGTCCGCACTGGCCTGCTCGCTCAGACGCACCAGATGCACGAACTCCGCCTGATCCATGACTACCTCCCTCGCGGCATTGCCGTCTCGTTCTCTGATGGGCGCGCATCCTAGCGAGTGCCAGGGGCATTTGGCGGCCCGCTCGCTGGCCACGCCGCAGGTCCTAGAATCCACCCCGTCCATCGCTTTCCCCGGGGCTTTATTTCCTTCATCCGATGCTCTATGAGCAAGGGCTTGGAAAATGCCGGACGGGCGTGATCGTCTCGCGTCAGATGAACCCGAAGTCCGGCTGACCTCGCCCACCTGATTACCCCTGGGTGTTCAGGATCTCGGCCCCCAGGATTACGGTGGACACCTCTTCTTCCCTCTCGCTCCCTTTAGCATCGGCCGATGAACTACTGGCTGATGAAGTCCGAGCCCGACGAGGCGTCCATCCTCGACTTGCAGCGCGCCGGCACCCTGCCCTGGACGGGAGTGCGCAACTACCAAGCGCGCAACTTCATGCGCGACGACATGCGGCTGGGCGACGGCGTTTTGTTCTATCACTCGTCGTGTCCCGAGCCAGGCATCGCAGGCCTCGCCGAAGTCTGCAGCGCGGCCTATCCAGACGCCACCCAGTTCGACCCGGCCAGCCACTACTTCGACCCCAAGTCCAAGCCCGAAGCGCCGCGCTGGGTGCATGTTGACGTCCGCTGGCGCGAGACGACGCGGCTGCTGAGCCTGAAGGAGATGCGCGATACGCCGGAGCTGGCTTCGATGCGCGTGCTGGAGCGCGGCAGCCGGCTGTCCATCACGCCAGTCACGCCCGCCGAATGGCGGGCCGTGCTCAAGCGGCTGCACGCGGCATGACTGCCAGCCTCGTTGCCGAACTGCTGGCACTGGGCCTGGCGGCGGGCTTTCTTGCTGGACTTCTGGGCATCGGCGGCGGCATGTTGATGGTGCCATTCCTGACCCTCATCCTCGGCCAGCGCGGCGTGGACGGCGGGCTGGCCGTCAAGATGGCCATTGCTACGTCGATGGCGACCATCATGTTCACGTCGCTGTCCAGTGTGCACGCCCATCACAAGCGCGGCGCCGTGCGCTGGAACCTCGTCAAGGGCTTGGCGCCCGGCATCCTGGCGGGCGGGCTGCTGGCCGGCGCGGGTCTGTTCGTGCTGCTGAAGGGCGCCTGGCTGGCGCTGGTGTTCGGCGCGTTCGTCAGCTTCTCCGGCTGGCAGATGCTACGAAACAAGCGCCCGGCCCCGAGCCGGCAGATGCCCGGCCCGGCCGGCCAGTTCGGCGCGGGCGCCGGCATCGGCTTGCTGTCCGGCCTCGTGGGAGCCGGTGGAGGCTTTGTCAGCGTGCCCTTCATGGTCTGGTGCAACGTGCCGGTTCATCTGGCCGTGGCCACCAGTGCCGCGCTAGGCTTTCCGATCGCGGTGGCCAACACCCTCGGCTACGTCGTGAGCGGCTGGGGCATGGAGTCGGCGCTGCCGGGTGCCTTCGGCTACCTGTACCTGCCCGCACTGGTGGTCATCGCCGCGGCCAGTGTGACCATGGCGCCGCTGGGCGCGCGCACGGCGCACGCCATGGACGTGTCGCAACTGAAGAAGGCGTTCGCGACGCTGCTGTTCGCGCTCGCGGCCTACATGCTCTGGAAGGGGTTCAGCGAGATCTAGCCGAAGGCGATGGACGCCAGAACCACCTGGTTGCCGCCGCGCCGCTGGGCCTCGTGAACGGCAGCTTCACTGGCAGCCATCAGTTCTTCCTGACGCGAAGCCGTGTGCGGGAAGCTGCAAACGCCCATGGAGATGGACAGACCCAGATCCTGCCCGTTGAGCACGACGATCTGCGCCGCGCACTGGCGGCGCAGTTGCTCCATGCGCGCATGCGCCGTCGCCAGGCCAACGCCCGACAGCAGCACGGCAAAGCGCTGCGCGCCGATGCGGCAGGCCGAGTCCATCGCCCGCGTGTTGGCGCGCAGCATGCGCCCGATGCCTTCAAGCAGCCGTTGCTGGGCATCGTCGCCCAGCGCAGTGACTGCGGGCGATGCGTCCAGTGCAATGACCACCAGCGCGAACTCGCGATGCTCGCGGGAAGACAGGTCGATCTCGCGCAGCAGTTGGTCGTCGAACTGCGGCCGCAGGTAGAGGCCTGAGACGTCGTCGCGGCCCGAGCCCTGCTGCAGCTCGCGGCGGATTTGCTCGATGGCGCCCTGCTGCTGCTCGATCTGGCCCAGCGCGCGCTGCAGCTGCGCCTCGCGATGGCGTTCCTCGGTGCGCTCGTGCCACACCGCCAGCAGAAACTCCTGGCCCAGCGCCAGCCGCGTGACGCCGAACTCGCGCCGCCGGCCATTGATCTCCAGCTTGTGTTCGGACACGACAGGGTGGCGCTGCGCCATGACGGTCTGCTCGACCCGCCGCAGCGCCGTGGTCTCGTCCGCCCTGAGCAATTCGGCATCGGTATGGCCGATGACGGCATCGCGCTCGAACATTTGCGCCAAGCCCGGGCTGGCGAAGACGTAGCGCCCGTTGGCCACGGCCTTGATCGCCGCGATGCTGCCCAGAGGCTCGATCAGCGCGACCAGCCCGGCCAGCGCCTCTCCGCCCAACTCGGCATGCCCGGCCAGCCATTGCGTCAGGCTGTCAGGCTGCAGCGACGAAGGATCGGTCATGTCCATGGAATCGTTGAGATGCGATCGCGTGCCAGCGGCGGGGAACCGGGCTTGTCCTGCGTCGAAGGACTGTAGAGGGGCGCGAGCCTGGCCAGCAAGGCCGCCTCACCCCACGAATCGGGCCTCCCCCCTAAGAAGCCGTCGCTCTGTTTGGCGCCCATCCTAACGATTTTCGACGGCAGCGCCGGCGACAATCGGGGGGGTTCAAATGGAGACGTATGCAGGCATTCGATGTGGTGGTGGTGGGCGCGGGCGCGGCTGGGCTTTTCTGTGCTGGCCAGGCCGGCCAGCGCGGCCTTCGCGTGCTGCTCGTAGACCATGCCTCACGACTGGCCGAAAAGATCCGCATCTCGGGCGGCGGGCGTTGCAATTTCACCAATCGAGATGCAGGCCCCGCCAATTTCCTGTCAGACAACCCGGCGTTCTGCCGCTCCGCGCTGGCACGCTACACGTCGCAGGACTTCATCAAGCTGGTCCAGCGCCATGGCATCGCCTTTCATGAAAAGCACAAGGGCCAGCTGTTCTGCGACGACTCCAGCGAGCAGATCATCCAGATGTTGCTGAAGGAATGCGAGGCTGGCGACGTCACGCGCTGGCAGCCCTGCACGGTGGCGGACGTGCGCCCCCGACCCGAGGGCGGTTTCGAGCTGGACACCAGCCAGGGCGCCGTGAGCGCAGCACGCGTCGTGGTCGCCACCGGCGGCCTGCCCGTGCCGAAGATCGGCGCCACCGACTGGGGCTTGCGGCTGGCAACCCACCTCGGGCATGCCATCGTCGAGCCGCGCCCGGCGCTGGTGCCATTGACTTTCGACGCCGACACCTGGGCGCCATTCGCCGCGCTGGCCGGGCTGTCGCTTCCGGTGGAAGTGTCCTGCGGTAGCGGCAAGACGCGCATGCGCTTCCTGGAGGATTTGCTGTTCACGCACCGCGGCCTCAGCGGGCCCGCGATCCTGCAGATTTCGAGCTACCGCGCGGCCGACCAAGCCCTGCAGATCAACCTGGCCCCGGAACTGCGGCTGGATCAAGAACTGGTGGAGGCCAAGGGCAGTTCACGTCGCCAACTGGGCAATGAGCTGGCGGCCCGCCTGGCACAGCGCCTGGCCAGCGCCTGGCTGGAGCGCGCGCGTCTCGAACCTAGCCGTCCGCTGGCCGAATGCCGCGACGCCGATCTGCAGCGCCTCGGGCGCAGCGTTCACGAATGGCAGCTGACGCCCAGCGGCGACGAAGGCTGGCGCAAGGCCGAGGTCATGCGCGGTGGCGTCAGCACCCGCGACCTGAGCTCGCAGACCATGGAAAGCCGGCGTGTGCCGGGCCTGTACTTCATCGGCGAGGTGGTGGACGTGACGGGCTGGTTGGGGGGCTACAACTTCCAGTGGGCATGGGCCAGCGCGGTCGCGTGTGCGACCGCGATGGCAACCGCGGCAGCGGAAGCATCTGCCGGCGCCTGAGCAGATCTTGGCAAGTCGTTGATTTCCCGGCTACAATCCCCGGCTTTGCTGGCAAACCCCGCGCGTCGATTCGCAGGCATCACCCGTGATGCAGCAATCCGGAACCTGCTGCTGATACGAAGCCGCGAACACCGAGCGCAATCTGAAGGAAATAAATGACCACCATCCGCGTCAAGGAAAACGAGCCGTTCGACGTCGCCCTGCGTCGCTTCAAGCGCACCATCGAGAAGCTGGGCCTGCTGACGGACCTGCGCGCCCGCGAGTTCTACGAGAAGCCCACCGCTGAGCGCAAGCGCAAGAAGGCGGCCGCGGTGAAGCGCCATTACAAGCGCGTTCGCAGCATGCAGCTGCCCAAGAAGCTGTACTGATCGTCTCTGACGCGACCCGGAACCCTGCGTTCCGGTGAACTCCAAGACCCGCCACAGGACGCTGTCGCGGGTTTTTGTCTTTTTGAACCGGAATTTCCCATGAGCCTCAAAGACCGCATCACCGAAGACATGAAGGCCGCGATGCGCGCCAAGGAAGCCGACCGCCTGCTGACCATCCGCGGCCTGCTGGCTGCCGTGAAGCAGAAGGAAGTGGACGAGCGCATCGTCGTGGACGACACCGCGCTGGTGGCCATCGTCGACAAGCTGATCAAGCAGCGCAAGGACTCCATCAGCCAGTTTGCCGCCGCCGGACGAGACGACCTCGTTGCCAAGGAAAGTGCCGAGCTGGCCGTGCTGCAGGTCTACCTGCCCGAGCGCCTGTCCGCCGAGGCTGTTGCCGAGAAAGTCGCGGCCATCGTGGCCGAGCTTGGCGCCAGCGGCCCCGGCGACATGGGCAAGGTGATGGCGGCGGCCAAGGCCCAGCTGGGCAATGCAGCCGAGATGTCCACTGTGTCTGCCGCCGTCAAGGCCGCGCTGGCCAAGTAAGGAGCCTGCCATGAGCCTGCCCCTGCAAGCGCTGACCCCCGACATCTGCGTGGCCCCCCAGTTGCAGCCCGAAGCCATGGCCGAGGCCGCGGCGATGGGCTTCAAGAGCGTGGTCAACAACCGGCCCGACTTCGAGCACGGCCCCGACCAGCCGACCTCGGCCGCCATCGAGGCGGCCGCCCAGGCGGCGGGATTGCAGTACCGTCACCTGCCCGTGGCCGGCGGCTACCAGTCGCCCGAGGAGATCGAGGCGTTCGCGCAGCTGCTGGAAGACCTGCCGCGCCCGCTGCTGGTGTTCTGCCGCTCCGGCGCACGCTCGACGCGCCTGTTCATGCAGGCGCAGCAACTGGGCTGACCTCGGTCGGTGCTTTCCCTAGCGGCGGCTCAAAGAGCCAGTCGCTTCCTCAGTGGTCGCTACATTGGCGACCGCTTTGCATCCAGTCCTTTCATGAACGCCCTGCTCTCCCTGGCGCGGCGCATCGACCGCCTCAACGACGGCTTCGGCGGCTTGGCCGCCTGGGCCGTGCTGCTGTCGTGCTTCATCAGCGCGGCCAATGCCATCGTCCGCTACGGCCTGGACTACTCGTCCAACGCCTTCCTGGAGATCCAGTGGTACCTGTTCGCGGTGTGCGTGATGCTGGGCGCGGCGCAGGTGCTGCGCCTGAACGAGCATGTGCGGGTTGACCTGTGCTACAGCCGGCTCACCGGCCGCGGCAAGGTCTGCGTGGACCTGTTTGGGCTCGTGTGCTTCCTGCTGCCCGTCATTTGCTACATGGCGTGGCTGTCGTGGGGCCTGTTCGTCGTCAAGCTCAGCACCGGCATGAGCGGCGGTGACTCTGTCGCCAGCCTCGGTCTGGCGGGCTATGCGTCCAAGCTGCTGACCAGCGGCGAGATGTCCAGCAACGCCGGCGGCCTGATGCGCTGGCCGGCCGTGCTGACGCTGCCGCTGGGCTTTGCACTGGTGGCGCTGCAAGGCGTGTCCGAGATCATCAAGCGCGTGGCCTGGCTGGCCCACCGCTACGAGATGGACACGCACTACGAGAGGCCGCTGCAATGATCGCGATGGAGCACTTCCCCGCGGTGATGTTCGCGGGGCTGATCCTCATCCTGCTGATCGGCTTCCCGGTCGCGTTCTCGCTGGCGGCGCTGGGCCTGGCCTGCGGCTTCTTCGCGGTCAGCCAGGGTTGGTTCCCGCCCGAGTTCATGAGCGCGCTGCCGCAGAACGTGTTCGGCATCCTGTCCAACGAACTGCTGCTGGCCATCCCCTTCTTCACGCTGATGGGCGCGCTGCTGGAGAAATGCGGGCTGGCCGAGGACATGCTGGACTCGATGGGCCAGCTGTTCGGCCCCGTGCGCGGCGGCCTGGGCTACTCGGTGATCATCGTCGGCTTCATCCTCGGCGCAATCACGGGCACCGTGGCGGGCCAGGTCATCGCGATGGCCATGATCTCGCTGCCGGTCATGATGCGCTACGGCTACAACATGCGCTATGCGACTGGCGTGCTGGCGGCGTCCGGCACCATCACGCAGCTGGTGCCGCCATCGCTGGTGCTGGTGGTGCTGGCCGACCAGCTCGGCCGCTCGGTGGGCGACATGTACAAGGGCGCCTGGGGCCCGTCGATTCTGCAGGTGCTGATCTTCGCGCTCTACACCTTCGTGCTGAGCCGCGTGAAGCCGCACCACGTGCCCGGCGTGCCCCGGGAGGCACGCACGCTGCAGGGCCGCGCGCTGTGTCTCAAGTGCCTGCGCGGCATCATCCCGTCGGCCATCCTGATCTTCGCCGTGCTCGGTTCCATGGGCGGCCTGCCAGGCATCAACACGGCCATCTGCACCCCGACCGAGGCCGGCGCGATGGGTGCCGTGGGTGCCTTCATCCTGGCGGCGCTGCACAAGCGGCTGACCTGGCCGCTGGTCAAGGACGCGATGGCCGGCACGATGCGCATTACCGCCATGGTGGTGTTCATCCTGATCGGCTCGCGCACGTTCTCGCTGGTGTTCCAGGGCGTCGAGGGCGGACACTGGATCGAGAACATGCTCAGCGACCTGCCTGGCGGCCAGACCGGCTTCCTGATCGCGGTCAACCTGTTCATCTTCTTCCTGGCGTTCTTCCTCGATTTCTTCGAGATCGCCTTCATCATCCTGCCGCTGCTGGGCCCGGTGGCCGACAAGCTGGGCATCGACCTGGTCTGGTTCGGCGTCATGCTGTGCGTGAACATGCAGACCAGCTTCATGCATCCGCCGTTTGGCTTCGCGTTGTTTTACCTGCGCGGCATCTCGGACACGCTGTTCAAGAACGGCGCGCTGCCACGCAAGGTCGAATCGCGCGACATCTATCTGGGCTCCATCCCCTGGGTGTTTATGCAGCTGGTGCTGGTGGCCTTGGTCATCTGCTTCCCGCAGACGGTGACCGCCTTCCTCGACAAGGAGAAGGCCGTCGACATGGACCAGGCGTCTGAGCTGCTGCAGCAGATGGGCGAGCAGGCCAAGCCCGCCGGCGACCCGAATGTGGAGGACATGAACCAGCTGTTTGCGCCCGAGCCTGGTGCCTCGGCGGCATCAGCGGCCTCGTCTGCCGACGATGGCGACGCGGTGCGCCGCGCACTGGAGCAGGACGCGCCGAAGCAGTGAAGGCGCGGCGACCGCCGCGCGCCGGTATTACCGCACCAGCAGCGTGTTGACCGCCGTCAGGTCCTCGGCACGCAACTGGCCCGAGGCCTGGCGCAGGCGCAGGCTGTTGACCACCACGTCATAGCGCGCCTTGGCCAGGTCTCGCTGCGTCGAAAACAGCTGGGTCTGCGCATTCAGCACGTCCAGGTTGACGCGCACGCCGACCTTGTAGCCCAGCTGCGTCGCCTCCAGCGCCAGCTTGGTGGACGCCTCGGCGGCCTCGTAAGCGCTGACCTGCGCCTTCAGCGACTGCACGCCGAAAAAGGCGCGGCGCGTGGCCTCCGCCACCGAGCGGCGCGCGAAGTCTAGATCGTTGCGGGCCTTGTCCTCCAGCACCAGCGTTTCCTTGATGCGGTTCTGCGTCAGGCCGCCGGTGTAGATCGGATAAGTCAGCGTCAGGCCGATGCTGGCCGCCTTGGACGTGCCCACGCCGGTGGCCGCAGCCGCCGCACCGTTCAGGCTGTTGTGTAGGTTCTGCGCGCCCAGCGTGGCACTGGCGTCCAGCGTGGGCTTGTTGCCCGCACGTGCGATCTCAGTGTCCAGCTGGGCGATCTCCAACCCCATGCGAGCCTTGCGCACGCCCGGATGCTGCTCATCGGCCGTCGCCACCCAGGTCTCGACCTGGTCGCTGGGCAGCGCCGGCAGCGCGACCGGCTGGGCCAGGCCCTTGGGCTCTACGCCGGCGCGGCCAACGAACTGGTCGAGCGTCACGCGCTTCACGCGCAGGTCGTTGTCTGCGGCCAGCTCCTGTGCGACCGCCAGGTCGTAGCGGGCCTGGGCTTCACGCGTGTCGGTGATGGTGGCCGTGCCAACCTCGAAGTTGCGCTTGGCCGAAGCCAGTTGCTCCGCGATCGCCGCCTTGTTGGCCTGCGACGTCGTCAGCGCGTCCTTGGCCGCCAACACGTCGAAATAAGCCGTGGCCAGTCGCACGATCAAGTCCTGCTCGGCCGTCTCCAGGTCGGTCTGGGCGATGCCCAGCGCGCGGCGCGCCTTGTCGATGGTGGGCAGGTTGGCCGCGTTGTAGACCGAGTAGCGACCCTGCAGTCCGGCCGCCAGCGTGCGGCTGTTGACAGCACCGCCAACGGGCGGATCGTTGCGCGCCTGCGTGCCCGAGGCCGACAGCCCCAGTGTCGGCCGCAGCAGGGACTCCGCCTGGGCCGCGCGTGCCGCCGCGGCATCGGCGGTGTTGCGAAACGCCAGATAGGTCGCGTCGTAGCCCCGCGCGGCGTCGTACAGCTCCTGCAGGCTCTGGGCCTGGGCAGCGCCCGCAAGCAAGAGCCCGGCGGCGAGGGCCAGCGGTTGCAGGATCAGACGATGGGCTTGGACGAAAGGCATGGAATTCCTTGGCTGGAGCATTGAATTGAGCAGCGGCCGGATTTATAGACGCAAAGCCTGCCGGTGACTGAAGCCATGTGACGAGTTGCCCCTTGAAGGCGGCAGGCGGCGCCTGGCGACGACGGGCGGCAGGCGCGCGGTCAGAAGCTGAAGGCGGATGCCTCGGCAAAACCGGGCAAGCGACCGGCGACCGTGTCGAACAGTTCCGTCTTGCTGAACTCGGCCGCACCCCGGCGCGTGATCAGCACGGCACGCATGACCGGCTCTTCGCCGACGACGGCGACCAGGCGCCCACCCACCTTCAGCTGGTCCAGCAGCACCTGCGGCACGGCGGCCACCGAGCCCGACAGCAGGATCGCGTCGAAGGGCTGCTCGCCGGCCAGCCCGCGGGCCCCGTCCTGGTTGAGCACGCTGACGTTCAACACACCGGCACGCTTGAGGTTGACCACGGCCTGAGCGGCCAGGGCGGCATCGGCCTCCAGCGCGACGACGCTCTGCGCCTGGTGGCCCAGCAGCGCGGCGAGGTGGCCGGTGGCAGTGCCGATCTCCAGCACCTTCTCGTGGCGCTGCACCTTCAGCTCCTGCAGCAGGCGGGCCTCGACGCGCGGCGCGAGCATGCGGCGCGCGGCCGTCAGCGGCAGCTCGGTATCGACGAAGGCCTGCGCGCGCAGCGCGTCGGGCACGAAGTCTTCCCGGTGCACCGCCTGCAACAGCGCCAGCACGCCGGGGTCCAGCACATCCCAGGGGCGGATCTGCTGCTCGATCATGTTGAAGCGGGCTTGTTCGACGTTCATCTTGTTCTCCGAGGCACGGTACGGCCGAAAGGCAAAATTCTAGAGGCCCGCATCGTCAGCCAGGCTGAGCGAGCAGGCCGTGCAGCAACAGCGACATCTGCGCTTCCAGCAGTTCCAGCGGGCTCATGCTGTGGTTGCACATGTCCTGAGCGCCGAAAGAATGTTCGTGCAGCATCATGTGCATCAGCGGCGCGATCAGCATGTGGACGGTGGCCTCGATCGGGACAGCGCGGAACTCGCCCGCCTCGATGCCGCGCCCGATGAGGTCGCCCAGCAGGTTCTGAGACGGGGAGATAACCTCGTCGACGTAGAAGCGTGCCAGCTCGGGAAAGTGTCGCGCCTCGATCATCATCAGCGTGCAGACAACACCGGCATTGCCCTGCCCGACCTTGGCCCACCACGCGCGCATCATCTCCGCCAGCAATGGCGCGATGGGGCCTTCGTACTGCGCCGCCTGCGCCGCGGACTCGGCGATGTGCACCGACAGGTTCTCGCGCACCATCGCCTTGAACAGCTCTTCCTTGCTCGGGTAGTAGCGGTACAGCGTGCCCTTGGCCACGCCGGCGCGCGCAGCCACTTCCTCGCTGCGTGTGGCGGAAAAGCCCTTCTCGACGAACAGCGCCAGTGCCGCGTCCAGCAGCTCCTGCGGTCGCGCGTCCTTGCGGCGTTGACGGGTGGGAGCGGCAGCCATGGTTCTTTGGCGTTAATGACCCAAGGGTCAGTAATGTAGCCGCCGCCCCCGAGTCCCTGCAAGGTGCGGTCTTGGAGCCTGGCTACACTGCGCGGCTTTGCTTGTCACCGGAGCTGTTGCGTGGACGTCATCCTGTTGGTCAAAGCCGCCGTCATGGGCATCGTCGAGGGGTTGACTGAGTTCCTGCCGATCTCGTCCACCGGCCATCTGATCCTCGCCGGGTCGCTGCTGAACTTCGTCGGCGAGAAGGCCAAGGTGTTCGAAATCGCGGTGCAGACCGGCGCGATGTTCGCGGTGGTCTGGGAGTACCGCCAGCGCCTGGCGCGCACGATCAAGGGCGTTGCCAGCGAGCGGCAGGCGCAGCGGTTCGCGCTGAACGTGGCCATCGCCTTCATCCCGGCCGTCGTGCTGGGGCTGGCCTTCGGCAAGCTGGTGAAGTCCCACCTGTTCCACCCGGTGCCGGTGGCCATGGCCTTCATCGTGGGCGGCTTCATCATCCTGTGGGTGGAAGCCCGCCACAAGCGCCTGTACGGCGACATGGACATGCAGGGCGCCCGCCGCGCCCGCATCGAGACCGTGGACGACATGGGCCCGCTGGACGCGCTGAAGATCGGCCTGCTGCAGTGCCTGGCGCTGATCCCCGGTACCAGCCGCTCCGGTGCCACGATCATCGGCGGCATCGTGCTGGGCATGTCGCGCAAGGCTGCGGCGGAGTTCAGCTTTTATCTCGGCATCCCGACACTGATGGGCGCCGGCGCCTACTCGGTCCTGAAACAACGCGATGCCCTCTCGTGGGCCGACATGCCCATGTTCGCCGTGGGTCTGGTGTTCGCGTTCATCAGCGCCCTGTTGTGCATCCGCTGGCTGATCCGCTACATCTCCAACCACGACTTCAAGGTGTTCGCGTACTACCGCATCGTGTTCGGCCTCGTCGTGCTGGCCACCGCCTACATGGGCATGGACATCTGGAAGGACTGAGGCAGCGCGGATAATCCCGCCATGGCCATCACGATCAAGACCGGTGCCGATATCGACGGCATGCGCATCGCCGGACGCCTGGCGTCCGAAGTCCTGGACATGCTGACACCCCACGTGAAGCCGGGCGTCACCACCAACGAACTAGACAAGCTGGCGCACGACCACATCGTCAACGTGCAGCATGGCATCCCGGCGCCGCTGAACTACTGCCCGCCGGGCTACGTACCCTACCCCAAGTCCATCTGCACTTCGGTCAATCAGCAGGTCTGCCACGGCATCCCGAACGACAAGCCGCTGAAGAACGGCGACATCGTCAACATCGACGTCACCGTCATCAAGGACGGCTGGCACGGCGACACCAGCCGCATGTTCGTCGTCGGTGACGGCAGCATTGCTGCCAAGCGGCTGTGCGCGTTCACGTACGACGCCATGTGGAAGGGCATTGCCAAGGTCAGGCCCGGCGCGCGGCTGGGCGACATCGGTCACGCCATCCAGACCTTCGCCGAGAACGCCGGTTTCTCCATCGTGCGCGAGTTCTGCGGCCACGGCATCGGTCAGGTGTTCCACGAGGAGCCGCAGGTGCTGCACTACGGCCGCCCCGGCACGTTGGACGAACTGGTGCCCGGCATGATGTTCACCATCGAGCCCATGATCAACGCCGGCCGGCGCGAGATCCGCGAGACGGGCGATGGCTGGACCATCGTCACCAAGGACCGCTCGCTGTCGGCGCAGTGGGAGCACACCATCCTCGTCACCGAAACCGGCTACGAGGTGATGACGCTGTCGGCCGGCAGCCCGCCGCCGCCGGCGTTCATCACCGCGACGACGCCCGCGGCGGCCTGAGCCGTGGCGACCCTCGCGGACCTCCGCCATCAGTTCAAGGCGGGCAAACAGGCCCTGATCGACGGCTTCCTGGCCGAGCACCCCACCCAGACCGGCGCCGAGCGGCTGCTGCGCCGCGTGGCCCGCCATGTCGACGACACGCTGCGCGCGCTGTGGGCCCAGGCCGGCATGCCGGCAGGCTCCTGCCTGGCTGCCGTCGGCGGCTACGGCCGCGGCGAGCTGTTCCCGCACTCCGACGTGGACGTACTGGTGTTGCTGCCGGACGGCGTCGAGGCCTACCAGCCCGGCCCAGCCAAGAGCGCCATCGAGAGCTTCATCACGGCCTGCTGGGACGTGGGGCTGGAGATCGGCTCGTCGGTGCGCACGCTGGGCGAATGCCTGTCCGAATCCGCTGGCGACGTGACCATCCAAACCGCGCTCCTGGAAGCCCGTCCGCTGGCCGGCGACGCGAAGCTGTTCCGCCTGATGCACAAGCGCTTCATGCAGGCCATGGACCCGCGTGCCTTCTTCCGTGCCAAGACGCTGGAGGCCGTGCAGCGACACACCAAATTCGACGACACGCCCTACGCGCTGGAGCCCAACTGCAAAGAAAGCCCAGGCGGCCTGCGCGACCTGCAGATGCTGATCTGGATCGCGCGCGCCGCCGGGCTGGGCAAGACCTGGAAGGACTTGAGCGCGCGCGGGCTCATCACGCCGTTCGAGAGCCGTCAACTGCAGCGCAACGAGGGCCAGCTGCGGTTGATACGCGCTCGGCTGCACGCGGTGGCCGGCCGCCGGGAGGATCGCCTGGTGTTCGACCTGCAGACGGCCGTGGCGCAGAGCTTCGGGTTCGAGAGCACCAAGGCCCAGCGCGCGTCCGAGGTGCTGATGCGGCGCTACTACTGGGCCGCCAAGGCAGTCACGCAGCTGCACCAGATTCTGCTGCTGAACCTGGAGGAGCAGATCAACGGCTCGCAGCAGGACCAATTGCGCGCACTTGACGGCCACCCCGACTTCCTGGACCGTGGCCGCATGCTGGAGATCGCCCGCGACGACCTTTACCAGCGCGACCCGCACGCCATCCTGCGCACCTTCCTGGTCTACCAGCAGGTGCGCGGCATCAAGGGCCTGTCCGCACGCACGCTGCGCGCGCTTTACAACGCGCGCAGCCTGATGGACGCCGCCTGGCGCCGCGACCCGGTCAACCGCGCGACCTTCATGGCCATGTTGCGCGCACCCGAGGGCCAGACGCACGCCTTCCGGCTGATGAACCAGACCTCGGTGCTGGGCCGCTACCTGTGGGTGTTCCGCGCGATCGTCGGGCAGATGCAGCACGACCTGTTCCACGTCTACACGGTGGACCAACACATCCTGATGGTGCTGCGCAACGTGCGCCGCTTCTTCGTGCCCGAGCATGCGCATGAGTACCCGTTCTGCTCGCACCTCGCGTCACAGTTCGACCAGCCCGAGCTGCTGTACGTGGCCGCCCTTTTCCACGATGTCGCCAAGGGTCGCGGTGGCGACCACTCCGAGCTGGGCGCTGTGGAAGTCCGCCGCTTCTGTCGCCAGCACGGCATGAGCGCCGACGACGCGACGATGTGCGTCTTCCTCGTCGAGCACCACCTGACGATGTCCCGCGTGGCGCAGAAGGAAGACCTGTCGGACCCCGCCGTCATCGGTGCCTTCGCCGCCAAGGTGGGCGACGCACGCCGCCTGACCGCGCTGTACCTGCTGACCGTGGCCGACATCCGCGGCACCAGCCCCAAGGTCTGGAACGCCTGGAAGGGCAAGCTGCTCGAAGACCTGTACCGCATCACGCTGCGCGCTCTCGGCGGGGCCAGGATCAACATGGACGCCGAGATCGAGGCCCGCAAGCAGGAGGCTCGGCAAGACCTGGCCCTGCATTCGCAGCTGCCCGGCACCGAGGCGCCGCTGTGGCAGAAGCTGGCCATCAGCTACTTCGCCCGCCACGACGCCACCGAGCTGGCCTGGCACGCGCGTTCGCTGTGGCGCCACGTGCAGACGCCCACGCCGGTCGTTCGCGCCCGCCCCTCGCCCATCGGCGAAGGCCTGCAGGTGCTGGTCTACGCCCCGGACCAGCCCGACCTGTTCGCGCGCATCTGCGGCTACTTCGACACTGCCGGCTTCAACATCCTGGACGCCAAGGTCCACACCACCCGCGACGGCTACGCGCTGGACACCTTCCAGGTCATCCGCCCCGAGGCGGATCTGCACCACCGTGACCTGGTGCCGCTGGTCGAGACCAAGCTGACCGCAGCGCTGCACACCACGGGCCCGCTGCCCGAGCCCAAGCGCGGCCGGTTGTCGCGACGCGTCAAGAGCTTTCCCTACTCGCCGCGCATCTCGCTGCGCCCTGACGAGAAGGCCACCGCCTGGCTGCTGACCATTTCCACAAGCGACCGCGCCGGACTGCTCTACGCCATCGCCCGCGTGCTGGCGCGCCACGGCATCAACCTGCAGCTCGCCAAGATCTCGACGCTGGGCGAGCGCGTCGAAGACACCTTCCTCGTCGACGGCCCGGCCCTACAGCAGAACAAGGCACAGCTGCAGATCGAGAGCGAGCTGCTGGACGCCGTCTCGCTGCCCGCCTGAGCAGGCCGACAGGCTGGCTATACTGCGACCCTCGTGGGGGGGTAGCTCAGCTGGGAGAGCGCCGCGTTCGCAATGCGGAGGTCGGGAGTTCGATCCTCCTCCTCTCCACCAGGTGCATCTAAGTCCTTGATTCTTGGGAAGTTCCTTTCGAATCAAGGGCTTTCTTCCTTGTTTTCTACACAAGGATGCCAGACAGACGCTCCAAGCGAGGTCGCACATCGTGCAGAGCGTACGCAACCTGTTCCCTCGCTGGGCCTCGGCCCGATCAACATCGCCCCCCGGCGCAAACCGTATGGCCAAGGCACGGCAGCCAATCCGCAAGGCTGCCGGCTTCCGCTGGCAGATGCCGACCCCCGGCACGCTGCGGCGTTTGGCGCTGGACCGTGGGCTACGCCGCTGCCGTGTCACCGCTGGGCGTCGAGGTGCTCGCGCTGCATGACAGCCATGGCCCGCACGGCACCAGGCCCATCAGCTCACCCACACCCGCATGGTGCGTACTTCAGCACCTCGCAACCGCTGCGGGCGCGCGACTGATACCCCTGCTGAATCTTCCCGACGGTGTCGTCGGCATCGCATGGACGCACGACGCGCTTCAGGTTCAAGGGATCGTTGCGAACTTGACCCGGCATCGCGTGGCCTGCGTTGGGAGGCCGGCCCCGGCGTGTTAACCGCTCCCCCCTGTCGGCCACGAGTGGGGGCCTACCAGACCCTCAGCTTCACTTTTGAAGCGCGGCTTTCGTGAGGCGCGCGCGAAGCCGACCCGTCCGGCGGTGGCGCAGGGCGGCCAGCGCGGTTCAGGACGCCCCTGCCAAAGTAACTGTAGAAGCCAAAGAGTGAGCCTCTTTACCCTCTGACAATGCCGGCGGCGACATCAGGTCGTTCAGCAGCGACCACCAGGCCGGGCCGGTCATGGGCTTGAGACAGCGCGCCGTGAAGTCGGGCTCGGCAGGCACGCCCGCAGGCTGAGGGCGGCCGGTATAAAGCACGGCGACGGGGGGCTCCAGCTGCGCCCGGCAGGCACGCAGCAGCTGGCCGGCCGGCTCGGCCCCGACGTCGCCCACGATGACGAGTGCGGGCCGCAGCTCGGCAAGCATGGCTGCCGCCTGCCCCCCATCAGCGATGGACCGAACATCGAACTCGGCGGCATACAGCAACTCCGCCAGATGCTCGGTGCAACCGGCATCAGGATCGATCACCAGTGCGAGGCTGCCGCGCCCCAGCGGACGGGGTGCATCGGCCGCCAGGCTGGGCCAGGCGACCTCGCCGGCTGCCGCCGTGCTGAGCGGCAGTGTCAGCAGGAAGCGACTGCCCTGACCGGGCTGGCTGCTGACTTCGATCGTGCCGCCCATCGCCTGCGCCAGTTGCAGCGCGATGGCCAGCCCCAGGCCAGTGCCGGGCTTGCCGGCCTGGTCAGGCGCTCGCCAGAACGGCTCGAAGATGCGCGGCAAGTCAGCGGCGGCGATGCCGGGGCCTTCGTCGACCACCTCGCAGCGCAGGCGGCCCGGCGCGCCCGGCTGGCCTGGCTCCAGGCCGGCGAACAGCCCGATACATCCGCCGTGGGTGTATTTGGCAGCGTTGGAAAGCAGGTTGAGCAGCAGCTGGCGCAGCCGCTTGGCATCCACCGCCACGACCTCCGGTAGTTCAGCGGCAATGCGCGCCTCGAAGCGGTTGCCACGCAGCCCGGCCAGCCCCCGGCCCTGCTCGGCCACCTCGTGCAGCAGCCCGTGGAGAAAGCAGGCCGTTGGCACCAGGTCCAGCTGATCGGTCTCGCAGCGCGCGTGGGCCACCAGTTCGTCGATCAGTTCGAGCTGGTGCGCGACGCTGCGCTCGATGCCGCTGCGCGCGGCCCGCTGCGGCGTGTCACGCGCCGGCTCCAGCTCGCGCAGATGGCTCAGCGTGGTGACCAGCGGCGCGCGCAGGTCGTGGCCGATGTAGGCCAGCAGCCGCGCTCGCTGCGCCTGGCTCTTGCGGTTCTCTTCGAGCATCGCCAGGGTTGCCGCCCCTTCGCGGTCGAGCTTGCGCATGTGCGACAGCAGGATGGCCAGCATCGCCAGACCGCTGAACACGCTGACCGCCGGCACGAGATACAGCGTGAATACCGAGGGCGACAGCAGCTCGGTGGCCTCTGCAAAGCGCGTCAGGCTCGCCAGCAGCGTCAGGGTCAGAAGCATGGCGACCGGCAGACCATGCCGGGCCCCGCGCCACCAGGCCATCCATGCCAGCGCAGGTCCCAGCAGCACGCCGACAACCATCAACGGCAACACCACCGGCCCGACAACCCGCGGCTCGTACCAGCAGCCGGCCGCGACGATGGGCGGATACAACGCCACCAGCGCCAGCATCAGCCAGCGCAGCCAGCGCTGTGGCAGGTCGCCTGCCACCAGCGCGTACAGCACCAGCGCACGCATCATGTGGGTCAGCGCGATCAGCGGAATCAGCCCCCGGGTGGCCCACCCGGTCGACTCCGGCCACAGGTACTGAAACGCCAGCCCCTGCTCGGCCAGCTCGTAGAGGCCGTAAACGAGCGAGAAGCCGGCGACCGTCAGCGCGGCGGGCTGGCGCAGCATCCCGGCCATCGCCAGGCACCCCATGACCACCACCGCGAGGAAGGCCGTGATTGCGCTGCCCAGCGCCAGCCGAGCGGCCTGGTCGCGCTGGCAGTCACGCGGCTTGCAGACCGCGGCGTCCAGAACCAGCGCCGTGGGCCCGGCCACGCGCAGGTAGACGGAACCAGGCTGCCCAGCAGGCAGTTGGACCGCAAAGCTCGCGGTGGGCGTGTCCAGGGGCCAGCGCGCATGCGGCACGGTCGTGCCGGCCTCTTGGCGCTGCCACCCCGCCGCCGTCGGCGTCCACAGTTGCACCTGCGGCAGCCGCGCCGACCCCAGCACCACCCAGCGCTCCCACGGCTCCCCAGCAGCCCCGGCGGGCACATCCACGTCCAGCCGCAGCCACCAGGCCGAGGTGCTATAGCCCGGGTTCAGCAGGCGCTGCGTGGCCGGGCGGAACTCGGCGCCACGGGCCTGCACCTCGCCCAGCGGCAGGGCGCCGCTGCGGTCCTCCCAGACCGACCAGCGCACGGCCGGCTCGGCTGCGAACGTTGGCGCCGCGCAGACCAGCCACAGCAGGAACAGCGCCCCCCATGAACCCCATCTCCGCATCGATCAACCCAGCCCGCGGCTCTCGGCCGCGGGGGTGGCGAGCGCGGGGCGGTCCGACTCGCGCCAGGCTCTAGGCGTAACGCCCATGCGTTCCTTGAAGGCGCTGATGAAGTTGCCGGGGCTGCTGTAGCCGACTTCGGTGGCGATCTCCTGCACGCTCATCTGCGTTTCCACCAGCAGGCGGCAGCCGGTGCGCACGCGCTCTTCAGCGATGTAGCCTGACACGGTGAGGCCGAGTTGCTGGCGGAACAGGGCCAGCAGCCGCACCTCGTGCGTGCCGACGCTCTGGGCGATTTGAGAGACCGTGGGCAGGTCGGCCAGATGCTCGGCGATGTAGCGCATGGCGGCCTGGACCTGCACGAACGAAGCCGGCTCAGCGCCCTCGCTCACCGAGAGGTCGGCATCGCTGGCGGTCAGCCGCCCGGCCAGACGAAGGTGCACGTACACGCGCGCGCGCACTTCGGCGGCGGCAAAGGGCTTGCCGACATAGTCGACGGCGCCAAGTGCCAGGCCTTGCAGACGGTCGTCGACGGCGTGCATGCCCGTCAGGAAGATGACCGGTATGTCGCGCGTGCTGGCATCGGCCTTGAGCAGCCGGCACACCACATGGCCATCAGCGCCGGGCATCACCACATCCAGCAGGATCAGGTCGGGACGCAGCGCCTGCGCCCGATGGAGCCCGCTTCGCCCGTCGAGCGCGTGCTGCACGTCGAAATCACTTTGCAGAATCGCCACCAGCTCGCGCAGGGCCCCCGGATCGTCGTCGATCAGCAGCAGGCGGGGTCGGGCGCGCGTAAGGGGAAGGCTAAGGTTCATCAGGACTGGCGTACCGCAACCCCGCCGGCCCGCGCCGCCGCGGGAGCGGCATGCCCGCAAGCGGCGGTTGCATACAGAAACATTTCGTGCATTTTCACATCGGCCCGACCGCACCGCCCCGTGAAAGGTCAAGGGTGCCCCCAGCCTTGCTGAGCGCGAAAAACCGGCACTTGCGCACGCAAACCGCGCTGCTGAAGTCGATTCGCCGGTTTTTCCAGAACAAGCGCGTGCTTTACCCGCATGGGGGCGCCCACGCCTGCACGACAAACGCGCCCTGACGCCATCCCCCACTCGGGGCCGCCCCTCCACCGTACCGCCCGCTCGCATGAAGAACCACTCGCCGGATCGCGCCAACCGCCCTCCCCGCGACGACTGCCACGCGTCGCCGCCAGCGCCCCTCCCGAGGCCGCGCGTCACGGGATGACGGTAGATGCGCTGATCGGCGAGGCGGCGGTGGCGGCTGTCGTGGCACCTGCCGGGAACGGCCAGGTACCGCGCAGCCCGCTTTGAAGTACCCCACCCGCCACTGTCAGGGGCGCTCGTCGTGCCCCTGAGGTTTCGTTTTTGACGTTCTTTCAGAGTCTTCTCCACCATGGTCGCAGTGCAACAAGCCCCCCAGGCGCCCCAGAACGCCACCGAAGCCAGCAACCCTGAGGCGAAGCAGCTGCTCGCCGCCGGTGAGGTGCAAGCCGCGCAGGCCGGCGAAGCAGGGGCGCAGGCGGCGCCAGCCGCTCCGGCGGCCACCGCCGACGCCCCGCCGCCCATGGTGGGCAAGGTGCGCGAGGCCGGTACCACCGCCCGGGTGCTGCGGGACGGGGCGGTGGTGGCGCTGCGCCCCGGCGACCTGCTGCTGGAGGGCGACGTGGTGGAAAGCGGCGACGCCGGCGCGCTGAAGCTGGACCTGCTGCGCACGGGCACGCAGGGCAGCGAAGAACGCACCGTCTCCGCCACGCTGGGAGCCCAGTCGCGGCTGCTGATGCAGGCCAATGCGGCTGGCGACGAGCAGCTGGTGGGCATCCGCCTGGTGGCGGGCACGATCGTCGTGGGCGAAAGCCCGGACATGCTCGGCATCGCCATCGACACGCCGGCCGGGCGCGTCGTGGCCAAGGGCCAGGGCGTGGGGGTGAGCGTCCACCCGACCACCCAGGAAACGACAGTGCTGCCGATTGGCGTCAGCGCCGCGGTGGCGACGCCGGGTGCCGGCGTCACGGTGCAAAGCGCCAGCCAGTTGGACGGCAGCCCGCTGAGCGTGGGCAGTGCCGGCATCACGATGCAGGCCGGCCTGGAGACGGTGCGCAGCACGGACTCGCCGTCGGCAGCGCAGGTCACGTCCATCACCACGCTGGCAGGCGCCGGCGCGGGCGTGGGGGGGGCGGCGGGTAGCCTGGACGTCGCAGCGAGCAGCAGCCCGTTGGCCGGGAACGCGGCCATGCTGGCTTCGACGGGCTCCCCGGCGGGCCTGGCCGGTCTGGCGGGCTTTGCGGGTGCAGCGCTTCCGGGCTTCGCGGGCGGCACGTCGCTGGCGCCCATCTCGGGCAGTGGCGGCACGTCGTCCCCGTCTGCCGGCCCGACGACCGCTCCCGCGCCGCTGCCGCCGCCCCCGGAGCCGAGCAGCCCCGGCCCGACCCCGGCGGCGCCCGTGCCGGGGGCTCCGCTGCCGGCACCGCTGCTCGTGCCCACGGTGTCGGTGCGTGATGTCGTCGTGGACGAGAGCGCCGGCTCGGCCCAGGTGCCGGTGGTGCTGTCGACGCCCACCACCATCGACGTGACGGTGAGCGTGCAGGTCAGCGGCTCGGAAGATGGTCGCATCGCGGCGGGCGTGTACAGCGTCACGGTGCCCGCTGGCGCCACCACGGCGACGGTGCCCGTGCCGATCAACCGCGACACCACACGGCAGGCGGACGACACGCTGTCGGTGCAGCTGGTGACGGTGGTCAACGGCGTGGCGGGTGAATCGTCGGCGGAGTTGACGCTGCAGGACGCCTCGACCATCATGGCCGGCCCTGCAGACAGCGTACTGACCGGCGGCGCCGGCAATGACGCGCTCCAAGGAGGCAGCGGCAACGACGTGCTGGATGGCGGAGCGGGGCGGGACCAGCTCAACGGCGGTGCCGGCGACGACACCTTGGTTTACGACCCCAGCGACCTCAGCGTCGACGGGGGCGCCGGCAGCAACACGCTGCGCCTCACCGGCGACGCCAACCTCGGCGCCAGCACGGTCGTGCTGAGCAACCTCTCGGTGCTGGACTTGCGCGGCAGCGCCGCGGCGGTCGATCTGTCCAGCGCGGCGGTTCGCGCCATGCTGCCGGCCGGCGAGGACGTGCTGCGCGTCGACGGCGATGCGGGAGACCAGATCCGGGTCACCGAAGTCTGGACGCCCAGCAACGGCCCGACGACGCCCGCGGGCTTCAACGACTACAGCCGGCCCGACGGTCAAAACGGCACCGTGGTGCTGCGCCTGGCGACCGGCGTCGAGCTGGTCGCCACCCTCACCGCCCCCTCCGCCGGTGGCGCACTGGTGGGTGGCGCCGGAGATGAATCGCTGCTGGGCGGCAGCGGCAACGACCTCATCAATGGCGGCGCGGGGCGCGACCAGCTGAGCGGCGGAGACGGCAACGATACGCTGGTCTTCGACGGCAACGACGTGCTGATCGACGGCGGCGCCGGGAACGACACGCTGCAGCTGCGTGGCGACGCGAACCTCACGACGGGCGGCGTCGTGCTGCGCAACATCGAGGCGCTGGACCTGCGGGACGGTCCGCTCGGTTCGGCGTCGCAAGTGGCGCTCTCGGCCGAGGCGGTCCGCGCGCTGCTGCCTGCGGGCAGCGACACCCTGCGCATCACCGGCGATGCCGGCGACCGCGTGGTGGTGACCGAGCAATGGACGCTGGTGGGCACCGTGGACGGCAGCACGGTTTACACCCGCGTGCTCGACGGCCAGACTCTGCGACTGGAACTCGGCGCCGGCGTGGTGCTCAGTTCGGGGCTCAACGTCACCGGCACAGCAGCGGGCAACCTCACCGAAACCAACACCACGCTAACCACCGCCGGCACGCTGCAGGCAGCCTACCCGGCCGAGCCAGCGAGCTTCGTGGCGCAGGCCGGCGTGGCGGGCAGCAACGGCCATGGCCGCTTCAGCATCGATGCGTCGGGCGCCTGGACCTACGCCACGGGCAGCGCGCACGACGCGTTCGTGGGGGGGCAGACCTACACGGACAGTTTCACGGTGGCCACCGCTGACGGCACGCAGCAGGTCATCACCGTCACCATCACCGGAACCGACGACGCTGCCGTCATCACCGGCACCCGCACCGCCGCGCTGACCGAGACCAACGCCGCGCAAAGCACCGGCGGCACACTGAGCGCGACCGACGTGGACAGTTCGGCTGCCTTCGTGACCAAGACCGACGTGGCGGGCAGCAACGACCACGGCAGGTTCAGCATCGACGCCACCGGCGTGTGGAGCTACCGCTTGAACGGCGCTCAGGACGCCCTGGTGGCGGGCGTGGTCTACACCGACAGCGTGACCGTCGCCACGGCCGACGGCACGCCGCATGTCATCTCGGTCACGATCACCGGCACCAACGACGCCGCTGTCATCACCGGCGCCAGCACGGTCACGCTGACCGAAGGCAACATTGTGCAGAGCACCGGCGGCACGCTGAACGCCACCGATGTGGACAGCTCCGCCGCCTTCGTCGCCCAGACTGCCGTCGCCGGCAACAACGGCTACGGCCGTTTCAGCATCGACGCTGCGGGTGAGTGGACGTACACGATGGGCAGCGCGCACGATGCCTTCGTCGGCGGCCAGGCCTACACCGACAGCGTCACGGTCGCCACCGCCGATGGCACGCAGCAGGTCATCACCGTCACCATTGCCGGCACCAACGATGCTGCCGTCATCACGGGCATCAGCACCGCCGCGCTGACGGAAAGCGATGCAGCGCAAAGCACCGGTGGCACCCTGGGCGCCACCGACGTCGACAGCTCAGCCGCGTTCATCGCCCGGACCGGCGTAGCCGGCAGCAATGGCTACGGCAGCTTCAGCATCGATGCCGCCGGCGTGTGGACGTACGCGATGGGCGGGGCGCACGACGCTTTCGTCGCCGGCCAGACCTACACCGACAGCCTCACGGTCGCCACGGCCGACGGCACGCAGCAGGACATCACCGTCACGATCACCGGCACCAACGACGCCGCCGTCATCACCGGCACCAGCACCGCCGCGCTGACCGAGACTGACGCCGCGCAGAGCACCGGCGGCACGCTGGCCGCCACCGACTTGGACAGCTTGGCCGCCTTCGTGGCACAAACCGGCGCCGCCGGCAGCAACGGCCACGGCACGTTCAGCATCGATGCCGCCGGCCTGTGGAGCTACAGCCTCAACGGCGCGCAGGACGCGCTCGTCGCCGGTGTGGTCTACACCGACAGCGTCGCCGTCGCCACGGCCGACGGCACGCAGCAGATCATCACCGTCACGATCACCGGCACCAACGACGCGGCGGTCATCACCGGCACGAGCACCGCCACGCTGACCGAGAGCAATGCGGTGCAGAGCGCCGGCGGCACGCTGGCATCGACAGACGTGGACAGCTCGCCAGCTTTCGTCGCCCAAACCGGCGCGGCCGGCAACAACGGCTACGGCAGCTTCAGCATCGATGCCGCCGGCGTGTGGACGTACACGCTCGGCAGCGCGCACGATGCCTTCGTCGGCGGCCAGACCTATACCGACAGCCTCACCGTGGCCACGGCCGACGGCACGCAGCAAATCATCACCGTCACGATCACGGGCAGCAACGACGCCGCAGTCATCACCGGCAGCAGCACGGCTGCGCTGACCGAGAGCGATGCCGCGCAAGGCACCGGCGGCACACTGAGTTCGACCGACGTGGACGGATCGGCCGCCTTCGTCGCGCAAACCGGCGTGGCCGGAGGCAATGGCTACGGCACGTTCAGCATCGATGCGGCCGGCGTGTGGATGTACACGATGACCAGCGCGCACGACGAGTTCGCCGGCGGCCAGGCTTACACCGACAGCCTGACTGTTGCCACCGCAGACGGCACGCAGCAAGTCATCACCGTCACGCTCACCGGCACCAACGACGCTGCCGTCATCACCGGCAGCAGCACCACCTCGGTGACCGAGACGGATGCTGCCCAAAGCACGGGCGGCACGCTGGCCGTCAGCGATGTCGACAGCACCGCCAGTTTCGTCGCGCAGACAAACGCGGCTGGCAGCAACGGCTACGGCACGTTCAGCATCGACGCGGCCGGTGTGTGGACGTACACGATCACCAGCGCGCACGACGCCTTTGTCGCCGGCCAGACCTACACCGATAGCCTCCCCGTCACCACGGCCGATGGCACGCAGCAGATCATCACCGTCACGATCACCGGCACGAACGACGCTGCAGTCATCACCGGCACTAGCGCCGCCGCGCTGACCGAAACCGATGCTGCGCAGAGCACCGGCGGCACGCTGGCCGCCACCGACGTGGACAGCTCGGCCGCGTTCATCGCTCAGACCGGCGTGGCCGGCAGCAATGGCCATGGCAGCTTCAGCATCGACACCGCCGGCGTGTGGACCTACACGATGGGCAGCGCTCACGATGCCTTCGTCGCCGGCCAGGCCTACAGCGACACCCTCACCGTGGCTACCTCCGATGGCACTCAGCAGGTCATCACGGTCACGATCACGGGCACGAACGACGCCGCCGTCATCACCGGTGCCAGCTCGGCCGCGCTGACCGAGACCGATGCCGCGCAGAGCACCGGCGGTACGCTGAGTGCCACAGATGTGGACAGCTCCGCCGCCTTTGTGGCGCAAACTGGCGTGGCCGGCAACAACGGCTATGGCAGCTTCAGCATCGACACCGCCGGCGTGTGGACCTACACGATGGGCAGCGCGCACGACGCCTTCGTCGCCGGCCAGACCTACACCGACAGCCTCACCGTCGCCACCGCCGATGGCACGCTGCAGGTCATCACCGTCACGATCACTGGGACGAACGACGCCTCCGTCATCACCGGCACCAGCACCGCCGCACCGACCGAAACCGACGCCGTACAAAGCATCGGCGGCACGCTGAGCGCGACGGATGTCGACAGCTCAGCGGCCTTCGTCGCGCAAACCGGCGTGGCCGGCAGCAACGGCTATGGCACGTTCAGCATCGACACCGCCGGCGTGTGGACGTACACGCTGACCAGCGCGCACGACGAGTTCGTCGGCGGCCAGGCTTACACCGATAGCCTGACTGTCGCCACCGCCGACGGCACGCAGCAAGTCATCACCGTCACGATCACGGGCAGCAACGACGCCGCCGTCATCACCGGCAGCAGCACGGCTGCGCTGACCGAGAGCGATGCCGCGCAAGGCACCGGCGGCACACTGAGTGCGACCGACGTGGACGGATCGGCCGCCTTCGTCGCGCAAACCGGCGTGGCAGGCAGCAACGGCTACGGCACATTCAGCATCGACGCGGCCGGCGTGTGGACCTACACGATGGCCAACGCGCAGGACGCTTTCGTCGACGGCCAGACCTACACCGACAGCCTCACCGTCGCCACGGCCGATGGCACGCAGCAGCTCATCACCATCACCCTCACCGGCAGCAATGACGCCGCCGTCATCACCGGCACCAGCACCGCGGCGCTGACCGAAACCCATGCGGCGCAGAGCACCGGCGGCACGCTGAGCGCCACCGACGTGGACAGCGCGGCCACCTTCGTCGCGCAGACCGGCGTAGCCGGCAGCAGTGGCTATGGCAGCTTCAGCATCGACGCGAGCGGCGTCTGGACGTACACGATGGGCAGCGCCCACGATGCCTTCGTCGGCGGCCAGTCCTACACCGACAGCCTCACCGTGGCTACCGCCGATGGCACGCAGCAGGTCATCACCGTCGCGATCATCGGCAGCAACGACGCGGCCGTCATCACCGGCACCAGCACCGCAGCGCTGACCGAAACAGATACCGCACAGAGCACCGGCGGCACGCTCGCCGCCACCGACGTGGACGGCTCGGGCGCCTTCGTGGCGCAGACCGGCGTGGCCGGCAGCAACGGCTATGGCACGTTCAGCATCGATGCCGCGGGCGTGTGGACGTACACGATGGGCACGGCTCACGACGAGTTCGTCACTGGCATGGCCTACAGCGACAGCATCACCGTCGCCACAGCTGATGGCACGCAGCAAATCATCACCGTCACCATGACCGGCACAGCGGACACCCGCACCGGCACCGCAGGCGACGACATCTACGTGGTGGCGGACGCCAACGACGTCGTTGTCGAGAACCCCAACGAGGGCAACGACGAGGTGCGCACCACGCTGGCCAACTACGCGCTGACGGCCAACGTCGAGAAGCTCACCTTCACCGGCACCGCCAATGCCACCGGCACCGGCAACGGGATGGACAACGTCATCACCGGCAATGTCGGCAACGACCTGCTGGACGGCGGCGCCGGCAACGACACGCTGACCGGCGGCCAAGGCAACGATGTCTACATCGTCGACGCGGCCGGCGACACCGTCGTCGAGGCGACCAGCCAAGGCACGGACGAAGTGCGCACCGCGCTCGCCAGCTACACATTGAGCGCCAACGTCGAAAACCTGACGATGACCGGTGGCAGCGCCAGCGGCGTTGGCAACACGCTGGACAACCTCATCACCGGCGGCACCGGCGATGACAGCCTGTACGGCCTGGCCGGCGACGACATGCTGAGCGGCGGCGACGGCAACGACCTGCTGGACGGCGGCGCCGGCAACGACGCCCTGAGTGGCGGTGCCGGCAACGACACCTATCACGTCAGCGCAACGGGCGACGTCGTTACCGAAGCGGCCAGCGAAGGCACCGACGAAGTCCGCACCACGCTGACCAGCTACACCCTCGGCGCCTACGTCGAGAACCTCACCTACACCAACCCCGCCTTCAACGGTACGGGCTCCGCTGCCTTCACCGGCACCGGTAATGCGCTGGACAACGTCATCACCGGCGGCAGCGGCAACGACACGCTGGACGGCGGAGCCGGCAATGACACTTTGATCGGCAACGCCGGCGCCGACACGCTTGTCGGCGGCACCGGTGCCGACGCAATGACCGGCGGCCTCGGCGACGACACCTACGTGGTGGACGACGCCGGCGACACCGTCACCGAACTCGGTGGCGGCGGCAGCGACACCGTGCGCACCGCACTGGCGGTCTACACGCTGGGCGCCAACGTCGAGAACCTCGTGTTCACCGGCAGCGCGGACGCCATCGGCACCGGCAACGACGAGTTCAACGTACTCACCGGCGGCAGCGGCAACGACAGCCTGTCCGGCGGCCTGGGCAACGACACGCTGGCCGGCGGCGCCGGCAACGACCTGCTGGATGGCGGCGCCGCCACCGACACGGCCGACTACAGCGCCGAGACCAATGCCGTCATCGCCAGCCTGGCCACCGGCGCCGCGACCGACGGCAGCGGCGGCACCGACACCTATGTGTCCATCGAGAACCTGACCGGCGGCAGCGGCAACGACACGCTGGTGGGCGACGCCGGCGCCAACCGCCTCGACGGCGGCCTGGGCAACGACAGCATCACCGGCGGCGCCGGCAACGACACGCTGATTGGCGGCGGCGGTACCGACACCGTCATCTACAGCGCCAGCACCGGCGCGGTCACCGTCAACCTGCTCGCCGGCACGGCCAGCGACGGCCTGGGCAGCACCGACACGCTCAGCGGCTTCGAGAACGTGCAGGGCGGCAGCGGCAACGACAGCCTGACCGGCGACAACGGCGACAACCTGCTGGCCGGCAACGACGGCAACGACCTGCTCTCCGGCGGCGCGGGCAACGACACGCTGCAAGGCGGCGCCGGCAATGACACGCTGCGCGGCGGCGCGGGCAACGACAGCCTCGACGGCGGCACGCAAGGCAACGGCAGCACCGACGGCGACATCGCCGACTACTCGGACCAGAGCGCCATCGTCACCGCCAACCTGGCCACCAGCACCGCCGCGGGCACCAGCATCGGCACCGACACGCTGATCAACATCGAGCACCTCGCCGGCGGCAGCGGCAACGACGTGCTGACCGGCGACGCCAACGCCAACATCATCTGGGGCAATGCTGGCAACGACACGCTCAACGGCGGCGCGGGCAACGACACGCTGCGCGGCGGCGCGGGCAACGACAGCGTCGACGGCGGCGCCGACATCGACACGCTGTCGTACAGCGACATCAACGGCCCCGTCATCGTCAACCTGGGCAGCACCACGCACAGCGTGACGGTGCGGGTCAACAGCATCGACTACGCGTACAACGTGCTGGCAGGCACCTCGCAAGGCGTCAGCCAGGCAGGCTCCACAGCCGGCACCGACACGCTCGCCAACATCGAAAACATCGTCGGCTCCGGTGGCGCCGACATCCTCATCGGCAGCGCCGGCGACAACTTCATCGACGGCGCCGACGGCGGCGACACCATCAACGGCGGCGACGGCAACGACACCATCATCTTCGACGAGAACGACGCGCTGGTGGACGGCGGTGGCGGCACCGACACGCTGCTCGTGCGCGCGGGCATCACCACACTGGACCTGACGCTGGTGCGCGACGAGGTGCTACAGAACCTAGAAATCATCGACATCACTGACACCGGCGTGCAGTACGTCAAGCTGTCGGACGCCGACATCCGCGCGATGACCGGCGGCCTCGCGACCGGCACGCTGATCATCAACGGCGGCGCAGAAGACAGCGTGCGCCTGGTGGGCGCCAACTGGCCTACCACGGGCATCCCGACGGAGGTCATCGGTAGCACCACCTACAACGTCTACACCTACAACGGCGCCACGCTGAAGGTGCAGGCCGGCATCACGGTCGGCTACATCTTCAACTCCGACGACACCGGCCAGACCAGCATCGGCAGCAGCGGCAGCGACGTCTACAGCGGCAACGGCGGCGACGACACCTTCGACGCCGGTGGCGGCGATGACGATGGCGACGGCGGCGGCGGCAACGACACGCTGATCGGCGGCGCGGGCAACGACACGCTGCAAGGCGACACCGGCAACGACACGCTCTACGGGGGCGACACCGCCAACAGCACCGGCAGCGGCAACGACACGCTGGACGGTGGCGAGGGCGACGATGCGATCTACGGCGCTGACGGCGACGACACGCTGATCGGCGGCACGGGCAACGACCTGCTGGACGGCGGCACCGGCAACGACATCTTGTCAGGCGGCGACGGCAACGACATCCTGATCGGCGGCGACGGCAACGACGCGCTGGACGGCGGCGCCGGCAACGACACCCTCTCGGCCGGCGAAGGCAACAACAGCGTCGACGCCGGCATCGGTGACGACACCGTCACCGCTGGCTCAGGCAACGACGTGCTCGACGGCAGCAGCGGCACCGACACCGTCGACTACAGCGAACAGACTGCACCCGTCATCGTCAACCTGGCCACACAGACGGCAACCGGCGCGGGTATCGGCATCGACGTCCTGCGCAACTTCGAGAACGTCATCGGCGGCGCCGGGGACGACCACATCACCGGCACCGACGGCGCCAACGTGCTGGTCGGCGGCGCCGGCAGCGACACGCTGCTGGCCGGCGCTGGCAACGACAACCTGCTGTTTGATGCCAACGACACGCGGGTGGACGGCGGCGCCGGCACCGACACACTGACCATCGCGGACAACACGCCCGTCGACTTCACGGCCATCAGCGACGACCGCTTCATCGGCATCGAGGAGCTGGACCTGACCGGCCACGGCGTGCAGGAGATTCAGCTCAACGGCGCCGACGTGCTGGCCTTCTCGGACACGACCGATACGCTGAAGATCCACGGCGACGCCGGCGACAAGGTGACGCTCAGCGGCAACTGGGTCAGCACCGGCACGCAGCCGGTCAGCTACAACGGCGGCGCCACGCAGTCCTACGTCAAGTTCACGTTGAGCGTCGGCGGCAGCACGGCCACCGTGCTGGTCGACCCGGCCATCACGCTGGACATCGTGTACGCCGGCAGCGCCACCAACGACACGCTCACCGGTGGCGAGGGCGCCGACACGGTGGACGGCGGCGGCGGCAACGACACGCTGGATGGCGGCGCGGGCGCCGACACGCTCACCGGCGGCAGTGGCGACGACACGCTGGTCTACGACGAAGACGACGTGCTGGCCGACGGCGGCACCGGCACCGACACGCTGCTGTTCCGCGGCAGCGCCAGCGGCGTGGTGCTCGACTTCGGAGACCTGGCTCGACCGGCCGCAGGCGGCCTGCGGCCGACGATCAGCGGCATCGAGGCCATCAACATCACGGGCGGTGGCGCCAACACGCTGGTCATCGATGCGGCCTCGGTGCTGGCAATGTCCGACACCGACGCGCTGGACGTGCTGGGCAATACAGGCGACCAGGTCTTCCTGGTCGGCAGCTGGGTCACCGGCAGCACGGCCGGCGGCTACACGACCTACACCAACGGTGGCGCTACGGTGCGCCTGCAGACGGCCATCGCCGTCAGCGTGGTGGTGGACGACCCCAACGGCGACGGCGACAGCGCCAACCCGCTGCCGGGCGCCACCGCCGGGGCCGACGTGATCCGCGGCCTGGGCGGCAACGACACGCTGGACGGCGGCGCGGGCGCCGACGTGCTGCGCGGCGGCGCGGGCGACGACACCCTCGTGTACGACAGCGCCGACGTCGTCGCTGACGGGGGCGACGGCACGGACACGCTGCGCGTGTCGACCAACCTGAACCTCAACAACGTGGCCGGCAACACCGTCACGGACATCGAGGTCATTGACCTGGTGGCCGGCGCTGGCAACTTCACCCTCACCGCCACTGCCGCCAACGTGGCAGCACTGAACAGCAGCGCCAACGTGCGCATCGAGGGCGACGCTGGCGACAGCGTCGCGCTGCTGGGCAACTGGGCGCAGGGCGCCACCGCCGGCGGCTACACGAGCTACACGCTGGGCGGCCAGACGCTGACCATCGCAGCGGCGGTGGTCGTGGCCATCACCTACACCGGCACCGCGCTAGCCAACGCGATGACGGCCGGCGCCGGCAACCAGACACTGAACGCACTGGCTGGCAACGACGTGCTGGACGGCGGCGCGGGCAACGACATGCTGCTCGGCGGCGCCGGCGACGACCTGCTGGTCTACGACGCCGATGACGCCGTGGTCTCCGGCGGCGTGGGCAGCGACACGCTGCAGTTGCAGGGCACCAGCCGCACGCTGGACCTGACGGAGATCGCCAACAACGTCGTCACCGGCATCGAGAAGATCGACATCACCGGCAATGGCAACAACACGCTGGTGGCCAACCCGGACGACATCCAGGCGCTGTCCGACGAGACCGACACGCTGATCGTCACCGGCGACGTGGGCGACTCGGTGCGGCTGGCCGGCAACTGGGAGGCGCGCGGCTCGCAGCTGCTGGCCGGCGTCACGTACAACAAGTTCATCGGCTATGCGACCGACGGCACGCAGGTCACCGTGCTGGGCGGCCTGAAGATGGTCAAGGGCGACCAGATCGTCGGCAGCAGCGCCAGCGAAACGCTGACCGGCAGCACTGGCGGCGACGACATCCGCGGCATGGGTGGCGACGACACGCTCATCGGCGGCGCGGGCAGCGACCTGATGGACGGTGGCGACGGCGACGATGTCCTCATCTACGACGCCGCAGACACCCGCCTGGCCGGCGGCGCCGGCAACGACACGCTGCGCGTGGTGACAGACGGCGAGATCGTCGACCTGCAGGATCCCGGCCGCCCGGCGGTGGGCGCGCTGCGGCCGACGATCACCGGCTTCGAGACCATCGACCTCAACGTCACCGGCGGCAACTACCTGATCCTCGACGAGGCCTCGCTGGCAAGCTCGGGCGCCAGCGGCGGCACGGTGACCATCGCAGGCGATGCCAACGACGTGGTTTTTGTCGACGGCACGCTCACGACCGGCCTGATCCTGACCGGCGGCGTCACGCAGACCGCGCTGACCCGTGGCACCAGCGGCGACGACTCGATCATCGGCACCACCGGCCAGGACGCGATCAAGGCGGATGCTGGCAACGACACGATCGACGGCGGCGCGAGCGCCGACATCATCGACGCGGGTGCCGGCAACGACCTGGTGCACTACGACGCGGCCGACCTGCGCGTGTTCGGCGGCACCGGCACCGACACACTGGTCATCGCAGTTGTGGACGCCGACGGCGGCATCACCGCCACGGCGAACGGCACCAACAGCCTCGCCGGCGATGTGGACCTGACGGTCGCTGCCGGCGGCGTGGTCAAGGGCTTCGAGACGCTGGACCTGCGCGGCAACGGAAACCAGACCGTGCGCCTGGACGAGGCCTCGGTACTGGCGCTGTCGGACACCGACCGCGTCACCGTGATGGGCGACCTGGGCGACGTGCTCAACCTGTACGGCGGCTGGGTGGCCAAGGGGCTGGAGTCGGATGCCGACGGCCGCATCTACACCGTGCTGCAAAAGGGCAGCGCGACGCTGCAAGTGGTCTCCGAGGTGACGATGAAGATCACCAACGAGCTGGGCGGCAGCATCGCCATCGGCACCTCGGCGGCCGACGACGTGCTGGTGGCCACCAACGGCGGCGCCATCACCGGCGACGGCGACGACCTGATTCGCATGAACAGCATGAGCTTCACCGGCGTGGACGGTGGGCGCGGCTACGACAAGGTCTACTTCCAGTTCAGCGGCACCATCAACACGCCGGTGCTGGCGCCCAGTTCGCTGACCAACATCGAGGAGATCGACCTCGCTGCCGGCTCCGCCACCGCCAACAAGCTGGTGCTGTCGACGCAGAAGCTGGCCGAAATGACCGATGCGGACAAGACGCTGGTGGTCAAGGGCACGCCAGGCACCGACACCATCGACATCTACGGCGAGTGGAGCGACATCGCCACCGCGCCGGACGCCGTCCTCAACGGCGTCACCTACAAGCTGTTGACTTCTGCCGACGGAGGCAAGCTGTACTACACGCCGGGCGTGGTGGTCACGCAGATCAACCCGACGCCCCAGCTCAGCGCGTTCTCTTTCAACTACGACGACGGCGCCACGCTCGTCAGCGCCGGCATCGACAAGTACGCCGGCTGGAGGGTGGAGAACGCGGGCGACGTCAACCAGGACGGCATCGACGACATCATCATCAACCAAGTCGGCTCGGCGTTCGTCGTCTTCGGGACGACGTCGATGAACGGTCAGTTCGACCTCAACAATTTGGGCAGCCGGGGCTTCACGGTCAGCAGCGTGGGCTCGGGCGACCTTGTCGGGCTGCGCGACTACATCGCCTACAACCAGGGCCTGACGGGCATCGGCGACATCAATGGCGATGGCATCGCCGACATGGCGGCGCCGGTTCCGGGCAACCAGAACCAGATGAACATCATCTACGGGCGCACCACCTGGGACAACGTAGACCTCACCAACACCACAACCTTCGCCAGCAGTGCGGCCAACGGCTTCCGGCTGAACGTCGACAACTTCGATCAGGTGGGCTTCACCAGCATCGTCGGCGTGGGCGACATCAACGGCGACGGCTATGGCGATTTCGCCGTCGCCAACGGCTGGGCGAACGGCCTGCAAAACGGCGCCAACACCGGCAAGGTGTATCTGATGTTCGGCGGCGCCTACGGCGGTGACCTCACCACCAATGGCATGTCCACCAGCCGTGGCGTCGTGATCAGCTCCGACGCGGCCAACCCACTTCGCCTGGGCAACGACGTGGCCGGCATCGGCGATGTCAACGGTGACGGCTACGACGACGTGGCCATCGGCGGCCCCGGCTTCGACCTACCCGGCCCGAACGGGCAGCAAGAACGCAGCGGCAGCGGCTATATCGTCTTCGGCAAGGCCGACGGCTGGGGAAACAGCGTCGTCGTGCAGCGCGACAACACCGCACCCACGCTGCGCAGCGACTACAACGTGGGCTATGCCTTCCCCAGGGACAACGCCACCAACGTGCCGCTGACGCAGAACCCCGACCTGCACACCAGCTTCACCGAGACGGTGGTCATGGGCACGGGCTATGTCAGCCTCTACAACCAGGCCACCGGTGCGCTGGTGGAGCGCTTCGACATGGCCACAGGCCTGGGCAGCCAGGGTGGCAAAGCGATGCTGGGCAGTTGGAGCACCGTCGCCAACAGCAGCCTGCAGATCTTTGCGTTCAACCCGCTGACGCCGAGCACCAGCTACTACGTCACCATCGACCCAACCGCCATCAAGGACCTGGCGGGCAACTACTTCGCGGGCATCAGCAGCAGCACGGCGTGGAACTTCAGCACCACCGGCTCAGCGCTGAACGACGTGAACGCACCAACGCTGAACGCCAACGCGTTGCTCAGCTTCAGCGGTGGTTCAGTCAACATCGCCACGGCCGGCGGCAGCACAGGCGTCTTCGTGGCGCCCACCAACACCGCCGCCAACCCACCGGTCTTCCGGCTGGATTTCACCTTCAACGAGAACATCAAGCCCTACGGAACCATCAACGTGTCACAAGGCGGCGTGGTGCTGGAGAGCTTTGACCTGCAAACGGGCCTGGGCAGCCGCGGCGGCTCGGTCTACTACCCGGGCAGCGGGAACGCCGAAGGCCAGAGCACCACCGTCTACGGCCTGAACTTCGGCACCACTTTTGCGGGCAACACCTTGACGACGGTGACGCTCAGCGGCATGCAGGACCTGGCTGGCAACGCATTCAACGCCGGCGTGGCCAAGAGCTTCACCTTCACCACCGCCGCCGACTCGACCGGTCCGGTGCTCACCAATGCGGCCCGGCTGCACACGCCGGTCGACGACGCCACCGGCGTCTCGGTCGAGAACGCCATCGTCTTCCAGTCCGACGAAACGCTTCAACTCGGCACCAGCGGGTCCATCCAGCTGCGCCTGACCAGCAGCTACAACGGCACACCGGTGGAGACCTTCGCCTGGAGCGGCGTGCAGACGGCGGTGAATGGCGTCTACACCCTCACCGGCGACCAAGGCGGCGTGCTGACAGTCAACAACAAGACCGTCACGCTCAATCCCGCTGCCAACCTGACCTACAACACCGGCCACGACATCTACGTCGCGCCGGGCTCGCTGACCGACCTGAGCGGCAACAGCGCCACCGGCTACACCGCGCAGGGCGCCTTCAACTTCACCACCGCCAACGGCCTGGTGACGGTGGCGGGCGGCAACGCGGTGGACGGCTCGCTGAAAGTCGCCATCACCGACAACCTGGAGATCACCTTCAGCGAGACCGTGGCCGCCGGCACCGGCACGCCCGGCACGCAGTTCATCAAGCTGTGGAGCAACACAGGCCGGCTGATCGAATCCTTCGACGTGGCCGACAGCGACGGCACCAATGGCAGCCAGGGCGGCAACGTCAGCTTCAACGGCTACAAGGTCGTGGTCAACCCGGGCGCCGACCTGGCGCTGGCCGGCGGCTACTACCTGACGGTGGACAGCCAGGCCATCAAGTCGGCCAACGCGGCCGTCACGACCTACTTCGCCGGTGTCAGCAACACGACGACGCTGGACTTCAGCACCGAGGCCTCGGTGCAGATCGACCCCGGTCAGGTCAACAACGACTTCGGGCGACTATGGGCTGGCCAACAGATCGAGGGCGTGGGTGACGTCGACGGGGACGGCACGCCGGACTTCGTGGTGGGCTCCTACCAGCACAGCTCCGATCCCAACGTGCCCGGCGGCACGGCATATGGCAAGTACTACCTGGTGTTCGGCCAGGCGGGCGAGTGGGCGCCCATCCAGAACATCCAGCAGCTGATGGACGCCGGCCGTGCGGTGCAGATCTACGGCACCGCCACCAACAACCTGACCCGCATCGTCGAGTTCGGCGACATCAACCAGGACGGCTTCGCCGACCTGCTGCTGACGGCGGGCGGCCGCTACCCTGACAACGACGCCAACCCGGTGGACATGGCTGCCAGCAATGACGGCGACGTCGATGCCGGCGCCGCCTTCATCGTGTTCGGCAAGGCCCGCGAGAACTGGGCCAACCGCAATAGCATCGACCAGCTGGGCGAAGATGGGCTGGAGATCACCGGCGGGCTGCCGCAGGAGCAGCTCGGCTTCTCCGCCGCGTCGGGCGACTTCAACGCGGACGGCGTCATCGACATGGTCTTCGGCATGCCGGTGAACCACCGCGACGGCTACGCGTCGGGCGAGGCCTTCGTCGTCAACGGCGGCAACTACAGTGACTCGTTCTCGGCCGTGGGCACCACGGGCAACAACACGATCCTGGGCGACTTCAACGCCAACCGCATCTCCGGCCAGCAGGGCAACGACATCCTCTACGGCCTGGGCGGCGCGGACATCCTGCGCGGCGGCGCAGGCAACGACACCATCGGCATCTCCGACCTGAACTTCGCCCTCATTGACGGCGGCACGGGTGTGGACACGCTGAGGTTCGTCGGCAACGGCATCCACCTCGACATGACCGGCTACGCCGGCGCCAGCCTGCGCAGCCTGGAGAAGGTCGACCTGACTGGCGACGGCAACAACAGCCTGACGATCAACTACATCGAGACGGTCTACCTGATGGAGCGGCAACTGTCGTCGTCATACGGCACCAACGTCGTCATGACGGTCGACGGCAATGCGGGCGACACGCTGACGCTGGAAGGCCCGTGGGCGGTGATGGGCAGCGACGCCACTTACACCACCTACGCGCTGGACGGCCTGTACATGAAGGTCGACACCGACATCACGCGCATCCTCTCCAGCTGGACCGTGCCCTACCAGGGCGCCACCATTGACCTGCTGGCGCTGCCGGCCGGCTTCCGCAGCAGCACCGTCACCAGCAGCATCACGCTGGACACCGCGCAGGGCCAGTACATCAGCAACATTGGCGACATCAACAACGACGGCTTTGCCGACTTTGCGGTGCGCCAGGATGCGGTGACTGGCACCAATCTGCTGTGGTATGAGCGCCGGGAGGATGTCTATGCCGAGGCCGGCGGTGTCTGGGGCTGGTACCCCAGGCTGAACCAGCGTGCGCTCACCGTCAACAGCGGCGAAGCCTTCGTGGTCTACGGCCAGGCAGGCGGCCTGGGTACAGTCAACCTGGCAGCGCCTGTGGGCGGCAATGCCGTCAAGCTGACCGGCTCGGCCAGCGCTAACGAGAACCTGGGCAGCTACCTCGCCGGCCTGGGCGACATCAACGGAGACGGCGTAGGCGACCTCGTCATCGGCGCCAGCCAGTCGAGCAAGACGCTCACCTTCAACGAGGGCGGCGAAAAGTCCGGCAGCGACCCGGACGGCACCAACCCCACCAACAGCACCGCCCGCTACCAGACGGCACCCGGCGCGCCAAGTCAGTCGCTTGACTGGAACAACGACAGCTGGGCGTCTTCGGCCGAGGGGCGGCAGTACTTCTTCCTCGGCGGCAACAACGCGCTGACGAACAAGACCGGTGGTGCCATCACCACCACCACGCTGGCCAACGACTTCAACGCCAGCACCGTGCTGCCCACGACCTACAACGTCGCCAGCAATCTCATCACCGACCTGCCCGACCGCGGCCCCGCCAACGCCGAGACCAACACCACCTACACCTACACCACCACCGCCACGCTCGCCGACGGCAGCTTCATCGGCGCTGCAGGCGCGCAACTCGGCAGTAACTGGGCGCCGGTGAGCCTGGGAGACGTGAACGGTGACGGTTTCGACGACTTCGTGACCGGCGTAGCCAACGGCATGCGCCTGGTGCTTGGCTCGGCCAGTGGCTGGACCGGCTTCGACAACACCAGCAACAGCTGGACGCAGAAGCTCGTCACCACCAACGGCAATCAGTCCACCAGCGCCCTGGCGTCGGCCGGCGACGTCAATGGCGACGGCTACCAGGACTTCGTCATGAGCTGGGACGGCAACGGCGCCACCATCGTGTTCGGCAAGGCCGGCAACACCTGGAACGCCACCACCACGCTGGGCAGCAGCACGTCGGCTTCCGCGACCGTTGCAGCGTCGACGTTCATCGCCGTGGAAAGCGGCCTGGCGATCAACCCGACCTACACTCGCGGCCTGGGCGACATCAACGGCGACGGCTATGACGACCTGCTGTTCGCGGCGTCCGCCACCAACGACTACAGCGCCAAGGACAACGGCGGCGCCTACGTCCTGTTCGGTTCGGCCTCGGGCTGGGGCAGCAACCTCAGCCTGGCCAACCTGGCTGCCTCGGGCAAGGGCTTCCGCCTCACCGGCGGCGTCGACTTCGACTATGCCGGCTACAACGCCACGCAGGCCGGCGACGTCAACGGCGACGGCTACAACGACTTCCTGCTGGCGGCCTACGGCGATGACGAATCCTCCAACGGTGCGGGCGGCGCCAACAGCGGCTCGGCCTACCTGATCTTCGGCAAGGCCGGAGGCTGGCGCGACATCAGCCTGCTGGAGGTGCAGGACTTTGGCGTGCAGCTGCTGGGCGGCGCCAACAGCGCCGGCAGCTTCTGGCAGGCGCTGGGCGACGTGGACGGCGACGGCCTGGACGACCTGAGCTACTCCGGCAACACCGGCACCAGCACGCTGATCCTGTACGGCAACGAAAACTTCACCTCCGGCATCAACGTCGGCGTGCAGCACATCACCGGCCTCACCGGCGGCGCGCTCACCGCCACGCGCGGTGCGGCTCTGGCCGACACGCTGATCGGCAACGCCGGCAACGACACGCTGACCGGTGACGGCGGACGTGACGTGCTGCTGGGAGGCGCGGGCAACGACCTGCTGCAGGTCACGGGCAACGCCTTCTTCCGCATCGACGGCGGCACCGGCATCGACACATTGCGCCTGAACGGCAACGGTGCCGTGGACTTCACGGCGATTGCCAACACGCGGGTTGAGAACATCGAGATCATCCAGCTGGGCAACGGCGACCAGGCGGTAACGCTGAGCGGCCTGGACGTGCTGGCAATGACCGGCGACACCAACACCGCCGTGGACAACAGCGCCTACCAGAAGGGCCACGTGCTGGTGATCGACAGCGACGGCGGCACCGACTCCCTGACGCTGACGGGCACCTGGAACCAGGTCGCCACGCATCAGACCGTCTCGGGCGGCGGCTCCTACGCCGTCTATCAGCACGGCACCGACAACATCTTTGCCGTCGTCGAAGACGGCCTGCACGCCTGAGGAACGAGCCCGTGACCCTGTCGACCGACAAAGACCCGGCATCGCCCGAACCGGCCCAGGCCGACTGGCTGCGCGAGCTGCTGGAGCCGCTGCGGCCAGCCTACCGCCAGGCATTGACGTTAGGCCTGCTGATCAACCTCATCGCGGTGGGTTCGGCGGTGTACGCGCTGCAGGTCTACGACCGTGTCGTGGCGCATGCCGGCTACTCGTCGCTGGTGGCGCTGACGGTGGGCATGTTCATCGCCATCGCGTTCGACCATGTGCTGCGCGCCGGCCGCGCCCAGCTGCTTCAGCGCGTGGGTGTGCGCATCGAGGCCGAGATCGCGCGGCGCGCCTTCCAGCGGCTGATGAACCTGCCCGCGCTCGTGCTGGAAAGCCGCCCGCCGGCCTACTGGCAGACCGTGTTCCGCGACATCGAGCTGGTGCGCGCCACCTGCGCCGGCGCCACGGCGCTGCTGCTGATCGACCTGCCCTTCCTGCTGCTGTCGCTGGTGCTGCTGGCCCTGATCGCCTGGCCGCTGCTGCCGCTGGCGTTGGTGACCATCGCCGCCTTCGCGATGCTGGCTTGGCGCTCCGGCCGCGTCACACGGCAGGCAGCCGAGTCCGAGCGGGCCAAGCTGATCGGCCGTGACGCGGCCATCGCGGAGCTGGCCGGCGCGCGCCTGCTGCTGAAGACGGCCGGCGCGGGCGCCACCGCCCATGCGCGCTGGGAGCAGCAGTACGCCACCTGGATGGCCGAATCGCTGACACGCAGCCGCGCGTCCGACCACTACCGCGACCTCGCCCACGGCATGACGACGATCAACTCCGTCGTCACCACCGGGTTCGGCGCGCTGGCCATCCTGGCCAACCTGATGACCATGGGCGCGCTGATCGCCGCCAACATGCTGGCCGGCCGCATGGTGGCGCCGCTGGTGCAGCTGGTGGGGCAATGGCAGTCCATCGGCCAGTTCATGGCCGCCCGCAAGCGGCTGGACGCGCTTTTCGCCACGGCCCAGGACCGCAGCGAGACCGGCATCGCCCTGCCCCGCCCGCACGGCGCGCTGCGCATGGACTGCGCCGGCTTCACCTACCCGCGCAGCCCGCAGCCGCAGCTGCAGGCGCTGTCGGGCCAGATCGGGCCGTTCGGCCTGCACGCCGTCATTGGCGCCAACGGCAGCGGCAAGAGCACGCTGCTCAAGCTGCTGCGCGGCCTGTACTCGCCCAGCGAGGGCCGGGTCTTGCTGGACGACGGCGACATGGCGCAGTTCTCGCAGGCCGACCTGTCGCGCTGGATCGGCTACCTGCCGCAGCAGGTGCAGCTGGTGTCGGGCAGCATCCGCGACAACATCGCGCTGGCTGAGCCGGGCATCGCCGACGAGCTGGTCATCGCCGCCGCCCGCCGCGCCGGTGCGCACGACTTCATCATGGCCCTGCCCGATGGCTACGCCACCGAGGTGGGCGAAGCCGGCGGCCGCTTCTCGGGCGGCGAGCGCAAGCGCATCGCCATCGCCCAGGTGCTGCTGCGCGACCCGCCGGTGCTGCTGCTGGACGAGCCCACCGCCGACCTCGACCACGAGGCCGAGCAGGCCTTCCTCCAGACGCTGCGCACCCTCGCCCCCGACCACACCGTCGTCACCGTCACGCACAGCATCGCCGTGCTCAACCAGTGCAACGGCGTGGTGATGCTGGACAAGGGCCGCATCAGCGCCGCCGGCCCAGCCCGCCAGGTGCTGGCCGCACTCGCCACGCAGCGCGCCAGGCCCGCAGCGCCGCCGCAGGACAAGCAACCGGACCCGCATCTTGAAAACGCCTGACACGATGGCGCTCCCCGCCGCAAACACACCGCCTGACCGGCTCGACGGCCTCATCGAACGCACCGGCCCGCCCGTCTGGCGCCGCGCCGACAGGCGCCTGACGGTGCTGATGCTGGCCGCGCTGGGCTGGTGCTTCATTGGCCAAGTCGACCAGGTCGTCACTGCGCCGGGCAAGGTCGTGCCGCAGGACAAGGTCAAGGTGGTCCAGCATCTGGAGGGCGGCATCGTCAAGCGACTGGTAGCGCGCGAGAACAGCACCGTGAAGGCGGGCGACCCGCTCGTGGAGCTGGACCTGGCCACCGGCGGCATCAACCTGTCCGAGATGGCGGCACGACGCGCTGCGCTGCAGTTCGCCAAGGCGCGGCTGGAGGCTGAATCGCAGGGCACCACGCCGCGCTTCCCGCAAGACCTGGCCCTCACCTATCCAGCCGTGGCCGAGGCCGAACGCTCCACCTACAAGGCCCGGCGCGAGGAGCTTGCCGGCGCGCTGGACGCCTTCAGCGGCCAAAGCTCGCAGGGCTCGCAGCGCGTGGCGGAGCTGCAGGCCAAGCTCGCGTCGCTGAACGCCAGCCTCAAGCTCGCGCAGCAGGAGCTGGCGGTGTCGGAAGAGCTGGTCAAGGACAAGCTGGCCTCGCAGCTGGACCACTTCCAGCGCAAGGCCGCCGTGGAGCGCCTCAAGGGCGAAGTGGCCATGACGACGCAGGCCATCCCCGGCGCACAGGCCGGCCAGACCGAATCGGCCGGCCGCCGCCGCGAGGAAGAGGCGCGCTTCCGGCGCCGCGCGGCCGATGAGCTGGGCGAGCTGGAGCGCAAGCTCGCCAGCCTCGACCAGGAACTCAGCCGCGCCACCGCGCAGGAAAGCCGCGCCATCATCCGCGCCCCCATCGCTGGCATCGTGCGCAACGTGCGCTACCAGTCGGCCGGCAACGTTGTGAAGCCGGGCGAGCCCATCATGGAGATCGTGCCGGTGGGCGAGGAGCTGGTCATCGAGGTCAGCCTCAACCCGGCCGACCGCGGCTACGTGAGCCTCAACCAGCCGGCACTGGTGAAGATCTCGGCCTACGACTTCTTCCGCCACGGCGGCCTGGAAGGCAAGGTCACCGCCATCGCCGCCGACACCGACGTGGGCAAGGACGAGCACCCCTTCTACCGCGTGACCATCAGCACCAAGAAGAGCTGGCTGGGCAGCACCGCCGGCCACCTGCCGATCACGCCGGGCATGGTCGGCGAGGTCGACATCCACGCTGACTCGCAGTCCATCTTCTGGCTGCTGATCAAGCCGGTGCTCAAGCTCAAGCACGAGGCGTTCAGGGAAGTCTGAGGCCCCTCGCTCGCATCCATCCACATCAACACAACACAAAAGGACAACGACATGGGACGTGTACCCAAAGCCTTGCTGGCGATCTCGATCGCCCAGATGCTGGCGTCACCCGCGCTGGCCCGCCCGCTCGAAGAGGAGCTGCGCAACCTGATGGTGGCGCATCCGTTGCTCAAGTCGACGCGCCTGTCGGTGGAAGCGTCGGACAGGAGCCGCGCCGCCGCGCGCGCCGCCTACCTGCCGCGCGTCAATCTCACGGCCGATGCCGGCCGGGAGTCCATCACGACGCGCAGCTACAGCAACGGCAACATCACGCCGCCCATTGACACCGACCTGAACCGGCGCAAGGCCGGCGTGGTGGTGGAGCAGAACCTGTACGCCGGGGGCCGCACCGATGCGGCGGTGGCCGCGGCGGGCGTGGACGTGCAGCTTCAGGACAGCAACCTCCAGACCACCACGCAGGACGTGTTGCTGGAAGGCGTGACCGCGTATGTGCAGATGGCGCGCTACCTGACGCTGGCGTCGCTGGCGCGCCGCAACGAGGAAACCACGCAGCAGCAGCTGGACCTCGAGAACACGCGCGTGGAGCGCGGCGGCGGCATTGCGGTGGACGCGATGGCCGCGCGCGTGCGCCTGCAGCTGGTGAAGGAACGCCGCGTGTTCTACGCGCAGGGCCTGCGCGAAGCGGTGGCGAACTACCAACAGGTGTTCGGCCATGAACCCGACATGCGCACGCTGCAGCAGGTCGGCATCTTCTACGACCGCCTGCCCAAGACGCTGGACGAGGCGCTGGCCCAGGCCCGCGACCTGAGCCCGCGCGTCAAGGAGGCGGTGTTGCAGTCGCAGAAGGCCCAGGCGCTGTCGCGGGTCGAGCGCGCCGCCTACCTGCCCAGCGTCGACTTGGTGGCCGCGCAGCTGAAGGATGTCAATGCCAATGCCCTCGCCCGCCGCGATGAAACCTCGCTGCTGCTGCGCCTGAGCTGGCCGCTGTTCTCCGGCTTCGAGACGCAGAACCGCGTGGCCGCCGCCACCACCAACCACCAGGCGCTCGTCGAGCGCGAGGCGGCGGTGAACAACCGCGTAGCCGAGTCGGTGCGCGTGACGTGGAACCAGCTCATCAACGGTCGCGAACGCGAAGAACTGCTGGAAGGCGCTGCCACCATCTCCTACGACGTGATGCAAAGCCGCAAGCGCCTGCGCGATGCTGGACGTGAGACTGTCATCTTCGTGCTGGACGCCGAGGTCGAGTATTACGGTGCGCTGTCCAACCGCGTCAACGCGATGCACGACTCCGTGCTGGCCAGCTATCGCCTGCTGGCCGCCCTGGGCGCGCTGACTCCCGCCACGCTGGGGCTGGAGAACGGCGGTTTTGCGCTGCCGCTCAGGCCCTTCAATCCGGACGCGGCAGCCATCCTGCGCTGATCACACCGCACCGCATCCCACGCTCCCCGCCCGGCCATGCGCCGGGTTTCTTTTTGCTTTCTCGCCAGGAGGAGTCGACCGCATCGCAAATGATATCGATTCCCATTATCGATTAACATTGCATTGCAAACACACATTTCCCCCGTCAAGCGCCCTCACACCGACCTCTGGCAATTCCCGTGACCTTCTTGCGCCTCTGCCCGCTCGCTCTTGCCCTGGTACCGACCGCCGCCGCGATCGCCCAACAGTCCGTCGATCCCCAATTGGAGCGCGTGGTGGTGACCGCGACGCGCGGCACCAAGGCCATCGACAAGATTCCGGGGGCCGTCTCAGTCATCACGGCGCAGGAGATCGAGACTCAGACGCTGGTGGCCGAGGACCTGAGCGCGGTGCTGTCGGTGCTGGCACCTTCCTATGCCCCGTCGCGCCAGAAGCTGACCAGCTTCGGCGAATCGATGCGCGGGCGGACGGCGCTGCTGCTGTTCGACGGCGTGCCGCAAAGCAACCCATTGCGCAACGGCGCCCGCGAGGGGTACTTCGCCGACCCGTCGCTGATCGAGCGCATCGAGATCATCTCCGGCGCCTCCGCCGCCCAGGGCCTGGGTGCGACGGGCGGCATCATCAACTTCATCTCCAAGACCCCGCGCGAGCCCGGCACGCGCCAGCGCGTCGAGCTGAAGTACGGCACGCAGGGCCACAGCGACGACGCGCTGTGGAAGGCCGGCTACACGCTGGAACACAAGGGCGGCTTCGACGCGTTGCTGCACGTCGGCGCCACGCTGCGTGGCCTGGGGGTGGACGGCGACGGCCGCCGCCTCGGCCTGGAAGCCGTGCAGGGCGACACGCAGGACTCGCGCGCCGGCGACGTGTTCCTGAAGCTGGGCCACGACTTCGGCGCCCAGCGACTGCAGTTCTCGTTCAACAAGTTCCGCCTCGAAGGCGACGGCGACTGGAAGCCGGTGCCCGGCAACCGCGCGACCGGCCAACTCACCGGCGCCACGCCCGGTACGCCGCCAGGCATCCCGCCGCGCAACGACGTGCGGACCGTATCGCTGGACTGGAGCCATGCCAACCTCGCCGGTGGCCATGCGCGCGCGCAGGTCTACAAGCAGGACTTCGCCGCGCTCTACGGTGCCACGGCCGCGACGACATTCCAGGACACCACCATCGCGCCCCAGGGCCAGCTGATGGACCAGTCCGAAGTCGTCGCCGACAAGGCCGGCGTCAAGCTGAGCTGGGTGCGGCCCGACCTTGTCGTCGACGGGCTGGAACTGACCACCGGCCTGGACTGGCTGAAGGACACGTCGCAGCAACGCCTCGCGCTGACCGGCCGCAGCTGGGTACCGCCGCTGAAGTTCACCAGCATCGCACCGTTCGCGCAGCTGGAGTACGAATTCGGTCCCGTCACCGTGCGTGGCGGCGCGCGCCGCGAAAGCGCGAACCTGAAGGTCGACAGTTACCGCACACTGGCCTTCTACAAGAACACGGCGGTGCAGGGCGGCGAGCGCAGCTTCAGTCAATGGGTCAAGAGCCTGGGCGCGGTCTGGCGTCTCGGCGGTGGCTGGTCCACCTTCGTGTCGTACAACGAAGGCTTCGGCGTGCCCGACGTGGGCCTGGTGCTGCGCGCGGTCAACACGGCCAACCAGTCCGTGGACAGGCTGATCTCGCTGGAGCCCGTCGTCACCGACAACCGCGAAGTGGGCCTGGCCTGGCGCGGCCGGCTGGGCAGCTTCTCCGCGTCGGCCTACGACTCGCGCTCCAACCTCGGCTCGCAGATCCGCGTCGACGCCGCCACCGGCGTCGGCAGCGTGCTACGCGTGCCGGTGCGCGTGAAGGGCGTGGAGTTCAGCGGCGAGCTCAGGCCGCTGCAGGACTGGACGCTCAGCGCCAGCTACGCGCGCACCCGCGGCACGACCGCCGCCCAGCCCGACACGCCGCTGGACGTGACACTGGGCGCGCGCTCGCAGGGGCCGGACAAGCTCGTGCTGGCCGCCGCCTGGCAGTTCGCGCACAAGGTCAACGTGCGGGTGCAGGCCACGCGCCTGGCCTCGCGCCACATCAACACCGGGCGCGTCGTGGGCACGTCGAAGCTGGAGGAGAACTTCGACGGCTACACGCTGGCCGATCTGGCCGTCACCTACCGCACGGCCTTCGGTGATTTCGGTGTCGGCATCGAGAACCTGTTCGACCGCCAGTACGTTGGCTACTACGCGCAGTCCAACCCCGCCGGCACCAACGACGACTACTTCGCTGGCCGCGGCCGCACGCTGACGGTCAGCTGGCGCCGCAGCTTCTGATGCGCCGCTTCTGGCTGAAGCTGCATCGCTGGCTCGCGCTGGCTCTGGGCTTGCCGCTGATCGTCGTCGCACTGCTGGGCAGCAGCCTCGTGGTGCTGAAGCCGCTGGACCGCTGGCTCAACGCCGAGTTGTTCGGCGTGCCGCCCGCCCCCACCGCGCCTGACCTGTTGGAGCGCACCCGCGGGCAATTGCAGGGCGAGTTCGGTGCCGGCGCGTCCTTCGTGCTGCGCCCGCCGCGCGAGGCGGGCGAGAGCCTGCGTGCGACGGTCCGCGGGCCGTGGGAAGGCTTCGTGTACTTCGACCCACGAGACGCCCGCGAACTCGGCCGCCGTGGCGAGCGCGAGGGGTTGTTCAACTTCGTCTTCGAGCTGCACAGCACGCTGCTGATGAACGACGCCGGTAAGCCGCTGCTCGCGGTGCTGGCGTTGAGCTATGTGGTGCTGCTGGTCGGTGGCCTCGTGCTGTGGTGGCCCAAGCGGTGGAAGAAGGCCTTCGCCCTGGCGTTGGACCGCGGCCTGCTGCGCGGGCTGTTCGACCTGCACCGCAGCTTCGGCGCAATGCTGGGCCTGCTGATCGCCGTGCCCGTGGCCACCGGCGCCTACATGGCCTGGAAGCCGCTGCCGCAGGCGGTGACGTCGCTCTCGGGCCGGGCTCCGCTGTCGCCGCCCAAGGTCACAGCGGTGGACCCTGCTGCCCCACCGGCAACGCTGGACACGTTGGTCGAGACCGCGTCCGCCCTCTTCGGCGGCGCGCCGGTGGGCTTCGTGGCGCTGCCCGCCGGCTCCGCCAAGCCGGTCCGCGTGCGGCTGGTGCTTCCCGATGACCCTCACCCCAACGGCCTGACGTCGGTCTGGCTGCACCCGCAAACCGGCACCGTGCTGCGCGCCGACCGCTGGAACGAGCTGGACCCCGGCTCCCGGGCCAACAGCGTCATCTACCCGCTGCACACCGGCGAGCTCGGCGGCCTCGTCATGGAAACGCTCAATGCGCTGCTGGGCCTGGCCCTCGTCTCGCTCGGCGTGACGGGCCTGTGTCTGTGGTGGCTGCGGCGCAAGTAGCGTCCTGTGCCAGGTTGCCGCGGTCGAGGCGACACCTTTGACGCCACGCTGGGCGTGACAATCGCGCCATGAAAGCACCCGCCCGCCTGCAGGCACTGATGGATGAAGGCCTGATCGACAGCGTCGTGCGGCAGCTCAAAAGCGGCAAGGAAGCCGATGTCTACGTCGTGCGCTGCGGCGAGGAGACTTGCGCCGCCAAGGTCTACAAGGAGGCCAACAAGCGCGGTTTCCGCCAGGCCGTCGACTACACCGAGAACCGCAAGGTCCGCAACAGCCGGCAGGCGCGCGCGATGAGCAAGCGCACCGCCTATGGCCGGCAGCAGCAGGAAGCGGCTTGGCAGAGCGCCGAAGTGGACGCGCTGTACCGGCTGGCCGCAGCCGGCGTGCGCGTGCCGCGCCCGGGCAACTTCCACGACGGCGTGCTGCTGATGGAACTGGTGGCCGACGCATACGGCGACGCAGCACCGCGCCTGAACGACCTGACTTTCACCGCCGCCGAGGCGCAGCAACACCATGCGACGCTGATCGACGAGGTGGTGCGCATGCTGTGCGCCGGCGTCATCCACGGCGACCTGTCGGAGTTCAATGTGCTGCTGGCGGCCGATGGCCCCGTCATCATCGATCTGCCGCAGGCTGTTGACGCGGCGGGCAACAACCATGCACCCCGCATGCTGATGCGCGATGTCGACAACCTGCGCAACTTCTTCGGCCAACATGCACCGGCACTGCTGGCCACGCAGTACGGCCCCGAGATCTGGTCGCTCTACGCGGCCGGCCTGCTGGTGCCCGGTATGCCGCTGACAGGGCACTACGAACACAAGGCTGGCGATGTGGACTTGTCGGCCGTGCTGCGAGAGATCGAAGATGCCCGGCTGGAAGAGTCAGCGCGGCTGCTGCGCATGGGTTGATACCCGCGCGGCACCCCCATGGCAGGGACAAAAAAACCACCTGTCTTTCAAGCCAGGTGGCGGAACTGCAGGTGTTCTTGGTGGGTGCTGACGGGATCGAACCGCCGACCGACGCCGTGTAAAGGCGCTGCTCTACCGCTGAGCTAAGCACCCGGTGAAAACCGGTCGAATTGAATTCAGTTCACGGCGTCCTTGAGGGCCTTGCCTGGCTTGAACTTGGGCACCTTGGCCGACTTGATCTTGATCGCCTCGTTGGTGCGCGGGTTGCGGCCGGTGCGCGCGGCGCGCTTGGTAACGCTGAACGTGCCGAAGCCTACCAGAGAGACGGTGCCGTTCTTCTTCAGCGTGGTCTTCACGCCACCGATGACGGCTTCGAGCGCGCGGCCCGCGGCAGCCTTGGAAATGTCGGCCTGCTTGGCGATGTGCTCGATCAATTCTGACTTGTTCACTCGTGCCCCCAGATAGACGGTTCAGCGGACTGTGCGCCCTGTCGTGCCGGCAGGGCTGCGTTGCGAAGTCTTGCCCGCGCACTGCGAGAACTGCTGGATGGCCGCTGCAAGCGCGGCCGCGGCTCGCGCGGGGAAGCGGATTCTAGACGCGCCACCCGCTGCCCGCGGGCCGGGAAAAGTCCCGATACAACTGCATGTCCGGTACGCGCGCCCCCGCGCCGTTCAGCGCGTTATTAGCGCGCCTTTGCGCGAATCTCGGGGATGGCCTTCTGCAGGTAATAGACCATCGACCAGATGGTCAGCACCACCGCGGCGTAGATCAGCCAGGTGCCCCACAGACGCGTGTCGACGAAGCCGAACAGCGTACTGTCGTACAGCAGGAAGGGGATGGCCACCATCTGCACCGTCGTCTTCAGCTTGCCGACCATGTGCACGGCCACGCTGCGCGACGCGCCGATCTGGGCCATCCACTCGCGCAGCGCGGAGATCGCGATCTCACGCCCCACGATGACCAGAGCGACGAACGCGTTGACGCGGCCCAGTTCCAGCAGCACCAGCAAGGCGGAACAGACGAGGAACTTGTCGGCCACCGGGTCCAGGAAGGCGCCGAAGGACGAGGTCTGGTTGAGCTTGCGCGCCAGGTAGCCGTCCAGCCAGTCGGTCAGCGCGACGACGATGAACAGCACCGTCGCGAACAGGTTCTGGTGGGCGGGAGTCAGCTCGATGTGGAACACCCCGACGATCAGCGGGATTGCCACGATGCGGGCCCAGGTCAGCAGTGTCGGCAGTGTCAGGAACATATCAGTGCGCGCTCGGCCGTCCGGAGTGCACTGGGGCCCCCACGGGGGGCAGCGAGCGGAGTGAGCGTGGGGGCTTGGACATCCACGCGATTGTGCCCAAGGGATGGACCCGGACCCACGAGGTTGTGGCGGGCGGCCCTCAGTCCAGCGAACGCGGCTTGAAACGGCGGTGCTCGTCGAAAAGAAAGGTCTCGGTGAAGCGCCAGGGCTCGGGCATGCGGCGCACGTCGCCGAACGGCGCAGCACGGTGCACGGCATCGATGGCCATCTGCAGCGTCTCGGGGCCGAACTTCGGCGGCCGCACCACATGGATCTTGCGCACGCTGCCGTCGGCCTTGACCTCCACGTCCAGCACGATGACGGTCAGCAGATGGGAAGGCGCCGGCGTCATGTAGCTGCGCTCGGGGTTGGCCATGACCAACCGTTCAGCCGCCTGGCGACGCAGCGCCTCATGCGTTCGCACCGGCTGGGGCGCGGGCATGCCCTTGGGCTGAGCCAGGTCGGCGGACGGCGACGACGTGGTTGCACCCGGTGCCGTGGGTGAGGACGAGACCACCGGCGCGAGCCGCGGCGCAGGCGCGGGGGCTGGCGCCTTCGGTGCGGCACCGCAGGCCGCAAGCAGCGGCGCGGCCAGCCAGTGGGTGGTGCGCTTCAGGCGATGGGTGATGGACATGGTTTTCCTCTGGACACGGCAAGAATTGTCGCGGCTTGCCGCGGCCCCGTCAGTGCAGCGCGCGGTAGATCTCCTCGGCCAGCTCGCGCGAAATTCCCTTCACGCTGGCCAGTTCCTCGATGCTGGCGCCCGCCACGCCGCGCACGCCACCAAAGCGCTGCAGCAGCTGCGAGCGCTTCTTGGGCCCGACGCCGGGCACGTCTTCCAGCCGCGAGCCGCCGGTGCGAGCCGCCGCGCGCTTGGCGCGCATGCCGGTGATGGCGAAGCGGTGCGCCTCGTCACGGATCTGCGCGACCAGCATCAGCGCAGCAGAATCGCGGCCGAGGTAGACCTTCTCGCGCCCATCGGCAAACACCAGCTCCTCCAGCCCGACCTTGCGGCCCTCGCCTTTCTCGACACCGGCGATCAGGCTGAGATCCAGCCCCAGTTCCTCGAACACTTCGCGCGCCATGCTGACCTGGCCACGACCGCCGTCCACCAGGACCAGGTCGGGCAGCCTGCCCGTACCCAGCTGCGCCGACTCCGCCATCTTGCTGTAACGGCGCGTCAGCACCTGGCGCATGGCGGCGTAGTCATCGCCGCCGGTGATGCCCTCGATGGTGTAGCGCCGGTACTGGCTGCCCTGCATCTGGTGGCCCTCGAACACCACGCAGCTCGCCATCGTCGCCTCGCCGGCGGTGTGGCTGATGTCGAAGCATTCGACCCGGAATTTGTCGATCTCCGCGACGGACAGGTCCAGCGCCTCCACCAACGCGCGCGTGCGCGCCTGCTGCGAGCCCTCCTCGGCCAGCAGCCGGGCCAGCGCCAGCTCCACGCCGTTGATGCACATCTCCAGCCAGATGCGGCGCTGGCCACGCGGCTGCGCCTGCACGGTGACGCGACTGCCGGCCTGCGTGCCCAGCGCCTCGGCCAGCCCGGCATCCACGGGCTCGCTGACGATGACGAGGCCCGGCGGCGGCACCGCCAGGTAGTGCTGCGCGATGAAGGCCTCCAGCACCTGCCGCTCGGGCGACAGCAGCTCGTCGCCTTCCAGCTGCAGCGCGGTCGCGTCGTCGACATGCTTCGGGAAGAACGCGCGGTCGCCCAGGTGGCGGCCGCCGCGCACCATCGCCAGGTTCACGCAGGCACGGCCGCCCTGCACCTTGACGGCCAGGATGTCCACATCGCGGTCGCGGCCGGTGGCGCTGCTCTCCTCCACCACCTGTTGCTGCAACACCTTGGACAGCGCCTGGATCTGGTTGCGCACCTCGGCCGCCAGCTCGTACTGCATGCCCTCGGCGAACGCCATCATCTGCGCCTGCAGCGCGTCCATCACCGCGTCGGTCTCACCGCGCAGGAAGCGCACCGCGCTTTCGACGTTGCGCGCGTACTCGGCGGTCTGGCCCGCCGGCACGCAAGGGCCGGAACAGCGCTTGATCTGGTGCAGCAGACAGGGCCGGCTGCGGTTGTTGAAGACGCTGTCCTCGCAGGTGCGCAGCTTGAAAACCTTCTGCATCAGCTGGATGGACTCCTTCACCGCCCACGCGCTGGGGAACGGGCCGAAGTACTGATGACGCCGGTCCACCGCGCCGCGGTAGTAGCTCATGCGCGGCCAGTCGTGGCGGCTAAGCTTCAGGTAGGGGTAGCTCTTGTCGTCGCGGAACAGGATGTTGAACCGGGGGTTCAACGTCTTGATGAGGTTGTTCTCCAGCAGCAGCGCCTCGGCCTCGGTGCGCACCACCGTGGTTTCCATGCGCGCGATGCGCGACACCATCATGCCGATGCGCGAGCCGCCATGGTTCTTCTGGAAGTAGCTGGAGACGCGCTTCTTCAGCTCCCTGGCTTTGCCTACGTACAGCACCTCGTCCTTGGCGTCGAAGTATCGGTAGACCCCGGGCAGCGCCGGCAGCCCCGCGACCTCGACCAGCAGTTTGTCGCGCATCGCAAGAGCGGCAGCTTCGGCCTCGGCGGCCTGGGCCTTCTCGGCCGCCGCGATGGCGGCGCGCTCGTCGGGTTTCTCGGATTCTTCGGGGAGCAAAGGGGTCGGGTTCGACATGGGACCGGATTTTGGCCTGGGACAATGCCGCCCCATGACAGTGCCTCTCTGGGACATCTTCTGCCGTGTCATCGACAACCACGGCGACCTGGGCGTGTGCTGGCGGCTGGCCCGCGATGTCGCCGCACGCGGCGCCCACGTGCGGCTGTGGGTGGACGATGCGTCGGCCCTGGCCTGGATGGCGCCCGAGCGCCCCGCCGCCATCGAGGTGCGCGATTGGCCGGCCGGTCCGATCGATGTCGACAGCGGCGACGTGGTCATCGAAGCCTTCGGCTGCGAGCTGCCGCCCGCCTTCGTCGAGCGGATGTCGCAGCGCCGGCCGGCCTGGATCAACCTGGAATACCTCAGCGCCGAGAGCTACGTGGAGCGCAGTCACGGCCTGTCCTCGCCGCAGTTCCACGGCCCTGGCGCCGGGCTGAAGAAGCGCTTCTTTTACCCCGGCTTCACGCCGCGCACGGGCGGCCTGCTGCGTGAGCCCGGGCTGCTGCAGCAAATCGACCGCTTCGACGGCCACGCCTGGCTGGCCGCACATGGCTGGGCGCCGCGGCCGGGGGAGCGCGTCATCAGCCTGTTCTGCTACGAGAACCCTCGGCTGCCGCAGCTGCTGGACGCACTGGCTGAGGAGCCGACCGTGCTGCTGGCCTGCCCGGGCTGGGCCCAGTCGCGCATCGGGCCGCGCGGGAGGCTGCGAACGATCGCCCTCCCCTACCTGGCCCAGGACGACTACGACCGGCTGCTATGGGCCAGCAACCTGAACCTGGTGCGCGGCGAGGACTCGTTCGTGCGCGCGCAATGGGCCGGCAAGCCTTTCGTCTGGCACATCTACCCGCAGCACGACGGCGCGCATGGCCCGAAGCTGACTGCCTTTTTGGACCAGTCCGGCCTGCCGTCGACATGGTCGCGGTTCTGGCGCGGCTGGAACGGCCTGGGCGACGAAGCGCCGCTGCCGGCGCTCGACGCGACGCCGTTCCTGCGCTGGCGTGCGCAGTTGGCGGCGCAGCCCGATCTACTGGTCCAGCTGATGCAGTTCATCAAGGGTTTACAGCTAGAATAACGGGCTTTGCCGCGCCACGCCGGGATGTTTTCGGAGTCTGGTGCGCACCCCAGCCGGCTTTTCGCTGCCGGCCTCACCTCGAGATACCACCATGAAACTCGCACAAGAAATCCGCGCCGGCAACGTGATCATGCAGGGCAAGGACCCGATGGTCGTCCTGAAGACCGAATACAGCCGTGGTGGCCGCGGTGCCGCGACCGTGCGCATCAAGATGAAGAACCTGCTGAACGGCTCTGGCGCCGAGCTGGTCTTCAAGGCTGACGACAAGATGGAGCAGATCATCCTCGACAAGAAGGAGTGCACCTACTCCTATTTCGCCGACCCGATGTATGTCTTCATGGACACCGAGTACAACCAGTACGAGGTCGAGTCCGAGAACATGGGCGACGGCATCTCCTACCTGGAAGACGGTATGGCCGCAGAAGTGACCTTCTACGACGGCAAGGCCATCTCCATCGAGCTGCCCACCAGCGTGGTTCGCGAGATCGAAACGGAACCCGCTGTCAAGGGCGACACGTCGGGCAAGGTCATGAAGCCCGCCCGCCTGAAGGGCACCGGCTTCGAGATCAACGTGCCGCTGTTCGTCGAGAACGGCGACAAGATCGAAATCGACACCCGCACGCACGAGTACCGCAAGCGCGTCTGACGTTGCCGCTCGCGCCAGCAACAACGCCCGCTTCAGCGGGCGTTTTGCTTTACAGCGTGTCGTCGGACAGGTCGGGGACTTCGATTTCAGCGTCGATCTCGCTGTCGAACGCGGCTGACGCGGAGCCCTTCATCGGGATCCAGGGGCGGTCCAGCGGGCGGTAGACGCGGCGCTGCAGGCGGGCCAGGCGGTCGGACGTCTCGACCGCGCGCATGACCTGCTCGGGGGCGATCAGCATGGCGAACGGATCGGCAAGGTGAGAGGTGGTGGTCAGCATGGTGGGCCTCGCTTGGAATCGATGACTGCACTGTAGGCAGGCCGTCCCAGTCCAACCAGTCGGCATCTGACGCGAGGCGCTGTAAGACTTTCCCCTACACGCCCATCTGGCCGAGAACTATTTGGCAGCACCGGCCGCGCGCCCGCGCTCCTGCCGTTCCTGCATCAGCCGACGCAGGTCTTTGGCCATCGCATCGCGCCCGCCGCGCACGGCGAAGTCCGCCGCCGTCAGCTCCTGCTCGTTGGCGGCACGCGGCTCGGCGCCGGCCTTGATCAGCAGCGGCACGAGATCGCCGCCGCCGTAGCGCGCCGCCATCATCAGCGGTGTGGTGCCGTTGTCGGAGCGCGCGTTCAATTCGGCCCCCTGCGCGATCAGGAAGGCCGCGACGCCGTTGTCCGGCCCGCTGCACGCATAGTGCAGCGGCGTCCAGCCCGCCCGGTTGACCGCGGCGCCGCGCTTCACCAGCGCCTGCGCCATCGGCAGCGAGCCTCGGATGGCCGCCAGCATCAGCGCCGTCTCGCCATTGGCATTGGCGGCATTCACGTCGACCTGGGGCGATGCCAGCAGCGCCTCCAACGCACGGCTTGAGCCCTCGCGCACGGCCGTGAACAGGGCCGTGCGGCCGCGCGAGTCGGTCAGGTTGGGGTCCACGCCCTGCTGCAGCTGCGCCGCGATGCCACGCGGGTCGTTGAACTCGGCGGCCTTGACAAAATCCTCGACGGACGCGGCGCCGTGCGCCACGCTGGCCGCGGCCAGGGCCACGGCGGCAAACCAGTGCTTCATGACAACTCCGGGAGCTTGAAGAGGCGGCGCGTGTTGGCCGTCGTGATGGCGGCCAACTCCGGAACGGGCAGGCCCACCGCGCTCGCCACGGCCTGGGCCACATGCGGCACGTAGGCCGGCGAGTTGGTCTTGCCGCGGTGGGGTATGGGCGCCAGGTAGGGACTGTCGGTCTCAATCAGCACGCGGTCCAGCGGCAGCAGCGGCAGCAGGTCGCGCAAGTCCTGCGCGTTCTTGAAGCTGACGATACCGGAGAACGAGATGTAGTAGCCGCGCTCCACCGCGGCCAACGCCACGTCGGCCGACTCGGTGAAGCAATGGAACACGCCACCGGCCTGCTCCGCACCCTCCTCGTCCATCAAGCGCAGCGTGTCGGCGGCGCTAGAGCGGGTGTGCACCACCAGCGGCTTGTCCGCCTGCTTCGCCGCACGGATGTGGGTGCGAAAACGCTCTCGCTGCCATTCCATGTCGTCGATGCTGCGGCCGTTCAGCCGGTAGTAGTCCAGCCCGGTCTCGCCGATGGCGACCACCCGCGGCAGCGCGGCCAGCCGCACCAGCTCGGCCACGTCCGGCTCGCGCATGTCCTCGGTGTCGGGATGCACCCCGACGGTGGACCACAGCATGTCGTGCGCCATGGCCAGGCCGTGCACGGTCTCGAAATCCTCCATCTGGGTGCAGATGCAGATGGCCTGCAGCACCTGCGCGGCACGCATGTCGGACAGGATGTCGGGGAGCCGCTCTTTCAGCTCAGGAAAGCTGAGGTGGCAATGGGAATCGATGAACATCGGTCAGCGGCGCCCGGCGCACATGCCGGACGGTCAATTCAAAGGGTCTGCGTCGGCTTGCTCGACGACACGGCCGTGCCCAGGATCTCCTCGATGCGCACGCGGATCAGCCGGGTCTTCTCGTCGCCGGGGAAGCGCACGCCCACGCCCTGGGTGCGGCCGCCCGACGCATTGGCCGGCGTCAGCCAGGCCACTTTGCCGGCGACGGGGTAGCGCTGGTTGTCCTCGGGCAGCGCTAGCAGCAGGTAGATGTCCTCGCCGAGCTTGTAGTCGCGCGGGGTCGGCACGAACAGCCCCCCCTCGGTGAAGGCCGGGATGTAGGCGGCGAACAGCGCCGACTTCTCGCGGAACACCAGCTGGATGACGCTGGGCCGCGCCCCCGAACTGGCGCCCTGCCCGCCCACCGTCGGCAGCGGCAGCGAGCCGCCCAGCTGGCTGGGCTGGAATTGCAAAGAGTTCGGACCCTGCTTGGAATTGGCGTCGCTCATGGCCCGAGTGTAAGAGCCCAGAAACGGCAGTTGAGCACGCCCGCTGGTCCGGCGCTTCAGGCCGCCAGCTGCCGTTCCTAGGCTCCGCGCATTGAGGCTGCCACTGCCGCCTGCGCCTGAGCCACCAGCGCTTCGATCCACAGGCTGGCGTTCAGCGGGTGATCGGCATGACGCGCGGCGCGGCGCAGTTCGGCGTCCCAGGCCAGCAGCGGTCTGGCGCGCTTTGGCACCGGCAGCGAGGCCGTGGCGAAAAACTGGCCCGGCTGGCCGTGGCTGCGGCGGACGAGGTCGTGGCACAGGCGTTGCAGCGCGTCGATCGCACGCGGCGGCGCCAGCTCGCTGAGCGCCGCGACCTCGCCACGCGCGACCCGCTTCGGGAGGGCCTGCCAGGCCGCGTCGCTCAGGCCGGCCTCTGCCCACGCCAACGCCTGCTGCGGCCGGCCGCCGGTTGCGGCCAGCAGGCCGGCAGCCTCCTTCACGCCCTTGGCCTGCAGCCATGCCAGCGCGTCTGCGGTGTCGGGCAGCGACAGGGGGAGCGGCTGGCAGCGGCTGCGGATGGTGGGCAGCAGGCCGGCGCTGTCATGGCTGGCGAGCACGAAGCGCAGCAGGCCGGCCGGCTCCTCCAGCGTCTTCAGCAGCGCATTGGCCGCGACGCCGTTCAGCGCCTCCGCCGGGAAGATGACTACGACCTTGGCCTTGCCCCGTGCCGAAGTCGCCTGCGCAAAAGACAGCAGGTTGCGCACAGCCTCCACCTTGATCTCGCGGCTGGGCTTGGCCTTGCCGGCCTTGGTGTCGGGCTCCTCGAACGGCAGCCCCAGCGACTCTCGTGCCGGTGCGTCCAGCGCTTCCGGCAGCAGCAGCTGGAAGTCAGGGTGCGTGCCACTCGCAAACAGCTTGCAGCTGGGGCACTGGTTGCAGGCCGGCTGCGACGGCGCGGCAGACTCGCACAGCCAACTCTGCGCAAGCTTGACGGCCAGTTCCAGCTGACCCACGCCCGCCGGCCCCTGCACGAGCAGCGCGTGCGAGCGGGCCCGCGCCAGCGCATCGGCCAGCGGGGCTTGCAACCACGGCAGATCGGCGTTCATGCGGGATAGCGGCGCTGAAGCACGGCCTCGATCTGCGTCCAGACGTCGTCCGGCGTCACGCTGGCATCGATACGCACGACGCGCTGCGGCGCCTGCTCCGCACGCGCCGCGAAACCAGCACGGACACGGTCGAAAAAGTCCAGCTGCTGCGCCTCGATGCGGTCCGCCTCGCGAGCACCCGCGCGGCGCGCGGCGGCCAGGTCGGGCGGCAGGTCGAACCAGAAGGTCAGCTCGGGCTCGGTGCCATCCTGCACCCAGTCCGCCAGGGCGTCCAGCATCGCCAGCGGCAGGCCACGACCACCGCCCTGGTAGGCAAAGCTGGAGTCGGTGAAGCGGTCGCACAGCACCGTCTTGCCCCCTGCCAACGCCGGAACGATGCGTGTCTGCAGGTGATCACGGCGACCCGCGAACATCAGCAGCAACTCGGTCAGCGAGTCCATCGGGCGGTTCAACACGAGTGCGCGCAGCTCCTCGGCCAGCGCAGAGCCGCCAGGTTCACGGGTCAGCACAACCTCGTCGCCCCGCTCGCGGAACCACGTCGCAATCGCCGCGATCTGCGTGGACTTGCCGGCACCGTCGATGCCTTCGAATGAGATGAACCGCCCAGTCACTTGCCGCCGCGTTGGTATTTGTTGACGGCGCGATTGTGCGCGTCGAGGTCGTCGCTGAATTCGCTGCTGCCATCGCCGCGGGCGACGAAATACAGCGACTTCGTGGCCGCCGGGTTCAACGCCGCCTTAAGCGACGCCGCGCCCGGCATCGCGATGGGCGTGGGCGGCAGGCCGCCGCGCGTGTAGGTGTTGAACGGCGTGTCGGTCACGAGATCGCGCTTGCGCAGGTTCCCGTCGAAACTCTCGCCGATGCCGTAGATGACGGTCGGATCGGTCTGCAGCGGCATGCCGATGCGCAGCCGGTTGATGAACACGGCCGATACCTTGGCGCGATCACCGGCGGTGCCGGTCTCCTTCTCGACGATGGACGCCAGGACCAGCGCGTCGTCGGCGCTCTTCAGCGGCAGGTTGGACGCCCGCTGCGCCCACGCGGCGGCCAGGTGTTTCTTCATCGCCGCATGGGCGCGCTTCAGCACGGTCAGGTCGCTGACGCCGCGGCTATAGGCATAGGTGTCAGGGAAGAAGCGCCCCTCGGGCGCGACGCCCCTTTCGCCCAGGGCAGCCATGATGTCGGCATCGCTCATGTCCGCGGTCTTCGGCTTCAGCGAGGGCGCGGTCGCCAGCGCAGCGCGCACCTGGCGCCAGTTCCAGCCTTCAATAATGCGCAACTGCTCCAACACCTCGTCACCGCGCACCATCTTGTGCAGCAGCTCGCGCGGCGTCACCCCGGCATGCACCTCGTAGCTGCCGGCGCGGATCTGCTTGGCCTGACCAGACCACTTGAACCACTGGTACAGCCAACGCTCATCGGTCTGCACGCCGGCCGCCACCCACGCGCGCGCCACGACGGCCGGATTCGTGCCGGGTTCGACGGACAGCTCCACCGACGGCGTGGCCAGGCTCAGCGGGCTGCTCAGCCATTGCCAGGCGGCGCCGGCAGCCAGTGCCACGATCAACAACAACGCGAGCACCGCCCGCAACAACCATTTCATGCCCTTGCCCGGGGTCTGCCCAAAGGGGCTGATGATAATTGCCGCCATGTCTGCCGAACCCTCCCCACTTCGCTCCCAACTGCGACTCAGCGACTGGGGCGTCATCCGCGCCCACGGCGCCGACGCCGCCAACTTCCTGCACGGCCAGCTGACCCAGGACTTCGCCGTGCTGGACCGCGACCATGCGCGGCTGGCCGGCTTCTGCACAGCCAAGGGCCGGCTCTTGGCGACCATGGTGGGCTGGAAGCACGCCGATGACGAAGTCCTGCTGGCGCTGCCCGCCGAGACGCTGGCTGCCACGCTGAAGCGGCTGTCCATGTTCGTGATGCGAGCCAAATGCAAGCTGACCGATGCCAGCGGCGAGTTCGCCGTGTACGGCCTGCTGGGCACACCCGCTGCCGAGGCCTGGACGCTGACACGCGACGGCGACGCGGTGCAGGTCGCGCTGCCGGGCGCGGGGCGCACGCTGCGCATCCAAACGTCCGGCGCTGCAGCACCGGCAGGCGCCGAGATGTCCGCCGACGATTGGGCCTGGGCCGAGGCCGAAGCCGGCACTGCCTGGGTGCGGGGCGCCACCGTCGAGGCCTTCGTGCCGCAGATGATCAACTTCGAGGTGCTGGGCGGCGTCAACTTCAAGAAGGGCTGCTATCCGGGCCAGGAGATCGTCGCGCGCAGCCAGTACCGGGGCACGCTGAAGCGCCGGCTGCAGGTGTTCGAGACCGATTCGGCGGCTGCCGTGGGCCAGGAAATCTTCAACAGCGCCGACCCGGAGCAACCGGCCGGCGTTGTGGCCGGCAGCGGCACGCGCGACGGCCGTACGCTGATTGCCGCCGAAATCAAGCTCGCGGCACTGGAGGGCGGCAGCCTGCATCTGGGCAGCCCCAGCGGCGCCACGCTGCAGCCGCGCGCCCTGCCCTACGAGATCCCGCCACAGGAATGAGCGTGCAGCTCTACGTCTACTACAAGGTCGCGACCAAACAGGTCGATGAAGCGCTGATTGCCTTCCGCAAGGCGCGCGTCGAGGCGCCCATCGAGTTGCTGCAACGCCCCGAGCCCGACGCCGACGGGCGCTGGACGTGGATGGAGATCTATCCCGAGGGCTGGACGCACCGCGAGCCGCAGGTGGCGGCAGCGATGGCGCAATGGCTGTCGAGCGAGCGCCAAGTCGAGCGCTTCGAAATGCTGGGTTAAATCTCTCGCACCATCTCGACGTGCGCGATGCCGGCCTCCTCGAACGGCTCTCCGCGCCGCTGGAAACCGGCCCGCAGGTAGAAGTTTTCCGCCGACAGCTGCGCATGCAGCAGCACCTCGCGGTCGCCCTGCTGCCTGGCCTTGGCCATCAGCGCCTCCAGCACCTGGCGGCCAATCTGCGTGCCACGCATGGAGCGGCGCACCGCCAGGCGGCCGATCTTGGCGACGCCCGGCACGTGCTCCAACATGCGGCCGGTGGCCAGCGGCATGCCGAAGCGGTTGCGCGCCAGCGCGTGCAGGCAGCTGGCATCGGCGGCGTCCCACTCCATCTCGGCCGGGATGCGCTGCTCTTCGATGAACACCTCGCGGCGGATCGCACTGGCGGCGTCGCCAAGCTCGCGCCAGCCGCCCACGTTCACGTCGACAACGGACTGGCCGGTCTCGAAACCCAGGACCACATCGCGCAGCGCATCGGGCACGCGCAGCGGCGTCTGCGCCACCGGGTCGGCGAACACGTAGAGCATGTCGCCCTGCACCAGCAACTGGTCGCCGCGGAACACCGCAGCATCGACCTTCATCGAGCTGTTGCCGAACTCGCGGCAGCGCACGCCGATGTCCAGCCGGTCGTCGTAGCGGGCCGAGCCCAGGTAATCGAGCACCGCGCGGCGCACGAACAGGTCGCCGCCCAGCTGCTTCATCGCGTCGGCGTACGGCAGCGCCAGTGCGCGCCAGTAGCCGCTCATCGCGGTGTCCAGGTAGGTCAGGTAGTGGCCGTTGAAGACGATGCCCTGGGCGTCGATCTCGGCCCAGCGCACGCGCAGGGGTTCGATGTGGCGGAAGTCGGCTCTTTTCATGGTGCGAGGTGTTCCCTGAGGGCGGCGGCGCAGAAGTCCATCGCGGCGATGGCTTCCGGCAGGCTGCGGCCCATTTTGATGAAGTCGTGAGTGACGCCGCGTGTCAGCTCCAGCTGCACCGGCACGCCAGCGGCACGCAGCACGTCGGCATAGGCCAGGCCTTCATCCACCAGCGGGTCGGCCTCCGCCAGCAGCACGGCCGCAGGCGCCAGGCCGTTGTGGTCGTCGGCAAGTAGCGGCGCGAAGCGCCAGTCGGTGCGCTGCGCCGCGTCGATGTAGTGGCCGAAGAACCACTCGATGCTTTTCGCGTCCAGCAAGAAGCCCTGGGCGAAGCGGCGGTGCGAGTCGCGGCTGACATGCGCGTCGGTGCCCGGCGTGATGAGCAGCTGCAGCGCCAGCGGCAGGCCCCGGTCCCGGGCGAAGAATGCACAGCCCGCGGCCAGCGTGCCGCCGGCGCTGTCGCCGCCCACCGCCAGGCGTGAGCCGTCGAGGCCCAGCGGGCCGGCCTGCTCGTGCAGCCAGGCCAGCGCAGCCCAGGCGTCGTCGACGGCGGCCGGGAAGCGGTACTCGGGCGCGAGCCGGTAGTCCAGCGCCAGCACCGCGCAGCCGCTGCGCGCGCTGAGCTGGCGGCACAGGCTGTCGTGCGTCTCCAGGTCGCCGATGGTGAAGCCGCCGCCGTGCAGGTACAGCAGCGCGGGCAGCACGGCGTCACTGGGCGCGTACAGCCGTGCCGGCCGGCCGGCTGCTTCGAGATCCTGCACACGAGCAAGCGGCGCGCGGGGCAGGTCCAGGATCTCGGCGCCCATGCGATACGCGATGCGCGCCTCGCGCGGCGTCAGGGAGTGAAAGGGCGGGCGGTTGGCGCGGCGGATGCGTTCGAGCAACGCCGCCATGCGCGGGGTCAGGAGCTGGGTGTGCGCGGTCATCAGGCCCGCATTGTCGGCGTCAGTCGCGTGCATGACGGCGCGCCTGGGCATGCCGCACTAGGATGGATAAACATCCCGGAGACCCACGGCCATGGCGCAGATCCTCTACCTCACCCGCATCGAGATCGAGTTCGGCGCCAGCCGCCTGCTGCCTGCCGAGTGCGAGCGCGCCGGCATGCGCCGCCCTCTGGTGGTGACGGACGCGGGCGTGCGCGCAGCCGGCGTGCTCGACAAGGCGCTGGCCGCTTTCGCCGCCCCGCCCGCCGTGTTCGACCGCACGCCGTCCAACCCGACCGAGGCCGCGGTGCGCCTGGCCGTCGATCAGCTGCGGGCCCAGGGCTGCGACGGCCTGATCGCCATCGGCGGTGGGTCCAGCATCGATCTGGCCAAGGGCGTGGCCATCGCCGCCACGCACGAAGGGCCGCTCAAGCGCTGGGCGACCATCGAGGGCGGCGCGGTCGACATCAGCTCGAAGGTGCTGCCCGTCATCGCCGTGCCGACGACGGCCGGCACCGGCAGCGAGGTGGCGCGCGGCGCCATCCTCATCGTCGACGACGGCCGCAAGCTGGGCTTTCACAACTGGGAGCTGCTGCCCAAGACGGCCATCTGCGACCCCGACCTGACGCTGGCGCTCCCCGCCCACCTGACCGCCGCAACCGGCATGGACGCCGTCGCCCACTGCATCGAGACCTTCCTGGCGCCGGCCTTCAACCCGCCGGCGGACGGCATTGCGCTGGAGGGGCTGCGGCGCGGCTGGCAAAGCATCGAGCGGGCCACGCGCGACGGCCAGGACCGCCAGGCTCGGCTGGACATGATGTGCGCCAGCGTGCACGGCGCACTGGCCTTCCAGAAGGGGCTGGGCGCGGTGCACTCGTTGAGCCACTCGCTGGGCGGCATCAACCCGCGTCTGCATCACGGCACGCTGAACGCGGTGTTCCTGCCGGCCGTCATCCGCTTCAACGCGGAGGCGGACAGCGTGAAGCGCGAGCAGCGCATGGCGCGCCTGGCTCACGCGATGGGCCTGGCCGGAAACGACGCCGATGCGGTGGCCAATGCCATCGCCGCGATGAACGCGCGCCTCGGCCTGCCCGCGGGCCTGGCCGCGATGGGTGCGGGGCCGGAACTGGACGAGCCCATCGTCGAACACGCGCTGCGGGACCATTGCCACAAGACCAACCCGCGAATCGCCAGCGCCGATGACTATCGCGCGCTGCTCGCGGCCTCCCGCTAAGCACGGCCTGCGCACAAGGAACGGCGGCGGCGCGTTCGCGCCGCAAGCGTGATCGAAGTCCCAGAGTGCCGGCGCCGCGCGGCGTGCGGCGCGCATAGCATCGTCTGTTGGCTCCCGCAGCATGGCGGGATGAGAAGAAGACGGAGATTCGCATGATCAAGCTATCCATCGGCAAACGGCTGGCACTGGGATTCGCACTCGTGCTGGCGCTGGCGGCCATTGCCATCGCGGTGGCGTCATGGCGGCTGACCTCGACCGCTGCTGACATGCGGCAGTTGATGGCCGAGCCGCTCACCAAGGAACGGCTGCTGTCCGACTGGAACCGCAACATCCACGCTGGCGTGCGCCGCACGATGGCCATCGCCAAGAGTGCCGACGCCTCGCTCGCCGACCTGTTCAAGGAAGACGCAGCGCAGTCGAGCCAGGCCTCCGGCGAGCTGCAAAAGCGCATCCAGAGCCTGATCCGGTCGCCCGAGGAACGCGCGCTGTTCGACGCCGTGGGCAAGGCGCGGCAGGTCTATTTGTCGTCGCGCGACGAGATCGTCAAGTTGAAGAAGGACGGGCAAGCCGAGGCCGCCGACAAGGCGCTGACCGATGTCTTCGTGCCCGGGTCGAAGGTCTACATGGAGCGCATGCAGGAGTTCCTGGACCACCAGCGCGAGAGCATCGACGCGACGGCCGCCGAGATCGACGCGGCGAGCGCCCGGGGTCGCCTGCTGCTGATCGCGCTGGGCGTGGCCATCCTGGCGCTGGGCATCGTCACCGCCTGGCGCATCACGCTGAGCATCACGCAGCCGCTGGCCGCAGCCAATGACCTGGCCGAACGCGTGGCCGACGGTAATCTGATGCGGTCGGGCTCGGGCATGAAGGCGCGCTCCGACGAGATCGGCCAGCTACAGATGACGTTGCGCCGCATGCGCGACACGCTGGGCCAGACCATCGGCGGCATCCGTGAGTCGGCCGAGTCCATCAACACGGCCGCGGCCGAGATTGCCAGCGGCAATCAGGACCTCAGCGCGCGCACCGAGAAGGCGGCCTCCAGCCTGGAAGAGACGGCCAGCGCGATGGAACAGTTGACCGGCACCGTGCAGCAGTCGGCGGCCTCGGCCGGCCAGGCCAACCAGCTCGCCCAGTCGGCCGCCAGCGTCGCACAGCGCGGCGGCGAGGTGGTGGGTCAGGTGGTGCAAACAATGGACGAGATCAACGCGAGCTCGCGCAAGATCGCCGACATCATTGGCGTCATCGACGGCATCGCGTTCCAGACCAACATCCTGGCGCTGAACGCCGCGGTAGAAGCCGCGCGCGCCGGCGAGCAGGGCCGCGGCTTTGCGGTCGTCGCCAGCGAGGTGCGCTCGCTGGCCGGGCGATCGGCAGATGCGGCCAAGGAGATCAAGGGCCTGATCGGCAGCAGCGTGGATCGCGTGGAGGCCGGCGCCAAGCTGGTGGCCGAGGCCGGCAAGACCATGGAAGAACTGGTCGGCGCCGTGCAGCGCGTGAAAGACATCATGGGCGAGATCACGACCGCCACCGCCGAGCAGTCGGACGGCATCGCCCAGGTCAACATCGCCATTGCTCAGCTCGACCAGGTCACGCAGCAGAACGCGGCCCTGGTGGAGGAATCCACGGCCGCCGCCGAGAGCCTGCGGGAGCAGGCGGTGACGCTGACCGGCGCGGTGGGCACGTTCCGCGTGTCCGGCGGCTGACCGCCGCGGGAACGCAGAAACAAAAAACCCGCCGGGAAGGCGGGCTGAAAAGTCAGGCGTTGACGTCCTGACTCTGATCGAACGGGATCAACCGTGCTTGGCGTCGAAGAACTGTTCGTCTTCCGTTGAGCCCTTCAGCGCCGCGGTAGAGGCCTGGGCTTCGATGGTGGTGGTGACGGCGTCGAAATAGCCGGTGCCGACTTCGCGCTGGTGCTTCACGGCGGTGAAGCCCTTCTCGGCAGCGGCGAATTCCTTCTCCTGCAGCTCGACGAAGGCGCTCATCTGGTGGCGTGCATAGCCATGGGCAAGCTCGAACATCGAGTAGTTCAGGCTGTGGAAGCCGGCCAGCGTGATGAACTGGAACTTGTAGCCCAAGGCGCCCAACTCGCGTTGAAACTTGGCGATGGTGGCGTCGTCGAGGTTCTTCTTCCAGTTGAAGGACGGCGAGCAGTTGTAGGCCAGCAGCTTGCCCGGGAACTTGGCATGGATGGCGTCGGCGAAGGCCTTGGCGAAGGCCAGGTCTGGCTTGCCAGTCTCGCACCAGATCAGGTCCGCGTAGGGCGCATAGGCCAGGCCGCGGCTGATCGCCTGGTCCAGGCCGTTGCGGGTGCGGTAGAAGCCTTCAACGGTGCGCTCGCCGGTGCAGAAGGGCTTGTCGTTGTCGTCGATGTCGGCGGTGACGAGGTCGCCGGCTTCGGCGTCGGTTCGGGCTACCAGCAGCGTGGGCACGCCCATGGTGTCTGCGGCCAGGCGGGCCGCGACGAGCTTGGCCACGGCTTCGCGCGTGGGCACCAGCACCTTACCCCCCATGTGGCCGCACTTCTTGGCGCTGGCCAGCTGGTCTTCGAAGTGCACGCCCGAGGCGCCCGCCTCGATCATGGCCTTCATCAGCTCGAACGCGTTCAGCACGCCGCCGAAGCCGGCTTCGGCGTCGGCCACGATGGGGGCGAAGTAGTCAATGTCGTCCTTGCCTTCGCTCCACTGGATCTCGTCGGCGCGCTTGAAAGTCGCGTTGATCTTCTTGACCACCTTGGGCACCGAGTCCACCGAGTACAGCGACTGGTCGGGGTACATCTCGCCATTGCTGTTGGCGTCGCCGGCCACCTGCCAGCCCGACAGGTAGATGGCCTTCAGGCCGGCCTTGACCTGCTGCATCGCCTGGTTGCCGGTCAGCGCGCCTAAAGCGTTGACGAAGGGCTCGGTGTTGACCAGAGTCCACAGTTTTTCGGCACCGCGCTTGGCCAGCGTGTGCTCGATGTCGATGCTGCCGCGCAGGCGCACGACATCGGCGGCGCTGTAGCCGCGCTTGATGCCTTGCCAGCGCGGGTTCTCGGCCCAGTCTTTCTCCAGGGCTGCAATCTGTTGTTCACGGGTCAGGCGGGTCATGGGAGCTCCTTGCAAACATTGAAAACCGATGCCGCAAGACTAGTCCTGACCTGTGCTGTTGCGGGCGCACAAGTCTTATATAAGACAAAATACTTTTTCTTTTAAAAACAATGGGTTGAGAACAATATTCCGAATTGCAAAATTCAATCCACCATAATGAGAAATCATGCGGCGCCGCAGCATTGTCAAATTTCATGATGCGAAAGACGACTTTCGAATCGTGATAAATGCGCCTTCAGAATGGGATCATGACGACGCTACTCACCCCACGGCTGCGGCTGGAGCCGCTGAACGACAGTCATCTCGCCGCGCTGCACGAAGTGAACCGCGACCCCGTCGTAATGCGCTACATCACCGGCCGCCCCGACACGCTGCAAGACACGCAGCTGATGATCGATCGCGTGACGGCCCGCTGGGCCGAGTTCGGGTACTCGTGGTGGGGCTTCATCCGGCGTGACAACGGCCAGTTGATCGGTAGCGGCTGCATCCAGCACCTGAACCGCGATCCGGCAGGGCCGTTGGAGACCGGCTGGCGCCTGCGCCAGGACGCCTGGGGCCAGGGCTATGCGAACGAAGCGGCAAGGCACATGGTGGGCTGGGCGTTCAAGACGCTGCAACCACAGTTGATTTGCGCCGTGTGCGACCCGCAGAACACGGCCTCGTCGACCGTCATGGCGCGGTTGGGAATGGCCTACACCGGCACGGGCCGCTGGTACGACATGGACTGCGCCCGTTACGACGTCACTGCCTTGCAATGGGCGGCAAGTCCTGTCAAGGCGCGCTACGACGCTGAGGCATAGTCCTGCCTTCCGCTTTTATCCCTTTGCACGGAGGACCCATGGCCAACACCGAACAACGCAGTAACAAGATGGCGAAGAAGCCCAAGAAGGACACCGGTCCGGGCAAGGCTGCGGGCTCCGACCGCCCGGTCGCACCGATGACGTCGGTGATGCCCAAGGGCAAGGAAGCCAAGAAGCAGAAGTGAGCCGGCTCGCTGGCCGGTGGCGGGTTCAGAGCCCGCCGATGAAGTAGCGCTTCAGCCCGGCCAGCACCATCTCGACGGCGATGGCCGTCAGCACCAGGCCCATCAGCTTCTCGATGGCCGACACGACCGAATCGCCCAGCAGCTTGCGGATGCGGTCAGCCAGCACCAGCACCACGCCCGACACCAGCATCGCGGCACTCAACGCGCCGATCCACTCGTAGATGCGGTCCGGCTGGCGGGAGGCCAGCAGCAGCACCGTCGCCATCGCGGATGGGCCGGCCAGCAGGGGGACGGCCAGCGGGAAGATCAGCGGCTCCTTACCGGCCTCCAGCCCATAAGCCGAGTCGCTCGAGCCGCCGAAGATCATGCGGATGGCGATGATCATCAGGATCACCCCGCCCGCCACCTCCAGTGAACGCTCCGACAAGTGCATGACCCGTAGGAAGCCTTCGCCGAGGAACATGAACGCGAACAGCACGCAGAACGCGATGCCCACCTCGCGCACGGCCACGCGGGTGCGCCGCTCCCGCGGCACCGAGCGCATCACCGAGATGAAGATGGGCAGGCTGCCGAGCGGGTCCAGCACCAGCAGCAGCAGGATCAGGGCGGAGAGAAAGCTGTGGTCCATCCGCCGAGATTGTCCGGGAGCCTTCTAGAACCTGTAATGCGCCCGCGCGAAGTAGGACGCGCCATTCAGGCCGAACTGCACACTGTCGTAGTAGAAGCCGTTGTCGGTCTCGAACGGGTCCTGCCGCGTCGGCTTCACGTTGAAAACGTTGTTGCCCCCCATGCTGAGCTTCAGCGCCGGCGTGGCCTGCCAGGTAAGCCCCAAGTCCATCGACGTCTTGGGCTTGTACTTCAGGTAGACGCCATCGGTGAACGCGCCCTGCGTTTGCCTGCCGAAGTGGATCAGCTTGGCCTCACCGGTCCAGGCACCCTGGCTGTACTCGAAGCCCAGCGTCGCCTTCGTGCGCGGGCCGGCTTCCTCGATGAACAGGCGCTCGCGGGTGGACAGCAGCACGTCTTCAAAGCCCTGCAGCGCGGCCGGCGCGTGGACGGACGTCACCGTCGTGCGGCTGACGTTCAGAGCCAGGAAGGTGGCGAGCTGACCGGCACCCAGCTTCGTGCGCGTGGACGCCGTCACGTCCAGGCCGCGAGTGCGCGTGTCCACCGAGTTCACGAAGAACTGCGCCTGGCCCACACCCAGCCCCTGCAGGATGGTGCCCAGTGCCGGGTAGTTGCTGTCGTCGAAGCGGCCCGACAGCACGATGCGGTCGCGGATGGCGATCTGGTACAGGTCCACGGTCAGCGACGTGTCGACACTCGGCTTGACCGTCAGGCCAACCGAGAGGTTCCTGGACTTCTCCTGCTTCAGCGCCGGCACACCCGCCGCGTTGGTGATGGAGCTGCCGTTGGGCGCCAGCACCACGTCCAGCGGCTGTTGGTTGATGAAGTCGGTGAAGGTGGACGAGAAGTACAGCTGCTGCAGGCTGGGCGCGCGAAAGCCCGTGCTGGCCGCACCGCGCAGCAGCAGGGCGTTGCCGAGCTTGTAGCTGCCGGCCAGCTTCGCGGTGGTGGTGGAGCCGAAGTCGCTGTAGTGCTCGGCGCGCACAGCGGCGTTCATGGTGAGCGCCGTAGTCAGCGTGGCTTCCCAGTCCAGGTACAGCGCCTGGCTATTGCGGCTGCGGTTCGTCGCGTCGCCGGGCTGGAAGCCGGGGAAGCCCTGGCTGCCCGCATTGCCGCCCGCACCCACGCCGTCGGCGTCGATGTAGGAGCCCACCTCGCCGGCCACGATGTCGTATTTCTCGCGGCGGTACTCGGCGCCGAACGCGATGTTGCTGCCGCCCAGCAGGTCGGGGAAGAACCGGCTGACGTCGAAGTTGGTCGTCGCCTGGCTGAAGCCGAAGCCGCCGGCGTCGAAGCGCGTCGGGCTGATGCCGCGGCCGCCATTGATCAGGTCGAGGTTGGCGATGGAGGCGTTCAGGGTGTTGCTGATGACGTAGCGCATCTTGTTGGCGCCGTAGGTCTGCGACAGGTCGGTGTCCCAGCCGGCGACCGTCGACTTCCAGCCGACGATGACGAAGCGGTCCTGCACGTCGCCGTTGATGAAGGGCACGAAGCCGTCCGGGTACATCGTGGCCGAGTTGCGGGTCGGGATGTCGCTGGAGCCGTCACGCGCCCAGGCGCCTGACGATGCGTCGCGGTCCTGCGCGCCCAGCGTCAGGTAGAGCTTGCTGTCACCGGTGACGGGGAACTCGCCGTTCAGGTAGACCGTCTTGTTCTTGACCGCCGTGTCGCCGATGGTGCGCAGGTCGCCCGGGTCGGCGCGGTTGGAGCGGCCGCGGTCCTGGTACTCGCCCGTGATGGCCAGCGTGCCGCCGCCGAGCTTGATGCCGCAGTAGGCCGAGGCCAGCCAGTTCTTGCCGTCGCCCGCCGAGTACTGGCCGTAACCGGCCACGGCTTCGCAGCCGGCCTTCTTCTTCAGCTGGATGTTCAGCACGCCGGCGATGGCGTCCGAGCCGTATTGCGCCGCCGCGCCGTCGCGCAGCACCTGCACGTTGTCGATGGCCAGCAGCGGCAGCGAGTTCATGTCCGTGCCCGTCGAGCCGCGGTTGCGCGCGCCGAACAGGTTGACGAGGGCCACCGTGTGGCGGCGCTTGCCATTGACGAGCACCAGCGTCTGGTCGGAACCCAGCCCACGCAACGCGGCAGAGTCGATCAGGTCGGCGCCGTCGGCGCCGGTCTGTCGCGTCGAGTTGAACGACGGCGACAGGTACTGCAGCGACTGCGCCAGGTCGAACTGCCCGCCGCCCTCGGCGATCTTGCCCATCGCGTAGATGTCCACTGGCACCAGCGTGTCGGTGCTGGACGCAACCGGCAGCGACTTGCGCGAGCCGACGACGGTGACGCGTTCGAGGCTGCCGGCCTCCTGGGCGATGGCAGCGGTGGTGCCGAACAGGGTGAGTGCGGCGAGCGCGGTGGGCAGCAGGCGGGTAGCTTGCATGAAGTGACTCCGGGGTGGTGGATGGCGGCGGAGTTTGCGCGCGGCCAGCCCGTTGCGGAGCCCCTTGTTGTGGCCCGCCGACACGTTGAAAACCCGTGCCGCAGCGCGTCAGCCGCGCGGGTGATGGGCCGCGTGCAACGCCTTGAGGCGCTCACGCGCCACATGGGTGTAGATCTGCGTCGTGGACAGGTCCGCATGCCCCAAAAGCAGCTGCACCGCGCGCAGGTCCGCACCATGGTTGAGCAGATGCGTCGCGAACGCATGGCGCAGCGTGTGCGGCGACAGCGGCGCCGTGATACCGGCTGCTAGCGCGTGTCGCTTGATCAGGGTCCAGAACATCTGCCGCGTCATGCCGGCGCCGCGCGCCGTGACGAACAGGTCGTCGCTGCTGCGGCCGGCCAGGATCTGGGCGCGGGCCTCGCGCACGTAACGCCCCATCCAGTCGGCAGCATGCTCGCCAAAAGGCACGATGCGCGCCTTGCTGCCTTTGCCGGTCACGTGCAACGCGGCGTCCTTGAATGACACGTACGCACTCTTCAGCGTGACCAGCTCCGACACGCGCAGCCCGCTCGCATACATCAGCTCCATCATCGCGCGGTCGCGCAGGCCCAGTGGGGTGTCGATGTCGGGAGCAGCCAGCAGCGCGCTGACCTGCGCCTCGCTGAGCATCTTGATGTTGCGGTGGGCCGGCTTGGCGGCGGTGAGCTTCAGCGTCGGATCGACCGCCAGTCGGCCTTCCCGCAGCGCCCAGCGGAAGTACCGCTTGATCGCGGACAGGCGGCGGTTGGCGCTGCTGGTCTTGCCTTGCTGTTTGGCGACGGCCAGCGCCAGCAGATCGGCCTCGGTGCATTGGTCCAGCGTCCGCGGCGCGACCAATGCCGCCAGTGCAGCCAGATCGCGCCGGTAGGCCGCCTGCGTGTTCGCGCTGAGGCCGTCTTCCAGCCACAGCGCCTCGATGAAGGACTCGATGGCCGGGTCGGTCACTCCAGCGTCAGCTTCTGCTGCGCCACGACCTTCTTGTACACGTCGAACTCCGCCGCGATCTGCGCCGCGAACTGCTCGGGCGTGTTGGCCACGATGACGGAGCCGGTCTCCTCGATGCGCTTCTTCACCTCGGGGATCTCCAGCGCCTTGCGCACGGCAGCATTGACCTTGTCGACGATGTCGCGCGGCAGGCCTTTGGGCGCCTGGATGCCGTAGTAGGCCATGCGGTTGACGGGCTCCAGGCCGACTTCCTTGAAGGTCGGCACATTGGGCAGGCCCGGCACGCGCTGCGACGACGCGACGACGATGGGAATGAGGCGGCCATCCTTGATGAACGGCAGCGCCGACGGCAGGTTGTCGAAGATCATCGGCACCTGGCCGGCCACCGTGTCGTTCAGTGCCGGGCCCGCGCCGCGGTACGGGATGTGCAGTACGAACACGCAAGCCAGCGTCTTGTACAGCTCCATCTGCAGATGGCCGATGCCGCCGGTGCCCGAACTTGCGAAGCTGTACTTGCCGGGGTTCTTCTTCAGCTCTGCGAGAAAGCCCTTGTAGTCGCGCGCCGGGAAGCTGGGATGCACCGCGATGACGTTGGGCGTAGCAGCGATGTTGATGACGGGCGTGAAATCAGTCAGCGGGTTGTAGGCAATCCTTTTGTTGATCGCCGGGTTGGCCGCGGTGGTGGACACGGTGGCTACGCCCAACGTGTAGCCATCGGGCGCGGAACGGGCAATCTCGTTGGCGCCCACGATGCCGCCGCCGCCGGCCTTGTTCTCGACGATCATGGTCTGTCCCAGGATCGTGTTCATGCGCTCGGAAATGATGCGCGCAATGATGTCTGTCGTGCCACCCGGCGCGAACGGCACGATCAGGCGCACGGCCTTGTTCGGATAGGCCTGGGCGAAGGCCAGCGGGCTGACGCCGGCCAGAACGGCGGCTTGGAGAAGGCTGCGACGCTGCATGGGGGACTCGCTCCTGTCGTTGTGAGGGATGAGGGATGAGGGCCGATGCTAGCCCGGCCGGCCCAGCATGCCGGACCTCAGTCGTTCATCGCTGTTCTTGTCGCCAAGGAACACCTTCAGGAAAGCCGTGTAGAAATCCTGCCCCTCGACCGGCTTGCCCCAGACCTTGCCGTTCACGGTGAGCCGCGTGCCGCCCTGTGCTGGCAGGTAGTCGATGACCAGCACGTCGCCCTTTTTGACGCGCCCCACCTCGCCGATGGTGGCGTTGAACTGCCGCACGCGCTCGGCCACCGCGGCGAGCTCGGCCTCACTGCTGTTGCGGCGCACGCCCTTGTCGATGGCCTTGACGAACTCCTGCGTGGACACGTCTTTGACCAGCGGGATGACGATGCGCAACTCCACCCGCTTCGGGCCGGTTTGCGAGTAGACCTCCGCAGGCGACGACGCCTTCTGCGGTAGGTACAGCGCCGCCAGGTACATCGGGTAGATGGCAACCTGGCGCTTGCCAGCCCCGTTCAGCACAAGCGTGCTGCCGCCCAGCTGCAGCGTGTCGGGGAAATCTTGGTCCTCGTAGCGCATGGCGATGGCGGGCGAAGACAGGCCGGCGGCCAGAGACATCAACAAGGCACGGCGATGCAAGGGCATGCAGGGGGCTCCAACAACAAGGCAGTCACGATAGCGCAGCAGCCCTGCTCGCCGTTGACACGCGCCGTAGGACGTCAACGCGCCAGCGCGTCGGCCGCGCCCACCCAGCGCCGGATCTGGTCCGCCTCTGCCTCGGTCAGCACCTTCTGTTCGCGCTCGCAAAGGAACAGCATCTGGTGGAGCAGCCGCTCCGTCAGCGTGCGCGGGTCGTCCCGCCCCTGGCCGAAGACATGGCCGTTCAGCTGCATGCCCCGCACGAGAAACGTCACGTCGCGGCGCCGAACGCGCAGGCCCGCCTCTGCCAGGCAACGCTCGACGACGCGCAGCGGCGTGTGGGCGAGATCGAACGGCAATTCGGCCAACTCGGCCGCCAGCGTCGTGATGACTTGACGCAGGTGACGGGGCGCCAGCATCGGCGCGCCCGTCAGTGCGCAGACTTCACGGATCAACGCGAAGCTGCCGTCGGGGCCGCTCCACGGCGAGTCGGCCTCCTGCTCGGGCAGCACGTCGCCCACGTCATGCCGGCTCGGGTCCAGCAGGCGTCCGCCCGAACCACTCAGCCAGACGACGCGCGACAGGCCGAGCGAACGGAAGAACGCCTTGAAGCTGCCGCAGCCGTTCCAGTTCTCCACGATCGCGGGATGATCCTCCCTGAGATGCGACGCCAGCCGGCCGGCGCTGACCGCTTGCGGCGACGCTTCCAGCGTGCTCCAGATGCGTGTCGCGATGTCCGTCAGCTCGGCGGCCGTCGCCGACCGGGGTGTCACCGCTGCACTGCCTGGGGCGGGTGGAACGGCCAGCGAGACGTTGAGCGAGAGGGCAGCCGGCGCGGCCTCGATGGCCTCGACATCGACGGCAGTTGGCCCCAGGCCCAAGGCCTCACGCAGGAACAGGCGCTCGTCGATCATCAGGTCGGCCGACGCTTGGTATGCCGCCGACGGGAAGCCGATGGCCAGCACCGTGGTGCGGCGGTCGTAGCGCCGCAGCTTGCGCAGCACCGGCGTGAAGTCGGCATCGGCCGAGAACACCATGAACTCGTCATAGTGCGTCTCGTGCTGCAGCAGTTCGACGATGTCGAGCACCATGTGGATGTCGGTGCTCGTCTTGCCTTGTTGCGTCACCGGCGGACAGTCGACGATCTCGAAGCCGGCGCGCAGGAAGGCGTGGCGGTAGTTCTGGTACCAGTTGGGGTTGAGGTAGCAGCGCCGCACCAGCAACCGCCGACGCCCGCCGGGCTCGTGCGGCTCGGGCAGGGCCAGCGAGGCGATCAGCCAGTTCAGCCACTCGGCCGGGTGGCGGGCAAAGCGCTCGGCCGCATCGGGCTGCAGCTGGCGCAGCTGCGAGAACACGTTGTCGAAATCGACGAAGAGGGCGCTCTTCATGGGCAGGGGTAGGCAGGCGTCATGCGGCAGCCAGCGTACCCGACAGCCGTCAGGCCAGCGCCCAGGCGATGTGCTCGGCCACCAGCGCATCCGCGCCCTGCCCTGCACGCTGCAAGGCCGCGCGCAGCCGCGCATCGTCGCGCCGGTGCAGCGCGTTGCCGGCCGCCACGGCCAGGTTGCGCTGCCAGCGGGCGAAGCCGATGCGGCGGATGGCCGAGCCTTCGGTGCGCCGCAGGAACTCGACCTCATCCCACTCCAGCAATTGCGCGATCGGCGCTCCGGCCATGCCGGGGCGCACGTCGAAGTCGGCCAGCACGGCCGCCTTGGCGAACTTGTTCCACGGGCAGGCCAACTGACAGTCGTCGCAGCCGTAAATGCGATTGCCCAGCAGCGGACGCAGCTCCACAGGAATGGCGCCGTCGTGCTCGATGGTCAGGTAAGAGATGCAGCGTCGCGCATCGACGCGGTAGGGCGCGGTGATCGCGGCAGTCGGGCAGACGTCGAGACAGGCGCTGCACTCGCCGCAATGGCCCGTCACTGGCTCGGACACCGGCAGCGCCAGGTCGATGAAGATTTCGCCAAGAAAGAACATCGAGCCCACATCACGGTGCAGCGTCAGCGTGTGCTTGCCGCGCCAGCCCAGGCCCGAGCGCGTGGCCAGTTCGACCTCTAGCACCGGCGCCGAGTCCGTGAACACACGAAAGCCCAGCGGCCGGACCTCGCCCTGCAATCGTTCGGCCAGTTTCTGCAGGCGTTGCCGCAGCACCTTGTGATAGTCCCGGCCGCGCGCGTACACGGAGATCTGCGCCTGCTCCGGCCGGGCCAGACCGGCCCACTCCACGGCCTGCCAACCCGGTTCGGTGCCGTGCGGCAGGTAGTCCATGCGCGCCGTGATGACGCGCAGCGTGCCCGGCACCAGCTCCGCCGGGCGCGCGCGCGTCATGCCATGCGCGGCCATGTAGTGCATGCGGCCGTGGTGGCCCGCGTCCAGCCAGGCTTGCAGGCCCGGCTCCGCGCTGCCGAGATCCACATCAGCCACTGCGATCTGTGAGAATCCCAGCTCGCGCGCCCAGCTGCGCAAACGCGCCAACAGCGCGGTGGTATCGACAGTGGACGGGACCTCTTGCATTTGCCTGCGATTTTAGAAACCCAAGTGATGTGGCCCGACGAGGCCGCGGCCCAGGCTTCCGCTGAAACACTTGCGGCGGCATTGCTCCCCTCCCCCAACGCCGTCATCGAACTGCACGGCCCGCTCGGCGCAGGCAAGACGACGTTCACGCGCCTGCTGCTGCGCGCGCTGGGGGTCCAGGGCCGCATCAAGAGCCCCAGCTATGCCGTCATGGAAAGCTATGAACTTCCGGGCGGCGGCACGGCCAGCCATTTCGACTTCTATCGCTTCGGCGACCCGCGCGAGTGGGAGGACGCGGGCTTTCGCGACGTGTTCGCCGCGCCCGGGCTGAAGCTGTGCGAATGGCCCGAGAAGGCCGCCGGCCAGTTGCCGCCGGCCGACCTGCAGCTGTTCATCGAACTGCAGCCCGACGACAGCCGCCGTGTGCGCGCCGTCGGCAGCCCGGCGCTGGTGGAGGCCTTGCAGTGAAGCGCCGCGACTCGCTTGGCCTGCTCGCGCTGCTGCTGCAGGCACCGCTGACGCTGGCCGCGGGCGGCCGCGCCAGCATCGTGGCCGTGCGCGTGTGGCCCGCGGCCGACTACACGCGCGTGACCATCGAGTCCGACCAGCCGCTGGCGGCGAAACACTTCCTCGTCGACTCGCCGCATCGATTGGTCATCGACGTCGACGGCCTGCAGCTGAGTCCGGGCCTGCGCGAGCTGATCGGCAAGGTGAAGGCCGACGACCCCTACATCGCTGGCGTGCGCGTGGGCCAGAACACGCCCACTGTGGTGCGCCTCGTGCTTGACTTGAAGCAGCCGGCCGCGCCCCAGGTGTTCACGCTGGCACCCGTGGCCGCCTACAAGCACCGGCTGGTGCTGGACTTGCACCCGCGCGTGGAGGTCGACCCGCTCGTCGCGCTGGTGCAGGAGCACAACAAGCCACCCGCCGCCGCGCGCCGCGCGGAGGCGGCGGCCAGCGCCGTCAACGATGCGCTGGAGGACTTGATCCAGAAGATCGAACGACCGCCGCAGCCTCCCGCGCCGCCACCCGCCGCCCCGCCGGTGGCAGCAGCGCCCAGACCCGCGCCCGAGCCGAAGGCGCCCGCAGCAGCGGCGATGGACCAGCTCATCGTCATCGCGTTGGACCCTGGCCACGGCGGCGAGGACCCCGGCGCCGTAGGCCCTACGGGGCTGAAGGAGAAGGACGTCGTGCTGTCCGTGGGCCTGAAGCTGCGCGATCGCCTGCAAACCAACCCCAACATCCGCGTACTGATGACACGCGACAAGGACTTCTTCGTGCCGCTGCAGGACCGCGTGCGCAAGGCGCGGCGCGTGCAGGCCGACCTGTTCGTGTCCATCCATGCCGATGCCTTCATCAACCGCCAGGCGCGCGGCGCATCGGTGTTCGCGCTCAGCGACGGCGCCGCCACCAGCGCCGCCGCGCGCTGGATGGCCAACAAGGAGAACGCGGCCGACATGGTGGGCGGCGTCAACGTCGGCGCCGCCACGAAGGACGCCAACGTGCTGCGCGCGTTGCTGGACATGAGCACCACCGCACAGATCAAGGACAGCCTGAAGCTGGGCAAGGAAGTGCTGGGCCAGATCGGCAAGGTCGGCCGCCTGCACAAGCCGCGCGTGGAACAGGCCGGCTTCGCGGTGCTGAAGGCGCCGGACATCCCCAGCATCCTGGTCGAGACCGCCTTCATCTCCAACCCTGAAGAAGAGAAGAAGCTGCGCGACCCCGACTACCAGGACGAGTTGGTGGACGCGCTGGCCGCCGGCATTGCGCGCTACTTCGCCAAGAACCCGCCGATGGCGCGCAAGCGCAGCGCGACGCTGTAAGGGTGGGATGCGGGCCGATGCGGACGGGTGCCGCCGGTATCGCCGCAGGCCGTCGGATTGCTGCACTGCGTAGCGTGCGGCGCAGTCGACAAACCTTACATTTAACCTTCAGTTGCCTTTCTCCTATCGGCAAGTCATTGATTTGCATGGGAAATTTTCAATGGCATATATGTTGCTGAATGCAACACGGCTACTCCCAGCCACTGAAAAACACACAGGAGATTCCATGGAGACAACCACCCGCACCGGCGCCAAGCGCTTCCTCTTCGCCGCCGCAATGGCCTTGGCGACGATGAGCGCCCACGCAGCGCCTGCCACCATCACGGCCATCTTCGGCTCGGGCGTTGGCGACAACGGCTGGACCGCTGAAACCGGCAGCGGCGTCACGCTCGCGCTGCGGGCCCGGGAACGCTTCCCCACGCCGACCAACAACGTGCCCACCGATAACGCCGGCACCTACACCTTCAGCGACACCACCGCGTACTCGCTGTACGGCTTCAACAACCTGGCGTCCTGGAACTTCGACTTCTCGATCAACGCCGGCACGGCACGGGTCAGCTCCTACACCTATGTGCTCGGCATCGACACCAATGCCGGCGTGGGCACGACCTACCTGGAAATGGACCCGCTCGCCGTCTTCGACGACAACTCGTTCGGCAATGGCGGCACGACGCAGGGCAACGGCACCGATGCGACCGCCGCCACCAAAGCCGGTCTGGCAGCCGCGAACGCCATCGCGCAGAACTCGCAGAACTTCGGCTGGCTGAACGCGGCCTTCAACCCTACCGTCGACGGCACCTACTCCATCTTCCTGGCGGCCTTCGGCAACGGGCAGGAAGTGGCGCGCACCAACATCACCGTCGTCGTGGGCGATGGCGGCACGGTGCCGGAGCCGGCTTCGCTGGCGCTGGTCGGCATCGCGGCACTGGGCATGGGCGCTGCCGCCCGCCGTCGTCGCACCAGCAAGGCCTGAGGCACGTGGCGGCCTTCTCGGCCGCACCCAACAGAGCCGCTCTGCCAGAGCGGCTTTCTTTCGTGCGCGCTCAGGCGTGAGCGGCCCAACGCAGGCCATAGGGCAATGCTGCCGGCCCGAACAGGAAATGCAGCACGCGCCGCCGCCCGACGGTGGTCGTTGCCTTGGACGACGCGTGCAACACCAGGGGCCGCATCAGCAGCGCGTCGCCCGCGCGGGCATCGACGGCCACCTCGCCAGCTTGGTGTCGCCAGTGCAGCGCGCCGGCGTCGTCCAGCACACCGGCCTGGTGCGAGCCCGGCACGAAGCGCAGGCCGCCATCGGCCGCGGTCGCATCGTCCAGATGCAGCCGCAGCGCGGTCATGCGGGCCAGCAGGTGAGGAGGTGCCAGCACGAAGTGGCGCCCGCCTTTCACGGACCAGACCGTCAACGCTGGATGCGTCACCCGTTCTGCAACCGGAATGACGAGATCCTGGTGGAGGAAGACCAGCCAGTTGCGCTCGGTCGACTTCTCGAAGAGCGTGCATTGCACGGCCACCGCATCGGCAGGCAGCTGGAGGCGCAAAGCCGGGTGGTCGGTCAGCCGGCGCGCCAGCGCCTGGCACCAGGGGCGGTCCAGCAGTTCCCTTTCGCCGGCAGTGCCTGCCGGCAGCGCGCCGAGCTGGTCAATGAGCACCTGACGCTGTTCCAGGGACAGCAACCCTGGCACAAGCAAGTAGCCTTCAGGGAGGGCATCGTCGTTCACGGCCGGCATGAGCGGCCTTGTACCACTGGGTCAGCAACACTTCCCGACGCGCGCGCTGTAGCGCGCGGCCTGCCGCTCCCTGAAGAACTCTTCATACGTCATCGGCTCACGGTCCGGGTGTGCGGCGCGGTGGTGGGCCAGGTAGCTGCCGTAGTCCGGCACGCCCACCATCAGGCGCAGGCTCTGCGTCAGATACCGACCCGCCTGGGCCAGATCGCGGCGCAGCTCACGCATGCTGGCCCCCCGGCAGCGCGACGAACGGCGTTTCCTGCGCCGTCACCTTGCTCGTGCGGCGCGCGGCGGCGATGGCCTTCACGCTGTAGATCAGCACGCTGATGACCACGCCCATGAACAGCGCGCACAGCGCGGCGTCCAGCCGGTCGTTGAAGACCACGCGTGACATCGCCTCCAGGGACTTGGCCGGCGCCAGCACCTCGCCCTTGGCGATCGCCGCGGCGTACTTGTCGGCATGTGCCAGGAAGCCCAGCTTCGGGTCGCTGGAGAAGATCTTCAGCCAGCCCGCAGTCATCGTGCAGACCAGCAGCCAGACCGCCGGCAACGCGGTGACCCAGGCGTAGCGGTCCTTCTTCATCTTGAACAGCACGACGGTGCCCAGCAGCAGCGCGACGGCGGCCAGCATCTGGTTGCCGATGCCGAACAGCGGCCACAGCGTGTTGATGCCGCCCAGCGGGTCGACCACGCCCTGGTAGAGAAAGTAGCCCCAGGTCGCCACGCACAGCCCGGTGGCGATGACGTTGGCCACCCAGGATTCGGTGCGCTTCAGCGACGGCACGAAGCTGCCCAGCAGGTCTTGCAGCATGAAGCGGCCGGCGCGCGTGCCCGCGTCCACGGCGGTCAGGATGAACAGCGCCTCGAACAGGATGGCGAAGTGGTACCAGAAGGCCATCATGGCCTTGCCGCCGATGACCTGATGCAGGATCTCGGCCATGCCCACGGCCAGCGTCGGCGCGCCGCCGGCACGCGCCAGGATCGTCTTCTCGCCGACGTCCGACGCAGCCTGCGTCAGCATTTCGGGCGTCACGACGAAGCCCCAGGTGGACAGCGTCTGCGCCACGGTCGCGGCATCCTTGCCGACCACCGCCGCCGGGCTGTTCATCGCGAAGTACACACCCGGCTCGATGCACGAGGCTGCCACCAACGCCATCACCGCGACGAAGCTCTCGGCCAGCATGCCGCCGTAGCCAATGTAGCGCGCGTGGGTCTCGTTCTCCAGCAGCTTCGGGCTGGTGCCCGACGAGATCAGCGCATGGAAGCCCGACACCGCGCCGCAGGCGATGGTGATGAACAGGAAGGGGAACAGGCTCCCGGCCCAGACTGGGCCGCCACCGCCAGCGAACTGCGTCAGCGCAGGCATCTTCAGCGGCGGCGCCACGATGATGATGCCGATGGCCAGCGCGACGATGGTGCCGATCTTCAGGAAGGTGCTGAGGTAGTCGCGCGGCGCCAGCAGCAGCCACACGGGAATGCACGCGGCGACGAAGCCGTAGCCGACCAGCATCCACACCAGCGTGGTCGGCGCCACCGTGAATAGCGCGGCCAGCGTCGGGTGCTCGCTAACCCACTGGCCGCCGAAGATCGCCGCCATCAGCAGCACGAAGCCGATCGCCGACACCTCGCCGATGCGGCCCGGGCGGATGAAGCGCAGATACACGCCCATGAACAGCGCCACCGGGATGGTGGCCGCCACCGTGAACAGGCCCCAGGGCGAGTCCGCCAGCGCCTTCACGACGATGAGCGACAGCACGGCCAGGATGATGATCATGATCATGAACGCGCCGAACAGCGCGATCAGCCCGGGGATGGTGCCCATCTCCTGCTTGACCAGCTCTCCCAGCGAACGGCCGTCGCGCCGCGTGGAGATGAACAGCACGATGAAGTCCTGCACCGCACCGGCGAACACGACGCCGGCCAGGATCCACAGCAGGCCAGGCAGGTAGCCCATCTGCGCCGCGAGCACTGGGCCCACCAGCGGGCCGGCGCCGGCAATGGCCGCGAAGTGGTGGCCGTACAGCACGTGCTTGTTGGTGGGCACGTAGTCCAGCCCGTCGTTGTACTTCCAGGCGGGCGTCTGGCGCTTGGGGTCCAGCCCCAGCACCGTGTTCGCGAGAAACAGGCTGTAGTAGCGGTAGGCGATCAGGTAAGTGCACAAGGCGGCGGCCACGACCCACAGCGCACTGATCGTCTCGCCGCGGCTCAGGGCCACGGTGGCGAGGGATGCAGCGCCGAGGATGGCAACGCCCGCCCAGGCAAGGTGGCGGCGCAGATTCATGAGACTTGTCTCCATCGCGGCGCACACCTCAACGTGGGTGCATGGCCGTGGTGCAAGTCTCGAAAATCGCGCACCAACTCGCATCGTGCATGCCACGCAGGGCGGGCACGCAACATCACCTAAGGGTCAACCCGAAATCAGTCGGATCTCGCAGGCTCAGACCTGCAGCGGCGCGCCACACGCAGACAACGTCGCACGCCACTGCCGCGCCCACTCGTTCTGCGCACCCAGATCTTCACCCGTGCGTTGTGCCAGGGCTTGCAGCGACGGAATCAGCCGCGGGTCCCCCAGCTTTTCCGCGGCTTCCAGCTCCAGCACCCAGACATCGTCGGCATCGGCAAGGCGCGCGAGCAGGTGGTCGACCAACCGCGGGTCGCCGCGCCTGGCCAGCCCGATCAGCGCTTCACAGCGCACGTCGTCATCGGGGTCGTGCACGTTCTGCCACAGACACGCGCGAATGGCCGGCGTGTCGGCGTCGTGCTGCGCCCCCAGCGCGAACGTGGCCCAGTCGCACACGTCACGGCGCGGATCGCGCGCGAGCATCAGCAGCGCTTCGGCGGCCGGCGGCTCCTCGTACGCGCCGAGCGCGAACGCCACGTTGAACCGCACGCCGTCGTCGGCATGCGTCGCCAGGCGAACCAGGTGTGGCAGCGCTGCCGGGTGCGGTCGATGGCCAAGTCCGGCAACGGTCGCACGCAGCACGGCGGCATGCGAGTCACCGAGCCCCGCCAGCAGCAGCTGCTGCGTGGCCTCCAATGCGAAAGCGGCGCCGCTCCCGCGTCCTCGCATCAGTTGCGCAGCGACGTTCATCGCCAGCGCACGGTGCCGCCAGCCGGCCCTGCGAGACAGGCGATGCAGCAGCGCCAACATCTCGGCCGAGCCGCGCGCGCGCAATGCATGGATGGCCGACCAGGCACGGTCGCCGTCGCCGCCGCGCAGCGCAGCACGCACCAGCCGCTGCGTCGTACGCAGACACCGCAGCGCTGCCCTGCGCTTCATCGCCGCCATACCTTCTGAGAGGGTAACCAGCGCCCGGAAGAATGTCGCACGTTCGTCATGCCGTCCGATCTGCAAGCACTAGATTGCAAAGCATTGTGAAGCGTCGAGAGGTGCTCGCACACCCGCTTACGACTTGCGCCCAAGCCTCGTCAACGACGCCCCTCGGACGGCGTTGTTGATGCACGGCCCGCACACGCGGCGCCGCTTGCAGGAGGTTCACCATGCTTCGTTCCGCCCTTGTCACCCTCGCCACCGGTGCTGCTCTGCTGGGCGCAGGCGCCGCCCATGCGGAGACGCGCTGGTCCATCGGCATCAATGTGCCCGCCGCGGGCGTGATCGTCTCCAACGCACCGCGCTACTACGTGGAGCCGGCACCGGTTTACTACGCCCCGCCGCCGCCGGTGTACCGCCCGGCGCCCCGCTACGTGGTGCGCGACGTCTATTACGCACCGCCGCCCCGCGTGGTCTACGAGCAGTCCTATCGCCGCTGGGATGACCGCGGTGGGCGCTGGGAGCATCGCGGCCATGACCACGACCGCCGCGATGGCTGGGACCGTGGCCGGGATCGCGATGACGGCCCGCACCGCGGCCGCTGAACCCGGCGGCCTCAGCGAGCGCGGCGCCGCGCCAGGTCGGCGCGGATCTGGTCGGTGAGCCGCTCGATGTCCGCCAGGTCGAACGGCTTCAACAGCGCCCGCACGTTGGGGCCGAAGCTGCCCAGGTCGTCGCCCATCGCGTAGCCGGACGAGAACACAACCCACTCGTCTGGCACGCGCGCCAGGATCGCGCGCGCCAGTTCCACGCCCGACATGGCCGGCAGGCTGACGTCCGTGAAGACGAGATCGAACCTGCCCGGCTCGTAGGCCTCCAGCGCGGCCTCGGCGGTCTCGCAGGTCTGCAGTTGTAGGCCCAGCTCCTCCAGCAGCCAGGAGATCTGCTCGCGAAGGTCCGGGTTGTCCTCCACGAACAGCGCACGCAGCGGCTGGTCAGCCGCCGGTTGGCGCGACGGTGCCAGCTCCGCCACGGTGCGGGCCAGCCGTTGTGGCGACGCGGTCTTGCGCAGGCAGCGCTGGAATCCGGCCTCCAGCGCCGCGTCGCAATCGGCCTGGCGCACGTAGGCCGTCACGGCCGCCGCACCCAGGCGGTCGGGGCCCAGCCCCAGTTGCCCGCGCACCAGCCGAATCAGCTCATAGCCGCCGATGCCGGGCATGCCCAGATCGCTCAGCAGCACGTCGAAGGGCTCATCTCGCAACAGCGTCAGCGCGGCTTCGCCCGAGTCCGCCGTGACGACCTCGGCGCCACGCGCTTGCAGCAGCCGTGCATGCGCTTCCAGCACGTCGGCGTGGTCATCCACAAGCAGCACGCGCAGGCCGTCGATGCTCACGTCCGGGCCGGCATCGTCTTCGGGACTTTCGACCCGCAGCGGCTGCGAACGACCCGCGCGCGGCAGGCGCACGCTGAACACGGCGCCCTGCCCAACGCCCGAGCTGTGCGCCGCCACCGCACCGCCATGCAGCTCCACCAGGTTCTTCACGATAGACAGGCCCAGCCCCAGGCCGCCGTGCACGCTGGACGCTGACGCATCGGCCTGGCTGAAGCGCTCAAAGAGCCTGGGCAGGAAGTCCGCGGCGATGCCCTGGCCGTCGTCGCACACGTGCAGCTCCACGTCGTCGTCCGCAACCACGGTCTGCAGCGTGACCGTGCCGCCCGCCGGCGTGAACTTCATCGCATTGGTGACCAGGTTCATGACAATCTGCGTCAGGCGGCCCGCATCGCCGAAGACGTCGGCGGGCTCGGCGGCGAGCCGCAGTGCCACCGTCAGCCCGCGCGCCTGGGCCGTGGGCCGCACGGTGTCGGCCGCGGCGGCGGCCTGCGCATTCATGTCCACGCGCTGCACGTTCATCAGCTGCTTGCCGGCCACGATGCGGCTCATCTCCAGCAGGTCGTCCACCAGCACAGACTGTGCCTGCGCGTTGCGCGCAATGGCCTGCACGCCACGTTGCAGCATGCCGGGCTGCACGCCCGGGTTCTCCAGCACGTTGACCCACCCGATGATGGCCGCCAGCGGTGTGCGCAGCTCATGGCTGATGGCGGCAAACAGCTCCTCCTTGGCGCGCGCGGCATGGTCAGCGGCGCTGCGGGCCGCCTGTTCGGCAGCCAGCAGCTGCTCGCGTCGCAGCTGCAGCTCGCGCCGGTCGGTGATGTCGTGGAAGTAGGCGGACAGGCCGTCCGCCGACGGGTAGCAGTGGCACTGCAGCCAACGCGCGCCGCCGTCGGCCTGCGCCTCGAACGACGTTGCCTGGCCGCCGGCCAGCGCGCTGTCCAGGCCAGCCGCAAAGCCGCCGTCACCCAACACCTCGTGGCAAGGCTGCCCGGTCAGTTCCCCGGCCTGACGGCCCAGCAGCCGCGCGCCCTGCTCGTTCACGTAGCCGATGCGGCCATCGTGCTCCACGAGGAGCAGGCCGTCAGTGATGCTGCTCATCATGGCTTGCAGGCGGCGGTCGGCCTTCAGCAGCGCCTCGGTGCGCTCAGACACGCGCCGCTCCAGCGTCTCGTTCAGCTCGCGCAGCGACTCCTGTGCGCGGCTGCGCTCTTCCACCTCGCCGCGCAGCGCCACATTGGCACGCTGCAGCGCCCTCGTCTTGCGGTCCAGTTCGGCAAACACCGCGACCTTGGAGCGCAGCACGTCGGGGTTCACGGGCTTGTGCAGGTAATCCACCGCACCGCTGCCGTAACCCTGCAGCCGGTCCTGGTCCTGACCGAAATAGGCCGTCAGGAAGATGATGGGCAGGTGGGCGTTGCGCTTGCGCTCCTTGATGAGCCGGGCCAGCTCGATGCCGTTCATGTCCGGCAGCTGTATGTCCAGCACCATGACTGCGAACTCCTGCGCCATCAGCGCCAGCAGCGCCTGGTCGGCTGAGTGCGCGCGTACCAGCCGGTAGCCAGGGTCGGCCAGCACCGTCTCCAACACCAGCAGGTTGGCGGGCTCGTCGTCGACGATGAGGATGTTGGTCGGTTCGTCCTGCATCGGTTCAGCGGTAGAGCCAGACGCGCATCAGCGACAGCAGCTGCGCGGTGTTGACGGGCTTGGAGATGTAGTCGCTGGCGCCGGCCTCCAGGCACTTCTCGCGGTCGCCCTTCATGGCCTTGGCGGTCAGCGACAGCATCGGCAGGTTGCGGAACTCGGCATGAGAGCGGATCTCGCGCATGGTCTCGTAGCCGTCCATGTCCGGCATCATGATGTCCATCAGCACGAGGTCGATGTCGGACGTGTTCTTGATGATGTCGATGGCGGCGCGCCCGCTGGTGGCGGTCAGCACGTCCATCTCCTGGTTCTCCAGCAGTGTCGTCAGCGCGAAGATGTTGCGCGCGTCGTCGTCCACCACGAGCACGCGGCGGCCGCGCAGCATCTCGGACGATCCGTGCAGCAGCTGCAGGATGTCCTGCTTGTCCTGCGGCAGCTCGGCGACGACGCGGTGCAGGAACAGTGCAGTCTCGTCCAGCAGCCGCTCCGGGCTCTGCACGTCCTTAAGCACCACGCTTTTGGCCAGCGTGCGCAGCTGCTTCTGCTCGTTGAAGGACAGGTCCTTGCCGGTGAACACCACCACCGGCACCGCGGCCAGCGCCGGGTCGCCGTGCAACTGCTCCAGCAGCTTGAAGCCGTTCATATCCGGCAGGCGCAGATCCAGCACGATGCAGTCGAAGGCCTGCTCGCGCAGCAGCTGCAGCGCCTGCGCGCCCGTGTCCACGGCCTGCAGCTCGATGTCGTCGTGGCCCAGCAGCTCGCAAATGGCCTGGCGCTCGATGGCGTTGTCCTCGATGACCAGCAGCCGGCGCGTGCGCGGCACGGTGAAGTCGCGGATGCGGTCCAGCGCCGCCTCCATGCCCTCGCTGGTGGACGATTTGACGACGTAGCTGAATGCGCCATGCGACAGGCCGTGGTTGCGGTCCTCCTCGGCCACGCTGAAGATCTGCACGGGGATATGGCGCGTCTCGGGGTCCAGCTTCAGCTGGTTCAGCACGGTCCAGCCCAGCATGTCGGGCAGCAGGATGTCCAGCGACACGGCGGTGGGCTTGAAGCGCCGCGCCAGCTCCAGCCCCTGCGCACCCTTCAGCGCGACCAGACCCTTGAAGCCGCGGTCGCGCGCGAGGCCCAGCACGATGCGGGCGTAATGCGGGTCGTCCTCGATGATGAGCAGTACCGATTCGCCCGCGACGATGTTGTCGCGGTCATCGGCCACCTGGGTCTCGCGCACCGGCGGCAGGGTGCTGCGCAGCGGGGGCGCTGGCGGGCGGTCATGCGCCACTTGCAGCGGCATCGGCGCGGTATCGCCGCCAGAGAAGTGCAGCGGCAGATACAGCGTGAAGGTGCTGCCCTGCCCCGGCTGGCTGGCCAGGCGGATCTCGCCGCCCAGCAGCGCGGCCAGCTCGCGGCTGATGGCCAGACCCAGGCCTGTGCCGCCGTACTTGCGCGACGTGCCGGCGTCGGCCTGCTGGAAGGCCTCGAAGATCAGGCGCTGCTTCTCCAGCGCGACACCAATGCCGGTGTCCTCCACCGCGAACGCCAGCACCTGCGAGGCCTGGGCCAGCACCGGATGCTCGGGGCTCCAACCGTCGTGAGCCACGCTCACGCGCAGCTCCACATGCCCCTGCGCGGTGAACTTGACCGCGTTGGACAGCAGGTTCTTCAGGATCTGCTGCAGTCGCTTCGCGTCGCTTTCCATGCTGCGCGGCAGGTCGTCGGCGAACAGGATGCGCAGCGGCAGGTTCTTGGCCTCGGCCACATGGCTGAAGTTGCGGGCGATGCTGTCGCGCAAGGAGGCGAAAGGAATCTCCTCGATCTCCACCGTGACCGTGCCGGACTCGATCTTGGACAGGTCCAGGATGTCGTTGATGAGGTGCAGCAGGTCGGAGCCCGACGAATTGATGTTGCGCGAGAACTCGATCTGCTTGGGCGACAGGTTGCCGTCGTTGTTGGTGGCCAGCTGCTGGCTCAGGATCAGGATGGAGTTCAGCGGCGTGCGCAGCTCATGGCTCATGTTGGCCAGGAACTCGCTCTTGTACTTGGACGTAAGCGCCAGCTCGGCGGCCTGGTCCTCCAGCGCGTGGCGGGCCTGCTCGACCTCGGCGTTCTTGCGCTCGACCTCCTCATTCTGCTCGGCCAGCAGGCGCGCCTTGGTGCCCAGTTGCTCGTTGGTCTCCTGCAGCTCGCTCTGGCGCGACTGCAGCTCCACGGTCAGCTGCTGCGACTGCGCCAGCAGCGCCTCGGTGCGCATGGTGGCCTCAATGGTGTTGAACACCGCCCCGATGCTCTGCGTCAGCAGTTCCAGGAAGGCCAGCGAGCCGCTGGTGAACGGCTGCAGCGTGGCCAGCTCGATGACGGCCTTGGTCTCGCCCTCGAACAGCACCGGCAGCACGATGACGCTGACGCGCGGCGCATAGCCGAGGCTGGACGAGACGACGAAGTCGGACGCGATGTCGGCCAGCAGCGTGCTGCGCTTGTCCAGCGCGCACTGCCCCACCAAGCCCTCGCCCAGCTCGATGGTCTGCGCCAGCTTCAAGCCGGCGGACTGCGCGTAGCTGGCGAGCAGCCGCAGCCGCGGCTGCTCTTTGTCCTGGGCGCGCGCCAAGTGGTAGATGGTGCCCTGGTGAGCCTGCACCAGCGGCGCCAGCTCGGTCAGCAGCATCTGGCTGACGGTCTGCAGCTCGCGCTGCCCCTGCAGCATGCCGGTGAAGCGGGCCAGGTTGGTCTTCAGCCAGTCCTGCTCGCGATTGCGCTCCGTGGTCTCGCGCAGGTTGGAGATCATCGTGTTGATGTTGTCCTTCAGGTCAGACACCTCACCCTTGGCGTCCACCTGGATTGCACGCGTCAGGTCGCCCTTGGTCACGGCGGTGGCCACCTCAGCGATGGCGCGCACCTGCGTCGTCAGATTGGCGGCCAGCAGGTTCACGTTGCCGGTCAGGTCCTTCCACGTGCCGGATGCGCCGGGCACGTGCGCTTGCCCGCCAAGGCGTCCGTCCACGCCCACCTCGCGAGCCACGTTGGTCACCTGCTCGGCGAAGGTGGCGAGCGTGTCGGTCATGTCGTTGATGGTGTCGGCGAGTGCCGCGACCTCGCCCTTGGCCTGCACGGTCAGCCGCTGGTTCAGGTTGCCGTTGGCGACGGCCGTCACGACCTTGACGATGCCGCGCACCTGCTCGGTCAGGTTGGAGGCCATGAAGTTGACGTTGTCAGTCAGGTCCTTCCACGTGCCGCCCACGCCGGCCACCTGCGCCTGGCCGCCCAGCTTGCCCTCGGTGCCCACCTCACGCGCCACGCGCGTCACTTCGCCAGCGAAGGCGTTGAGCTGGTCCACCATCGTGTTGATGGTGTTCTTCAGCTCCAAGATCTCCCCCTTCACGTCCACCGTGATCTTGCGGTTCAGGTCGCCGCGCGCGACGGCCGTGGTCACCTCGGCGATGTTGCGCACCTGGGCGGTCAGGTTGGCGCCCATGGTGTTGACCGAGTCGGTCAGGTCCTTCCAGGTACCGCCCACCCCCGGCACCACGGCCTGCACGCCGAGGCGCCCCTCGGTACCCACCTCGCGCGCCACGCGCGTGACCTCCGACGCGAACGAGCGCAGCTGCTCCACCATCGTGTTGATGGTTTCTTTCAGCTGCAGGATCTCGCCGCGCACGTCCACGGTGATCTTCTTGGACAGGTCGCCATTGGCCACCGCGATGGTCACCTCGGCGATGTTGCGCACCTGACCCGTCAGGTTGCTGGCCATCGAGTTCACGTTGTCCGTCAGGTCCTTCCAGGTGCCGGCCACGCCCAGCACGCGCGCCTGGCCGCCCAACTTGCCCTCGGTACCCACCTCGCGCGCCACGCGGCTCACTTCGGAAGCGAACGCGCCCAGCTGCTCGACCATGGTGTTCATGGTCTCCTTCAATTGCAGGATCTCGCCCTGCACGTCCACCGTGATCTTGCGGCTCAGATCGCCGCGCGCGATGGCGGTGGCGACGTCGGCGATGTTGCGCACCTGGCCCGTGAGGTTGGATGCCATCGAGTTCACGTTGTCGGTCAGATCCTTCCACGTGCCCGCCACGCCGGGCACCATGGCCTGGCCGCCCAGCTTGCCGTCGGTACCCACCTCGCGCGCCACACGCGTCACTTCCGAGGCGAAGCCGTTCAGCTGGTCCACCATCGTGTTGATGGTGTTCTTCAGCTCCAGGATCTCGCCGCGCACGTCCACCGTGATCTTCTTGGACAGGTCGCCGTTGGCCACGGCCGTCGTCACCTCGGCGATGTTGCGCACCTGACCGGTCAGGTTGAAGGCCATGAAGTTGACGTTGTCGGTCAGGTCCTTCCACGTGCCGGCCACGCCCGGCACCTCGGCCTGGCCGCCCAGCTTGCCTTCGGTGCCCACCTCGCGCGCCACGCGGCTAACCTCTGACGCAAAACCGTTGAGCTGGTCCACCATCGTGTTCAGCGTGTTCTTCAGCTCCAGGATTTCACCCTTCACGTCCACCGTGATCTTGCGCGACAGGTCGCCGTTGGCCACCGCCGTGGCCACGTCGGCAATGTTGCGCACCTGGCCCGTGAGGTTGCTGGCCATCGAGTTCACGTTGTCGGTCAGGTCCTTCCACGTGCCGGCCACGCCGGGCACCTCGGCCTGGCCGCCCAGCTTGCCGTCCGTGCCAACCTCGCGCGCCACGCGGCTGACCTCACCGGCAAAGCCGTTGAGTTGGTCCACCATCGTGTTCATCGTGTTCTTCAAGGCCAGGATCTCGCCCTTGACCTCCACGGTGATCTTCTTGGACAGGTCGCCGCTGGCCACGGCCGTCGCCACCTCGGCGATGTTGCGCACCTGGCCCGTCAGGTTGGACGCCATCGAGTTCACGTTGTCCGTCAGGTCTTTCCACGTGCCTGCCACGCCGCTGCCCTGGGCCTGGCCGCCCAGCTTGCCTTCGGTGCCCACCTCCCGGGCCACCCGCGTCACCTCCGACGCGAAGCCGTTGAGCTGGTCCAGCATCGTGTTGATGGTGTTCTTCAGCTCCAGCATCTCGCCGCGCACGTCCACGGTGATCTTCTTGGACAGGTCGCCGTTGGCCACCGCCGTCGTCACCTCCGCAATGTTGCGCACCTGGCCCGTCAGGTTGGACGCCATGAAGTTCACGTTGTCCGTCAGGTCCTTCCACGTGCCGGCAACACCCGGCACCTGGGCCTGGCCGCCCAGCTTGCCGTCCGTGCCCACCTCGCGCGCCACGCGGCTGACCTCGCCAGCAAAGCCGTTGAGCTGGTCCACCATCGTGTTCATCGTGTTCTTCAAGGCCAGGATCTCGCCCTTGACCTCCACGGTGATCTTCTTGGACAGGTCACCGCTAGCCACCGCCGTGGCCACCTCGGCGATGTTGCGCACCTGGCCGGTCAGGTTGGACGCCATCGAGTTCACGTTGTCGGTCAAGTCCTTCCAGGTGCCCGCCACGCCCGGCACCTGCGCCTGGCCGCCCAGCTTGCCCTCGGTGCCCACCTCGCGCGCCACGCGCGTCACCTCGGAGGAGAAGCTGTTCAGCTGGTCCACCATCGTGTTGATGGTCTCCTTCAGCTCCAGGATCTCGCCCTTCACGTCCACGGTGATCTTGCGCGACAGGTCGCCGCGCGCGACGGCGGTCGTAACGGTCGCGATATTGCGCACCTGGGCCGTCAGGTTGGTGGCCATGGCGTTGACGGAGTCGGTCAGGTCCTTCCACGTTCCGGCAACACCTGGCACCACGGCCTGGCCGCCCAGCCGGCCGTCCGTGCCCACCTCGCGCGCCACGCGCGTCACTTCCGACGCGAACGAGCGCAGCTGGTCCACCATCGTGTTGGTGGCTTCCTTCAGCTGCAGGATCTCGCCGCGCACGTCGACGGTGATCTTCTTGGACAGGTCGCCGTTGGCCACCGCGATGGTGACGTCGGCGATGTTGCGCACCTGCGCCGTCAGGTTGCCCGCCATCTGGTTGACCGACTCGGTCAGCTCACGCCACACGCCCGACACGCCCTTCACCTGCGCCTGGCCGCCCAGCTTGCCCTCGGTGCCCACCTCACGCGCCACGCGCGTCACTTCCGACGTGAACACCGACAGCTGCTCGATCATCGTGTTGACCAGCCGTGCCGAGCGCAGGAACTCGCCCTTCAGCTCTCGGCCGTCCACCTCCAGCTCCATGGCCTGGCCCAGGTCGCCCTTGGCCACCGCGCCGATGGTGCGCGCGATCTCGGCGGTGGGCCGCACCAGGTCGTCCAGCAGCGTGTTTATCGACTCCACCTTGGTCGCCCATCCGCCCACAGCCCCCGGCAGCGACAAGCGGTGTTTCAGCCGCCCTTCCTTGCCCACCGTGGCGGACAGCCGCGCCACCTCGGTCGCGATGCGCGCCTCCTGCGCGGTGATCTGGTTGAAGGCCGCGGCGATCTGGCCGTCCACGCCGTCCCAATCGTTGGGCAGCCGCACCGAGAAGTCGCCGTCCCGAAAGGCCGACAGCGCCGCCAGCACCTGGCGGGCATGCAGCGCCGTGGCATCGCCCGGCAGGGAGGTGTCCATCGTCGTCGGGTTGACGCGTTGCTTGCGAGCAGGCCGTGCAGGAGTGACGGTCATCGGGCGTCCCATCGAAAAATCGTTGTACTGAAACGCCCCCCGCAAGCCCGGCACACGCACAGGACGCCACGGGCGCCGCCGACCCCGGTCGGCAAAAAGTGCCAGCTTCTAGCACGGCCCCTAACTCAGAGCAAGTGCGGCACCCAACCCATGAAATGACCCACGCCAGCCCACCCTTCAGACGCCGCGGGCATGCTCCACCGCGTAGCGAATCAGCTCCGCCTGGCCCTCCAGCTCCAGCTTGCGTTTGATGCTCTGTCGGTGCGCCTCGACGGTGCGCACCGACAGGTCCAGATCGCGAGCGATCTGCTTGCTGGAAGCGCCCTGGCCCAGCAGGCCCAGGATCTCGCTCTCGCGCGGCGTCAGCACGGGCTTGGGCGCCTGGCCGCGGAACAGCCGGCCCGACACCGCCGCGCTGAGGAAGGTGCCGCCGGCGGCCACCGCGTCGATGGCGGACACGATCTCGGTGGCCGGTGCGTCCTTCAGCACATAGCCGCGCGCACCGGCAGTCAGCGCGCGCTGCACGTACTCGGGGTTGTCGTACATGCTGAACATCAGCAGCTTCACGGCCGGCTGCGCCGACAGCATATCGGCGCCCAGCGTGATGCCGTTGGTGTCCTTCAAGCCCACGTCCATCAGCACGACATCGGGCCGGGCGCTCGCCAGCAACGCCAGCGCGTCCTCGCGCCCACCGGCCTCGCCCACCACCTCGAAGCGCGGCACCGCCGCCAGCCGCGCGACCAGTCCCTCGCGCACCATCGGGTGGTCATCGACGAGCAGAATGCGGATGGCAGCAGTCATGCGGTGGCGCGGGCGAGATCGGCAGCCGACAGTGTCACCGACAGCCGGCAGCCGTGCCCCGCCTGCGTCTCCAGCAGCAGCCCCGCGCCCAACGCGGCGGCGCGCTCGCGCATGCTGCGCAGGCCCAGGCCGCGGTCGGGCTGGGCCTGCGCCGCGTCGGCGTCGAAGCCGCGGCCGTCGTCGTTGACGTCCAGCAGCAGGCCACCGTCGGGTGCGAAGTGCAGGTGCACCACCACGCGCTGCGCCTGCGCATGCCGGGCCGCATTGTTCAAGGCCTCCTGCGCGATGCGGAACAGCGCCGTCTTCGCGGCCTCCGGCAGCTCGCGCTCGGCGCCGTCCACGCCGGCCTCGAAGCGCGTGCCGCCCGCGGCATCGAACTCGCCGGCCAGGTGCTGCAGCGCGGCCGGCAGGCCCAGCGTGTCCAGCAGCGCCGGCCGCAACGCGTGCGACAGGTGGCGCACCTCGGCCAGCGTACTGTTCAGCCGCTTCAGCGCCAGCGCCTGCAGCCGCTCCGCGCTGGCCGGTTCGTGCTGGGCAGACTCGATCAGCAACTTGGTGGCCACCAGCGCCTGGCTGACGCCGTCGTGCAGCTCGCGCGCCAACCGCGCACGCTCGTCTTCCTGGCTCTGCACCACCTGCCGCGCCAGCGCGCGCAGCTTCGCCTCGGCGTGGCGGTGCTCGCTGAGGTTCAGTGCCAGCGCGCCGGCGCTGATCAGCGCCACACCAAACACGGCCACGGCGCCGACCCATAGCAGCGTGGCCGTGATGTTCTGGCGCGCGCCATGCTCCAGCTGCGCCATAGTCGCCTCGATGCCGTCCAGGTACAGCCCTGTGCCCAGCATCCAGTTCCACTCGGGCACCGCCACCACATAGCCCAGCTTGGGCGCCAGCAGGCTGCTGGACGGCTTGCGCCACAGGTACTCCACATAACCACCGCCGGCCTGCGCCTGGGCGATCAGCATCTGGATGGTGGGCCGCCCGCGCGGGTCGCGCAGATTCCACAGATCCTGTCCGGTCAGCTCGGGCTGACGCGAGTGCATCAGCACGCGGCCCTGCAGGTCGTAGACGAAGAAGTAGCCGTCGCGCCCGTAGTCCAGCGACTGCAGGATGGCCAGCGCACGCTGCCGGCCGTCAGCTTGGCCAAGCAGCGGCTTGACCGTGCTGACAGCCAGGTCCACGTAATGTTTCAGTTCCGTGCGGCGCGCGTCCAGGTAGCTGGCGCGCACCAGCGCATGCTCGCGCTCGGCCAGCGAGCGCTCCTGGTGGTGCACGGCAAAGGCGATCAGCGCCAGCGAGACCAGCAGCGGCAGCAGGGCCAGCAGCGCGAGCTTTCCGCGCAGCGACAGGCGGGCTGAACGGGAGTCGGGCATGACTGCCGGGGGCGCCGCTTCAGCGCTCCAGCTTCAGCTTCGCCACGCGGGCATCGCGCAGCTGGATGCGTTCCCTGATCATCGTCACCCACCGTTGCAGGCGCGCATCCTTGAGACGGTCGTCATCCAGCAGCCTGGCGGCCTCGTCGAACTGCCCCAGCTCGCGCAGCGCCTCCGCCTTGGTCAGCCGCTGCTCCGGTTGGGCCTCGTCCAGCGCTGCCGCCAGCGCCTCCAGGTTGGCCCGGGCCGCCGTGCCGGGTGCGAAATCGCTGGCGGTCGCCACCGGCGCCGCATCGCCCCGCGGCCGATGCGCGTGGTTGGCCTCCCACCAAGCCTGGCGCCGCAGGTAGTTCAGCTTGTCCGGCGTGTCGCCCAGCCCCTGCGCAATGGCCAGCAGGAACTCCTGCCCGGTCAGGTCACGCACGGTCCGGGCGTTGCGCCAGGCATGCGGCGTGTCAGCTTCGGCGCCCCAGGGCGGCATGCTGCCCACCGTCTTGACGGTCGAAACCCAAAAAATGGGGCCGTCCGCCGTACAGCGCGTGATGACCGGAAAGCGCGGCAGCATGGGCGCGACCATGTAGCCGTCCGTCCAGAAGACGGCGCCGAAGGTATTGCCGGAATTGATGCTGGGCAATTGCCGCAGCTCGTCGGAGCCAGGGCACTGAATGATGGTCGTCGGCCCGGGCGTCGTGGCCGATGCAACCACGGCGCCCAGCAGACCCGCCGTGAACAAGCTCCAGGCACCCAGCGTCGACAGGGTGATGATCTTCATTTGCCAAGTGTCGCCGCCGCAGGCGCCGTCTTGCGCTGCACGGGCGTCCACGTCTGCAGCCGCTTCATCACGTCAGCGATGGCCGCGTCCAGCTGCGTGTCCTCACCGCGGTTGACGGCGGCCGGGTCCAGCTCCACGTCCATGTCTGGCGCCACGCCCTCGTTCTCGATGCGCCACTCGCCGTCAGGCGTGTAGAAGCGGAAGAACGGCACGGTCAGGAAGCCGCCGTCGATGAGCTCCGGGTTGGCCGAGATGCCGATCAGCCCGCCCCAGGTGCGCTTGCCGATCAGCGGGCCCAGGCCCGTGCGTTTGAACGCATAGGGCATGAAATCGCCGCCGGAGCCGGCGTCCTGGTCGATCAGCATGGCCTTGGGGCCGTAGATGGCGCCACCCGGGGTCTCGAACACCAGACCGTCACGGTCCTTCCAGCCGCCGAGATACGGCCGCGACAAGAGCTCGATGACGTAGTTGGCCGCCTGGCCGCCACCGTTGCGGCGGTCGTCGACGATCAGTGCGGGCTTGTCGATCTGCGCGAAGAACATGCGGTTGAAGTGCTCGAAGCCCTGGTCGGCGGTGTCGGGCATGTAGACGTAGGCGATCTTGCCGCCGCTCCTGGCCTGCACCTTCTGGCGGTTGCTCTCGATCCACGCCCAGCGGCGCAGCAGCGCCTCGCTGGCGATAGGCTCCACGGTCACGTCGCGCCTGCCGTTGCCGGCAGCATCCTGCGCCAGCGTGACGACGACCTGCTTGCGCACCGTGTTCTCCAGCAGCGCGTGGATGCTGGTCTTGTCGTCCAGCTCGTGGCCGTTGAGGGCGAGGATGAACTCGCCCTCCTTCACGTTGAGGCCGGCCGCGGCCAGCGGCGCGCGCAGGTGCGGGTTCAGGCGGTCGCCGCCGTACAGCCTGGCGATCCTGTAGCGTCCCTTCTCGATCACGTAGTCGGCGCCCAGCAGGCCCACCGTCAGCGGCGTCTCCTGGTGCACATCGCCGCCGCCCACGCGGTTGTGGCCCACCTGCAGCTCGCCGATCATCTGCACCAGCAGGTCGTTCAGGTCCTCGCGGCGCTGCACATGCGCCAGCTGCGGCAGGTAGCGGTCGTAGACGGCCTGCCAGTCCAGCCCGTGCAGGCCGGGGTCGTAGAAGTATTCCTTCTCCATCCACCAGGCCTCGTCGAAGATCTGCTTCCATTCCTGGCGCGGATCGACGCGCGTGCGCAGGTTCATCTCGACGGTCTTGCCGTCGTACTTGTCGCCCGCGTCGCCCACCTCCAGCGCGCCGCCGGCCAGCGTCAGCAACAGCTTCTTGTGGTCGCCGCTGAGCGAGAACGCGGCCACGCCGTCCTTGATGCGCTTGGCCTTGCGCTCCTCCAGGTCGTAGCGCCACAGCTCCGCCGTCGCGTGGCGCTCGGCCTGCGGCGACTCGTTGCTGACGCCGGGCTGCGGGCGCTGCAGGTAGAACAGCGCGCCGTCCGCGCCGACGGCCAGGCTGTCGTAGTTGCGCTCAGCCAGCGGCAACGCGACGAGGCGGTCCATCAGGCCGTCGAAATCGATGCGCACGGGTTTGGGCCGGGCGTCCTTCTCGTCGTCCTTCTTGTCTTTCTTCTTGCCCTTGTGGTCCGCGGACTGCTGGTCATCCTTCGCATCGGCCGGCTTCTTGCCGTCCTCGTCGTCCTTCTTGCCGTCCTCGTCTCCCGGCCGCGGCACCAGCGGCGACTTGCCGTCGGCCGCCAGCACCAGCGCATACAGGCCGGCGCGGCGCGGGCGTTCCTGCGTGGACAGGTCCAGGCCGACCTGACTGGGGCCCGCGTTGATGGAGGCGCTGAAATACAGCACGTCACCCTTGGGCGAGAACGCAGGGCTGCCGGCGTGCGACATGCCGTCGGTGACCACGCGGTTTCGGCCTGTGGACAGCTCGTGCAGCCAGATGCGGCCGAAGTAGTTGTCGCCCGAGCCCGTGTAGGCCAGCCAGCGGCTGTCCGGCGAGAACGACACCGCGACGCCATCGGCGCCGAAGCGGCGCACGTCGGTGGCCACCTTCACCAGCCGGCCGCGCTGCGCCCCGGTGGCGAGGCTGAGCTTGTAGAGGTTCAGGTGGTTGTCCTGCAGCACCAGCGTGTGGCCGTCCGGCGACCAGTCCTGCAGCACGAAGTAGCCGTCCCTGGGCAACGCGAAGCGCTCGCGGGCGCCCTGCCCGGTCTGGCCCCGCAGCACCAGTTCATGGCGCATGCCGGGTGCGTCGGAGATGTAGGCGATGCGCTGGCCGTCGGGACTCCACAGCGCGTCCTTCTCGCGCACGCCGGAGGTCTCGGTCAGGTTGCGCACGCTGCCGTCCTTAACGGGTACCGTGAACACCTCGCCGCGCGCGCTGACCACCACCCGCTGGCCGGTACTCGACAGGTGCGCCGACGTCAGCGCCTTGGCGGCGTCCTTCCACTGCGGGCGTGCCTGCGGGCCGGTGGTGGCCAGGCGGATATCCAGCACCTGCGGTGCGCCCCCGCCCAGCTCGATCTGCTTGATGCGCCCGCCGCTCTCGTACACCAGCGTGCTGCCGACGGCGCTGAAGCTGCGCACGTCCCACTGCGTCTCCTTCGTCAGCTGGCGCAGCGCCTTCGTCGCCGGGTTGAAGGCGAACAGGTTGGCCGCGCCCTTGGTTTCGCCGTCGCGGTCCGAAATGAACACCACTTCGCCACCCGCCCACACCGGTGCCGAATCGGTCGCGTTGACATGCGGAATTTCCAGCCAGCGCTGGCCGGCGTTTGGCCCCTGCATGTCCATGATCCACACCGGCGGCGTGCTGCCGCCGCGGCTCTGGCGCCAGCCGCTGACACCGGCGTAGGCGGCGTTGTACGGGCGGTAGGCCAGTTGCTTGCCATCGGGCGACCAGGCGCCCTCGTAAGCCACGGCCGCCATCAGCTTCTTCTCGAAACCGCCGTTCAAACCGACCTCGTAGAGCTGGTTGCTGCGGTTGTTCAGCACCTCGCGCGGCGACGCGAACAGCACGCGCTGGCCGTCCGGGCTCCAGCCGTTGACCGTGTCGGGGCCCGGATGGAAGGTCAGCCGCCTGGCGTCACCGCCGGCGATGTCGATAACGTAGACATCCGTGTTGCCGTCGTAGCTGGCCGAAAACGCGATCCTCTGCCCGTCCGGCGAGAAGCGCGGCGCGAACTCAGCTGCAGCATGGCTGGTCAACCGGCGCGCGTTGCCGCCGCTGCGGTCGGCCAACCACAGGTCGCCGCCGTAGACGAAGGCGAGATGGGTCTGGGACACGGAGGGTTGACGCAGCATCAGCGTCGCCACAGCCGGGCTTGCTGCGTGGGCCGGGCCGGAGGTCATCCAGGCACAGGCCAACGCCAGCGCGATACGGGACAGGGTCATCGGGATCTCCGACTGAGTCGCAAAACCCGCGACTCTAGACCCCGTGACGCTCGGCGCTGAAAGTCAGCCCGGTTGGCGCTTGAAGCGGGCCTTCAGGCCGCCAAAGATGACGATCAGGCCGGGGATGATGATCATTGCCCAGATGATCTTGCTCAGATGCGTCTGCACCCACGGCAGGTTGCCGAACAGGTAGCCGGCCACGCACAGGCCCACCACCCAGATCACCGCGCCCACCACGTTGAACATCGTGAACTTGCCGCGGCTCATCGCCGCCACGCCGGCCACGAACGGTGCGAAGGTGCGCACGAAGGGCATGAAGCGGGCAATGATGATCGTGATGCCGCCGTGCTTCTCGTAGAACGCATGGGCCGCGTCGAACGCCTTCTTGTTGAAGAAGCGCGACTGCTCCCACTTGAACACCTTAGGTCCGATGTGCCGCCCGATCATGTAGTTGGTCTGATCGCCCAGGATGGCCGCCACCAGCAGCACCGCGATGGCCACAGGCAGGTTCATCAACCCCACGCCGCACAGCGCGCCGACGACGAACAGCAGCGAGTCGCCGGGCAGGAACGGCATGACCACCACGCCCGTTTCCGTGAAGATGATGAGGAACAGCAGCGCGTAGACCCAGGTGCCGTAGGCTTGCACGAACTCGGCCAGATGCTGGTCGACGTGCAGGATGAAATCGATGAGGAAGTGCAGCAGGTCCATGGCGGCGCATTATCCCGGCGGCGCTGTGACGCTTGCGGGGAAACGATAATCCGGGCGATGGATTCCCCCCTGCCTGAGGTCCCCGCCCCCCGCGCCATCCGCGAACTGCCCGACGAGCTGGTCAGCCAGATCGCCGCGGGCGAGGTCGTCGAGCGCCCGGCCTCGGTGGTGCGCGAGCTGGTGGACAACGCGCTGGACGCCGGTGCCAGCAACATCCAGGTCAAGCTGATGGCCGGCGGCGTGCGCGCCATCGTGGTGGAGGACGACGGCTGCGGCATCCCGGTCGCTCAGCTGCCGCTGGCGCTGAAGCGCCATGCCACCAGCAAGATCGCCAGCCTGAACGACCTGGAGTCGGTGGCCACCATGGGTTTCCGCGGCGAGGCGCTGGCGGCCATCGCCTCGGTGTCCGACATGTCCATTGCCAGCCGCACCGCCACCGACGCCCACGCCCACCGGCTGGACGCCCGAAGCGGCGAGCTTCAGCCCGCCGCCCGCGGGCGTGGCACCAGCGTGGAGGTGCGCGAGCTGTTCTTCTCGACGCCCGCGCGCCGCAAGTTCCTGAAGACCGACGCCACCGAGCTGGCCCACTGCGTGGAAGCCGTGCGCCGCCATGCACTCGCTCGGCCCGACGTGGGCTTCGCCATCTGGCACGAGGGCAAGCTGGTGGACCAGTGGCGCGCCGGCTCGCCAGAGCAGCGCATCAGCGACGTGCTAGGCGAGGACTTCACGGCCGAGAGCCGCCCCTTCGAGCACAGCGCCGGCCCGCTGGCGCTGACCGGCCGCGCCGGCCTGCCCGAAGCCGCACGCTCGCGCGCCGACCAGCAGTACGTGTGGGTCAACGGCCGCTACGTGCGCGACAAGCTCATCAGCCACGCCATCCGCTCGGCCTACGAGGACGTGCTGCACGGCCAGCGCCAGCCTTGCTACGTGCTGTTCATCGAGATCGCGCCCGAGCTGGTGGACGTCAACGTGCACCCGACCAAGATCGAGGTGCGCTTCCGCGATGGCCGCGCCATCCACCAGTCGGTGCGCCGCGCCTTCATCGACGCGCTGGCCCAGTCGCGCAGCGCCGAGGTCGCCGCGGTCGAGCCCATCGATTCCGCCATGGCACCGCTCGCCTTCGAGCCGACCACCGCCGCCACGTTGTACGTGTCTGAGCCGCGGCCGACCTATCAGTACACGCCGCCCGTGCCGCCCACGGCCGAGCAGGTGCGGCTGTCCCTGGTGCAGCACGAGGCGCTGTGGGAGCCGGCCAAGCCCTTCGTCCCCACATCGCTGCCGGACAGCCGCCCGGCGCCGCTGGTCGATCTGCCCGTGCCCGCGGCGCGCGACGAATGGCCGCTGGGCCGCGCCATCGCGCAGATCCAGGGCGTCTATATCCTGGCCGAGAACCGGCAGGGCCTGGTCATCGTCGACATGCACGCGGCCCACGAGCGCGTCGTCTACGAGCGGCTGAAGGCCAAGCTGGGCGCCACCACCATCGAGAGCCAGCCGCTGCTGATCCCGGTCAGCTTCGCCGCAACGGCCGAGGAAGTCGCCGCCGCCGAGCAGCACGCCGACACGCTCAGCCAGCTCGGCCTGGACGTGTCGCCGCTGTCCAACCGCACGCTGGCCGTGCGCTCTCGCCCTGCGCTGCTGGCCGCCAGCGACCTCGTCGCGCTGACCCGCGAGCTGCTGGCCGAGATGGCCCAGTTCGACGCCAGCTCGGTACTGGAACGCGCGCAGCACGAGATCCTGGCCACCATGGCCTGCCACGGCGCCGTGCGCGCCAACCGGCAGTTGAACATCGACGAAATGAACGCCCTGCTGCGCGACATGGAGGCCACCGAACGGGCCGACCAGTGCAATCACGGCCGCCCCACCTGGCGCCAGCTCGACATGCGCGAGCTTGACGCTCTCTTCTTACGCGGACGTTGAAAACATGGCCACGCTGACCCTCAAGAAAAAGAACCCCGCCGCCAAGACCCAGAGATCCCGCACGGCCGATGGCGAGAAGCGCCCGCCCGTGCGCGGCCGGGGTGTTTCCAAGCCGCGCACCACGCTGGCCAAGGCACAGGCCGACCGCTCGGAACGCGAGGAACAGTTCCAGAAATCACAGCGCAACGACCGCCCCGCCGGGCCGCGCGGAGACCGCCCGGGCCCCAAGGCCGGTGGGTTCAGGCCGGATCGCCCGCCGCAGCGGGGTGATCGCCCGGATCGTGCCGAACCGTTCCGCCGACCGGAGCACCCCGACCGCCCGCGCGATGAACGCCAGGGCCGGCCCGGCGGCTTCCACCCGGATGGCCCGCCCCACCGCGGTGATCGCAGCGATCGTGGCGAGCCCTTCCGCCGCCCGGACCATCCCGACCGCCCGCGCGACGACCGCGGCGGTCACAATGGCCAGCGGCCGGGCGGTTTCAACCAGGATCGCCCGCCGTACCGCGGTGAACCGGTGCGCCGCAACGAGCACCGTGATGAACGCCCCGGCGACCGGCCGCGTGACGACCGCCCGCCGCGCGTGGACCAGCGCCGCGCGTCCAACCGCGGCCCCAATTTCGAGCCACCGCGCCCCCAGCGCCGCAACAACCCGGCCCGAGAGGTCAGCGCCGAGGACGGCGAGCGCCTGTCCAAGCGCATGGGCGAGCTGAAGCTGGCGTCGCGCCGTGAGGCCGATGACTGGATCGCCGCCGGCTGGGTGCGCGTCAACGGCAAGGTCGCCGTGCTAGGCCAGCGCGTTGTCGGCGACGTGCAGATCGACATCGACCCCGCTGCCCGCAACCAGCAGGCCCAGCTCGTCACCGTGCTGCTGCACAAGCCCATCGGCTACGTGTCTGGCCAGGCCGAGGATGGCTACGAGCCCGCCGCAATGCTGTTCCAGCCGCAGAACCGCTGGAGCGAAGACGCCTCCGGCATCCAGCCCAACGCCGGCCAGCATCGCAACCTGGCGCCCGCCGGCCGGCTGGACATCGACTCCACCGGCTTGCTGGTGCTCACCCAGGACGGCCGCATCGCCCGCGTTCTGATCGGCGAGGACTCCGACGTCGAGAAGGAATACCTCGTGCGCGTCGAGTTCGTCGGCCTGCCCGGCGGCGACCCGGTGCCCGAGGGGACGCTGCCCAACGCGGCGCTGTCCAACAACAAGCTCGCGCTGCTGAACCACGGCCTGGAGCTGGACGGTGAGGCGCTGAAGCCCGCCAAGGTTAGCTGGCAGAACGAACATCAGCTGCGCTTCGTGCTGCGCGAGGGCAAGAAGCGCCAGATCCGCCGGATGTGCGAGCTGGTCGGCCTGAAGGTCGTGGGCCTGAAGCGCGTGCGCATCGGGCGCATCCCACTGGGCAACCTGCCGGTCGGGCAGTGGCGCTATCTGGCGCCGTGGGAGAAGTTCTGAGCCCGATTTGCCTGGCCGGCCCCACGGGTTGCGGCAAGACCGCGGCGGCGCTGGCGATCGCCGAAGTGCTGCCGGTCGAGATCATCAGCGTCGACTCGGCGCTGGTGTACCGCGGCATGGACATCGGTACCGCCAAGCCCACGGCGGGCGAGCAGGCCTCCGTGCCGCACCACCTCATCGACATCCTCGATCCGCTGGAGAGCTACTCCGCCGCAGAGTTCGTGCGCGACGCCAAGCGCCTGGCCGCCGAGATCAGCGCGCGCGGCAAGCTGCCACTGCTGGTGGGCGGCACGATGTTGTACTTCAAGGCGCTGTTCGATGGTCTGTCCACGCTGCCGCAGGCCGACGCCGCACTGCGCTCGGCCATCGACACCGAGGCCGCCGAGCGCGGCTGGCCGGCGATGCATGCCGAACTGGCAAGCCTTGACCCCGAGACGGGCGCGCGGCTGGCACCCAACGACAGCCAGCGCATCCAGCGCGCGCTGGAGGTCATCCGCCTCACTGGCCAGCCTCTGAGCGCGCTGCACGCCGCGTCGCGCGACGACGGCGTGGACTGGCCGCTGTTCTCGCTGGAGCCCAACGACCGCGCCTGGCTGCACGAGCGGCTGGCACAGCGCTTCGACGTGATGCTGGCGCACGGCCTGATCGACGAAGTGAAGGCACTGCGCGCCCGCGCCGACCTGTCGCTGGCGGTGCCGTCCATGCGCTGCGTGGGCTACCGGCAGGTATGGGAGGCGCTGGACGCCAATGACTTCGCCGACCTGCGTGAGCGCGGCATAGCTGCCACGCGCCAGCTCGCGAAGCGCCAGGTCACCTGGCTGCGCAGCATGCCGCAGCGCCGCGTCATCGCCTGCGACGGGTCTCAGCCGATTCCCGAGTTGCTGGCTGGATTGCAAAGATTGATGCCCGCATGACGGTGCCCAGCCCACGCCGGGCCATTCCAAGTGAGCGAGCCCCCCTCGGTGGGCAGGACGGGCAACGCCCGGACATGGGGGCTGTACTGACGGCACGCGGGCTGGCCAAGCGCTACGGCGAGGTGCCGGTGTTCGACGGCATCTCGCTGGACCTGGCACCCGGCGAGATCGTCGCTCTGCTGGGTGAATCTGGCAGCGGCAAGTCCACGCTATTGAACTGTCTGGCGGGACTGGACGAGGCCGACGCCGGCTCGATCACGCTGGCCGGGCGAGACCTGCGGGCCATGGACGACGAGGGGCGGTCGGCGCTGCGGCGGCAGTCGCTGGGGTTCATCTTCCAGGCCTTTCACCTGCTGCCGCACCTGAGCGTGGCGAACAATGTGGCGCTGCCGTTGCGGCTGCTGGGGCAGCGGGATGACGGGCGCGTGGCGCAGATGCTGGAGGCTGTGAACCTGGCGGCGTTGTCGGGTCGCATGCCACGGCAGCTGTCGGGCGGGCAGTTGCAGCGCGTGGCGATTGCTCGCGCCTTGGTGCACCGGCCGCGGCTGGTGTTGGCGGATGAGCCGACCGGCAACCTGGACGCGCGGCATGCGGCGGAGGTGCTGGCGTTGTTGCGGCGGTGCACGCAGGAGGCAGGCGCGGCGTGTCTGCTGGTGACGCATTCGGACGTGGCAGCGCAGTCGGCGGATCGGCGGCTGCGGCTGGATGCGGATGGGCTGCACGTCGCATGACGCCATATGAGTGAGTTTGGCTTGGTGCCTAGGCCCAGCCGGGAATTTGCCCCGGCGCGCGACGTACTTTCTTGTGCGCACAAGAAAGTAGGCAAAGAGAGCGCCCGCGGCCGCACCGCCCCTTGCGTTGCTCGGGGTTCCCTGCGGTATTCAGGTCTTGGGGGCCCGCCCGGAACTCGCGCCGCTAAGCTCTGCTCGAACAACCCTGCGGAGTCAGTTCTTGAAGTGCGCTGCGCGCACGCCCTCAAGATCTTCCGTCCCTCGGCGGCGCTAAAGGGGCGAAGAAAAATACCAACCACCAGCCGGCGTGCGCGAGTGGCATCGAGACTCCGACCCGAGGCTGCCGGCTGGTGCGGCTGTTGCGGCTGTTCCATCACCCCCCTTTGGAGTAGCCGAGAAGCGCAGAACGCCGAGGCGCGCGCGAAGCGCGCTTCAAGAACTAGCTCCGCGCCCTTGTCCGACCGCAGTGAGCGCAGCGAACGGCGGGAGTTCGGCGCGGGCCTCGGCGTTCGAGCATCGCAGGGGACCCCGAGCGCAGCGAGCGGCGACGGAGCAGGGGCGACTCTTTGCCTGCTTTCTGGTCGCTCAGTTCTCGAAGAGCGGCGAAGCCAAAGTAGGTCGCCCGCCGGGGCGACCTTCCGGCTGGCCCGTGGCGTCAAGCCAAAGCACCAACGCGCAGCGTCATGCTGAGACTCTGGCGCCACCTCACCTGGCCCACCTGGCGCGACCAGCCCGGTCGTGTCGTGCTGGCCGTTGTCGCCGTCATGCTGGGCGTCGCCCTGGCGTTCGGCGTGCAACTGCTCAATGGCGCCGCGCTGACCGAGTTCGCCCGCGCCGCACGCGGCATCAACGGCCAGCCTGACCTGATCGTCCGCGCCGCAACCGGCCCGCTGACCGACGCCGACCTCGTCGAGCTGCTGAACCGCCCCGAGGTCGCCGCTGCCAATCCGGTCATCGAAGGCCGCGCGCTGTGGCCCGGGCAGGAGACGCCACAGGGCACGGCGTTGTCGCTCCAGCTCATCGGCGTGGACCCGCTCGCGCTGCTGGCCTCAGCCGCCGGCGCGCGGCCACTGGCGCCCGAGCTGGTGCCGCAGCTGGACGGCACCGCCAGCCCGCAGGGCCTGGGCCTGCTGATGGGCGCGCAGACCCTGCACCTCAACGCCGCAGCGCACCGCCTGCTGCGCGCCGGCCAGAGCACGCTGACGCTGCGCCTGCCCCAGCCCCACGGCGGCGCACCGCGCGACGTGACCTTCACCGTCGGTGGGCGCATCGCCGCCGGCAATGCGCCGCTGGCCGTGCTGGACATCGCCGACGCGCAGGCGCTGCTGGGCCGCCTGGGCGCGCTGGACCGCATCGATGTGCAGCTCGCCGGCGGCACCGACGTCACCGCCTGGCAGCGCACGCTGCCCGCCCGCTGGCGTGCCATGCCGCCTGCAGATGAGGGCGCACGGCTGGCCGACATGACGCGCGCCTACCGCGTCAACCTCGGACTGCTGGCACTGATGGCGCTGTTCACCGGCAGCTTCCTCGTCTACGCCGTGCTGTCGCTGGCCACCGCGCAGCGGCTGCCGCAGTGGGCGATGGTGGGCGTGCTGGGCGTGTCGGCGCGCATGCGCTGGCGGTTGATCCTGCTGGAGGGCGCCGTCATCGGCGCCCTCGGCAGCGTGCTTGGCCTGGCGCTGGGCCTGGGCCTGGCCGCCGGGGCGTTGCAGCTGATGGGCAGCGACCTCGGCCTGCACGGCGCCAGCAGCGACTCCAGCGCGCTGCTGTTCAACCAGCCACTGCTGGCACCGGCCATCGCCTGCGCCGCGCTGGGGCTGGCTGCCACGCTGCTGGCCGCGCTGGCGCCGGCACTGACCGTGCGCCGCATCGCGCCGGCACAGGTGTTGAAGGGCCTGGGCCTGCCGGCCGGCCGCGCCGTGCCCGCATGGGCCGGCCTGGCACTGTTGGCCGCGGGCGCCGCGCTCGCCTGGGTACCGCCGCTGGCCGGCGGGCTGCCGGTGGGCGCCTATCTGGCCATGCTGTGCCTGCTGCTAGGCGGGCTGGCGCTGGTGCCGGCGCTGGTGCGCGGGCTGGCGGCGCTGATGGGCTGGCTGCCCGCGGGCGCGCTGCTGATGCTGGCCCGCGAACGCAGCCGCGACCAGGCCGGCGAGGCGCGCCGCTCGCTAGCCGGCGTGCTGGTGGCATTGGCGCTGGCAGTGGCGATGACGGTCATGATCGGCAGCTTCCGCGAGTCGCTGCAGCAGTGGCTGGACGAAGCACTGCCCGCCGACCTCTACCTGCGCAGCGCGCTGCATGCACCGCTGCAGCCCGCGCTGATCGCGGCCGTTTCGCGAGCGCCCGACTTCACCCGCGTCACGCAGCAGCGCGCCACGCGCCTGCGCCTGGCGCCAGGTGTCGAGCCGGTGGCGCTGACCGCCCGCGAGCTGGACGCCGGCGGCCTGCCGCTGGTGGCACGCTGGCCGGGCCCGGCCACGGCAACGCCCGTGTGGGTCAACGAAGCCGCGCGCGACCGCGACGGCCTGACACCCGGCCACGTGTTCCGCGCCGAGCTGCCAGACAGCGGCGGTCGCGCCGTCGACCTGCAGGTGATGGGCGTGTGGCGCGATTATTCACGCATGGACACTGCCGTCTGGATGCACCTGCCCGACTACCGCCGCCTCAGTGGCGACGCCGCCACCACCGAGCTGGCGTTGACACTGGCCCCGGGCCTGACGCTGGACGCCGCCCGCGCCACGCTGCGCCGGCTGGGCGGCGACGACATCGAGCTTGCCGCTGCGGGCGAGCTGCGCGCGCTGTCGCTGCAGATCTTCGACCGCAGCTTCGCCATCACCGTGTGGCTGCAGGCCGTGGCGCTGGCGGTGGGGCTGTTCGGCGTCATCGCCAGCCAGTCGGCGCAGGCGCTGGCGCGCAAGCGCGAGTTCGGGCTGCTGCGCCACCTGGGCGTGTCGCGCCGCGCGCTGCTGAAGCTGCTGGTGCTCGAGGCCGGCCTGACCGGTGGCGCCGGCGCGATGGCCGGGCTGGGCCTGGGGCTGGGGCTGTCGACGGTGCTGGTGTTCGTCGTCAACCCGCAGAGCTTTCACTGGAGCATGGACATGCACCTGCCCGCCTCGCGACTGGCGGTCCTGGTGGGGCTGGCGTTCGCGGCAGCCGTGGGCGCGTCGCTGCTGGCGGGGCGGCGGGCGCTGGGCGCCGATGCCGTGCGCGCCGTGCGGGAGGACGCGTGATGAAGCGCCGCGCCCTGCTGCTGGCCGCGCTGCCGTTGCACGCGCACGCCGCGCTGAAGTTCCCGCACGACTTCGGCGCGCATCCGCAACGGGGCATCGAGTGGTGGTACCTCACCGGCATCCTCGGCGACCGCATGGGCTACCAGTTGACCTTCTTCAGCCTGCCCGGCACCGCGGCGGCCGACCATCCCAGCGGCCTGGCTGCCAAGCAGCTGATGCTGGGCCATGTGGCGCTGTCCGACCTGTCGACGAGAAAGCAGCGCCACACGCAGCGCCTGCTGCGCGCGCTGCCGGGCGTGGCGCAGACGCAGGTGGGCGACTGCGACGTCAAGCTGCGCGACTGGACGCTGAAGCGCACCGCCGACGGCTATCGCGCCGCATTCAACGGACCTGGCTTTGCGATGCAGCTGCAGCTCACCACGCCCGAGCCACCGGTGCAGCAGGGCGACGCCGGCATCTCGCGCAAGGGCTCGGACGCGGACCAGTTCAGCCATTATTACTCGCGCCCCCAGCTCGCCACGCAGGCAGCGCTGACGCTGGACGGCCGCGCGCTGCGGCTGGCCGGCCGCTCGTGGCTGGACCACGAGTGGAGCGACAACTACCTGGGCAACACCGCCGGCTGGGACTGGCTGGGCATCAACCTCGACGACGGCGGCGCGCTGACGCTGTTCCAGCTGCGCCGCGCCGACGGCAGCCGCGACTGGGCCGGCGGCAGCCAACGCAGGCCCGGCCAGCCCGACCGCAGCTTCGGCGCCGACGAGGTCGACATGACGCCCATCCGTCACTGGACCAGCCCCGTCACCGGCGGCCGCTGGCCCGTGGAATGGCGGCTGAAGAGCCCGGCCGGCGAGCTGCGACTGGCGGCGGCGTTCGATGCGCAGGAAGTCGACGCGCGGCGTAGCAGCGGGCTGGTGTACTGGGAAGGCGTGGCCTGGCTGCTGGACGCCGGCGGCCGGCGGATCGGTGCCGGCTACCTGGAGCTGACCGGGTACGTCGGCAAGCCACCGCTGGTCTAATCGCCGCCCGATGAGCCCGCGCCAACCCACCCACCCCACCTTTGGCTGGGACAACCTCGGCGGCGACCGCGACAGCGGCCTGCCCGCCATCGACGACCTGCCCCACCGGCAACTGCTGACCAGCGGCCGCGCCGCGCTGCTGGCGGCCTGCCGGGCACTGGGCGTGCAGCCGGGCGACACGGTGCTGGCGCCCAGCTATCACTGCCCCACGCTGGTGGCGCCGCTGCGCGAGGCCGGCGCCGACGTGCAGTTCTACCCGTTGGGGCCGGACGGCCTACCGGCGCTGGACGCCATCACGCCCGCGCCGCGCGCGAAGGCCATCGTCGTGGCCCAGCTGTTCGGCCTGCCTCGGTCGCTGGCCGCCGTGCGCGCCTGGTGCGACCGGCTGGGCATCGCGCTGGTGGAGGATTGCGCGCACAGCTTCTTCGGCCAGGCCGGCGAGCGACCCGTGGGCCACTGGGGTGAGCTGGCCACGGCCAGCATCACCAAGTTCTTCCCGGTGCCGGAAGCCGGCTTGCTGGCATCTGCCCGACCGCTGCCAGCGCTGACGCTGCAGCCCGCTGGCGCGAGGCAGCAGGTCAAGGCCTGGGTCAACGCGCTGGAGCGCAGCAGCGAGCACGGCCGGCTGACCGGGCTGAACACCGCGCTGGGCGCACTTTTCCGCGCGAAGAACGGCGCGCCGCGCCCGCCCGCGCACGCCGCGCCGCCGCGCGCGCTCAGTGAGGCCGAGCACCTGGCCACCTGCGACCTGAGCCGCGCCGGGCAGGCGCCCACCGCGCTGGCGCAACGCCTGTTCAAGCTGCCGCGCCAGCGCATCGTCGCGCGCCGCCGCGCGCATTTCGAGGCGCTGTACCAGCGCACGCTGCACCTGCCCGGCGCCCGGCCGCTGCTAGGCGCCCTGCCCGCCCAGGCGGCGCCCTACGTGATGCCGCTGTGGGTGGACGAGCCCGAGTCGGTCTACGCCGCACTGCGCGCCGCCGGCTGCGCGGTGTTCCGCTGGGACCGCGTGTGGCCCGGCGTGCCTCACTTCCACGACGACCACGGCGCACGCTGGCGCACCCATGTGCTGCAGCTGCTGTGCCACCAGGACCTTGACGACGCGATGCTGGCCAGCACCTGCGACGTGCTGACGCAATCCCTGAAGAAATGACATCCACGACAGAACGCCCGGCCTCCAAGCACGCCCGCTCGCTGAGCGGCCTGGCCCCCTTCCTGCGCCCTTACCGCGGCCGCATCGCGCTGGCGCTGCTGGCGCTGGTGTGCGCCGCGCTCGCCACGCTCGCCTTCCCCATCGCACTGCGCGGGCTCATCGACGCCGGTTTCGGCGCCGACAACGCCGGCGAGCGGCTGATGGCACTGCGCGAGCACTTCCTGGCCATGTTTGCCGTGGGAGCGGCGCTGGGCCTGTTCTCGGCCTCGCGCTTCTACATGGTCACCTGGCTGGGGGAGCGCGTCACGGCCGACCTGCGCAACGCCGTCTACACCCACGTGCTGCGACAGAGCCCCGAGTTCTTCGAGACCACGCAGACCGGCGAGGTGCTCAGCCGCATCACCACCGACACCACCGTCGTGCAGACCGTCGTCGGCTCCAGCCTGTCCATGGGCCTGCGCAACTCGGTGATGGGCGTGGGCGCGCTGGTGATGCTGGTCGTCACCAACCCGTATGTGATGGGCCAGGTGCTGGGGCTGCTGGTGCTCATCGTGGCGCCGGCGCTGTACTTCGGCCGGCGCGTTCGCAAGCTGTCGCGCGCCAGCCAGGACCGCGTGGCCGACACCTCGGCCATCGCGTCCGAGGTGCTGAACGCCGTCACCGTGGTGCAGAGCTACACGCAGGAAGGTGCCGAGGCCCGGCGCTTCTCGGCCGCAAGCGAGGCCGCGTTCGACACCGCTCGCAAGCGCACGCGCATCCGCAGCTTCATGGTGGCGTTCATCATCACCGCCGTGTTCGGCGCCATGCTGTGGGGCTTGTATCAAGGCACCCAGGCCGTCATCGCCGGCAAGATCAGCGCCGGCCACCTCGGGCAGACGGTGGTGTACGTGACGCTGCTGGTCAGCAGCGTGGCCGTGCTGGCCGAAGTGTGGGGGGATGTGTTGCGTGCTGCGGGTGCTACCGAGCGGCTCATCGAGCTGATGGAAGCCCGTTCGCCCGTTGCCGACCCGCCGGCGCCCCAGCCTCTGCCCGTAACGACCGGCGGCTCGCGCGTGGAGTTCGACAACCTGCAGTTCCACTACCCCTCCCGCCCGCAGACCTCCGCGATGGACGGCGTTCAGCTCACCATCGAGCCCGGCGAGACCGTGGCGTTGGTGGGGCCCAGCGGCGCTGGCAAGAGCACGCTGTTCCAGCTGCTGCTGCGCTTCTACGACCCGCAGTCCGGCGTCATCCGCCTGAACGGCGTGCCCACGCAGCAGCTCAAACTCGCCGACCTGCGCGCCAACATCGGCCTGGTGCCGCAAGACAGCGTCATCTTCTCGACCACCGCGATGGAGAACATCCGCTACGGCCGGCCGGACGCGACCGACGAAGAAGTGATGGCCGCTGCCAAGGCCGCGTTCGCCGACGACTTCATCCGCGCGCTGCCCGAGGGTTATGCCAGCTTCCTGGGCGAGCGCGGCGTGCGCCTGTCAGGTGGCCAGCGCCAGCGCATCAGCATCGCCCGCGCCATGCTGAAGAACCCGCCTCTGCTCTTGCTGGATGAGGCAACGAGCGCGCTGGACGCGGAGAGCGAGCGCGTGGTTCAGGCAGCGCTGGAAGCCGCCATGCAGCACCGCACGACGCTGGTCATCGCGCACCGGCTGGCGACCATCCAGAAGGCGGACCGCATCGTCGTGCTGGAGGCGGGGCGCATCGTGGATATCGGGCGGCACGACGAGTTGGTGGCGCGGGGGGGGCTGTATGCGAAGTTGGCGGCGATGCAGTTTGGGTTGGAGCAAGAGATAGGGCCCACCTAGAGTAGTACTGAGTTCCAGGTCATCGTCGGCGCGAATTCGACGGTGCATTGGCGCGCCATGGCGATGAACGACGAGGCCTGCGGCTGACGTTTCAGCTAAAGCGCCGGTCGCCCGAATGACACGCGTCACCTGCAGCTCCAGCCGTCACGGGCCACTTCACTCCCCGTTTTTCGCCAGCCGCGCCACTAACTTCATCAGCGTCGGCACGCGCTTGCGCCCATGCATCGCCCGCACCCGCGCCTTGGCCGCGCCGATGTCCACGCCCGCACAGGTAACGGTCATCGGCCTCGCCTCCTCTTCCCGCAGCACCTCGAACTGCGCCGACAGGCCGGGTCGGCCTGTCTTGGCGACGCCGATGACCGGCGTGACGCCGCCGAGCGCCCGGAACAGGTGCTGGCCCAGGCCCGGGGTTTCATCGGCATCCAGATGCACGAAGCCGTCGATGACGATGAGTTCGGGCGCCAGACGGTGCTCGCGCAGCAACTGCATCACGCAGGTCAGCTCGCGCAGGTCAGGCTCCCCGCCGGTGCGCTTTTCGACCTGGGCGATGTGCGTCAGGTAGCTCTTCGTCGCTTCCGGCGAATCCCAGGCTTCGAAGGAGACGGCAGCGACTTGCGCTTGTGCGTCGGCGAGGTGAACGGCGATGGCGAGTTTCATGAGGGATTGTGAGACGCGATCCCCACGTTGATCGCGATCAGCGGCGGCCCCTCACCCCGGCATCAAGGGCACCCCGCCCCGAACATCTCCTCCGCCCACGCCGGATAGTCCACGAACGGGTTCCGGTTGCCCTGCCGCTCGGCGATGCGGCCGTGGCGGCGGATCTCGTCGGCGCTGACGGGGTCGGCGCGGTGCCATGCCACCAGCGTGCAGCGCTTGCCGAACAGGTTGCCGCTGGTGCCCACGGTGTCGGAGATCTCCAGGTTGCCCACGCCGGTGCTGTCGCCGCCCTCGTAGCGGATGGCCATGTAGAACATCATGCGGGCCACGTCGCCTTTCACGGCGGCGCGGGGCTCGAAGCTGTCGGCGTCGGTCAGGTTGCCCGGTGCTTCGCCGATGGCGCTGCCGCCCCAGTCGAAGTCCTTGTTGCCGCGCGTGCTGTTGACGGACACGTCTTCGGGGCGGAGGTGGTGGATGTCGGTGTGCGCCCATTGGCCTTCGTCCGGGAAGCCGTGGCTCTTGGCCCAGACGTGCTCGCGGTTCCAGGCGTTCTGGTCGCTGGAGTTGGCTCCGGCGTTGGCCGTCTTGGCCTGCGAGCGGGCGGTGTAGAGCAGCAGCACGTTGGCGGTGTTGGCGGGGTCTTCGTCGGTGTATTTCAGCGCGTCCCACACGGCCGAGTAGCTCATGCGCACGTGGCCGCGCGCGGCGGCCTCGTTCAACGCGACACGCAGCGCCGTGCCGGTCTTGCCGATGGCCTGCACGTAGTAGGCGTTGAATCCGGGCCAGGTGGCGCCGCCCGCCGGCGGCTGCGAGAACGACGCGGTCAGCGTGACGCCCGAGAAGGCCTTGAAGCCGTACAGGCCGACGTGGTAACTGGTGGCCTGCGGCTGGGCGAAGGTGCAGGTCTCCTCGTTACCGTTGACGAACGGGCGGCAGTCGAAAACGGTCGACGTGGGCTCGGCGCCGGCGCGCACGTAGAGGTCCACCGCGCCGGTGCCGCCGGTGGTGCGCACCGTCAGATTGGTGGCGCCCGCGGGCACGTCGATGCGGTAGCGCAGCCAGGCGCCGGCCGCGGCGCCCTGGCCGGTGACGGGCACGCCGGGCTGCAGCGTCACCGTGGTCGGCGTGCCCCCGCCCCCGCCCGGGGCGGTGTAGTTCCCGACGAGGCTGGCGCCGCTGTAGGCGCTGTAGCCTTGCACGCGCACGTGATAGGTCGCGGCGGTGGGCGTGGCGAAGCTGCAGCTTTCGGCGTTGCTGCCGCTCTCCGATTCGCAGTCGTTGGTGCTGCTGGTGGCCTGCGCGGCGCGGCGCACGTAGAGGTCGGCGTCGCCGGTGCCGCCGCTGAGCGTGAAGCCGAGCTGCGTGGCACCGGCCGGCACCACCAGCGTGTAGTCGCGCGTGCTGCCGGCTGCGCCGGACAGGCCGGTCACGGCCACGCCCTTGGTCAGCGCGGTCTGCGCCTGCGCGGCCGGGGCCGCCGCCAACACGGCCACGGCCGCCAGCGTTTCCATCCAGGACCAACGACGCATCACGCCACCTCGCGGTTTTTACGGAGGCGTCAGACTAGCAATGCGACATGACCGATGGGTGACTGCGCCGCCACAGTCGGGTTTGCCTGAAGCCGAACTGAGCGGGTTTGCGCGGATGCACTGCCCGTGCGCGCATCGCTGGAGCACCTCGTCGCGGGAGTGGGAGCACGGCCCCGCTGACATACTGCCCGCATGCAACGCCGCCCCCTGCTCCAAGCCCTCGCGCTGAGCCCTCTGGCCAGTGCCTTCTCCACCAGCGCCCAGAGGCGCCAGCAAGGCCGCCCGTCCGCCGGCTACGGCCCGCTTCGGCCGGTTGCCGACGAGGCCACGGGCCTGCCGCTGCTGATGCTGCCGGCTGGCTTCCGCTACCGCAGCTTCGGCTGGGCGGGCGAGGCCCTGGCCAACGGCGGCACCGTGCCGGGCGCGGCAGACGGCATGGGCATCGTCAAGCAACAGGGTGAGGTGTTCACGCTGGTGCGCAACCACGAGATCTTCGGCACCGCCGGCGGCTTTGGCCCGGCCGGCAGCCACTACGACGTCGGCTGCGATGGCGGCACCGTGACGCTGCGCTACGACCGCGCGGCGGGCCAGCTGCTGGAGCAGCGCGGCTCGCTGTCCGGCACGTTGGTGAACTGCGCCGGTGGCACCACACCCTGGGGCAGCTGGCTGTCGTGCGAGGAGATCGTCACCCCGGCCGGCCACAGCGGCCAGATGCGCGGCAAGCCGTTCAAGCTGGAAAAGCCGCATGGCTTCGTGTTCGAGGTGCCAGCCGATGGCGTGTCCAATGCGCGGGCGCTCGCGGCGCTGGGCCAATTCAAGCACGAGGCCGCGCTGGTGGATGCTGACGGCACCGTCTACCTGACCGAAGACGCACAGCCGGCCGGTTTCTACCGCCTGCTGCCCGCGAGAAAAGGCGACCTGGCGGCCGGTGGCCGCCTGCAGATGCTGCGTGCCCGCAAGGCGTCGGACCTGCGCACGGGGCTGAAGGCGCGCCAGCAGCTGGATGTCGACTGGGTGGACATCGAGCACCCCGCCGATGGCGTGGGCGACAACGGCCACAACGGCGTGCTGAACCAGGGCCGCGCCCGCGGCGGCAGCCTGTTCACGCGGCTGGAGGGCTTGCATGCCGGGCGGGACGAGATCTTCTTCACCAGCACCGACGGCGGCGATGCGAAGGCGGGCCAGGTGTGGCGCTTCATCCCCAGCCAGCAGCAGCTGGAGCTGTTCGCGGAGTCGCCCGGCGCCAGCGTGTTCGACTACCCGGACAACCTGTGCCTGCATCCGCGCAACGACCTGATCGTCATCTGCGAGGACAGCAAGCAGCCGGTGCAGCGGCTGTACGGCCTGCGCCGCGACGGCGGGCATGACGGCCTGGCCGGCCTGTTCGAGCTGGTGCGCAACAACGTGCAGCTGGCCGGCGGCGAGGTGGAGAAGCTCCCGGCCCTAAAGGGCGATTTCCGCGGCGCCGAATGGGCCGGCACCTGCTTCAGCGCGGACGGAAAGACCTTGTTCGCCAATGTCTACCGGCCGGGGTTCACGGTGGCGATCAGCGGGCCCTTCTAGCGGCAGGGCCGCCGCGCGACCGGCCCGCGATGCGTCACTGCTCCGCTGCTGGCGCTGGTGCGTTGATCGTCACGGCGTGCCGTAGTCCACGAAGACGGCGTGGCCAGGTTCGCGCACCGCCAGCCAGCGCTCCAGGCGCTGCCGCTCAGCGCGCGGGAGCGGCCGGGGCGTCTCGATGCGCAGCATCAGCACGGCCTGCGCCGCGCCAGCCGGCGCCGGCGCTGACGCCGACGCGGCGGGCTGGGCGGCTCGCAGGGGCAGCTCCGCGCCGCTGGCGGCGACGATGCGCGTGGCCTGGGGCAGCTGCGCGCGCACCTCCGCCAGCAGTTGCGCATGCGCGGGTTGTGCCTTTCGCAGCTTGTCGTTGGCGGCTTGCAGCTCCTGCACCCGCTTGCGCAGCTCGTCGGCCTCGCGGCTGATCTGCACCAGCACGTCCTGGCGCAGCTCCTGTTTCAGGCTGGTCACGTTGACCCGCTCCGAGCCCGAGAAGCGCACCGAGACCTGGGTGTTCGCGAAGCCCTGCGCCGCCAGCCGTCCGGCAATGCGCGGCGCGACGCCCTCCTCGCGATGCTCGCCTGACAGCGTGAGCAGGATGGCGCGCTTGTCGGGGTCGATATCGCGATCCAGCAGCAGGAAGCGGTCGTCGCGGGCCAGCTCGTCGACCTCCTGCGTGGCCGCGGCGACAAACCGCTGCACCTGCACGAATCGCCACGTCAGGTAGGCGCTGGGCACGAGGACGCCGAGCACGGTCAAGGTCGTGAACAGGCTGGTGCTCCAGCGCGCGCGTTCGGACACCTGGCCCCGCAGCGGCAGCTTGATGAGCTTGACGAAGACGAAGGTCGAAAAGGCGATGAAGACGCCGTTGATGACGAAAAGGTAGAAAGCGCCGCCTGCCATGCCCCAGTCGCCAAGTGCGATGCCGAAGCCCACGGTACACAGCGGTGGCATCAGCGCGGTGGCGATCGCCACGCCAGGAACGACGTTGGAGATGCTCTTGCGCGTCAACGCCAAAATGCCGGCCGAGCCCCCGAAGAAGGCGATCAGCACGTCCCACAGATTGGGCGTGGTGCGCGCCAACAGCTCGGTGCCGGCCTGGCGCAGCGGGCTGACGGTGAAATAGAGCGTGGAGGTCAACAGGCTGATGACGGCAAAGATCAGCAGGTTGCGCAGCGCCCGGCGGATCAGCCGCATGTCCTGCACCGCCAGCCCGTAGCCCACGCCGACAATGGGGCCCATCAATGGCGAGATCAGCATCGCGCCGATGATGACTGCGGTGCTGTTGACGTTGAGGCCGACCGATGCCACAAGGATGGCGAAGAACAGCACCCACAGGTTGGTGCCGGCCACATCAACGCCGGCGCGGACGTTGGCGTCGATATTGTCTGGATCGTCCAGATCGCGGCGCAGGTTGAACAGGCCGGCAATGCCGACCTGCACGTCGCGCTCGGTGCCCGCGTCGGCGTCGGGGGTGCGGGGGCGCATGGCATCAGGCTCGCTTGCAGGCATCGTGGGTCAACGGCTCCGGGGCTGGGTGAGGAATCTGATGGCAAAGCCACTGCAGGCGGCGGCCCTGCGGGACGGGCGCGCGCGTCAGGGCTTGGCACGACGTGCCCTGGCAGTCAGCGCAGCGCGTAGTCTCGCGGATGATGGGCCAAGCCTGCCGGCGCGGCGGGTCGTCGTCGGGATGGCGGAACCGGCGCAACGCGCATCAAGCAGTGGCGCTGGCCGACGCCGGCCGCGCGCTGGTGCCCCGGCAGGCCCGCGTGCCGGTGGAGTCGTACCACGTGGACTACCGAGCAGGGCGCGCCACCTGCGGCCTGCCCGGCGGCGACACGCTGGACCTGGCCTTCGAGCGGCCGAGGCCGACATTTTCGACACTTTCGATGCCGCCGCGGTGCGCGCGGCCGTCCTCGGCGCGCAGCAGGGCCGGGTGATGTACCCCGATTTCAAGCGGCTGACGCAGCAGGCCGGCTGCGTGGGCTACACGGTCTGGATTGCGGGGAGACACGTCAGCTACCTGGGGCGCCGCGGCGAGATCCATGCGAAGCGCTTCCCCGACTGACGGCGGCCGATCGGCGGTCAGAACTCCGCGCTCAGGCTGACCGCGAACGTGCGGCCGGGCGCGGTGGACAGCTCGATCTGCTGGCGATCACGCGCGTTCGCGGGCTGCAGGCTGCGGGTGCTGGCATAGCTCCAGTAGCGCTTGTCGGCCAGGTTCAGCACGGCAGCGTTCAGGCGCAGGTGCGGGCTGACGCGCCAGTAGCCGGCCACATCGAACCGCGCAAAACCGGGTACGCGGTACAGCACGACGGTCGAATCGGGCAGCTGAGCGCCGGGGTTGTTGCTGAAGGACTGGCGCGCCGTGGCAGTAGCCTGCTTGCCGCGCACAAAGGTGCCGGTCAGGTGCAGGCCCCAGGCGCGCTGTACCGCCTCATAGCCCAGGCCGGCGACGGCCTTGGCAGGCTGCACGGAGTCGAGGTCCACGTCCTTGTCGCCCGCGTAGTACGACTTGGAGCTGCCCTTGCTATAGCCCAGTGCCCAGGTGCTGTACAGGCCCTTCACGGCCGGTGCCCAGGTGCCGTGGTCCAGCCGCAGGCTCAGCTCGGCGCCGTAGATGGTGGCCTCGTCGCGGTTCTCGGCCTGGTACAGGATGGACAGGCTGGGCTGGATATTGACGAACTTCTCGGGGTTGTTGGCGCGCGTGAAGCGGGTGTAGGAGATGAAGTCGTCGTACTGCGTGTAGAACAGCGATCCGGCGAACGTGACGCCCGGCGTGGGCGCGCCCTTGAGGCCGATGTCGAACGCGTTGCTGGTCTCTTCCTTCAGCGCACGGTTGCCCAGCAGCGCGTAGCTGCCGCCGCCGCTGTTCCAGTAGCCGAAGATTTCGCTGTTGCTGGGCGCGCGGCCGCTGCGCTTCCATTGCGCGTAGGCGGTCAGGCTGGGCTGCACGTCGTAAAGCAGCGCCAGGCTGGGGCTCGCGATGGTGGTCGCCGGCGCGTTGCCGTACATCGCCTCCAGCTCCGCCTGCGTGAGGCGCGTGCTGCCGAAGCGGTCGGTGTTGCGGATGCTGGGGTCCACGCGGTCCACGCGCAGACCCGGCACCACGGACAGGCGCTTGCCGCCGACCTGGAAGTCGATCGTGTCCTCGGCGAACACGCCGGTGCGCACGGTCAGCGTGTCGGGGAACGGCTGCCCCACCGCGCCCAGGCCGGTGTCGGTGGTCGTGAACGGATGTTCGTTTTCGGTGCGCGAGTGGTTGAGGCCGAACTTGAGGCCATGGTTGGCGATGCGCTTCTCGGCCAGCGTGGAAAAGCCGATCTGCTGCGTGGTGTTGCGCGAGGCCTCGCGGACCTCGGCGTTGGTGGCCAGCGTGACAGTGTTCGTCACGTCGTCCATGTCGGTCTCTTGCACATAGATGCGCGTGGTGAGCTTGTCGATCCAGCCGCCGGCGCCGGGCGTCCAGGCGTGGCCCAGCGAGACGGTGTCGCGCTTGGTTCTGGCGTCCTGCACCGACCTGCCGGTGATGGCTGTAGCGTTGGTGTCCCAGGCGTCGAAGGCCGAGTCGCTGCGCTTGCGGTACAGGTCGGCGGCCAGTTCCAGCCGGTGCGCCGGGTTCACGCGCAGCACGCCCTTCAGCAGCAGCGCGTCGGAGTACCAGTCTTCCGGGTAGGTGGGGACGGTGTCGCTGTGGTTCTCGGTCTGCTGGCCGTCGCGGCGGGTGTAGCTGAGCAGCAGGCCCAGGTCGCCGCTCTGCGCGGCCAGCGTGGCGCCCTTGCTCCAGGTGCGGTTGGCCTCGCTGTAACCGAGCTTGGCGCCGGCGTAGAACGGCTTGCCGGCGTTGACGAAGTCTTCCGGCGACTTGCTGCGAAAGCTCACCGCTCCGCCGATGCCGCCGGCCGAGCGCTGCGCGTTGGTGGTGCCGGACTGGATGTCCACCGACGCGTACATGTCGGGGTCGATGAAGTCGCGGCCCATGCCGAAGGTGCCGTCCTCGGAGCGTGCGGTCAGCGGTGCGCGGCTGATGGCGTCGGGCATCTCGATGCCGTCCACGTCCAGCCCGACGCGGTTGCCCTCGACGCCGCGGATGTTGTAGTTGGTGGTGCCGCCGCGGTCGTAGCGGCTGGCGCCGCGTGTGGCGCCTGTCGCGGTGCCGGGCGCCTCGACGAGCGGCTGGTAGCGGATGACGTCGGCGATGCCGGTGCCGCCGTTGCGGGCCACCTCCTCTTCAGTCAGCAAGGTACGGCTGCCCGCTTCGGCGCGTTCCGCCGCCGCTTTGACGCGGACGACGGGCAGCGCGTCGGGTTCTGCGGTGGTCTTCTTGTCGGCGGTCTGCGCCTGCGCAGCGGCGCCGGTCACGGCCAGCGCGATCAAGGCCTGGCATGCAGCCTGCGCGATCACTGCGCCGCGGGAGGCATGGGGGGCACGGGAAGCGCGCCCGACGGCGCGCGGAGGGATGTTCTTGTTCATGCGAAACCTGGGGGAGTGGCCCGTTGGCTGGCTTCGCAAGGTTCGCGATGGCTGGCTGGAAAAGTGGTGGCGCGCCCAGGCGGCCTTGGGGCGCCTGGATGCCGAGCAGGATCAGGGCGAAACAAAGCCCTTCTTGCCGGCCTTGCGCTCGTCCTCGGCCAGCTTGATGTCAGCCTCGTCCACCATGCCGTCCGCGTTGCGGTCGTGCAGCTTGAACATTCGCAGGCCCGCGGCCTGGAACTCCTCGAGGTTGATGCTGCCGTTCTTGTCTGCGTCCAGCACACCGAAGCGGACCTTGGCCTGGCGCATCTGGCGCTGTAGTTCTTCCTTGCGTTTGTCGGCGTCGGCGGTCTTGCTGAGGCGCGCCATCAGCCGGCCCTCGAACTCGCCCAGGTACTCGGCCTCGCTGAGCTGGCCGTCCGCGTTGAAGTCGATGCGCACGAACTCGACCTGGCGGCCGAGCGTGAATTCGGCCAGCGAGACCTTGCCGTCGCCGTTCAGGTCCTGCTCGGCGAGGAAGGTGGTGGACGAGTGCGAGGCGGCCACGGCCGGCAGTGCGGCCAGGGTCAGTAAGGTCGCCACGAGTGGGTGCTTCATGCGGGCGGGCTTCATGGCTGGGGCTGGACTTCGAGCGTGAGCGTGGCAGTGTTGCTGAGCCACAGCGCGGGGTTGTCGGGCGACACGCGGCGCACACGCACCTGCAGCAGGTACAGGCCGGCGGACTTGGGGCTGAAGATCACCTCGCCGGCGGCGTTGGTGCTGAAGTCCTGCTCGGCCTGCTTGTCGCGCGCGTAGTTCTGGCCGTCGGCGATGACGGTCACCGTCTCGCCGGCCAGTGGCTGGCGGCGTTCCCGCACGCGCACGGTGACGGTCTCGCCGGCGTAAAGGTCGTAGGGCTTGGTGACCGGATGGATCTCGACCCCCTCGGTGTCGAGGTCCGGCAGCGCGCTGGGCTTGCCGTGCGTGACGTAGACGTCGGCGCGCGTGAGGCTCTGCACCTCGATGGGCTGGTCGCCGGGCAGCACGTCGTCCTTGCGCTCGGCGAAATGCACCTTGCCGCCGCGCAGCACGGCCTTGGCCAGGCGGCCCTTGCGCACGCCGGACGACACCAGGTAGGTGCCGGCGCCGGCGGCCAGCGGCACCTCCAGGTAGCTGGCATCCCTCAGCACGGCGGCCGGCGTCAGCGGCAGCTTCTTGCCATCGGGGCCGATCAGGTGGAAGGCATCGGATTTCATCGCCACGTCGGGGCGCAGGTCGCCCTCGGCGAACGAGGCCTCCACCGTCACGTGCTTGCGCTGCTCCGCGGTCGTGAAGGCATTGGGCTTGAGATAAGGCGAATGGGCGTGGGCGCCTGCGCTGAGCAGCAGCGGGGCGAGCCAGAGGCAGAGTGGGTGGGGCCGGAAGAGGCACATGGTGGTGTTTGAGAAGGGTTGATCGGAAAGCGACGGCGCCAGGGGCATGGCAATGCATCACTATAAATGCGAACGAGTCGCAGTTGCGAATGCTTCTCAATAAATGTGGATGCGCCGGCGAATCAACGCCGAATCGCGGGCGGTGCTCGCCCCTTCGCACCTGCGCCCACCTCCAGTCCTGCGAACGAGGCGACTCGACGGCGGCCGGCTTGCTCACGACGCCGTGCACTTGTCACGAATGCCTCGGCAATGCCCCCATGCCACTGAACGGTCATTCAGAAATTGCTTGCTTTGCCGGCGATCAAAAATAGAATGAACGATCATTCAGTAAAACAAACCTGCTGACAGCTGCAAGATCCCGCCGGGAACGCGTGGCCTGAAGCCGTCAAGACCTCCAAGGTTCGCCATGCCCAAATTCCCCTCCCGCTCCTCGCTCGGCATGCCGGCGTTCACGCTGCTGACCGTCGCGGTCGCCGTTCTCGCCGCATTCACGCTGAGCGCCTGTGGACAGGCCTCGTCGCAAGCGCCGGCCGGCGCCCCGCCCGCCGCCAAGGTCGGCGTCGTCACCCTTCAGCCGCAGCGCGTGGAACTCACTTCTGAGCTGGCCGGCCGCACGGTCGCCTTTCAGAATGCCGAGGTGCGCCCACAGGTGACGGGCATCGTCAAGACGCGCGCCTTCACCGAAGGCAGCGATGTGAAGGCCGGCCAGTTGCTGTACCAGATCGACCCCGCCAGCTACCAGGCCGCACTGGACAGCGCCAAGGCGTCGCTCGCCAAGGCAGACGCCACCGCCAACACCGCCAAGCTGAAGGCCGCCCGCTACGACGAGCTGGCCGGCATCGATGCCGTCAGCAAGCAGCTGCGCGATGACACGCAGGCCGCGCTGAAGCAGGCCCAGGCCGACGTGGCCGCCGCCGCCGCGGCCGTGCGCACCGCACAGATTGACCTGGACCGCACGCGCGTGACCGCGCCCATCGCCGGCCGCATCGGCCGCTCGGCGGTCACGCCGGGCGCGCTGATTACGGCCAACCAGGCCGGCGCGATGGCCACGCTGCAGCAGCTGGACCCGATCTATGTGGACGTGACACAGACCAGCGCCGAGCTGCTGCGCCTGCAGCGCGACCTGGCCGAAGGCCGGTTGCAACGCGACGCCGCCGGGCAGGCGCGCGTGAAGCTGGTGCTTGAAGACGGCACGACCTACGCGCAGGAAGGCAAGCTGCAGTTCAGCGAACTGCAGGTGGACCCGGCCAGCGGCAGCGTGACGCTGCGCGCCCAGTTCCCCAACCCCAAGCGGCAGCTGCTGCCCGGCATGTATGTACGCGCCGTGGTGCAGAGCGGCGTGCAGGCACAGGCGCTGCTGGCGCCACAGGCGGCCGTGTCGCGCGACGCCAAAGGCAATGCGACCGCGATGGTCGTCAAGGATGGCAAGGCCGAGGCCCGTCAGCTGCAGACCGGGGCGGTGATCAATGGCCAGTGGCTGGTGACTTCGGGCCTGACGGCGGGCGACCAGCTCATCGTCGACGGCATGCAGCGCCTGCGCCCGGGTGCGCCGGTACAAGCCGCGGCCCCGGCCGCCTCCGCCGCTTCGGCAGCACGCTGAACGGGAGCCCGACACCATGTCCCGCTTCTTCATCGACCGCCCCATCTTTGCGTGGGTGCTGGCCATCGTCGTCATGCTGGCCGGCGCGCTGTCCATCAACAAGCTGCCGGTCTCGCAATACCCCAGCATCGCGCCACCGCAGGTCTCCATCAACGCCAGCTACCCCGGCGCGTCCGCCAAGACGCTGGAAGACACCGTCACGCAGGTCATCGAGCAAAAGCTCAAGGGCATCGACGGCCTGACCTACATGTCGTCCACGTCGGACTCGCAGGGCAACGCCAGCATCACGCTGACGTTTGCCGCCGGCACCAACCCCGACACCGCCCAGGTGCAGGTGCAAAACAAGCTGGCCGCCGCCACCCCGCTGCTGCCGCAGGAAGTGCAGCGCCAGGGCGTGCAGGTGGTCAAGTCCACCATCAATTTCCTGATGGTGGTGGGCTTCGTGTCGGAGGATGGCAAGTTCAACGGCACCGACCTGTCGGACTACGTCTCCACCAGCGTGCTGGACCCGCTGAGCCGCGTGGAAGGCGTGGGCGAGGTGCAGTTGTTCGGCGCGCAGTACGCGATGCGCATCTGGCTGAACCCCAACCAGCTCAACCAGCACGGCCTGACCCCGGCCGACGTGACCGCCGCCATCCAGGCGCAGAACGCGCAGGTCTCCGCCGGCCAGCTGGGTGCGGCGCCCGCCAATGTCGGCCAGCAGCTCAACGCCACCGTGACGGCACAGAGCCGGCTGCAGACGCCGGAGCAGTTCCGCAACATCGTGCTGCGCACGAGCGCCGATGGCGCGACCGTGCACCTGCGCGACGTGGCCCGCGTGGAGCTGGGCGCCGAGAGCTACGCCACCGTGTCACGCTACAACGGCAAGCCCGCTGCGGGCCTGGCCGTGAAGCTGGCCACCGGTGCCAATGCGCTGTCCACCGCCAAGGCGGTGGAAGCCGAGCTCAAGCGCATGGAGCCCTACATGCCCGCTGGTGTGAAGGCCGTCATTCCCTACGACAGCACGCCCTTCGTCGAGGTTTCCATCCACGAGGTGGTGAAGACGCTGGTCGAGGCCGTGATCCTCGTGTTCCTGGTGATGTATCTGTTCCTGCAGAACTTCCGCGCCACGCTGATCCCGACCATCGCCGTGCCGGTGGTCCTGCTGGGCACTTTCGGCGTCATGGCCGTGGCGGGCTTTTCCATCAACACGCTGACGATGTTCGGCCTGGTGCTGGCCATCGGCCTGCTGGTGGACGACGCCATCGTCGTGGTGGAGAACGTCGAACGCGTGATGACCGAGGAGGGCCTGACGCCCAAAGAGGCCACGCGCAAGTCCATGGGCCAGATCACCGGCGCGCTGGTGGGCATCGCCCTGGTTCTGTCGGCCGTGTTCGTGCCGATGGCCTTCTTCGGCGGCTCCACGGGTGTCATCTACCGCCAGTTCTCCATCACCATCGTGTCGGCGATGGTGCTGTCGGTGTTCGTGGCGCTGGTGCTGACGCCGGCCCTGTGCGCCACGCTGCTGAAGCCGGGCCACGGCCCAGCCACCCGGGGCTTCTTCGGTGCATTCAACCGCCGCTTTGACAGCGCGACCCACGGCTACCAGGGCGTCGTCGCCCGCATGATCCGCCGCTGGGGCCGCCACCTCGTGGTGTACGGCGCACTGGTGCTCGGCATGGCCTGGCTGTTCCTGCGCCTGCCCACGTCCTTCCTGCCGGAAGAAGACCAGGGCATCCTGTTCTCGCAGGTGCAACTGCCCGCCGGCGCCACGCAAGCCCGCACGCTGGACGTGGTGCAGCGCGTGGAAAACCACTTCCTGACGAACGAGAAGGACAACGTCGATTCAGTGTTTGCCGTCACGGGCTTCAGCTTCGCCGGCCGCGGCGAGAACATGGCCATCGGCTTCGTCAAGCTGAAGGACTGGAGCCTGCGCGAGGCCGCCGCGCAGAAGGTGCAGGCCATTGCCGGCCGCGCGATGGGCGCGTTCATGCAGTACCGCGACGCGTCGGTGTTCGCCTTCGCACCGCCGGCCGTGCTGGAACTGGGCAATGCCAGCGGCTTCGACATCTACCTGCAAGACCAGGGCGGCGTGGGCCGCGAGGCGCTGGTGGCTGCACGCAACCAGTTCCTGGGCATGGCCGCGCAAGACCCGACCCTGGTGGCCGTGCGCCCCAACGGCCTGGAGGATGCGCCGCAACTGCGCCTGGACGTGGACACGGCCAAGGCCGGCGCTCTGGGCTTGTCGGTCGCCGACATCAACACCCTGCTGTCCACCGCCTGGGGCGGCGCCTACGTCAACGACTTTATCGACCGCGGCCGCGTGAAGAAGGTCTACCTGCAGTCCGACGCCGCCTACCGCATGCAGCCCGAGGACTTGAACAACTGGCGCGTGCGCAGCGCGTCGGGCCAGATGGTGCCGTTCACGGCCTTCGGCACGGCGCACTGGGAGCTGGGTTCGCCCCGCCTGGAGCGCTACAACGGCCTGCCTGCGCTAGAGGTGCTGGGCCAGCCAGCGCCGGGCAAGAGCTCGGGCGCGGCGATGAAGTCGGTGGAGGCTATCGCGGCCAAGCTGCCGCCCGGCGTGGGCGTGAGCTGGACGGGCATGTCCTACCAGGAACGCATGACCGGCGACCAAGCCCCCATGTTGTACGCCATCTCGCTGCTGGTCGTGTTCCTGTGCCTGGCCGCGCTGTACGAGAGCTGGAGCATCCCGTTCTCGGTGATGCTGGTGGTGCCGCTGGGCGTCATCGGCGCGCTGCTGGCGGCCACCGCGCGCGGTCTGTCCAACGACGTGTATTTCCAGGTCGGCCTGCTGACCACCATCGGCCTGTCGGCGAAGAACGCCATCTTGATCGTCGAGTTCGCCAAGGCCGAGATGGAAGCCGGCAAGGACGCCATCACCGCCACGCTGGATGCCGTGCGCCAACGGCTGCGGCCCATCTTGATGACCTCGCTGGCATTCGCCCTGGGGGTGCTGCCGCTGGCCATCGCCACCGGCGCCGGCTCGGGAAGCCAGAACGCCATCGGCACCGGCGTGCTGGGCGGCATGCTGAGCGCGACCGTGCTGGGCATCTTCTTCGTGCCGGTGTTCTTCATCGCCGTGCAGAAGTGGTTCCCGTACGGCACCAAGAAGACTTCTCCGGCGCCTGCCACGCACGCAGCGCCCCAAGCCCTGGAGGGCCACTGACATGAGCACCAAATTCCTGAGCCTCACCCTGCTGGCCGCCAGCCTGACACTGGCCGGCTGCGCGAGCATGGCCCCCACCTACGAGCGCCCGGTTGCTCCCGTCGCGCAGCAATGGCCGGTGCCGCAAGTGACGACCGCTGACGCCAAGGTCGCTGACATCGGATGGCGCGAGTTTTTCACCGATCCCAAGCTGCAGACGCTCATCGAGCAGGCCCTGGCCAACAACCGCGACCTGCGCGTCGCGGTGCTGAACGTAGAACGCGCCCAGGCGCAGTACGGCGTGCAGCAGGCCGACCGGCTGCCCACCATAGCGGCCGGCGCCGGCCAGACCGCAACACGCGCGCCGGGCGGCACCATCACCCGCCAGTACACGGCCACGCTGGGCATCAGCGCCTACGAGCTGGACCTGTTCGGCCGCGTCAAGAGCCTCAACGACGCCGCGCTGCAGCAATACCTGGCCACCGACGACGCCCGCCGCAGCGCTCAGATCAGCCTGATTGCCCAGGTGGCCGGCGGCTACCTGACGCTGGCGGCCGACCAGGAGCGCCTGCGCCTGGCGGAACAGACCCTGCTGGCCCGGCAGGACGGCCTGCGCCTGACGCAGCGGCTGCAGGGCGCCGGCGTGGCCTCCACGCTGGACCTGCGCCAGGCCCAGATCGCTGCCGAACAGGCCAACAGCGACCTCGCCAGCCTCACGGCCCAGGTTGCCCAGGACCGCCACGCGCTGGAACTGCTGGTGGGCCAGCCGTTGACCGCCGCGCAATGGCCGGCCACCGGCACCGACGCCCCCGTCACCCAGCTGGCCGAGCTGTCCGCCGGCTTGCCCAGCGACGTGCTGCTCGCCCGCCCGGACGTGCAGCAGGCCGAGCGCACGCTGCAGGGCGCCAACGCCAACATCGGCGCAGCGCGCGCGGCCTTCTTCCCGCGCATCAGCCTGACCGCCAGCGCCGGCACGGCCAGCAACGAGCTGGACGGGCTGTTCCGCTCAGGCACCGGCATCTGGAGCTTCATGCCGCAGGTGTCGCTGCCGATCTTCGACGCCGGCCGCAACAGCGCGAACCTGAAGATCGCGAAGGTTGACCGCGACATCGCCGTGGCGCAGTACGAAAAGGCCATCCAGAGCGCCTTCCGCGACGTGGCGGATGCGCTCGCCGCACGCGCCACGCTGGGCCAGCAGGTGGCGTCGCAGCAGCGGCTGGTGGGGCAGACGCAGGATGCGCTGCGACTGGCCGAGGCGCGCTTCCGCCAGGGGCTGGACGACCGCCTCGCCACGCTGGACGCGCAGCGCACGCTGTACGCCGCCGAGCAAGGGCTCATCAATGCGCGGCTGGCGCAGCAGGTCAACCGTGTGACGCTGTACAAGACGCTGGGGGGTGGCTCGAACACCGGCGCAGCAGCGCCACAATCCGCGTCGTGACCACCTCCGCCCCCCCCTCCGACCGGGCCCTGGCCCGCCGCCAGCAGGTGCTGGACGCCGCAGCCGAGTGCTTTCGGCGCCGCGGCTTCCACGCCGCCAGCATGGCCGAGATCGCCAAGACGGCGGGCATGAGCCCGGGCCACATCTACAACCTGTTCGAGAACAAGGACGACATCATTGCGGCCATCGTCGAGCAGGACTGCGAGGACGTGCTGGCGCGCATCGCCGAGTTCCAGCAGGGCGGTGCCTTGCTGGAGCAGATGCTGGCGCACACGGAGGAGGCCATCGACGAGCACAGCGAGGTTTCGGAGGCGGCACTGCAGATGGAGGTGCTGGCCGAGGCCAGCCGCAATGCCAAGCTGGCCACCGTTGTGCAGCGCAGCGAGGCGCTGGTCCACGAGAAGGCTCAGGCACTGATACGGCAGAGTTTGGGCGACGAGGCCGCCAGTCGGCTGCCGCCGGACGAGATCCTCGGACGCGCGCTGCTGCTGGGCGCGCTGTTCAACGGCCTGACCGTGCTGGGCGTGCGCAATCCCGCCATGCCACAGCGGACGGCAGCCATGGCCCCGGTAATGCGACGCGTGCTGCAGGTGCTGCTGGCGCCGTAGGCGCATCAAAGGCTGTCGGAGAATGGCGGTCATGAGCACCCGCCCTCCGCAGCAATACGAAGATTTCATGCGCCATGTGTTCGAGCATGGCGTGCAAAAGAGCGACCGCACCGGCACCGGCACGCGCAGCGTATTTGGCCACCAGATGCGCTTCGACCTCGCTGCCGGCTTCCCGCTGGTGACGACCAAGAAGGTGCACCTGAAGTCCATCGTGCTGGAGCTGCTGTGGTTCCTGCGCGGCGACAGCAACGTCAAGTGGCTGCAGGACCGCGGCGTGACGATTTGGAACGAATGGGCGCGCGAGGACGGCGACCTCGGCCCGGTCTACGGCGTGCAGTGGCGCAACTGGCCCACGCCCGGCGGCGGCCATATCGACCAGATTGCCGACGTCGTCAAGACGCTCAAGACCAACCCCGACAGCCGCCGCATCATCGTTAGCGCCTGGAACGTGGCCGACCTGCCGCAGATGGCGCTGATGCCCTGCCACGCGTTTTTCCAGTTCTACGTCGCGGACGGCAAGCTGAGCTGCCAGCTCTACCAGCGCTCGGCAGACATCTTTCTCGGCGTTCCATTCAACATTGCGTCCTACGCACTGCTGACGATGATGCTGGCCCAGCAGTGCGACTTGCAGCTGGGCGACTTCATCTGGACCGGCGGCGACTGCCACATCTACGACAACCACCTCGAGCAGGTGCAGACTCAGCTGGCCCGCGAGCCGCGCGCCTACCCCACCATGACGATCAAGCGCCGCCCGGCGAGCATCTTCGACTACGAGTACGAAGACTTCGAGCTGAGTGGCTACGACCCGCATCCGGCGATCAAGGCGCCGGTGGCGGTATGAGCAAGATCACGCTCGTCGCGGCGGTCGCGCGCGACGGTGCCATCGGCCGTGACAACGCGCTGCTGTGGCACCTCCCCGAGGACATGGCGCGCTTCAAGGCCGTCACGGTGGGGAAGCCCGTCGTCATGGGCCGCAAGACCTGGGACTCGCTGCCGGTGAAGTTCCGCCCGCTGCCCGGCCGCCGCAACCTGGTCATCAGCCGCTCGGCGACAGAGCTGCCCGGCGCCGAGGTGTTCGCCAGCCTGCACGGCGCGCTGGCGGCCTGCACGGAGCCCGAGGTCTGCGTCATCGGCGGCAGCGAGATCTACGCGCTGGCCCTGCCGGTGGCAGACAAGCTCGCGCTGACGGAGGTGGATGCCGTCTTCCCGGACGCAGACCGGCACTTCCCGGATTGGCCGCGCGACGCGTTCATTGAATCCGCACGCGAGACACGCATCGCCGCCAGCGGCCTTCGATTCGACTTGGTCGACTACCTGCGCCGGGCTTGAGCGGCACGTAACGCGGGCTTGTCCGACAGAGTACCGCCCCACCGAGGCGTACGGTGCCGGCTCCATCACTCTCGTAGCCCCCATGGCCGCCACCCCTTTGCTGTTGCTCCCCGGCCTGCTCAACGACGCGCGCGTGTGGGACCCGCTGATCCACGCCGCAGCGCCGCACCGCCTGATCGTCGTAGGCCAGACGCACACGGCCGACAACGTCACCGACCTCGCCGCACAGGCTGCCGCCAGCATGCCCGACGGCCCGTTCGCGGTGGCCGGCTTCTCGCTGGGGGGCTATGTCGCGCTGGAGTTGTGCCGGCAGTTGGGTGAGCGCATCGCCGGCGTTGCGCTGATCGACACCAGCGCCCGCGCCGACACGGCTGAGGCGCGCCAGAACCGCGAACGCATGATCGCCGCGCTGCAGTCCGGCCAGTCGACGTTCGCGGCGACGCTGGCCAGCTTCCCGGCCAAGCTGTTTCACCCCGACCACGCGGACGATCGACGGCTGGTGCAGTTGCTGGAAGGCATGGCGCGCAGCACCGGCCAGCCCGGCTTCATCCGCCAGCAGACCGCCGCCATGACGCGGCAGGACCGCCGCGACGTGCTGCCCACACTGCGTTGCCCGGCGCTGGTGCTGTGCGGCATGGATGATCAGGTCACGCCGCCCGAACGCAGCCAGGAGATGGCCGACCTGCTGGGCGGCGACGTGGCGCTGGTGACCGTGCCAGCAGCCGGCCACATGGCTACGCTCGAACAACCCCAGGCGGTTGTGCCGCCGTTCCTGCGCTGGCTGCAACAGGTCGACGCCCGGTAGATCTGACCGGCGCGTGCACAGGCGTCGGCAAGCGCGGTGCTGAACGCCCCGTCGGGCGTCGCTTGTGCGGCTGTATCGCAGCTGCCTCGCCAGTCGTGTGAAGGCAACCGGGAACGCGCCTTGCCAACTCCCTGTGCGGCATCCGTCGCACCGTGGCGCCGGTTGTGGCGAACGGAAACCACTTGCGGAGAGTCATCATGATCAAGCTGAATCCGATCCCCACGTTGATTGCCCTGTCCCTCGCCGGCCTCGTCGCCGGCTGCGCCAGCCAGGCTCCGTCAGAGTCGGCCAACGAAAGCGCGAACAACGCCGCCACCGGCCAGTCGGACGTCGTGAGCCAGACTAACCCGCTGGACGCCGCACCGACACCGGCGCCCGTTGACGCGACGCCCACCACGCCGTCGAAACAATATGCCCAGGCGCAGCCGGCCCCCATGGCACCGACCGAGCCGGCACCGGCCGCCCCCACGGCGTGGCAATCGTCCACCCCGGCCAGCACCGACATGAACCGCACCACGGCGCCGGTGGACGCCGCCGAGGAACCGCTGCCCCCGCGCGCCGACCGGAACTGATCACGGCCAAGGTCGTCCGCCCCAAGGCGGCAAGGCGCAGGCCCGGTGCCGACGCACCGGGCCTTTTCGTTGGCGCGCTGATCCAGTCCAGCCGCTGCTGCGTACAAACAGGAACCCAGCTCAGCCCGACAACTCCCATGGCCAGCGACGACAGCTCCACCGCCCTCCGACTGGCCGAACGCGGCCTGCTGCCCGATGCCGCGCTGCGGCTGGGCATCCGCCACCTGCTGCGCCAGCGGCTGCAGGAGCTGCGCCACGGTGACGGCGAAACCGCGGCCGAGCTGACGCAGCGCTTCCTCGCATCCCTGCGCGCGGCGCCGCTGGCGCTGCTGCCCGAGAAGGCCAACGAGCAGCACTACGAGCTGCCGCCCGAGCTGTTCGGCGCCATGCTGGGGCCGCAGCGCAAGTACAGCAGCTGCTGGTGGCCCGAGGGCGTCAACACGTTGGAGCAGGCCGAGGAAGCCGCGTTGGCCGAGACCGCCGTGCGGGCGCAACTGGCGGACGGCCAGCAGATCCTGGAGCTGGGCTGCGGCTGGGGCTCGCTGAGCTTGTGGATGGCGGCGCACTTCCCGAACGCGCAAATCCTGGCCGTGTCCAACTCGGCCTCGCAGCGCGAGTACATTGAGACCCAGGCTGCGGCGCGCGGCCTCGCCAACCTGCAGGTGCAGACCTGCGACTTCAACGCCTTCGCCACCGAGCGGCGTTTCGACCGCGTCGTGTCGGTGGAGATGTTCGAGCACCTGCGCAACTGGCCGCAGGCCTTCGCGCGTGTGGCCGGCTGGCTGCGGCCCAACGGGCTGTTCTTCATGCACGTGTTCGCCCACCGCGAGGCGCCCTATGCGTTTGAGGTGCGCGACGCCAGCGACTGGATGAGCCGGTACTTCTTCTCCGGCGGCATGATGCCCAGCGACGACCTCGCGCTGATGTGCCAGGACGAGCTCGCGCTGCAGCAGCGCTGGCGCTGGGACGGCCGCCACTACGCGCGCACCGCCGCCGCCTGGCTGCAGCGCTTTGACGCGCGCCGCGCCGAGCTGATGCCGATGTTCGTGTCGGTCTACGGCAAGTCGCAGGCGTCGATGTGGTGGCAGCGCTGGCGGCTGTTCCTGCTGTCGGTGGAGGAGTTGTTCGCCTACGACGGCGGCCAGCAGTGGTGGGTCAGCCACTACCTGTTCGCACCGCGGCGTTGAGGCCGCGATGACCACGCTGCAAGCCGCCGCCTGGGGCCTCGCGCTCGCCGCGGCCATCGCGCTGCCCACCTGGGCCGCCAGCGTGCCGCTGCGCGATGCCAGCCTGGCCGATCGCGTCTGGGCGACCTTCATCGCCGCGCCGGCCGCGCTCTACGTGGCGCTGCTGGGCTCCGACCCGCGGCTGACCGTGATGCTGGCCCTGCTGCTTGCCTGGGCGCTGCGGCTGACGGTCTACGTCACTCGGCGCAACTGGGGCCATGGCGAAGACCGCCGCTACCAGGCCATCCGCGCGCGCAACCAGCCGAATTTCGGCTTGAAGAGCCTGTGGCTGGTGTTCGGGCTGCAGGCCGTGCTGGGATGGGTGGTCGGGTGGCCCGTGCTGGCCGCAGCCACAGGTGAGCCGTGGCGCGTTTGGGACGGCCTGGGCGCTGCGCTGGCGCTGGCTGGCCTGCTGACCGAAGCCGTGGCCGACGCGCAGCTCACCCGCTTCAAGCGCGACCCGGCCAACCAGGGACGTGTGATGGACCGCGGCCTGTGGCGCTACTCCCGCCACCCCAACTACTTCGGCGAAGCCTGCGTGTGGTGGGGCCTGGGGCTGATGGGCATGTCGGGCGGCGGCTGGAGCGCCGCCTGGTGCCTGGTGTCGCCGTTGCTGATGACCGTGCTGCTGCTGCGCGTGTCCGGCGTGGCACTGCTGGAGCAGGACATCGGTGAACGCCGCCCGGCCTACCGCGACTACATCGCCCGCACCAGCGCGTTCATCCCGTGGCCGCCGCGGCGGAGCGCCTTATGAAGCGCGTTGCCGCCCTCGTCCTTACCTTCACCTGCAACATGCTGGCCTGCGGGCTGGCGCAGGCCCAGACATGGAACTTCGAGGTGCGCCTGGACGGCAAGCGCGTCGGCTCGCACCGCTTCACCGTCACCGGGCCGCCGGCAGCCCGCGAGGTGCACAGCGTCGCACACATGGATGTGAAGCTGCTTGGCCTCACCGTGTTCCGCTACCGCCACGAGGCCCGTGAGCGCTGGCGCGGCGACTGCCTGGCCGATCTGCAGTCCAGCACCGACGACGACGGCGAGCCGCTCCAGGTGGCGCAGACACGCACCGCCGACGACGATTGCCTGATGACCTTTGCCTACTGGAACCCCGCGCTGCCCGCGCAGAACCGGCTGCTGAACCCGCAGACCGGCCGGGTGGAGCAGGCGCGCTTTGAGCGCCTGCCCGATGCGACGCTCACCGTGCGCGAGCGCGAGGTGCAGGCCAAGCGCTGGCACCTCACCGCCACGCCGCCCAGCGGCGTCACCCAGGACCTGGTCATGTGGCTGGATCGCGGCGACGCGAGCTGGCTGGGGCTGGACGCCCGCGTCAAGGGCGGGCGGCTGCTGACCTACCGATTGAAGTGACGCCCCTCGTCCAGCCCCGCCATGCTGAACGCGGGCGTGTCCAGCCGGCCCGCCGAGGGGGCGGCGATGCTCGCGGCTTTGAGCCGCAAGCACATCACCAACCCGGGACGGCTTGGGACCGGCCGGCGCTCGCCCCGCAAACTGCAAATCGCCCACCTGAAGGAACCCGATGACCTCCCTGCCCTCCCCCCGCTGGCAATGGCCGCTCGCCTACGCCGTGACGTTGCTGGTGTTTCTTGCGATGGACGCCGTCTGGCTGAGCACCGCCACCGCCGCGCTGTACCGGCCGGCCATCGGCCACCTGCTGGCGCCCACGGTGGACTGGGCAGCGGCAGTGCTTTTCTACGTCTTCTACTTCGCAGGCCTGGTGTACTTCGCCATCGCTCCTGCACTGGCCAGCGGCCGCGCCCGGCAGGCGCTGGTCCGCGGCGTGCTCTTGGGTCTGCTGTGCTACGGCACCTACGACTTCACCAACCAGGCCACCATGCAGGGCTGGCCCTGGCTGGTGACCGCCGTGGATCTGGTCTGGGGCGGCACGGTGACGGGCGTGTCGTGTTGGGTCGCTGCGGTGGTGACGCTGAGGTTCCTGCGCCGGTCCGCCGGTGGCTTGCGCTGAGGCGCTGACACGCTCACCTGTGGATCGCGTGCACGCTCGCCCACGATGATTCATGGGTCAGAATCGCAGCGGGCATGCCGCCCCTTGATTCGCAAGATCCATGTCAGATGCGCCGCTGCTTGAGAACTTTTCCGGTCCGACCCTCGCCCCCCGCCTGAGCTGGCGCTGCGAGCCTGCGCACTGGCAACTGGACGCTGAGGCGTCCTGCCTGCGGATACGGACCGACGCCGGCACGGACTTCTGGCAGCGCACCCACTACGGCTTCGAGGCCGACAACGGGCACTTCCTGAAGATGCGCGCGACCTCCGATTTCGTGCTCACCACGCAGGTCTCGTTCCACGCGGTTCACCAGTACGACCAAGCGGGCCTGATGGTTCGTCTATCGCCGGCCTGCTGGCTGAAGACGTCGGTGGAATTCGAGCCTGACGGCCTGAACCGCCTTGGCGCCGTCGTGACCAACAGCCAGTACTCGGATTGGTCGACGCAACCCTTGGCCAAGGACCAGAACACCGTGTGGTTGCGCATCCGTGCGGAAGGCTGCGACTTCATCGTCGACAGTTCGCTGGACGGACGGCACTGGGAGCAGATCCGCATGGCCAGGCTGCTGGAGCGGGAGGCAGCCACAGGCATCGACTGCGGCTTGTACGCCTGCAGCCCCAAGAAGGCCGGCTACGAGGCGGCGTTCTCGTTCCTGAAATTCGAACCCGGGCGGTTGGCACCACCGGCCGGTTGAGGCCAGGGGCTACATGCCCACCATGCCGCCCAGCCAGCGCGCCACCAACCCGTCAAAGGCCAGCTTGCCGTCCACCGCCGCCACGCAGATGCACTCGCTGCCGTCCTGCACCACCGGCTGGTGATGCACGTCGCCATCGGTGAGGTCGAAGTCGCCAGGGCCGAACAGCGCGCGACCGTCGTGGAAGCGGCCGTAGAGGATCTGCGTCAGCTCGGTGCCGGTGTGCGTGTGCGACGGCAGGTATTTGCCAGCGCCGATGCGCAGCAGGAAGACGTTGGCCTCGGGCGCGTCCGGCAGCGTCACGCGGCTCCAGCGCATGCCGGGCCCCAGCCAACGCCAGCGCGTGGCACTGGCGTCGCGCAGCGCGCGCGGCCAGACGGCACCGGCTGGCAGCGGCGGTGGAGGGTTGGCCTTGCGCAGCGCGACCGTCGCGGGCGCCTGCAATTCGTCGATGCGCGCCAGCGCGCGAGCCAGTGCGTCATCGCTCAGCGGTGCGGCGGCCTCATCCTGCAGCAGCGCGCCACCCAAGGCGCGCAGTGCCGTAACGCGCGCCTGGCAGTCCGGGCACAGTTCGAGATGAGTCGCCAGCACCACCCGAGTTCCGCCCGGCAGCGCACCGCTGGCGTAGCCCAGGAGCAACTCGTCGGGGGGATGATGGCGGATTTCCAGCGGCTCCATGGTCGGCACTTCAGTCAGGGTTCACAGGTCCAGCAGCCGGCGCAGGTGCTGGACAGCCAGGCGCATGCGCGACTTCACGGTGCCCAGCGGGATCCCCAGCTCGGCCGCGATGCGTGCATGCGGTTCGTCGTCGTAATAGGACAGGCGCAGCACCTGCGCCTGCTCGGGCGGCAGCTGCCGCAGCGCCTCGCGTACCCGCTTCGTCATGCGGCTGGCGTCTAGCAGTTCGTCGCTGCCGGGCTGCTCGGCGGCCAGCAGGTCGAACTCGAAACACTCGTCGCCCGCGCCGTCCAGCTGGCGGCGCCGGGCGGCGTCCACGCGCAGGTTGCGTGCGATGGTGAAGATCCAGGTGGAGACCGCTGCCTGCGCCGGGTTGAACAGCGCGGCCTTGCGCCACACGGTCACCAGCGCTTCCTGCGCCAGCTCCTCGGCCTGCTCGTCGGTGCTGCCAGTGCGCAGCAGCCAACTCTTCAACCGGGGCGCGAAATGGAGGAACACACGGCCAAACGCGGCACGGTCCTGCCGCTCGGCGATGCACGCCAGCTCGGCGGCCCAATCAGGGTCGAGCGGCGCAGCGGCGCGTTCGGGGTTCAGCGGGACGACGGTCAAATGCGGGGTTCTCGGCGACGACAACGGCGGGGCACCGCCCGGACGGGAGGCCGGATGGTTGCGTACGGTGTCGGGTCGGGGGAAGCCCATGCCACCTTCTACGCAACCAGCGGCAAACTGGATCATCGCCTGAAGGGATCCAACCGAAGCCCGGCTGCGTACAACCTCCAAAGCACACAGGAATGATCATGCCCCAGCCCGCCGCCCGAAACCGCCTGTCGCCCCTGGAGGGTGAGCCGCGCGGGCTGCGCATCGCCGTCGTGGGCAGCGGCATCGCCGGGCTGTCCTGCGCGTGGCTGCTGTCGCAGCGGCACGAGGTGCACGTGTTCGAGGCCGACGCCCGCGTTGGCGGCCACAGTCACACGGTGGATGCCCCCTGCGGCGGCACCAGCGTGCCGGTGGACACCGGCTTCATCGTCTACAACGAACCGGCCTACCCCAACCTGACGGCGCTGTTCCGGCACCTGGATGTGCCCACCCTGGCTTCCGACATGTCGTTCGCCGTCAGCCTGGACCACGGCGCGCTGGAGTACGCCGGCACTGACCTGAATGGCCTGTTCGCGCAGCGCAGCAACCTGCTGCGCCCGCGTTTCTGGGCCATGCTGCGCGAGCTGCTGCGCTTTTACCGGGAGGCGCCCGGCGACGCCGCCACCTGCGGCGACCAGTCGCTGGACGCCTACCTGGACGCCCGCGGCTACGGCCGCGCCTTCCGCGACGACCACCTCTACCCGATGGGCGCGGCGATCTGGTCGTGCTCGGCCAAGCGCATCGGCGACTATCCTGTCGGCGCCTTCGTGCACTTCTGCGAAAACCACGGGCTGCTGCAGGTCAACGACCGGCCGGTCTGGCGCACCGTGGACGGCGGCAGCCGCGAGTATGTGCGGCGGCTGACGGCAGGCTTCGCCGACCGCCTGCACCGGGGCCAGGCCGTGACGGCCGTGCACCGCGAGGCGTTCAGCGTGCGGCTGCAGCGCGGCGACGCCGGCTGGACAGAGCCGTTCGACCATGTCGTGATGGCCTCGCACGCGGACCAATCACTGCAGCTGCTGAACGCGCCGAGCGACGCCGAGCGCCGGCTGCTGGGCGCCTTCGGCTACACGCGCAACCACGCGGTGCTGCACAGCGACCCGGCACTGATGCCGCGCCGCCGTGCAGTGTGGTGCAGCTGGAACTACCTGGCCGAGCGCCAGGGCGACGCGCTGCCCACGGTCACCTATTGGATGAACCGCCTCCAACCGCACCTGCCGCAGGGTCCGGACGCGCCGCCGTTGTTCGTCACGCTGAACCCGGCGGTTGCGCCGCGGCCCGAGCACCTGATCCGCACCGAGGTGTACGAGCACCCGCGCTTCGACGCTGCGGCCATCGCGGCGCAGCGCGAGCTGTGGTCTCTGCAGGGCGACCAGCGCACCTGGTTCTGCGGCGCCTACTTCGGCTCAGGCTTCCACGAAGACGGCCTGCAGGCCGGCCTCGCGGTGGCCGAGGCGCTGGGCGGCGTGCGCCGGCCGTGGTCGGTGGCAGGCGAGTCATCCCGCATTCATCTGCCCCGGTCCGCCGACGTGGTGGCGGCATGAATTCAGCGCTCTACGCGGGCCCCGTGATGCACCAGCGGCTGAAGCCGCTGCGCCACCGGCTGCGCTACCGCGTGTTCTCACTGCTGCTGGATCTGGACGAGCTCGAATCGCTGCGACTGCGCTGGTTCTCGATCGGCCGCTTCAACCTGTTCAGCTTCCACCCCGCCGACCACGGCGACGGCAGCGCGGCGACGACGGCCGGGTTGCGCGCGCACATCGACACCCAGCTGCGCGCCGCAGGCCTGCCCACCGGCGGCGCGGTGCGCCTGCTGGCGATGCCGCGCGTGCTGGGCTATGCCTTCAACCCGCTGAGCCTGTGGTTCTGCCACGCACCGGGCGGCCGGCTGCAAGCCATGATCTACGAGGTCAACAACACCTTCGGCCAGCGCCACAGCTACCTGATCGAGGTGGACGAGACCACCACCGGCGCGGACAGCGTCATTGCTCAACGCTGCGACAAGCAGCTCTACGTCTCGCCCTTCCTGGGCATGGCGATGCACTACCGTTTCCGCATCACGCCGCCGAGCGAGCGGCTGGGCGTGGGCATCAGCGTGCACGACGACACCGACGCCGCGGTGCTGAACGCGCGCCTCGACGCCGAACGCCGCCCGCTGACCGACGCGCAGCTGCTGCGCGCCTTCGTCACGCACCCGCTGCTGACGCTGAAGGTCATCGCCGGCATCCACTGGGAGGCGCTGCGCCTGTGGATCAAGGGCGCGCGCCTGCACGACCGACCGGCCGCACCGGCAAACCCCATGACCGTCATCCGACGCGGCGACCCCACATGAACTCCACCACCGTCCCTGACCGACTGCCCGCCGCCACGCTCTCCGGCGCCCCGCTCGCGGCCCGCCATGCGCCTCTGCGCGCCCTGCTAAAGCGCATCCGCGTGGGCGGACTCGCGCTGACTTTGCCCGACGGCCGCCGCGTGCAGGCCACAGGCCCCCTGCCCGGCCCCCAAGCGCAACTGAACCTGCACCGTTGGCGCGGGCTGCTGAGGCTGCTGCTCGAGGGCGACCTGGGCCTGGCCTTCGCCCACCGCGACGGCGACTGGAGCAGCCCTGACCTGACCGCGCTGCTGTCGCTGGGACTGGCCAACGAATCGGCGCTGGGCGGCGTCACCGACGCGCGCGGCCCGGCGCGCTGGCTGGCGCAGCTGTTCCACCGCAAGCGCGCCAACACCAAGCGCGGCAGCCGGCACAACATTGCCTTCCACTACGACCTGGGCAACGCGTTCTACGCGCGCTGGCTGGATCACACGATGCTGTACTCCAGCGCGTTGTTCGAGAACGAGGGCGACACGCTGGAGGCCGCGCAGGCGCAGCGGCTCGACCGCATCGTGCACTTGCTGGACCTGCGGCCCGGCATGCGCGTGCTGGAGATCGGCTGCGGCTGGGGCACCCTGGCGGCGGCGCTGGCGCAGCGCTGCGGCGTGCAGGTGGTGGGCGTGACCCTATCCACCGAACAACTGGCCTTCGCCCGGGAGCGCGCCGCGCAGTGGGGCGTGGACGACCGCGTCGACCTGCGGCTGCAGGACTACCGCGACGTGGACGGTCAGTTCGACCGCATCGTGTCCATCGAGATGATCGAGGCGGTCGGCGAGGCCTACTGGCCGACGTACTTCAACACCTTGCGCGCGCGGCTGGCCCCGGGCGGCGTGGCGGTGCTGCAGGCCATCACCATCGACGAGGCGCACTTCCAGCATTACCGCGACACGCCGGACTTCATCCAGCGCTGCATCTTCCCGGGCGGCATGCTGCCGACGCCGGAGCGCATGGCGCGCGAGGCGCAGCAGGCGGGCCTGTCGCTGACGACCGCGGCACGCTTCGGCCGCGGCTATGCACTGACACTGGCCGAATGGCGCCGCCGCTTCCTGGCGGAATGGCCGGCCATCGAGGCCCAGGGCTTCGACCTGGCGTTCAAGCGGCTTTGGACCTACTACCTCAGCTATTGCGAGGCCGGCTTTCTGGACGGCCGCATCGACGTGGGCCTGTACCGCCTGGGGCGCTGATCCGTCGGGCAGTCGGTCAGCGACCGATGTTCAGCGGCGCCATGGACGCGTAGGCGCGCGACTGATGGGCCAGGCGGCGCTCCAAGTCAGCATGGTCCACCGCGTGGGACAAGAATTGCTCGTCGCTGTCTTGTTGGGTCTGGACGGCCAGCGCACCGCGGAGCGACTGCAGGAAGTTCTGGATCAGGGTCATGATGGAGTTCGGGTGGCGGAGCGTTGTGCGCTCCTTGTTATCGGGTAAACCCTATTTTAGGGTTTACACCGATGAAGGCGCAACACCTGTCGCCGCGATCAGACCGTCTCGACGTGCAATCCTGCCTGCGTCCACGCATCGATGCCGCCGCGCAGCACGCGCACGCGGCGCCCCTGCTGGCGCAGCCAAAGCGCGGCGCGCGCGGCGGACGCGTCGTTGGGGCAGGCGCAATAGGTGATCAGCTCTGCGCCCGGCGGCCAGTCGGCCAGCGCCTCCTGGCGCAGCGCGCCCAGGTCCAGATGGCGCGCACCGGGAATGCGGCTGCCCAGCGACACGCCCGGCGTGTGTGCCCGCACGTCGACGAACAGCACCTCGCCCTGCCCGTCCAGCAGCGCCAGGGCCTCGGCCGGCCCCAGGCGGTCAAAGCGCTTCAGCTCGCGGCTGACCTGCGCGCGTCGCCATAGCCGCCACGCCAGATACGCCAGCAGCAATGCACCGGCAAGCACCAGGGCCGCACCGCCGAGCTGCGACAGCGCCTGCAGCACGGCGTCGATCTGCGTGTGGAAGAGGCGGCCCACGGCGATCGCCGAGCCCGTCCACAGCGCCGAGCCCACCAGGTTCCAGGCCATGAAGTGCCCGGTGCGCATGCCCAGCGTGCCGGCCAGCGGCGGCGCGAGGATGGACAGGCCGGGCACGAACTTGGCGATCACCAGCGTCAGCACGCCCCGCCGCGCGAAGCTGGCCTCGTTCTGGCGCACGCAGCTGTCCGGCGAGATGGAGATGCGGCACAGCGTGGCCAGCACACGCCGCCCCAGCCGCCGGCCGGCCCAGAACCACAGCCCGTTGGCCACCTGCGCCGACAGCGTCGCGACGACGAAGGCCTGCCACGCGAAGCCGGATCTGCCGCCCGCCTCCACCCCAGCCAGCAGCAGCACCGGCGTAGACGGCAGCGGCGCGCCGATCTGCCCCAGCAGCACGGCCAGCGCCACGGTGAGAAGGCCGTGGCGGGCGAAGAGTTCGGTCAGCAGGTCCATGGCCGGCCAGCATAGCCAAGCCGGCGCGGCCCGCGCACGAGCAGTGGCTCAGATGGCCAGTGCTGCATCGACGCCGGCCGCCGCGCGCGGCCACAGCGCCAGCCCGCCAGACAGGCTCCAGGCCTGGACGTACCCCAGCCGGCGCAGCGCCCGCGCCGCCTGTGCGCTGCGATTGCCGCTGCGGCAGAAGAACACCAGCGGCGTCCCGGCCGGCAAAGCCAGCCAACGGGCCAGCGCCTCCGGCAGGCCGGACAGCGGCACGGCCTCCAGGGTCGCGCCCGGGCCGAGCTCCGGCGTTTGACCCAGGCGCTGCTCGTAGGGCTCGCGCACATCCACCAGCACCAACCCGGCGGGCTCGCGCAGCAGGTTCTGCAAGGCTTCGGGCGCCAGTTCGCCGCCGGCCAGCGCACAGCCGGCATCCACGCGCGCACCGCAGGCCACGGTCTGATAGGCAGTCAGCGCCAGGTCTTGCTCCAGGGCAGTCTTGGCCTGCGCGAAGCCGCCGTCGTCCAGCCGCCCGCCGAAAAGCTCGCCCAGCAGCGGTTGCGCAGCGCATTCGACGGCCAGCGTGGTGGCAAAACGGTCGTCGTAGTCATGCCCCGGCAACAACAGCCCTCGCGGGCCGACGACGTCTGCCAGCCGGCGCAGCGACGCCGCGTACTGCTGCGGCGCGCTCTGCGGGAAGTCGCTGCGGCCCAGCGCGCCAGGCATCACCGTGTCGCCGATCAGGGTCAGCCGCAGCCCCGCAGCGTCGTGCAGCAGGTAGGCCGTCGAGTCTGCCGTGTGGCCGGGCAGCGCCAGGCGGGTCAGCCGCAGCGCTCCCAGCTCGATAGCTTCTGCATCTGCGGGCCAACCCAGGCTGTCAACGCTGCCACACTCCTGCCCCGTCGCCGCCCACAGCTCGACCGCCGACGACGCGTGGTCACCGTGGCTGTGCGTGTCCAGCACGGCCGCGAGGTCGTAATCCTGGCAGGCCAGCCACTGCGCCAGGCGCGCGGTCAGCTCGGGCAAGGGGTCGATCACCACGGCACGGCGGCTGGCCGCGTCCGCCAGCAGGTAGCAGCAGGCGCCTTCGCTGTCGAAGCGGGTCAGGCCGTGGGCCGGCAGCGCCTGCGCGGGGGCGCCGGGGCGCATGCAGCTGTCGCGCAACGAATCTCCGCAGACGCGGATGCGCGCGCAGGCCTCGTCGATGAAGTCCTCGTCCACGACCGGCCCGAACGACAGCCGCACGGCCTCGGCCGCCTGCCAGGCGGGCAGACCCATGGCTTGCAGCACATCGCTGGGCTGCGACTTCGCCGCGCTGCAGGCCGAACCGCCGCTGACGCGCAGTTCGGCCGCGTCGAACAGGTCCAGCAGCAGCCGCGCGCTGACGCCGGGCACCGCGAAGTTCAGCGTCGTCGGCAGGCACAGCTCGGCCGGCGCATTGAAGACCACGCCGGGGAACGCCTGCCGCAGCGCATCGGCCAGCCGGTCGCGCCAGGCGGCCAGCGTCCCGTGGCCGCGAAAGACCTGGCCCTCCTCCAGCGCCGCCAGCACCGCGCCGAGAGCGGCGATTCCGGACATGTTCTCGGTGCCCGAACGCAGCGCACCCTCCTGGCCGCCGCCGGCCAGCAGCGGCGTGAACGGTGCGACCTCCCGCACGTACAGCAGGCCGATACCCTTGGGCGCATACAGTTTGTGGCCAGAGAACGGCGCGTAGTCGATACGGCGCTCGGCAAGCCGCAGCGGCAGCTTGCCAAGCGCCTGCACGCCGTCGACCATCCACAGCGCCGGGCTGCCCGCCAGCGCGTCCGCAATGCCGTCCAGGTCACTGATGACGCCGGTCTCGTTGTTGGCCGCCATCGTGCAGACCAGGCCGGCGCGCGGCGCATGGGAGCGCAGCCACGCCAGGTCATGCCGGCCGTCGCGCCCCACCGGAATCGCCAGTAGCGGCAGGTCCAGCCCCAGCAGCGCGTTCCAGTGCCGGATGGCCTCCGGCACGGCCTTGTGCTCGGTCGCGCCGTACAGCAGCAGCTCCGGTTTCACGGCCGCCCGCCGGCAGGCGCTCAGCGCCGACAGCACCGCCGTCTGTATGCCCTCGGTCGCGCCGCTGAGGAACAGCAGCCGACCGGTGTCCGCGCCCAGCACGCGGCGCGCGCGGGCGCGCACGCCGTCCATCAGCGCGCGTGCCTTCAAACCGGCGCTGTGGATGCTGCTGGGGTTGCCGAAGTCATCCGCCATCGCGGCCAACGCCGCCTCGCGGGCCTGCGGGAGCACGGGGGTCGTGGCATTCGCGTCGAGATAGAGCTCCATGGCCGCGAATTCTGCGCGGCAGCATGCAGAAACGGTTTGCATCAGCCGTGCGCGATCAGGCCCGGCGCGAAAACAGATTCCTCATAAAATAGACCATATGAAACTGGATACCGTCGATGTCAGGATCCTGGAAATTCTGCAAAAAGATGCCGAGCAGCAAGTGGCCCAGGTCGCTGAACAGGTCGGCCTATCGACGACGCAATGCTGGCGGCGCATTCAACGGCTGAAGGCGTCCGGCGTCATCGCCCGCCAGGTGGCGCTGGTGGATGCGCGCAAGGTGAACGTCGGCGTGACGGTGTTCGTGTCGGTGCGCACCAGCATCCACACGCAGGACTGGTTCGAGACCTTCAAGGCCACGGTGCAGGCCATTCCCGAGGTGGTCGAGTTCTATCGAATGAGCGGCGATGTGGATTACCTGCTGCGCGTCGTCGTGCCGGACATCGCCGCCTACGACAAGGTCTACAAGCGGCTCATCGCCGGTACGCAGCTGCACGATGTCAGCTCCAGTTTCGCAATGGAGGAGCTCAAGCTGACCACGGCGCTGCCGCTCAGCTACGTGCAATAAGCGCCCCGCAAAGCACAACGGCCCGGCAACTTTCGCTGCCGGGCCGTTGGGTTACTTCTCGAATTTCTTGGGGTGGCTGACGGGACTCGAACCCGCGACAACAGGAATCACAATCCTGGACTCTACCAACTGAGCTACAGCCACCGCAGAGCCAAAGAGTATAGCCTAAAAATCAGGGGGCGCTGGCTGCCGAGGCGGGAGACGCCACTTTGATGGCGGCCTTGTAGTGGGTCTTCAAAGCGGACATGTAGGCCTGCGTCTCCGCACGGGCCCACGCGGCGGCGTACTGGCGAGCGGCGGCCTTGTCGTCGATGACCGCCGGATCGCGCGGCTGCAGCTGGTTGATGCGCACGACCACGTAGCTGCCGTCATCCGCTGTAACACCCACGATCGCGGGCAGCTTGCTGGCGTCGGCACCCAGCACGGCTTCCAGTTGTGCGCGGCTCAGGTTGAACGGCTTGGCGCGCGAGACGGTGACGGCCGCGTCCAGGCCGGAGGTGTCGGCGGGGTTGGCCTTCAGTGTGGCCGCGCGGGCCTCGCCGGCCTTCTTGGCGGTGGCGGTGGCGAGCTTTTGCACCAGTTGGCCGCGCACCTGGTCCTTCACGTCGGCCAGCGGCGGCACGCGCGCCGGGTCGTGCTTGACGACGCGGGCTGACACGAGCTGGCTCGGGCCGGTCTCCACGGCTTCGGTGTTGCGCTTGTTGCGAAGCGTGTCGGCACCGAACACAGCGTCCAGCAGCTTGGGCGAGGCCAGCGGGCCGGTCGCGCCGGGCAGCGGCTGGCGCTGCACGGTGGCGGTCTGGAGCTGCAGCTTCAGCTTTTCAGCGGCGGGTTGCAGCGTGTCGGACTGCTCGTAGACCAAGTTGCCGAACTGCTCGGCCGCCTCGGAATACTTGCGTTGCGCGAGCTGCTTGCGCACCTCGGACTCGACCTCGGCGCGCACGGCCTCCAGCGGCTTCTTCTCACCGCCGCGGGTGGCTGTCAACTGGATGATGTGATAGCCGAAGTCGGTCTCGACCAGGTTGCTGATCTCACCCGGCTTCATCGCGTAGACGGCGGCGTCGAACTCTTTGACCATGGCACCGCGGCCGAAGAAGTCCAGGTCACCGCCGTTGGCGGCCGAGCCCTCGTCCTGCGAATTCTTCTTGGCCACGTCGGCGAACGAGGCAGGGTTCTTGCGAACCTCGGCCAGCAGCGCCTCGGCCTTCACCTTGGCTTTGGCGCGCTCCTCGGCGGGCGCGCTGCGCTCTGCCTTGATGAGGATGTGGCTGGCGCGGCGCTCATCGGGCACGCTGTAGCGCGCTGCGTTCTCTTCGTAGTACTTGCGCAGGCCGTCCTCGGTGAAGCTGACGTCCTTCTTCAGCGCCTCCAGGTCCAACACGACGTACTGGATCTGCGCCGATTCGGGCAGCTGGAACTTGGCCGCGTTGGCCGGCTCCTTGTAGAAGGCCTCGATGTCGGCGTCGCTGGGATTGATGTCCGCGGCATAGCGCTTCACGTCGAAACGTTGCAGTTGCACTTCGCGCTGCTGCAGCAGCGAATCGAAGGCCAGCTTGGGCGCGGCGTCGCCCGTGGTGACCGACGACTCCACCGGCGCGGTGACCTGGCGGACCGCGTAGTCCTGGCGCAGACGCTGCAGGAAGATCGACGGCGTCATGCCCTGCGCGGCCAGCAAGGCCCGGTTGACCGTGCCGTCCGCATTGCGCAGCGGTGCGAACTCGGGGTCGGCCCAAAAGCGCGCGTTGACGACTTCAGGCGTAGGCGTGAAGTGCTCGCGCTCGGCCGCGGCCTGCAGCGTGCGCTCGGTGACGAGGTTCTCCAGCGCCTGGTGCTTGACCTCGGGCGTGTCCAGCAACTTGGCGTCGACACCGGGGCTCTGCCGGCGGATGCGGTCGGCGAAGTCACGCTGAGCGGCGTCCCATTCCCCCTGGGTGATCTTGCGGCCGTTGACCGTGGCGACGCCCGTGTTGGCGCCTCCCATCATGCTCGTGTACCCCTCCATGCCGATGAGGGCGAAAGACGGAAGGATCAGCACCAGCAGGATGAACTGGAACAGGCGGGTGTGCCGACGAACGAATTCGAACATCTCGGAAGGCCTTGAGAACTGACGCGGCGCAGCGGGCTGCACCCAACGCGACGAAGGCGAACCAGGGTTCGCCTTCGGACAAAAGCAAGCATTCTATGGGGTGCCGGCGCCAGCGCCCGCAGGCCCCGCCCCCTGGACTTCCCCTGCCCGCCCAGTCGTGATGTAGTCAACTACATTACGCACCCATGCCCACGGATCTCTGGACCCAGTTCGACGCCGCGCCGCTGACGCTGACGCTGCGCGTGGCCGGCGTGGCGACGCTGATCGCGCTGGTACTGGGCGTGGCGCTGGGCTGGGCGTTCGCCCGCACGCGCCTGCCCGGGCGCGGCGTGCTGGAGGCCGTATGCATGCTGCCGCTGGTGCTGCCGCCCACGGTGCTGGGCTACGGCTTGCTGGTGCTGATGGGCCGGCGCAGCGCACTGGGCGGCTGGCTGCGCGAACACTTCGACTACACGATCATCTTCAACTGGCATGGCGCGGTCATCGCGTCTGCGCTGGTCGCGCTGCCGCTGGTGCTGAAGGGCGCCAGCAGCGCCTTTGCGCAGGTGGACCGCAACCTGGAAGCCGCCGCGCGCACGCTGCGCCAGTCCCGCTGGAGCACCTTCGTGCGCGTGACGCTGCCGCTGGCCTGGCCCGGCATCCTTGCCGGCACGCTGCTGGCGTTCGCCCGCGCGATGGGCGAGTTCGGCGCGTCGCTGATGGTGGCCGGCTCCATCCCGGGGCAGACACAGACCGCCTCCATGGCCATCTACGACGCCGTGCAGGCCGGCCGTGACGACCTGGCGCTGCTGCTGGCGCTGGTGGTGTCCGCGGTGTCGGTCGCCATCCTCGTGTTGTCCAACCGCTTTCTCCAACGCTCGCCCGCATGAAAACGCTTCTTGCCCTCCTGCTCGCCCTGCCCGGCTTCGCATCAGCCCAGCAACTGACCGTCTCCGCCGCCGCGAGCCTGACCGACGCCTTCAAGGAGATCGGCCCGAAGTTCGAGGCCAGCAAGCCGGGCGCCACCGTCCGCTTCAACTTCGCCGCCTCGGGCGTGCTGCTGCAGCAGATCGCCCAGGGCGCGCCGGTGGATGTCCTCGCCAGCGCCGACCAGGGGACGATGAACCGTGGCGCCGAACAAAAGCTCATCGCCGCCGACACGCGACGCGACTTCGCCGCCAACGAGCTGGTGCTGGTGACGCCGCCGGACGGCACGGTCATGGCCCTGCGCGACCTCTCCCAGCCGGCCGTCAGGCGCATCGCCGTCGGCAAGGTCGCCTCGGTGCCGGTGGGCCGCTACACGCAGCAGGCGCTGGAAGGTGCACAGCTGTGGGCGGCGCTGGTGCCGAAGCTCGTGTTTGCCGACAACGTGCGACAGGTGCTGGACTACGTGTCGCGTGGCGAGGTGGAGGCCGGCTTCGTCTACCGCACCGATGCCGGGCTGGCCAAAGGCAAAGTGCGCATCGCGATGACCGTGGGCGGCCATGCGCCGGTGACCTACCCGGTCGCCGTGATAGCCGACAGCAAGCAGGCCGCGCTGGCGCGCGATTTCGTCAGTTTCCTGAACGCCGCCGAGAGCCAGTCAATCCTGGCACGCTACGGCTTCGCCAAGCCTTGATCGACGTCGCGGTGCAGCTCTCGGTCAGCGACGCTGGAACTCGACACCAGCGCCGCTTCGACCTGGACATCGCGTTCGCCACGGATGCGCCCTTCGTCGCGCTGTACGGGCCATCCGGCGCCGGCAAGTCGCTGACGCTGCAGGCCATGGCCGGGCTGCTACCGGTGCAATCCGGCCAAGTGAAGTTGAACGGCCGCGCGCTGCTGGACACGGCCGCGGGCATCAACCTGCCGCCGGAGGCGCGTGGCGTGGGCTATCTGTTCCAGCACTACGCGCTGTTCCCGCACCTCAGCGTGCGCGACAACATTGCCTTTGGGCTGACGAGCTGGCGGCGCCGGCTCAAGCCCGACGACGCGGCGCGGGTGGACGCGCTGATCGAGTCCTTCGGCCTGACGGCCATGGCTGCCAGCCGGCCATCGACGCTGTCCGGCGGCCAGCAGCAGCGCGTGGCGCTGGCCCGCGCGCTGGCCTGCGAGCCCCAGGTGCTGCTGCTGGACGAGCCCTTTGCCGCGCTGCACACGACGCTGCGCCGCCAGCTGCGAGGCGAACTGCGCGAGGTGCAGCGGCGCCTTGGCATCCCGGCCGTGCTGGTCAGCCACGACCCCGAGGACGTGATGGCGCTGGCCGATGAGGTCTTCCTGCTGGACAGCGGCGGCGTGCAGCGGCGGCTTCGGGCCGACGACCCGGGGCTGCGCGCCGCGTTGGAGAGCCCGTCTTGAACGACCATCCACTGTTGCAAGGCGAGCTTCGCCTGGCCGGCCGGCTGGACGGGCGCTTCTTCGACCTGCTGGCGGCGCTGGCGCTGACCGGCTCGCTGCAGAAAGCGGCACGCGCCGCCGGCTACAGCTACAAGGGCGCGTGGCTGGTGCTGGACGCCGCCACCGCGCTGACCCACGCGCCTCTGGTCGCCAAGGCCAGCGGCGGCGCCGGCGGCGGCGGCACGCGCCTCACGCCCGAGGGCGAGGCCCTGCTGACCGCTTGGCGCACGCTGCAGGCGCGACATGCCGCCTTCCTGCACGAACATGCCGCCTGGCTGGCCACGCAACCGGCGCTGGACGCGCTGCTGAAAAGGATGAGCATGAAGACCACCGCCCGCAACCAGTTCTTCGGCCGCGTCTCGGCGGTCAACGCCGGCCCGGCCACCACCAGCGTGCGCATCGCGCTGGACGGTGGCCAGGAGGTCACGGCATCGCTGACGACCGAGGCTGCGAAAGAGCTGAAGGTGAAGAAGGGCCAGGAGGCACTCGCCCTGGTCAAGAGCAGCGAGGTGGTGCTGGTGACGGATTTCGGAGGCTACCAGCTGTCGGCGCGCAACCAGTTGGCCGGCACTGTGTCGCGCGTGCAGCGCGGCGCGGTGTCGTCGCTGATCGGCGTGACGCTGCCGGGTGGCACTGTGGTGACGGCCAGCGTCACCAACGATGCGGTGGACGGGCTGGAGCTGGCGGTGGGCCAGCCAGCCACGGCGGTGTTCAAGGCTTACGCCGTCATGCTGGCCATCCGCGCCTAGAGGCCGAGATCGCTCAGGCCCGGATGCTCATCCGGCCGCCTTCCCAGCGGCCAGAAGAACAGCCGCGCCGACTCGGCGATGGGCAGGTCGTTGATGCTCGCAAAGCGCCTCCGCATCAGTCCCTCGTCCGTGAACTCCCAGTTCTCGTTGCCGTAGCTGCGAAACCAGTGGCCCGAGTCGTCGCGCCACTCGTAGGCAAAGCGCACGGCGATGCGGTTGCCGCTGAAGGCCCACAGCTCCTTGATAAGCCGGTAGTCCAGTTCGCGCGCCCATTTGCGCGTCAACAGCGCATGCACCTGCTCGCGGCCGACGGGGAACTCCGCGCGGTTGCGCCAGACCGTGTCGTCCGTGTAGACGCCGACGACGCGGTCGGGGTCGCGGCTGTTCCACGCGTCTTCGGCGAGGCGCACCTTCTGCGCCGCCGACTCGGCGTTGAACGGGGGCAGCGGCGGCTTCATCGTTTCAGTACGTCTTGTAGGGCAGGAACTTGCCACTCATGACGATGCTGACGCGGTCCCCCGCTGCATTGGGCTCACGCTGCAAGTCCATCTTGAAGTCGATGGCGCTCATGATGCCGTCGCCGAACTCTTCGTGGATCAGCTCCTTGAACGTCGTCCCGTAGACGCTGATCAGCTCGTAGAAGCGGTAGATCAGCGGGTCGGTCGGCACACTCGTCGGCAGGCTGCCCTTGTAGGGTACGACCTTGAGCCACTGCGTCTCGTCCTCGGTCAGGTCAAAGTGCTTGGCCAGCTTGGCGGACTGCTCGTCGTTGAATGTCATCTGGCCCAGGCAGCCAGCGGTGACCCATTCCTTGCTGAGGCCGATGTCGGCAGCGACATCGGCCCACTTGATGCCTTTGGCGACTTTGGTGGCAATGATCTTTTCGGTGACTTCGAGGCGGCTCATGCGTGGCTCCTGATGGGGGTGGGATGGGTTTCGAGAGAAACAACTTCGGCGATGGGTGCAAGGCCCGGGCGCACCTCGGGCGGTAGCTCCGGTGCGCGGCCGTGGGACAGCGTGGCGCTGCGCTCGACGAGGAAATCGACGAGGTGGTTGCGGATGCGGTAGTACTGCGGGTCGTGGTGCAGCGAGGCACGCTGCCGATCGCGGCTCATCGTGTTGACGACAATCTCCGCCACACGCGCCTGCGGGCCGTTGGCCATCAGCAGGATGCGGTCAGCGAGCAGGATGGCCTCGTCCACATCGTGGGTGATCATGAAGACCGTCTGCTTCGTCGCGGCGCAGATCTTCAGCAATTCGTCCTGGATAGTGCCGCGCGTCAGCGCGTCCAGCGCGCCGAAGGGCTCGTCCAGCAGCAGCATGCGCGGTTCGATAGCGAAGGCCCGCGCAATGCCCACGCGCTGCTTCATGCCGCCGGAGAGCTGGCTGGGTTTCTTGTCTAGCGCGGGCGACAGGCCGACGAGGGCGACGTACTTCTGGACCTGCGCGTCAATCTGCTCGCGCTTCCATTCCGGCCACTTGCTGCGCACGGCAAACGCAATGTTCTGACGCACCGTCAGCCACGGCATCAGCGCATGGCCCTGGAACACGACGCCGCGTTCCAGCCCCGGCCCGGCCACCTCGCGCTGCGCCATGAAGACATGGCCGCTGCTCGCCTGCTCCAGCCCGGCCAGCACGTTGAGGATGGTCGTTTTGCCGCAGCCGCTGTGGCCGATGATGCAGACAAACTCGCCTTCAGTCAGCGTGAAGTTGACGCCGTCGAAGACGATCGCATCGCCATAGCGCTTGGCCAGACCCTGGATTTGGACGAGTTCAGTCGGCATAGGTCACCGCCTTCTGGGCGCGAGCAAACAAAAGATCAAGCGCCATGCCCACGAGGCCGATGACGAGGATGGCGAAGATGACGTTGGGCAGGCTGAGGTTGTTCCACTCGTTCCACACGAAGTAGCCGATGCCTGTGCCGCCCACCAGCATCTCGGCCGCCACGATGACCAGCCAGGCAATGCCCATGCTGATGCGCATGCCCGTCAGGATGGTGGGCGCCGCGGCGGGCAGGATCACCTCGAACGCGCGGCGCAGCGGGCTCACCTCCAGTGTGCGCGCCACGTTCAGCCACTCGCGCCGCACGCCAGCCACGCCGAAGGCGGTGTTGATCAGCATCGGCCACAGGCTGCAGATGAAGATGACGAAGATGCCGCTCGCCGCCGAGTCCTTGATCGTGTATAGCGCCAGCGGCATCCAGGCCAGCGGCGAAATGGGCTTCAAGACCTGGATGAAAGGGTCCAGCGCCTTGTAGACCAGCGGGCTCATGCCGATGACAAAGCCCAGCGGAATGGCGACGAGTGCCGCCAGCAGATAACCCAGCGCCACGCGACCCAGCGAATAGGCGAGCTGCAGGCCGATGCCCTTGTCGTTGGGACCGCGGTCGAAGAACGGGTCGGACAGGTGCTGGACCACGACGCTGCCCATCTGGCCGAGCGTCGGAAAGCCGCTCTTGGCGGGCGCCGGTGCGGCCGCATCGACGGGCTTGCCCATCAGCTTGGCGTACTCGATCTGCTCAGGCGTCATTGCCGCCACCGGCCTGGCCGCCGGCGCTGTGCCGAGCGTGGCCAGGTGCCACAGGCCCAGCAGGCAGCCCAGCAGCAGCAGCGACAGCAGCGCCGCGCGAAAGTTCAGTGACTTTTGCATCGTCAGGTGCGCTTGATCGCGAAGCTAGAAACGTAGGCATCCGGCTTCGACGGGTCGAACTCCTTGCCCATGACGCTGAACTTCGGATAGCCGCCGGTCTTGTCGTCCGGCACCGGCATGCCCAGTGCCTTCAACTGCTTCTTCGCGTCCGTCAGCAGGAACACCTTCTCGGCGATCTGCTTGTAGTTCACGTCGCCCTTGATGTAGCCCCAGCGCTTCATCTGGCTCAGCATCCACACGGCCATGCTCTGCCACGGCATCGGGTTGAAGTCAGCACGGTCGGGCACGACCTTCACGTTGCCCAAGCCGTCCGCGAACTTGCCGGTCAGCACCTGCGCAATGACAGTCTCCGGCTGGTTCAGGTAGGCCTGCGGCGCAATGACCTTGGCGATCAGCTCGCGGTTCTTGGCCTCGCGCGCCATCGCGGCCGCCGTCAGCACCGCGCGGTACAACGCAATGAAGGTATTCGGGTGCTTATGGATGAACTCGGTGCTCGTGCCAAAGGCGCAGCAAGGGTGGCCGTCCCACAACTCCTTGGTCAGGATGTGGATGAAGCCCACTTCCTCGAATACAGCGCGCTGGTTGAACGGGTCTGGGCCGAGGAAGCCGTCGATGTTGCCGGAGCGCAGGTTGGCCACCATCTCGGGCGGCGGCAAAACACGGATCTGAATGTCGCGATCCGGGTCCAGCCCCGCTTCGGCCACGTAGTAACGCAGCAGGAAGTTGTGCATCGAGTACTCGAACGGCACTGCGAACTTGAAACCCTTCCAGCTCTTCGGATCGCGCTTGTCCTTGTGCTTCACACTCAGCGTGATCGCCTGGCCGTTGGTGTTCTGGATGGTCGCCACGTTCATCGGCGTGGCCACCGAGCCCAGGCCCTGGCTGATCGCCAGCGGCATCGGCGACAGGAAGTGCGTGGCGTCGTACTCCTTGTTGATCATCTTGTCGCGGATCAACGCCCAGCCCGCCGTCTTGACCACCTCCACGTTCAGCCCCTGCTTGGCGTAGAAGCCGAGCGGGTGCGCCATGATCAGTGGCGTGGCGCAGGTGATGGGGATGAAGCCGATCTTCAGGTCCTTCTTCTCCAGCGCGCCCGTGGTGCCCTGAGCCATCGCCTGCAGCGACGCGACCGGCAGCACGCTGGAGATGGCGGCCATCGCCGTGTTGCGGCCCACGGCCTTCAGGAAGCGGCGACGCAACGCGTCCTGCGGGAACAACGCCTTCACGAGCGACGCTTCGATGAAGCCGGCCGACTCGGCCTCGAATTCAGACATGTCGCTGCGGGCGCGCAGCTCGGCGACGGCGTGGTCAGCGGGGCTGGCGTGCTGGCCGCAGGCGCAGCGCATCAGCAGGGGCCGGTCGGCGTCGTAGGGATCGTGGGTCATCGAGGGCTCCGTCACAGGATGGGAGCGACTCTAGGAACCGGGGCGCCGTCGCGGAATCGTGAGGGGCGGCGAGTTTTTGTAGGGGTGCAACTACGAGGGAGTTCCTTGAACTCGGCCGACGGGCGTAAGTGTTGAAGTAGCCTGTCGATCCAGCACTCGCTCCTTCGTCGTGATCGGCCCACCACAACGGAGCGTGCGATGCCCCGCCACCTGATCTCCTTCCACGAAGGCGCCCTGAGCCTCATCCCGGCCGCCGACTTCCCGGATGTCGGCCAAGCCGCCGCGGCCGCCATGCTGGAAGCCATCGACGCCGGCGTCTTCGTCTTCTGCGGAGCGCTGCTGGAGCCGCCGACCACGACCGTCGTGGCGACGGACGCCATGATCCCGCAAGGTCCCAGTCCGGCCCACAAAGACTCCATCGGCGGAATCACGGTCATCGGGGTGCCCAGCCGCGACGAAGCCCATCGCTGGGCCTCCAAGATCGCCGCCGGCTGCCGCTGTGCACAGGACGTGCGCGAGTTCATGCCGCTGCCACCCGCGGTCGAGGCGCGAATCAGACAACACTGACGCGGCGCCACCGCCCGGTCGGGCAGCATCCTCCACAAAGGAGACTGCTGCCATGATCGCCAACCTGCTGGGCCGCCTCGCGTTTGAACCGTTTTCCAAAGCCCTGCCTCAAATGGGCGACACCGAGCGCGCCGCGCTGGAGGCGGGCACCGTGGGCTTCGAGGGCGAACTGTTCGGTGGCAAGCCGGATTTCGACCGCCTGCTGGCCATGCCGCCGAACCGGCTGACTGCCGAGGAGCAGGCCTTCATCGACAACGACGTCGCCGAGCTGATCGCGATGCTGGACGACTTCGCCATCGACGAGGCGCGCGACCTGCCGCCCGAGGTCTGGCGCTTTTTGCGCGAGCGGCGCTTCTTCGGCATGATCATTCCGCGCGAGCACGGTGGGCTGGGGTTTGGCCACTACGCGCATGCGGCGGTCGTCACGCGCATCGCGACCGTCAACGTGGCCACGGCCGTCACGGTGATGGTGCCCAACTCGCTGGGCCCGGCCGAGCTGCTGCTGCGCTACGGCACCGACGCGCAGAGGACCCACTACCTGCCCCGGCTGGCGGACGGGCGCGACCTGCCCTGCTTCGGCCTGACGTCGCCGTACGCGGGGTCGGACGCCGCCTCCATTCCCGACACCGGCGTGCTGACCGAACGCGAGATCGATGGCCGGCGCGTGCGCGGCTTCGTCGTGCGCTTTGACAAGCGCTACATCACGCTGGCGCCCGTGGCCACCGTCGTGGGCCTGGCGTTCCAGGCGGTGGACCCGACCCGGCCCGAAGGCCAGCAGCAGTTGGGCATCACCTGCGCACTGATCCCGGTGCCCACGCCGGGCCTGCAGATCGGCCGCCGCCACCGGCCGATGGACTCGGCATTCATGAACGGCCCCCTCCACGGCGAGGACGTGTTCGTGCCGATGGACTGGATCATCGGCGGCGAACCGCAGGTGGGCCAGGGCTGGCGCATGCTGATGGAGTGCCTGGCAGCCGGCCGGGCGATCTCGCTGCCGGCGCTGGGCGCAGCCATGCAGCAGACCTCGCTCTATGTGATGACCGGCTACGGCCGCATCCGCGAGCAGTTCGGCCTGCCGATCTCGCGCTTCGAGGCCATTGCGGGGCTGATCGCCCGCACCGCCGCCGACCTGTACGCGTCGGACGCCGCGCGCCGCTACACGGCCGCGGCGCTGGATGCGGGCGAGCGGCCCAGCGTGGCCAGTGCCATCCTGAAAGTGCAGTTGACCGAAGCGGGCCGGCACGCCGTCATCACCGGCATGGACGTGCTGGGCGGCAAGGGCATCATCAGCGGGCCTAGCAACCTGCTGGGCGTGGCCTACCGGCAGGCGCCCATCGCCATCACGGTGGAAGGCGCTAACCTGTTGTCGCGGGCGCTGATCATCTTCGGCCAGGGCGCCGTGCGCTGCCATCCGCACGTGATGGACGAAATGGCCGCCGTGCAGGCCAAAGACGAAACCGCGCTGGGCCGCGCGCTGCTGAGCCACGTGGGCCATGTCATGCGCAACCTCGGCGCCAGCCTGTTCGGCGCGGGGCTGAAGGGCCAGGTGCCGTCGGGGCTGGAGAAGGAAGCGCGGCTGATCGCGCGCGTGTCGGCCAAGTACGCGCTGACGGCCGACCTGGCGATGGGGCTGCTGGGCGGCAAGCTCAAGCGCATGGAGCTGCTGTCCGCGCGGCTGGGCGACGTGCTGTCGCACCTGTACCTGGCCGCCTGCAGCGTGTGGCGCTTCAAGGTCGAGGCCGACGCGGCGATGCTGCCGTTCGCGCGCGCGGCCATCCGTTTCCAGCTCGAAGCGGCCGCCGCCACGCTGCGCGACCTGCACGCCAACCTGCCGTCGGGCGCGCTCAAGGCCGCATCGGCGCTGCTGCTGCACGGCACCCGCCACCTGGCACCGCTGCGCGACCGTGATCTCGTCGCGCTGGCCGAGGCGCTGCGCACGCAACCGGCGCTGGTCGCACGGCTGTGCCCCGACTTCACACCGCCCGCCACCGGAGGGCTGAGCGAACTGGCCGACGCGCTGCGGCTGGCCGATGTGCTGGGCGACGAGGTACCCGAGCTGAACCGCACGCTGCGGCGCACGAACTCGCTGCAGGCGGCTGCGACCCTGTCCCGCGACCCCGAGGCGGCGTTGGCCTACCTGCGCGCGGCCGACAAGGTCATCCAGGTGGACGACTTTCCTGCGAAGCCTCCGATCGACTCGCGCTAGGCTGGCGACTCTTGCGGACGCCATCATTCATGACCCATTCCTCCCCCCTCATCGACGTCGCCCCGCTGGGCATGCCCTGGGAGACGCTCGACCCGTTCCTGTTCTGCGTGCATCACGATGACGCCTACCCGCCCGGCAACGGCCGCCACGGGCCGGACCCGGCGCTGCTGAAGGGCCGCCAGATGGGCTCGGACTTCTCCGGCCAGGCCGGCTGGAGCATGTACCACGGCCAGCAGGTGCCGGGCTTCCCGGCCCACCCGCACCGCGGCTTCGAGACCGTCACCATCGTGCGCCAGGGCCGCATCGACCATGCCGACTCGCTGGGTGCTGCCGCACGCTTCGGCGGCGGGGACGTGCAGTGGCTGACGGCCGGCCAGGGCATCGTGCACGCCGAGATGTTCCCGCTGCTGAAGACGGACCAGCCCAACCCGCTGGAGCTGTTCCAAATCTGGCTGAACCTGCCGGCCGACAGCAAGATGGTAGCGCCGCATTTCACGATGTTCTGGTCGCAGGACATTCCCCGCCACCGCTTCGTGGACGCCGCCGGGCTCGCGACGGAGGTCGTCTGCATCGCGGGCGCGCTGCCCGTGCCGGGCGGCGTGACGCAGCCGCTGGCGCCGCCGCCGGACTCATGGGCCTCGCGCCTGCATGCGGACCTCGCCATCTGGACGCTGCGCCTGGCGCCCGGCGCGCAGTGGGTGCTGCCGGCCGCCACGGGCGACGGCACGCGCCGCAAGCTGTACTTCTTCGTCGGCTCGCGCATCACCGTGGACGGACACGCCGTGGCGGTGCGGCACTCGATGGAGGTGAAGGCCGGCACCGCCATCACGCTGGTCAATGAGGGCGAGGAGTCCGCCGAGCTGCTGATGCTGCAAGGCCGCCCCATCGGCGAGCCCGTGGCTCAGTACGGCCCCTTCGTCATGAACACCGAGCAGGAGCTGCGGCAGGCCTTCGAGGACTACCGCCGCACCGAGTTCGGCGGCTGGCCCTGGCCCGACTCGGCGCCGGTGCACGGCGACAGCGCCGACCGCTTCGCGCGGCATGCAGACGGCAGCACGGAGCGGTTCCCGGCGCAAGAGGGATGAGCCAGCCGGCCTCTGCGCCGGCTGGCACGGCTCAGCGGCCGACCGCCCTCGTGATCTGGACGTTCACCTCGCCCACGCCGGCAAACACATGCCGCGAGCGCTGGCCGATGCGGATGTCATGCACGCCGGTGATCATGCCGGTGGAGATCACGTCGCCCGCCTTCAGCGTCTGGCCTTGCTCGGCACGCTTGTTCAGCGTGAAGGCCAGCGCCCCCAGCGGGCCGGGCTTGATGGCGACCTTGCCGACGCCGACCGACTGGCCGTCGATGAAGGTCTCGACATCGATGGTTTCCAGCGACTGCCAGTTCGCGATTTCGGCTCCGACGACGACGCCCCAGTTGTTGCCGAAGTCGGAGATGACCGCCCCCGGGCCGATGTCGTTCAGCGTGGCCAGCGGGCTGCTGGCCACTTCGACGCCGATGTGCATGGACTTGACGAGAGGGGCCACGGTGTCAGCGGTCCAGTCGGCCTTGCCAGCGGGCTGGTCCTCCGCCACGACGATGACCACCTCGGCCTCGACGGCCGCGAAGCCGCCTTCGAAGACCGGGCAGATCGCCTCGGCGCCTGCCGCGACAGAGTGGACGTTGGGCGCAAACGCGGGGCCGATCAGGCGCTCCTCTGGGAACTGGGCGGCAAATGCCGGGTTCACGCGAGCGACCTTCCAGCCCTTGACGGCGTCGGGCCAGCGCGCAATCGCGGCGGCCTGGATGGCGTAGGCCTCGGCCAGCGTCGCCGGCGGCGTGCCGGGGTAGGCGTCGATGGCACGGCCGGCGGCGCGGGCGGTGGTAAAGGCTTCGGCGATGGCTTGGGTGGCGCTCATGGAATTCTTTCTGTGCGCCGGCCGGCGCGGTGAAACATGCGGCCGGCAATGTACCGCGCAAAAACGGAACGCGGTTTTACTTTTGTGGAAGTAGCTCTTGGCGCCCGCGCCTATCCCGCCTGCTCCGTGCGCACCGCAAACAGCGCCAGCTCCACGTCGTTGCGCACGCCGATCTTCTCCAGCACCCGGGCGCGGTAGGTGGACACGGTGTTGGGCGACAGCACCAGCTGCTCGGCAATCTCGCCGACGCTGCGGCCGGCGGCCAGCAGCTGGAATACCTGGTGCTCGCGGTGCGACAGCAGCTCGTCCAGCGGCTTGTCCGCGTCCCCGGCCTTGCTGCCACCGGCGCCCACCGCGCCGGCCAGCAGCTCGGCCACGCTGGGCGTGACGAACAGCTTGCCGCGTGCCACGCTGCGCACCGCGTCGATCATCTGCTCGCTGTCCGCGCTCTTGTTCAGGTAGCCGGCGGCACCAAGCTTCAGGCTGCGCACGGCGTACTGACGGTCGGGGTAGGTGGACAGCATCAGCACCGGCAGCTTGGGGAACTCGGACTTCAGCGCCTTCAGGATGTCCAACCCGTCGCGCTGCGGCATGGCGATGTCCAGCAGCACCACGTCGGGCGGCGCGGCGCGCACCTGCTGGATGGCCTCCGGCCCGTTGGCCGCCTCGCCGACGACGCGCAGATCGTCCGCCTCGGCCAGCACCTGCTTGATGCCCTGGCGGACGATGAGGTGGTCGTCGCAGATCAGCACGCGGATCATGTGGATTCCAAAGGCATGACGAGCCGCACGGTCGTCCCACGCCCCGGCGCGCTGTCGATGCCGATGCGACCGCCGAAGTGCGCCGCCCGCTCCCGCATGCCCAGCACGCCGTAGCTGCGTGCGTCGGTCAGGGCCGCGGGCGGCGCGCCCACGCCGTCGTCGCGCACCTGCAGGTACAGCACGGGCGCGGGCGGGGCGTCCACGTCGATGCGGATGGCCACGTGCTTCGCCCGCGCATGCCGGGCGACGTTGGACAGCACTTCCTGCAGGATGCGGAACACCGCGATAGCCAGTCCCCCCTCCGGCGGCGCCACGTTGGCGGCCACATGCATCTTGAAGTCCACCTGCCGCTCGTCGCTGCCGGCGAGCTGGAACTCCTGCGCCTGCCACTCCAGCGCGGCCCACAGGCCCTGGTGGTCCAGGATGCTGGGGCGCAAGTCCGTGATGATGCGGCCCACGGCGTCCACCGCCGTGTCCACCAGCCCGCCCATGCGCTGGCATTTGCCCACCATGCGCTCGCGCTGCACCGCATCACCCACGCGGCGGGCCAGCCAGTCGATGTCCATCTTCAGCGCCACCAGCAGCGAGCCCAGCTCGTCGTGGATCTCGCGGGCGATGCGCTTGCGCTCAGTCTCGCGCACCGCCTCCAGGTGGTGGGCGAGCTCGCGCAACTCGGCCGTGCGCTCGGCCACGCGCTGCTCCAGCTCGTCATGACTGGCACGCAGCAGCGCCTCGGCCCGGCGGCGCTCGGAGATGTCCACGAAGGTGACGACCGCGCCCTGCACCACGCCGTCCTCGATGACAGGGTAGCTCGAATACTCCGCCGGGAACGCGCTGCCGTCGGCCCGCCACAGCACCTCGTCCGCGATGCGGCAGGGCTCGCCGCGGCGGAAGGCGTTGAAGATGGGGCAGTCGCACTCGGGGTAGTGCGCGCCGGTCTCGCGAGAGTGGTGGATCAGCGCGTGCATGTTGCGGCCCAGCACCTCTTCGGTGCTCAAGCCCAGCTGATCGCAGGCGGCGCGATTCACGAAGGTGCACAAACCGTCCATGTCGATGCCGAATACCCCCTCGCCGGTGCTTTCCAGCAGCAGCGTGAGGCGGCGGTTGGCCTCCGCCGAAGCGGTGGGCGGGTCGGTCAGAGCGAACGGCATGCTCATGAGGTCAGCAAGGGCTGTGCCACGCTTTGGTGCATATCGAATAAGGAAATAAGCAAACTGTCGTTCCGCGAATAAGAGAGTTCGGGCACTCTCGCGGCCTTCGTGACAAACAGAAACGCCACGCCCATGTCTGCTTTCCTGTCTTCCCGCCGCGCTGCGCTGGCGCTCCTGGCCTCGGCCGCCTCGGTGACCACCCTGCCCGCGTTCGCTGCCGACCCGACGCTGCTGAACGTCTCGTACGACGTCGCCCGCGAGCTGTACAAACAGATCAACCCGGCATTCGTCGCCGCGCAGAAGGCCAAGGGCGTGAGCGTGACGGTCAACCAGAGCCACGGCGGCTCCAGCAAGCAGATCGGCGCCGTCATCGGCGGCCTGGAGGCCGACCTGGTGACGATGAACCAGGCCACCGACGTGGACCAGCTCGCCTCCAGCGGCCTGACCCCGGCCGACTGGCGCAGCCGCTTCCCGAACAACGCGGCGCCCTACTCGTCGACGATGACCTTCCTGGTGCGCAAGGGCAACCCCAAGGGCATCAAGGACTGGGCCGACCTGGCCCGCCCCGGCGTGCAGGTCATCATCCCCAACCCCAAGGTGACGGGCAACGGCCGCTACAGCTTCCTGGCCATCTGGGGCAGCGTGCTGGCCACTGGCGGCACCGAGGCGCAAGCGCGCGACCTGGCCACCAAGATCCTGACCAACGTGCCCGTGCTGGACGGCGGCGGCCGCGGCGCCACCACCACCTTCACGCAACGCGGCATCGGCGACGTGCTGGTGACCTTCGAGGCCGAGGTCGAGCTGATCGAGAACGAGTTCGGCAAGGGCAACTTCCAGCAGGTCAACCCCAGCATCTCCATCGAGACCGAGGCGCCCGTGGCGCTGGTCGACAAGGTCGCCGCCAAGAAGGGCACGGCCTCGCTGGCCAAGGCTTACCTGGACTTCCACTGGAGCCCGGAGGCCCAGGAAATCATCGCCAAGAACAACTTCCGCCCGCGCGACCCGGCCGTGTTCAAGAAGCATCAACAGCGCTTCGCCAACATCAAGCTGTTCACCGTCGAGCAGACGCTGGGCGGCTGGGCCAAGGTCAGCAAGACGCACTTTGCGGACGGCGGGACGTTTGACCAGATCATGGCTTCGATCAAACGTTGACCCCTCGCCTGGTCGCGCCGCGCTGAACACGGGCGCGCCCAGTCGGTCCTCCCAGGGACCGGCGATACGCGCGGCATCAAGCCGCGTGTACATAGCCAGACGGGCTGGCTTGGGAGCGGCCCGGCGCTGGGCCCGAAATGCAAGACAAATACCAATAACTCGATATGGCTTCGTTCTCTTTGGGACGACGGCGTGTGCTCCCCGGCTTCGCGCCGACGCTAGGCTTCACGCTGTTCTACCTGTCACTCATCGTGCTAGTACCGCTGGCCGCGGTGTTCCTGAAGTCGTCTGGCCATGGCTGGGACGCCTTCTGGGCCGCGGCCACATCGCCGCGTGTGATGGCCTCGTACAAGCTCAGCTTCGGTGCGTCGCTGATCGCGGCGGCGATCAATCTGGTCTTCGGCCTCATCCTGGCCTGGTGCATCGTGCGCTACGAGTTCCCGGGCAAGAAGCTGGTGGACGCGCTGATCGACCTGCCCTTTGCGCTGCCCACCGCCGTGGCCGGCATCGCACTGACGGCGCTGTACGCGCCCAACGGCTGGGTCGGCTCGCTGTTCGCGCCGGGCGGCGCGCTGGCGTTCCTGTTCGGCCCGGATGGCACCAAGATCGCCTTCACGCCGCTGGGCATCCTGCTGGCGCTGATCTTCATCGGCCTGCCCTTCATCGTGCGAACGGTGCAACCGGTGCTGGAGGACATGGAGACCGAACTAGAAGAAGCCGCGGCCTCATTGGGCGCGCAACGGTGGACGACTTTCCGCTACGTGGTGCTGCCCACGCTGCTGCCCGCGCTGCTGACCGGCTTTGCGCTGGCCTTCGCGCGCGCCGTGGGTGAATACGGCTCGGTGATCTTCATCGCCGGCAACATCCCCATGGTCAGCGAGATCACGCCGCTGATGATCATCTCCAAGCTGGAGCAGTACGACTACGTCGGCGCCACGGCCATCGCCACCGTCATGTTGATCGTCAGCTTCGTGCTGCTGCTCATCATCAACGGCCTGCAGGCCTGGACATCGAAACGAGGTGCACGATGAGCGCCGCACTCCATTTGGCGCCGGCACGCGCCAGAGCCAAGTACCAGGACAACCCCGCCACCCGAGAAACGCCGTTGGTGCGCTTCACGTTGCTGGCGCTGGGCCTGGGCTTCTTCGCCATCTTCCTGGTCCTGCCGCTGGTGGCCGTGTTCACCGAGGCGCTGCGCAAGGGGTGGGAGGTGTACTTCGCGTCGCTGGTCGACGAGGAGACCTTCTCAGCTATCAAGCTCACGCTGATCGCGGCGGCCATCGCCGTGCCGCTGAACCTCGCGTTCGGGCTGGCCGCCTCGTGGGCCATCGCCAAGCACGAGTTCCGCGGCAAGCAGTTGCTGATCACTTTCATCGACCTGCCCTTTTCCGTGTCTCCGGTCGTGGCCGGGCTGATGTATGTGCTGGTGTTCGGCGCCAACGGCTGGTTCGGACCATGGCTGCAAGCCAATGACGTGAAGATCATCTTCGCCGTGCCCGGCATCGTGCTGGCCACCGTGTTCGTGACCTTCCCGTTCGTGGCCCGCGAGCTGATCCCGCTGATGCAGGCTCAAGGGCGGGACGAGGAAGAGGCAGCCACCGTGCTAGGCGCCAGCGGCTGGCAGACCTTCCGCCGCGTCACGCTGCCCAACATCAAGTGGGGTCTGCTGTACGGCGTCATCCTCTGCAATGCGAGGGCGATGGGCGAGTTCGGCGCGGTGTCGGTCGTGTCCGGCCACATCCGCGGCCTGACCAACACGCTGCCGCTGCACGTCGAGATCCTCTACAACGAATACCAGTTCGCCGCCGCCTTCGCCGTGGCCTCGCTGCTCGCGCTGCTCGCGCTGGTGACGCTGGTGATCAAGCAATTCATCGAGTGGCGCGCCAGCCAGTCGCACGGGAACGAATGATGGGCATCCAGGTTCAGAACATTCACAAGAGCTTCGGCAACTTCACGGCGCTGGGCGACGTCTCGCTGGACTTTCCCACCGGCGAACTGGTCGCGCTGCTGGGCCCGTCGGGCTGCGGCAAGACGACGCTGCTGCGAATCATCGCCGGGCTGGAAACGGCCGACCGCGGCCGGGTGCTGCTGGACGGCCAGGACGCATCGGACACCCACGTGCGCGAGCGCCAGGTGGGCTTTGTCTTCCAGCACTACGCGCTGTTCCGCCACATGACGGTATTCGACAACGTCGCTTTCGGCCTGCGCGTGAAGCCCAAGAAGCAGCGCCTGCCGGAAGCCGAGATCAAGAAGCGCGTCACCGAGTTGCTCAAGCTCGTGCAGCTGGACTGGCTGGGCGACCGCTTCCCGCCGCAGCTGTCCGGCGGCCAACGCCAACGCATCGCGCTGGCCCGTGCGCTGGCCGTGGAGCCGCGCGTTCTGCTGCTGGACGAGCCTTTCGGCGCGCTGGACGCCAAGGTGCGCAAGGAGCTGCGCCGCTGGCTGCGCCGCCTGCACGACGAGCTGCACATCACCAGCATCTTCGTCACGCACGACCAGGACGAGGCACTGGAAGTGGCCGACCGCATCGTGCTGATGGACCACGGCCGCGTGGAGCAGGTCGGCACGCCGCAGGAGGTGTACGAGCGCCCGGCCACGCCGTTCGTCTACGGCTTCCTCGGCGCGGTGAACCGCTTCGTGGGGCACTCGCGCGGCGGCGTGCTGCATATCGGCGAGCACCAGCTGCCGCATGCAGGCGCGCATGGTGAGGGCGAGGTGCAGGCCTATGCCCGGCCGCACGAGCTGCAGATCATCACGGACGAATCAGCGCCGGGCTTGGCGGCCACCGTCGAGCGCGTGCTGTCCTTCGGCGCCAGCGCGCGGGTCGAGCTGATCGGCCCCGACGGCCAGCCGCTTGAAGCCGAGCTGACGCGCGATCAGGCCGAGAGCCTTCAGCTGCGTGGCGGCCAGCGTGTGAAGCTGAGTGCGGCGAAGCTGAGCTTGTTCGAAGCCGGCGCCGGCATCTGACCCGCAGCGAGGCGGTGGCCTCGCTGCGCGCTACAGCCGCGCCAGGTCGCGGTCCAGCGCCTCGCCGTCGAAGGGCACGACGATGATCTTGCTGCCGTGGCCGTTGCTGCCGGTCTGCGACTCCTTCGCGGTGTCGCACACCGCGAAGGTCACTGCCACGACATGGCCGCCCTCGATGACGACGCCCGGGCGCTCCAGCTTGTCCCAGTGGTTGGTCACGCCACTGGCGTAGCGGATGAACGGCGCACCGGGCTCGTAGGCCAGTCCCTGCGTCTTCCAGCCCTGGATGCCATCGCGGGAAATGAGGTGGTAGGCGCGACGCTCGCGCCAGTGGTTCACGATGATGTGAAACCAGCCGCCGCTGAACCAGACGACCGGGTCCTCGTAGGCCCGCATGTCCCGCTGGGGCACGCCTGCCACGCCGCGGTAGACGCTGTCGCCCATCACCCGGTAAGGGCCCAGGATGCCGCTCTTGCTGATCAACACCTGACCCGACCTCGGCACCACCTGGTACGCGCCGTCAGGCCGCAGCATCACGCTGAAGTTGGCCGGCTTGGCGTGAGGCGCGTCCGGGCGGTCGCGCAGCGCGACATCGCCGGGCGTCTTGACGAGCTGAAACTGGATCTGGTCGAAGCTCATGGTGCCCAGCGGCTGCCAGGGACCGTCTAGTGAGTCCGACACGAACACGTCGCCCGGCCGCGTCTCGCTGACCACCACGGCATAGCGTCCGTCGTACATGCGCAGCGCCGTGACGTTATGCCCCAGCCCGCCGAGGCTGTCGGGCCAGGTCAGGCCGGTGTCGCGGTACGGCCCGAACAGGTTTTTGCTGATCGCGCTGACCGCCAGAGAGCGGCCCCAGGCCTTGTGGCCCAGCGCCTGGTCCCAGCGGCTGGCGAACATGCGGTACTGGCCATCGGCGCCCTTGAGGATCTGGCCGTCCCAGTAGTTCCAGCGCGTCATATCGGGGTCTTCCAGCCCGTTGTCGGGGTCGCGGGGCCCCACCTCGCGGGCGCCCCAGACCGTATCCGACAGAGGCGCCGCCGGCATCGGCCTGAAATAGTCGATGAAGGGCTTGGGGCCCAGCGTGGGCACGGGCTCGGCGACCGCAGGCGCCTGTGCCCGGGCCGAACCAGCCAGCCAGGGCAGCGCGCCCACACCCACCAGCGCCGCGAGGGCGCTGCGCCTGTCAGAAATCCAGCTCATGCCTGTCCCCTTTGGAGTTGCACGGCGGCGGCATCGGGGCCGTCGCCGCGGCCGGATTGTGGTGGTGCGAACAGCGCCGGGCACGGCGGGCGGCCGTTCACGCCCCACTTGCTCAACACCTTGATCGCGACGCCTGCCGACCGGCCTTAGGCGAGCCGCGCATGTCGGCCTGCGAATCCCTTCGTTGCCCGATGCGTGGCGCGCTCACACACTGGGCCCGTCCACCACGAGAGGCCCCATGACCATCACCGCCATCAACGTCCGCAACCAGTTCCGCGGCACCATCAAGGAAATCATCGAAGGACCGGTCGTGTCCGAAGTCGACGTCGTCACCCGCAGCGGCGACATCGTCACCTCGGTCATCACCACGCGCTCCGTCAAGGACCTGGGCCTCGAAGTCGGCCGCGAGGTCGTCGCGCTGGTCAAGTCCACCGAGGTGTCCATCGCGACCCTTTGAAGAGTGCCAGGCCATGCCCTACACCCCGCCCCGCATCCTCATCATCCCTGGGCTTCACGACAGCGGCCCGGCGCACTGGCAGACCTGGCTGCAGGGCCAGTACCGCCACGCGCGTCGCGTCACGCAGCGCGATCCGAGCAGGCCCGAACTGGAGCGCTGGGCCGAGCGCATTCAACGCACGCTGGAGGTGGCCGAGACATCGGATGAACAGGGCGAGTGGCTGGCCGTGGCCCACAGCTTCGGCTGCCTCGCGCTGGCCCGGCATCTGGCCGACCACCCTGACTCGCCCATCCGCGAGGCCTTGCTGGTGGCGCCGGCCGAGCCCGACAGGTTCGGCATCGCCGAGTCCCTGCCCCACCAACGCCTGCCCCGCCGTGCACGCCTGCTGGCCAGCAGCAACGACCCGTGGATGAGCGCCGCGAGCGCCGCCCGCTGGGCGCACCGCTGGGGCGCGAGCTACAGCAACCTGGGCGCCGTGGGCCACATCAACGCCGAGGCAGGCTTCGGGCCATTGCCTGCGGCAAAGAGCTGGATCGAGGCGGCGCGGGCCCGCCACGCCGCCGAGCAGCGCCCACGCCATGCTGAGTTTCGTGAATGGGCGTTTGCGGTGTGACCCACTGCCAACGCCTGCGAACAGGCCTCCCAGGCTATCCGCCTCCAGAGGCCTTCTTCTTCAGCCGAGTGCCGACTTGAACGCCGCCAACGTCCGCTCCCACGCCAGCTGTGCGGCAGCCGGGTCATAGCGCGGCGTCGTGTCGTTGTTGAAGCCATGCTGTGTCCCGGCGTAGCTGAACATCTCGTAGCGCACGCCCGCCGCCTTCAGCGCGGCCTCGTAGGCCGGCCAGCTGGCGTTGACACGCTCGTCGTTGGCGGCGTAGTGCAACTGCAGATGCGCCTTGATGCGAGTCACGTCCTCGGCCGCAGGAGCGCCCCCGTAGAACGGCACGGCCACGGCGAGCTCGGGCACTTGCGTCGCCACGTGGCTGGACAGCGCGCCGCCCCAGCAGAAGCCGACAACGCCCAGCTTGCCGTTGGCGTCTGCGAGCGTCAGCAGTCCGCGTGCAGCAGCCACGATGTCGGCTCGCGCTTTGGCGGGATCGAGCTTGGCGAAAAGCGCACGCGCATCGTCCTCGTTGCCCGGATAGCCGCCCAACGGCGTCAACGCATCCGGCGCATAAGCCAGGTAGCCGGCCAGCGCGACGCGGCGGGCGATGTCCTCGATGTGCGGATTCAGCCCGCGGTTCTCGTGTACGACCAGCACGGCCGGCAGCTTGCCCGTCGCGTTGAACGGCTTGACCATGTAGCCCTGCACCTGGCCATTGCCGTCCGGCGACGGGAAGGCATGGCGACGCGTGGCCAGGCGAGCGTCGTCCGGCTTGACCTGCTGGGCGGCTGCGAAGTTCGGGCTCAGCGCGGCCAGCAGCGCCGCCGCACCCGCCGGGCCGCCCGCAAAGCGGGCCGCCTGATCCAGGAAGCCGCGCCGGCTCAGGTCGCCGTGCACATAGCGGTCGAACAACGGCCAAGCCTGTTCGGGGATGTCGGTCGGATTCGTCATCACGGTGCTCCTTATGCGGGGACTGGCCAACTGTAGGGGCATCGACCTGCAAGAACCGCATATCGATATCGCGATTCGTTCGACGACAGAAGGGCACGTCGTTCACAGAATCGGCCCGCATGAACTTCCAGCAGCTCCGTTCCGTCCGTGAGGCCCAGCGCCGCGGCTTCAACTTGACCGAGGTGGCGCAGGCGCTACACACGTCCCAGCCGGGCGTCAGCCGCCAGATCCGCGAGCTGGAAGAGGAACTGGGCATCGAGCTGTTCGTGCGTGTCGGCAAGCGGCTCACCGGCCTGACCGAGCCGGGCGAGCACGTCCTGCCCGTCATCGAGCGGCTGCTGCAGGAGGCCGAGAACCTGAAACGCGCGGCGGACGATTTTGCGCAGGCCGGCAGCGGGCGCCTGCGCATCGCCGCCACGCACAGCCAGGCACGCTATGCGCTGCCGCCCGCGGTGCGGGACTTCCGTGCCCATCACCCGGACGTCAGCCTGCACCTGCAGCAGGGCTCGCCGCAGCAGATCGCGCGCTTGCTGCTAGACGGCGAGGCCGACGTGGGCATCGCCACCGAGGCGCTTGCCGAGTACCCCGAGCTCATCGCGCTGCCCTGCTACCGCTGGACGCACTCGGTTGTCGTGCCGCCGGGGCACCCGCTGCTGGAAGGCCCGCTGACGCTGGCGCGCCTGGCGCAGTTCCCCATCATCACGTACGAGCCCGGCTACACCGGCCGCTCGCACATCGACGCGGCATTTGCGACGGCGCAACTGCAGCCGCACATCGTGCTGAGCGCGATGGACGCCGACGTGATCAAGACCTACGTGGAGCTGGGCCTGGGCGTGGGTATCGTCGCGGCCATCGCGTTCGACGAGGACCGCGACCGCCACCTGCGCGCAATGGATGCCCGCCATCTGTTCGAAGACAACATGACCCGCCTGGCCGTGCGCCGCAGCGCCTACCTGCGCGACTACGTGTACGCGTTCATCCAGACCTTCGCGTCGCCCTTGAGGCGCGAGGTGGTCGATGCGGCCCGGCACGAAGCCACGCAAGACAGCCCTGCCGCTGACACCGCACTGGCCTGGGCCCAGGCCGCATGAGCAAACACGTTCTTCTTCGTTAACCGCATTGCCTCCGCTCCCTAGAGTGACCGATTCCTCCCTAACTTGAAAACCATGCGTCGCATCCTCACTGCCCTCTCCCTCGCCCTGGCTGCCGGTGCAGCCTTCGCCCAGACCACGCTGCTGAACGTGTCCTACGACCCGACGCGCGAGCTGTACCAGGACTTCAACAAGGCCTTCGCGGCCCACTGGAAGGCCAAGACCGGCGAGACCATCACCATCAAGGCGTCGCACGGCGGTTCGGGCAAGCAGGCCCGCTCGGTCATCGACGGGCTGCAAGCCGACGTGCTGACGCTTGCACTGGCCTATGACATCGACGCCGTGGCCGACCACAAGCTGCTGCCGCTGGATTGGCAAAAGCGCCTGCCGCAGAACGCGTCGCCCTACACGTCCACCATCGTGTTCCTGGTGCGCAAGGGCAACCCCAAGGGCATCAAGGACTGGAACGACCTGGCCAAGTCGGGCGTCGAAGTCATCACGCCCAACCCCAAGACGAGCGGCGGTGCGCGCTGGAACTACTTGGCGGCCTGGGGCTACACGCTGAAGAACGGCGGCACGCCGGCGCAGGCGCAGGACTTCGTCAAGCGCATCTACCTGAACACCAAGGTGCTGGACTCCGGTGCCCGCGGCTCCACGACGACCTTCGTCGAGCGCGGCATCGGCGATGTGCTGATCGCGTGGGAGAACGAAGCCTTCCTGGCCGTCAAGGAACTGGGCCCGGAGAAGTTCGAGATCGTCACGCCGTCGCTGTCCATCCTGGCCGAGCCGCCGGTGACGGTGGTCGACAAGGTCGTCGACAAGCGTGGCACCCGCAAGCAGGCCCAGGCCTACCTGGAGTTCCTGTACGGCCCCGAAGGCCAGGAGTTGGCTGCGCAGAATTACTACCGCCCACGTGACCCCAAGGTCGCGGCCAAGTACGCGAAGACCTTCCAGCCGGTCAAGCTGTTCACGCTGGGCGAGCTGTTCGGCGACTGGCGTCAGGTGCAGAAGACCCACTTCGACGACGGCGGCGTGTTCGACAAGATCTACACGCCGGGCGCGAAGTAACACCCCGAGACGTGAAGTCTTGTTGCGCCAGCCTGTACCGGCTCGACAGGAGGCACCGGGCGGCGTCATCATGGCGCCGCCATGAGAAACCTCGCGCTTTCCGCTGCCCTCGTGCTGGCCCTTGCCGGCTGCGCCACGACGAACGGCGCCCCGGGCCCGTCGGCTCATGACGCTGCTCGGGACACCCTGTGGCTGGATCGCCTGGCCTGGGGCGCCAGCAGCACGGACCTCGCCGCCGTGCGCGCCCGTGGGCGCGATGCCTGGCTGGACGCGCAGCTCCAACCCCACACCCCCGCCGTGCTGCCCGAGGCAGCGCAGGCCCAGATCCGGGCGCTGACGATCAGCCAGCAACCGCTGCTGCCGCTGGTGCAGAAGATGGAGGCCCAGCGCAAAGCTGCCGACGCCGTGACGGACGACATGGCCAAGGCGGACGCTCAGAAGGCCTACCAGCAAGCCCTGACCCTGCTGGCCCGCGAAGCCTCTGCCCGCGCGCTACTGCAGGCGCTGTACTCGCCCCAGCAGGTCCAGGAGCAGATGACCTGGTTCTGGTTCAACCACTTCAACGTCCACCAGTACAAGAGCAACCTGCGGGTGATGGTGGGCGACTACGAGCAGGGCCTGCGCGAGCGCTCGCTGGGGCGGTTCCGCGATCTGCTGGGCTACACGGCGCGGCACCCGGCCATGCTGCGGTACCTGGACAACGAGCAGAACGCCGCCAACCGCATCAACGAGAACTACGCGCGCGAGTTGCTGGAGCTGCACACGCTGGGCGTGGGTGGTGGCTACTCGCAACGTGACGTGCAGGAACTCGCCCGCGTGCTGACCGGTCTGGGCGTCAACCTGACGGACAACAAGCCCAAGCTGAAACCCGCCCAGGAAGCCCAGTACCGCCGCGACGGGCTGACCGAGTTCAACCCGGCGCGGCACGACTTCGGCGAAAAGCAGCTGCTGGGCCTGACCGTGAAAGGTGACGGCTATGCGGAGCTGGACCAGGTGCTGGATGCGCTGGCCCGACACCCCAGAACCGCACGCTTCGTGTCGCGCAAGATCGCGCAGTACTTCGTTGCCGATGAGCCACCGCCGCTGCTGGTCGAGCGCATGGCCGAGCGCTGGCGGCAGAGCGACGGGCGGATCGCCGACGTGCTGCGCACGATGGTCGCGTCGCCCGAGTTCGAGGCCTCGCTGGGCCGCAAGTTCAAGGACCCGACGCACTACGTCGTGTCCGCCGTGCGGCTGGCCTACCCCGACCGCGTGGTGCTGAACACCGGCCCCATGATCGGCTGGCTGTACCGCCTGGGCCAGGCACCCTACAACCGCCAGACGCCCGACGGCTACCCGATGGACGAGAACGCCTGGGCGGGCCCGGGACAGATGACGACGCGCTTCGATATCGCGCGTGCCATCGGCAGCGGCAGCGCGGGGCTGTTCAAGGTGGAAGGCGAGAAGCAGGACCGCCCCGCCTTCCCGCAGCTGGCCAACCCGCTGTACTACGACGGCATCCAGCCCCGGCTGGCCGCCGCCACGCGCCAGGCCCTGGGCCAGGCCGCCTCGCCGCAGGAATGGAACACCTTCCTGCTGTCCGCCCCCGAATTCATGGTCAGGTGATGCGATGAAACGCCGTCATGTCCTCGCCCTCGGTGCCGCCTGCGGCCTGGCCACGCTGCCCGGCGCCCGCCTGTGGGCCGCGCCGTCCACCGATGCGCCGCGCCTGCTCGTCGTGTTCCTGCGCGGCGCGTATGACGCGGCCAACCTGCTGGTGCCGACCTCGTCCAGCTTCTATTACGAAGCCCGGCCCAACATCGCGATCCCGAAGTCCGCCGCGCTGGCGCTGGACTCGGATTGGGGCCTGGCGCCCGCGCTGGCGGAGAGCATCCATCCGCTGTGGCTGAAGCAACAGGTCGCCTTCGTGCCCTTTGCCGGCAGCAACGACACGTCGCGCAGCCACTTCGAGACCCAGGACCACATCGAGCTGGGCCAGCCGGACGACCGCAGCCCGGGCTCCCGCGATTTCCGCAGCGGCTTCTTGAACCGGCTGGCCGGCGTCATCGGCGCCGAGCAGCCGACGCGCTCGCGGTTGGAGGCCATGGCCTTCACCGACCAGGTGCCACTGATCCTGCGCGGCGACCGCCCCGTGGCCAACCAGGCGTTGCGCGACCTCGGCAAGCCCGCCATCAGCGCCGCGCAGGCGCAGACCATCGCCGGCATGTACGCCGGCACGCGTTTCGCGGGCACGGTCAGCGGCGGCTTCGAGGTGCGCCAGGAGGTCAGCCGCGAGATGGCAGGTGAGATGGAGGCCGCCAGCCGCGGCGCCATCGCGGCCAAGGGCTTCGCGCTGGAGGCCCGCCGCGTCGCGCGGCTGATGCGCGAACGCGTGACGCTGGGCTTCATCGACGTGGGCGGCTGGGACACGCACGTGGGCCAGGGCGGCGCCACGGGCCAACTGGCCAACAAGCTGGGCGAACTGGGCAAGGGCCTGGCGCTGTTCGCCGACGAGATGGGGCCGCAATGGGGCAACACCGTCGTGGTGGTGGTCAGCGAGTTCGGCCGCACCTTCCGCGAGAACGGCAACCGCGGCACCGACCACGGCCACGGCAGCGCCTACTGGGTGCTGGGGGGCGGCGTGAAGGGCGGTCGCATCGCAGGCGAACAGCAGCAGGTCAACGCGGCCACGCTGCATCAGATGCGCGATTACCCGGTGCTCAACGAATACCGGGCACTCTTCGGCGGCCTGTTCCAGCGCATGTACGGGCTGAACGAAGCGCAGCTGGCGCAGGTGTTCCCTGGCGCCAGCTCACGCGACCTGGGCCTGGTCTGAACCGCGTCAGGCGTTCTTGACCCAGCGGTCCACGACCGCCTTCACGCGCTCGCCGAAGGCCTTGGCCGTGGCGATGTCGCCCGGCACCATCTCTTCGGCCGAGGCGTCGCTGGGCGTCTGCGTGATGAGGCCCGCATAGCCGCCCAAATTGTTGATGTCGTCACGCGTGGCGGCCTTGTGGTTGGGCGCCTTCATGCCCATGCCGACCCAGATCATGCCGTGCTGCTGGCTCAGCGTGTGCAGGTACTGGATGGTGCCCTGCTTGTCGCCGTTCAGCGTGGCGGAGTTGGTGAAGCCGGCGGCGATCTTGTCCTTCCAGACCTGGGCGTACCAGGGCTTGCTGCTGGCGTCGGCGAACTTCTTGAACTGCCAGCTCGGGCCGCCCATGTAAGTCGGTGTGCCGAAGATGACGCCATCGGCGGCGGCCAGCGTGGCCCAGTCGGCCTCGGTGATGTTGCCCTCCGCGTCGATGGCGATCAGCTGCGCGCCGGCAGCGCCGGCGACGGCTTCCGCAACCTTCTTCGTGTGGCCGTAGCCGGAGTGGTAAAGGACAATGATCTTGCTCATGGGGAACTTCCTTCTTCGGGGTTGGAAAGGATCGGTCAGGCGGCCAGGTCGAACACCAGCACCTCAGCGTCGACCCCTGCCTTCAAGGCAACGCTGGATGCATCACGGACTTGCAGGGCATCACCGGCCGTCAGGTCTTGACCGTTGACGTTAAGCGAACCGCGCACCAGATGGATATAGGCCAGACGGCCGGGTGCAATATCCACTTCGGCGGCTTCCGCGCCGTCGAAAAGACCGGCATACAGGCGCGCGTCGGCGTGAATGGTCACGGCGCCCTTCGCTTCAGCCTCGCCGTCGTTGGCCGCCACCAGGCGCAGCTTGCCACGCTTGGAAGCCGTGTCGAAGTGCTTCTGCTCGTAGCTGGGTGCGATACCCCGCTCGTCCGGCATGATCCAGATCTGCAGGAAGTGGGTCGTCTGGTCCTTGGCATGGTTGAACTCGCTGTGCATAACGCCCGTGCCCGCGCTCATGCGCTGCACGTCGCCCGGACGGATGACGCCGGCCGACTTCCCGTTTTCCACGCCGCCCGCCTCGCCGTTGCCCATGCTGTCCTTGTGGGCCAGTTCGCCGGACAGCACGTAGCTGATGATCTCCATGTCGCGGTGGCCGTGCGTGCCGAAGCCGCGGCCCGGGGCGACCCTGTCCTCGTTGATGACACGCAGCGCACCGAAGCCCATGCGGGCCGGATCGTAATAGTCGGCGAACGAGAAGCTGTGGAAGGACTTCAGCCAGCCGTGGTCTGCGTAGCCGCGGTCGCTGGACTTGATCAGTTGGGTGGTCATGCAGTACTCCTTGGTTTGCTGTCGATAGAGTCAATGTAGGAGCCGCCCCCACCTCCATCGACAAGCGGTCCTGAGGACATCATTCAAATAGACTGAACGCATGTCGAATCCCCAAGACAAGCGCCGCGCGCTGACGCCAGAAGCCCTGTCCATGATGGACACCATCGCCCGCACCGGCAGCTTCGCCGCCGCCGCCCGTGAGATGGGCCGCGTGCCGTCGGCGCTGACGTACTCGGTGCGCCAGCTGGAAGACGCGCTGGACGTGCTGCTGTTCGACCGCAGCTCGCGCCAGGCCGTGCTGACGGCGGCCGGCCAGGAGCTGCTGATGCAGGGCCGGCGGCTGCTGCAGGAGCTGGACGCCGTGGCCAACCGCGTGCGCCGCATCGCCACCGGCTGGGAGAGCGAGCTGACCATTGCTGTGGACGACGCCGTCGCGCGCCGCGCGCTGTTCGACCTGATGGAAGCCTTCTACGCTGAGAAGACCGACGACGGCAGCCCGCCGCCGACGCGGCTGAAGCTGCGTGTGGAGGTGTTGGCCGGCACCTGGGAGGCCTTGCTGCATGGCCAGGCCGACATCGCCATCGGCGTGCCGGCGCAGCTGCAGACCAGCAAGGTCCTCTGCGAACTGGGCGGTGAGCTGGAGTTCGCGTTCTGCGTGGCGCCGCACCACCCGCTGGCCGAGCTGCCGGAGCCGCTGAGCGCCAGCCAGATCGCCGAGCACCGCATCATCGCCGTGGCCGACAGCGCCAGGCTGATGGCGCCGCTGACGGTGGGCATGCTGCCAGGCCAGGACGTGCTGACCGTGCCGTCGCTGGCCACCAAGCTGGAGGCCATGCTGCGCGGACTGGGCTGCGGCTCGCTGCCGGCGCCCATGGTGCGCCGCCACGTCGAGGCGGGCCGACTGGTGCGCAAGGCCACCTACGAAGGCCGCCGCGCCAGCGCCATGCACTACGCCTGGCGCGACACCGACCACGCGCCCGGCAACGCGCTGGCCTGGTGGCTCACGCGGCTGCGCAACGAGACGACACGCAAGGCGCTGCTGGAGCAGCACGAAGGCCTTCTTCTGTGATCGCTGCTCTCTGATGGCTGCCTACCGAGGTCGTTTTGCGCCCTCGCCCACCGGCCCGTTGCACGACGGCTCGCTGGTCGCCGCGCTGGCCAGCTGGCTGGACGCCCGCGCCCACGGCGGCCAGTGGCTGGTGCGCATCGAAGACGTGGACGGCCCGCGCTGCCAGGCGGGCACCGGCGAGCTCATCCTCGGGCAGCTCGCGGCGCTGGGCCTGGTGCCGGACGAGCCGCCCGCCTGGCAGTCGCAGCGCGGCACGCTGTATCAGGCGGCGCTGAAGCGGCTCATCGCGTCCGGCCACGCCTATGGCTGCGCCTGCACGCGCGCCGAGATCGCCGCCGCCGCAGGCCCGCGCCCCAAGCATGGCGAGCTGATCTATCCCGGCACCTGCCGCCACGGCACGAACGGCCGCCCGGTTCGCGCCTGGCGCTTTCGCGTCGACGGCTGCGTGCACTGGCAGGACCGCCGGCTGGGCGCGCAGTCGCAGGACCTCGAAACGGAAGTCGGCGACTTCGTGCTGAAGCGCGCGGACGGCCTGTGGGCCTACCAGCTCGCGGTCGTCGTGGACGATGCGGCGCAAGGCATCACCGATGTCGTGCGGGGCGAAGACCTGGCCGACAACACGCCGCGCCAGATCGCGCTGCAACGGGCCTTGGGCCTGCCCAAGCCGCGCTACCTGCACACGCCGCTGGTGCTGGCGGCGGATGGGCACAAGCTGTCCAAGCAGAACGGCGCCGCCGCCATCGACCTGGGCGACCCGCCGGCACGTCTGCGCGAGGCCTTGCGCCATCTGGGTCTGCACCTCGACAGCGGCTCGCCGACCGCGGCCGAGCTGCTGGCAGCCGCTGCGCGGCAATGGCCGCAGGGCGTGTGAAACGACCGGCCTCCTCTAGACTGCCGACATGAACCTCAAGATCGTCGTCTACTCCAAGTCCGCCTGCCCTCAATGCGACACGGTGAAGAGCCTGCTGAAGGCCCGCAACCTGGGCTTCGAAGAGATCCAGATCGAAGACGAGGACGCGCGCAAGGCGTTTTACGAAAAGTGCGGCCCGTCGGTTCGCTCGATGCCGCAGGTTTTCATCAACGACCAGCGCGTGGGAGGCGTGGCCGGCGTCCAGGCCGCACTCGCGCAGCTGAAGGTCTGAGCATGAGTTGAGCACAGGCGGGCGCTCAGCCCACCCGTGCCGCCACGCTAGACGTGATGCGCGGCGACCGTGCGGCGTTCTCCGATCAGGAAGGCGTCGGCCACCAGCTGGAACGGCCGCCAGTCGACCTCAGACCGGCCCGCTTCGACCATCTCGGCGAAGCGCGCATACAGCCGCGGGTACTCGCCGGCCAACGCCTCGTCGGCAGCCACCGGCTTGCCGTCAATCTCCAGCGCGCCGCCGCCGTGTGACAGGCGCAGCCGGCCGGTCGCAGCGACCAGTTCGATGTCCCAGGTCTGCTCGCCCTTTTGGCGGAAGTCGAACACCGTGTCCACCGCGACGCCGCTCTGCGTGCGCAGGTCCAGCTGAGCGGCAATGGGCGCCTGCTGGTTCTCGGGAAACTCCAGCACGGCCTTGCTGACGACGACTTCCTCGGCCAGCACCTCGGTCAGCACCGACAGCGCGTTGATGCCTGGGTCGAACACGCCCAGGCCGCCCGCGTCGAAGATCCACTGCTGGCCCGGGTGCCAGTGGTGCACGTCTTCCTTCCAGGTGATGCTGCCGCCGGTCAGCGTGCGGCCCTTCACCCAGTCGCGCGCGGCGTCCACGCCGGCGGCGAAGCGCGAGTGCCAGGTCTGGAACAGCGTGCGGCCCTGGCGCGCGGCTTCGGCCTGCAGCAGCGAGATTTCGCGGGTGGTGGCCGCGGGTGGCTTCTCCAGCATCACGTGCTTGCCGGCGCGCAGGGCGGCCAGCGCGGCATCGAAATGCGCCTGCGGCGGCGTGCAGATGGAGATGGCGTCCAGTTCGGGCACGTCAGCCAGCATGGCCTCCACCGTCTTGAAGCTGGCCACGCCGTCCACGCCTGCGTTGCGGCTGGCGGTGGCCACCAGCTCGAAACGCGGGTCAGCCGCGATCGCCGGAATGTGTTGATCACGGGCGATCTTGCCGATACCCACCAAGCCCAACTTCAGTGCCATGCCGTTCCCGGAAAATGCTGCGCCGGACCCGATGCCCGGCATGGTTTTCATCTTAAGGTCCGCCCATGCCGACTCGCCGCACGGCACCACTCAAGCTCATGACCGAAGCCCCGATCCCAGCCCTTGTCCAAGCCCTGACCGCCTGCCACCGCGACGGCACCCGACTGTCTGCCGCCGACTGGACCGACGCCGTGCGTACCGAGGCCGACGCCTACGCCGTGCAGGACGGCGTGGCCCGGGCTTTGGGCTGGCCGCTGGATCGCTGGAAGTCCGGCGGCGCCGGCCCGCAGGGGCCGTTCAGCCATTCGCCGGTGAGCCCGGTCGCCGGCACGGCCTTCCTGGGCGTGGAGGCCGAGGTGGCATTGCGCGCCGGCGTGGACGGCGCGCCGGAGGCCATGTGCATCGCCGTCGAACTGGTCGCGTCCCGCTGGGCCGAGGGGATGGAGGCGCCGGCGCTGCTGCGCATGGCGGATTTCCAGAGCAACGCGGGCCTGCTGCTGGGCCCCTGGCAGCCCTACCGCGCGCTAGCCTGGGCCGACGTCGAATGGCGGCTGTCGCTGTCCGGTCAACCCGACATCGTGCGCCGTGGCGGCCATTCGCTGGCCAACCCGGCGAGCGTGCTGCCGGCGTGGTTCAAGCACGCGACGCGCGACGGCGCCACCGTCAAGGCCGGCACCGTGGTGACGGCAGGCGCCTGGGGCGGCCTGCACGCCTGGACCGGTCCGGTAGCCGGCACGCTGGCGTTCGAGGGGCTGGGCGAGTTCGCGTTCAGGGCAGCGGCGTCCAGGTGATGCCCTCAGGTGGCGGGACCGACATCTCGCCTTCCGGGGACAGTGAGAACACGGCGCGCTGAGCGACTGGCGCTGCTTCACTGCTCACCTGCATGGCACCGCGATAGAACGCCAAAAGTCACGTCGGCCGGCAAGCGAAACGCAGCTCGCCGAAGCCGGTGGGGTCGGTCAAGAGCTGCCCCAGAACGGTTGCCGTCAGGTCCAACTGACGCGTCGTCGCCCCGTCTTGAACCACCAAGCCCACATTATCCGCTCGCCCGGTCTGAGGCGATGGCGTCAACGTGAACGTGAACGTGTAGACCCGTTCGGCGCACCTGGCGCTGTAGGTGGTCACCACGTCGGTGGCGGGCCGCAGATGCCACATGACCATGTTCATCCGCTCCGCACCTGCAGCATGGACGGTCAGCGGCGGCAGCATCGCCAGCAAAACGAACAGCAGACTCTTCATTCGTAGGGATCCTCTGTTTCAAGGCAGCCCATGCTAGCGGCCGTCAGCGATGCCCCCTGCTGGCAGTGTCCACGCGGTGCCTTCAACGCAGCAGCGGCGTAAATGCCACAGAGAACACCGCGACGTTGACCGCCACCATCGCCCAGTAAACACGTCGGAACGACCGCTTCGCGCACTTGTGACGCAGCAGCCGCTGCGCTAGCAGCGCGCCGGGCCAGCCGCAGGCCAGCGCCAGCACGTGCAGCGTGTTCTCAGGCACGCGCCAGTCGCCCCGCAGGGCGGCCCGCTTGTCCAGCCAGTAGGTAATGAAGGTGGCCAGGCTCATGGCCGTGTAGATGCCCCACATCCAGTTGGGCACGCCCCACACCAGGTGCACCCCCAGCACGAGACCGGCGAAGGCCGGGATCAGCAGCAGCACCCTGCCACCGTCGCGGGTCTTCAGCGCTGGCGGCGCGGCCTTGGGCGCCAGGCTCTGCACGTCCAGCGCGCGCTTCTTGCCCTGCGCGTCCTGCCCTTCGCGGTAGCGCAGTCGCTCGCCGATGAACGGGCGCTGCGGGCGCAGGCTGAATGCCTTGATGTGGACGAACAGCTTGGCCCCTCCGCCATCCGGCGTGATGAAGCCGTAGCCCTTGGCGTCGTCCCATTGCGTCAGCGTCCCTTTCATGGCAATAACCTCCGCGCTGCGCGGGAGCGAGCTTCTTCGGGCGACCGGGCGAGGCTCATCGCACATCCTCCAGATGGGCCTTCAGCGCCGCAATGGCGTGGCGGACCTTGGCGGGCTGCGCGTCCCGCTGCGGCGTCAGCGCCCAGACGGGCAGCTCGGGCAGCGCCAGCTCGGTGTCCAGCCGCAGCAGCCGGCCGGCGGCGACGGCCTCGGCCACGTCGTCGTCACCCAGCGCCGCCAGGCCCAGGCCGGCCTCGCACAGCTGTTGCAGCGTCAGCTGGTTGTTGCTGGTGTAGCGCGGCTGAACGGTCAGCGCACTGCCCAGCAGGCGCAGCGGCGCGCCGGTGCCGTCGTGCAGTACCAGCCAGTCGGCGCCCTGCAGCGCCTCGGGCGTGGCGGGCACGCCACTTTGCGCCAGGTAAGCGGGCGACGCGTACAGGCTGGTGCGCAGCCGGCCCAGCGGCTGGGCGACCCAGGCGCTGTCCGGAAGGCGTCCGAAGCGGATCGCGAGGTCGATGCGGTGGGCCACGAGGTCGGTGAAGCCGTCCTCGACCTGCAGGTGCAGCGTCAGGCCCGCGTGCGCCGCCAGCAGCGGTGCGAGCGCGGGGCCGATGCGGCGGCCGAAGCCCACCGTCATCGCGATGCGCAGCTCGCCCTCGGGCGCGTCGCGCAGCTGCAGCAGCTGCGCCTGTGCGGATTCGGCCGCCGCCACCATCGCCGCGCAACCGCTGTGGAAACGCTCGCCGGCTGGGGTCAGGCTGAGCTTGCGTGTGGAGCGGTGCAGCAGCGTGACGCCCATGTCCGTCTCCAGCGCACGGATCTGCTGGCTGACGGCCGAGGTGCTGGTGCGCAGTTGCCGGGCGGCTGCGGCAAAGCTACCGTGGCGGATGACGCTGGCGAACACGGCCATGCGCCTGAGCTGATCGAGCATGAAGTTTGTCTAAACAGTCCTGGCGGTATGAGCCGGCTTATCGGCAGATTGTGAAGCCGAAACAATGCCTGCATCGCAGCTTGCTACTCGGAGAACTCCATGAAAATCGCCCTGATCGGTGCCACCGGCTTTGTCGGCAAGGCCGTACTGGAAGAACTGCTGACCCGCGGCCACCAGGTGCGCGCGCTGCAGCGCGATGCAGCCAAGCTGGCCGCCCGGCCCGGCCTGGAGGCCCGTGCGCTGGACGTGCTGGGCGGCGACGATATGGCCGCGGCGCTGAGCGGCGTGGACGCCGTCGTCAGTGCCTTCAACGCGGGCTGGACCAACCCGAATCTGCACGACGACTTCCTACGCGGCAGCGACGTCATCGCCGCCGCCGCGCGCCAGGCCGGCATGCGCCTCATCGTCGTCGGCGGCGCTGGCAGCCTGTTCGTCGCGCCGGGCCAGCAGTTGGTGGACTCGCCCGCCTTCCCCGCCGAATGGAAGCAGGGCGCACTGGCCGCGCGCGAAGTGCTGAACCGCTTGCGCGCGGACGCGAGCGGGCTGGACTGGACCTTCCTGTCGCCCGCCATCCACCTGCAGCCCGGCCAGCGCACGGGCGACTTCCGCCTCGGCGCCGAGCACCCGGTGGCCGACGCCCAGGGCGAGAGCCGCATCAGCGTCGAGGACCTGGCCGTGGCCATCGTCAACGAGCTGGAAGCGCCGCAGCACCGCCGCGCGCGCTTCACGCTGGGCTACTGAAGCCCAGCCTCCAACCTCTCAGACCGTGCCGCGCCGGGCCTCCAGCTCGGTGCGGATCTCCAGCATGCGCTTCTCGGTCAGGAAGTAGCGCGACACCACGACCAGCGCGATCAGCAGGCCGACGATGGGAATGCCGGACAGGCAGACGCGGATCAGGAAGATGGCGTCCTCGCCCTGCACGGGCAGCTTGGCATTGAAGCCCGTGAAGGCCAGCACCCAGCCCGAGGCGCTGTTGCCCAGCGCCAGGCCGACCTTGCTGATCCACGAGCCGCAGGCCGCGAACGAGCCCTCGCGGCGCTGGCCGGTGGCGAGTTCGTCGTGGTCGATGACGTCGGCCATGGCCGAGCCGTAGATGGTCCAGAAGCCCGCGCCGATGAAGGCCACGCCGCCGCTGGCGAACAACTGCAGCCAGGGCAGCTGCGGGTTGTAGAAGAACCAGTCGCCGATGAAGGCGGCGATGCCCAGCCACAGCACGGTCATCAGCGCATTGCGCTTGCCGTAAGCCTTGGCCACCCAGCCCGCGAAGGCGATGCCGACCAGGCCGCTGACCAGGCCGGCCACGCCCATCAGCGAGTTCCACTTGGTGGCCTCCACAACGTTGCCGCCGCAGACGTAGTAGACGGTCGCGTAATAGCCCAGCAGCCCCACCATCGCTGTGGCCATGTTGTAGGTCAGCATGGTGCCCAGCATCAGCCGGAACGGCTTGTTCTTCAGCGTGCGGTACAGCGTGTCCTTGAACGGCACGCGCTGGCGGCTCTGCGCGACGAAGCTCTCGTAATAGCGCTCGCGCGTCAGCGAGAAGATCACGATCGCCAGCACGACCAGGATGCCGCCCAGGATGGACGTGTAGACCTGCGCACCGAGCAGGATGTCGGGCTTGCCTGACGCGTCGTGGAAGAAATAGAGCGTCGTGAACTGCGCGGCGACGAACATGCCCAGCTCGGGGATCTTCTGGATCGCGTTCTTGATGGACATCACGCGCGTGCGCTCGTGGTAGCCCGGCGTCAGTTCGGCGCCTAGGCTGTTCCAGGGCATCGCGAAGCAGCTCATGACCGGTGCGTACAGGCAGGTCGAGACGAGCAGGAAGATGAAGTACTCGGTGTCGCTCCAGCCCCGCCCAACGGCGAACAGCAGCGGCAGGCCGATGCCGGTCAGGATCCCGCCAACGAGGATGAAGGGGCGCCGGCGCCCCCAGCGGCTGCGGGTGTTGTCCGAGATCCAGCCGAACATCGCGTCGGACACCGCGTCCGCAAAGATCTTGATGCCCATGGCCATCGAGATCAATTGCGGCGCCACGCCCAGGCCGATGTTGAAGACGTGGAAGACCAGGGACTGATAGAGCCAGTGGCCCCACATGTCGTGGAAGGATCCGAGGCCGAAGCCGACCTTCTGCGACATGGGCACGCGGTCTTCGGCCGGGGCCGGCGCGGCACGCGAGGTCCGGGAGGCGGGGGCGGCGGGCACGGCACCCGGGGGCACGGGGATTCCCCCGTCGCGGTCGGCAATCACTGCTGTCTCCTTGCCACCCTGGTCTGGCAGCTAGTTTTTAGTAAACAGCGTGATTTTTGTTTGACGAGCAAAACCGCCGAAAGCGGTGAAACACCTAGGCTGGCTGCTTGCGCGCCTTGCGCACGGGTGCGGCCGGCGCCGCGACCGGCGCGGAACTTTCGCGCACCACCAGCTCCACCGGCAACCAGGCGTCGTTGGGCTCGGTGTCGCCCTCGATGAGCGCTCGCGCCGCCAGTTGGCCGAGGGCGTCCTTGTCCATCTTGACGGTGGACAGCGACGGCTTGAAGCGCGCCGCAGCCTCGATGTCGTCGTAGCCGATGAAGCGCACGTCCTCGGGCACGCGCAGCCCCTGCTCGTGGCAGTACTCCATCGCGAACATGGCGGTCGAGTCGTTGTAGGCGAACACGGCGTCGGGCGGCGTGTCCAGCGCCAGCAGGCGGCGCATCGCGTCTCGGCCGGCCTCGCGATAGTCCAGCGCGGGGTCCAGCGTGACCTCGTAGTCGGGGTCGAACAGCCGGCCGGCCTCGAACAGCGCGCGCCGGAAACCTTTGGCGCGCAACGAGGTCGAGTAATGCGCCATGGGCCCGAAGATGGCCGCCACGCGCTGCGAGCCACCCTCCAGCAGGTGCCGGGTGGCAAGCCAGCCGCCCAGCAGGTTGTCGTCGTTGATGCAGCGCACGCCAGGGTGGAAATGGTCCACCAGCACCAACGGCAAGTCGCACTGGCGGATGGCGTCCATGACTTCGGGGTCCATGTAGCCGGCGCCCAGCAGCGCATCGGCCTCGTGGCGGCGCACCTGGCCGGCCACGTCGTCACCGGCCACGACGGACATCAGGCTCAGCGGCACACCGGCCTCGCGGCAGACCATCTCGGCGCCGTGCAGCACGTAGGAATAGAACGGGTTGGTCGCCAGCGAGCCGATCAGCCGGCCGTAGAGAAACAGCATGCGGCGCGGCTTGCCGGTGCGCAGCTTGGCGGTGTCGTAGCCCAGTTGCTGGGCGACGGCCATGACCTGGGCGCGCGTCTGTTCGGACAGTCCGGGCTGCCCCTTCAGCGCACGCGAGACGGTGCCGATGGACACGCCCGCCGCCTGGGCCAGCTCCCGAATCGTCACTCCCCGCTTGTCGGCCATGGCCTCATCCTCAGCTTGTTTAGCGCCTTCAACTGGGGCGCGATTGTGCATGCAAGCGCTTGCAACCCCGGTGGCACCCGCCATGCGGGATCTTCCTAGCTGGGATTGTTCACTAAACAATTTTTGTTTGCATAGAATATTTCGCATGATTTCCCGCCCCATTGCCGTCCTGGGTGAAGCCCTGGTGGACGAATTCCATGACGGCCCGGTGGCCGGCGGCGCCCCGTTCAACGTGGCGCGGTCCATGGCAGCGCTGGGTGCGCCGGCGCTGTTCATCAGCCGACTCGGCGCCGCTGACGCCAACGGCCGTTTCGTGCTGGACAGCGCTCGGCGATACGCCCTGGACGAGCGCGGCCTGCAGCGCGACACGTCGCACGCGACCGGGCGCGTCAGCGTGCACGAGCAGCCCGGCGGCGGGCATCGCTTCGAGATCCATGGCGACGCGGCCTGGGACCATCTGGAGGCTGCTCCCGCGCAGGCGCTGCTGGCCGACGCACAACCGGCCGCCCTCTACTTCGGCAGCTTGGCGCAACGCCACGCCGCCTCGCGCGCGGCCATCCGCGCGCTGGTGAAGGGCTTTGCCGGGCTGCGCCTGCTGGACCTGAACCTGCGCCCGGGCACCGATACACCACTGCAAGCTGCGGAATCGCTAATGCTGGCCGACTGGCTCAAGGTCAACGACGAGGAATTGGCGCGGCTGGCCGACTGGTTCGCCGAAGCAGCTACGGACGAGCCCGCCCAGGTCGCCGCGCTGATGGCCCGCTTCGCGCTACACCGCGTCGTGCTGACCTGCGGCGCTGACGGCTGGCGCTTGTACGGCGCCGGCGGCGCACTGCTGGCCAGCGGCCCCGGCGAGCGCCAGCCGCGGCTGATCGACACCGTCGGCGCAGGCGACGCCTTCACCGCCACGCTGCTGGCCGGCCTGGCATTGGGCCGCGACCTGCCCGCCACGCTGGCGCTGGCCAACCGCTACGCCGCTTTCATCTGCGGCCTGCGCGGCCCCCTGCCCGCCGACCCGCAACCCCTGACCCCGTGGCGCGACGCGCTGCAGGCACTGCCCCCCTCCCCTTGACCCTCACGACGCCGTCCATGACCTCCATCGCCGACCTCATCGCCCCGCCCTCGGGCTCCCTGATGCGCCGCCCCGGCTTCGTGTTCGGCGCCGGCACCTCGTCCTACCAGATCGAGGGTGCGGCCCGCGAGGACGGCCGGCTGGAATCCATCTGGGACCGCTTCTGCGCCACACCCGGCAAGGTGCTGCGCGGCGAGAACGGCGACGTGGCCTGCGACCACTACCACCGCTTCGAGCAAGACCTGGACATCCTGAAGCACCTGGGCGTGGACGCCTACCGCTTCTCCATCGCCTGGCCGCGCGTGATGAATGAGGTGGGCCAGCCCAATGAGCGCGGCATCGACTTCTACAAACGCCTGCTGGACGGCATGGCCGAGCGCGGCATCGCCGCCTACGTGACGCTGTACCACTGGGACCTGCCCCAGCACCTCGAAGACAAGGGCGGCTGGCTGAACCGCGAGACCGCCTACCGCTTCGCCGACTACGCGGACCTGATGACGCGCCGCCTCGGCGGCGGTCGCGTGACCGCCTGGGCCACGCACAACGAACCCTGGTGCTCGGCCTACCTGGGGTACGGCAACGGCCACCATGCGCCGGGCCTCGAAGTGCCGCGCTGGGGCGTGCAGGCCATGCATCACCTGCTGCTGGGCCACGGCCTGGCCCTGCCGGCCATGCGCGCCAACGACCCGAAGGCGCAGCACGGCATCGTCGCCAACGTGGCGCCGGGTTATCCGCTGGCCGACACGCCGGCCGACCGCGACGCCGCTCTGCTGTTCGAGACTTACCAGAACCGCTGGGTGCTGGACCCGCTGCTGAAGGGCGAATACCCGGCCGACCTGTGGCGCTACTGGAAGGGCTGCGAGCCGCTGGCGCTGACCGGCGACATGGACATCATCCGCCGCCCCATCGACTACTTGGGGCTGAACTTCTACAGCCGCGCCGTGCTGCGCTCCACAGGCCCCGACAGCATTGACTGGGTGCGCGAGCCCGACGTGGAGCGCACGACCATGGATTGGGAGGTCTACCCACAAGGCCTGCAAGACCTGCTTGAAGCCTTCAAGCACGAGTACCCCAACCTGCCGCCCATCTTCATCACCGAAAACGGCATGTCCAGCGCCGACACGGTGGAAGGCAGCGGCGTGGATGACGCACAGCGCCAGAGCTACCTGAAGCGCCACTTCGCGGCCTGTTCGCGGGCGATGGACAACGGCGTGGACGTGCGCGGCTATTTCGTCTGGTCGCTGCTGGACAACTTCGAATGGGCCTTCGGCTATGAGCGCCGCTTCGGCCTCGTGCATGTGGACTTCGAGACCCAGCAACGCACGCTCAAGCGCAGCGCGCTGGCGTATGCGGACTTCCTGCGGGAGCGCGCCGGGCGCTGACGCCATGGCATGGGCTCTGGTAGCGTGACGACATGGACCTGCCCCACTTCCGCTACCACCCCGACCCGCTGGCCACCGGCGCCATCGAGCCCCGCGCCGTCAGCTGCGCCTGCTGCGGTGAGCCGCGTGGCTTCGTCTACGTGCAGCCGGTCTACGCGACCACCGACTTGGACGAGAAGCTGTGCCCCTGGTGCATTGCCGACGGCTCGGCTGCAGCCAAGCTGGGCGCCAGCTTCTCGGACCCGGCGCCGCTGGTGACCGCCAGCCTGGCGCAGGACATCATTGACGAGGTGAGCATGCGCACGCCGGGCTACTCCTGCTGGCAGCAGGAAGAATGGCTGACGCATTGCAACGACGCCTGCGAGTTCCACGGCGATGCGTCGGAGAAGGACGTGCAAGCCGCCAGCGACGCCGTGAAGGCCGACTGGTGCCAGCGCTACGCCAAGACCGACAAGCAATGGACCGCGGCCACGCGCGACTACGAGCCGGCCAGCGACAACGCCTTCTACAAGTTCGTGTGCCGGCACTGCGGGATGGTGCGGCTGGGGTGGGATTGCATTTGACGCTACGCCGCTGCGGCTAGCGGACCTGCGCCGCGGCGACGCTGCCCAGCGGAAGCGGCTGCCAGCCACCCCCCAGCGCCTTGAAGGCCGCAACCGCGGCACGGGTGGCATCGGCTTGCGCCTGCGCCCGGGCGTCGGCGGCGCGCAGCAGGGTTTCGTCGGCGTGCAGCACCTCGATCAGGCTCACCACGCCTTCCTGATAGGCCGCCCAGGTGGCGGCGCGCGCACGGGTCAGCGACTCCAAGGCACGCGCCAGCTCGGCTGTCTGCGTCTCGCGGTTCACCAGCGCGGAGAAGGCGTTCTCCACATCCTCCGTGGCGCGCAGCGCGGCCAGCCGGTAGGCGGCAAGCAACTCGGCCTCCTGCCCGCGGGCCTGTTCGATCTGCGCGTCGATGCGCGCGAAATCGAAGAGGCGCCAGCGCAGGCCCAGCACGCCGGCCGCCTGGCTAGCGCCGCCCGTGAAGAGGTTGTCCGCGGACACCGACGTCGCACTGCCGACCAGGCCAGACAGCGAAAACTTGGGGTAGTACTCGGCCATGGCGACACCGAGACGGGCGTTGGCTGCGGCAACGCGGCGCTCGGCCGCGATGAGGTCCGGGCGACGGCGCAGCAGCTCGGCCGGCGCGCCGGACGCGGTCACCCGCGGCGCGGCGGGGATGCCGCCACCACCCAGAGCAGCGCTGTGCGTACCGGGCAGCCCGCCGAGCAGCACGTCCAGCGCGTGCATGGCCGTCATCAGACCGGTCTGCAGCGAGGGCACCGACGCGCGCACTTGCGCCAGCGCCCCCTCGGCTTGCTGCACCTGCAGCTCGGCCACCAGCCCCTTGCCGTATAGCAGCCGCAGCTTGTCGAGCAGTTCCTGGCGGGTCTGGACCTGCTGGCGGGCGATGGCCAGGCGCGCCTGCAGGCCGCGGATGGCGACATAGACATCGGCCGTCTGCGCGGCCACCAGCAGGCGCGTGGCGGCGGCGCCGGCCTCTGAAGCCTCGTACTCCGCGCGCGCCGCATCCCTGCCCTGGCGCAGACCGCCAAACACGTCCAGCTCCCAGCCCACGCTGGCATTGGCCTCGTAGGCGCTGCCCTGCCGGTCGAAGCCCGGCGTGGCGTTCAGCACCTGGCCGAGCGGCGTCTGCACCGACTGCTGCGCGCGGGCGGCCTGGGCGCCGACGTTGCCCGCCGGCAGCAGAGCCGCGTCGGCCTGCCCCACCGCAGCGCGGGCCTGGGCAACGCGGGCAGTCGCCTGCGCCAGGTCCAGGTTCTGCTGCAGGGCCAGCGTCACGAGCCGGCCCAGTTGCACGTCGTCGAAAGCCGCCCACCATTCGGCCAGGTCGGCGCTGCCCGCCGCCTGCCGGCGGTCCACGGCGTCCTGGCCGGCGAAGCGGTCGGGCAGCGGGACCGGCGCGGGTGCGTATCGGGGGCCGACGGCACAGCCCGCAACCAGAGTGGTAACCAGGCTGGCAATGGCAAGCACCACGAACGTCAGGCGTGAAGGCATGGCATGAACTCCATAATCAATGGTGACCATAATACCAAATGGTCACATGTTGTCCAATGAGTTCGCCTGCCGTAAGCTGGCGATCATGACGGAAACGAACACCCCTGCCGCGCCGACCCGGGGGCCAGCCGACCATGAAGTGCGGGACCAGATCGTCGTGGCGGCGACCGAGCACTTCAGTCGCTATGGCTACGAGAAGACCACGGTGTCCGACCTGGCCAAGGCCATCGGCTTTTCCAAGGCCTACATCTACAAGTTCTTCGAATCCAAGCAGGCCATCGGCGAGCTGATCTGCGTGAACTGCCTGCGCCAGATCGAGGTCGAGGTGGCCGCCGCCATCGCCGACGCCAAGCTGCCGCCGGACAAGTTGCGCCGCCTGTTCAAGGCCAGCACCGAGGCCAGCCTTCGACTGTTCGTGCAGGACCGCAAGCTCTACGAGATCGCGGCCTCGGCGGCGTCCGAGCGCTGGCAGGCGGTCATCGCCTATGAGGAGCGCTTCCAGGCGCTGCTACGCGAGTTGCTGCAGGAAGGCCGGCAAAGCGGCGACTTCGAGCGCAAGACGCCGCTGGACGAGGCGGTGATGTCCATCCAGCTGGTGATGCGCCCCTACCTCAACCCCCTGCTGCTCCAGCACAGCCTGGACAGCACGGACCAGGCGCCCACACTGCTGGCCAGCCTGGTGCTGCGAAGTTTGTCACCCTGATTTCATTGTGACCATTGACTGTTTTGGTCACTCGAATAAAAATGAAGGTCCTGATTCGTTATCCAAGGGACCTTCATGCGCCGGCGCCGCCCCCTCTTTTCAGCCGTCATCTGCACGCTGCCACTGGCCCTGGCCGCTTGCGGCCAGTCCACCAAGACTGACGACCCGCGCACGCTGCCGCCGCTGGTGCGCACCGCAGCCGTCGAAGACGCCGCAAGCGCCTCGCGCGCCTTCACCGGCACGGTGGCGGCACGGGTGCAGAGCGATCTGGGCTTCAGGGTGCCGGGCAAGGTCCTGCAACGCCTGGTGGACGCCGGCCAGAAGGTCAAGCGCGGCCAGCCGCTGATGCGCATCGACCCCGTGGACCTGAAGCTGGCCGCCGAAGCCCAGCACGAGGCGGTCGCCGCAGCCCGGGCGCGCGCGCAGCAGACGGCGGACGATGAGCTGCGCTACCGCGACCTGCGCGGCACCGGCGCCATCTCCTCGGCCGCCTACGACCAGGTCAAGGCGGCGGCCGATGCCGCCAAGGCCCAGCTTGCCGCCGCTCAAGCGCAGGCCAGCGTGGCCGGCAATGCCAGCCGCTACGCGGAACTGGTTGCCGATGCCGATGGCGTGGTCACCGACACGCTGGCCGAGCCGGGCCAGGTGGTGGCTGCAGGCCAGCCGGTCGTGCGCCTCGCGCACGCCGGGCCGCGCGAGGCCGTCGTGCAGCTGCCCGAGACGCTGCGCCCGGCCATAGGCTCGCGGGCCGAGGCCCAGCTGTTCGGCAGGGAGGACATCGTCGCCGGCGCGAAGCTGAGGCAGCTGTCCAGCACCGCCGACCGCCTGACCCGCACCTTCGAGGCGCGCTATCTGCTGGACGGTGAACTGGCCCAAGCAGCGCTGGGCGCCACGGTCACCGTGCGGCTGGCGGACGGGGCAGCAGCCACGCGGGCGCTGCAGGTGCCCATCACGGCGGTGCTGGACACCGGCAAGGGCGCGGGCTTGTGGGCCGTCGCCGGGTCGCCGGGGAAGGTGTCGTGGCGGCCGGTGGTCGTCCAGCGCATCGATGACGACCGCGCGCAGGTGACGGGGCAGATCCAGCGTGGCGAGCAGGTGGTGGCGCTGGGCGCGCATCTGCTGCGCGACGGCCAGCCGGTGCGCGTGATGGCGAACGCCGCCGCAGGGAGCCGGCCGTGAGCGAGGGGCGCTTCAACCTGTCGGCGCTCGCGGTGCGCGAACGCGCCATTACCGTCTTCCTGCTGGTGCTGATCTCGCTGGCCGGGCTGATGGCCTTCTTCAAGCTGGGCCGCGCCGAGGACCCTTCCTTCACGATCAAGGTGATGACCATCGTCACCGCCTGGCCCGGCGCCACCGCGCAGCAGATGCAGGACCAGGTCGCCGAGAAGATCGAGAAACGCCTGCAAGAGCTGCGCTGGTACGACCGCAGCGAGACCTACACGCGCCCCGGTCTGGCGTTCACGACGCTGACGCTGCTGGACAAGACGCCGCCGGCCGAGGTGCAGGACGAGTTCTACCAGGCCCGCAAGAAGATCAGCGACGAGGTCAGCCACCTACCGCCCGGCGTCATCGGGCCGTTCGTCAACGACGAGTACTCGGACGTGACCTTCGCGCTGTTCGCGTTGAAGGCCAAGGGGGAGGCCCAGCGCCTGCTGGTGCGCGATGCCGAACAGCTGCGCCAGCGCCTGCTGCACGTGCCGGGCGTCAAAAAGGTCAACATCGTCGGCGAGCAGCCGGAGCGCATCTTCGTGGAGTTCTCCCACGAGCGGCTGGCCACGCTGGGCCTGGGCCCGCAGGATGTGTTCGCCGCGCTGAACGGCCAGAACGCACTGACGCCGGCCGGCTCCATCGAGACGCGCGGCCCCGAGGTGTTCGTCCGCGTGCAGGGCGCCTTCGACCAGTTGCAGAAAATCCGCGACACGCCGGTGGTGGCGCAGGGCCGCACGCTGAAGCTGTCGGACATCGCGACGGTCAAACGCGGCCACGAAGACCCGGCGACGCTGCTGATCCGCAACGGCGGCGAGCCGGCGCTGCTGCTGGGCATCGTCATGCGTGACGGCTGGAACGGCCTTGACCTTGGCAAGGCGCTGGACGGCGAGGTGAAAGGCATCAACGCCGAGTTGCCGACGGGCATCAGCCTCACCAAGGTGACCGACCAGGCCGTCAACATCGCCTCGTCGGTGGACGAGTTCATGATGAAGTTCTTCGCCGCGCTGCTGGTGGTGCTGGTGGTGTGCTTCGTCAGCATGGGCTGGCGCGTGGGCGTCGTCGTGGCGGCCGCTGTGCCGCTGACGCTGGCGGCGGTGTTCGTCGTCATGCTGGCCACGGGCAAGAACTTCGACCGCATCACGCTGGGCTCGCTGATCCTGGCGTTGGGCCTGCTGGTGGACGACGCCATCATCGCCATCGAGATGATGGTGGTGAAGATGGAGGAAGGCTACAGCCGCCTCGCGGCCTCGGCCTATGCGTGGAGCCACACGGCGGCGCCCATGCTGTCGGGCACGCTGGTCACCGCGGTGGGCTTCATGCCCAACGGCTTCGCCCGCTCCACGGCCGGCGAGTACACCAGCAACATGTTCTGGATCGTCGGCATCGCGCTGATCGCGTCTTGGGTGGTGGCCGTGGTGTTCACGCCGTACCTGGGCGTCAAGCTGCTGCCCGACTTCAAGAAGATCGAAGGTGGCCACGAGGCGATCTACGACACGCCGCGCTACAACCGTTTCCGCCAGCTTCTGGGCCGCGTCATCGCCCGCAAGTGGGGCGTGGCGGCTTCGGTGGTCGCGCTGTTCGTGTTGTCGGTACTGGGCATGGCGGTGGTGAAGAAGCAGTTCTTCCCGATCTCAGACCGGCCCGAGGTGCTGGTGGAAGTGCAGATGCCCTACGGCACCGCTATCACGCAGACCAGCGCCGCCGCCGCCAAGGTGGAGGCCTGGCTGGCTAAGCAGGCCGAGGCGCGCATCGTCACCGCATACGTGGGCCAAGGGGCGCCGCGCTTTTACTTCTCGATGTCGCCCGAGCTGCCCGACCCGTCGTTCGCCAAGATCGTCGTGCGCACCGACAGCCAGGACGAGCGCGAAGCGCTGAAGCACCGCCTGCGCCAGGCCATCGCCGACGGCCTCGCCCCCGAGGCGCGGCTGCGCGTCACGCAGCTGGTGTTCGGCCCCTACTCGCCCTTCCCCGTGGCCTACCGCGTCTCGGGACCCGACCCCGAGGTGCTGCGCGAGATCGCCGCGGACGTCGAACGGGTGATGGCCGCCAGCCCCTTGATGCGCACGGTCAACACCGACTGGGGCACGCGCACGCCCGTGCTGCACTTCACGCTGCAGCAGGACCGACTGCAGGCGCTGGGGCTGACGTCCAGCGCGGTGGCGCAGCAGCTGCAGTTCCTGCTCAGCGGCGTGCCGGTCACGATGGTGCGGGAGGACATCCGCACCGTCCAAGTCGTCGCGCGCTCCGCCGGCAAGCAGAGGCTGGACCCCGCCCGCATCGGCGACTTCACGCTGGCCGGCGCCCACGGCGAGCGCATCCCGCTGTCGCAGGTGGGCGAGGTGGAGGTGCACATGGAAGAACCCGTCATGCGGCGGCGCGACCGCATGCCGACGATCACCGTGCGCGGCGACATTGCCGAAGACCTGCAGCCGCCCGACGTCTCCACCGCCATCACGCGGCAGCTGCAGCCCTTCATCGATCAGCTGCCCGCCGGCTACCGCATCGACGAGGCCGGCTCCATCGAGGAGTCAGGCAAGGCGACGGTTGCGATGCTGCCCATCTTCCCGATCATGCTGGCGGCCACTCTGCTGATCCTGGTGCTGCAGGTGCGTTCGCTGTCGGCCATGGTGATGGTGTTCCTGACCAGCCCGCTGGGCCTGATCGGCGTGGTGCCCACGCTGCTGCTGTTCGCCCAGCCCTTCGGCATCAACGCGCTGGTGGGACTGATCGCGCTGTCGGGCATCCTGATGCGCAACACGCTGATCCTGATCGGGCAGATCCACCACAACGAGCAGGCCGGTCTGCCGCCGTTCCAGGCGGTGGTCGAGGCCACCGTGCAGCGCGCGCGACCGGTCATCCTGACGGCGCTGGCGGCCATCTTCGCCTTCATGCCGCTGACGCAGTCGGTGTTCTGGGGCACGCTGGCCTACACGCTGATCGGCGGCACGCTGGCGGGCACGGTGCTGACGCTGGTGTTCCTGCCAGCGATGTACGCGATCTGGTTCCGCATCCGCCCCGGCGGAGAAAGCGCGGTGGCCGGCCCGCAGCCGGCCAGCCCCGCCCCCGCGGTCACTGGCTGACCGCTCTTTCTGCACTCACCGCCCTAACCGCTTGATAAAGCGCCCCGCGTGCTGCCGCACGCGGGGGCCGCGCTTCGCGTCGATTTGCCCACTCACCCAGGAGATCCCATGTCCTCATCCCCCGTCGTCCTCGTCACCGGCGTGTCGTCCGGCATCGGCCTGGTCACCGCCCAGCGCTTCGCCGCGCAGGGCTGCCGCGTGTTCGGCACCGTGCGCAACCTGCAAAAGGCCCTACCGGTGCCGGGCCTCGAACTCGTCGCGATGGACGTGCGCGACGAGGCCTCGGTGCGTGCCGGCGTGGCCCAGGTCATCGGCCGCGCGGGCCGCATCGACGTGCTCGTCAACAACGCCGGCTTCAACCTCGTCGGCGCGGTGGAAGAGACCTCGCTAGCCGAGGCCGCCGGGCTGTTCGACACCAACGTGCTGGGCGTGTTGCGCGTCACACAGGCCGTGCTGCCGCAGATGCGCACTCAGGCGCAAGGCCGCATCGTCAACATCAGCTCCGTGCTGGGCTTCCTGCCGGCGCCCTACATGGGGCTCTACGCCGCGTCCAAGCACGCGGTGGAGGGCCTTTCCGAAAGCCTGGACCACGAGGTGCGCGGCTTCGGCATTCGCGTCACGCTGGTCCAACCGTTCTACACGCGCACGAACCTCGAAGCCAACTCGCCGCTGGCCGCCGCGCCCATCGGTGCCTATGACCGCGAGCGCGAGGTCGTGGTGCGCGCCGTGTCCGCCAATGTCAGCCGCGGCGACGAGCCGTCGCGGGTGGCCGACACCGTCGTCGAGGCCGCACTGGGGCCCTGGCGCATGCGGCGCACGCCGCGCGGCCAGGCCTCGCTGCTGGCCAAGCTGCGCCGCTTCATGCCGGCCGGCCCCGTCGACAAGAGCCTGCGCAAGTCGCTCGGCCTGAACTGATCTCGTCCAACGCCCTGCGGGGCTCATCCAAGGAGTGCATACGTGAACACCTACCTTCGCATTTCTCTCTTCGCCCTGCTCGCCGCGCTGGCCGCCTGCGCGGCCCCCGTCGACAAGAAGTCCTGCGACGCGCCGAACGTGCAGCGCGAGCTGAGCTACACGCCGCCGGGTTGCGAACAGGCCTCCTGAAGCCCACGACCATCGAGGAGACACGCATGAAGTTTCATCCCCGCGCCGGCATCGCGGCCACGCTCGCCGGCTGCGCCTTCTCGGCCGGCGCGCAAACCACGTTGACCGTCTATGGCAACCTCGACACCGCCGTCGACACCACCCACAAGCGGACCGGTAGCGCCGGCACACCCACGGGCGCCTCGGCGGCATTGATCTTCCCGCCCGGCAGCGCGGGCACGCGCACGCGTGTCACGCAGAGCCTGTCGCGAACCAACACGCTGGGCTTGAAGGGGCGCGAGGACCTGGGCGGCGGCTATGCGGCCGGCTTCGTGCTGGAGTCGCAGCCGGGCAGCGACGACGGCACGCTGTCGCAGGACGGCCGCTTCTTCGGCAAGCAGGCCATGGTCTACCTGACAACGCCGGCCGGCGAGGTGCGCCTGGGCCGGCAGTACGCGCCCATCTTCTACACCTTCGCTACCAACACGGCTGATGCCCTGGGCGGCACCGACCTGTTCACCGCCGGCCTGGTCACCAACACGCTGCAGATCAGGCAGGACAACCAGATCAGCTACTGGGTGCGCAGCGGTGGTTTCGCGGCGGCCTTGGCCTACAGCCCCAACGCCGGCGTCGCGCGTGTCGTCAGCCCGGCCCGGGGGAGCGCCGCCACGGCAGCCACCGGGTCGATGCTGGGCGCCGCCAATGCCGGCGCCGAGGCAAGCAGCACGGAATCCGGCGGCAAGCGCGGGCGGTCCGGCGGCCTGTTCCTGGCCTACACCTCGCCGACATTCAGCGCCAGCGCCGGTGTCCACTACAACGAGTTCGGCGTGCCGGTGCTGTCGCAGGGCGGCTCGGTCTTCGAGCTGGACCGCTACTGGGGCTTTGCGCTGAGCGCGAAGTACTCGCTGTCGGTCGAGGGGCCGTCGCTGCACGCCATGGCGCACGTCGGTCGCTACTTCGATGGCAACGCGTTGAACCTGCCCGGCCAGCCGCCATTGCAGTTGCCTAGCGCCGGGGGGTTCGATCCGAAGCTGCAGACGGTGGTCATCGGCGCGCGGCTGCCGGTCGGCAACCTGGTCTGGATCGGCGAGGCCGGCGAAAGCCGCTTCACCAACTTCACGCGCGGCAAGAACCTGGGGCTGATGCTGGGCGTGGACTACGCGCTGTCCAAACGCACCGTGCTGTATTCGCGCCTGGCCGTGGCCGAGGACCAGCAGGGCCGCGTGCTGCCCATCGTCGGCGTGACGGCGAGCGGCCCCCGGCCCATCCCGGTGGCGGGCGGTCCCGACGCCATCCTGGCCGCGCTGGGCCTGCGCGAGACGCCGGCATTCAACGGCGTGGGTATCTCGCCGGACGGCCGATCCAGCATCCTGGCGCTGGGCATCCGGCACAGCTTCTGAGCCCCCGGGGCCTCAGCCCCGTGCCGCGATCAGGCGCTGCAGATAGGCCGCATGGTCCGGCATGCCGTCCACCGTTCGCGAGACGGCCATGTGCAACCGCTTGAAGTGCTCGCGCAGCGTGGCCTCGTCCACCTGAGCCAGCAACGGGTCCACGCTGTCGGGCTGCATGCCCAGCCCCAGGAACAGCGACCACCACGAGTCCTCGCCGAAGCTGTCGCGGTCCAGGATGGTGACGCGACCGTTGCGGCGGAAGACGTCCATCTGGTGGGCCAGCGTGTCCGGGATGGACATGGAGCGGCAGTACCGCCAGAACTCGCTGTCGTCGCGCGAGGTCTGCTTGTAGTGCAGGATGATGAAGTCGCGGATGGACTCGTACTGCTGCCGCATCCGGCGGTTGTACTCGTCCACCAGGTGGGGCTCGCAGGCGCGGTCGGGGAACAGTTCCACCAGCGCGCTGACGCCGTGGATGACCAGCGACAGGCTGGTGGACTCCAGCGGCTCCAGGAAGCCCGAGGCCAGGCCGATGGAGACGACGTTGCGCTCCCAGATGCGACGCCGCATGCCGGTCTTGAAGCGCAGCTGGCGTGGCTGATCCTGCGCGGCGCGGTCCAGGTTGCTCAGCAGCATGCGGCCGGCCTCGTCGTCGCTGATGTAGCTGCTGCAGTAGACATGGCCGTTGCCGGTGCGGTGCTGCAACGGGATGCGCCACTGCCAGCCGGCGCTGTGAGCGGTGGAGGTCGTGTACGGCGTCAGCGGCGCCGTCTTGTCACATGGCACGGCCTGCGCGCTGTCGCAGGGCAGCCAATGCGTCCAGTCGTGGTAGCCGGCCTTGCATACGCCCTCGATCAGCAGCCCCCGGAAGCCCGAGCAGTCGATGAACAGGTCGCCCTCGATGCGCCGCCCATCGGCCAGCGTCACGGCGGTGACGAAGCCGTCGCCGGGGCGCACCGACACATCGACGATGGTGCCCTCCTCGCGTTTCACGCCGCGTGTCATCGCGTAGTCGCGCAGGTAGTTGGCATACAGGCCGGCGTCGAAATGGAACGCGTAGGAGTACGCATTGGCCGCGGACGCGGCGCCCGCATCGGGCACCGCAAAGCGGTTGCGGCGCGCCATCACGGTGGCGGCGGACCACTGCTCGTAGCTCGGCATGCCGCCCTGGCGCTGCAGCCGCAGCCAGTGCGCCACGGATGACCGGTTCAGGATGGCCGGCCCGAAGCCGCCGAAGCCGTGAAAGAAGCGGTTGCCGACGTAGCCCCAGTCCTTGAACTCGATGCCCAGCTTGAAACTCGCCTGCGTCTTGCGCATGAAGTCGGCGTTGTCGATGCCCAGCGCGTCGTTGTAGTAGCGGATGCTGGGCAGCGTGGCCTCGCCCACGCCCACCGTGCCGATGTCAGGCGACTCGATCAGCACGACCTCGCGTGCCACCGGGTTGGCCTCGCCGCCAGGCAGCGTGCCGAACAACTGGCTCAGCGGCGCGGCCGTCATCCAGCCAGCAGAACCGCCGCCGACGATGACGATGCGGCGAATGGCTTGATCGCTGCTCATGGCCGGGCTCTCTGCAGGGGTTCGGCACGCACGTACCGGTCGATGAAGGCGCCGTGGTCGGGCATGCCGTCCACGGTCTGCGAGATGGCCTGGCGCAAACGCTCGAAGTGGGTGCGCAGCGCCCGCTCATCCACCTGTTGCAGCAGCGGGTCCAGGCGCTGTGGCCAGCAATCCAGGCCCAGCAGCAGCGACACCCACGAAGGCTCGGCAAAGCCGTCGGGGTCCAGGATCGTCACCCGGCCGCTTCGGCGGAACAGCTCGATCTGGTGGTTCAACGTGTCCGGGATGGACATGCCCGAGCAGTAGCGCCAGAACTCGCTGTCGTCGCGAGCCGTCAGCTTGTAGTGCAGCACGATGAAGTCGCGGATGGACTCGTACTGCTGCGCCATGCGGCGGTTGTATTCGTTCGCCAGGTGACGGTCGCAGCGCTTGTCGGGGAACAGCTCAATGAGTCGGCCTACGCCGTCCATGATGAGCTGGATGCTGGTCGACTCCAGCGGTTCCACGAAACCAGACGACAGGCCAATGGCGACGACGTTACGGTCCCAGGTCTTGCGGCGCATGCCGGTCTTGAAGCGAAGCTGGCGCGGCTCGCCCAGCGCGGGGCCGTCCAGGTTCTGCAGCAGCACGCGGCCGGCCTCGTCGTCGCTGGTGTAGCCGCTGCAGTAGACATGGCCGTTGCCCGTGCGGTGCTGCAACGGGATGCGCCACTGCCAGCCGGCGCTGCGGGCGGTGGAGGTCGTGTAGGGCGTCAGCGGCGCCGTCTTGTCACATGGCACGGCCTGCGCGCTGTCGCAGGGCAGCCAATGCGTCCAGTCGTGGTAGCCGGCCTTGCAGACACCCTCGATCAGCAGCGCACGGAAGCCCGAGCAGTCGATGAACAGGTCGCCCTCGATGCGCCGGCCGTCGTCCAGCGTGACGGCGGTGACGAAGCCGTCGCCCGGGCGCACCGACACGTCGACGATGGTGCCCTCCTCGCGACTCACGCCGCGTGCCATCGCGTAGTCGCGCAGGTAGGCGGCATACAGGCCGGCGTCGAAATGGAAGGCGTAGGAGTAGGCGTTCGCCGCCGACGGCGCATCGCCGTCCGGCGGCACGAAGCGATTGCGCAGCGCCATCACGGTCGCGGTGGACCAGTGCTCGTGGCTGTCCATGCCACCCATGCTGCGCAGACGCAGCCAGTGCATCACCGACGAGCGGTTCTGGATGGCCGGCCCGAACTCGCCGAAGCCATGGAAGAAGCGGTTGCCGAGGTGGCCCCAGTCCTTGAACTCGATGCCCAGTTTGAAGGTCGCCTGGGTCTTGCGGATGAACTCCGCGTTGTCGAGGTCGAGCGTGCGATTGTAGAAGCGGATGGTGGGCAGCGTGGCCTCGCCCACGCCCACGGTGCCAATGTCAGGCGACTCGATCAGCACGATCTCGCAGCGCGCCTTGGGGTCCACGCGCGCCATCAGCTGGCCCAGCGGCGCGGCCGTCATCCAGCCGGCCGTGCCGCCGCCGACGATGACGATGCGGCGCAGCGGCCCGCCGTCCGGCGTGCGTTGTTTCTCCATGGGAGCTCTTTCGTTGTCGGCCACGACGCTAACTTAAAAGAAAGGCCTGGCACCACAGCGCCAGGCCCTTCGGGAGCCGGGAAAACCCGGTTTCGATCAGAAGTTCAGACGTGCCGACAGCGAGTAGCGCGGACCCGAAACGAACCAACTCCGGCCTGTGAAGCCGATGTGCTGCTGCATCATCTGCTTGTAGACCGCGTCGGTCAGGTTCTGGCCTTCGAACGCGAACGTCAGGTTGTTGTTGAACTTGTACTGCACGCCCATGTCCAGCTGACCGAAGTCATCCGTCCAGATCGGCAGGCCCAGCGGCATGTTGTTGCGTCCGTACTGCGGGCTGTCCGGATTGGCATTCAGGCCGTTGGTCTGGTTCGGCCCGGTGTTGTCCGGGAACGCGACACCGTTGTGGAACTTGCCGCGCCACGAGTACGCCACGCGCGCCGAGATCGGACCGTGGTCGTACAGAACAGCCAGGTTGAAAGCCTTGCGCGACAGGTTGGGCAGCGGGTGGTCGCCGTAGGACTGGCCGTTGGTGTCGCAACCGTTGACGAACAGGTTCAGGTTACGGCCGTCAGCGGCGCTGCTGCACCACAGGTTGCCGCCGACCGCGTTGTAGCGCTTCTGCTTGCTGTCCACGTAGGTCGCGTTGGCTTGCACACCCAAGCCCTGGAGCAAGCCCGGCAGCCCGTTGAAGTAGTGCTGCACAGCCAGCTCCACGCCGCGCGCCCAGCCCTTGGAGCCGTTCACTTGCGTCGAGTAGGCGAAGTCATGCACCGTGCCAGCGTTGTCCGCCGCCGTCAGGATGCCCACCTGATTGACGATCACGTCCTTGAGTCGCTTGTTGAAAACCGCCATCGTGATCGAACTGGCCTTGTCGATGTACCACTCGGCAGAGACGTCAAACTGGTCGGACTTGACCGGCTTCAACTTCGGGTTGCCCAAGGCTTGGCCGCGGTTGCGGAGGTCGTCCACGTAGTTGGTTCGCACTTCCGGCGTGACCGTGCGATCCACGATCGTCCGGACGGTGGCGCTACCCGCATCCAGGATCAGGCTCGGCTGCAGCGCACTGAGGTCAGGACGCGCGACGGCCTTCGCGTACGCAAACCGCAACTGCATCTTGTCGTTCAACTTCCAGCGCAAGTTCAGGCTGGGCAGCACGTCGGTGTAGCTGTTGTCGACCTCGATCGGCCTCTGGTAGCTGGTGAACACGGGAATCGGGCCGCCGATCAACGGCCCGGTCACCGCATCGGTCGCCTGATAGTTCAGCGACTGGTAGCCCGACGAGTCGTACTTGGTGTTGACGACGCGAAGACCCACGTTGCCATCGACAGGCACGTTCCACTCGTCGAACCCGAAACGCAGCTGCGCATAGGCCGTCTTGGTGGTTTCGTGCTGCATGTTGTCACGCGGGGCGGCACCGGGCACGGGCGGGGTGAACGCGGGGTTGCAGCTGTTGGTGGGATTGCCGCCATTCGCGATCTTCTCGGCCTTGTATTCCTCGCACAGCGTGGTGTAGTAGCTGTGCAGTTCCGAGTAGGAGTCGGGGTAGTTCGCAGCCACCGCCATCGTCGGGAGTACCAGCGACGCGACGCTGTTCTTGCCGTTCATGAAGTTGTTGAACGGCTTGACCTGCGTCTGACCCCCGAAGCGCGACAGGTAGGCCAGGCTCTTGATGGGGTGCCAGTCCCAATTCTGGCCAATCGCGCCCTGGTCGAATTCGGCGGATTGCCACGTCTGCGATACAGCCTGCCAGTTGTACCAGCGAGGCACCTTGTTGGTCACGTCGCGATCGGTGAAGCGCAGGCCGAAGCGCACGTCATGGAGCACGGGGTGGTCAAAGTTGTACTTGACGTCCCCCTTCCAGGCCTTTTGCGTGGCTTTGCTCTGCGACAGCCTCTCCATCGTGAACGCCCAGTAGTACTTGGACGGGTCGGCCAGGTACGCCATGTCCTGCGCATCCAGCACCAGGCGTGGCAAATCGCCGGTCATGTCCAAGGTCTGCTTGGGCATGTTGATGCCGGTCGCCACCGTCGAGTCGATGTTGCCGCTGCGGGACTCGATGAACTGGAAGTCGTTGGCGATCCGCCAGTTGGCACTCGGCGTCCACACCAGGTTGAACGTCGATTCCTTCGTGTCCGAATTGCTCTTCGAGAAGCGCGTGTTGGCGTTGAAGGGAATGCCGCCCTTCTGGGGATCGGTGAGGGTGCCTGTCAGCAGTGCACCGTTGCTGCCCCACGTGGCGTTGGACACCACCGACGAGTACGGGTCCGCCTGGCTGGCGATGGAGCTTTCATCCCAGTAGAAGTCGTACTTGGAGCGGAAAAAGGTCGCCGACGCCTGCAGGTTGTCTTTCTTCCACTGGCCTGCCACGTACGTCCCTTGGCGCGTGCGGTCAAAGGCGAGCGTTTGCCAGCCCATTGCCTTGGGGAACCAATGGTTTTCAGCGGTGGGAAGGTAGTAGGCGTTGTTGGTGTCGTCCTGCCGGTTCCAACGAGCCACCTCCCGGAAGTAGGGATCGACCGCCATGCCATCGGTGCGGGTCGAGCTCTTGGAATTCGCCACGTGGACCAACAGGCCGACCTTGCCGATGTCCGTGTTCCAGGTGTTGGACAGCAGGCCCGAGACGGTCGGCTTCTGGTTGTCGCGCAGCACGTTCTTCGTGAGCGACACGCCCAGGCCGCCCTTGAAGCCGTTGTAGTCGAAGGGCAACGCGGTGCGCAGATTGACGAGGCCGCCAATGGCGCCTTCGATCTGCTCCGCGGACGGGTTCTTGTAAACGTCCACGCCGGCCATCAGTTCGGGTGGCACGTCCTCGAAGCTCAGGCCCCGGCCGCCGTTGGCGGAAAAGCTCTCACGGCCGTTGAGCTGCGACGACACATAGGTCAGACCGCGGATGATGACGCCCGAGCCCTCTACGGAGAAACGCATCGGGTCGCCACGTGCCATCACGCGGTCCATCGTCACGCCGACGATGCGCTGCAGCACCTCAGACACGGAACGGTCCGGCAACTTGCCGATGTCGTCCGCGACGATGGAGTCGACGATCTCGTCGGAGTCCTGTTTCAGCTTCTGCGCGGACTGCAGCGCTGCCCGCTGGCCCGAAACGACCACCGTCTCCAATTGCTGGGACTTTGGGGGTTCCGCGGTTTGCGCCATTGCCGGCAGCGTCAAGACCATCAAGGCCTGCGCGACCGCCGATGACAAGGTTGTCTGTTTGAAAGCTTGTCTCATCCTTGTTGCTCCTCTTTGGTGGGAATCTTCGGGCCCTCAGGGGCCTCAGTTCATGGCGGCGGACTCGGCCCGCAGCCATTTGTTAACGGTACCAACCAGTACACCGAATCCAATCGGGACTAGTAACTACAGGGCTTGCCCGCATCACCCTGCGGTCATCCTCCCCTGTCCAGTACCACGCTCGTGACGGGGTGGTCCAGCGCCACGGCCGTCACCATTGCGGGCACGCGTCCCGTCAGCCCGACACGCCGCGGCGCCCCGGGAACGAGATCGATGAAGTTGTCGTCAATGCCCGCACCGGCACCGGCGCCCTGCAGCCACAGGCCCTTGACCGGCCGGTCGGCAGCGATCAGCAGCGTCGGGCCGTCGCGTTGCACGTCGATGCGTGCGCCGCCCAGCCGGTAGAACTTGTAAGGCTCGGTCCAGGCGCAGTCGCGCGCCAGCTCGTGGCCGCTGGCGGCATCGAGCGCCAGCAGCTCGGCCACCACGGGTTCGTCTCGCTCGGGCAGCACCAACGTCGTCTCCACGCTGCTCGACGCCGCCACCTGCTGCGGCGTGTCCGCCTCGGCCAGCAGCCTGCCGTCGAGCGCAAAGACACGCAGCTGCAGCCGCAGCGCCCGTGCCTGCGTCGTGCCATTCATGACGGCGAGCCGTGCCTGCCCGGCCTCCAGCCGCACGGCCGCGGCCAGCGGCGCCAGCGCCCGGCGCACGGCATGCCAGGCCGGCTTCATCACGCCGGCCGAGTCGATCAGCGCCCAGCTCGTCACGGGCCAGCAATCGTTGAGCTGCCACACCAGCGCCCCGCCCACGGCCCGGGCGCCGGGATGCTGCCAGCGGCGGCGGAAGTCCTGGTAGGCCACGCGCATGGCCTCGGCCTGCACGAACTGCGTCGCGTAGATGTGGTCCGCCAGCGTGGCGCCCACGCGCAGGTTGTCGGCCAGGTACACGGCCAGGCGCCGATGCCCATCCGGGTTGCCGGAACCGGCCTTGTTGTGCCACTGCACTGTCTGGCTCTCGGGGAAGCGCTCCACCTCAGGCAGCACCGACTCGAACAACGCCAGTGACGGATGCGACTGCATGCCGAACTCGCTGACGAAGCGCGCCTGCACCTCGCCGTAGCGCTGGTAGGGCAGCATCTGCTGGTGCCAGACCTCCCAGCTGTGGCGGTCGCCCACGGTCACGTCGGACGACTTGGCATCGGCCCCTGGGGTAAACGGGCTGCCGGGCCAGTAGACGCGGTCGGGGTCCAGCGCGGCGCAGACCTCGGGCAGCAGACGCTCGTAGAGCACCCGCGCCTCGTAGCGGTCGGCGGGGATGCCGGGGCCGGCCAGCCCGACCGACTCGGCCACCATGTAATCCTCGTTGTTTCCGCACCAGAGCGCCAGGCAGGCGTGGTGGCGCAGCCGCTTCACGGCGGCCTCGGCCTCGGCGCGCACGCTGGCCTGGAAGGCCTCGTTGGCCGGATACAGGCCGCAGGCGAACATGAAGTCCTGCCAGACCAGCACGCCAAGCTCGTCGCAGGCCTCATAGAAGGCGTCGTGCTCGTAGATGCCGCCCCCCCACACGCGCAGCATGTTCATGTTCGCGTCGGCGGCCTGCGCCACGCGCTCGCGGTAACGCGCCGGCGTGATGCGCTCCAGCAGGCTGTCGTCCGGAATCCAGTTGGCGCCACCGGCGAACAGTTCCTGGCCGTTCACCTCGAAATGGAAGCTGCTGCCCGCCTCGCCCTGCACCGGCTGCTGCAGCAGCCGCAGCGTGCGCAGTCCGATGCGGCGGCGTTGCTCGGCCAGCACCCGGTCGCCATCCAGCACGCGCGCCACCAGCGTGTACAGCGGTTGTGCGCCCAGGCCGCGCGGCCACCACAGCTGCGCGTCGACCACGTCCAGCGTGACCTGCGGAACGGCGGCAGGCACGGTCTGCACCGCGACGCTGCGGCCTTGGGCATCCAGCAACTCGACCTGCAGTTGCGCGCCTTCGCCTTCGATCTGGGCCAGCATCCGCAGCGTGGCGCGGCGCGCGGCCACATCCACATCCGCCTGGCAGTGCAGGTCGGCGATGCGCGCGGCGCCGCTGCAGCGCCGCACCGGCCGCCACGGGCCGCTGACGATCAGCTCCGGGCCCCAGTCCCAGCCGAAGTGGTACTGCGCCTTGCGCACATGCAGCCGGGCACTGTCACCGTTCCACAGCTGGCGCTTGCCATGCACCGCCTCCACTTCGCGGGCCCGTGCCAGCGCGGGGTCGAAGCGCAGCAGCAACTGGTTGCGGCCAGGCCGCAGGCGGTCGCGCACGTCCACACGGTGGGGCACGAACATGTTGTCGGACTGCAGCAGCAGCTCACCGTTCAGCCAGACGGCGCAGTACGTGTCCAGACCTTCGAATACCAGTTGCTCTCGCGGCGCCAGCTCGCCGGTGACGTCGAAGTCCAGGCGCCACGCCCACGTGCGCTCTCCGACCCAGCGCAGCTGCGCTTCGTTGCGGCCATAGAACGGGTCCGGCACACGGCCAGCCACCAGCAGCGCGCCGTGCGCCGAGCCCGGCACGGCAGCCGGCAACCAGTCCGCAGCCGGAATCGCGGCCAGCGCGGCGGCATCGGCGCCGTCCGGCGCTTCGGCCAATTGCCAGCCGTCATGAAGGTCGATCAGTCGTTCAGGAATCACGGAAGGAGGTGTCGCGACCAAAACCGTCGCTGCTAAACAGAAATTTGTTGCGCATTCTGTTTCTCCTCAGCAAATGACACGATCAGGGATAGCACCGATTAAACATGGGCGTTTATGACCTTTCAGCCACAATCGATCTGCGGATAATCACTCGCGTTTACTAAACACTCGAGACAAGTCAAGCCCGCAGGGCTTGGCGGCAGACACACCTCAGGGCTGACCATGCAAACCGCATTCGACCCCCTCGCCCCCGAGCAGTTGCGCCAGTGGGCCGAACGTTGGCGCGACGAACTGCTGTCAAACGTGCTGCCGTGGTGGCAGCGACAGATCTTTGACGCCGAAGGTCGCGTGCTGGGTGGCCGCAGCAACGACGGCCGCGTGCTGGAAGCGCCGCGCAGCGCCGTGCTGGGCACGCGGCTGCTGTGGACCTTCGCCAGCGCCGAGCAGCGCCTGGCCCTGCCGCCGAGGCCGCAGCTGGACTGGGCCTGGGCTTGGGTGAGCCAGGGCCTGACCGACCCCGAGCACGGCGGCGTCTTCTGGCATGTGGACGCGCAAGGCCAGCCGCTCGCGGCGCACAAGCAGGTCTACGCGCAGGCCTTCGCCATCTACGCGCTGTGCGCCGCCCACGCGGCCCGGCCCGATCCTGAACGACGGGCGTTGCAGCAGGCGCTGGAGTTCTTCGAGCTGCTGCAGGCCCATGCCTTCGACCAGGCCGACGGCGGCTGCTGGGAGGGCTTCACGCGCGACTGGCTACCGCTGCCCGGCGCCCGTCTGTCCGACAAGGAGCCACCGGCGCCCAAGACCATGAACACCATGCTGCACGTGCTGGAGGCGCTGACCGAGCTGCTGCGCCACCACCGCGTGCCGGCCGTCGAGGCGCGGCTGCGCGAGCTGCTGGTGCTGTTCATCGAGCGCATTTGGCTGCCGGGGCCGCGCTGCTTCGGCCTGTTCTTCTCGCACGACTGGCGCGTGCTGACGCCGCAGGTGTCGTGGGGCCACGACATCGAGACCGCCTGGCTGCTGGTGCGCGCCGCCGACGTGCTGGGCGACGCGACGCTGCTGGCCCGCAGCCGCGACCTCGCCGTGCAGGTGGCCGACGCGGTGCTGGCGCGCGGTGTGGCGCCCGACGGCAGCGTGCACGGCGAAGGCCGCTTCGACGGCCGCATCACCGACGACCAGCGCCACTGGTGGTGCCAAGCCGAGGCCGTCGTGGGCTTCTGGGATGCATGGCAGATCAGCGGCGACCCGCGCCACGCCAATGCCGCCTGGCGCGCCTGGCGCTACATCGACCGCCACCACGTGGACCGCGTGGGCGGTGACTGGTTCAAGACGCTGGACGTGCAGGGCCGCGTCGTCGCAGCCGTCCCCAAGGCAGGCCTTTGGGAATGCCCTTACCACCATGTCCGCAGCGGGCTGGAAATGATCGAACGTCTGGCCCCACGATGATGACGTACACCCCCTGGACGAAAGGACTGGCCTTGGCCATGACATTGACGCTGGCCGCCACCGCGCAGGCGGCCACTGCGGCTGACACGCGGCTGCAGGCCGTCATGAAGAAGCTGGACGGCGGCGATCCCATCACGCTGGCCACTGTGGGCGGCTCCATCACGACCGGCTACGCGGCACAGCCGCCGCGCGAACGGGGCTGGGCCGCGCTGCTGGCGAAGTCACTGGGGCCGCGTGTGCAGCTGGTCAACGCCGGTGTCAGCGGCACCGACTCGGCCGCCGCCGTGCAGCGGCTGCAGGCGCAGGTGCTGGACGCTTCACCCGACCTGGTCGTCGTCGAGTTCAGCGTCAACGATCAATGGCTGGACCCGGCGGTGCGCGGCAGCAGCTATGAAGCCATCCTGCGAAAGCTGCTGTCGGCCAAGAAGCAGCCGGCCGTCGTCGTGCTGGGCCTGACCCACCAAGGCAACCAGCCGCGCGACGCCACCGACCTTCAGCTGAAGCTGGCCGCCCACTACGGCCTGACGGCGCTGGACTTCGGCGCCTGGATGCAAGCCCGCGTGGCCGCCGGCACCGACCGCTGGGCCGCGCTGTACGACGAGCCCGTGCACCCCAACGGCACCGGCCACCAGCGCATTGCGCAGGCGCTTGGCGAAACGCTGCGCGCCGCCGCGACGGCTGCCGCGACCACGACGCCCCTGCCCGCGCCGCTTCACGGCCGCGCGCATGAATTCACGCGGCTGCTGATGAACGACACGCTCAAGCCCTATCAAAACAGCGGCTTCACGCGCGGCGGCGAGGTGCACCCGGAATGGACCGGCCAGCAGCCCGGCTGGATCGCCACGGCCGACGACGCCGAGGCGCGTTTCCTGGTCTGGGGCAGCGAGGTCGCCGTCTTCCACGCCGAGAGCGAGCACTACCGCAACCTGGAAGCGCGCGTGGACGACGGCCCCTGGGTCACGCTGCAGAGCCATGTGCCGGAACGCAAGGGCTACCTCGGCTGGCACTACACCGTCGTGGGCCGCGACCTGGAGCCCACGGCCCACCTGCTGCAGGTGCGCGTGAAGCGCGACGCCTGGGCCGGCAGCGGCCGTCCGGCCAGCCTGTTGGCCATCATGTCCGCCGGCATCCTGCCGCCCTCGCTGCGCCCCAGTGCCTTCGAGCAGCAGCCGCCGAGCAACCGCATGGGCCTGATCCCCGCCGCCGACCCGCGCCTGCGCTGGGTCGGCCGCATCGGCCCCGGTCCGCTGCCGTCCACCAAGCTGCTGGTCTGGAGCGGCAGCGAGCTGCACGCGCGCTTCACCGGCCGCGAGCTGACGCTGGAGTTCTCGTCCACGCACTGGGGCACCAGCCACTTCACGGTCGAGATCGACGGCCGCGCGCTGCCGCTGGCCGTGCCGGGCAAGGGCATGAGCGTCTGGCGACTGCGCGAGCCGCTGGCCGACGGTGAACACACGCTGCGGCTCCTCAAGCGCACCGAGGCGACCATGGCCGAAGTCGCCTTCCACGGCCTGCGGCTGTCCGAAGGCGACCGGCTGCTGGACCCGCCACCAGCCCGGCCGCTGAAGCTGGAGTTCTACGGCGACTCCATCACCGCCGGCGCCTGCAATGGCGACGTCGATGCTGACCAGTACGACGACCTGTACTACCACGACGGCACACGCGCCTACGGCGCGCTGACCGCCGCGAAGCTGGGTGCCGACTACGTGGGCATCGCCGTCAGCGGCATCGGCGTCACGGCCACCTTCAACGAGCTGCTGATGCCGCAGGTCTGGAACCGCTACGCGCCGAGGCTGGATGCAGCTGTTGCACCACCCGACCCGCGCGCGCCGGACGTGGTGCTGGTCAACCTCGGGCAGAACGACCACGGCTTCCCGGGCACCAAGGGCCAGCGCATAGCCGCCGACTTCGCTTCACGCTACCTGGCGTTCGTGCGCGAACTGCGCGCGCGTTACCCGCAGGCCCGGCTCGTGCTGCTGGCCGGCGGCATGACGGCCTGGAAGGACGAGCCCGCCATCCCGCGCGCGCTGCAACAGGCGGTTGCAACGCTGCACGGCGAGGGCGATGCGCGCGTGTGGACCTACACATTCCAGGCCTTCGCCCATGCCCATCCGCGCATCGATGTGCACGCGCAGATGGCCGACGAGCTGACCCGTTTCCTGCAGACCGAGGTACTGAAATGACGACACCCGACATGCGCCGGCCCGAAGCGCTGTGGGCCCATATGCGCCACACGCTGGCTTTCTACGCGCCGCGCGTCAAGGACGAGACCGGCGGCTGCTTCCAGTTCTTCAAGGACGACGGCACCGTCTACGACCGCCGCACCCGCCACCTGGTCAGCAGCACGCGCTTCGTGTTCAACCATGCGCTGGCCTGGCGCTGGTTTGGCGGTGCGACCACGGATGTGGCGCACGCGCTGGCCTTCGTGAACACGGCGCATGCCCAACCGCAAGGCGGCTACGCCTGGGTGCTGGACTGGCACGACCGCCGGGCGACGGTCACCGATGGCACCAACCACTGCTACGGCCTCGCCTTCGTCTTGCTGGCTCATGCCCACGCGGCCGACGCCGGCTTGGCCAGCGCCCGCGAAGGCATCGCCACCACCTTCGATCTGATGGAGCAGCGCTTCTGGGAGCCTGCCCATGGCCTGTACGCCGACGAGGCCACGCCCGACTGGCAAGTCGGCTCCTACCGCGGCCAGAACGCCAACATGCACGCCTGCGAGGCCATGCTGGCTGCCCACGCTGCCACCAGGGAGGCGCGCTACCTGGACCGTGCGCTGACGCTGGCCACGTCCATCGCCCAGCGCCAGGCGGCGCAGGCCGACGGCCTGGTCTGGGAGCACTACAAGACCGACTGGACGCCCGACTGGGACTACAACCGCGACGACAAGACCAACATCTTCCGCCCCTGGGGCTTCCAGACCGGCCACCTCACCGAGTGGGCCAAGCTGCTGTTGATGCTGGACCGCCGCCTGGGTGATGCCGCGCCCGGCTGGCTGGTGCCGACCGCCCGCCACTTCTTCGACACCGCCATGCAACGCGGCTGGGACGCCACGCATGGCGGCCTGGTCTACGGCTTCTCACCAGACGGCGAGGTGTGCGATGCCGACAAGTACTTCTGGGTGCAGGCCGAGAGCCTGGCCGCGGCCGCCTGGCTGGCCGTGCGCACCGGCGACGACGCCTACTGGCAATGGTACGACCGCCTCTGGGCCTACGCCTGGCAGCACTTCGTCGACCACGAGCACGGCGCCTGGTATCGCATCCTGGCGCCCGACAACCGCAAGCTCACCGACGAGAAAAGCCCCGCCGGCAAGACCGATTACCACACGATGGGCGCCTGCCAGGACGTGCTCGCCGCGCTGGGCGTGCAGCCGCCCGCCCGATAACGAAGGAGACGATGACATGAAGACCATGCTCGGCGCGGCGCTGCTCGCCACCGCCCTGTCGGCCCACGCGGCCCCTGCGCTCGAATGGCGCGGCATCAGCCTGTCCAGCGCCGAGTGGGGCGAGAAGCTGCCATTCCCCGGCGTCTACGGCAAGGAGTACGTCTACCCAACGGTCGCCAGCACGGCCTACTACCAGGCCCAGGGCATGAACCTGATGCGCATCGCCTTCCGCTGGGAGCGGCTGCAACCCGCGCTGATGGGCGAACTGGACCCGACCGAGCTGGGACGCCTGCGCGAGTTCGTCGACGGCACTACGGCCCGCGGCCTGCACGTGCTGCTGGACCCGCACAACTACGCCGCCTACCGCGGCCACCACGTCGGCAAGCCAGAGGTTCCGCACGCCGCCTTTGCCGACTTCTGGCGCCGGCTGGCACTGCAGTTCAAGGACAACCCCAAGGTGCAGTTCGGCCTCGTCAACGAGCCGCGCGAAATGCCGACCGAGACCTGGGCAGCAGCAGCCCAGCAGGCCGTCACCGCCATCCGCGCCACCGGCGCGAAGAACCTCATCACGCTGCCGGGCAACGGCTACACGGGCGCCTGGAGTTGGTTCGAGTCGAAGTGGTACGGCACGCCCAACGCCGAGGTCATGGGCAAGGTCCGTGACCCGCTGGACCACATGGTGTTCGAGGTGCACCAGTACTTCGACAAGGACGGCTCGGGCACCAACACCGAATGCGTCAGCCCCACCATCGGCGTCGAGCGGCTGCAACGCTTCACTGACTGGCTGCGCAAGCACAAGCGCCGCGCGCTGCTGGGCGAACTCGGCGGCGGCGCCAATGCGGTCTGCGAGCAGGCCGTGCGCGGCGCGCTGGAGCACCTGAAGGCCAATGCCGATGTCTGGACCGGCTGGGCCTGGTGGGCCGGCGGCCCGACCTGGGGCGACTACTTCCTGTCGCTGGAGCCTGGCGCCGACGGCAAGGACAAGCCGCAGATGCGCTGGCTCAAGCCCTACCTGAAGGACTGAGTCAGGAAACGGGCATTGGTGCCGAAGCTGGCGAGCTTGTCGGCCAGCGGCGCCGTCAGCAGGGCTGGCTCGGCAAAGCCCTGACGCTGCCAGTACGGCACTGAACCCTGCACGGCCACCAGGCCCATGCGCGGCAGGCCCAGCGCACGGGCGCTGTCGGCCAGCCGGGCCAGCAGCCGCGCGGCCAGGCCCAACGATCGGGCCTCGGGCGCGACCGCCATGTCGTGCAGGTACAGCAGCGTGGGTGATGCAGGACGCTCGCAATGCGGCGCATCCAGTGCCGGCAGCGTGGCCTCGCAGACCGGCAGGCTGACGGCATAGGCCAGCGGCTCGCTGCCCTCCGACGCCGGCCGGCGCGCCAGCCAGCAGCAGCCCAGCCCCTCAGTCACGGCCAGCTTGGCCGCGAACGCCTCCCGGCACTCCAAAAAGGAAACGCCGTAGCAGCGCTGTTGCAGCGCCAGTACGGCGTCGAGGTCGGCCGGCGTCATGGCGTGGAAGTCCACGCCAAACGCCTGCCCAGGATCAGCGGCCGAAGCCACCCTTGCGCGGGCCCGCCGGGCCGCGGCGGTCACCACCGAACGACGGGCGGTCGCCGCCGAAGCTGGGCTTACCGCCACCGGCGTTGAACGGACGGTCGCCACGCGGCTGGAAGCCACGATCATCACGGGGCGCGAAACCACGGTTGTCCGGGCGGGGCTGGAAGCCCTGGCCTTCACCACGCGGGGCGAAGCCACGGTCCTCGCGCGGCGCAAAGCCACGCTCGTCACCACGCGGCTGGAAGCCTTCCGCGCGCGGCTGGAAGCCACGGTCGTCACGGGGTGCAAAGCCACGGTCCTGGCCGCCGAACGGCTTGCCACCGCCATGGAACGGACGGCCACCCTCTTCGCGACGGAAGGGCTTGTTTCCAAAACCAGGACGGCCGCCGAAGTTGCCCCGCGGGCCGCGGTCATCGAACGAACCGGCCGGACGCGGCGGGAAGATGCGCGGCTCTTGTGTCTTGGGTTCCAGGCCGGCGATCTGCTGCACCGGAATGGTCTGCGTCGTGAACTGCTGGATGCGGCGGATCATGGACACGTCGTCGCGCAGGCCCAGCGTGATCGCCAGGCCCTGGCGGCCGGCCCGGCCGGTGCGGCCGATGCGGTGCACGTAGTCCTCGGCCTTCATCGGAAGGCCATAGTTGATGACGTGGCTGATCGTCGGCACGTCGATGCCGCGCGCAGCGACGTCGGTGGCCACCAGCACCTTCAGTTCACCGCGGCGCAAGCCCATCAGCACGCGGTTGCGCTTGCCTTGCGGCATGGCGCCGTGCAGCGGGGCGCACGCATGGCCGATCTCGCACAGGCGCTCGGCCAGCCAGTCGGCGTCGCGCTGAGTGCTGGTGAAGACGACGGCCTGGTCCAGTTCCGGCGCAGCCAGGATGGACTCCAGCAGTTGGTCCTTGTGGTGGGGGTTGTCGGCCCAGTGCAGGCGCTGCTCGATGTTCTCGTGCGTGTCGGTGTGGCTGGCCACCTCGATGCGCTGCGGGTCCTTCAGCAGCTGCTGCGCCAGGCGGCCGACGTGGCCGGCGAACGTGGCGCTGAACATCACGGTCTGACGCTCAGGCGGCGTGTTGCCCGCGATCATGTTGATGTCGTCGATGAACCCCATGTCCAGCATGCGGTCGGCTTCGTCCAACACCAGCATCTCGACGTTGCTCAGGACGCACTTGCCCGAGTTGATGTGGTCGATCAGGCGACCTGGCGTGGCGATGAGGATGTCCAGCGGACCGGTCAGCTGGCGGATCTGCAGCGGGTAGGGCATGCCGCCCAGCACCGTCGCGACCTTCAGGCCAGGGATGAAGCGGCCGTAGGTCTGCGCGGCCTTGGACACCTGCATGGCCAGTTCACGCGTGGGGGCCAGCACCAGGATCTTGGGGCCGTAGATGACGCCCTTCTCACGGCGCTTGGTGTTGTCGCCACGGGCGGCGAGGATCTTCTCCAGCGCCGGCAGGATGAAGGCGGCGGTCTTGCCCGAGCCTGTGCGCGACGAGACCATCAGGTCCTTGTTCGCGATGGCAGCGGGGATGGCTTGCGCCTGCACGTCGGTGGCGTTCTCGTAGCCGGAATCCTTGACGGCTTGCAGCACGGTGGGGCTCAGGCCCAGGGTCTCGAAACTCATCGTTCGTTCTTTCGTTCACAGTCACGCCGCGCGGCAAAAAGCGCAGCGCCGAGGGGCGTCAAAAGCCCTTCGGAATCACATAAGTCGCTGGGAGATAGATCAGCTCGCGTCGTGCGGCTCGGGCCATTTACGGCAGCCCGGGTGCGGCGCGGGGAACAGTCAGTCAAAGCGACGGCTTCATCGCCGCCGACCGATCCGTGTTCGGAGTCCGATACGAGTGATCGAACGAGGTCAGAGGAGACGTGGAACACCTGGGGCAGCCCCAGGCGAAGGCACTACTGTAGCACCGTTCAGGGTTTTCACCAAGCGCTCGCTACGCCGGTGGTGCCTTGTCCGCCGGGGTCAGGTCCGGCAGCGGCGCGGCCAGCAACGCGGCGATGTCCAGGATGCCGCTGCCGAAGGCGCCCGGCTGCCAGGCGCCGCCGGGCACGCGCGCCGTCTGCCGCGCCAGCCGGCGGAAGGCCTCGGGCACGCACCAGGCGCGGCCGGCATAAGCAGCAGCAAGGTCGGCGCGGCGATACGTCAGCCACAGCGCCGCGGCGCCGGTGGTGATGGCGGTGGCGTAGGACGTGCCGTCGCCGCCCCCCAAGTAGCGGAACTTGGTGGGCGAGCGCGGGTCAGCACGGCGCAGGTCGGCGGCGGGAGCGCTGAAGTCCACCTCCGGCCCGAAGCTGCTGCCCGACCACGGTTGTTCCTTGGCCGTGACGCCCGCCACCGCCACCGTGCGCGACAGCCGTGCCGGCAACACCACCGGGTCCACATAGTTGCCCGCCGCGCAGACGACAATGACGCCGGCCTCATAGGCGCGGTCCAACGACTGCCTCATCTGCGGCAACACCTGGCCCAGCACCACGCCCAAGCTGACATTGACGGCACCTGCACCCTGCTGCACCGCGTAGTCCAGCCCATCGGCGAATTGCCGCTGCGCATGGTTGATCCAGACCGCGTCGGTCATGCGGATGGGCAGGTGCGGCACGCGCGGCGCGACCCCGTAGAACGGCCGGCCGTCGGCCACCAGGTCGTGGCCGCTGATGGACGCGCCGATGCGCGTGCCGTGGCCGCCGTTGAAGCCGGTCACCGGGTCCAGCCCGCCGCCGGGCTCGGACGGCACGAAGGCATTGCCGCCGTTGGGTGGCGGCGGCAGATCGGTGCGGCCGCTGGCCACGTCGATCCAGGTCGCGGCGTTGAAGCCGAAGGCCGGATGGCGCGTGTAGCCCGTGTCCAGCTGGGCCACCCGAGTCGAGCCCCAGGCAATGGCGCTCGCCCCGCCCAGCAGCTGCCAAGCGGCGGGTGCGCGCACCATGTCCAGGTGCCAGTCCAGCGTGCCGACCGGCGCGGGCATGGGCGGCCTCAGCGCCGGCAGCGCGTCGGCGTCGCGCGTGCGCAGCAGCGCCAGGATCTCGTCGTCGTTCAGCAGCTTGGGCGCCTGCATGCCCAGCACGCTGAGCCAGACCTCGGGCGGCGCCGTGTACTCGCGCTGCAAGGCCTCCAGCAGGTGGCCGCGCAGCAGCGCGCGGTCTTCGTCCACCGGGAACAGCCGGGCATCCAGCCCCGGCAGGTATTTGCGCAGCTGGCGCTGCACGTCAGCGAGGGGGCGTCCGTCGGTCTGGATCAGGTAGCCGGCCATCGTGGGTCTCCCGTTGTCGAACGGGCATTGGACGCAAGCGGCCGCGCCCGCGCCTCCGCAGAACTACGGAGCCAACGTCGCGGGCAGCCAGCCGCGCAGGCTGTTGAAAAAGGCCAGCGCCTCGGCACGGGCCAGGTCATCACGCGTCAGGCGAGCTTCGCGGATGCGGCCCTGCACCAGCAGTTCGGCGCGCAGCACGCCCGGCAGCAGGCCGCTGTCCAGCGGCGGCGTCAGCCACTGGCCATCGAGCAGAAGGGCCAGGTTGCCGAAGCTGCACTCGGTCAGTTCGCGGGCCTCGTTCCACAGGATGAGGTCGAAGGCATCGGCAGGCTTGTCCAGCGCATAGAGCTCGCGGCGCGTCGTCTTGTGCGCCAGGAACTCGGCGCGCGGACCGCGCGTGGGCATGGGTTGGTCGGCCAGCGCGAGGCGCACCGGCACGGCAGTGGGCGTGAAGGCATGCAGCGTGTGGCTGAAACGGCCGTCTGCATCGCAGGTGAGCCGCAGCCGCCAGCGTCCTTCGGGACGAATCGCATGCAGATACGCACGCGCCTCGGCCATAGAGAAACGCAGCCCGAAGTGCCGCGCCGTGCGCTGCATGCGGGCCAGGTGGGCGTCGCCGCGCAGCGCCACGCCACCTTCCAGCCGCAGCGTCTCCAGCGCCTCGACCGGCGCCTCGGCGCGGGCCAGAAAGCGCGACTTGGCGCGCCATTCGGCGATCTCGGCCGCGGGCTCGCTGTCCAGCGTGATGGCGCTGCCGATGCCGCAGGTGAGTTGCCCGCCATTGAACTCGACGGTGCGGATAGGCACGTTGAAGGTCGCCACGCCGCCAGGCTGGATCAGCCCCAGCGCGCCGCAGTACCAGCCACGCGCCGTGGACTCCAGCTCGCGAATGATCTGCATGGCCCGCACCTTGGGCGCACCGGTCACGGAGCCGCAGGGGAACAGCGCCGCGAACGCATCGGCCAGCGACAGTCCGGCGCGGCTGACGGCCGTGACCGTGGACGTCATCTGCCAGACCGTGGGCAGCGCATGCAGCTCGAACAGCCGCGGCACGCGCACGGTGCCCAGCTGCGCCACGCGGCTGAGGTCGTTGCGCAGCAGGTCCACGATCATCAGGTTCTCGGCACGCTCCTTCTCGCTGGTGCGCAGATGCTGCTGCGCGGCCTCGTCGTCAACGCGGTCGCGCCCGCGCGGCGCCGTGCCCTTCATCGGCTGGGCCGCAAGCAGCCAGCTGGCCCGGGCACCGGGCACGGGCCGCCAGTCGAAGAACAGCTCGGGCGACACGCTGGCCGCGCCGGCCCCGCGCAGGAACAAGCTGAAACCGCCGGGCTGGCTGGCATGCAGCGCCAGGAACAGCTGCGCGGGGTCCAGCTCGTCCGCCGCTGCGCGCAGCCGGGTGGTCAGGTTGACCTGGTAGCAGTCGCCGTCGCAGATGTAGCTGCGGATGCGCTCGATGGCGGCGCTCGCATCGGGCTCGCCATCGGTCCAGCCCAACAGGCCTGTCCAGGCGCCCTCGCCGGCCGGCCAGTCCTCGGGCGGGTGCTCGTAGACGGCGAACTCGGCCAGCGGCGCGCCGGTGCTTTGCGTGGCCAGCACCGCGTCGAAGGCCGCTGCGGCCTCGTAGCGCAAGCCACCCAGCACCCATCCCCCAGCGCGCGCAGCGGCTTCGGCTTCGGAGATGACGGCGCGCACCTCATCCAGCCGCAACGCCCGTAGCCAGCGCGAAGGAGCCACAGTCCAGCAGCCGCGCAGACGCTCCCCGTCCTCGCGGGCAAGCGGGTGGCGGGGAAAGTCGAACGCCGCTTGAATCAACGCAGGCCCGGCTCAAAGCGCCAGGAACGTCGTCCGGTAGTGCGCCAGTTCCTCGATGGACTCGTGGATGTCGGCCAGCGCCGTGTGGGCCTGCGCCTTCTTGAAGCCCTCCAGCGCCGACGGCTTCCAGCGCTTGGCCAATTCCTTCAGCGTGGACACGTCCAGGTTGCGGTAGTGGAAGAAGTCTTCCAGCTCGGGCATGTAGTTGGCCAGGAAGCGGCGGTCCTGGCAGATGCTGTTGCCGCACATGGGGCTCTTGCCCTTGGGCACATACTGTTTCAGGAACGCGATGGTCTGCGCGGCGGCCTCGGCCTCGCTGACCGTGGACGCCTTCACGCGGTCGATGAGGCCGCTGCGCCCGTGTGTGCCCTTGTTCCAGGCGTCCATCTTGTCCAGCGTCTCGTCGCTCTGGTGCACGGCGAACACCGGGCCTTCGACGCGCTTCCCCAGCATCGGGTCGGTCACGACGACGGCGATCTCGATGATGCGGTCGGTGTCGGGATACAGACCGGTCATCTCGAGGTCGATCCAGATTAGGTTGTTTTCGCTCAGAGTCAGGGTGTCGGACATGATGGGCTCGCGCTGAAAGGCTGCGAATTCTCGCAGCCTAAACTTCGGGGCTATGTCCCCCCTGCCGTTGTCCCTCGCGTTTGCTGTCGCGCTCGCCCTCTCGCTGCTGGTGAAGTTCTGGCTGTCGTCGCGCCAGATCCGCCATGTCGCCGTCCACCGCGGCCAGGTGCCGGCCGCCTTTGCCGGCAGCGTGACGCTGTCGGCGCACCAGAAGGCGGCCGACTACACCATCGCCCGCGCCCGCTTCGGCCTGCTGGCGCTGGCCTTCAACGCGGCGGTGCTGCTGAGCTGGACGCTGCTGGGTGGCCTGCACGCGCTGAACGGCTGGGTGCTGGACGCCAGCCAGGCGCTGCCCGCTGACTGGCAGCCTCTGGGCTACCAGCTGGGGCTGGTCGCGGCCTTCGTGCTGATCGGCGGCCTGCTGGACCTGCCCTGGGAGCTTTGGAGCACGTTCCGCATCGAGCAGGCGTTCGGCTTCAACCGCATGACGCTGGGCATGTACTTCGGCGACATGCTGAAGGGCCTGGCGGTCGGTGCGCTGCTGGGCCTGCCGATCGTCGCGCTGATCCTGTGGCTGATGGGCACGATGGGGCCGCTGTGGTGGCTGTGGGCCTGGGTCGCGTGGATGGGCTTCCAGCTGCTGGTGATGGTCATCTACCCCAGCGTCATCGCACCGCTGTTCAACAAGTTCGAGCCGCTGGCCGATGCGTCGCTGAAGGGGCGCGTGGAGCGGCTGATGGCCCGCTGCGGCTTCGCGGCCAAAGGCTTGTTCGTCATGGACGGCAGCCGGCGCTCAGCCCACGGCAACGCCTACTTCAGCGGCTTCGGCCCGGCCAAGCGCGTGGTGTTCTTCGACACGCTGCTGGCCAAGCTCAACGGCGGCGAGGTGGAGGCCGTGCTGGCGCACGAGCTGGGACACTTCAAGCACCGCCACATCACGAAGCGCATCGTGCTGGCCTTCGTCATGAGCCTGGCAGGCCTGGCGCTGTTGGGCTGGCTGGCGCAACAGCCGGCCTTCTACCTGGCGCTGGGCGTGCAGCCCAATTTCGACGCGCCCAACGACGCGCTGGCGCTGCTGCTGTTCATGCTGGCGGGCCCGGTGTTCGGCTTCTTCGTGACGCCGCTGGCCAGCCACTTCTCGCGCCGCGACGAGTTCCAGGCTGACGCCTATGCATGTGCGCAGGTCAGCGGGGCCGACCTGTCATCGGCCTTGTTGAAACTGCATGAAGACAACGCCGGCACGCTGACGCCCGATCCGATATATGCGCGCTTTTATTACTCGCACCCGCCTGCGGCTGAACGCCTCGCAGCACTTGCCTCATGAACGATTTGCTGCTCTCCCGTTGTGACCCCAAGGCCCCGCTAATGGACGCCGACACGCGCGCCCGCGTGCTGGCCGCCCTGCCCGGCTGGCTTCCGGACCCTGAGGCCAAGCTGATCGCCCGCCGCTTCGGCTTCGAAAACTACTACCAGGTCATGGCCTTCGTCGACGCGGTCGCCGAGATCGCGCATGCGCAAGACCACCACCCCGAGATGCTGGTCAGCTACGACGCCTGCACCGTCAGCTGGACCACGCATTCGCGCGGCGGCCTGACGCTGAACGACGCGATCTGCGCGGCGCAGGTGAGCGCACTCCCCGAAGCGTCCGGTACATGAGTACCGAGCGCTGGGCCGCTTCCAAGCCGGCACGCATCCCCTTGAGGGATCGGTCGACGTACTCCTCGAACGAGGAGCTCCAGTGAACAAATTCCAGGCGCTGGACCTGGGACTTGTCGTGCGCGGCCACGGCCGCCACTACATCGTGGAAGGTGCGGACGGCCAACGCCTCGTCTGCCACCCGCGCGGCAAGAAGAGCGATGCCGTTGTCGGTGACCAGGTGCGCTTCGCCGCGTCCGGTGACGAGGGCGTCATCGAGGCCGTGGAGCCGCGCCGCAACCTGCTGTTCCGCCAGGACGAATGGAAGACCAAGAGCTTCGCCGCAAACCTGGACCAGATGCTGGTGCTGGTGGCCGTGGAACCGGTGTTCAGCGAGAGCCAGCTGGCGCGCGCGCTGATCGCCGCCGAGTCCGCCGGCATCCGCATGGCCATCGCGCTGAACAAGACTGACCTGCCCGGTACCGACACCGCCCGCGAGCGGCTGGCGCCGTACCACGCGATGGGCCTGCAGATGTTCGAGGTCGCACTGAAGGCCGACCGCGACGGCTCGCGCGCGACGCTGGACCCTTGGCTGAAGGAGCAGCGCACCTTTGTCCTCGGCCCCAGCGGCACAGGAAAAAGCACACTGATCAACCTGCTCGTGAAGAACGCCCAGGCGCAGGTCGGGGAGATCTCGCAGGCGCTGAACTCTGGCCGGCACACCACCACGACCACGCAGTGGTACTGGACCGACGACACGCGGAGCACGGCGCTGATCGACTCGCCCGGCTTCCAGCAGTTCGGCCTGGGCCAGATCGCCGCAGCCGACCTGTGGCGCTTCATGCCCGACCTGCGCCAGCACGCCGACTGCCGCTTCGCCAACTGCTCACACACGCACGAACCCGGCTGCGGCGTTCGTGCGGCGGTCGATGCGGGCTTGATCGGCGCCAGCCGCTACCGCATCTACGGCGAGATCCTCGAAGAACTGCAACGCAAGACCTGGTGAAGACCGCGCTCCTGACCCTCTGCGCCGCTGCCCTGCTGGCCGCCTGCGCCAGCCCCAAAACCGCACCGCCGGCTTCGGCCGACGGCTGGCAGGCGCTGGCGTTGCCGGGCAAGAAATCGACCACCTACAACTGGACCGAGAAGGATGGCCGCCCGGCGCTGGAGGCGGCGTCCGATCGCTCCGCCAGCATCTGGCGCAAACGGCTGGAACCGGCGCTGGACGACGTCGGCGAGGTCAGCTTCTCGTGGTGGGCGCAGCGCCTGATCCCCAACGCCAGCGTGGCCGACATCGACCGCGAGGACGCCGTCGCACGCGTCATCTTCGGCTTCGGCGGGGACACCGACAAACTGCCGCTGCGCACGCGCATGAAGTTCGAGCTGGCCCAGGCACTGACCGGCGAGGCGCCGCCCTACGCGACCCTGATGTACGTGTGGGACAGCCACCTGCCGGTGGGCACCGTGGTGGTCAACCCGCGCAGCGACCGCATCCGCAAGATCGTCGTGGATTCGGGCCCGGCCCTGCTGCACCGCTGGCGCGACCACCGTCGCGACCTGGCGGCCGACTTCCGGCTGGCCTTCGGCGAAGAACCCGGGCCGCTAACGTCCATGGCCGTCATGACGGACAGCGACAACAGCCGCGGATCGGCGCGGACCTGGTACGGCGTGGTGGAACTGAAGTAGCCGCTCACGGCGCGCGGCGCCGTTCGGTGTCGTGCAGGGCAAGCCTACTGCCGCGGCAGCGTGGGCTGCTGGTCCTTCAAGTCCCGCACCTCACGCACCTCCACATCCACGATGTCCTCGGCCGCCGGGCGGGGGGCGCGCGGCGCCCAGGGATTGCGGTTCATGCGGAACGCCACATTGGGCTTCCTGCCCCGCAGCAGACTGACGATGAGCAGAACGCCGAAGGTGAGAACCGCAAACAGGAACAGCGCGAGACCCAACAGGGCACCCGCGATCAGGATCACCCAACGAAGAAGCAGACGGAACAGCGACATGGCGGGATTGTGACGGCTGACGGCGGCGCGCATGCTCAACACAGCCCCGCCAGGAAAGCGGTCATTGCCGATGCGCTGGCCTCGGGCTGCACCTGCAGCAGGCCGTGCGGGCCTCGCAGCGAGCGCACCACCGTCCGCGGCTGCAAACGCTGGATGTCACGCGCCGCGGCGGCCGGCACGAGGCGATCCTGCGCGGCCTGCAGGTACAGCACGGGCGCCTCCACCGCCGACACCGCCAGCGACGCATCCACCCGCATGACCATGCGCAGCCGCGCCCGCATGACGTTGGAAGGCAGCCTTGCCAGAGCCTGTGCCAACAGCCCGCGCACCTCCTCAGTCGGATGGTTGCCCAGCAGCGCCGCCGCCGCCAGTTTCAACGGCGCCCGCGCCGGCAGCCAGTCGAGCAAGGCATCAAGCCGCGCCAAGGCCGGCCGGGGGTTGCGAACGAAGCTGCAGCACAGCACCAGAGCTTGCACCCGCTGGGGCTGCGCGGCCGCAAGCCGCATCGCGACCGGGCCTGAGAACGACTCCCCCAGCACCACGACACGACCTTGCGGCGGTAGCGCCTGCGCGGCCAGTTCCGTCAGGCGGTCATAGTCGACGTCCGGATCGGCCGGATAGCTGACGACCACGGGGCACGATGACGGCGGCAGTTGCGCCAGCAGCGGCTGGAACAGCAGCCCAGTGCCATCCAGGCCGGGCAGCAGCACCAGCGTCGTCTTCATGCGCGCGGTGATCAACCCCTGCCGACAAACGGCATCTGGGTCGCCATGACGGTCATCGTCTGCACATTGGCCGACAACGGCAGCCCGGCCATGTAGACAACGGCGCGGGCCACGTCTTCCACGTCCATGCGCGGCTCGACGGCGATCTGGCCATTGGCCTGGGGCATGCCGCGCGTCATCTTCTCGGTCATGTCGGTCGCCGCATTGCCGATGTCGATCTGGCCGCAGGCAATGTCAAACGCGCGGCCGTCCAAGCTCAGCGATTTGGTCAGCCCCGAGACGGCATGCTTGGTGGCCGTGTACGGCGCCGAGTGGGGACGCGGCGCATGGGCCGAGATGGACCCATTGTTGATGATGCGGCCACCGCGCGGGTCCTGAGCCTTCATCAGCCGGAAGGCTGCGCGGGCGCACAGGAAGCTGCCGGTCAGGTTGGTGTCCACCACGGCGCGCCACTGTGCGACCGGGAGCTCGTCCATGGGCACGCCCACGGCGCTGATACCGGCGTTGTTGAACAGCAGGTCCAGCCGGCCGAAGCGCTGCTGCAACGTGGCGAACGCAGCGTCCACCTGGGCTTCGTCGGCCACATCGGCCGGCAGGTGCAGCGCGTCGGGCAGCGTCTCGCACAGCGGTGCCTCGCGACGACCCATCAGGGCCAGCGTCCAGCCGTCGCGGGCCAACGCGCGTGCCACGGCGCGACCGATGCCGGAGCCGGCGCCCGTGACGAGAGCAACTTTCAGATTCATGGCGTTTTCCATCGTGTGAACGGTGTCCGCGGCGCGTTCAGGGGCGCAACACCAGCCGGTGCCGGGTCTCGCCGGGCAGAAACGGCAAGGCCTCGCCCGCCAGCCAGGTGGCGTGATCCGCCCGGTAGTGCGGCGACAGCGGGTGGCCGCTCTGCCCTCCGGGGATGACGAGAAGGCCGAGTTCCTCGTGGCCAGGCGACACGACCATGCGCTCGCTCTGCCCGTGGCCGTGGTTGTGCACGCGCGGCATGTGGCTGTCGCCGGCCATGCCCTGCGACGCATGGTCCAGCCAGCTGGACAGCACGGGCAGCGCCGCGCTCAGCGGGTGGCGCATGGCGGTGCTGTTGTCGGCGCCCCAGGTCGCCGCGGCCAGGCTGCCATGCTTGTCCAGCAGCTGCCGGCGGCTCTCCAGCACCGCCTGCTGCAACAGGTCCGGCCAACTGTTGAAGGCGGCCGGCAACGTGTCGGGCCGAGCGGCCTGGATCAGCGCCCAACCGGGCGTCTCGGGCACGACCTTCAGATCCCGCGCCTTCAGTCCCTGGGCTTCCATGAGCCCGGCCAGCGGCGCAAAGATTTGTTCCAGCGCCCGCTCGCGGAAGGCGCGCACCAGCAGATAACCGGTCGCCTCGGGCCGGGCCGCATCGGCGCTCTTGTCGACCGCAGCGCGGTAGTCGACCAGGCCATGGGCCGCGACGAATTCCGGCGTCAGCACGCGCTCCAACAGCAACCCTCGCCAGCGCTGCAGGAACAGTGCACGGTGGTCCAGCTGGATGGCGTGCAGGCCGGCCTCGTCGAGCTGCTCGTGCGCACGCAGGCCGTCGCGGATCTGCTGACCGCGTGCACCCAGGTCCCAGCCACCGTTGCCGAGCAGCTTCATCGCGTCGCCGCCGACCATGCGCGAGTTGGCCGTCCACAGGCGGCCGTCAGCCGGGTCCACGATGCGCGGCTGCTCCGCAGCAGGCAGCCAGCCCTGCCAGCGCGCACGGCCGTCGCTCCAGTCTTGCGGGCGGTCCATGTCATCGCCCCCGACGCGGCGCGGGATGGCACCGATGACGGTCCACGCGATGCGGCCGGCGCTGTCGGCCACCAGCAGGTTCTGGTGCGGCACGCCGGTGCCCGCGGCCAGCTTCACGGCGTCGTCGACATCCGCTGCGTTCTCCAGCTGTACCAGCCGCAGGTTCATGCCCTGGGCGTCATGCGCCACCCAGCGCAGCGCATAGGCGTGGCCGGCAGGCGCCTTGTGGGCGAGCAACGGCCCCCATTCGCTTTCCACCACGACGTGGTCCACCGCGGGCTGGCCGGCTATCTCGATGCGCTCGACGCTGCGCGTCAGCGGTTTCTCGACGCCGCCCGACAGGTAGTGCGTGCCGGCCGCGTTCAGCTTCAGGCGGATCACATCCGCCCAGTCAGAGGTCGTGTTCGTGAAGCCCCAGGCCACGCGGCCATTGCTGCCCGCCACCAGCAGCGGCGCCCCGGGCAGGCTGACGCCGGCGATGTCGTGCTCACCAACGGCGTCCTTCCAGCGCATGCGCACCTTGAACCAGGTGCCAGGCGAGCGCAGACCCAGGTGCATGTCGTCCGCCACGATGGCGCGGCCACCGGCGCCGCGTGCCGCCGCGACGGCGAAGTTGTTGCTGCCCAGGTCGCGCGCATCCTGCAATCGGCAGTCGCTGCAGGCGGTCTTCGTCACGCGCAGCGCGTCGGGCAGCGGGCCGGCCGGCAGCGGCACGGCGGCTACACGGCTGTCGTCCATCGCCGCCTGCCAGTCGGCGCTGTGCTGGGTCAGGAAGGCGTACCAGTCGGGCGGCACGGCGTCGTGCAGCAGGCCCGTCGCGATGTCGTCGCGGCCCTGCGCACCTTGCAAGTCGAGATACATGCCGTAGGCCACCAGCACGCTGTCGGCCGGGCCCCACGGCTCGGGCTGCTGGCGCAGCAGCAGGTACTCGGGCGGGCGGCCGCCCAGCGTCGCCAGGCCCGCGTTGACACCCGCAGCGTAGGCCTGCAGCAGCGCGCGCTCACCCGCAGGCAGCGCCGTGAGACCGGTCTCGGCCCGGTGGCGGAAGCGGTGCACTCGCCGTCCCTGATCCAGCGGCAGCGCCTTCGCGCCCACCAGCGCGGACAGCTCGCCGGCCGCGTTGCGCCGCATCAGGTCCATCTGGAAGAAGCGCTCCTGCGCATGCACGAAGCCCAGCGCCCGCGCGACGTCCAGCCGGTTCTCGGCCGTCACGGTGGCGTACCCGCGTTCGTCGCGCTGCACCTCGGCCGGCGCGCTCAGGCCCTTCAGATCGCGCTCGCCGTCCAGCGTCGCCAGGCTGGCGCGCACCGCCAGCCACAGGCCCAGCGCCAGCAGCGTCAGCAGCAGCAGCAGGCCGGCTAAAACGCGCTTGAGCCAGCGCATGTCAGAACGTGCCGGAGTAGCTGCCGCCGTCCAGCAGGATGTTCTGGCCAGTCAGGTAGCCGGCATGCGCGCTGCACAGCATTGCGCAGATGGCCCCGAACTCGGCCGCGGTGCCGAAGCGCTGCGCCGGGATGGCCGCACGGCGCTTCGCCGCGACCTCTTCGACGGCGGCGCCGGTCTTCGCAGCACCGGCTGCCAGCGTCTTCTTCAAGCGGTCGGTGTCGAAGGCGCCGGGCAGCAGGTTATTGATGGTCACGTTGGCGCCGGCCAGCCGCGGCTGGCGGGCCACGCCGGCGACGAAGCCGGTCAGCCCCGAGCGCGCGCCGTTGGACAGCCCCAGCGTGTCGATGGGCGCCTTGACCGCGCCCGACGTGATGTTGACGACGCGGCCGAAGCCACGCGCCGCCATGCCGTCCACGGTGGCCTTGATGAGCTCGATGGGCGCCAGCATGTTGGCGTCCAGCGCCGCGATCCACTGCGCGCGGTCCCAGTCGCGGAAGTCGCCAGGCGGCGGGCCGCCGGCGTTGTTGATGAGGATGTCCACCTGCGGGCAGGCCGCCAGCGCGGCGGCGCGGGCCTCGGGTGTGGCGATGTCACCGATGACAGTCTTGACTTCCACGGCCGGGTTCAGCGCCTTCAGCGCCGCCGCCGTGGCCAGCAGGTCGGCCTCGCCACGCGCGGTGATCACCACGTTGACGCCCTCGCCCACCAGGGCCTCCGCGCAGCCACGCCCCAGCCCCTTGCTCGCGGCACACACCAGCGCCCAGCGTCCAGTCAATCCGAGATCCATCGCAGCTCCAGAAAACAAAAATGCGGCCGTGCCAGGCACGCCGCATCATCGCGCGAGTCGCGGGCACCGGCCTGCCGGTGCCCTGCCCGGCCTGCCTACCGCCAGAACTTGCCGTCGGGCCCGATGATGGACACGTCGGTGAACTCCAGCCCTTTGTGGTCCTTCTCGTTGTAGCCGATCTGCAAGCCGCCCAGGTCCAGACGCGGGCCCTCCAGCGCCCTCAGCAGCGCGGCGCGATCAATGTCCTTGCCGGCGCGACGCAGCGCTTCCACCACCAGTTTCGCGGCCGTGAAGCCCTCCAGCTGTGCCGGCGTCAGCTCCGTGCGCCCGGCAGCCTTGGCCAGCCCCAGCGCCTCACGCACCAGCGGGTTGGACGTCGAGCGCTCGTACGGGAACAGCTGCGTGACGATGATGCCGCGAGCGTTCTCGCCCAGGCTCTTGACGAACTCGTGCGACGCGTTGTTGGACAGCGTGGCCACATGGGCCGTGGAACCCGCCGCCCGCAGCGCGTTGACGCCCTCGGCAACCGCGTAGCCGGGCCCGATCAGCACGACGGCCTCGATGCCGGCTTTGGCAATCGCCTGCATGGTCGGCGCGAGGTTGGGCTTGTTGCGGTCATAGCGCAGGTTGGACAGCGCGCGCAGCTTCAACTCGTCCAGCCCCTTGATTGCGCCCTTGCCGGCATCGGTGCCGAACGGGTCGTTGACCTGCACGATGGTGATGCGTTTGACGCCGATGCCGACCAGGTGCTTGACGGCCCGCTCGGCCTCCTCCTGGTAGCTGGCGCGCAGGTTGAAGACGAAGGGCTGCACCGGCTCGCGCAGGCTGATGGCGCCCGTGGCCGGCGCGATCAGCGGCAGGCGGTTCTCCTTCAGCACCGGCAGCATGGCTTCGGTGGGGCCCGTGCCGCGGCTCAGCATCAGCGCCAGCACGCCCTGGCTTGCCAGCGAGCGGGCGTGCGCCGCAGCGGTGGCGTTGTCGTACTTGTCGTCCTGCGTGACCAGCTCGATGTTCTGGCCGCGGATGCCGCCCTGCGCATTGACCGCGTCGAAGTACATGCGGGCGCCTTCGGCGCTTTCCTGCACCAGACCCGCGACCGGGCCGGTGAAGCCGGCCACCATGCCGATGCGCAGAGAGCCCTGCGCCACGGCGACATTCATTCCCATGCAGGCAGCCAACAATGCCGCCAGACCGACCCAACGATTCACTGTTTTTCTCCATCCACACATGACGTGTGCAGTTTGTGGCCGCGGATTGTGGCGTCAGCTCGGTGCAAGGCAGCGCGCCCGACGCCCGGGATAAACCCGGGAATCCCCGCCCGCGAACGCGCATTTGCACCGGTTTTCGTCGGCCTACACTCGGTCGCCCACCGCGCCCGGGCCTGCCACTCTGCCCATGTCCGCACCTCCAGCTTCGACTTCCCCCGCCGCCGCCGGCTCGCCGCTGCGCTGGCTGGGCTGGCAGCGCAACTCGCTGAACTTCGCGGTCGTGCTGGCGCTGCTGCTGGGGCTGCTGCTGCCCACCACGGCCGTGCTGCTGTACGACCTGCAGAAGATGCGCGCGACCGCGATGGACGATCTCAAGCGCGACCTGGCCCGCGCCACCGAGGTCATGGCGCTGTCGCTGGCGGAACCGGTGTGGCAGGTCTCGCCCGACCTGGCCGACCCCATGGTCAAGGCGCAGATGGACGACCCGCGCTTTGTCTCCGTGCAGGTCATGGAGCCTGCCGCATCGGCGCCCTTCCTGTCGCAATCACGCCCTAGCGCGCGCGACGACGCCGACCTGCTGCTGACGCAGAGCCGCGCCGTGCAGCGCGACGGCCGCGACATCGCGCTGCTGACGGTCAGCATGAGCGCAGCTCCGCTGCTGGAAAGCAGGCAGGCCGAGGTCTGGCGCACAGTCTGGCGCAGCGGGCTGACGCTGACGCTGTCGCTGGTGCTGATGCTGTGGGTGCTGCAGCGCTATGTGCTGCGTCCGATGACCGAGCTGACCGGCTCGGCCGAGGCGCTCGCCGCCGGCCGGCTGGAGATGCCACTGCACGTCAGCGGCGGCGCCGACGAGATCACGCGCGTGGGCAATGCGATGGAGCGCATGCGCCAGGCGCTGCTGGCCGCCTTCGAGGCACTGCGCCAGCACAACATCAATCTGGAAGCAACGGTGACGCAACGCACCGCGGAGCTGACCGCCAGCAACGCCGAGCTGTCCGACGCGCTGGCCACGCTGCAGACAGCGCAGCGCGAGCTGGTGGAGTCCGAGAAGCTGGCCTCGCTGGGCCGTCTGGTGGCCGGCGTGGCCCACGAGCTGAACACGCCGCTGGGCAATGCGCTGACCGTGGTGTCCACGCTGGACGACCGCTACAAGCAGCTGGAGGGCATGCTGGCCGGCGCCGTGCAATTGCGCCGCAGCACGCTGGAGGACCTGGCGCGCGACACGCGCCGCGCGCAGGACATCCTGCAGCGCAACGTGCAGAAGGCGGCCGATCTGGTGCGCGATTTCAAGCAGGTCGCCATCGACCAGACCGCCGACCTGCGCCGCGACTTCGACCTCGGCAAAGTCGTGGAAGACGTGCTGGTCATGGTGGAGCCCAGCTTCAAGCACACGCCACACGTCATCGACACCGACCTGTGCCACGGCCTGACGATGAACAGCTACCCCGGCGCGCTGGGGCAGGTGTTGACCAACCTGCTGATGAATGCGCTGCTGCACGGCTTCGACGGCGTGCCGCACGGCCACGTGAAGGTGCACTGCGCGCGGCTCGGCGACTCGGAAGCCGAGCTGAGCGTCAGCGACGACGGGCGGGGAATGGACGACGCCGTGCGCCGGCGCATCTTCGACCCCTTCTTCACGACCAAGCTCGGCACGGGGGGCTCGGGCCTGGGCATGCACATCGTGCACAGCATCGTGACCAATGTGCTGGGCGGGCAGATCGAGGTGCGCTCGACGCCCGGCCAGGGCACGCAGATGCTGATGCGGCTGCCGTTGGTTGCGCCTCAGCGCGCCGGAGACACCGGCCCGCGCTGACAAGCGTCAGCCGCTTACTGCGAAGCTCCCGGGGACGGTGCGGACGCAGCCTCGACAGCCGCGGTCACGGCGGCCGAGGCGGCATCGGACGCCGCCGAAGCCGGCTCATGCGGAACGCTGATGCTGTGCGACTCACCGCTGAGGTCGATGTTGCCGCCGCTCTTGGTCAGGATGTACAGCGCCAGGGCGGCAAAGGCGATGAAGCCGACGATCAACTTCCACATGCTGGGGTCTCCACAGGTTTGAACTGCGGCGGATTCTGCGGCCCGAGGCTGACGCTCAACTGAAGGCGAAGACCTCACGACCGCCGTCGCCGCCGCTGTAGGCCAGCTCGTGACCACGGGTTGCGAAGTCCACGCGCAGGCTGGCCCAGTGGCCCGCCCCGTGCCAGCGCAGGCGCAGTTCGTCGTCGCCGCTGGCCTCGACCTGGAACTCGCCGCCAAAGGCCGGGTGGCGGTTGCGCAGCTGGATCAACTCGATGAGGCGGCGCACGACCGGACGTTCGCAGTCTCGGGCGATCTCGTCCTCGTCGTAGTGGTGCCGGTTGATGTCGCGGCCCACCTGGCTGCGGGCCAGCAGGTCCATGTCGTTGTGGCCGGCCAGCAGGCCGACGTAATAGACCTGCGGCACGCCGGGCAGGAAGAACTGCAGCGCGCGGGCCAGCAGGTAGGCCGTCTCGTCGCGACCCATTGCGTCGAAGAACGTGCAGTTGACCTGGTAGAGGTCCAGGTTGCTGGCGGCAGCACCAGTGGCGCGCCGGCTCTGGTCGCCGCTGGCCGCGTGGATGCGCTCCACCAGCGCGTCCAGCTCCTCGGGCGGCACGAGGCCAGGGTGGGCCGCGCGGTCGCTGGCGTCCGCGCCGATGTCGATGATGCCGATGCCGTCATGCGTGTCGAGCACGGTCAGCGCATTGCTCGGGCGCACGGCGATCCAGCGCTTCAGCGCGGCGGCGGTGTGGAAGTTGAACGCATGAAGCACCAGCGGCGGCAGCGCGAAGTCGTAAACCCAGTCCACCTGGCGCGCGATTTCGATCTGGCGCTGGTAGTAGGCATGGATCTCGACCAGCACCTCGATGCCCAGCGCCTTCGCCTCGGCGGCGAACTCGGCGATGAAGTCGAAGGTCTCCGGCATCATGAAGCAGCTGGCGCCGGCCTTCTTGATGGCGTAGCCGACGGCGTCCAGCCGCACCATGCCGATGCCGTTGCTGGCCAGCGTCTTCAGGATGCTGGTGAGGTAGGCCCGGCCCTGCGGGTGGTGCACGGCGATGTCGATCTGCGCGGCAGTGAAGGTCGTCCACAGGATGCGGCGCTCGCCGTTCTTCAACGTGGCATAGGTCAGTGGCAGGCCGGGGCGCGGGCGGTAGACGGCAAGCAGGTCCCGCTCGGTGGCGCCGTCGGGGAAGACGGCATCCAGCGTCAGGAACAGGCCGGCGTAGGCCGAGGCCTCGCCCTTCTCGGCGTAGTCGAGAAACTGCGGCGATTCAGCAGACATGTGGTTGACGATGACGTCAGCCATCACGTCCAGGTCGTCGGTCAGCGCCTTGATGTCGGACCAGTCGCCCAGGCGTGGATCGACGCAGGTGTGGTCGATGGGGTCAAAGCCGGCGTCGGCGCCGTCGATGGCGTCGAAGAACGGCAGCAGGTGCACGCCGCCGAACACGCCTTGCAGCGGTGAGCCCGGCGCGCCCAGCAGTCGCCTCAGGCGTGCGAGATCGGCGCCGTCGCGGCGGCCGCCGAGGCGGTCGACATAGGTGATGAGTTGGACTTGGTTTTTCATGATCCTTGGGACTTCACGCGCAGCACGCAGACGGCGGCGAGCGCCAGCAGCACGCCGGCCAGACGGATGACGTTTTCGGGCCGACCACCCAGCAGGCTGTCGTAGAACAAGGGCAGCGTCACCGCCTGGATCAGCATCGGGATGACGATGAACATGTTGAAGATGCCCATGTACACGCCGGCGCGCTCGGGCGGGATGCTGCCGGCCAGCAGCACATACGGATTGCCCATGATCGAACCCCAGGCCAAGCCGATGCCCACCATGGGCAGGAACAGCAGCCAGCCCTCGCTGCGGACGCCGGGCAGCGCCCACATGCCGGCCGCCGCTGCGAACAGCGCGAAAGCATGCACCCATTTCGCGCCCAGGCGCTTGGTGAACGGCACCATCGCAAAGGCGGCGACGAAGGCGACGGCGTTGTAGAAGCCGCCGACCTGGCCGTTCAACAGCGCAGCATCACGGAAGCCGGCACTGTGCGGGTCGTCCGTGCCGAAGACGGTGGCGGCCAGCGTCGGCACGATGTAGATCCAGTAGCACATCATTCCGTACCACTGGAACAGCGCCATCCACCACAGCTGGCGCATCGTCGCGGGCATGTCGCGCAACGCGGCCCAGATCTCGGCGAGCGCGGGGCCCAGGCCCTTGGGCAAGGCTCGCAGACGGGCCATCTCCTCGGCCGGCAGCGGCAGCTCGGGCACCTTGCGCACGGACCACCACACCGTCGTGAACGACAGCAGCGCGCCGATCAGGAAGGCCAGCGTCGTGACGACCGGGATTCCGTTGGCGCCAAGCGCATCCTTGTTCATACCGAAGAAAACGAGCAGGCTGGGAGTTAGATAAGCGAGCGTCTGCGCCAGACCGGTGAACGAGGCCTGGGTGAGGAAGCCGCTGGCGTGCTGCTCGGGCCGCAGCCGGTCGCTGACGTAGGCGCGGTAGGGCTCCATCGTCACGTTGTTGGCCGCATCCAATATCCACAGCAGGCCCGCCGCGAACCACAGCGCCGGGCTGAACGGCATGACCAGCAGGCCCAGCGAGCACAGCAGCGCACCAATCAGGAAGTAAGGCGTGCGCCGGCCCAGCCGATGGGTGGTGCGGTCGCTCAGCGCGCCGATGATGGGCTGCACCAGCAGGCCGGTAACGGGGCCGGCCAGCCACAGATACGGCAGGTCTTTCCCTTCAGCGCCCAGCATTTGGTAGATCGGGCTCATGTTGGCCTGCTGCAGGCCGAAGCTGAATTGGATGCCGAGGAAGCCGACATTCATGTTCACGATCTGCGAGAACGACAGGTGCGGCTTGTTCATGCTCGACTCTCCTGCGGCAAGGCGAGCAGGGCTTCGCGCCACGGAATCAGCAATGCCGGGTCTGCCGGCAGCGGGCCGCGCACGCCGCAGATCATGGCGGCGTAGCGGTTGGCGAGCTGCAGCGTCGCCGGCAGGTCGCGGCCCAGCGACAGACCGGACAGCAACATGGCCGTGAAGGCATCACCAGCGCCGACGCTGTCGACGTAGGCCGGCTGCGGCACCCCATCTCCGCCGGCCAGCAGCCGACCGCCTGGGCCATAGAGTGCATACCCGGCGGCGCCGCGCGTGACAAGCACGTGCTTCAGGGCAAAGCGCGCCATCAGATCCGGCAACGTGGGCTCGAACCAGCCGAGCAGGCGGTCGAGCTCGTCCTCGTTGAGCTTGACCCAGTCGGCCAGCATCAGCGATTCGGCCGCCAGCTCGGGTGTGTCGGTGCCGGGGCGCAGGTTGAGGTCGAGGAAACACAAGCCCGACGTCCGCTTGACGGCGGCACGAATGGCCGCGCGCGAAGCCGCAGCACGCTGGGCAAGGCTGCCGAAGTAGACGATGCCGGCGTCTGCCGCTGCGGGCGCTTCGACATGGTCCCAGGCCGCGTCGGCATGGATCTCGAAACGGTGCCCCCCGCGCCCGTCTTCATGCACGCTGACGCGGCCGGTGGCGCGCGTCGCGTCGCGCTGGATGTCGTCGACCGCGAGGCCGAATCGCGCTGCGCTGTGCAGCACGAGCCGGCCGGCCGCATCATCGGTGCCGATGCGGCTGAAAAAGCGCACCGGCGCACCCAACGCCGACAGCGAGCGCGCCACATTGAAGGGCGCGCCGCCCGCGACGGCGCCGTCGTGGAACTCGTCCACGAGGGCCTCGCCCATGACGAAGACGGGGCTCATCGCGTTCAGAAGCTGTAGCGCAGCGACGCCTTCACGGTGCGGCCCGTGTAGGCTCGCGCGGCGCCACGGCCGTCGTTGCTCTCGGTGTAGGCCAGCTCGTTGAGCAGATTGTTGGCCGCCAGCGCGAGCGTCACGCGGTCGTTCAGCGCATAGCTGGCGAACGCGTTGACGACGGTGTAGGCCGGCAGCGTGATGGTCAGCGGACCGGTCGGGCCATCGTCCAGGCTCTTGGTCGTCCCAACGATGCCGACGCCGATCGTCAACGCGTCGCCGATGTAGGCCGTGGGCGTGAGCTGGTAGACCACCTTGGCCTGGCGCTTGGGCGCGCGGCCGTCGGCCTGCTTGGCCTTGGTGTAGGTCAGGCCACCGACGAGGTTGAAGATGCCGACCCGCGCCGCGCCCTCCAGCTCCAGGCCGTTGCTGCGGTAGCTGTTCTCGCGGGCGAAGATGGGGACGGTCGTCACGTCGACGTTGACCTCGTCGGTCTTGGCGTGGAAGAGCGTGGCGAACAGGCTCATGCCGCCGCCGCGCACCTTGACGCCCACTTCCGCCTGCTTGACCTTGTTGGTCGGGATGGTCGGGCTCTTGCCGTTGACTAGGTTGGGGTTGTTGAAGAAGGTGATGCGGTCCGCGTTGTAGGCGGCGCCATCGGAGTAGCGGGCGAAGACGGACAGGTCCTTGCTCAGCGCGTAGTTGCCGCCCAGCGAGTAGGACGTGCGACCGAAGTCGTAATCGATGGCGTTGGGCCGGGTCAGGTCATAGCTGAGGCCGGCGTTGGACTGGTAGTAGGCGCCGCTGGCCTTCTGGTTGTCGCGGCGCAGGCCGATGTCGGCGGACAGCGCGCCGGACTCCAGGTTCAGCACGACATAGGGCGCGTTGGTCGTGTACTTGCTGTCTTGCATGTTGCTGCAGCAGCCGCCGAAGCCGGGCGAGCCGTTGAGGACACCGGGCACGTTCAGCACGCGGGCGCCCTCCCCGCTGGCGGACAGCGAGTACTGGTTGAAGTTCCACGTCAGGTCGAGTTCCTGCACGGACGAGTACAGACCGGCGACCGCGCTGACTTTGGTGCCACCGCCCAGGTCGAAATCACGCGAGAACTTCAGGTCGTTGGCCATCAAGCCGGCGTTGTCGACCTTGGTGTTGAAGATGACTGCCGTGAACTTGTTGCCCGTGTAGGCGGCGCCGGCATCGGGGCCGGTGGCGAGCGTGGTGCCGGAGGGCGCGGCAGCCACGTCGTCGCCCGGGAAGATGCCGATGAAGCGGCCCGAGTTCTTGCTCCATGAGAACTTGTTCTGCAGGCGAAAGCCTCCGCCAACGTCCAGGTCCGCCTCGACGCCGAAGGCATCGCTCTTGGCGGAGAGGCCGTCGCGAATGTTGCTGGTGGCGCGGCCGTTGGTGCCCGTCAGCGTGTTGTCCAGCGGCCAGGCGGCGTCGTAGAACGCGGCGCGGCGCGGGTCCAGGCCGGGGATCTCCTGGATGCTGCCATTGACGTACCTCACCGGCGTGGGCATGAAGGTGGGGCTGTGGTCGTCCAGGTGCTTGATGCTGAAGCGCACGAAGCTCTTTCCCTGCAGCTCGAAGGTCACGTTGGAGCGCACCTGGCCGCCGTTCTCGGTACCGTCGGCGCCCTCACGGCCGCCGTCGCCGGTGCGGTAGAAGCCCCCGATGAAGAAGCGGGTCTTCGGCGAGAGGCGCCCGCCGTAGCCGAAGTCGACGCGGGTGTGGTCGTAGTCCAAGCCCTTGCTGAGCTGCAGGCTGCCGCCCTGCTCCAGCCCGGTCTTGCTGATGAAGTTCAGGATGCCGCCAGGCGCCCCAGTGGCCAGCAGCGCGGCCGAGCCGCCACGCACCACCTCCAGCCGCTCGAAACCGGCATCGGCGCGCATCCAGGTATCGGGCGTTGCAAAGGCCACATCGCCGAACTGCAGCACCGGCAGTCCGTCTTCCTGGAACTGAATGTAGCGCGCGCCGCCGGCCGAGACCGGGATGCCGCGCACGGCCACATTGGCATTGGACTCGCCACCGCTGGCCTCGGCGCGGATGCCGGGCACGCCGCGCAGCAGGTCCGTCGAGCTGGCGGCAGTGACAGCGGCCACGCCCTCGCTTTCGATGGTCGAGATGGCGACGCTGGTGCGCATCTTCGACTTGGCCGACGACGTGCCAGTGACGACGACGGCATCGAGCTTGAGGCCGTCACCGGCGTCGGCAGCCGCCTGCTGGGCATGCACGGCGCCGCCCGACAACGACAGGGCGATGGCGGCGGACAGAGGCTGGAGCAAAGGGCGGCGCTGAGCGCGCAGGGTGTGGGTGCTGGACATGGTGTCTCCGGTTCTCGGTATTCAAGGCCTTCTGCGAGGCGGGCTGAGCACGGTGCGTCGGCGCCGTGCCATGTCCGTCATTCTGCGGCGCGACCTGATGTTTTGCAATCGATTGCAATTCAGTAGAAACGCGTATGCGAATTCCTCAACAAGCCTGTAATGAAGAAGCTGGAAACGATTGCAGCTCGCATCAAGCGAAGCCAGACGAGCGCTTGATCCGCCTTGGCCGAGCCGCTCAGCCCGCAGCGGCGGGCGCGCTCGCGCGCACGGTGAGGTGGACCGGCATCGTGCGCGGCTCCGCACGTTCTCCTCGAAGCTGGCCCAACAGCGCCTGGACGAGCTCAGCGCCCGCCTGCGCCACCGGCTGGTGCACAGTGGTCAGCGGCGGATCGCAGTAGGCGGCCAGCGGCATGTCGTCGTAGCCGATGACGGCGACGTCCCCTGGCACGCTGCGCCCGTTGGCGCGCAAGGCCTGGATCGTCAGCAGCGCCAGCACATCGCTGCAGCAGACGACCCCGTCGAAGGCCGTCTGCGCCGCGCAGAACTTGCGCACGATCCCCGTGGCCACGCCGGGCTCGAACGGTGCGGCGAGTTCCAGCGCCGGGTCCACCGCGACGCCGGCCTCGCGCAGCGCCTGGGCATAGCCCTGCCGGCGCAACCAGACCTCGGGCAGGTTGGCATCGCCCACGAAGGCGATGCGCCGCCGCCCCAGACTCAGCAGATGCCGCGTCGCCAGCGTGCCGCCCAGCACGTTGTCACCGCCAACGCTGCAGTAAAGCTGTTGCGGCATCTCGCCTCCCCAGACCACCAGCGGCAGTTTGCGCGCGGCCATCTCGTTGAGCTGGTCGTGGTGGCGCCACTGGCCGATCAGCACCAAGCCGATCGCCTTGCCGGAGTCGAACCAGTGCGACGCTAGGTCCAGACGCTCCGCGTCGACGCGCGACAACAGCATGTCGTAGCCGCGGTCAGTCAGCGCATCGGCAATCGAGCCCACGATGGACAGGAAGAACGGGTCGGAGATGTGCTGGCGCGACTTCGCGTCGTAAGGCACGACGACGGCGACGGTCTTGCTCTCCTGGAGCCGCAGGTTGCGCGCGCCGAGATTGATCGAATAGTTCAGCGAGCGCGCCAGTTCGGCGACCCGCTGACGGGTCTCGACATTGATCAGTTCGCTGCCGTTCAGCGCCCGCGACACGGTGGAGACCGACACGCCCGCCAGCCGGGCGATGTCGGCCATCTGAAGCCGCCGCTGCTCGCTGGCGCTGCCTGCTGTCGCGATAGCGGACGGGGGAGAAGCTTTGGATTTGGGCATCGGCGGCATCGTAAGCAGCGGCCACGGGATTCGGCGAGCCCCAAGGGCCGGCACGATTGGGATAGGGGTCAGCCATTGTGGCTGAGCCCCTCCCACACCACCCGGCGTGCGGGTCCGCACCGGGCGGTTCGAGAAGTTGAGGTCAGGAGAATCGCGGGACTCCCAGCCGGTCGAAGTAGTTGACGGTCAAGATGCCGTTCAGCGCCATGCGGCTGTTACGCCACCACCGTCGGGCATTGGAGGCGATCCGTCCTGCAACCGCCTCGCTGGCACCCAGACGCCGGAGTGCGCGGTACATCGTCGTCCCGCACCTCCACTGCTTGAGCTGCAACGCTCGCAGGCGATGGCGCAGCCACTCGTCAAGTTCGCTCAGCACCTTCGGGGTCTGCGCCAGCCGGAAGTACGCCTTCCAACCCGGCAAGTAGGCCCTCAGATCTTGCGCAACCTGCTCGAGGCTTCGCCCGCGCACGCGGCGCGTCAGCTGCCGCAGCCGGTCTCGCAACTTGGCCATGGTCTCGTCGGCCACTGCCCGTTTCACTTCGCCCCTGCTCGTCGCGTACAGGCAGTAGCCCAGGAACTTGCGTCCCTTCATTGGTGCCACCGCCGTCTTCGACTCGTTGACCTTCAGCGCCAGCCTTGCGTAGCAGCCGCGCAGCGCCTGCAGCACCCGTTCCCCCGCTCGCTGGCTCCTGACGTAGACATTGCAGTCGTCGGCGTAGCGCACGAACCGATGTCCGCGCCGCTCCAGCTCCCGATCCACCTCGTCCAGCAGCACGTTGGCCAGCAGCGGCGACAGCGGCCCGCCCTGCGGCGTACCCTCGTGTCGGTCGATGCAGACCCCGCCCTCCAGGATGCCCGCTTGCAGGTAGCGACGGATCAACCGCAGCACCCGCTTGTCCGCAATCCGCTCGGCCATCCTGGCCATCAGGATGTCGTGGTTCACGCGGTCGAAGAACTTCTCCAAGTCCACGTCCACCACCGTCCTGTGGCCGGCCTGCACGTGCGCTTGCGCCGCCAATACCGCCTGATGCGCGCTTCGCCCCGGCCGGAAGCCGTAGCTGTGCTCGCTGAAGGTCGGATCGATCAGCGGTTGCAGCACTTGTAGCAGCGCCTGCTGGATCAACCTGTCGGTCACGGTCGGGATACCCAGTTCGCGCGTTCCGCCACCCGGTTTCGGCAGGCCCACCCGGCGCATCGGTTCTGGCTTGTACGTGCCATCGAGCAGCCGCTGGCGGATGTCGGGCCACGCGTCCTTGAGGTACTCGTCCGTGTCCTGCACCGTGCGTCCATCGACGCCGGCGCTTCCCTTGTTGGCCTTCACGCGTTTCCACGCCCGGGCCATGTTCTCTCTGGCCAACGCCCGCTCAAGCAGGTCGCCGGCCCCGCAGCCCGTTTGTGCGTGCCGCGCCGGCGCTACTTCATCGCTCGCGGCTTCGGACACGGCTTCACCGTGCCTTGCCCCCGCGCGCCCCGGTCTCCCAGGCTTCTGATGCAATGCAGTTCCAAGCGACATGTCGCGTGACTGTCCTTCTCGTTCGGCCCTTCGTCAGGTGGCCCCGACTACTACGGCCTTTGCTGACTCCCTGCTCCGGCTCAGCGCCGTCGCCCTTTCAGGCACAAGGCAAGGTCTCCCCAGGTAAGAACGCGATCCTTCCCCGCACAGTCGTCGCATCTACATCGTCCGGCCTTGACCACAAGAGCTTCGCGATCATTGGCTCGCTCGCCCTGCCTGACGCCGCCTCGAATGCGCTTCGTGTACCTCGACTCGCGGTTTCGATCCACGCTTCCTTCCCACGCTCGGTCACCCTCACGCAGTTGCGCTTCACTTCGCTCGCTGTGGTCAGCTCGCGGGAGGACTTTCACCTCCAAGTAGGTGCGCCCTGCCGGGCGCACCCAAAGAAAAAGGCCGGCAAGCGCCGGCCTCGGAAAGCGTCGGGTCAAGCGGCGTGCTTGCCGCTCGACCCAGGTTCCGCTCAGTCCTTCGCGTAGATGTCCACGTCCTTGGTCTCGCGCACGAACAGCACGCCGATAACGAAGGTGATCACCGCGATGACGATGGGGTACCAGAGGCCGTGATAGATATTGCCGTTCTGGGCCACCATCGCGAACGTGATGGAGGGCAGCATGCCGCCGAACCAGCCGTTGCCGATGTGGTACGGCAGGCTCATTGACGTGTAGCGGATGCGGGTCGGGAACAGCTCCACCAGCATGGCGGCGATCGGGCCGTAGACCATCGTCACGTACAGCACCAGCACGAACAGGATGGCGATGACCATCGGCACATTGGCCTTGGACAGGTCAGCCTTGGCCGGGTAGCCGGCAGCCTTCATCGCGTCTGCCAGTTCCTTCTTGAAGGCGGCAATGGCCTTCGTGGAGGCTTCGTCGAACTTGTGCTCGGTCAGCTTGCTGGCCGTGGGCACCGCGATTTCCTTCTCACCCACCTTGACCACGGTCGGCGCACCGGCCGGGGCCTCGACGGTCTCGGAGCTGGCGGACGACTGGGCCAGCGCACGCTTGGCGATGTCGCAGGCGCTGGTGAAGTCGACCTCACGCGCGGTCGGGCTGCCCTGGAAGGAGCAGCTCGCCAGGCTGGTGCTCAGGGTGACCTTGGAGGTCTCCTGCGCACGGGCCAGGTCCGGGTTGGCCGCGCCGGTCAGCGCCTTGAACAGCGGGAAGTAGGTGACGGCAGCCAGGATCAGGCCGGCCATGATGATGGGCTTGCGGCCGATCTTGTCCGACAGCGTGCCGAAGATGACGAAGAACGGTGTACCCAGCAGCAGCGCGATGGCGATCCAAATGTTGGCGCTAGAGGCTTCGACCTTCAACACGGACGTCAGGAAGAACAGCGCGTAGAACTGGCCCGTGTACCAGACCACGCCCTGGCCGGCGACCAGGCCGAACAGCGCCAGCAGCACGATCTTCAGGTTCTTCCACTGGCCGAAGGACTCGGACAGCGGCGCCTTGGAGGTCTTGCCCTCGGACTTCATCTTTTGGAAGGCGGGCGATTCGTTCATGCTCAAACGAATCCACACCGAGATGCCCAGCAGCAGGATGGAGACGAGGAACGGAATGCGCCAGCCCCACTCGCCAAATTCCTTCTCGCCGAGCGACGTGCGTACGCCCAGGATGACCATCAGCGACAGGAACAGGCCCAGCGTCGCGGTCGTCTGGATCCACGACGTGTAGGCGCCGCGCTTGCCGTGCGGTGCGTGCTCGGCCACGTAGGTGGCGGCACCACCGTACTCACCGCCCAGTGCCAGGCCTTGCAGCAGGCGCAGGATGATCAGGATGACCGGGGCGGCAGCGCCGATGGTCGCGTAGGAGGGCAGGATGCCGACGATGAAGGTCGACAGGCCCATGATCAGGATAGTCACGAGGAACGTGTACTTGCGACCGATCATGTCGCCCAGGCGGCCGAACACCAGCGCGCCGAACGGGCGCACGATGAAACCGGCGGCGAAGGCCATCAGCGAGGCGATGAACGCAGCGCCAGGCTCCAGGCCGGCGAAGAACTGCTTGGCGATGATGGCTGCCAGCGAGCCATAGAGGTAGAAGTCGTACCACTCGAACACCGTGCCCAGAGAGGACGCGAAGATGACCTTCTTTTCCTCTTTGGTCATCGGCGTCGCGGCGGTGGAAGTCGCAGTTGCCATGAAAGTCTCCGTGTGTTGTCGGACCGCCCCCCGACGGAGTGGCCCTTGCGGCGCGACTATTCACACACCCTCTGACCGTGTTCTGACACCAGCCTGAATCGAGGCTGACAAACTCAGCAGCAACCCTCAGGCTTCGTTTCTCAATGCGAGAAATAAGCACTGTCCCGGGTAAGTCCCGAGTCTGGATGTCAGCGTGAACGCGCGGTCAGTGGCGGCGCGCCAGACCCGGCCGTGCACGCGCCGCGTCATCCCAGGCGCTGCTGCGAAACCAGGGGTCGTCGGCCAGCGCGGCGCGCAGCATGGGCAGTGAGTCTTGCCCCCAGAACAGCCGGCCCTCGCATGCCAGGGTAGGCACGCCGAACACACCGAGTGCCAGCGCGCGCTCGGTCTCGCTGCGCAAGCGCTGCTTGATCGGCTCACTGCCCGGATCCAGCGCGGGCGACAGGCGCTGGGCCAGGTCCGCCAGCCGCGTGGGGTCGCTGGCGTCGGCGCCGGCCGCCCGCCACACGTGGTGGAAGAGTTGCTCGGCGACCCAGCGCCCCGGCGTGTCGCCGGCCTGCCCCTCGGGCGCCGCGCAGGCCCAGGCCAGGCGCAGCAGCGGGAGCGGGTTGAACGGGTGCTGGGCAGGCGCATCCAGCACCACCCCCTGGCTGTGCGCGAGCCACGCCACCTGGCGGAAGGTCCAGCGACGCTTGGGCTCGATCTCGGCAGGCCCCTTCTGGCCCAGCGCCTGCAGCAGCGCGGCCAGCAGGATGGGTCGGTAGACCACCTCCACGCTGTGCCCCGCCAGGGCCTCTGGCAGGGCCTCGAAGGCCAGCGCCGCATAGGGCGAGATGGGGTCGAAATAGAAGGTCACGCGCTTCATCGTTTCAGCTCCTCGTCAGTCCCCAGCCACAGGCCGTCATGGCGCAGGCGCGCACGGCGGTCGGGCAATTGCGCCAGGATGTGGCGCCGCCGCGCCTCGGGCGCCGTACCCCAGCCTGCAATCTCGTCGAGTCCACGCGCGCAACCACGGCACCAGCCGCTGGCCTCGTCCATGCGGCAGACGTGGGTACAAGGCGAGGCAGGCGAACGCGTCATGCCTGAACCACGTCGATGACCGGCGCGCCCGTGATGCGCTCTAGCTCCGCCGGCGTCAGCTGGAACACGCCGTTCGGGTGCCCGGCCGCGGCCCAGATGACGTCGAAGCGGAACAGCTCGCCGTCGATGAACAGCTGAGGCGGTGGTGCACCATCGGCCGGCGCGAAGCCCGCGGGCGACACGCCGCCGATGGAGAAACCGGTGCGCGCCTTCACGAAGTCCGCGTCCGCGCGGCCCAGCGGTCCGGTGTGGGGCTTGAGCTTGGCCTCGTCGACACGCTTGTCGCCCGAGGTGATGACCAGCACGGCCGCATCGTCGGCCTTGCGGCGGAAAACGACAGACTTCGCGATCTGGCCCAGCGTGACGCCCAAGGCGTCCGCCGCCTCCTGAGCGGTGCGGGCCGCGACATCCAGCCACAACGGACGGTTCGGGTGGGCTAGCGCCTCCAGCGCGGCACTGACACGCTGGAAGCCTTCGGGTCGGGAAACGGTCTCAGCCATGTTCGCCATTGTGCGGGGCCGCCGCCGGACTCACGCGAGTGGCGCGCCCAGCAACGGCGTGAACATAGGCGTGGCCAGGCGCACGGGCGCCACGTCAAGCCAGGCGCCTTGCACGGTGCAGTCGCCACTGCCCGAACCGCCGCTGCACCAGCCGACCAAGCCGGGGCCGCGGCGCAGCCGGAACTCGAAGCCGACATCGGGCATGCGGTCATCCGGCTGCGGGCGCGCCCGGCAGGCCAGCCCGAAGACCTCGCCGGACGGCCCGTCCAGCAGCTGCTGCAACGCGGCCCGCAGGCAGCCATCGCCCAGCATGTCGAGGAAGTAGCGCTCGACCGGTGGCGTCGGGCGTGGCGCGCCGGGGTCGACGCGCTGGCGCTTGCGCGCCGCGGGCGTGGTCTCGCCGGTGGCGAGGTCGTGGCGGTCGCCGCTGCCCAGATAGGTCAGCCGCGCGCCCGATACGTTGAAGGCCGGCAGCGTCGGGTCGCTCGTCGCCGCGCCCAGGTCCACCAGCACCGCGCCGCTGCCGCCGATGACTTCCAGTTGCGTACCGCGCATGACCACGGCGGCGTTCTCGTCCACGCCCAGCCCCTGATGCCAGCCCAGGCGCTGCAGCGCCGGCAGCAGCCGGCCGATACGTCCGCGCTTCAGGAAGTGCTGGTCGATCAACAGCTCGGACTCGATGAACCCCAGGCCGCTGTCGTACTCCTGGCCCTCGCGCCACTGCCCCTTCAGCACCGCCAGGTTGTCCATCGCATCGCGGAACATCATGCGGCTCATGACGGCCGCGCCCGCGCTGGTGCCGGCAATGACGCCGCCGCCCGCCAGCACGCCGCGGATGGCGTCCAGCATCGCGGTGGACCGGCCGCCCGGCCGCAATGTGTCGACGATGTACTCCTGCGCGCCGCCCGAGAAGAACACCGCCTGCGATGCGGCCACGCGTGCGATCAGCGCGGGGTCGGCCAACGCGGCCTGCAGGTCCACGTCGGCCAGGTGTGGCGCGACGGGAATGATCTCGGCCTGCGCGCCGCAACGCTCGAGCGCCGCGACGATCTGCGCCCCGACGCGCTCCGGCTCGTAGGCCGCCGTCGGGAACACTGCCACGCGCGCCCCGGCCCCGCCCGCCTCGTCGACGATGCGCTGCCAGACGACGTCGCTGTCGGGCTGCAGCGCGCCGCCGATGACGATCACCGTGCCAGATCTGGGCGCCATGCGGGATCAGCCGCGCAAAGATTGCCGTCGGGTCACCGCCAGTGCTTCAGCGCGCCGCCTCGGGCGCTGAAGCCGCCGCCGACGCCGCAGCAGGCTTGCGCACGCCGGTCCAGCCCTTGTAGAGCGGCATGGGCACGGCCACGGGCCGGATGTCCAGGTAGAGGTTGGTGATGGTGAACTGCTCGCCACCAAATTCCTCGGTCGCCCAGCCCATCGAGTCCGAGCCCTTGTAGATGCGGAACAGGAAGCCCAGCTCGGCCAGCGGATCGTTGGCGCGCGGCAGCGCGTCGAACGCGATGCCCTTGACCTCGGTGCGCACGCTGTCGATCAAGCGGGCCATCGCGTTGGAGATGGTCGAATCGCCCAGCATGTCCAGCGGGAACACGTCGTCGGTGTAGTAAGGCTTGAAGCTCGGCGACTCCGGATCGTGCAGGTTGCCGCGCAGCTTGGGCGCCGACGGCGTAACCGAGCGCGCACGCATGTGATAGCGGTCGCCATGCTCCAGGTAGGACAGGCGCGCGCCGTGCACGTTGAACGCGCCCAGCGCGTCGTCGCTGGTGGCCTCGGTCAGGTCCACCATCAGCACGCCGCGATCGCCGATGACCTCGATCTCGTCGCCACGGATGATGGCGGCGGTGTTCTCGTCCACGCCCAGACCCAACTTGTAGCCCTTGGCCATCATCAGCGGGATCATGCGGCCGAAGCGACCGCGCTTCAGGAAATGCTGGTCCACGAACAGCTCGGGGCCGACGAAGCCCAAGCCGCGGTCCACCTGCTTGCCATCGGCCAGCCGGCCCTTCAGCACATTGATGACGCTGGGCGCGTCGCGGAACATGATGGTGCTCATGATGGCGGCACCCGCCGACGTGCCCGCCACGACGCCGCCCTTGCGGTAGACGTCCCAGATCGCTTCCAGCATGGGTGTGGTCTGGCCGCCGGGCTGCAACGCGTCGACGATGCGCTCCTGCACACCGCCAGTGAAGAAGATGCCCTTGGCGGCCTTGACCTTGGCGATCAGTGACGGATCGCGCACGACCTTGTTCAGGTCCACCCACAGGAACTTGGGTGCCACCGGCAACGCTTCCGCCACGGCGCCGCGGCGCTGCAGCAGGTCCACCACCTGCTTGGCACTGGCCTCCGGGTCTTCGCTGGCCGTGCCAAACACGACGAAGCGCGCGCCCTTGCCGCCGGCCAGCTGCACGATGCGCTGCCAGACCTCCTCGTTGTCGGCCTTCAACGCGCCGCCGATGGGCACGGCGTAGCCACGGATGGCCGGCTCGGCATCAATCCGGGGCAGCAGTGCCGCCGTGGCCGAGGCCGCCTTCGCGGGCTCGACAGGTCGCGGCGCGGGGGCCGCACGTGGGGCGCGGGACGCCTGCGCGATGATCGCGGGCGCAGCGGTCGACGTCGGCGCGGCCTGCACGCCCATGGCCACGGCCAACGCCGCGACACCACCCCAGATCCAGGACCTCATTCGCTATACCTCCTTGGTCAGGGTGCGCATGATGACAGACGGCGCGGGCATGCACCGTGATGGACCATGACGCCCTACGAAGGCTAGAGCGTGGCGCGCACGAGACGAAACCCGCCTCAGGTGACAGGCGCATGACGCTGGCATGCCTAGACTGCCGCGCATCACTCCCCGGAGCTGCGCTCATGAACCGCCCACGCCCTTCCCTGCTCGCCGCCGCCGCGGCTCTGATGGCGCTGACTTGCGCCGCCCAAGCCCAGTCGACGCTCGAGCGCGTAGAGGTCACCGGCACCGCCATCAAGCGCATCGAGGGCGAGACGGCATTGCCGGTGCAGGTCATCACGCGCGACGAGATTGACAAGGCGGGTGTGACGACGGCGGCCGAGCTGATCGCCCGTTTGAGCGCCGGCGCCAACAACCTGACCGACGGCGGCAGCATCGGCACCGGCGGCTTCAGAGACCAGATGGGGTTCAACGCTGCCAATCTGCGCGGCCTGGGCGTGTCGTCCACGCTGGTGCTGCTGAACGGCCGGCGCATGGCCAACTTCGCGTCACCCGGCGATTCCGCCGGTGTCGACCTGAACAGCATCCCCGCGGCGGCCATCCAGCGTGTGGAGGTGTTGCTGGACGGTGCCTCGTCGCTGTACGGCTCGGACGCCATCGGCGGCGTCATCAACTTCATCACGCGCAAGGACTTCCGCGGCGTTGACATTAGCGTGCTGGCAGGCAACACCAGCGAGGGCGGCGCCAACAAGCGCTCGGCGACGGTGGCGGGTGGATTTGGCGACTACAACCGCGACGGCTTCAACGTCATGGCCGTGCTGGACATGCAGAAGACCTCCAGTCTGAACGCCAACAATCGCAAGTTCATCAAGGACCTTGACATCCCCGGGCGGCTGCCGGACCTGCTGTCCAGCGCTGGCTTTCCCGGCAACCTGAACCTGACAAGCTACCAGCAGGAGTCGCTGACCCTCATCGGCTTCAAGGCCAATGGCAAGACGGTGGTCGACCCGGATTCCGCCTACGTGAACCCCGCCGCCGCCAACGGCTGCAATCCTGCGAATGGCAGTCTGTACCTGCCCGACGGTATCGGCGGTGTCGACGGCTGCACCTTCGACTACATGCGCGACATCGAGCTGTACCCGAAGTCCAACAAAAGCAGTGCCTTCGGACGCGGCGTGTTCAATCTGGGTGGCGGCCACCAGTTGTTCACCGAGGTCTCCCTGGCACGCGCCCGAACGCTGTATTCCGGCACGCCCAATCGCGTCGACGCGGACATGGACGTCTCCCGCGTGCCTGCCTTCGCCGGCACCCGCCTGCTCACGCTGGACCCGGACGACGAGGAGCGCGTGATCACAGTGCGCACGCGGCTGACAGAGGCCGGCCTGCGCACCAGCGAACTGGTCTCCACTACCAACCGCTTCGTGCTCGGCACCAATGGTGTGCTCGCCGGATGGGACTACGAATGGGCGTTGAACCACAGCACCAGCAAGGTCTCAGATCGTGATCACCAGGGGTACCTGAATGAGGAGATGGTCCTGGAGGGCTTCGCCAACGGCACGCTGAACGCCTTCGGCCCTTCGAGCGCCGCCGGCTTGACGCTTTATGAGCAAGCTCAGATCCGCGGTGAAGTGCGGCGCGCCACCGGCACGATGGACAGCCTGGACTTCAAGGCTTCCAAGGCCATCGCCACTCTGGCCGGCGGCGACATGTCGCTGGCCTTTGGCGGCGAGTTTCGCCGCGAGAAGCAGAACTATCACCAGTCCGATGCACTCAAAGATGACCTGATCCTGGGCGAGAAGTCACAGGGTGCGGATTCTGACTTCGGCAAGTCGCGCAAGGTCGCTGCAGCATTCGCTGAAGTCAGCGCCCCCCTGACCAAGCAGCTCGAACTTCAGGCTGCGGTGCGCTACGAGCGCTACCAGGTCAGCGGCGGTGCGGCCAGCCCCAAGGTGGGCCTGAAGTACGTACCCATCCCCGAACTCGTCCTGCGCGCTTCGGCGGGCAAGGGTTTCCGTGCTCCCAGCATGTCGGACCTCTACCGCCCGCTGACCCAAGGCAATGCTGCCACGTTGGTGGACCCGGTCTGCAGAGCGCTTAACCCAAACAGACCCCTGACCTCCTGTTCCGATGGCTGGGAAACCTTCAACTACAGCAACGCCGCACTCAAGCCGGAGAAGTCGCGGCAGTTCTCTATCGGCACGGTGTTCGAGCCGCAGCGGGGTGTCAGCGTCAATGTCGACTACTGGAACGTCGAGAAGAGCAATCTCATCAGCACGCTGGGTGTGGACGTGATCCTCGCCGACCTCAACAAGTACGGCTCGCTGGTGAATCGGTACGAGGATCTGGGCGACGACTCGTATTGCGATAGCTCACGCCTCGCTGGCGACATCTGCTACATCGATTTGCGCAAAGAGAACCGCGGCAAGCAGAAGATCTCCGGGCTGGATCTTGGCGTCGCGCTGTCCGGGTTGAAGACGGGCATCGGCGAGTTCGGCTTGCGCCTGAACGGCACGCTGACGCTGAAATCCGAACAGCAAACGGGCGACGGCGACCCCTTCGTCAGCAACCTGGGCCGCTTCATCAACGAAGGCGTCGTGCAGCGCTGGCGCCACACGGTCAGCGCGGACTGGGAGAGCGGACCTTTCTCGGCGACGGTATCGAACAGCTTCCTCTCGGGCTACAACGATCAGCGCGTCGTCGGCAAAGATGACCGCAAAGTGGGCGCCTATTCGCTGTGGAACCTGTCTGCCGCCTGGGAGGCCACCAAGGCACTGACCTTGCGCGCCGGCGTGCAGAACGTCTTCGACAAGGCACCACCGTTCTCGCAGCAGGCCTGGTTCTTCCTGTCCGGCTACGACCCCAGCTACACCGACCCGCGCGGTCGCTACGGCTACGTGAGTGCGAAGTACACGTTCAAGTGACGCTCAGCTGACGAGCTCGCGCACCCAGTCCGGCAGGGCCATGGCCTTCTCGGTCTGGGCGTCGAACCACAGGGTCGTCGCGCCGCCTTCGGCACAGATGACGCCGGGTTGGTCCACCCGCTCCAGCGTGATCCAAGTCTCGAAGCTGGTGCGCCCCGGGTCGCTGACGTAGTGCTTGGCCAGCACCTCGCCCGGGGCTTTCAGCTGGCGATAGAAGTTGCAGAACGCGTTGACGATGACCGGCCCATGCCCGCCCGGGTTGGGCGGCGCCCCAATGGACGCCAGCCAGTCCACGCGCGCCATCTCCAGATAGCGAAAGTAGAGCGTGTTGTTGATATGGCCCATCGCGTCCATGTCGCCCCAGCGCAGCTGGATGCGCAGCTCGAAGGTCAGCTTCTTCTGCGCCGGGACGGCGTATCTCACGGCGTGATGCCCAGTTCAGCGGCCATGCGGTTCACGAGCTGGCGCAGCGCAGCGACCTCGGCGCGCAGCAAGGCCACCTCCTCGTCGCGCGGCACGGCCACAGCCGCCGCCTGCTCGACCGACGCCACCGGCCCGCAAAGCAGATGCGCCCAGCGCGCCTCACGCGCACCGGGCGCCTTGGGCAGCCTGATCGCGAACGGCGGCTGGCGCTCCGCCAACTCCTCCAGGAAGCCCTCCACAGACGACACGTCCGCAAAGCGGTGCAGCCGCTCGGTGTTCTGGCGCAGCTCGGCTGCCGTCTGCGGGCCGCGCAGCATCAACTGCGTCAGCAACGCCATCGCCGCGCCCGGCACGCCCAGGCCGCGAGCGAAGTTGTGCTCGTAGCGCACCACGCGGCTGCCGCTGACGGTGTTGACCAGGTGCAGCGCCTTCAGTTCCTCCACGGTGGCCAGCACCTCGGCTTCGCTGACGTCCATGACCGGGTCGCGTGCCGTCTTCTGGTTGCAGCCCGAGGTCAACGCGTTGGCCGACAGCGGGTAGCTGTCCGGCACGGTACTCTCTTTTTCAACCAGCACCGCGAGGACGCGGGCTTCCAGGGGGGTCAGGTCACGCTTGAGCATAGGTTCCTACACCCCGAATCCGTCGTCAGCCTGAATGACCGCGCCATTGATGAAGTGGCTCTCGTTGGCGCACAGCATCAGCAGCGCGGTATCGAGGTCCTTGGGCTGGCCCACGCGCTTGCGCGGCAGCAGCTCGACCAGCTGCCTGCCCTGCTCGGTGTCCCACATGTGGTGGTTGATCTCGGTGTCGATGTAGCCCGGGCAGATCGCGTTCACGTTGATGCCGTACTTGCCCCACTCCAGCGCCATCGCGCGCGTCATGTGGATGACGGCAGCCTTGCTCATCGCATAGACGCCGATCTGGCCCAGCACGCGCAGGCCGGCCATCGATGCGATGTTGACGATTCGCCCGCCCACGAAGGAACCCGGCGCCGCACCACGCGCACGAGCCAGCATGCGCTTGCCCACCTCCTGCGCGACGAAGAACGCGCCGCGCGTGTTGGTGTCCATCACGAAGTCATAGTCGTTCTCCGTGACATCGGTGAGCCGCTGGGTTGTGCCCACGCCCGAGTTGTTGATCAGGATGTCCAGCGTGCCAACTTCCGTCTCGGCATGCGCCACCGCCGACTTGATGCTTGCCACATCGGTCACGTCCAGATGCACGACGTGGGCGTCGCCGCCGCTGCCCTCGATCTCGGCACGCAGGTCTTTCAGCCGCTCGATGCGACGGCCGGCCAGCACGACGCAGGCCCCCGCCTGAGCCAGCGTGCGCGCAAACTGCGCGCCCAGGCCGCTGGACGCCCCTGTGACCAGGGCCACGCGGCCTTCAAGGTTGATGGAGTAACTCATGAGACTGCCTTCCGAATGGGTTGCGGCCATCCTACCGGTCTAGAACCGGCGCACTAAAAAAGCACGATCGTTCGATTCGAGCCTCAGCCTCTCTAGAATCGCGCGCAATTCAAGTTGCGAAAGCCCCAGCAATGACATCGGAACAAATCCTGGCGCAGTTCGGCCCCCGTGAGTCCATGGAGTACGACGTGGTCGTCGTCGGCGGTGGCCCCGCCGGCCTGGCCACGGCCATCCGCCTGAAGCAGATCAAGCCCGACGCCAACATCGTCGTGCTGGAGAAGGGCTCGGAGCCCGGCGCCCACATCCTGTCCGGCGCGGTGATGGACCCGCGCGCCCTCACCGAGCTGTTCCCCAACTGGCAGGAGCTCGGCGCGCCGTTGAAGCAGTCCGTGACCAGCGACGACGTGCTGTTCCTGTCCGAGACCGGCAGCAGCCGCACGCCAGACTGGCTGGTGCCGCGCAACTTTCACAACGATGGCTGCTACGTCATCAGCCTGAGCGACGTGGTCAAGTGGCTGGCGCAACAAGCCGAGAGCCTGGGCATCGAGATCTTCCCGGGCTTTGCCGCGGCCGAGGTGCTGTATGACGAGCAGGGCCGCGTGCGGGGCGTGGCCACCGGCAACATGGGCCTGGGCAAGGACGGCGAGCCGACCGACCACTTCCAGCTCGGCATGGAACTGCTGGGGAAGTACACGGTCTTTGCCGAAGGCGCGCGTGGCCATCTGGGCAAGCAGCTGCTCGCCAAGTACAAGCTGACGGAGGGCAAGGACACGCAGACCTTCGCCATCGGCATCAAGGAGCTGTGGGAGATCCCGGGGGACAAGGCGCAACCCGGCAAGGTGGTGCACACGGCCGGCTGGCCGATGGAAGGCGACACCTTCGGCGGCGGCTTCCTGTACCACCTGGACGGCAACAAGGTCACGCTGGGCTTCGTCATGGGGCTGGACTACAACAACCCCTACCTCGCGCCGTTCGAGGAGATGCAGCGCTGGAAGGCCCACCCTGCCATCCGCGCGCACATCGAAGGCGGCAAGCGCATCGGCTACGGCGCCCGCGCCATCAACAACGGCTCCCCGCAGGCGCTGCCCAAGACGGTGTTCCCGGGCGGCTGCTTGGTGGGCTGCGACGCGGGCTACATGAACGCCGCGCGCATCAAGGGCAGTCACGCCGCCATCAAGAGCGGCATGCTGGCCGCCGAAGCCCTGGCCCCCGCGCTGGACGCCGGCCGCGCGCAGGACGAGCTGACGGCCTACCCCGAGGCCTTCGACAAGAGCTGGCTGAACGAGGAGTTGCAGCAGACCCGAAACTTCAAGCTGTGGTTCAAGAAGGGCAAGACCACCGGTCAGCTGATGACCGGCATCGAGCAGTGGCTGCTGCCCAAGCTGGGCGTGACAAACCCGCCCTGGACGCTGCACAACCACAAGGCCGATCACCAGTCACTGCGCCCGGCCGCCGAGTTCTCGCCCATCAGCTATCCAAAGCCTGATGGCAAGCTGACCTTCGACCGCCTGTCGTCGGTCTTCATCTCCAACACCAACCACGAGGAGAACCAGCCCGCCCACCTGACGCTGAAAAGCGACGCGGTGCCGGTGCAGGTCAACCTGGCTACCTACGCCGGCCCCGAGAGCCGCTACTGCCCGGCGGGCGTGTACGAATTCGTGCCGGGCGACGGCGGCAGCCAGCGCCTGCAGATCAACGCGCAGAACTGCGTGCACTGCAAGACCTGCGACATCAAGGACCCGACTCAGAACATCGTCTGGGTCACGCCCGAAGGCGGCGGCGGGCCGAACTACGCCGGCATGTAAGTACGCTTGCACGCTGCACCCGGGGGCCGATAGGCTGCGGCCTCTTCGGCAATCCCGGGAGGCAGCGTGAGCGAAGGCAGGATCAGGGTCGGCATCGGCGGCTGGAACTTCGAGCCCTGGCGCGAGAACTTCTACCCGCAGGGCTGGCCGCAGGCGCGCGAGCTGGAATATGCGAGCCGGCGCCTGACGGCCATCGAGATCAACAGCACCTACTATGGCGCGCAAAAGCCAGCCACCTTCGCCAAGTGGCGCAAGGAGACGCCCGACGGCTTCATGTTCGCGCTGAAGGCCATCCGATACGCGACGCAGCGCCACGTTCTGGCCGACGGCGCCGATTCCATCCAGCGCTTCGTCGACAGCGGCATCGCCGAGCTGGGCGACAAGCTCGGCCCCATCGTCTGGCAGCTGGCGCCCACGCACAAGTTCGACGCGGCCGACCTGACGGCCTTTCTGGAGCTGCTGCCGGCTCATGTCGATGGCCTACCGCTGCGCCATGCGCTGGACGTGCGCCACGCCAGCTTCCAGTGTGCCGAGTACCTCGCGCTGGCCCGGCAGTACCACGCGGCCACAGTGTTCACTGAGTCCGATGACTACCCGCCCATCGCCGACCTGACGGGCGATTTCGTCTACACGCGCATCATGCGCACGCACAGCGAGGAGCCGCTGGGCTGCAAGCCGGAGGTCTTCCCGGCGCTGGCCAGCGGCGCGCACGCCTGGGCCCAGGGCGGCGAGCCCTTCGGCCTGCCGCGCATCGCGCCGCCGGCATCGGCTATGCCGCGCGACGTGTTCGTCTTCTTCATCAGCGGCGCCAAAGAGCGCGCCCCGCACGCCGCAATGGCGCTGCGCCGCGCGCTGGGCGAGGCGCCTGAAGCCTGAGCGCTACTTTGCGGCGACCGCCAGTGGCGCGGCGCGTGCCACCACCTCGACGGGCGGGCGCGGCACGATGTGGTCACGGAAGTAGGCGTGCACGCCCTCCGCCGTAACGGCCTGCAGCCCGGCGACTTCGGTGCGCATCTCGTCCCTCATGCGCGGCTCCACCTGGATGCGCGCCAGGCGGTTGACCCAGTACAGCGGGCTCTCGGCTTCCTTCAGCACGCTCTCCACGCGGGGCTGCCGGGCACGCTGCAGTTCGTCCGCGCTGACGGGCTGGTCGGCCAGCTCACGTAACTGAGCGCGCAGCAGCTCGCGGACCGCCTCGAACTTCTCTGGGGGCGTTTCGATGTTGGCGAAGAGGCGCCCCGAACCCTGCACGTTCAGCGAGCCGCCTGCCGCCGCCTGCGGCGAGTAGCTGATGCCCAGCTTGGCGCGCACGGTGTCCATCAGCCGGGCCTGCAGCACCGCGCCCGCGACACGGCCGGTGTACGACAGCGACGGGTCCGTCCAGTGGTCGGGCATGGCCCAGTACCAGCCCAGCACCGCCTGGTCCGCCCGGCCGCGGTGATGGACCGTATGGGTCGCACCGCCCACCACGAGCTCGGCCGTCAGCAACGCACGCGGCTGCCGGGGCCGCTCGGCGCCCGCGCCGAAGGTGGCCTGCACCGCGGCGATGGCCGCCTCTTCCGTCAGGTCGCCGACGATGACGATGTCCGCAGCGCCGGCCAGCGCCGGCTTCAGGATGGCAGGCAGCTGGCCGGCCCGCGTGGCGCGCACGTCGGCAGCGCTGGGCGGGATGCCCAATCGCGCATCGCCGCGGTTCATGACCCGCGCCACCTCGCGCGCATGCACGGCCGCGGGCTGCGCCTCCAGCGAAGCCACCTGCGAGCTTCCCAGCGCAGGCAGCTTCTCGCCGAACTCGGGGCGGAAGCCGGGATCGCGGGCGTGCGCCGCCAGCAATTGCAGCTGGGCCAGCAGGTCCGCGGGCCGGGTTGTGCCCGACAGCGTGAACGCGTCTTGCCCCACCCCGAAGCTGAACTGGATGCGCTGGCCGCTGCGCTGCTGCCACTGCCGGATTTCCGCCGCCGATCGCTGCGCTGTGCCCCCCATCGGCAGCGCGTAGCCCAGGGCCCAGATGGTGTGCCAGTCCCGGGCAGCAATGCCGGCGCGCCCTTGGCCCAGCTGCACCCGCACGTCCACCCGGTCTTTGTGCACCGTGCTTCGCCTGATGACGAGCCGCGTGCCGTTGGCGAACCGCACATTCGTCGTGCCCAGCTCGGCGTCCTGCGTGCGGGTGACGATGGCGCTAGGTAGGCCGAAGTCGATGTAAGGCCAGTCCGTGACCGCGACGGACACTGGCTCGCCGAGTGGCCGCGTCATCGCATGCACGAGCTGCTGCGTCACCTGGTCGACACCGAAGGCGCCGGACTTGTCGCTGCGGAACAGCAGGGGCTGCGCTTCGCCGAAGCTGCGGCGCAGCGCGGCCGTCAGTTCCTCGGGCTGCAGCGCGGCCAGGAGCGGCTCCGTCTCGGCCAGCGCCTGCTGCGCGCTCATGTATGGCGCGTGCGGATGCACCGCGGCGAGCAGCCGGTCCGCAATGGCCGCGTGCGGTCGCGTGGGTTCCTGGGCCAGGCGGGTCTGCATCTGGCTACGCACGCCCGGCAGCAGGCGCTGCAGGTCGTCTTGCGTCACGCCATGCACCAACAATTGCCGCAGCTCGGCCACCGCCGCGTCCAGCGCGTCGGTCCAGCGCCCGGGCTGCGCCTGCACCGCCAGCTGGGCCATCCCGGCCACGCCGTAGACCGACGCCTGCACGCTGGCCGCGGCACCGAGCAAGGGGCTGCCCGGCTGCTGCGCACGATCCCTCAGACGCTGGTTGAGCGCGCTGACGGCCAGGCCCTGCACGAGGAGCTCGCGCGACACCGCCGGCGTGTGCGGGCGCACGTCCACCGGGCGCAGCCACGTCAGCGTGAGCGCGCTCGGCGCGTCCGGGGCCACGTACTCGACGACGGGCCGCGTCGGCGTGGCGACGCCCAGGTCGGGCGCATCCGGCGGCGTGTCATTGCGCCAGTCGGCAAAGCGCTCGCGGATTTGGCGCTCCACCGCATCCACGTCGATGTTGCCGACGACGATCAGCGTGACGTTGTCGGGCCGGTAGTTGGCCGTGTAGTAGCGGAGCAGGCGCTCGGCCGTGGCGGCCTGGACTGCCGCGGTACGGCCGATGGGCAGCCGCTGCGCCACCCGCGTGCCCTCCAGCGGCTGCTGCAGTTGCGCGATGGCGGCGCGCCGGGTCGGCAGGTCGCGCACGCGCTCCTCGGCCAGGATGACGCCCTTCTCCTGCTCGATGAGCTGCGGGTCCAGCGTCAGCCGGTCGCCGATCTCGCGGAACAGCATCAGCCCCGTGTCCAACGCGGCGCCGTCGGCCCTGGGGAAGTTGAAGTGGTAGATCGTCTGGTCCAGCCCCGTGGACGCGTTGGTGTCGGCGCCGAAGCGTAGCCCCTGGCGCTCCAGCCTGCGCACCACTTCGCCGTCCGGCACGTTGGTGCTGCCCCGGAAGGCCATGTGCTCCAGGAAATGGGACAAGCCCCGCTCCTCATCACGTTCCTGCAGCGAGCCCGAGCCGATGCGCATGCGCATGGCCACGCCGTCCTTGGGCATCTCGTTGTGCTGGAGGGCGTACCGCAGTCCGTTGGGCAGGCGGCCAAAGCGCACGGCGGGGTCCGGCGTGCGCTGCGACAGCTCGAAGCCCCAGCGCGGGCCGGTGTCCGCCAGCCGGGTGGCCGCAGGCGCGGCGCGCGCGGCCTCCGCCAGCGCCAGCGGTACCGACAGCGCCAGCATCAGCGCGGCGGCCAGCGCCAGAGTAAGGCGGCGCGCTTCGCGCGGGTGGCTTGTCTCGTTCATTGGCGTTCTCGTGCGTGCTGCCGAATGGCGGGCGGACGGTAGCGCGCGGGCCGGGCGGCATCGAATCAGGCGGGTGAGCGATTGCCGGTCAATATTCACCGGCAGCTCGGGCCCGACTCAATCCTCCAGCCGCGCCATCCAGGCGGCGACCCGCCGGTCGTCGGCCGACACGGACGCGCCCAGCGCGTCACGGATGCGCTGCCGCTCTGTCGCCGCGCGGTTCTGGCTCAACTTGAGCTTCAGCTCCCAGCGCGTCACGCGGATGCGAAAGCCCACGATGGCGCCCAGCAGCTTGTGCTGGTAGGCCTCGGGAAGCCCGCGCCATTGCTCGGCGTACTCGGGCTCGAAGCGGCCGATGAGGTGCTTCAGCAGCGCGTCCTTGTCGGCCGCGCCATCGATCAGTTCGATGGCGCCCCAGGCATGCAGCGCGGCGTAGTTCCAGGTAGGCACGTTCTGCAGGCTGTCGTAGTGCCGTGGGCTCACGTAGGCACTGGGCCCACTGAACACGGCCAGCAGCGTGGTCTGCTGCTGCAGCCAGCCCCAGTGCGGATTGGCACGGGCCATGTGTCCCTCCAGCGTCAGCGCGTCACCCTCGGTGGACGCCACCAGCGGCAGGTGGCTGCCGAAGCCCTGCCCCTGCGCATCCGGTCCCAGCAGCAACGCCAGCGGATGCTCGGCGGCCAATTGCAGCGCATGGCCCAGGTCGTTGGAGGCGAAGTGCTTCGGCAGGTACACGGCGGTCGGGGGTGGGGGTGCGGACGGCGCTGCATCATCGCGCAGCAGGTCCAGGCTGGTGCATGACGGGCGGCAAACCGCCTTTCCGTGACGCCTTGCGCGCGTGGCTCCGTCGCCAGCGCAGTAGGCGCTTCCGCCTGCGGCATGCTGCCGCCCCGGGGTGACCGGGGCCTGCGTGCGATCCATACAGGCCTGTCGGTCCTCCGAACTGGTTGCGGAGAACCACTCGCGATGAACAAGGTCTGGCACAAGGGACTGCCCTTCAGCCCGGAAGTGGCGCCCTATCTGCGGCGCATGGCGTCGGTCGATGAACATCGCGAGGCCTTGCTAAGGCTGCAGGGGGTCTGGGACAGCCTGGCGCTGCTGGGCCAGATGAGCGGCACCGCCACCGACATCGCGCAGACCCGCACCGCATTCCAGGACCTCACCGCCACGCTGCTGGACAGCCTGGCGCGTCGGCTGCGCACGCGAGCGCTGCAGCGCATGGACGGCAAGGCCCGCGTGGCCATCGACATCCTCGTGCGCAACCTGTTCGAGCGCACCGCCGACGTGGGCTTCCTCGCCTCGGACGGCCCGTTGTGCGCCCATGCCGCGCTGGACCCGGCCGACCCGGACCACGCCGACAGCCGCGCCGCGCTGCAGGCGCGGTTTGCCGACTACACGGCCAAGTACTCGGTCTACGACGACATCGTCGTGCTGTCACCCTCCGGCGAGGTGCTGGCAAGGCGTGACGACGGCATCACGCTGACGCATTGCCAGGAGCCCTGGGTGGCACAGGCGCTGGCCGCCGACGCACCCTACTTCGAGCGCCACGGCGTCACCGCGCTGCTGGGCGGCCGTGAGGCCCTGGTCTACGCCCGCGCGCTGCGTGCGCCCGGCGGCGCCGACGACGTCATCGGGCTGCTGTGCCTGAGCTTCCGCCTGGACGACGAGATGGCCGCCGTGTTCCGCCAGTTGCTGGCCGGCGACGACGAACGCGCCGTCATCTGCCTTCTGGACGCCGGCCACCGCGTGCTGCAAAGCTCTGACCCCTGGCAGCTGCCGGTGGGCGCGCGGCTGCCGAGCCGCGGCGAGCGCCTGGTGTTCGCCGGCCGCGACTACCTGTGCGTCGCCGCCAGCGCCAGCGGCTACGAGGGCTACATGGGCCCGCCGGGCTGGCAGGCCTGCGTGCTGACGCCGCTGGAATGGGCGTTCGAGGACGACGAGGCGGCCGACGACGCGCTGCGCGCGCTGGGCGAGTCGCTGGACACCCGACGCCTGTTCGACACCGAACTGCAGGACATCCCGCGGGAGGCGCGCCGCATCCAGCGCAACCTGTCGCGCACGTTGTGGAACGGCAAGCTGCGCAGCCACGGCCAGGCTGACGCCGGCACCGGCTCGGCCGAGTTCGCCACCACGCTGCTCAATGAGGTGCAACGCACCGGCGGCCAGCTGCGCGAGGTGTTCGAGCAAGCCATCGCCAAGCTGCAGGGCTCGGCGATGGCCACGGTGTTCGACACCGCGCTGTTCCAGGCCCGGCTGGCTATCGACATCATGGACCGCAACCTCTACGAGCGCGCCAACGATTGCCGCTGGTGGGCGCTGGACGTGCGCCTGCAGCGCGCGCTGGCCGCCCAGGGGACACCGCAGGCCGCCGCTGCCGCCGCCGAGGCCCAGCAGGTGCTGCAGCACATCAACAGCCTCTACACGGTCTACTCGCTGCTGCTGGTTTACGACACGCAGGGCCGCGTGGTCGCGGTGTCCGACCCCGCGCAGTCCCACCACGTGGGCAAGCCGCTGAACGCGTCGTGGGCGGCCGCCGCACTGGCGCTGCGCGACCCCGAGCGCCACGTCGTGTCGCGCCACGAGGCCACGCCGCTGTACCAGACGCCCGGCGCCGTCGGCAGCGACTCGGCCCGCCCCACCTACGTCTACGCCACCTCGCTGCAGCACGCCGGCCACGTCGTCGGCGGCATCGCCGTCGTGTTCGACGGCGCGCCCCAGTTGGCCGCCATGCTGCAGGACGCGCTGGCCGACATGCAAAAGGGCAGCGACGGCGCCAGCGCGCCAGTCGGCCTGTTCGTCGCCCGCGACGGCCGCGTCGTCGCCAGCGCGGATGCGCGCTGGCCGGCCGGCAGCGCCGCACCGTTGCAGCCCGCGCTGCTGGCCACGCTGGCGGCCGGCCAGACGCTGCGCACGGAACTGGACGTGGACGGCTGGGTGTTCGCCGCCGGCATCGCGATGTCGCAGGGATACCGGGAGTACCGGCAGGGCCAGTCGGCCTCGGCCGAGGACGTTGCGGCCGTGCTGCTGCTGCCGCTGGGGCCGCGCGCCGCGGCAACGGCTGGCGACGCCGATGCCGGCTTCGCGCCCCCGCCAGCGCAGGCGGGCGCCGAACGGCTGGACATCGCCGCCTTCAGCGTCGCCGGTGAATGGCTGGGCCTGCCCGCGGGCCTGCTGGTGGAGGCCGTCGAGCAGCCGCGCCTGACCTCGCTGCCCAACGCCCCGCGCGCGCTGATCGGCATGCTGCAGCACGCTGGCCGCATGCTGCCGGTGCTCGACCTGGGGCTGGCCCTTTACGGCCGCGCCAGCAACGGCAGCGAGGCGCCCGTCGTCATCTGCCGCAACGCGCAGGGCCAGGGCCTGGCGGTGCGCGTGGACGAGCTGGGGCCTGTGTTCGGCGTCGCCGCGGCGCAGGCCCTGCCCAGCCCCGGCGGCCGGGCGCGGCTGGTGCGCGGCGGCGATGCGTCGTCGCACCGCATGCTGACGCTGCTGCAGCCCGAGGACCTGTGGGCCCATCTCGGCATCGCCCCAGGCATCGGCGCCGAGCCGCGCGCCCTGGCACTGCCCTCGCCCTGAATCGGCGCCGAAGCCGTCGAACCGCCCTCCTATGATGCCGGCCATGCCACTCGACACCGACTTGTCGCCTCCCGTGCATGTCACGTCCGAAGCGCTGCTGCGCCTGCGCCCGGTGGGCGGCGCGGCCGACGAGGAGGTCGCGGTCGAGCTGCCTGTGGCGCTGACCGTCAACGGCGTGTCGCAGGCCGTCATGCTGGCCACGCCGGCCGACTTGGAGGACTTCGCGCTGGGCTTCGCGCTGTCCGAGGGCTGGATCGCGCAGCCCGGCGAGCTGCTGGACATCGAGGTCGACGCAACCCGCGTCGACGGCATCGAGCTGGCGCTGCGCGTGACCGCCGCGCGCGAGCAGGGCCTGAAGCTACGCCGCCGCCAGCTGGCCGGCCGCACCGGCTGCGGCCTGTGCGGGCTGGAAAGCCTGGCCGACTTCGCATCGCTGCAGCCCGCCCCCGTGCAGGCGCTGGCGGTCGATGTCGAGGCGCTGGCCCGCGCGATGGCTGCGCTGCCCGGCGCGCAGGTGCTGAACGCGCGCTGCGGTGGCTTGCACGGCGCCGCGTGGTGCGCGCCGGACGGCCGGCTGCTGTTGGCGCGCGAGGACGTCGGCCGCCACAACGCGCTGGACAAGCTGCTCGGCGCCCGCGCGCGGCTGCAGCCGCCGGCAGGGCCGGGCTTCGTCGCGATGTCCAGCCGCGCCAGCCATGAGCTGGTGCACAAGGCCGCGATGGCTCGGGTGGGACTGCTCGCCTGCGTGTCGGCACCCACCAGCCTGGCCATCGCGACGGCGCAGCAGTTGGGGCTGCAGCTGTGGGCCTTCGTGCGCGAGGGGCGCGCCACGCGCTACGCGTGAACGCGTGGCCCGCCTCGCACCGCGGAACGCGGGCGTGGCGGGGCGGTCTCGCCGACCGGGCTGCGGCAGTGCCCGGTTGCTCCAACTATTCCCGTTGTAGCGGTTGGCGCACACGCCCTGGCGCACCGCCGGCAAGAGCGACGCGGCAACATGACGCTGCCCCTCACATCTGATGCTTTCGGTGCAGTTCGACGTTCTTCTTCAGCACTTCTTCCTCTTCCGCGATGGCGCCCCCACGGCGCTGCTGGTCGGCAGCCACCAGCCCTGGCAGGTGCTGCTGTCGCTGCTGGTGGCGACGCTGACGTCCGCGCTGGCGCTGCAGCTGGCCGGCATGGCGTCGCGCAGCAGCACGCCGGGCGCGCGCCGCATGACGGTGGCGAGCGGCAGCGTGGCCATGGGCGGCGGCATCTGGTCCATGCACTTCATCGGCATGCTCGCGTTCCAGCTGTGCACGGTGGTGGAGTACCACGCCGGGTGGACGCTGCTGTCCATGCTGCCGGGACTGGTGGCGTCCTGTGTGGCGCTGTCGCTGCTGTCGCGCCGCGAGCTGGGACACTGGAGCTGGGTGACCGGCGGCGTGCTGGTGGGTGCGGGCATCGGCGCGATGCACTACATGGGCATGGCCGCCATGCAGATGAGCGTGCAGCTACGCTACGACCCGCTGTGGTTCGCGGCCTCCATCGTCGTCGCCGTGCTGTTGGCCATGCTGGCGCTGTGGATACGCTTCGGGCTGCAGGGGCGCGTGCGCCCGGCGGTGGCCATCGCGCTCGGAGGATTGGTGATGGGTTGTGCCATCGCCGGCATGCATTACACGGCGATGGCGGCGGCACGCTTCGTTGGCGTGCCCGACGAGTACTGCCTAGACGCCGACAGCGGCGGTTACCTGGCGCTGGCCATCACCATCGTGACGCTGACCATCAGCGTGATCACCGCCGGCGCCAACGGGCTGCTGCGCTACCGCGCGCTGAACCGCGAGCTGGGCGAGGAGAAGCTACGCGTCCAGGCCACGATGCAGGCGCTGCGCAACAGCGAGCAGCAGTACCGCAGCCTGATGGCGAACAGCCCCGGCGTGACCTTCCGCAGCAACATCGATGCGAACTGGAGCATGGTGCTGGTCAGCGACGCGGTGCAGACGCTGAGCGGCTGGCCCGCCGAGGACTTCCTGGCCGGCCGTGTGCAGATCGGCGAGCTGGTGCATCCCGCCGACCGCGAGCGCGTCAACGGCGTCGTCGACGCCGCGATGCTGAGCGGCGCGGCCTACGCGCTGGAGTACCGACTGATGACGCGCGACGGCGGCGAGCGCTGGGTGTCCGAGTCCGGCCGCGGCATCGGCCCCGCGCCCGGCAAGCCGCAGTGGATCGACGGCGTCATCGTCGACGTCAGCGATGCCAAGCGCCTGCAGCGCCAGCTGGAGGACGCCAAGGAGCGCGCCGAGGCGGCGGTGGTCGCCAAGAGCGCCTTCCTGGCCAACATGAGCCACGAGATCCGCACGCCGATGAACGCCATCCTGGGCTTCACCGAGCTGCTGCTGGACACCACGCTGAGCGACACCCAGCGAAAGTACCTGACCACCGTGCGCGGCTCGGCGCGTTCGCTGCTGGGGCTGCTGAACGACATCCTGGACACCGCCAAGCTGGAGAAGGGCGCCGTGGAGCTGGAGCGGCTGGACTTTTCACTGCGCGCGGTCTGCGAGCAGACGCTGAACTCGCTGCGCCTGGGCGCCCAGCGCAAAGGCCTGGTGCTGCAGCTGGACTACCCCGACGAGGAGGCGCGCTTCTTCCAGGGCGACCCGCTGCGGGTGCAGCAGGTGCTGGTCAACCTCGTCGGCAACGCCATCAAGTTCACCGAGCAGGGGGCCGTCACGCTGCGCATGCGCCACGAGGCGGGCCAGATCCACCTGGTCGTCATCGACACCGGTATCGGCATCGCGGCGAACCGCATCGAGCACATCTTTGACCCGTTCGCGCAGGCCGATGCCTCCACCACGCGGCGCTTCGGCGGCACGGGCCTGGGCACTACCATCTCGCGCCAGCTGGTCGAGCGCATGGGCGGGCGCATCACGGTCGAGAGCACGCTGGGCCAGGGCAGCTGCTTCCACGTCTGGCTGCCGCTGCCGGCCGGCAAGGCGGTGCAAGGCATCGCCGGCGAGGACGAGGCGTCCATCAGCCTGCCACCGCTGCGCCTGCTGGTGGCCGACGACGTGCCGCAGAACGGCGAGCTGCTGCAGCTGCTGCTGGGCCAGGACGGCCACCAGGTGAGCGTGGCCGCCAACGGGCTGGAGGCGCTGCAGGCCTTCAGCGCGCAGGAATTCGACGCGGTGCTGATGGACGTGCACATGCCCGAGCTGGACGGCCTCGGCGCGACCCGCCGCATCCGTCAGTTCGAGCTGGCCAACGGCCGGCCGCGCACCCCCGTCATCGCGCTGACGGCCAGCGTGCTGGAGGAAGACCGCCAGGCCGCGCTGGCCGCCGGCATGGACGGCTTCTCCGCCAAGCCGGTGGAGCCGATGCGGCTGCGCGCCGAGCTGGCGCGCGTGCTGGGCCTGGCGCCCGCCCACGCACCTGCTGCCGACGACCGGACACCTGACGAAGGCATGCCCGACGCGGCCGTGCTGGACTGCGCGCAGGCCGTCAAGCTTTGGGGCCACGCCAGCGCCTGGCGACGCGCGCTGCGCCGCTTCGCCGCCGAGCAGGCCGACGGCGGCCAGCGCCTGTTGGCGCTGCTGCGCGCCGGCCAGTGGCTGGAGGCCCGCGCCCTTGCCCACCGCTGGCGCGGCGTGGCCGGCAGCCTGGCCCTGCCGCGCCTGCTGGCCGCCGCCCGGCCGCTAGAGGACGACCTGCGACTGGGCCTGCACGAGCGGGCGTTGAACGGCGGCACAGCGCTGGTTGCCGCGCTGGACGAGGTGCTGCAGGCCATTGCCGACATCGGCGAGGCTTCGCCGGCCAGCTCGCCGATGCCGCTGGATGCCGTGCCGCCGCCGGCCCGGTCTGCGGTCCCGGGCAGCGTGCCGCCGGACCTGCTGCAGCGGCTGGAGCAGTCGCTGCGCCATGGCGAGCTGGACGATGCCGCCGTGCGCGAGCTGAGCGCCCACCTGGGCGCCGCGCGTTGTGCCGGCCTGGTCGCTGCACTGGACGAGTTCGATTTCGACGCCGCGCTGCGCGAACTGCGCCGCCTGGCCGCCACGGGAGCCCCGCGATGACCGCCCCTGACGCCCGCCCCAAGCTGCTGCTGGTCGACGACGAGCCTGCCAACCTGCAGGTGCTGCGCCAGGTGCTGCAGGAGCACTACCGGCTGCTGTTCGCCCGCGACGGCCACAAGGCGCTGGAGCTGGCGCGCAGCGAGGCGCCGCAGCTCATCCTGCTGGACATCATGATGCCGGGCCTGTCCGGCCTGGACGTCTGTCGCACGCTGAAGGCACAGGCCGCCACTCGCAGCATCCCGGTCATCTTCGTCACCGCTCTGGCCGACTCCCAGGACGAGAGCGAGGGCTTCGACGCCGGCGCGGTGGACTACATCAGCAAGCCCATCAGCCCGCCCGTGGTGCGTGCCCGTGTGCGCACGCACCTGTCGTTGGTGCGCGCCGACGAGCTGCGCGCGACCCGGCTGGAGATCGTGCAGCGCCTGGGCCGCGCTGCCGAGTACAAGGACAACGAGACCGGCTGGCACGTGCTGCGCATGAGCCACTACAGCCAGATCCTGGCCCTCGCCGCCGGCTATTCGGAGGCCCAGGCCGAGGAGCTGCTGCATGCCGCGCCCATGCACGATGTCGGCAAGCTGGGCATCCCCGACGCCATCCTGCGCAAGGCCGGTCCGCTGGACCATGCCGAGTGGGAGGTCATGAAACGCCACCCGCAGATCGGCGCGGAGATCTTGGGCGAGCACACCACCGGCCTGCTGGCCATCGCGCGCCGCATCGCGCTGGCCCACCACGAGAAATGGGACGGCAGCGGCTACCCCGAAGGCCTGGCCGGCGAGCGCATTCCGGAGGAGGCCCGCATCGTGGCCATCGCCGACGTGTTCGACGCGCTGACCAGCGTGCGCCCGTACAAGCCGGCTTGGCCGGTCGAAAAGGCCGTGGAGCTACTGCGCGAACAGACCGGGCGCCACTTCGACCCGCGGCTGGTTGAACTGTTCATCTCGCAGCTGCCGGCCGTGCTGGAGGTGCGCGAGCGCTTCCTGGAAGCCGGCTGAGCGGTTAGCGCTGCGGTGAGAAGCGCGCCGCCTGCGCTGCCAGGTCCTGCGGCGCGATGCCCAGGCTGGCCGCGTTGAAGTCCCGCGTGTCGGGCGTGTGCATCAGCAGGGCCTGGGCTTCGTTGACCATCAGCTCCTCGTTGCCACGGTCGTAGCCTGTGGCATCGAGGTAGCGGCGCCACGTTTCCCTCTGCGCCTCCGTCAGGCGCTCGCGCCAGAAACGCCAGCAGTGTTCGCGGTAGGCCGCATCGGCGAAGAAGCGGCCGTGGCTGAGTTCGTGATGCAGCACGGAGGCGCGCCGCACCGCGTCCATGCTCTCGTCCGGCGGCGTGTACGGATCGTCCCCCTGCGGAGCGCTGAAGCTCACGAGCGCTGCGTCAGCATCACCGGCATAGCCAGCCGACGCGCCGGGGCGCGCCGTGATCAGGCCGATACGCAGCAGCAGGTCAAGCAGCCGCTGCTCGCCGCCGTTCAGCTCGACGCTCTGGGCCTGCGCCAGGCTGAAGAAGCGCGCCAGCCCCTCGGCGCGGTAGTCGTGACCGAGGAAGAAGCTGGCCATGTTGTCGCCGCTGGCCGCCTCCAGCGCGCGCAGCTGCGCGTCGTGCAGCACTCGCTCACGGCTGCCCCGCCCCTTTTCCAGCAGCGCGGCGGCCCGGTTCAGTGCCTGCCCCTGCGCCAGCAAGCTGGGGAACTGGATCACGACCACGGCGGGCTGCTCGCGCCAGCGGCGCACCAGCCAGTCCCGCCGGTCGACCTCGGCGAGCAGTTCGTCCGCGCCCGCCAGCGGGAGTTCCAGCGCGGCGGATGCGGCATGGGCGGCAACGGTGGCAACGGCGGGCACATCAGCGGCAGCGGCAGTGGCGACGGGCGTCACGGCCGGCCGCCACATCCGCCACCCCAGCAGCACCACGCCGCCAAGCACGAGCGCAACGCCCGCCCGGCCCAGCCAGCTCGACCGCAGCGGCGACACGCGAACGTGTTCCGCCGTCAGTTGCGCACGGTGACGATGGTCACCCGGCGGTTCTCGGGCGCGTCCACGCGCGCGGCGTTCATGGGCTCGCTGGAGCCCTTGCCCACGGCGGTCAGACGTTCGGGCAGGATGCCGTGCTTGCTGGTGAGGTAGGCCATCACAGCCTCGGCACGCAGCTGCGACAGCCGCTGGTTGCTGCCGGCATCACCGCGTGCATCCGCGTGCCCTTCGACGCGGAACGAGAACCCCGCGAGCGTGTCGGACTGCAGCGCGCGCGCCAGCGTGTCGACCTGACCTTGCGTCTCGCCGGCCAGTTCAGTGGAGTTGGTCGCGAAGGTGATCAGCAGGCTCGCGCGGCCCGGCCCGGCCTTCACCGGCGCGCCGCCCGGCTTGCTCGCCGGACGGAAGCCCCGCATCGCGCCGCTGGCACCCGTGTTGGCCGGCTCGATGGCCAGCGCGTCGACGAGGGCGTCTTCCGTCACCTGGGCGCCCTTGAGCACGGGATTGGCTGAGGCGGCGGCCGATGGCGACGCCACCTGCGCCGGCGCGGACAGAGCCAGCATCAGCAACAAGGCCCCCACGAGCCCCGTCGTCAGGGTGTTCGTGCGTGTGATCTGCATGGTTTTCCTTTCTAAACGATGGGCGGGACGGGCCGCACGGCCATCATCCCACCCGCTGATACCGGCGCTGCGGCGGGCTGGCCGCGGCCTCACGGGCGGATGTCGAGCTGGCGCTGCTCGAACAGGTAGTCGCCACCGCTCTGGTGGCCGGCTAGGGTGCCGTACTGCGGGCGCTGCGGCAGCTCACGCGCCACTGCGAAGCGCACGCGCTCGAAGACGTTGCCACCCATCTGCCAGTTGCCCAGCCCGCCGAGCTGTTTCATGAGGCTGAAGGCGAACGGCGAATGGCCCTGCTTGCCGTCGTCGAAGACCGGCTCGTTGCCGCCCGAGGACATCACGACCAAGCTGCGCCGCGCCAGCACCTGGCCGGGGTCCACCGTGCCGGGCGTGGTGCGGATGCGCTCGCCGCTGACCAGCGTGCCGGAGTAGCAGCTGTCGGAGATGAGTGCCACCTGCGAGGCGCCGATCTGGCTCATCAGGCGCGCGATGTCGGCGTTGGACAGCCAGGTTTCGGGCCGCTTCGCGTTGCTGTCGGCCAGCTGCCAGTAGCCCTGCCCCGTGGCGTCGACGACCGCGCCGTGGCCGGCGTAGTAGATGGTCACGGAGTCGTTGGGCCCCAGTTCCAGCGCCAGCCGGTTCAGCGCACTGACGACGGCCTGCTTGCTGGCGTTGGGCAGCACAACGGTCTCGTAGCCCAGCTTGCTCTCGAACAGCCCGCCGACGGCGCGTGCATCGCCCACCGCGTTGCCGAGCTGGGGGATTTCGGCGTCGGCGTACTGGTCGACACCGATCAGCAGGGCCAGCTTGCGCTCGATCTGCGGCAACGCGGCCGTCTTGACGCGCCGCTTGCTGAACAGCGAGGCCAGCGGCGCCGGGGCCGCAGCGACGACAGGTGGCGCCGTGACGGTGGGCACAGCGGGCGCCGCCTCGGGCGCTGCAGCCGGCCGCCCGACCGGCACAGGCGCGACAGGTGCGGAGGCGACCGCTGCGCCCTGCCCCTGCGCCTGGGCCTCGCGTTTGATCTCGGCGGTGATCAGGCACTGACCCGACTCGGCCGCCGCGACGCTGGCGCAAGGGGGCAGGTCGGCCAGCGTCGGGTCTTTCTCCAGGCGCGCCGTCGCATCCGCGAACAGCGTGCGCTTGTAGTTGTCCCGCGCATTCAGGATGCTCTGGAGCTGCGCCGGCGAACTGCCGCTGACGTCGACCTCGCCGAACAGCTCGCGCCCCGCGCTGCCGGCCGGTGTCGGTGGCACGGGCGCCGGTGGCAGCGTCAGGTCGAGCACGCCGCTGCTCAGCGGGCTAGGCGCAGGAGGCGGCTGTGTGACCGTCTGCAGCGACTGCGTCAGTGCGGCCGTACCGGCCTGGTTGTCCGCGGTGGCCGGGTTCGGGCCTGCCAGCACCAGCGCCTGCGCGTTGCCGGGGTCTTGCACCAGCACATAGTTGTCCGCCTGCAGGCCGCCGCCGATGATGGCGTAGCTGCCCGCGGGCGCGAGGCTGCTGGCGACGGCCGGGGTGAAGCCCAGCGTGCCGGTGGTGGCGCTCGTCTGCGTCTCGCCAGCCACGAAGCCTTCGACACGACCGGTGGCCGGCGGCATCGGGTCGCCGACGAACACCAACAGCGGTTGCGCCACGTAGCGCAGCGTGGCGGGCGTGATGGCGGCGCTCAGGCCAGCGGGCTGCTGCAGCACGTAGTTGCCGGCGTCGACGCCGGAAATTGTGAACCCGCTGACGGCCACGGCCTTGGCAGCACCCACGTTGGCGTCGGCGAAGGACGACTGCGCGTTGCCGCCCAGGCTCACCTGATCGGCGCCCAGCGGCGCGATGGCCGCCGTGCCGCCGAGACCCGCCGCACGCGTGCCGTCGTAGACCTTGGCGGTGGCCGTCAGGCCGGTGATCGCCAGCGTGGCGGGTGTGATGTTGGCGTTCAGCGTCGTGGGCAGCTGCAGGCTGTAGTTGCCGGCGTCCGCCCCGGTCAGCGCGAACCCGCTGAGCGTCACCGCCTTGCCCTGGCCCACGTTCTTGTCGGCGAAGTTGCCTTGCCCGGCCGACACGCCGAGCCGGTCGCCCGGCAGCGCGACCACGCTGGCAGTGCCGGCCAGCGTGGCCAGCATGGTCGCGTCGTAGACCTTGTTGTTGGCCAGCAGCCCCGTCAGCGACACCGACAGCGACGTAATGTCCGCGCTCAGCGTCGTGGGCAGTTGCAGGCTGTAGTTGCCGGCGTCTGCACCGGTCAGCGTGAAGCCACTCAGCGTCACCGCCTTGCCCTGACCCACGTTCTTGTCGGCGAAGCTGCCCTGCCCGGCCGACACGCCGAGCGCATCGCCCGACAGCGCGGCCACGCTGGCGGTGCCCGCCAGCGTGGCGAGCGTGGTCGCGTCGTAGACCTTGTTGTTGGCGATGAGCCCGTTCAGCGACACCGACAGAGGCGTGATGTCCGCGCTCAGCGTCGTGGGCACTTGCAGGCTGTAGTTGCCGGCGTCTGCACCGGTCAGCGTGAAGCCGCTCAGCGTCACCGCCTTGTCCTGGCCCACGTTTTTGTCGGCGAAGTTCGCCTGGCCAGCAGACACGCCGAGCGCGTCGCCCGCCACGCCGGCCACGCTGGCGGTGCCGCCAATCGTCGCCAGCGTCGTCGCGTCGTAGACCTTGTTGTTGGCGGCGAGCCCGGTCAGCGACACCGACAGCGGCGTGATGTCGCCGCTCAGCGACAGCGGCAGCGCCAGCGCGTAGTTCTGCGCGAGCCCGCCGTTGGTGCCGTCGTTGACCTGCGTGGCGGTCACCGTCACCAGCTTGCCGGTGCCAACGTTCTTGTCATTGAACTGCCCCTGCGCCGTGACGCCGAGCGTCTCGGTGCCGACCAGACCGCTCAACGCGCCCACGGTGAGCGCGGCGGCGACATTGCCGTTGTAGACCTTGTCGGCGCCCGACAGGCCGGCCGTCACGGCCTTCGGCGTGATGACGCCCGAGATCGACGTGTCGATCGTCAGGCCATAGACAGGCCTGCTCTGGCTGTCGGTGAACTGGAACGGCGACGCATTGTTGTCGTCGTAGAAGTACACCGCCTGCGCGACGGGCGACGCGCTCGGGCCGGGCACGACGTTCTTCGAGTCGAACAGCGCATAGGCAGAGCCATTCAGCGACGCGGTGATGCCGCCGCCTTCGATGGCGTAGCCCAGCCCGCTGACGGTTGCGTTGCGTGTGCCGTCGTACGCGCGGGTGGCAGCCGAACCCGTCACTGTGGCCACGCGCGTCGCATCGGTGACGAAGCCGTTGCCCACATCGCCGGTCCAAGCGGCCGGGCTGGTGGCGCCGTAGCGCGTGAAGTTGTTGACCAGGTCGCCGGTAAAGAAGCCTTCGCTGTCCAGGTCGGTGGCCCAGATGATCCAGCGGCCATTGGTGACCAGCAGGGGCAGACCTTCCGTGACGAAAGCGTTGAACGACGAGAGGGGGCGGTTGCCATTGCTGATCACGATCGCATCGCCGCTGCTGCCCGACCTGAACCAAGCATCGGACTCCAGTGTGACACTGCGCGCCTCTGCCCGGATACGCCCGGTAATGTCGATGGAGGCGTTTTCGAACGTGATCGATCCTTCGTCGCCGGCGCGCAGGCGCACCTCCGAGAAGTTGCCACTGATGGACGAAAAGCCGGTGGCAATGATGTCGCCGTCGGCCAGCAGCGTCAGCTGGCAGGTGGTGCTGCCGCAGGCGGAGCCACCGATCGTCGCGCCGTTGAGGTTGATCGTGCCCGACTGCGTACCCGCGCCGGTACCGCCCGTGGACACCGTGACGTGCGCGCCGGTCGCCAGCGCGGCATTGAGCGCGTCCGTGGTGATGTACGCGTTGGCGCTGGTGGCGGTGAAGTTCGCGTCGTAGCCATAGCCGGAGCCGCCGTAGAAATCGTCCTCGATGGTGATGTCGTAGGGGTCCAGCAGCCAGTTCCCGGCCCGCCCGCGCGGCGCCGTCACGTCCAGCAAGCGCGGCCTCACGTCCAGCCAGCCGCCCGACGTCTCGATGAAGCCGCCGTTGCCAGCGACCGACCCGCCGCGGGCGCTGAGCGTGCCGAACACGCGGGTGGCGGCGTCGCTCCACAAAATGATGCGACCGCCGTCGCCGCGCTCCTGCGCGTCCGCGCGGATGGCGGCATCGCGGCCGAAGAACACGGCCCGCGCGTTGGGCAGGCGGGCGTCGCGACCCTGCAGCCCGCCGCCGACGAACACCTCGCCGCCGCCGAGCCGGCCGCTGACGCTGACGTTGGCGTCATCGAACAGGCCGACCTCGCGGCCGAGCAGCGTGACCCGCCCGCCCGTTTGGCCGTCGGCAGCCGTGACGCTGCCGGCCGCCAGACTGAGGCGCTCGTTGGCCTTCAGCACGATCTCGCCCGCGGGGCCCCGCTCCAGGCTGTCCGCCCGCACGATGCCACGCTGGTTGACCGCAGCGGCGTGGACGTCGATGCGCCCGCCGGCCGCCGTCAGCGTGCCTAGGTTGAGGGCCTCGCCCTGCGGCGCCGTCACCTTCACGCTGAGGTGCGGCGCGCCCGTGTCCAGCAACTCGACGCTCTGGCCCGCCGCCAGCACCACCTGCCCGCCCGGGGCGTTAATCAGCCCATGGTTCTCCACCGAACCGCCCAGCAACGCGACCCGTCCGCCCAGGCTGGTGCGCAACTCGCCCTGGTTGACGACGCTGCCCGCTGCACCCGCACTGGCGAAAGCGTAGCGGCCGGCCAGCCAGTCCTGGTTGCCGAGATTGAGGGTGGACGCCACCAACCCCGCCACATCGACTCGCGCGCCCTGCCCGAACAGCACGCCATTCGGGTTCAGCAGCCACACGCGGCCGTTGCTGGACAGGCTGCCGAGAATGGCCGACGGGTCGTTGCCGGTGACGCGGTTGAGCACCTGGCTGGCCGCGCTGGGCTGCGCGAAATGCACGCCATTGCCGGCGCCCACAGAAAAGCTCTGCCAGTTCAGGATCGCGTTGGACGAGTTCGTGACGGTCATCTGGCCGCCATTCACCTGGACGCTGGCCTGGCCCGCCGCCACGTTCAACCCCGTGGGCAGCGTCTGCGCGTGGGCCAGCGGCAGCAACGCCACGGCGAGCAGCACGGCCAGGGGGCGGATCTTCAGATGCCGCGGACCGAAAGACGAGGAGTGCTTCATGGCGTCGGGCTTCAGTGGAAGCTGTAGGCAACCTGCAGGTGCAGGCGTTGATCGTGGCGTGAGGTGCTCACGCCGTCCTTGAGCGCGAGCGCCCAGTCGACTCTGACTTGCAGGCCGTTGCCGCCCAGCCGCGCGCCCAGACCCACGGCCGCAACGCTGCAGCGGGTCTGCAGGCCCCGGCACGGCGTGCCGAGCCGGTTCCACACCTGTCCGGCCTCGGCGAAGCCCAGCAGGCGGAACTGCTCCACCGCGGTGAAGACGCCGCCGGTCAGGTTCGGCCCCATCAGTTCCAGCGAACCGAGCACGCCCGCATCACCGCTCACCTCGCGCTCTTCATAGCCGCGCACCGCCGTGCTGCCGCCCACGCCGAACTGCTCGCCCGGCACCAGCGCGCCTGAACTCAGCTGGCCCTGCCCGCGCAGGGCCACTTGCCATTGACCGGGCAGCGGGATCTGCGCGGAGCCGTTGGCGCGCAGGCTGGTGTAGTCCGGCAGCGCGCCGGGCCGCACCGCGTTGAAGCTGGCGGCGTCGGCATGGCGGCCACCCAGGCGCAGGCCGCGCGCCAGCGTCAGCTGGAGCGCCAGCGGCACGTCCCCGGCCCACTGCATCTGGTAGTCCAGCGACAACGGCCGCACGGCGACGCTCTCACCCGCCGAGCCGCAGGCGCCCGCCGGCAGGCCCGAGATGGCGCAGTCGTTGATGTAAGCGCGGTGGTCGAGTCCCAAGGCCAGCCGCTGCACCAGCTCGCCGCTGCGCCGCAGCTGCCCGCCCAGCCGCACGCCGACCACCTCGCCCTTGCCGCTGAACTGCAGCGGCCCGGCCACCGTCGAGGTGGTTCCGCCGTCGACATCCGAGTACGCCGCGAAGGCGTCCAGCATCAGGCCAGCGCCGTACAGCGGTGCGCGGTAGCTGGCGCTGAACACGCGCACGGAATCCAGCTTCTCCGGCGCCGTCTGGAACTGCAGCGACAGGACATGGTCGAGATCCCACAACCCCGCGCGCTGATAGCCGGCATGGGCCCGCAGGCGGCCGGTACCGGCGTTGCCGGTGTTGTCCAGACCCAGCGTCCAGGTGCTCGGCGACGACTCCGTGACGCTGACATTCGCGTCCACATCGCCGGGCGCGGCGCCGGCCTCCAGCGACACCGCCACCTGGCGCGCCGGATTTTCGTTGGCCAGCTGCACTTCCGCATCGATGCGCTGCAGCTGCGGCGTCAGTCCCTCGGCCAGCGACGGCAGGCTGCGCCGCACGACCGCCTCGCCCACGGCCTTGTGGCCGATGACCACCACGCGGCGCAGACGCCCCTCCAGCACCGCAATCGTCGCGACGCCGGCAGGGCCGCTTTGCTGTGGCAGGTAAGCGATGACGCTACCGTATCCCGCGTCACGGTACAGCGCTTGCAGCGCGGCCGCTGCCGCCTTCAGCTCCGCTAGGCTGCGCTCACCTTTGAACGGTGCCAGTGTTTCGTCGATGCGAGGCTGAGGCAACAGCGTGTTGCCCGTGACGCGGAATTCCCGTACCCCGACCCGAGTCTCGGCGACGGGCTGCGCCCAGGCCGTGCCGACCTGCGGCAACCCCGCGAACAACAGCGCTGAAAGCGCAACCCTGTGGAGCAACGTCTTGTGCATCCACACACAGACGGCATCCACCGCCCCGATGCGACAAGAGCCCTGGCCGCCTCCCCCCGAAAGCGGGGGCGCGGGGCGGCATGGGCCGGGTCGATGACCGGCGAATTGCTCGCGGACATCCTGGAACGTAGCCGTTCGTCATCACAACGAACCGGGGTGAGTCAGCGAACCCGGCGGCCCAGAAAAGACAAACCCGGCATGCGCCGGGTTCCGTAAGGTTCTTGATTGGTGGGCGGTGAGGGTTTCGAACCCCCGACCCCCACAGTGTGAATGTGATGCTCTACCCCTGAGCTAACCGCCCAATCAAAAACAACCTCGACCGGTTCTTGGTCTCTTCCCGCCAGCCGGTTTTCAGGGTCCACCCGAGTCAGTTGATTCAACTGAGTTCGTGGTGGGCGGTGCAGGGTTCGAACCTGCGACCCCTGCCGTGTGAAGGCAGTGCTCTACCGCTGAGCTAACCGCCCTGAAATGCATCCGGCTTTCGCGAAGCCCGCGATTATGCCACGGGTTCAGCGACTTCGAGAACTCGCCATTTGCAAGAACCGCCCGCGGCCTTGTCGAGGTCGACCAGCAGTTGGGCGTGTGCCGCCCTCTCGGCCTGGCTGGCCAGCAGCACGGGCAGCTCGAAGCGGCTGAGGTCGACCGCCTCCACGGTGGCCATCGCATCACCCGCGGCGTTGTCGCCGTGGTCGTCCACCAGCAGGGCGTCCTGGCCACGCGTCAGGCGGATGTAGACGTCGGCCAGCAGTTCCGCGTCCAGCAGCGCGCCGTGCAGCACGCGCTTGGTGTTGTCCACCTCCAGCCGACGGCACAGCGCGTCCAGCGAATTGGCCTTGCCGGGGAACAGGTCGCGCGCCATCAACAGCGTGTCGCGCACGCCGCCGACGTGGTCGGTCAGCACGCCACGCTTCAGGCGCTTCAGCTCCGCGTTGACGAAGCCGATGTCGAAGGGCGCGTTGTGGATGACGAGTTCGGCGCCGGCCAGGAAATTTAGCAACTGGTCGACGATCTCAGCGAACTTGGGCTTGTCCGACAGGAAGGCCTCGGTCAGCCCGTGCACGCGCAGCGCGTCCTCGTGGCTGGCGCGCTCGGGGTTGATGTAGAGATGCAGGTTGTTGCCGGTCAACTGCCGGTTGACCATCTCCACGCAGCCGATCTCGATGATGCGGTCGCCCCGTTCGGCCTCCAATCCGGTGGTTTCGGTGTCGAAGAAGATCTGTCTCATGTCACGCGGGGCGCTCGTTGCGCCGAGTAGCCCAGACGAAAATGCCCAAGCCGACGAGGACCATCGGCAGGCTCAGCCACTGGCCCTGGCTCCAGTTCAGCGCGCGCAGGCCGAGGAAATCGTCGGGCTCGCGGAAGTACTCGGCAATGAAGCGGAACGCGCCGTAGCCCATCATGAACACCCCGGAGATCTGCCCGGTTGCGCGCGGCTTGCGTGCGTACAGCCACAGGATCACGAACAGCAGCAAGCCTTCGCCCGCCGCCTGGTAGAGCTGCGAGGGATGCCGGGCGAGGCCGTCGTTGGCCTGTGGAAAGATCATGGCCCACGGCAGGTCCGGCGGCGCCTGACGGCCCCACAGCTCACCGTTGATGAAGTTACCCAGCCGCACGGCCATGATGCCGGTGGGCACGCAGGGGGCAATCAGGTCCGACACCTGGAAGAAGCTGCGACTGCGTTTGCGCCCGAACACCCACAGCGCGAACAGCACGCCCAGCAGCCCGCCATGGAAGGACATGCCGCCCTTCCAGACCGCGAACACCTCGGCCAGGTGATGGAGGTAGTAGTCGGGCTTGTAGAAGAAGCAGTAGCCCAACCGTCCGCCCACCACGACACCGAGCACGCCGTAGAACAGCACGTCGTCGACATCCTGCCGGGTCCAGCCGACAGCGGCGTGCTGCGGCATGCGCACACGGCGGCTGGCCAGCCACAGGAAGAGCCCGAAGGCGATCAGGTAGGTGACGCCGTACCAGTGGATGGCCAGCGGGCCCAGGCGGAGGGCGATGGGGTCGAACTGCGGATGAACCAGCATGGCTCGGGAGGAAGCGAAGCGGCCGGCATCATAGCCAGCCGCCAAGAAGTGGCCGTTGCCGGCGCGGCCGCGTCAGCGGCGCCGCTTGCTGCTGCCGCGGGGCGCCTGCCCCAACGCCTCCATCTGCTGCGCGCGCCGCGCCGCCTTCTTGGCCTCCATCTCGTTCATCGCACGACGCTTGGTCAGGCCGGACGCATCGGCCCACATCCACCAGAGCGCCGCCAGCAGGAACGGCGTGACGACCATGACCCAGGCCCAGAACGGATCCTTGTGGAATTCCACCCATCCCCCAAGCCGCAATACCAGCATCACGAGGCCGATCAACAAGAATGCCATGCGGCATCTCCTTCACATCAGGTATCTTTGCGGTCACTGTAGTCCAACGCTTCCGAAAGGTTTGCATGAAAGCCCTCATCCTCGGCCTCGCCCTGATTGCCCCGGCAGCCGCCTTCGCCGACCAGCAACTGGCGCAAAAGAAGAACTGCATGGCCTGCCACGCCATCGACAAGAAGCTGGTCGGTCCGTCCTACAAGGACGTGGCCGCCAAATACGGCAAGGACAAGGACGCCGTCAAGAAGCTCGCTGAAAAGATCATCAAGGGTGGCTCCGGCGTCTGGGGTCCGGTGCCCATGCCCGCCAACACGCAGGTCACGCCGGCCGAGGCCGAGACGCTGGCCAAGTGGGTGCTGACGGTCAAGTGACCGGCGCCGCCGCTGCGCGAGGGCCCTCCGGGGCCCTTTTTTCATGGCGCCAGACGGTGTTGGCGTCGTACGCTTCATTGGCTCGCTGGCAGCACCGCGGCGCTCCCGGGCAGCGGGAATTCTTCGCGCGACGGCATGTTGTTGCTTTTCGCAGCACGACCCGCGGGGGCGAGCCTCGATAACGCACGCTTTTCGCGACTGCCGGCCGGCTACGCTGCCGTTCGCGGCCGTTCCCTGAACGACGGGGTCGGCTTGAGCAGTACCGAAAGTCGCCCGCCATGATTCCGCAAGCCTCCGAAGCCAGCCCCGATACCGTGGAACGCACGCCCAAGGCGTCGCGGCCGGGCCTGCGCCAGCAACTCGCCCTCGGCGCCGCTGCCGCCACCGTCGTGCTCGCCGCGGCCGGCCTGTGGCTGCTGCAGCAGCGCACCGCCAGCGAGACGCTCGCACGCAAGAATCCTACGGCGCTGGCCTTCGAGCGCGCGCCCGAGCAGTGGCTCGCACAGCCGCGCGAGGCTTCCGAGTTCGAGCGTGCGCTGCAGGCTCGCGAGGTGACGGCGGTAGGCATCGCCGGCTCGCTGGTGCTGTACACCGACCGCAACGGCCACCAGTTCAGCACGCGGCTGATTGCCGACGGCGCCCGACTGGGCGAGATCAGCGTCGCGCAGGGTTTTGCGCTGACCGACATCGACGTGGACCCGCGCACCACCGGCCAGCGGCTGAGCCACGGCCTGGAGAGGACCGCCACCGTCATGGGCCCGATGCTGGGCCTGCTGCTGCTGGTGGGCGTGCTGATGCACTTCCAGCTGCGCGGCGGACTGGGCCAGCGCACACAGCTGGCCGAAAAGCCCGACATCCGCTTCGACGATGTCGTCGGTGCCGACGAGGCCAAGAAGGCGCTCAAGCGCGTGGCCGCGTTCATGAAAGATCCGAAGCAATACGCGGCCGTGGGCGCCAAGGCGCCGCGCGGCGTGCTGCTGGACGGCCCGCCGGGCACCGGCAAGACGCTGCTGGCCAAGGCGCTGGCCGGCGAGTGCGGTGCCAGCTTCATCAGCGTGGACGGCTCCTACTTCAGCTCCATGTTCTACGGCGCCGGCATCGGCAAGGTGAAGGAGCTGTTCAAGCGCGCCCGCGAGGCGGCGCCCTGCATCGTCTTCATCGACGAGATCGACGGCATCGGCCGGCGCAGCTCCGGCAAGGATGCGCCTGGCGGTGGCGAGCAGGAGCAGAACCGCATCATCAACCGCCTGCTGGTGGAGATGGACGGCTTCGCGGCGCTGGACAACGTGGTCGTCATCGGCGCCACCAACCACATCGACAACATCGACGAGGCGATGCGCCGCCCTGGCCGATTCGACATGATCGTCCGCACCGCGCTGCCCACCACACCCGAGCGCGAGCAGCTGTTCAAACTGTACCTGGCTCGGGTGAAGGCGGCGGGCCGCATGGACCTGGCCTCCATCGCGCGCACGGCGTCAGGCATGTCGCCAGCGGACATCGCCAACTGCGTGAACCGCGCCGCGTCCTATGCCGCCGAGGCGGGCGAGACCTGCGTCAGCGAGGAGCACGTCTACCAATCTCTGGAGACACACCAACTGGGTGGCGAGGTGTCCAACACCAAGGACCTCATCACGCCGGAGACGCTGCGCCGCGTGGCTTTCCACGAGTCCGGCCATGCGCTGGTGGCGCATGTACTCGAAGCCGGCAGCGTCGAGCGCGTCAGCATCGAGCCACGCGGCCCGGCGCTGGGCGTGACCTACGTGGCGCGCGCGAACGAGGAACCGCTGTACGGCGAGCGCGAGCTGCGCGCACGCTTGGCCATGATGCTGGCTGGCCGCGAGGCCGAGCTGATCGCGTTCGGGAATGCGTCGTCCGGTGCTTCGGACGACCTCAAGCGCGCGTCCGAGCTGGCGACGAACATGATCGGATCGATGGGGTTCGGCAAGACCTTCGGCCTGCTCAGCATGGCTGGCGTGCCCAAGGAGCTGATCGGCCCCGATGTGCAGAAGTCGCTGCTGGACGAGGCCCGCGCACTGCTGGAAAGCGCGCAGGCCGAATGCCGCCGCGTGCTGGAAGACCAGCGCGACCGGCTGGAGGCGCTGACCGAGATGCTGCTGAACGAGGAGACCGTCAGCGGCGCGCCGCTGAAGCGGGTGCTGGCGGGCAAATGAAAAACGGGCCGCTGATGCGGCCCGTTTTGCCTGATGCGGGAGGCGGTCAGTACGCCTGACCCAGCTGCTCCAGGATCGCCGGGTTCTCCAGGGTGCTCGTGTCCTGCGTCACCGCCTCCCCCTTAGCGACCGCACGCAGCAGGCGTCGCATGATCTTGCCGGAGCGGGTCTTGGGCAGGTTGTCGCCGAAGCGGATGTCCTTGGGCTTGGCGATGGGGCCGATCTCCTTGGCCACGTGGTCGCGCAGCTGCTTGGCAATTGCCTTGGCCTCGTCGCCGGTGGGGCGCGGGCGCTTCAGCACGACGAAGGCGCAGATGGCCTCGCCGGTGGTGTCATCTGGGCGGCCCACCACCGCGGCCTCGGCCACCAGCTCGGTGCAGCTGACCAGCGCCGACTCGATCTCCATCGTGCCCATGCGGTGCCCGGACACGTTGAGCACATCGTCGATGCGGCCAGTGATGGTGAAGTAGCCCGTCTCCGCGTCGCGGATGGCGCCGTCGCCAGCCAGGTAGTAGCCCTTGAGCTCCGGCGGGTAGTAACTCTTCTTGAAACGCTCGGGATCGCCGTAGATCGTGCGGATCATGCTGGGCCACGGCTTCTTGACGACCAAAATGCCGCCCTGGCCGTTGGGCACGTCGTTGCCGGTCTCGTCGACGATGGCCGCGGTGATGCCTGGGAACGGCAGCGTGCACGAACCCGGCACCAGCGTCGTCACTCCGGGCAGCGGCGTGATCATGTGGCCACCGGTCTCGGTCTGCCAGAAGGTGTCGACGATGGGGCACTGGCCGCCGCCGACGTGCTCGCGGTACCACTCCCAGGCAGCCGGGTTGATGGGCTCGCCCACCGAGCCCAACAGGCGCAGCGACGACAGGTCGTAATTGCGCGGATGCACGGCAGCGTTGGTCTCGGCCGCCTTGATCAGCGAGCGGATGGCCGTGGGCGCCGTGTAGAAGATCGTGACCTTGTGCTTCTGGATCATCTGCCAGAAGCGGCCGGCGTCGGGGAACGTGGGCACGCCCTCGAAGACGATCTCGGTGCCACCCAGCGCCAGCGGGCCGTAGGTGATGTAGGTGTGACCCGTGACCCAGCCGATGTCGGCGGTGCACCAGAAGATATCGCTGTCCTTCAGGTCGAAGGTCCACTTGGTCGTCAGCGCCGCGTGCAGCAGGTAGCCGCCGGTGCTGTGCTGCACGCCCTTGGGCTTGCCGGTGGAGCCCGACGTGTACAGCAGGAACAGCGGGTGCTCGGCCTCGACCCACTCGGGCGCGCAGGTCGTCGACTCGGCGCCCATCAGGTCGTGCAGCCACAGGTCGCGGCCCTCTACCCAGCCGATGTTGCCGCCGGTGCGCTTGTAGACGATGACATCGCGCAGCGTCGGGCATGAGCCGCCTTCCAGCGCCTCGTCGACGATGGCCTTCAGCGGCAGCGACTTGCCGCCGCGCTGCTGCTCGTCGGCACAGATCAGCGCCACGGCGCCGGCATCCTGGATGCGGTCGCGCAAGGATTGCGCCGAGAAGCCGCCGAACACCACCGAATGCGTCGCGCCGATGCGAGCGCAGGCCTGCATGGCCACCACGCCCTCGACGGACATGGGCATGTAGATGACGACGCGGTCACCCTTCTGAATGCCGCGGCTCTTGAGCGCGTTTGCCAGCTGGCTGACCTTGTCCAGCAGCTGGGCGTAGGTGACGTTGGTGACCGTGCCGTCGTCGGCCTCGAAGATCAGCGCCTTGCGCTCGCCGCGGCCGGCCTCGACGTGGCGGTCCAGGCAGTTGTACGAAACGTTGAGCTTGCCGTCCTCGAACCACTTGAAAAAAGGTGCGTCGCTGTCGTTCAGCGTCTTCGTGAACGGCGTCTGCCAGCTGATCAGCTCGCGCGCCAACCGCGCCCAGTAGCCGGCGTAGTCCCGCTCGGCCTCGGCCACCAGCGCGGCGTAGCCGGCCTCGCCCTTCACATGGGCGTTGGCGACCCAGTCGGCACTGGGTTTGTAGGTATTCAGCGTGCTCATGGCTTGTCTCCTGATATTGCTTGCCGCGGACTGTGCTTTTGCCATCTGACGATGCCCTGACGACGTGGCGTCATTCACGGCACCTAGAATTTCCACCAATTCTGCTTGACCTCATTCCATGCCTAACGCACCGCTCCGCCCCCTCCCCCGTCTGATCTTTGCCAGCCGCTGGCTGCAGATGCCGCTGTACCTGGGGCTCATCCTGGCGCAGGCGGTCTACGTCTTCCAGTTCTGGACCGAGCTGGTGCACCTGATCGAGGCGGCGTTCGGCAACAAGGAGGCGCTGGAGTTGCTCGTCAAGAGCATTGGGTACAAAGCCGCCGTCATCAAGGATGCCGCGGACAACGTCATCGGCTACGAGCCCATCGCCAAGCTCAACGAGACCATCCTGATGCTGGTGGTGCTGGGCCTGATCGACGTGGTGATGATCTCCAACCTGCTGATCATGGTGATCGTGGGCGGCTACGAGACCTTCGTGTCGCGCATGGACCTGGACGGCCACCCCGACCAGCCCGAGTGGCTGAGCCACGTGAACGCGTCGGTGCTGAAGGTCAAGCTGGCCACGGCCATCATCGGCATCAGCTCCATCCACCTGCTGAAGACGTTCATCAACGCCGACAACTACACAGAGAAGACGCTGATGTGGCAGACGCTGATCCACGTCGCCTTCCTGCTGTCGGCGATGGCCATCGCGTACACGGACCGGCTGCTGAGTCACCCCGCGCCCAGCCACGGCAACGGCGCTCACTGATCGGCCGGCAGGCGCCTCAGCGGCGCCGCAGCAGGATGGCCGAGCCAATGCAGGCCGACAGCACCGAGCCGGCAAGCACGCCCAGCTTGACCTGCGTGTCGTAGGCACCAGCCAGGCCCTGGAAGGCCAAGCCGCCGATGAACAGGCTCATCGTGAAGCCAATCCCGCACAGCACGCAGACGCCGAAGAACTGCACCCAGTCGGCGCCGGCCGGACGGCGCGCCCAGCCCAGGCGGATCATCAGCCAGCTGCTGCCGAACACGCCGATGGCCTTGCCGAATACCAGGCCGGCGGCGATGCCTAGGGGCACCGGCTCCAGCAGGGCCGCCGGCGTGAGACCGGCCAGCGACACGCCGGCATTGGCGAACGCGAACATGGGCAGAACGACGAAGGCGGTCCAGTTGTGCAGCCCATGCTCCAGCCTCTCCAGCGGCGCGCCGCCCTTGCCGTCCTGCATCGGAATGAAGAACGCGGTGGCGACGCCAGCCAGCGTCGCGTGCACGCCGGACTTCAGCACGCACAGCCACAGCAGCGTGCCGATGACGAGGTACAGGTCGATGCGCTTGACGCCGGCGCGGTTGAGCACCGCCATGCCGATGAGGCAGACCGCAGCGCCGGCCAGCATCGCCAGCGACAGCTGGCTGGTGTAGAACAGCGCGATGACGATGATGGCGCCGAGGTCATCGATGATGGCCACGGCAGTCAGGAATATCTTCAGCGACATCGGCACGCGTTTGCCCAGCAGCATGACGATGCCGATGGCGAACGCGATGTCGGTGGCCGCCGGAATGGCCCAGCCGTGCAGCGACTTCGGGTCGGCGTGGTTGATGGCCGCGTAGATCAGCGCCGGCACGGCCATGCCGCCTAAAGCGGCCACGGCAGGCAGCACAGCCTGTGAGCGAGTGCGCAGCTCGCCCACCAGGAACTCGCGCTTGATCTCCAGGCCGACGAGCAAGAAGAACACCGCCATCCACAGGTCATTGACCCAGACGATCAGCGGCTTGGACAGCACCAGCGCATCGCCGCCGATGCGCAGCTCGCCCGGGATCTGGCGGAAAGCCTCGTATGCCGACGCCCATGGCGAATTGCTGATGACCAGGGCCAGCAGCGCGGCAATGGCCAGCACGATGCCACCAGCGGATTCGCTGGCAAAGAAGCGCTTCAGACCCGACGTCATCACATCCTCCAAAAACAAGACGGGGCGAGTGTCCCAGACACGGAACAACGTCGATTGCAGTCAGCGCCCGACCATCTGCCCCGGCACCACCCAGGCGTCGAACTGCTCGGCCGTCACATGGCCCAGCGCCAGCGCGGCCTCGCGCAGGCTGCTGCCGTCCTGGTGCGCTTTCTTGGCGATTTGCGCTGCCTTGTCATAGCCGATGTGGGTGTTGAGCGCCGTCACCAGCATCAGTGAACGCTGCACCAGCTCCGCGATGCGGTCCTCATTGGGTTCGATACCGACTGCACAGTGCCGGTCGAAGCTCGCCATGCCGTCGGCCAGCAGCCGCGCGCTCTGCAGGAAGTTGTGGATGACCATCGGGCGGAACACGTTCAGCTCGAAGTTGCCCGACGCGCCGCCGATGTTGATGGCCACGTCGTTGCCCATCACCTGGGCCGCCAGCATGGTCACGGCCTCGCTCTGCGTGGGGTTGACCTTGCCCGGCATGATGGACGAGCCCGGTTCGTTCTCGGGGATGCGGATCTCGCCGATGCCGCTGCGCGGTCCGCTGGCCAGCCAGCGCACGTCGTTGGCGATCTTGGTCATGCTGGCCGCCAGCGTCTTCAGAGCGCCGTGGGCATGGACGAGCGCGTCGCACGACGCCATCGCCTCAAACTTGCTGGGCGCGGTGACGAACGGCTGGCCGGTCAGTTGCGCCAGCTCGGCGGCGACCGCCTCCGCGTAGCCCTTCGGCGCGTTCAGCCCCGTGCCGACGGCCGTGCCGCCCAGCGCCAGCTCGTACAGGTGCGGCAGCGCGGCCAGCACATGGCGCTCGCCGTGGGCAAGTTGCGCCACCCAGCCCGAAATCTCCTGGCCTAGCGTCAAGGGCGTTGCATCCTGCAGGTGCGTGCGGCCGATCTTGACGATGTCGTCGTAGGCCTCGGCCTTCTGCTGCAGCGTGGTCCGCAAGGCCCGCAGCGGCGGCAGCAGCCGCTCGGTCAGCGCCTGCACGGCGGCCACATGCATGGCGGTCGGAAACACGTCGTTGCTGCTCTGGCTGCGGTTCACATCGTCGTTGGGATGCACCAGCCGGCCCTCGCCGCGCACGCCGCCCAGCAGCTCGCTGGCGCGGTTGGCCAGCACCTCGTTGACGTTCATGTTGGTCTGCGTGCCCGAGCCGGTCTGCCACACCACCAGCGGGAACTCGTCGACATGCAGGCCGCTGATGACCTCGTCGGCCGCCGCCACGATGGCCTTGGTCTTGCTCTCGTCCTGCAGGCCCAGCGCCAAGTTGACGACGGCCGACGCCCGCTTCACCCGGGCCAGCGCCCGGATCAGCTCGGGCGCCTGACGCTCGCCGGAGATGTTGAAGTTCTGCAGCGAGCGCTGCGTCTGCGCGCCCCACAGCCTGTCGGCCGGCACCGCGATGGGGCCGAAGGTGTCGCGTTCGAGTCGGGTGTCAGTCATGGGGTCTCCTGCAAGCCAGTCAGCAGCATAGAAGCCTGGGCACCGGATAATCCCGGGCGCAGTCCATCCTCACCCGACTCCGCCATGACCGTCACCATCCGCCAGCAAGACCTCATCGACAGCGTTGCTGCCGCGCTCCAGTACATCTCGTACTACCACCCGGCCGACTACATCCAGCACCTGGCCCGAGCCTACGAGCGCGAGCAGAGCGCCGCGGCCAAGGACGCCATCGCGCAGATCCTGACGAACAGCCGCATGTGCGCCGAAGGCAAGCGCCCCATCTGCCAGGACACCGGCATCGTCAACGTGTTCCTGAAGATCGGCATGGACGTGCGCTGGGAGGGCTTCAGCGGCAGCATCGAGGACGCCGTCAATGAAGGCGTGCGCCAGGGCTACCTGAACCCCGACAACAAGCTGCGCGCGTCGGTGCTGGACGACCCCATCTTTGCGCGCAAGAACACCAAGGACAACACGCCCGCCGTCGTGCAGATGGAAGTGGTGCCCGGCAACACGGTGGACGTCATCGTCGCGGCCAAGGGCGGTGGCAGCGAGAACAAGAGCAAGGTCTACATGCTCAACCCCGGTGACGACATCGTCGACTGGGTTCTGAAGACCGTCCCGACCATGGGCGCGGGCTGGTGCCCGCCCGGCATGCTGGGCATCGGCGTCGGCGGCACGGCCGAGAAGGCCGCGCTGCTGGCCAAGCAGGCGCTGATGGAAGACATCAACATGTACGAGCTGCTGGAACGCGGCCCGCAGAACAAGCTCGAAGAGATGCGCATCGAGCTGTACGAGAAGGTCAACGCGCTGGGCATCGGCGCGCAGGGCCTGGGCGGCCTGACGACCGTGCTGGACGTGAAGATCAAGACCTTCCCGACGCACGCGGCCAGCAAGCCCATCGCAATGATCCCGAACTGTGCGGCCACGCGCCATGCGCACTTCGTGCTGGACGGCAGCGGCCCCACCTACCTGGAAGCGCCCAGCCTGGACCTGTGGCCCGACGTGAACTGGGCGCCCGACTACAACAAGAGCAAGCGCGTCGACCTCAACACGCTGACGCCCGCCGACGTGGCCGGCTGGAAGCCTGGCGACACGCTGCTGCTGAACGGCAAGATGCTGACCGGCCGCGACGCCGCCCACAAGCGCATACAGGACATGCTGGCCAAGGGTGAGCCGCTGCCGGTTGACTTCACCAACCGCGTCATCTACTACGTCGGCCCTGTCGACCCGGTGCGTGACGAAGTCGTCGGCCCTGCAGGCCCGACGACGGCCACGCGCATGGACAAGTTCACCGACATGATGCTGGCTAAGACCGGCCTCATCGCCATGGTGGGCAAGGCTGAGCGCGGCCCCGTCGCCATCGAGTCCATCAAGACCCACAAGAGCGCCTACCTGATGGCGGTCGGCGGCTCGGCCTACCTGGTCAGCAAGGCGATCAAGGGCGCCAAGGTCGTCGGCTTCGAGGACCTTGGCATGGAAGCCATCTACGAGTTTGACGTCGTGGACATGCCCGTGACGGTGGCCGTGGACGCCGGTGGCACCAGCGCCCACATCACCGGCCCGGCCGAGTGGAAGCAGCGCATCGCCTCGGGCAAGGCGATCAGCATTCCGGTGGCGACGGCGTGATGCCACAGGCGCGCGTCGCCTGAAGCACACCTGCTGCTGCGCAATCGCGGTACCGTTGAGCAAGACATTCAACGGAGACCGCGATGCCACCAATCCGCGCCTACGCCGCCCACACCGCCGGCGGCTCGCTGCAACCCTTCGATTTCGACCCCGGCCCGCTGGGCGACGAGGACGTCGAGATCACGGTCGAGCATTGCGGCATCTGCCATTCCGACCTCGCGATGATCGACAGCGAGTGGTTTCCGGCCAGCTATCCCGTCGTACCGGGCCACGAGGTGGTGGGCCGCATCACCGCGTTGGGCGCGCGCGCCAAGGGCCGGCAGCTCGGCCAGCGCGTCGGCGTGGGCTGGCACACCGGCAGCTGCACGCACTGCAACTTCTGCCTGGGCGGCGAGCAGCACCTGTGCGGCCAGCGCCAGCCGACGCTGATCGGCCGCCACGGCGGCTTTGCCGACCGGCTGCGCTCGCACTGGTCGTGGGCCGTGCCCATTCCCGACGCGCTGGAGCCGGCCGCCGTCGGGCCGCTGATGTGCGGCGGCGGCACGGTGTTCCTGCCCTTCGTGCTGCATGCGATCAAGCCGACCGACCGCGTCGGCGTGGTCGGCATCGGCGGGCTAGGTCACATGGCCGTCAAGTTCGCCCGCGCCTGGGGCTGCGAGGTGACCGCGTTCACGTCGAGCGCCAGCAAGCGCGACGAAGCGCTGGCGCTGGGCGCGCACAAGACCGTCTCCAGCGTTGACAACGCCGAGTTGAAAGCCGCCGCAGGCAGCCTGGATTTCATCCTCATCACCGTCGGCGCCGCGCTGAACTGGGACGCCTTGCTCGCCACGCTGGCGCCCAAGGGCCGCATGCACTTGGTGGGCGTGGTGACCGAGGCGATGAGCATCCGCAGCGGCGGCCTTCTGAGCTGGCAGAAAGGCCTGTCCGCCTCGCCCACGCCGCCGCCGTCGGTGCTGGCGACGATGCTGGAATTCGCCACACGCCACCAGATCCTGCCGCAGGTGGAGCGCTTCCCGATGAGCCGTGTCAACGACGCCATTGCCCACCTGCGCAGCGGCAAGGCTCGCTACCGGGTCGTGCTGGACGCGGACTTCTGAGCCCGCGCCCGCTCGCTCACTTGTAGAGCACCTGCTGTCGCAGGTCGTCCAGCACCGGCTTGAGGGCTTCGAGGTAGGTAGCCTGCAGTTCCGGCGAGCACACGTTGGCCGGCATGCGGTCGGTGATACGGCGGCTGACGTGCAGCACGCGTCCCTCGCGGCGGTACTGGCTCTCGTAACTGACCAACGGCCCGTTGAACGCGACGCCCTCGGGAACGGACAGCACCTGCATGTTCTCCGGCAGCGTGATCTCGTAGTGTTCTTCACTGTGCGACGACATGCACACGCTCGAATGCAGTGGCGCAGGCTGGTTGACGCCGCCCACGTATGCACCCACCGGCGCGGTGCTGAACAGCATCGGACCGATGCCGAAGGCGCCGGCCGCGCCCAGGCGGAACACCTGCTTCACCGAGAAATCCGCCTGGTAGTCGAACTCGTCACTGCGCAGCTTCGGATCCGACGACTTCAGGCTGCCCTCGCCCTGCAGGCGCATGCGCTCGAAGTGGGTCTTGACCGCCGTGTCGAGCCGGTCCTTGTTCAGGCTCTTGAAGCCCAGTCGCAGCTGCTGCCCGAAGCGCCCCTGCGCCTGCACTTCGACCTGCCCCTTCACCGAGCCATCGGCGGCGATCTCGTAGCGCGCCACCATCTTCTGGCGGGCGCGACCGTCGTCCGCCGGCGTGCGAGCCGGAACACCATCGGCGGCGGCCAGCACCGGCTTGTCCTGCACCTGCACGGGCAGCTGTCCGAACGGCGCGTCGCTGTCGGTGGAATCGAGAAACAGGCCCAGTGACGGCACGTAGTTGATGACGTGGTTGACCATGCTGAGCACCGGTACGGCCGGCAGCTTGTACAGGTTGCCGGCATTCACCAGCACCTGTTCGCTCGCGATGCCCTTGGCAGCCAGCAGCGCCTGCAGCAGCGTGGCGTGGTCCTTGCAGTCGCCCATGCGGTTGTCGATGACGAAGGCCAGGTCGCGCGGCACGACAGCGCCGATGCCGACACAGTTGCCGGCGTAGCCGATCTCCACTGCCACCCAGTCGTACAGCGCCTGCACCTGCGCCCGCTGGCTTTCCACGCCGCGGGTGATGTCGTCCGCAAGCGCCTGTACGCGCGGCGTCACGGCGGCCTTCGGGCTCGCGCGTTCGACATAGCGCTGAGCGATCTCGCGGGCGCCCTCGAAGCTGGAAACCGCGTAGCCGGGCTCCGTGCCGAGTTCATAGACGCCGAAGTCGCGGCGCTCGTTGATCGTCGGCTCCGGGTTCTTCAAGGTCCAGCTCAGCACCTGACGCTTGCCCACGCGCTTCTCGCTGAAGTCCATGTGCCAGTTGGCATGCTGCAGCTTCATCGCCTGCGGCGCGTCCACGGTGATGGTGACGCGCTCGAACGGGTGGCTGCGGCTGAACTCGTTGTAGCGCGAGAACCTGCCCGGGAACAGCGGCTGCTTCGTCACGATGCGATAGGTGATCTCTGTCGCGTCGCCGACCTGCAGGTCGGGGAACATCAGCGTGGTTTCGTTCCAATCCGAGAACAGCGCGGCCCCGTCGCTGCGGCCGGACGCGGTGCGCAGCTGGTAGTTGTTCTTCGGCACCTTGAGCTTGCGGCCATCGGCCTTGCGCGTGAAGGCGTCGACGATCTCCAGCCGCTGCGCGCTGGCGCTGTGGCTGATCTCCTCGGTGCGCACGCCGTCGGCAGCGTCGGCCTTCAACAGCCGCGTGACGCGGCGAAAGGTGCTGACCTCCGTGCCGTCCTCCGCCACGACGTGGTGCTCGCTGTACAGCTCGATCCGCGCCGGCAAGTCGGTGGCTACGCGCGGCGCGGCAGCGGCTGCCGGCAAAGCGACTCCCATCGCCAGCGCGCAGATGGCACCGGCTCTTTGCATCCAATCCGTCATCAGACCCTCCCTGGTCCTGGTCACCCGACCGGCGGCATCTCCCCGCCGGTGCTAACCACCGACTTTGGCTGACGTTGGACCTGCTGCGGGTAGGGGATATCCACGCCCAGTTCCTTCAGCGTGCGCCAGATCGCCAGGTTCACGTTGGATCGCACGCCGCCACTGCCGTTCTCGGGGTCCATGATCCAGAAGTACACGGTCAGCTCGATGCCACTGTCGGCAAAGCGGGTCAGCTGCACCGAGGGGCCCGGGTCGCTCAGCACCCGCGACACGGTGCCAGCCGCGGCGGCCAGCGACTCCATCACGCGGTCGACCGCGCAGTCGTAGTCCACCTGCACCGTGGTCGACAGCAGCACGCGCGGATCGGCCAGCGAGGAGTTCTCGACGCATTGCGTGATCAGCATCTCATTGGGCACGATGGCCTCGCGGCCGCCAAGCGAGCGGATGACCGTGTAGCGTGTGGTGATGTCGGTGACGCGGCCTTCGAAGTTGTCGACCTTCACCATGTCGCCGATGCGCAGCGAGCGCTCGGCCAGGATGACGAAGCCCGACACGTAGTTGGCCGCCAGCTTCTGCAGCCCGAAGCCCAGGCCCACCCCCAGCGCACCGCCCAGCACGCCCAGGGCGGTCAGGTCGATGCCGGCGGCCGACAGCGCGAACATCAGGCCGATGAACAGCAGCAGCGCCCGGACCGCGTTGGCGGCGATCTTGCGCATGGACATGTCCAGCGACTCGCGCTTCATCAGCCGTGCCTCGATAGCCGACGACAGCCACAGCGCCATCAGCAACACCACGATGGAGGTCAGCACGCCCTCGATGAGGTTTCGCAGCGTCAGCTGGACGCTGCCGACCTTCCAGCCGATGTGGTCGAGTTCGTCGAGCAGCACCGGCAACAGCCCGGTGACCCACAGCACCGCGGCCAGCCAGATGAGCCACGAGCCGATGCGCTCGACCGACTTGATGACCCGCGACGCCGGGAAGGCGCCGGCCAGCACACGGGCGACGAGGCGGATGACCGCCAGCGACACCAGCAGCGGCAGCACCAGCCTGAAGACTGCCGGCGGCAGGTCCCACAGCGGCAGCAAGCGCCGCGCGACGAAGGCGAGCGCGACGGCCAGCACCGGGAACAGGGCACCGTCCAGCACGCGTCGACCGAATAGCACGCCGAGGTCGTGGCGCTGCGCGGCGCGCGACAGCGCCCAGCTGATGCCGCCCGCCAGCAGCAGACAGCTCAACAGCAGCGCCCATTCGACCAGCGCGTCGGTGCTGAAGGCATGGCGCAGCAGGCCCTGGAGTTGGTGCAGGTTCAGAGGTTCGTTCATCGCGTTCACAGCGCTCAAGGCCGTTCAAGGCCACCTCGGCCGGCGTCGCCCCGGCCGATAGAAAAGGGGAAAGGTCTACAGGTCGGCCAGCACGCGCAGATGCACGCCCACGCTGCGCGACAGCGCATGCAGGTTGTAGCCACCTTCCAGCAGCGAGACGATGCGGCCCTGAGAGTGGCGGTCGGCGACGGCTTTGATCTTCAGCGTCAGCCACTCGAAGTCGGCCTCCACCAGGCCCAGCTGGCCCAGGTCGTCGTCGCGGTGCGCGTCGAAGCCGGCCGAGATGAAGACCATCTCGGGCTTGAAACGCTCCAGCGCCGGCAGCCACATGGCTTCGACGATCTCGCGCACTTCCATGCCGCGCGTGTACGCCGGCAGCGGCACGTTGACCATGTTCTCGCCCTTGGGCACGCCGCCGGAGAACGGGTAGAGCGCATCCTGGAACAGGCTGACCATCAGCACGCGCTCGTCGCCGGCAATGATGTCCTCCGTTCCGTTGCCGTGGTGCACGTCGAAGTCCACGATGGCCACGCGCTTGAGGCCGCGGTTGTCCAGCGCATGGCGCGCGGCGATGGCCACGTTGTTGAAGAAGCAAAAGCCCATGCTCTGGTCGCGCGTGGCGTGGTGGCCAGGCGGGCGCACGGCGCAGAAGGCGTTGTCGGCGCGGCCATCGATGACCACGTCGGTCGCCTGCACGGCCGCACCCGCTGCTGCCAGCACGGCCGACCACGTATGGGCGTTGGCGGACGTGTCGGGATCGATCGCGCATCGCTCGCCGGTCTCGGCGCAGTCGCGCAGCATGCGCCCGATCTCGGACACGTAGCCATGCGTGTGGGCCAGCTCCACGGTCTTCAGGTCCACTGGCGCCGCATCGAACGGCTCCAGCGCCGGCGCCACGCCCGATGCGATCAACCAGTCATCGATCGCGGCCAGGCGCTCGGGGCATTCGGGATGGCCCTCGCCCATCTCGTGGCGGCGGCATTCGGGGGGATTGAAATAGGCAGTCGGCATGGAATGCTTGTCTCTTGCTATGGTGCAGCCTCATGACGCAAGCCCCATCACGAACACTGTCGGCGCAGCTGCAGACGCTGCAAAACCAGATTAGCACGGTCATCAAGGGCAAACCCGCTCAGATCGCGGACTCCCTGGCCTGCCTGATGGCCGGCGGCCACCTGTTGATCGAGGACCTGCCAGGCGTCGGCAAGACGACGCTGGCCCATGCGCTGGCGATCTCGCTGGGGCTGAAGTTCTCTCGCCTGCAGTTCACGGCGGACCTGCTGCCCAGCGACCTGCTGGGCGTGTCGGTGTACGAGCGCGAGAAGAACGGTTTCGCCTTCCACCCCGGCCCGGTGTTCGCGCAGGTGCTGCTGGCCGACGAAATCAATCGTGCCGGCCCCAAAACGCAGAGCGCGCTGCTGGAGGCGATGGAGGAGCACCAGGTCAGCATCGAGGGCATCAGCCATCCGTTGCCCGAACCCTTCTTCGTCATCGCGACGCAGAACCCCAGCGAGCAGCTCGGCACCTTCCCGCTGCCGGAATCGCAGCTGGACCGTTTCCTGATGTGCATCTCGCTGGGCTACCCAGACGCCGCCGCGGAGCGCGAACTGTTGATGGGCGGCGACAGCCGCGAGCAGCTGCGCGAGCTGAAGGCGGTCATGACGCCGGCCGAGCTGATCGAGGTTCAGGCCGCCGTGAAGGCCATTCATGCCGCACCGCCGTTGCTGGACTACCTGCAGGCACTGATTGCCGCAACACGATCGGGGCACTGGTTCGTCGAAGGCCTGTCGCCGCGCGCGGGCCTGGCTGTGCTGCGCGCGTCGCGCGCGCGGGCGCTGCTGCAAGGACGGGACTACGTGTCGCCGGACGACATCCAGGCCATCCTGCCGCAGACGATCTCGCACCGACTGCAGCCGCGGGCGGGCGCGGGGCGCGGAGCACGGGAGCAGGTGCGGGCGATGATCGAGGCGATCCCGCTGCCTTGAGCGAAAGGCGCGGCGCCCATCACGGCCGCCGCCGCGCTGATGCATCGGCTGCAGTGAAAACGGGAGGACCGGAGCGCAACGGGAACTGCGGCGACGACACGGTTACCAACACGCCAAGTGAAGCCGGGGCTGAAGTCCGACCCGCAGGCCAACGCCCCAGGCCATCTCTGGCCGTTCACCAACCGCATCCGGAGTCACTGCATGGGTAAGTTGCGCACGTCCATTCTCAACCTACAGAAGCTGCTCGTGGAGAACCCCGCGACGCTGGCCAAGGCCGAGCAGGCGCTGGAGAAGGAGATCCACAACATCAACCATATCGGCACGACAGCCGACGAAGGTTGGGACTTGCTGTTCATGCAGCTGTCTTCCAAGTTCAAAGGCGAGGGCACGACACTCGATGCCAACAAGGACAAGACATTAAAGGACGTCTTCGATCCGTCGATGGCGTCCACCATCAAAGGCATCGAGACCTTTCGCCAGGATCTCTACAAGGCCTGCGAGAAGTTCAGCGCCATCTACGACGTGAGCATCGGCAAGATCAAGACGGATCTGGCCACCGCGGAGCAGGAGGCAAAGAACCTGCGTGCCATCGCGCTGAAGAAGAAGTCCAAATGGCTGGCCAGCAAGAAGTACAAAGACAAGATCAAGGGCTATCTGGACGTCATCGACTCGGTCGACAAGATCATTGCGTCCCAGAAGAGCGGGGCTGCTTCGATCATGGTTCAGGACCGTGCCTGGGTCGACAAAAACTTCCCGAAGATTCAGCTGTCCATGAAGGTGAGCGCCGTCAAAGACCGAGCCTCCATGTCAACCACGGGCAAGGTCAAGACCTACCTGGCAGACCTGGGCAAGGTGACCACGCGTGTGCGCACCTTCCGCGACGAGTACAAGTCCATGGACGGCCAGATGGCCATCATCAAGAAGTGGGCCGACGAGGCCGACGAGCTGGAGGAGGTCGAGGGCGAGGAAGCGCCACCGCCGAAACAGGTCGATTCGTCCAAGGCCGCCAAGCTGCTGGGCATCAAGGATGTCGCCAAGCTGAAGAAGGCCCTGCAGGCCAAAGTCGACGGCGACGAAAAGACCGCTCTCAAGCTGCTGACCGAACTGGCCAAGGAAGAGCAGCTGAAAGACAAGGCTGACGCGATGATCAAGACGCTGGCCAAGGCCGGCCTGCTGTAGAACGCCTCATGGGCTGCGCCGCCCGCGCAGGGCGGTGAAGCCCCTGTGGCGTGCGTGTCGAGCTGGCGGCTCTGGTCCGGTGGCGGGGTCAGCGCCCCTTATCCTTGCGCCATGGCCGCTCCTCAAGCCCTACGCGCCCGCTGGCAAGCCTGGTGGCAGGCCCGCCAGCCGCAGGCGGACACCCACGGCACCACGCAGCGCAACACCTACATCCTGCCCACGTCGGCCGGCCTGGCGTTCTGCGCCACGCTGGGCGTGCTACTGCTGGCCTCCATCAACGAGCAGCTGAGCTTGGGCTATGCGCTGACCTTCGCGCTGACCGGCGCTGGCTTGGCCTCCATGCACACCACGCACGCCAACCTGCGCGGCCTGCAGATGGACCTGCGTGCGCCCGACGGCGTGCATGCCGGCGACGAGTACGTGCTGGAGCTGCGCCTGCACAACCCGGGCAAGGATCGCTTCGGCATCGCCGTCAGCGCGCAGCTCGACAGCGGCCTGACCGAACCCGCCTGGGTGGACGTGCCGGCCCTGGGCCACGCGGTGCTGCGGCTGAGGCTGCCGGCGCCCAGACGTGGCCTGCACGAGCTGCCGCGGCTGGTCATCTCCACGCGCTTCCCGCTGGGGCTGTTCCGCGCCTGGAGCTACTGGCGGCCCGCGTCCCAGGTCTGGGTGTACCCCAGGGCCGAAGAGGTGCTGGCGCCCTTCCCCACCCAAGCCGAGGCCAGTGCGGGCGAGGCGGCGTCCACCCAGCCCTCGGCCGGCGGGTCCGATTTCTCCGGCGTGCGCAGCTACCGCCGCGGCGACTCGATGAAGCAGATCCTGTGGCGCAAGTCGGCGCTGGCGCTGGACCAGGGCCTGCCGCTGTGGGTGCGCGAGACCGAGACGCCGCTGGCGCAGGACCTATGGCTGGACTGGCGCGACACCCAGGGCCGCGACGTGGAGGCCCGGCTGTCGCGGCTGACGGCTTGGGTGCTGGCCGCCGAGCGGGCGTCGCAACCCTATGGCCTGCGGCTGGCGGGGCGTGAACTGGCGCCGGCGCTCGGCACCACGCACCGGCAGGCCAGCCTGGAGATGCTGGCGGGGTTCAACGCATGAACGCGCTATCACGGTGGTGGCACCGCCTGCCGCGCGACGCGCGTGACAGCTTCTTTCTGCTAGCCGTCATCACGGCAGTCATGGCGCCGCACGCCGGCCACCTGCCGCTGTGGGCCACCGCGTTGACCGCGCTGGTACTGCTGTGGCGCGCGCAGATCGCCTGGCGCCAACGCCCGCTGCCCAGCCGCTGGTGGCTGATCGGCATCGCGCTGGTGTACGGGTTGATGACCTGGCTGACCTTTCGCACGCTGATCGGCCGCGAGGCCGGCATCACGCTGCTGGCGGTGCTGATGGCGCTGAAGACGCTGGAGCTGCGGGCGCGGCGCGACGCCTTTGTGGTGTTCTTCCTCGGCTTCTTCCTGGTGTTGACGCAGTTCCTGTACTCGCAGTCGCTGCTGACGGCGCTCGGCGCGCTGCTGTCGCTGTGGGGGCTGCTGGCGGCCGTCGTGCTGGCGCAGATGCCCACGGGCGTGCCCAGCATCGCCATCGCCGCGCGCCGCGCCGCGGCCACCACGGCGCTGGGCCTGCCGGTCATGGTGCTGCTGTTCGTGCTGTTCCCGCGCATCGCTCCGCTGTGGGGAGTACCGACCGAGGCCATCGGCAGGACGGGGCTGTCCAACCAGATGGAATTCGGCGCGATGAACGAGATCGCCAACGACGACAGCGTCGCGATGCGACTTCGCTTCGACGGAGCCGTGCCGCCGCCGGATCAGCGCTACTTCCGCGGCCCGGTGCTGACCCGCTTCGACGGCAAGACTTGGCGCGCCCCCGACCCGCGCAGCAGCGAAGGCTGGCTGCGCGGCCGCGACGACCTGTCCGTCTCCAGCCCGCCGCTGAACTACGAGATGACGCTGGAGCCGCTGCGTATCCCGGTGCTGCCGCTGCTGGAGATGAGCCCGGGCGACGTCGGCGCCCAGCTGAATCTGCCCGACCTGACGCTGACGCGAGGGCCGGAGCTGCAGTGGCTGTCGCCCCGCCCCATCACCGAACGAATGAGGCTGCAGACCAGCGCGCACACCCGCTGGCAGGCCGGGCTCAACCTCAAACGGCTGCGACAGGCCACCGACCTGCAACTCCCCGCCGGCGGCAATCCGCGCAGCGTCGCCTGGGCGAACGCGCTAGCCACGCAACCGCAGTTCGCGCAGCTCGCGCCCGGCCCGCGCGCCGAGGCGCTGGGCGCCGCACTGCTGGCGCATGTGCGGGCCAACGACTTCACATACACGCTGTCGCCCGGCCGCTACGGCGAGACCTCGCCGCACGTCATCGACGAGTTCTGGCTGGACCGCCGGCTGGGCTTCTGCGAACACTTCGCGTCTGCCTTCGTCGTGCTGATGCGGGCTATGGGAGTGCCGGCGCGTATCGTCACCGGCTTCCAGGGCTGGGACGCCGAGCCGCAGGACGGCTACTTCATCGTGCGCAACGCCAATGCCCATGCGTGGGCCGAGTTCTGGGTCGAGGGGCGGGGCTGGGTGCGCAGCGACCCCACCGCCGCCGTGGCGCCCGACCGCGTCATCCAGGGCCTGGCGCTGCAGCCGCAGCCCGGTGTCATCGGACAGTTCAACCCGACGCTGTGGCGCGCGCTGCGCAGCGGCTGGGAGACCGTCAACAACCGCTGGCAGCAGCTGGTGCTGAACTACTCGCGCGAGAACCAGTTCGACCTGCTGAAGCGCATGGGCTTCGAGCAGCCCGACTGGACCGCGCTGGGCCAGGCCATCGCCGGGGTCATCGGCGTGCTGGCGCTGGCCTCGCTGGCCTGGGTGCGCTGGAGCAGCCGCCCGCACGACGCCTGGAGCCGCCAGCGAGCGCGCATCCTGGCGCTGCTGGGGCCCGCGGGCGTGGCGCTGCCGGCGCACGAAGGCCCGGCCGCCTGGGCACGTGCGCTGCGGCGCGCTCACGGCCAGAAGGCCGAACCGACGGCACAGTGGCTGGAGCGGCTGGAGCGATCGCGCTACGCCGCGCAAGCCCCGACACCTGACTGGGCCGAGTTCCGCACGGCGGCCCGTATGCTGCGACCGTGAAGTCCCGACTCCTGCCCCTGATCGCCGGCCTGCTCGTGCTGGTCTCTCCCGTCACCCACGCGGCCAAGAAGGCCACCAAGCGAGCGCCGGCCAAGGCGGAAGCGCCGCAACCGCTCGGGCCGCGCGCCGAGGTGCTTGCCTTTGCCGACGACTTGGCTGCGGCGCAAGGCTGGGACGCCGCCACGCTGCGCGAACAGCTGACCGAGGCGCTGGACCTGCCGCGCGTGAAGCAACTCATCCTGCCGGCTGCTGTCGGCACCGCCAAGGACTGGTCGGCCTACCGCGACCGCTTCATCGAGCCCAGGCGCCTGGAGGCCGGCGCCGCTTTCTGGGCCGAGCACGAGGCCGCACTCACCCGCGCCGAGAACCAGTACGGCGTGCCGGCCGAGATTGTGGTCGGCATTGTCGGCGTGGAGACCTTCTATGGCCGCATCATGGGCGGCTTCAAGGTGCTGGACGCGCTGGCCACACTGGCCTTCGACTTCCCCGCCGCCCACCCGCGCGCGGCCGACCGCCAGGCCTTCTTCCGCAAGGAGCTGGCTGAGTTCCTGAAGCTCAGCCGCGAGAACGGCCTGGACGCCGCCGCCGTGCGCGGCAGCTACGCCGGCGCTTTGGGTCTGCCGCAGTTCATGCCCGGCAGCTGGCGCCAGCATGCGGTGGACTTCGACGGCGATGGCCACATCGACCTGATGAGCAGCCCGGGGGACGCCATCGGCAGCGTGGCGCACTACCTGTCGCAGTACGGCTGGAAGCCTGGCATGGCCACGCACTACAGCGTCAGGCTGCCGCACGACCAGGCCGAGCGGGCGCGGCTGCTGGCGCCGGACATCAAGCCCACGTTCACCGCGGCCGACCTGCTGGCCGCCGGCGCGCTGCCGTCCGAGGCGGCGCGCGAGCACGTCGGCGCCATGGCCGTCATCGAACTGCAGAACGGGCCGAAGAAGCCCACCACCGTGCTCCTGGGCACGGAGAACTTCTGGGTCGTCACGCGCTACAACTGGTCGGCCTACTACGCGCTGGCCGTCATCGAGCTGGGGCAGGCGGTCAAGGCTAGGCGTCTTCACCAGGCGCGGGCCCCGTCGGTCCCGGGTTGACGGTAGGCAGCACGCGGTCGTGCCAGTAGCGCCGCAGCCGGTCGCGCTCGCAGCTCGATTCGCCGGTCGCACTGGCCCATCGCCACGCACCGCAGGCAGGGCTTCCCACGACGTCGGCGCCGGCCTCCTGATAGCGCCGCAGCACCGGCAGCGCCGGGTGCCCGAGCGGCTGCGGTAGCCCGCCTACACGAGTGCCACGCGCGGCTGCACAGCGGCCAGCAGTTCCGCGCTCGATGAAGTCTTGCTGAATGGTGCGGCACCAGCAGCACATCGGCACGCAGGTCGAGCTCGCGTGCCGCCATCGCCCCGCTCCTGCACGGCCTCCAGGTCGCCCAGCAGCAGCGCACGCCGGCCCTACGCGGCCGTGATGCGCAGCACGCAGGACAGGTCGTTGGACTTCAGTCCCGCCTCATGGTGCGCCGGCAGCGGATGCAGCACATCGAAGCGCACGCCGTCCCTGGTCCAATGCTGGCCGGCCTCGCAGCGCGTCTCTTGCGGGCCGGTGCGCAGCAGCGGGTGCCCCGGCTCCAGTGAACTGCGCAGCTCAATGACGTCCAGCCCCCGCAGCAGCGAGGCCGCGCCACCCACGTGGTCGGTGTCGCGGTGGCTCAACATCAGCACGTGCAGCCGCCGCACGCTCAAACGGCGCAACAGCGGCAGCAACACACGCTCGCCGGCATCAGCGCCGGGCGCGTAGGCCGGGCCGGTGTCTAACAGCAGCGTGTGCTGCGCCGTGCGCAGCAGCACGGCGTTGCTCTGGCCCACGTCCGGCGCCAGCAGTTCGAACTCGCCCGGGTCGGGCCGCGGCACGGCGGGCCACAGCAGCGGCAGCAGCAGCAGCGGCAGCAGCAGCGCCACGCCCGCCAGGCGCAACCGCCACGGCAACCGTAGCGCGATCAGCAGCGCGCCCGGCAACGCCAGCGCCTGCTCCCACCACGGCGCGGCAGGCAGCCACAGACGGCGCCCGGCCACGCCACCGGCAGCTGCAGCCAGGCCATCAGGCCCTGGGTCAGCAGCGCGGCCAGGCTCCAAAGAGGCGCGGCCAGGCCACCCAGCAAGGCCAGCGGCGTGATGACGAAACTGATCATCGGAATGGCCACCAGATTGGCCAGCAAGCCCACCGCCGACAGCTGGCCGAAACAGATCAGACTCAGCGGCGCCAGACCGACCGCCGCGACGAGCTGTGTGAGCAGCGCCGCCATCAAGCGCACACGCCAGCCCTCGGCCGGCTCGTTGCCGGCCGCCATCAGCAGCCCCACGGCACCGAACGACAGCCAGAAGCCCGGCTGCATCAGCGACCCCGGGTCAACCGCGGTGACCATGACCGCCGCCGCCAGCAGCAGCCAGTGGCGGCGGTGCAGCGCGAGCAGCAGCACGGCTGCTACCGCCAGCGCCGCGCACTCAGCGCCCGAGGGCAGCCGCTCGCAGCGATGCAGCAACGCCAGGCCGAGCAGCCAGGCCAGCCCCGTCACAACGAGTTCCCGCACGCCCCAAGGCCTCTGCACCTGCGCCCTCCCCGCGCATGCCCCGAGGTGTAGCATGCCGCCGTTTTTCTCACGCGCCACCGCGCTTCCCCGCATGAGCACCTCCGCCGCCATCCAGGCCAAGCTGGCCGAACTGGGCATCACGCTGCCCCCCGTGGCCATTCCCGCAGCGGCCTACCTGCCTTTCACGCGCACCGGCAACCTGCTGTTCCTGTCCGGCCACATTGCCAAGAAAGATGGCATGCCCTGGCTGGGTCAGCTGGGCAAGGACACCGACACCGCCACCGGCCAGCAAGCCGCCCGCGCCGTCGCCATCGATCTGCTGGGCACGCTGCAGGCCGCGACGGGCGACCTGGGCAAGGTGGTGCGCATCGTCAAGGTCATGAGCCTGGTCAACAGCACGCCGGACTTCACCGAACAGCACCTGGTCACCAACGGCTGCTCGGAACTGCTGGCCGCCGTGATGGGCGACGCCGGCAAGCACGCCCGCAGCGCGTTCGGCGTGGCGCAGATCCCGATGGGCGCCTGCGTCGAGATCGAGCTGATCGCCGAAGTGCGCGACTGATGTTCGTCAGCTCGCCGTCCAAGCTGCCGGCACGCGCGCTGCTGGCCATGGCCGCCGCCAGCTTTGCCGGCGTGGGCATCGCGCTCGTCGCGCAGCACCAGTTCGGCGTGAAGCCGTGCCCCTGGTGCGTGCTGCAGCGGGCCATTTACCTGCTCATCGGCGCACTGTCGCTGCTGGGCTGGTTGGTGCAAGCCAAGCGCTCCTTGCGCCAGGCCGCGCTGGTCGTCGTGCTGATGCTGTGCGCCGCGGGCCTGACGGCGGCGGTGTTCCAGCACGAGGTCGCGTCACAGAGCGCCACCTGCGCAATGGGCCTGGCCGACAAGATCATCACCGCGCTGCAACTCGAAGAGCTGTGGCCGTCGGTATTCATGGTCACGGCCAACTGCGCCGAAGCCGCGGCCTACCGACTGATGGGCCTGCCCTACGAGGTCTGGAGCGGTCTGCTGTTCGCAGCGCTGTCGGCACTGGGGCTGTGGACGCTCACGCGGCGGTAGCAGTGATGCCTCGATAGGTTGCTCATCCCACCTGGTCTGGGAGCCTGGAGTGACGACGATTCAGCGCTCTCAGGCAAAAGTGAAGGTGCGGGCTGGCACAAGAATGCCTGGTTGCCGCACACAGATCGGCTCGGATGCCGCGGGACACCCGGAAACAAAAAAGCCCGTCTCCACTGGGGAAAACGGGCTTTCAGGGTTCTTTGGGAGACGTCTTGGGACGTCCTAGAACGTGTACTTGGCGGAGTCGGAGGGATTCGAACCCTCGATGCAGGTTTTGCCCACATACTCCCTTAGCAGGGGAGCACCTTCGGCCACTCGGTCACGACTCCAGCACAGCCGCGCATTCTATATCAAGTGCAGCGAGCTTCTCGCAAAAATCAGGCAGCGACTGCGTCCTGATCCAAATCGAAGGCCTTGTGCAGCGCGCGCACGGCCAGTTCCATGTACTTCTCGTCGATGACGACGCTGGTCTTGATCTCGCTGGTGGAGATCATCTGGATGTTGATGCCCTCTTCGCTCAGCGCGCGGAACATCTTGCTGGCCACGCCGACGTGCGAGCGCATGCCGATGCCGACGATCGACACCTTGCAGATCTTCGCATCACCAACGACCTTACCCGCATTGGTGGCGGGGCCGACGGTGCTCTGCAGCAGTTCCATCGTGCGCGCATAGTCGTTGCGGTGCACGGTGAACGAGAAGTCGGTCTTGCCGTCGTGCGAGACGTTCTGGATGATGACGTCGATGTCGATGTTGGCCTCGGCCACCGGGCCCAGGATCTGGAAAGCGATGCCGGGCTTGTCGGGTACGCCCAGCAGCGTCACCTTGGCCTCGTCACGGTTGAAGGCAATGCCCGAAACGACGGCTTGTTCCATGTTTTCGTCCTCTTCAAAACTGATCAGGGTGCCGGACTTGGCTTCTTCGTTGATGTCGATGTCCCAGGGCGTGAAGCTGGACAGCACGCGCAGCGGCACCTTGTACTTGCCCGCGAACTCCACCGAGCGGATCTGCAGAATCTTGGAGCCCAGCGACGCCATCTCCAGCATCTCTTCGAAGCTGATGGTGTGCAGGCGGCGCGCCTCGGGCACGATGCGCGGATCGGTTGTGTAGACGCCGTCCACGTCGGTGTAGATCAGGCACTCGTCGGCCTTCATCGCCGCAGCGATGGCGACAGCCGACGTGTCGGAGCCGCCACGACCCAGCGTCGTGATGTTGTCGTTGGCATCGATGCCCTGGAAGCCGGCGATGACGACCACTTTGCCCGCGGCCAGGTCGGCGCGCACGCGCTTGTCGTCGATGCTCTCGATGCGGGCCTTGGTGTGCGACGAGTCCGTGGACACCGGCACCTGCCATCCTGTGTAGCTCACGGCCTGCACGCCCTCTGCCTGCAGCGCAATGGCCAGCAGGCCTACCGAGACCTGCTCGCCGGTGGCGGCGATCATGTCCAGTTCACGGTTGACCTCGGCCGTGACGCTGGCTGGCGACAACTCCTTGGCCAACCCCAGCAGTCGGTTGGTTTCACCGCTCATGGCCGAGGGCACGACCACCATCTGGTGGCCGGCGCGCACCCATTTGGCGACGCGCTTGGCGACGTTGCGGATGCGATCGGTGGACCCCATCGAGGTACCGCCGTACTTGTGGACGATCAAAGCCATGAGATTGAGCGAAGGCTGAAAACGGAGCCGCCGGAAAGGCACGCTCGCAAACCCCTGATTTTAGGCAGGGTTGCGCGCTGCGCCTTCGCTCTGGAGCAAGGCTGAGTCCTCCAACCAGCGCAAGGAAAGCTGCGGCTCATCTTGATCCGCGAAGGCACGCGCGTCCACGCCCAAGCCGGCGACGGCAATAAGACGCCCCTCGCCGTCCAGCAGCAACGGCCCGCCACGTCGCCATGGCGGCAATCCTGCCTCCTGACAGGCCTTCTTCAGGCTGCGCGGCACGGAAGTCGGCGCACGCTGGAACTGATCGGCAGACGCGCGGGCACGCTGCGTCAGGCAGACAAGACGAGCGGGTGCGATGCCGATCGGCGCGGCTTCCACGAGCCAGCCTCCCCGCCAACCGGGCTGCGGATGCAGGCCGGGTCGACTCAGATCGACGAGACTCGCTGGCGGCGCTTCGACGGCGCCGTCGAACCAGAACAGTCCGTCGCGGTAGGCATGCAACTCGCCACCAGGGGCCGGCCACATCGCCGGCGAACCCGGTCGCCACTCCTCCAGCAGTCGCGCCACCAGGCTGGCCGGCGCCTGGGTGTGGCGCGACAGCCAGGCGCGCAGCGCGTTGCTGGCACGCGCCGGCGACAGCCGTGTCAGTGCCGGCAGGTCCAGGCGCTCCCCGGGCGCCAGGCCGGCGAGATCCTGCTTGGCGACCTCGGCCGCCAGCGCGGCCGCCTGCTGCGCCCAGCGTGCTGCCTGGGCCAGCCCGGCCTCCCCGCCTGGAAAGGCCGGCCACAAGGTTTGACGCAGCCGGTTGCGGGCCAGCCTCGCGTCTGCATTGCTCGGGTCCTCGATCCAGCGCAAACCGTGTTGCTCGGCATAAGCGAGGATCCGCGCGCGCGGCTGATCCAGCCAGGGGCGCGCCCAGCACAGGCCATCGCGCCAGTGCATGCGAGGCATGGCCGCGAGCCCAGCCACGCCCGCGCCGCGCATCGCCTGCAGCACGAAAGTTTCGGCCTGGTCCTGCCGGTGGTGCGCCAGCAGCAGCAGGTCCGCGCCGGCCGCCGTCGCCATATCGTGCAGCGCCTGATGCCGGCCGCTGCGGGCCCACGCCTCGATGCTGTCGCCGCGCGCCGGTGCGCCGGTCAGTCGTGTGCTGGCGAAGCAGGCACCAAACTCAGCCGCCACACGCTCGCAGTGCACGACCCAGTCGTCCGCCTGCGGCTGCAGCCCGTGGTGAACATGCAGCGCCAGCACCCGCGCACCCGAGCGGGTCGCCACGTGCAGCAGCGCAGTGGAGTCGAGGCCGCCGCTGAAGGCGACAGCGACCCGGTCAGTCTCAACGATTCTTCGTGTCGCTGAAGCGGCCATAGGCCTGGACGCGCTCGTAGCGACGGTCCAGTAGCTCGCGGGTCTTCAGGTCGCTGACCTGGCGCAGCGCGTCGGACAGCGCACGCTTCAGGTTGGACGCCATCTGCTTGGGGTCGCGATGCGCGCCACCCACCGGCTCGTTGACGATCTTGTCGATCAGGTTCAGCGCCTTCAGGCGATGCGCCGTGATGCCCAGCGCCTCGGCCGCGTCGGACGCGCGCTCGCTGCTCTTCCACAGAATGGAGGCGCAGCCCTCGGGCGAGATGACGGAATAGGCCGCGAACTGCAGCATCAGCACCTGGTCGGCCACACCGATGGCCAGCGCGCCGCCCGAGCCCCCTTCGCCGATGACGGTGGCGATGATTGGCACTTCCAGTTGCGCCATCTCGAAGATGTTGCGACCGATGGCTTCGCTCTGGCTGCGCTCCTCGGCCCCGATGCCGGGGTAGGCACCCATGGTGTCGATGAACGTGAACACAGGCAGACCGAACTTCTCGGCCAGCTTCATCAGACGCAGGGCCTTGCGGTAGCCTTCGGGGCGCGGCATGCCGAAGTTGCGCAGCGTGCGCTCCTTGGCGTCACCACCGCGCTGGTGGCCGATGATCATGCAGGGCTGGCCGTTGAAGCGCGCGATGCCGCCCACGATGGCGGCGTCGTCGGCGAAGTGGCGGTCACCGTGCAGTTCCTGGAACTCTGTGAAGACCTCTTCACAGTAGTCCAGCGTCTGCGGTCGTTGCGGGTGGCGGGCCACCTGATACACCTGCCACGGCGCGACGTTGGAATAGACCTCCTTCGTCAGCTGCTGGCTTTTCTTCGAGAGGCGGTCGATCTCCTCGGAGATGTCGACGGCGGACTCGCTCTGCACGTAGCGCAGTTCTTCGATCTTGGTCTCGAGCTCGGCAATGGGCTGCTCGAATTCCAGAAAGTGTTTCTTGCTCATCAGTAGTCCACAGGTAGCGGATCGAGGCTTCTCCAAATGTACCAAACGGCCACGGAGCGGTACGGCGCCCAGGCGTCGCCCACTTCGCGGGCTTCGGCACGCGAGACGGGCTCGCCGGAGAAGTAATTTTGGCTGATGCCCTTCAACAGGCCGACGTCGTCCAGCGGCATCACGTTGGGGCGCATCAGGTGAAAAATGAGGAACATCTCGGCCGTCCAGCGGCCGATGCCGCGGATGGCGACCAGTTCTTCGATGATGGCTTCGTCGTCCATCTGCGCCCACTGGCGCACATGGACCTGGCCCGAATCGAAGTGCTCGGCCAGATCGCGCAGGTACTCGACCTTGCGGGCTGACAATCCGGCGGCCCGCTGCTCGTCAAAGCCCAGCGCCAGCACGGCCAGCGGCTGGAATTTTGGCATCAGGTCGACCCAGCGCCCCCAGACCGACTGGGCGGCCTTCACCGAAATCTGCTGGCCGACGATGGAGCGCGCCAGCGTCGCAAACGCGTCGCCGCGGCTTTGCAGGCGGGCCTCGCCAAACTGGGGGATGAGCTTCTTCATGACCCGGTCGCGCTTGGCCAGGTGCTTGCAGGCCTCGTCCCAATAGGGCGGGACCACTTCAGGCACGACCTCGGCAGGCGTCTTCGATGACATCAGCTCTTCACCCAGGTCGTGCCCCCGGCACTGTCCTTCAGCGTGATGCCCCTGGCCGTCAGCTCGGCACGGATCGCATCGGCACCGGCAAAGTCCCGAGCGGCCTTGGCAGCAGCGCGGGCGGCGATGCGCTCCTCGATCCAGGTCGCGTCGTCACCCGACCCGCCCTGCAAGTAGTTGCGGGGGGCCTGCTGCAACACGCCCAACACGCCGGCCAGCGCCTTCAACAGGCCGGCCCTCTGCGGCGAGCGGTCGCGGTTCACCTCGTTGACCAGGTCGAACAGCACGGCCACGGCGCCCGGAGTGCCGAAGTCCTCGTCCATCGCGGCCTTGAAGGCGGCGGCGCTGGGCTCGGTCCAGTCGATGGCGACCTCGGCGGGATGCACCGCATCCAGCGCCGTGTACAGGCGCGTCAGCGCCGTACGGGCGTCTTCCAGGTGCGAGTCGCTGAAGTTGAATGGGCGGCGATAGTGCGTGCGCAGCATGAAGAAACGCAGCGTCTCGCCGTCGAACTTCTGCAGCACGTCGCGGATGGTGAAGAAGTTGCCCAGGCTCTTGGACATCTTCTCGCCATCGACATTCAGGAAGCCGTTGTGCAGCCAGTACTTCGCGAAGTCATAGCCGGCACCCTGGCTCTGCGCAATCTCGTTCTCGTGGTGCGGGAACTGCAGGTCGGCACCGCCGCCGTGGATGTCGAAGCTCTCACCCAGCAGCGCGCAGCTCATCGCTGAACACTCGATGTGCCAGCCCGGGCGGCCTTCGCCGAAGGGGGCAGCCCATTTGGCGTCGGCGGGCTCGTCGGCCTTGGCGGCCTTCCACAGCACGAAGTCCAGCGGGTCGAGCTTGCCGTCATCCACCGCCACGCGCTCGCCGGCGCGCAGGTCGTCCACACTCTTGCCGCTGAGCTTGCCGTAGCCCGCGAACTTGCGCACGGCGTAGTTCACGTCGCCGCCCTCGGCACGGTAGGCCAGACCGCGCGCCTCCAGCCGTTCGATCAGCGACAGCATCTGCGGCACGTACCCGGTCGCGCGCGGCTCGTGGTCCGGTCGCAGCAGGCCCACTGCGGCGAAATCCTCGTGCATCGCGGCCGTCATTTCCTCGGTGAGCTGGCGGATGGTCATGCCACGCTCCACGGCACGCCTGATGATCTTGTCGTCGATGTCCGTCACGTTGCGCACATAGGTCACCTGGTACCCGCTGGCGCGCAGCCAGCGGTAGATGACGTCGAACGCCATGTTCATGCGCAGATGGCCCATGTGGCACAAGTCGTAGACCGTGATGCCGCACACATACATGCGCACCTGGCCAGGCACGAGCGGCTGAAAGTCTTCGAGATTGCGACTGAGGGAGTTGTGGACGCGCAGGGACATGTGAAGCAAAAACGTGGGGCAGAGCCACCAACAAGAAGCCCCGCACCGGGACCGACCAGGCGGGGCTCATAGAATGAATTCAGTATAGCGGCCACCCCCAAGGCCCCTCCCCGCTACAACCCTCATGCGCCTGCCCCTCACCTCCCTCGCGCTGCTGTTCGCGCTGGCCACGCCGCCCGTGTTCGCAGACGACCTGGCCAGCGCCCAACGCCTGTGGCTGGCCGGCCAGAAGACGCAGGCCGCCGACCTGGTTGCGCAAGCCCTGACCCGCACCCCGGACGATCTCCAGCTGCGCTTCGCGCTGGGCGTCATGCAGATGGAGCTGGGTGAGCGTGCCAAGGCCCAGGCACTGTTCACGCAGCTGACGCAAGACTTCCCGGACCTGGCCGACCCATTCAACAACCTCGCCGTGCTGCACGCCGCCGCCGGCGACCTTGACGCCGCCCAGGCAGCGCTGCAACAGGCGCTGCGCCTGCAGCCCGAGCACGCCCAGGCGCTGGAGAATCTGGGCGATGTGCTGGTGCGGCTCGCACTGCGCGCCTACCAGCGCGCCCAGAAGGCCAGCGTCGCGCCCGGCGATGCACTAGCCGGCAAGATCAGCCGCACGCTGGACCTGGCCGGCCCCCTCAAACAGATGACACGCTGAGGTCACCATGACAAAGATTGCTCTCCTGTTCGCCACACTGCTGGCGGCCACCGGCGCGTCGGCGCAGACCGTGAAGCTGCAGACATCCGAAGGCGACATCCGCATCGAGCTGAACGCCGAGAAGGCGCCCAAGTCAGTCGCTAACTTCCTTCAGTACGTGAAGGCCGGCCACTACAACGGCGTCATCTTCCACCGCGTCATTCCCAACTTCATGGTGCAGACCGGTGGCTATGACGCCAAGCTGAAGCAGCGCCCGACCAAGCCGCCCATTCCGCTGGAGTCAGGTAACGGCCTGCTCAACCTGCGCGGAACGGTCGCTATGGCGCGCACCGGCGACCCCAACTCGGCGACGTCGCAGTTCTTTGTCAACGTTGTCGACAATATTTTCCTCGACGCCGACGTCGGCCGCACAGGCACCGGCTACGCCGTCTTCGGTCAGGTCGTCGAGGGCATGGAAGTCGTCGACAAGATCCGTGCCGCGGAAACCAAAGCGGTGGGCGTGTTCGAGAACCTACCCATCAAGCCCGTCTTCATCACCAAGGCTCTGATCGAGCCTGCCAAAAAATGAGCCAAGTCAAACTCACCACCAACCACGGCGACATCCTCATCGAACTGGACGCCGAGAAGGCGCCGCTGTCCGTCGCCAACTTCCTCAGCTATGTGCGCAGCGGCCACTACGACGGCACGGTGTTCCACCGCGTCATCAAGGGCTTCATGATCCAGGGCGGCGGCTTCCAGCCTGGCATGACGCAGAAGTCGACCGAAGCGCCGATCCAGAACGAGGCCAACAACGGCCTGAAGAACGCCCATTACACGCTGGCGATGGCACGCACCAATGCGCCGCACTCCGCCACCGCGCAGTTCTTCATCAACACCACCAACAACGGCTTCCTGGACTTCAAGTCCGAATCGCCGTCGGGCTGGGGCTATGCCGTGTTCGGCAAGGTCGTCGAGGGCCAGGACGTGGTCGACAAGATCGAGAAGGTCAAGACGGCTGGCCGCGGCGGCCACGGCGACGTGCCCGTCGATGACGTCGTCATCGAGAAGGCCGTCGAGGTTTGATCCACACGCTGACGGCCCCGGTGCGGTGGCAGCAGGTGGACCTGCTGTCCGATCTGCACCTCGGGCCGGACACGCCGGGCACGCTGGCCCGGCTAGAACAGCATTTCGCCGAGACGCCCGCTCAGGCAGTGCTACTGCTCGGCGATATCTTCGAAGTCTGGGTCGGCGACGATGCGCGCCATGAGCCGTTTGAAGCGGGCATCGTGGCGATGCTGCATGCCGCAAGCCGGCAACTGGACCTGTTCTTCATGTCCGGCAACCGCGACTTCCTCGTAGGCCCCGATCTGCTGGCCGCTGCCGGCATGACCGCCCTGCCCGATCCCACCGTGCTGGATGCTTTCGGCCAGCGCTGGCTGCTCGCCCATGGCGACGCGCAATGCGTGGCCGACACGGCCTACCAGACCTGGCGCGCAACCAGCCGCTCTGCCGCGTGGCAGGCGGACTTCCTCGCCAAACCACTGGCGGACCGGCAGGCCTTCGGTCGCCAGGCACGAGCGCAGAGCCGCGCGTCACAGGCGGCGCAGTTGATGGGCACCGACCTCGATGGCCCGACCTGCGGCAGGCTCCTGCATGAGGCGGATGCGACCACGCTGATTCACGGCCACACGCACCGGCCAGCCGTCCACGACCTGGGCGACGGCCTGCAACGTGTCGTGCTGTCGGACTGGGATCTGGAGGGCCCCTCGGCTCGCGGCGACGTGATCCGCCTGTCCGCGGCCGGCCTGCAACGCGTGCCGCTGTGATCCTCAAGGCCATCAAGGGCTGGCGCGAACAGCGCGCCATCGAACGCCACGCCATCCCCGATTCGCTGTGGCAGCTGACGCTGCTGCGCTATCCCTTCCTGGCCCGGCGCAGCGACGACGACCTCGCCGAGCTGCGGCGGCTGTGCAGCCTCTTCCTGTCGGCCAAGGAATTCCACGGCGTCAACGGCTTCGAGGTGACCGACGAAGTCGCCGTGGCCGTGGCCGCTCAGGCCTGTCTGCCGGTGCTGCGGTTGGGCCTGTCCTGGTACGACGGCTTCGTCGGCATCGTCATGCACGAGGGTGAGGTCGTCGCGCAGCGCAGCGTCCAGGACGACGATGGCATCGTCCACGAGTACGACGAGGAGCTGGCCGGCGAAGCCATGGAGGGCGGCCCGCTGATGCTGAGCTGGAACGCGATCGCGGTCAGCAACGACCCGACGCAGTTTGGCAAGGACGAGGTGTTCAACGTGGTCATCCACGAGTTCGCCCACGTCATCGACATGCGCGACGGCCTGGCCGACGGCGTGCCGCCGCTGGATGCGGCCGAGCGCGAGGGCTGGATCGCCACCATCGACGCGGAATGGGAGAAGTTCTGCGCGCGCATCGACGCCGGTGAGGACACGCTGATCGATCCCTACGGCGGCGAGGCCGTCGAGGAATTCTTCGCGGTAGCCGTCGAAGCCTTCTTCGTCGCACCGGCCGCCATGCGGGCCGACGCGCCGGCGATGTACGACCTGCTCACCGGCTTCTTCAGACAGAACCCGGCAGGTTGAATCGGGAACCATTTCGGCTCCGCCCTTCCCACACCACCTGGCATGCGGGTCCGCACCAGGCGGTTCGAGAGCTTGAGGTCATGAGAGCCGGGGAAGGCCCAGTCGGTCAAAGTAGCTGATGGTCAGGCATGGCCTTTGACATCCCCATGTCCTCGCTCACTTGCTCTCGTTCGGTCCTTCGCCTCTCGCTGGCGGCCTCAGCGGTTCCGCTACCCGGCTACTACGACCTCTGCTGCCACCTCGCTGCGGCATGGCCGTCGCCCTTCAGGCGTGAGGCGAGGCTTTCTCAGGCAAGACACGCACTCCTTCACTGCACAACCGCCGGATCTACACCGCTTCGCCTTGATCACGAGAGCTTCGCAGTTCGTTGCCCGCTCGCCCTGCTTGGCAGTGCCTTCTATCCGGTTCTTGTCCATCGGCTCGCAGCTTCGCTCCACGCTTCCTCCCCACACTCGCTCGCCCTCGTGCAGTTGCGCTTCGCTTCGTCCGCTGTGATCAACTTACGGCGGGACTTGCACCCGTGAGAGTGCGCTCATGCTGAGCGCACAAGGAAAAGGGACGCCGAGGCGTCCCTTGCTTCAGGCCGTGGCGGGTTCCGCCTTCGGCTTGCCGTCCTTGCTGGGCTTGGGCGGCGTCGGCTGGATGTCCAGCACCGTCTCGCCCTTGTCGTCCACGTCCACGCTGAGCCGACCGCCATCCACCAGCTTGCCGAACAACAGTTCGTCGGCCAGCGCGCGGCGAATCGTGTCCTGGATCAGGCGCTGCATCGGCCGCGCGCCCATCAGCGGATCGAAGCCCTTCTTGGCGAGCTGCTTGCGCAGTGCGTCGGAGAAGCTGACCTCGACCTTCTTCTCCTGCAGCTGGCTTTCCAGCTGCAGCAGGAACTTGTCGACCACGCGCAGGATGATTTCCTCGTCCAGCGGACGGAACGACACGATGGCGTCCAGGCGGTTGCGGAACTCCGGCGTGAACAGACGCTTGATGTCGGCCATCTCGTCGCCCTGCTGGCGCGACGTGGTGAAGCCGATGGTCGACTTGTTCAGCGCCTCCGCCCCCGCGTTCGTCGTCATGATGATGATGACGTTGCGGAAGTCGGCCTTGCGCCCGTTGTTGTCGGTCAGCGTGCCGTGGTCCATGACTTGCAGCAGCACGTTGAAGACGTCCGGGTGGGCCTTCTCGATCTCGTCCAGCAACAACACGGCGTGCGGCTTCTTCGTGACGGCCTCGGTCAGCAGGCCGCCCTGGTCGAAGCCCACGTAGCCCGGAGGCGCGCCGATCAGGCGGCTGACGGCATGGCGTTCCATGTACTCCGACATGTCGAAGCGGATCAGCTCGATACCCAGGATGTAGGCGAGCTGCTTGGCCACTTCCGTCTTGCCGACGCCTGTAGGCCCGCTGAACAGGAAAGAGCCCACCGGCTTGTCAGGCCGGCCCAGACCCGAACGCGCCATCTTGATGGCGGCGGCGAGCGCGTCGACAGCCGGGTCCTGACCGAACACCACGCTCTTCAGGTCGCGGTCCAGCGTCTTGAGCTTGCTGCGGTCGTCGCTGTTGACCGACGCCGGCGGGATGCGCGCGATCTTGGCGACGATGTCTTCCACCTCGACACGCGTGATGGTCTTCTTCTGCTTGCTCTTGGGCAGGATGCGCTGCGCGGCGCCAGCCTCGTCGATGACGTCGATGGCCTTGTCCGGCAGGTGGCGGTCGTTGATGTACTTGGCCGACAGCTCCGCCGCGGCCTGCAGCGCGCCCAGCGCGTACTTGACCGAGTGGTGCTCCTCGAACCGGCTCTTCAAGCCCTTCAGGATCTCGATGGTCTGCTCCACCGACGGCTCGGCCACGTCGACCTTCTGGAAGCGCCGACTCAGCGCCGCGTCCTTCTCGAAGATGCCTCGATACTCGGTGAACGTGGTCGCGCCGATGCACTTCATCGCGCCGCTGGACAACGCCGGCTTCAGCAGGTTGCTGGCGTCCAGCGTGCCGCCCGACGCCGCACCAGCGCCGATCAGCGTGTGGATCTCGTCGATAAACAGCACCGCGTTGGGTTGTTCCTTCAGCGCCTTCAACACGCCCTTCAAGCGCTGCTCAAAGTCACCGCGGTACTTGGTGCCCGCCAACAGCGCGCCCATGTCCAGCGAGTAGACGATTGCATCAGCCAGTACCTCGGGCACCTCGCCTTCAGTGATGCGCCAGGCCAGGCCCTCGGCGATGGCGGTCTTGCCCACGCCGGCCTCGCCGACCAGCAGCGGGTTGTTCTTGCGGCGGCGGCACAGCACCTGCACAACGCGCTCCACCTCGGCCTCGCGGCCGATCAGCGGGTCGATCTTGCCGTCCTTGGCGTGCTGGTTCAGGTTTTGCGTGTACTGCTCCAGCGGCGACGCCTTGCTGGCCCCGCCCTCGCCTTCCTCGCGCTCGCCTTCCTGCTGGCCCTGGCCCTGACCCTCGGGGCCCTTGGGGGGCTCGGGGTCGGTCTTCTTGATGCCGTGGGCGATGAAGTTGACGACGTCCAGGCGCGTGACGCCCTGCTGGTGCAGGTAGTACACGGCGTGCGAATCCTTCTCGCCGAAGATGGCGACGAGCACGTTGGCGCCGGTCACTTCCTTCTTGCCGCTGCCGGTGCTCTGCACATGCATGATGGCCCGCTGGATGACGCGCTGGAAGCCGAGCGTGGGCTGAGTGTCCACCTCGTCGCTGCCGCCCACCATCGGCGTGTTCTCCTTGATGAACTGCGTCAGGCTCTTGCGCAGGTCGTCCAGGTTGGCCGCGCAGGCTCGCAGCACCTCCGCGGCGCTGGGGTTGTCGAGCAGCGCGAGCAGCAGGTGCTCGACGGTGATGAATTCGTGCCGCTGCTGGCGCGCCTCGACGAACGCCATGTGCAAACTGACTTCAAGCTCTTGCGCAATCATGCGGCCTCCATAATGCACTGCAGGGGGTGGCCGGCGCGCCGGGAGGCGGCCAGTACCAGCTCCACCTTCGTGGCAGCAACGTCCTTGGTGAACACACCGCAGACACCGCGACCCTCGTGGTGGATTTTGAGCATGATCTGCGTCGCCGTATCGAGGTCGTGCCGGAAAAATTCCTGCAAAACCATGACAACAAACTCCATCGGCGTGAAATCGTCGTTCAGCAGCAGAACCTGATAGAGCCGCGGCGGCTCGGTTTTCTGGGTCTGGCGCTCGACGACCACGGCCCCTTCGCCCTCGTCACGGCCCGGCTTCGGCGGCGGCGCGGGTGGTGGCGGAGTCGAATGGTTTCGCGGCGGCAAAACGAGGTACACGGCGGGGTACACAGACATGCGTTGATTCTATCGAGCGGGGGTATTCCCCCGCTCGATGCCGGGCAGTTGGCGACGCTTGCCTGAATTGCAAGCATCCCCGGGTGAACCCGGCCGGGAAGGTCCCGAATTGACGCTATTTCCTGCGCTACCAAAATTCCGCCAGCCTCCTCGGGAGGTGCCACAACAATGGAGACAAACATGGCACTGGGCAAAGTCAAGTGGTTCAACGATGCCAAGGGCTTTGGATTCATCGAGCCGGAAGCCGGTGGTGAGGACATATTCGCCCATTTTTCGGCGATCCAGATGGAAGGCTTCAGAACGCTGAAGCAGGGCAGCCAGGTGCAGTTCGAGCTGGTGCAGGGCCCCAAGGGCCAGCTGGCGCAGAACATCACGCCGATGGAGGCCGCCCGCGCGGCCATGGAGGCCCAACCGCTCGCTTCCTGAAATCCCTGCTGCGGGCCGTCTGGCCCGCACCGCAAGCCCCGTGGCCCGACAGTCCACGGGGCTTTTGCGTTGGTGCGGGCTGCATGCAGCCTCGGCGAAGGCTCCTGCAGCGCCGGTTGCGAGCGGCTTGCTAGAGTTCGGGCCTTGCGCGCGGCCGCGAGGCCGCCGCGCTGCCGAGATTCGACATTCACCGGAACACCTTCATGACCGCCGAAACGCCCAAGATCGTCTATACCCTGACCGACGAAGCCCCCCGCCTGGCCACCGCCTCGCTGCTGCCGGTCGTCCAGCGCTTTGCCGCGCAGGCCGGCATCGATGTCGTCACCAGCGACATCTCCGTGGCCGGCCGCATCCTGGGGCAGTTCCCGGAACTGCTGAGTGAAGAGCAGCGCGCACCCGACAACCTAGCGGCGCTGGGTAAGCTGACGCTGAAGCCGGAAGCGAACATCATCAAGCTGCCCAACATCAGCGCCTCCGTGGCTCAATTGAAGGCTGCGATCAAGGAGCTGCAGGACAAGGGCTACAAGATCCCGGACTTCCCCGAGAAGCCCGAGACCGCCGAGCAGAAGGACATCCGCGCCCGCTACAACAAGTGCATCGGCTCGGCCGTGAACCCGGTTCTGCGCGAGGGCAACTCCGACCGCCGCGCGCCCAAGGCGGTCAAGGCCTACGCCCGCAAGAACCCGCACCGCATGGACCCGTGGAGCCAGGCTTCGCGCTCGCACGTGTCGCACATGCATGACGGAGACTTCTATCACGGTGAAAAGTCGCTGACGCTGGACCGCGCGCGCAGCGTGAAGATGGAGCTGCTTACGAAGAGCGGCAAGACCATCGTGCTCAAGCCCAAGGTCGACTTGCTGGATCGCGAGGTCGTCGACTCCATGTTCATGAGCAAGAAGGCGCTGTTGGCCTTCTATGAACAGGAGATCGAGGATGCGCGCAAGACCGGTGTGATGTTCTCACTGCACGTGAAGGCCACCATGATGAAGGTGTCGCACCCCATCGTGTTCGGCCACTGCGTGAAGATCTTCTACAAGGAAGCCTTCGAGAAGCACGCCAAGCTGTTCGAGGAACTGGGGGTCAACGTCAACAACGGCATGGTGGACCTGTACACCAAGATCGCCACCCTGCCCGCCAGTAAGCAGGAAGAGATCAAGCGCGACCTGCACGCCTGCCACGAGCACCGCCCGGAACTGGCGATGGTGGACTCGGCCAAGGGCATCACCAACTTCCACTCGCCCAACGACATCATCGTGGACGCCTCCATGCCGGCCATGATCCGCAGCGGCGGCAAGATGTACGGTGCCGACGGCCGCCTGAAGGACGTGAAGGCCGTGATGCCGGAGTCGACCTTCGCCCGCATTTACCAGGAGATCATCAACTTCTGCAAGTGGCACGGTGCGTTCGACCCGAAGACCATGGGCACGGTGCCGAACGTCGGCCTGATGGCCCAGCAGGCCGAAGAGTACGGCTCGCACGACAAGACGTTTGAGATCACGGAAGACGGCGTCGCGAACATCACCGACCTGGAAACGGGTGAAGTGCTGCTGAGCCAGAACGTCGAGCAGGGCGACATCTGGCGCATGTGCCAGTGCAAGGACGCAGCCATCCGCGACTGGGTCAAGCTGGCGGTCAACCGCGCGCGCAACTCCGGCATGCCGGTGGTCTTCTGGCTGGACAGCTACCGCCCGCACGAGGCGCAGCTGATCCGCAAGGTCAAGATGTACCTTCACGAGCACGACACGACCGGCCTGGACATCCAGATCATGAGCCAGGTCCGCGCCATGCGTTACACGCTGGAGCGCGTGATCCGCGGCCTGGACACCATCAGCGCCACCGGCAACATCCTGCGCGACTACTTGACCGACCTGTTCCCCATCATGGAACTGGGCACCTCCGCCAAGATGCTGTCCATCGTGCCACTGATGGCCGGCGGCGGCATGTACGAGACGGGCGCTGGCGGCTCGGCGCCAAAGCACGTGCAGCAACTCGTGGAGGAAAACCACCTGCGCTGGGACTCGCTGGGTGAGTTCCTCGCGCTGGCCGTCAGCCTGGAAGAACTGGGCCTGAAGACCGGCAACGCCAAAGCCAAGGTGCTGGCCAAGGCGCTGGACGCAGCCACCGGCAAACTGATGGACAACGGCAAGGGTCCCAGCCCCAAGACCGGCGAGATCGATAACCGCGGCAGCCACTTCTACCTGACGCTGTACTGGGCTCAGGAACTGGCCGCCCAGACCGAGGACGCCGATCTGGCCGCACGCTTCAAGCCGCTGGCGGAAACGCTGGCCACCAACGAGGCCAAGATCGCCGACGAGCTGAAGGCCGTACAAGGCAAGCCGGTGGACATCGGCGGCTACTTCCTGCCGGACGCTTCCAAGCTGGACGTGGTGATGCGCCCCAGCGCCACGTTCAATGCGGCGCTGGACAAGCTCGCCTGAGCGGCCACGCGACCATGACGACGGGCGCCGCTGGCGCCCTTTTTTCTGCTCGGGCTGCCTTTGCTGCTGGCGCGCCGAATGACTTTCGCAAGACACGTCGCGGCCGACGGGCTTACAGTTGCAAACAGGCGTTGGCTCCTGCAACGACGCCACCTACAGGCGCTGCGTGAAGCACCACGAGGTGCCTCCTGAACCCCGGCCTTTGCGCCGGGGTTTCTTTCTTTATCTGTCGGCCATCTGGTCGATCATGACCTGGCCGAAGCCGGAGCACGACACCTGCGTCGCACCGTCCATCAGGCGCGCAAAGTCGTAGGTCACCTTCTTGCTAAGGACCGCGCCCTTCATCGCGCTGATGATGAGATTGGCCGCCTCCGTCCAGCCCATGTGGCGCAGCATCATCTCGGCGGACAGGATGGACGAGCCGGGGTTGACGTAGTCCTTGCCTGCGTACTTGGGCGCCGTGCCGTGCGTGGCTTCGAACATCGCCACCGAGTCGCTCATGTTGGCACCCGGGGCGATGCCGATGCCGCCAACCTGCGCCGCCAGCGCGTCGGAGATGTAGTCGCCGTTCAGGTTCAGCGTCGCGATGACGCTGTACTCGGCGGGGCGCAGGATGATCTGTTGCAGGAAGGCGTCGGCGATGACGTCCTTGATCGTGATGAGCTTGCCCGTGCGCGGGTTCTTGAGGCGGCACCACGGGCCGCCGTCGATGGGCTCGGCGCCGAACTCCTGCTGCGCCAGCGCATAGCCCCAGTCACGGAAGGCACCTTCCGTGAACTTCATGATGTTGCCCTTGTGGACCAGCGTGACCGACGGCTTGTCGTGGTCGATCGCGTACTGGATGGCCTTGCGCACCAGCCGCTCGCTGCCCTCGCGGCTGACCGGCTTCACGCCCAGCGCCGAGGTGTCGGGAAAGCGCAGCTTCTTCGCACCCAATTCGTCACGCAGGAAGGCGATGAGCTTCCTGGCGTTGTCGCTGCCCGCCTCGTATTCGATGCCGGCGTAGATGTCCTCCGAGTTCTCGCGGAAGATGACCATGTTGACCTTGTGCGGCTCCTTCACGGGGCTGGGCACGCCGTCGAAGTACTGCACCGGGCGCAGGCAGACGTAGAGGTCGAGCGACTGGCGCATCGTCACGTTCAACGAGCGGATGCCGCCGCCGACCGGCGTCGTCAGCGGGCCCTTGATGGCGACGACGTGCTCCTTCACCGCCTGGATGGTCTCCTCGGGCAGCCACACGTCCGGGCCGTAGACGCGCGTGCTCTTCGCGCCGGCATAGATCTCCATCCAGTGGATCTTGCGGGTGCCGCCGTAGGCCTTGTCCACGGCCGCGTCCACCACCTTCAGCATCACCGGCGTGATGTCGGCACCCACGCCGTCGCCCTCGATGTACGGCACGATGGGATGGTGCGGCACGTTCAGCGAGAAGTCGGCGTTGAGCGTGATCTTCTGGCCGCCTTCCGGCACGTGGATGTGTTGGACCATGTCTTGGGGGCTCCGCTGCGGGACGAGAGGGAAACCCGCGGAGTTTAGAGTCGGTCAGCAGAGCAGCGCGATGCGCTCCCAGACGCCGTGCGCCAAGCCCCAGCCCGCCCCCACGGCCAGCGCCAGGCCCGCCAGGCGCAGCGCCGGCATCGCGCCGTCGTCACCGCGGCGCAGCAGCCGCGCCCGCCACAGCGGCGCGATGATCAGACCGGGCGTGCTGGCCAGCGCAAAGCCGGCCATTGCCGCCGCGCCGCTCAGCGGCGCAGCCGACAAGCCCGCCAGCAACAGCGCGGCGTGCAGCAAGCCGCAGGGCATCACCACCCAGGCCAGGCCGGTGCCGAATGCATGGCGCGGCTGCGGCCGCCAGCGGACGGCACCCAGCCACGCCGGCATGCGGCCGCGCACCAGCAGCGTCAGGCCCAGCAGCAACATGCCGGCCTGCAGCAGCGCCCAGGCCGGCTGAAGCAGTGTGGCCCCCGCCGAGGCCCGCGCGAGCAGCCCGGCAGACGCCGCCACCAGCGCTCCCGCAGTGGTGTAGCCCACCAGGCGGCCGGCCAGCAGACGCAGCGGCCGGCCGCCTGCCGCCAGCGCGCAGGGTGCGCTGCACATGGCTGCGCAGTGCGGTATGCCGGCCAGGCCCATCAGCGTGGCCGATGCGATCAGCGCGGCATCCAGCGCCATCAGATGATCTTGGAGAAGCGCTCGCGGCTCGCGTCGGCCTGCAGGTAGCGGTCGAACACCATGGCCACGGCACGCACGAAGTACCAGCCCAGCGGCGTCACCTGCAGCGCATCGGGCTCCAGTTCCACCAGCCCCTGCGCGGCCAGCGGCTCCAGGCGCTCGAACTCGGCCGCGAAATACCGGGGCACGTCGACGAGGTAGGACGCCGCGATGGACTCGAACTCCAGCCGGCCCTGGCACATCAACGCCATGATGACGGCACGGCGCAGCAGGTCGTCACGCGTCAGCGCCAGACCGCGTTGCACGGGCAGCTGGCGCTGGTTCAGCGCGTCCTCGTACTCGGCCAGCGTTTTGGCGTTCTGCGCATAGGTAGCACCCACACGGCTGATGGACGACACGCCCAGGCCGATGAGATCGCAGTCGGGCTGCGTGGAGTAGCCCTGGAAGTTGCGGTGCAGCAGTCCCTGCCGCTTGGCAATGGCCAGCGGGTCGTCGGGCAACGCGAAATGGTCCATGCCGATGTAGGCATAGCCCTCTCCCAGCAACGCGCTGATGGCGCCGGACAGCATGGCCAGCTTGTCACCTGCGGGCGGCAGCAGCTCGGCCACGATGCGGCGCTGCGGCTTGAAGCGCTGCGGCAGGTGGGCGTAGGCGTACATCGCGATGCGGTCGGGCCGCAGCTCGGCGACCTGCGCGATGGTCCGCGCGAAGCTGGCCGGCGTCTGCTGCGGCAGGCCGTAGATGAGGTCCACGCTGATGGACGCGAAGCCCAGTTCGCGCGCGTGCTGCATCAGCTGCGCGACCTGTTCATGCGGCTGCGAGCGGTGCACCGCCTTCTGCACGGAGGGGTCGAAATCCTGCACACCGAACGACAGGCGGTTGAAGCCCAGCCGCCGCAGGTGTGCCAGGCGTTGTCCGTCGACGGTGCGCGGGTCGACCTCGATGGACAGCTCCGCGCCGGTCAGCAGCTTGAAGCGTTGGCGCAGCGCGTCCATCAGCACCGTGAGCTCGGCGTCGCTCAGGAAGGTCGGCGAGCCGCCACCCAGGTGCAACTGCGACACCGGCGCCACACCGCCCGCACTGGCGCCCAGCGCCTGCGCCACCAAGTCCATTTCCACCGCCAGCGCTGCCAGGTAGGGCTGTGCGCGCTCGTGGTGCTTGGTGATGATCTTGTTGCAGGCGCAGTAGTAGCAGAGCTGCTCGCAGAACGGGATGTGCACGTAGACCGACAGCGGCTGCGCGGTGCCGCGCTGCGCCAGCGCCTGCAGGTGCTGGGCGCTCTGGTGCGCCTCGACGAAGCGGTCCGCCGTCGGGTAGGAGGTGTAGCGCGGCCCGGCCACGTCATGGCGCCGCATGTTGGCGTCGAGCAACTCGGCGGGTACGGGGCGATCAGTCACAGCAGCCATTGCGCCACTGTGCCGGCGGCGCCGGCCTGCGGCCTTGATCCACGTCAAGCGGTCCGCGGGTTAGTGCCACAAGAATGCCGCCATGTTGACCTTCCTGACCCGCAACGCGCACTTGCCCATAATGCCGGGCATGGCCACGCAAACTCCCCTCGCCGCCGTCGAACCCCTCAAGGTCGCCTGCGCCAGTTGCAACCTGCGCGAGCTGTGCCTGCCCGTCGGCCTGAACGCCGGTGAGCTGGACCAGCTCGACGGCCTGGTCGGCAAGCGTCGCCCGGTGCCGCGTGGCGAACACCTGTTTCGCAACGGCGAGCGTTTCGAGGCGCTGTACGCCGTGCGCACCGGCTTCTTCAAGACTTGCGTCGGCAGCGAGGACGGGCGCGACCAAGTTACCGGCTTTCAGATGGCCGGCGAACTGTTGGGGCTGGACGGCATCAGCAGCGACCACCACCACTGCGATGCCATCGCGCTCGAGGATTCGTCGGTCTGCGTGATCCCGTATGCGCAGCTGGAAGAACTGTCGCGCGATTTCACCGTGCTGCAGCACCAGTTCCACAAGATCATGAGCCGCGAGATCGTGCGCGACCATGGCGTCATGCTGCTGCTGGGCAACATGCGTGCGGACGAACGGCTGGCCGCCTTTCTGCTGAACCTGACGCAACGTCTGCAGGCACGCGGCTTCTCGCCGTCCAGCCTCGTGCTGCGCATGACGCGCGAGGAGATCGGCAGCTACCTGGGCCTGAAGCTCGAGACGGTCAGCCGCACCTTCTCCAAGTTCCAGGACGACGGGCTGATGGAGGTCAAGCAGCGGCAGCTGCGCATCCTCGACCAGGCCGGCCTGCAGGCCATCGTCAACAACTCGCGCTGCTGATTGGGAGTGGGGGGGAACCATTTCGGCTCCGCCCTTCCCACACCACCTGGCATGCGGGTCCGCACCAGGCGGTTCGAGAGCTTGAGGTCATGAGAGCCGGGGAAGGCCCAGTCGGTCAAAGTAGCTGATGGTCAGGCATGGCCTTTGACATCCCCATGTCCTCGCTCACTTGCTCTCGTTCGGTCCTTCGCCTCTCGCTGGTGGCCTCAGCGGCTCCGCTACCCGGCTACTACGACCTCTGCTGCCACCTCGCTGCGGCATGGCCGTCGCCCTTTCAGGCGTGAGGCGAGGCTTCCTCAGGTAAGACACGCACTCCTTCACTGCACAACCGCCGGATCTACACCGCTTCGCCTTGATCACGAGAGCTTCGCAGTTCGTTGCCCGCTCGCCCTGCTCGGCAGTGCCTTCTATCCGGTTCTTGTCCATCGGCTCGCAGCTTCGCTCCACGCTTCCTCCCCACACTCGCTCGCCCTCGTGCAGTTGCGCTTCGCTTCGTTCGCTGTGATCAACTTACGGCGGGACTTGCACCCGTGAGAGTGCGCTCATGCTGAGCGCACACGCAAAAAGGCCCCGCGGGGGCACACGGGGCCTGAGATCAGGAGCTGGCGCTTCAGCCGACCTTGATCTCGTTGCGCACTTCCTTCACGCCCGGCACGGCGGCCACGAGCTTGATGGCCTTCTGCGCCAGTTCGGCGCTGGGTGCGGCGCCCTTCACGACGATGACACCGGCTGCGGTGCTGCTGACCGTCAACGGCAGGGCCTGCAGATCCTTGTCCTGCTGCAGCATCGCGGCGGCCTGCGCGGCCACGGCCGGGTCCGCGGCTTCAGCCTGCGCGACCTGCTGCGCGGGCTGGGCCGGCGCCGGATCGGCGGCGAACGAGGCGGAAGCCGCGGTCGCCATCAGGGCGGCGGACAGCAGACGGGCGAAGGTGGTGGTTTGTTGCATGCAGATCTCCTGAGGATGCTGAATCAAAAGCGATGCCGGGTGGCACCACAACAGGCCTAGCGCAAGGGGTGTGCCAGTTTCGGATTCCTCAATCGAATCAACGACTTGGCACCGACTACTCAGGGCGCGACGCCAATTTCGGCGGTTCGGGGCGGTTTTTTGTCGCCAGACGGCGACATATTCCCGCCCTCACCCGCTAAGTGCTTGATTCGTCTGACGATGCGCTGTCGCCAGAATCCGACGCGCTCGCTAGGGGGCCCGTGTCCGTGCGGAACAACTGCGGATCCAGGCCGTGCTTCTGCATCAGCCGGTAGAACTCGGTGCGGTTGCGGTCGGCCAGCCGCGCGGCCTCGGCGACGTGGCCGGACGTGAGCTTCAGCAACTGGTTCAGGTAGTCGCGCTCGAAGCGCTGTTTGGCATGCTGATAGCTCAGCACCTCGGCCACCGGCATCTGCAGCGCGCGCTGCACCTGCGCCAGCGGCACCAGCGGGGCCGTGGCCAGCACGCAGACCTGCTCGACGACGTTGTAGAGCTGGCGGGCATTGCCCGGCCACGGGGCCGTCACCAGTGCATCCAGCGCATCCGGCGCAAAGCCCCGCACCGGCTTGCGGTGCCGCTCGGCCAGCACGGTGAGAAAGTGCTGTGCCAGCAGCGCGATGTCCTCACGTCGCTCGGACAGCGGCGGCAGCGTCAGCTTGACGACGTTGAGCCGGTAGAACAGGTCGGGCCGGAACTGCCCCTCGGCCATCGCCAGCTCCAGGTCGCGGTGCGTGGCGGACAGCACGCGCACGTCCACCGCCACCGCCTCGTTGCTGCCCACCGGCCGCACCATGCGCTCCTGCAGCACGCGCAGCAGCTTCACCTGCAGCGCCAGCGGCATGTCGCCGATCTCGTCCAGGAACACCGTGCCGCCATGCGCCGCCGGGATCAGGCCCTGGCGGTGCCCCTGCGCGCCGGTAAACGCGCCCTTCACGTGGCCGAACAGCTCGGACTCCAGCAGCGCCTCTGGGATAGCCGCGCAGTTCACCGCGACGAACGGCTTGGCCGCGCGCGGACTGGCCTTGTGGATGGCATTTGCGAGCAGCTCCTTGCCCGTGCCGCTGTCGCCGCTGATCAGCACGCTGGCGTCCGTCGCCGCCACCAGCCGCGCCTCGGACAGCACCTGCGCCATGCGCGGGCTGCGGCTGAGGATCTCGCTGCGCCACGCACCGTCGCCGTCGAACGGCGCCGGCCCCGGCGCATTTACGCGCAGCGCCTGCTGCACCTTGTCCAGCAACTCCTTGCCGTCGAACGGCTTGGTCAGGTAGGCGTGCGCGCCGCGCGTCGTGGCGTCCACCGCGTCCGGGATGCTGCCGTGCGCGGTCAGCAGGATGACGGGCAGCGACGGGTGATGAACTCGCACCTCGTCGAACAGCGCCAGGCCGTCCATGCCGGGCAGCCGCACGTCGGTGATCAGCAGCGCCGGCAGCTTCACCGACAGGTGCGCCAGCGCTGCCTCGGCGCTGGCGACGGCTTGCACCGCGTGGCCCGCCGCGGTCAGCCGCATGGTGAGGAGGCGCAGCAGGTCGGTGTCGTCGTCGACCAGCAGGATGTGGGCCTGGCCGCTCATGGCGCCCTCCCCGTCGTCGCCGGCTTGCCCGGCAGCGCCTGCTCGATGGCCTTCAGCGCCTCCAGCTTCTCGTTGAGCTGCTCGTTGCGGCGCTGGCTGTCGCGCAGTTGAGCTGTCAGCTTGTCGACGTTGTCCTGCAGCCGTCGCTGCTCGGCGAGTCGCGCATTCAACAGCTGGGCCAGCGGCCTCAGCGGCTCAGCCTGGGCGTTGGTGGCCAGCGCCAGTGCGTCCAGCTGGGCCGAGGCCTGCAGCTGCTCGGCAGGGCTGCGGCCCTGGGCCAGCACCAGCGTTTTGTGCAAGTCCTCCAGCTGGCCGAGCAGCGCGTTGAGCTGCTCGGCTTCGGGCGGCGCGGCCGGCTCGGGACACACCGGCGCGGGCAGCGGTGGCGGAGCCGCCGGCGGCGCCTGGCAGCCCGCCAGCCACAGCACGGCGCACAGCGCGATCAGTCGGGGTTCAAGTCGCATGGGGAATCTCGATCAGGAAATGGGCGCCGCGTTCGGCGGGCAGCAGGCGGCAGCTGCCGCCGTGCGCCTGCGCGATCTCGCGAACGATGGACAGGCCGATACCGCTGCCACGGCGCGCGCCGGGCGCCTGGATGCGGCCCTGGTAGAAGGGGTCGAAGATGTGCTCGACGTCTTCCGGCGCCACGCCGGGGCCTTCGTCGATGCAGGCGATACGCAGCCCCGCGTCGTCGGGCGTCAGCACCAGCCTCACGACACCGCCCGCTGGGCTGAAACGCACCGCATTGACGAGCAGGTTGGCCAGAACCACGCCCAGCTTGTCGCCGTCGACCAGCGCCGTGCACGGCGGCGCCTCCACACGCACCTGCAGCGCCTTGGCCTGCCACAGCAGCCGCTGCTCGTCCACGACGCGCACCAGCAGCGCCGCCACGTCCACCGGCACGCGGCGCAGCTGCTGCGAGTCGGACGCCAGCGACTGGTAGCTCAGCAGGTCTTCGATCTGCCGCTGCAGCGACGCGGTGTTGTCGCCCAGGATGCGCACGATCTCGGCCTGGTCGGCCGTCAGCGGGCCGGCCACACCGTCGCGCAGCAGCGCCGCGCCCTCACGGATGGACGCCATCGGCGTCTTCAGCTCATGCGAGATATGGCGGACGAACCGCGTCTTGTCCGACTCCAGCGCCGCCAGCCGCTGGCGCAGCCATTCCAGCTGCAGGCCCAGGCGGCGCAGGTCGGACGGGCCTCCCACGGCCACCGGCTGGTCGAAGCGGTTGTCGCCCAGCCGGCCGATGGCGTCCTCCAGCCGGCCCAGGGGCCGCAGCAGCCAGCGCCCGAAGCTGAGGCCCAGCAGCACCGCCACGGCGATGGCGCCCAGCACCAGCCCGCTGATGAGCCGGCGCTGCTGCTCCAGCTCGGCCAGCACGGCGTCGCCGCGGCGGTCCATGGCCTGCTGGGCCTGCGTGGTCAGCATCTCGTTCAACGCATGCAGCCGCGCGAACACCGGCGTCAGCCGGCGCAGCGCCGCAGCACGCGGGCGTGCCTGCAACGCCTCCCAGGCGGCATCGGCTTGACGGCCCCAGTCGTCGAACAGCTGCTGCGTGGCGGGCTCCGGCATCAGCAGCGCCAGCGCCGCCTGGGTGTCTCGCGCATCCTGCCAGGCGGCCTGGTATCGCTCGCGCAGGGAGGCGTCGTCCAGCACCAGGAACTGCCGCGCGCTGCGCTCCATCGCGACGGTGCGCTCGGCCAGCCGCTGCACCTGCGTGGTCACGTCGGCCGCCGCCTGCGACGCCTCGCGGCCTTGCAGCGCCACGTGCTCCAGCGCCAGCATGGCCTGCGCGGCAGCACCGCCCAGCGCAACGGCGATCAGCACGAAGGCCGCGATCAGGCACTGCCGGAACGACAGCCCGCGCAACCCGTCCGCGCGCACGCGCTGCCAGGCGGAGCCAACCTGCGGCGGCGCGGGATCGGTCCAGGAGGGGGATGGGTTGGAGGTGAGGTCGTGAGTGGGCATCGTGCGGCGGCGGCCACGGGCGTTGCCGCGCGAGCGCGCCGCATGCTAGGGGCGTGCCAAGCGCCACCTTGTAGGACCAGAGGCCATCACCCCCGCCACGATGCAACCAGGTGTTAGCCCCTAGGATGCCCCCATGCGTCCACAAGTGCTCATCATCGGCTGCGGTTTCGGCGGCCTGGAGGCGGCGCGCGCCCTGCGTGCCGCCGATGTCGACATCACCGTCATTGACCGGACCAACCATCACCTGTTCCAGCCGCTGCTGTACCAGGTCGCGACCGCCGGCCTGTCGGCGCCGTCCATCGCGGCGCCCACGCGCCACCTGTTCCGCGCGCAGCGCAACGTGACGACGCTGCTGGGCGAGGTCGTCGCGATCGACGCGCAGAGCAGGACCGTCACGCTGAAGGACGGCGCCCTGCTGCGCTGGGACCACCTCATCGTGGCCGCCGGCGCCACCCACAGCTACTTCGGCCGCGACGAGTGGGCGCCTCACGCGCCGGGGCTGAAGACGCTGGACGACGCGTTCGAGATCCGCCGCCGTGTGCTGATGGCCTTCGAGATGGCCGAGCGCGAGGACGACCCCGCCAGGCGCGCCGCGCTGCTGCAGTTCGTCGTCGTGGGCGGCGGGCCCACCGGCGTGGAGCTGGCCGGCACCTTCGCCGAGATCGCGCGGCACACGCTGCCGGGCGAGTTCCGCCGCATCGACCCGCGCCAGGCCCGCGTGCTGCTGGTGGAAGGCAATGCGCGCGTGCTGCAGGCCATGCCCGAGCGCTTGAGCGAACGTGCCCGCGAACAGCTGACGGCGCTGGGCGTCGAGGTGAAGCTGAATGCACGCGTGACGGGCATCGACGCCGAAGGGCTGGACCTCACGACCGCCGCCGGTCCCGAGCGCCTGCTCAGCCGCTGCATCGTGTGGGCGGCGGGCGTGGCCGCATCGCCGCTGGGACGCGCGCTGGCCGACGCCACCGGCTGCACGCTGGACCGCGCGGGCCGCGTGGTCGTCGAACCTGACCTGAGCCTGGCCGGCCATCCCAACATCCAGGTCATCGGCGACCTTGCCTCGGCGCAGAGCCACGCGCCTGGCAAGGAGCCGCGCCCGGTGCCCGGCGTGTCACCCGGCGCGAAGCAGATGGGCCGCTGCGCGGCGGCCAACATCCTGAAACGCCTTCGCGGCCAGCCGACCACGCCGTTCCGCTACAGCGACTACGGCAACCTCGCCACCATCGGCCGCCACAGCGCCGTGGTGGACCTCGGCACGCCGGCCGGCCCGCTGCGCTTCTCGGGCTACCTGGCCTGGTTGTTCTGGCTGTTCGCGCACGTGTACTTTCTGATCGGCTTCCGCAACCGCTTCGTCGTGCTGATGGACTGGGCCTGGGCCTACTGGACCCACGACCGCCACGCGCGCGTCATCGCACAGAAGTGAGCCGGCAGCCCGCCAGCAAGTCGCGGTCGGCGCGGTAGACATCGGCACGCGCGCCCACCCAGCCCATGACGGTGTGGAACAGGTAGTCGTGCGACACCGGCCGGTCGCGCAGGCCGGCCAGGCAGCCCGGCTTCAACGACTGCGCCAGCGCGCCGGCCGGCGGCGTCCACAGCACCAGCGGCACATGCGTCTGGTCGCGCGGGGCCATCGCGTAGGGCATGCCGTGCAGGTACAGGCCGCGCTCGCCGAGCGACTCGCCGTGGTCGGACACGTAGAGCATGCCGACGTCGTAGGCCTGCTGCGTCTTCAGCCACTCGATGGAGCGGGCCAGCAGCCGGTCGGTCGTGCGCAGCGTGTTGTCGTAGCCGTTGACGACCTGCTCGGGCGCGCACTGCTGCAGCGCATTGCTGCGGCACTCGGGCTGGAAGGCCTTCAGATCGGGCGGCGAGCGCTTGTAGTAGTCCGGGCCGTGGCTTCCCATCTGGTGCATGACCAGCACCAGCCCGCGCTGCAGCCGCAGCGGGTCCAGCGCGGCGATGCGCCGATCGACTTCGTGCAGCAGCGCTTCGTCGAAGCACTCGTCGCCGTCGCACAGCGACGCCGGCAGCGGCGCCGCGCCGGCGGGCAGCGCGGCCGTGAAGCTGTGCGGCACGCGGTCGCACAAGCCCTTGCAGCCGCTCTGGTTGTCTAGCCACAGCACGGCGAGCCCTGACCGGTGCAGCACGTCCAGCAGGTTCTCTTGCGCGCCCTTCAGGTCCAGGAAGTCGTCCCGCCCCAGCGGCGAGAACATGCATGGCAGCGACGCCGCCGTGGCAGTGCCGCAGGAAGTGACATCACGCAGGCTGACGAGCCCGGAGCCAGACAGCCGCGCCAGCTCGGGGTTGGTCTCGCGCGCATAGCCGTTGAGGCTGAAGTTGGCCGCGCGCGCCGTCTCGCCGACGACCAGCAACAGCAGCGGCGGCCGGGCGCCCGCGGCGCGCGGCAGCAAATGCGCGTCGGCACCGATGACCACCGGCGGGCCGCCGGGGGCCTGCCCGCTGCGCACCGCCGCGGCCGACAGTGAGTAGACGGCGTTCAGCGGCGTGATCATGTAGCGCAGGCTCTTGTGGTTGCGCATCGCGGACGACAGGTCCGCGAACACGGCCAGAGCCAGCAGCAGCGCCACGCCCATGCCGGCAGCAAATCCCAGCCCATTGCCCGCCAGCCGCCGGGCCGCCCGCTGCTGCGGCGCAGCGGGACGGCCCAGCAGCCACCAGGCGGGCAGCACGCCCAGCAGGCCGATGCTGGACAGCAGCGGCCAGCTCAGCAGGTCACGCGTCTCGCGCACGTCGGTCTGGGCCAGATTGGCCACCATGCCGGGGTCGAACACGATGCCGTAGCTGCCGATGAAGTGGGCCAGCGCTGAGGCCCACAGCAGCAGCGCAACCAGCACGACCTTCCCGAGCCGTGGCCAGGCCAGCAGGCTCAACAGCGCGCCCGTGGCCGCAATCACCAGGCCGACGAATGCCACGACGAACAGCGGACGCACATCGGCCATGCCGTGCAGCTGCCGCCACAGCGGCCAGTTGGCCAGCAGCCCCATCCACAGCGCGGCCAGCCAGGCCTGGGTCAGCGGGCGCGAGGTGTCCGGTTGCAGGCGCCGGAGCCAGCCCGACAACACGCTGCTACCAGGGCGACGCGAGGACAGCGGCGGGAACGCGGTGTTCGAAGACATCAGCGTGCCTTCAACAAGCTGGAGGTGGCGAACGCCACGGTCCAGCAGATCCAGGCGGTCCACAGCGTGTGGCTGGGGTAATGCGCGCCGCGGGCCAGCTGCCCCAGGCCGAACAACAAGCCGGCAGCCAGCACACCCAACAACCAGCGGCGTGCCGCAACCGGGTAGGCGCGCTTCAGCGCGAAGTAGCCGCCGATGAAGGCGAAAGCGGCGCTGGCATGCCCCGACGGAAAGCAATGCCCGCCACCGCCGTCCAGCACGCCCAGGCGCCAGTGCGACACGTACTGCGCCACCCCGCCGAACTCGGCCAGGTCCCACGGGCAGCTGGTCGGGCTGGCGCGCTTGAGCAGCGGCACGAGCACGACGCACGCGACCACCACGCCCAACCACCACACCCGCTCCCGCAAGGTCTGCCGGCGCAGCAACGGCCTGAACACGTTCATCAGCAGACACCCGGCCAGCGCCCACGACAGTGCCCGGCCGCCCTGGTGCATCACGCCCGACGCAAGCCAGTGGTCGCGCAGCGCGAACCCGCTCGCCGTGCCCCACAGGCGGGCCAGCTGCAGGTCCAGCGAGGTCGCGTCCCACAGCAGCAGCAGCGCGAGCGACAGCAAAGTGAAAGCCAGCTCGGTCTTCCAGGCGCGCCCGGTGGGCAGCACGCCGGCCGCCGCCGGCATGCTCGAAGGGGACAGGGAGAACATCGTCATCATGCGGGCATTGGGACGGGCCGACCTGAAGCCATGCTGAAGCGGGGCAGCAGGCGCCACGGATGCCGTGATAGCGTTCCGCGCCAAGGGGAAAACGCCGGGACGGACATGCGCCTGCTGCTGCTTGAAGATGACGACGTGCTCGGCGACGGGCTCAGTGATTTCCTACGCGCGGAAGGCCACCGAGTGGACTGGATGACTACGCTGGCCGCCGCGCGGCTGCTGGAGCGCGATCCGTTCGACGTTTTGCTGGTGGACTGGCAGCTGCCGGACGGTTCGGGCATCGAGTGGGTCCGGTCGATGCGCCGGCGCGGCATCGCGACGCCCGTCGTCGTGCTGACGGCGCGCGACCTGCTGAGCGACCGCATCGAGGGGCTGGACAGCGGCGCCGACGACTACCTCGTCAAGCCCTTCGAACCCGAGGAGCTGGTGGCGCGCCTGCGCGTCATCGCGCGCCGCCGCGCGGGTTCGGGCGGCTCCCTGCTGGCGCTGGGCGCCGTCGAGATCGACCTGTCGGCACGGCTGGCGATGCTCGCGGGCCAGCGCGTGGACCTGACGGCCCGCGAGTGGACGCTGCTGGAGGCGCTGTTGCAGCGCCGGGGCCGCATCGTGCCCAAGCGTGAACTCGAACAGATCGTGCTGGGCGGCGACGCGGAGATCGCCAGCAACGCGCTGGAGGTGCATGTGTCCAGCCTGCGGCGCAAGCTGGCTCGCGAGCTCATCGAGACACAGCGCGGGCTGGGCTACCGCATCGGGCCGGCCACATGAGCGCGGCGCTGGGGCGCGCCCTGCCCTCCATCCGTGGGCGCCTGTCCCGCTCGGTGCTGATGCTGGGCCTGATCTGGGCGCTGTCGGGCACCTGCATGGTCTGGTTCGCCGTGCGCGCCGAGGTGAACGAGCTGCTGGACGAGACCCTGCAGGACTCGGGCGACGTGCTGGCCGAAGTGCTGGAGATGGGCAGCTTCCCAGCCGGTACGCGGTCCCATGTGGTGGCGGCGACCGCATCGACCAGCCATTTCGCCTGGCAGCTGGTGGACGAGCAGGGCCGCCTCATCGCCCGCTCCTCGCTCGCCCCGGAGCAACCGTTTCACGCGCGCGCGCAGACCGGCATTGCGCCTGAGAAGGACGGCTGGCACAGCTTTGGTCGACCGCTCGGCAAGTCGGTGCTGTACGTGGCCCAGACTGCCGATGAACGCCGCGAGACCATGGCCGCCGTCGGCATCGCCAGCGCCGCGACCGCCCTGCTGGTGGGCCTCATCGGCCTGTGGGTGCTGCGCGGCCGGTTGCGCCGAGAGCTGCAGCCGCTGAACGATTTCTCGGACGCGCTGCGGCGCCACGACCCGCTGGCCCCCGATGCCGGGCTGCCCGCCGCGACGCGGGCCGAGATCGCACCGATGCACGACGCCATCGACGACCTCGGCCAGCGCCTGCGCCGCCGCGTGGCCAACGAGCGTGCCTTCACTGCGCATGCAGCGCACGCGCTGCGCACGCCGCTGGCCGGCATGGATGCCCAACTGGCGGTCGCGTTGCGCGAGGTTCCGGACGCACTGCGACCGCGGCTGTTGCGCGTGCGCCAGGCTGCCGGCAGGCTCAGCCGCGTCGTGACGGCGCTGCTGACTTTGTTCCGCAGCGGCGTGGACCTGAAGCTCACACCGGTGGACGTGGGAGCGCTGCTGGCGCGCCTGCCGCTGGAGGGGCTGGAGATCGACGCGAAGGCGACGGCCGCGCTGCACGCGGACGCCGACCTGCTGGCGGCGGCGCTGATCAATCTGGCGGACAACGCCCTGCGGCATGGCGCGCAGCACCTGTGCGTCACCACGCCGCGCCCGAACTGCGTGCAGCTGGTCGACGACGGGCGGGGAGCATCGCCCGAGCGCGTCGCCGAGCTGCAGCACGCCATCACCAGCGAGCAGTACGAGGGGCGCATGGGGCTCGGGCTGATGCTGGCAGACATCGTGGCTCGCGCGCACGGCGGCAGCGTGCGGCTGCTGGCGGTGCCGCAAGGATTCGGCGTGGAGCTGGATCTGGGCGGGCCGGCGGCCGCGGCACCTTGACCGCGCCGCCTACCGGGGCCAGCCCGGCGCGTGCCGTTGCGGGCGGCCTTCTTCCGGCAGCGTGACCAGCAGCAGCGCCAGGCTCGCGCCCAGCGCGATGACGCCCCAGAAGATCAGGAAGCTGACCGTGTAGACCGCCTGCGCGGACAACTCCACCGGCGCGCCGCCCCACCAGCGCAGGTCGCGCGGGTCCACGACGGCGAACACCAGCGCCTCCAGCACGCCGGCCGCCAGGAAGGAGGCCCAGGCCACGGCCATCGAAAAGCGCCGCACACGCGAGGGCCCGGGCTCGCCGGTCACCTCGTCGCTCCCGGCGCGCCGGTGGCGGCGTGGTTGCGGCCCTGCATGGCCGGCAGCGCCTGCTCGGCCGGCGCACCGGCCTCGGGCAGCGTGGACAGCGGCGGATCGGGGAAGCGCATCGCCAGCACCACGGTGGCGATGCCCATCACGATGGACGCCACGGGCGCCGCGACGATCATCCACACCATGGGCTCGCGCCACGGAGAAGTCTTGGTTGCTTGGGGGCTCATCACGATGCTCCTGGTGCAGCTCAGCGCGGCACGACGAAGGTGGATTTCTCGACGACGGCGGTGCCGGTGTCGTTGCTGACGCGCCAGTGCACCGGCTGTGCGCCCGGCTTGAGCTGCTGGGCCGACTCGGGCGGCAGGCGCAGCGCCACCGTCACCCAGCGGGCCTCGGTCGGGCCCAGCGTCACATCGGTCTCGCGGCTGAGCCGCAGGCCCGGCAGGCCGTCGACGGCCAGCCGCAGCTGCTGCGGGCGCTCCGTCGCGTTCATCAGCTGCAGGCGGTAAACGTTCTCGATCCAGCCGTCCTCCACCTGGCGGGCGAGCGTGGCGCGATCGCGCACGACGTCGACGCGGAAGGCATGGCGGTTCAGCAGGCTGTAAAGCAGCCCGGTGCACAGCACCAGCAGCAGCGCACCGTAGACCAGCACGCGCGGCCGCAGCAGGCGGCGCCAGCGCGCGGCGCGGTCGAGCTGCTGGCTCATGCCGTTCTCTGTGTCGTAGCGGATCAGGCCGCGCGGCGTGCCCATCTTGTCCATGACGCCGTCGCAGACGTCAATGCAGGCGGCGCAGCTGATGCACTCGTACTGCAGGCCGTCACGGATGTCGATGCCGGTGGGGCAGACCTGCACGCACAGGCCGCAGTCGATGCAGTCGCCCACGGCGGCGCTGCGCTCGCCGCCCTTCTTTCGCAGCGCGTTGTGGCCGCGCGGCTCTCCGCGCACGGGGTCGTAGCCCACGATCAGCGTGTCGCGGTCGAACATCGCGCTCTGGAAGCGCGCGTAGGGGCACATGTACTTGCAGACTTGCTCGCGCATGTAGCCCGCGTTGCCCCAGGTGGCGAAGCCATAGAACAACAGCCAGAAGGTCTGCCACGGCCCCAGGCTGAAGGCCAGCACCTGGCCGGCCAGCGCGTGGATGGGCGTGAAGTAGCCGACGAAGGTGAAGCCGGTCCACAGCGCGATGGCGATCCACGCCAGCTGCTTGCCGCCTCGCCGCCAAAGCTTGTTCCAGTTCCAGGCCGACTTTTCCAGCCGCAGCCGCGCGTTGCGGTCGCCCTCGAACCAGCGCTCCACCGCCATGAAGATCTCGGTGTAGACAGTCTGCGGGCAGGCATAGCCGCACCACACCCGCCCGGCCACGGCGGTGAACAGGAACAGCGCGTACGCCGACACCATCAGCAGCGCCGTCAGGTAGACGAAGTCCTGCGGGTACAGCACCAGGCCGAACACGTAGAAGCGACGCGCCTCCAGGTCGAACAGCATGGCCGGCCGATCACCCCAGCTCAGCCACGGCAGGCCGTAGAAGACCGCCTGGGTCAGCGCGACCAGCGCCCAGCGCCAGCGCGCGTAGAGGCCGTCCACCGAACGCGGGTGGATCTTGTCTTCCGACTTGTAGAGCCGGATGACGGTCTGCGCTTCTTCAGCCATTCAAGCTCACTTAGACAGGCCCCAGACGTAGGCGGCCAGCACGCGGATCTGCTCCGGCGTCAGGCGGCTGGCGTGAGCCGGCATCTGGTTGTGCTTGCCATTGGTGACCATCGCGACGATAGCGTCCTCGCCCCAGCCGTGCAGCCACACCTTGTCGCTGAGGTTGGGCGCGCCCAACGCCTGGTTGCCCTTGCCACCCATGCCGTGGCAGGCCGCGCAGGCAGTGAACTTCGGCTTGCCCAGCTGCGCGAACAGCGGGTTGTGCGGGCTGCCAGACAGCGACAGCACGTAGTGCGCAAGATGCCGCACGTCGTCGCTGCTGCCCACTGCCGCGGCCATCGGCGGCATGTTGCCTTCGCGGCCCTGGGTGATGGTCTGGGTGATGGTCTCGATGCTGCCACCCCACAGCCAGTCGCCGTCGGTCAGGTTGGGGAAGCCCTTGCTGCCCTTGGCGTCGGCGCCGTGACAGGTCGCGCAGTTGTTGGAGAACAGCCGCTCACCGATGGCATGGGCCTTGGGGTCCTTGGCCAGTTGCTCCGGCGCCATGCCCGTGAAGGCGGCGTACACCGGCGCCATCTGCGAGCGCGCCTGGGCCTGGTCGGCCGCATGCTCGCCCAGGCTGGTCCAGCCCAGCTTGCCGGCCATGCTGCCCAGGCCCGGGTACAGCGCCAGGTAGACGCCCGAGAACACCACCGTCAGCACGAACAGCCCCATCCACCACAGCGGCAGCGGGTTGTTCAGCTCGCGCAGGTCCTCGTCCCAGACGTGGCCCGTGGTGTTGTCGGCCGCGGAAGGCTGGCGGCGGCTGGCGACGAGGAGCAGCACGATGCAGGCCAGCAGGCCCAGCACGGTGGCCGCCGCGACGAAGAGGGACCAGCCGTCGTGGATGAAATCACTCATTGATCATCTCCCAGCAGCGGCAGCTCGGCCGCAGCGTCGAAGCGGCCACGCCAGGCCCACACGACGATGCCGATGAAGACGGCCAGCGACACCAAGGTCACAGCCACGCGCAGTTCATTGATTCCCACGGGGGGCCTCCTGGTTCTTTGAAGCCGTGCCCAGCACCTGCAGATAGGCGATCAGCGCCTCCAGCTCGGTCTTCCCGGCGGCGGCCTGCGCCGCCTCGTTGATCTCGGCGTCGGTGTACGGCGCGCCGAGCGTGCGCAATGCGCTCATCTTCGCGGGCAGGGCAGCCGCATCCACCGGCGTCCGCTCCAGCCAGGGATAGGCCGGCATGTTGGACTCCGGCACCAGATCGCGCGGGTTGATCAGGTGGATGCGGTGCCAGTCGTCGCTGTACTTGCCGCCCACGCGGTGCAGGTCGGGCCCGGTGCGCTTGCTGCCCCACTGGAACGGGCGGTCGTAGACGAACTCGCCCGCCTTGGAGTACTCGCCGTAGCGCAGCGTCTCGGCCAGCAGCGGGCGGATCATCTGCGAGTGGCAGTTGTAGCAGCCCTCTCGCACGTAGATGTCGCGACCCGCGACCTGCAGCGCCGTATACGGCTTGAGGCCGGGCGCGGCCTGCGTGGTCGAGCGCTGGAAGAACAGCGGCACGATCTCGACGAAGCCGCCGACGAAGACGGTGGCCAGCACCAGCACGATCATCAGCAGGTTGCTGGTCTCGATGCGCTGGTGGCCGGTGACTTTCTCGGTGTTGTTGCTCATGTCGAGCTCCTTACGCATGGGCGACGACTTGCGGGATGCGCACGCGTTCCGGCTTGCCGATTTGCATGGTCTTGTAGACGTTCCAGACCATCACCAGCATGCCGCCCAGGTAGAGCAGGCCGCCCGCGAGGCGTATCACGTAGAACGGCCAAGTCGCCTTGACGCTCTCGACGAAGGTGTAGACCAGCGTGCCGTCGGGGTTGACCGCGCGCCACATCAGACCCTGCATGACGCCGGCGATCCACATCGCGGCGATGTAGAGCACGATGCCCAGCGTCGCGATCCAGAAGTGCAGCTCAATGGCGCTCTTGGAGTACATCTGCGTGCGACCGAACATGCGCGGGATCAGGTGGTACAGCGAGCCCATCGAAATGAGGCCCACCCATCCCAAGGCGCCGGCGTGCACGTGGCCCACGGTCCAGTCGGTGTAGTGCGACAGCGCGTTGACCGTCTTGATCGACATCAGCGGCCCCTCGAAGGTGGCCATGCCGTAGAACGACAGCGCGACGATGAGGAACTTCAGGATCGGGTCGTCGCGCAGCTTGTGCCAGGCGCCTGACAACGTCATGATGCCGTTGATCATGCCGCCCCAGCTCGGCGCCAGCAGCACCAGGCTGAACACCATGCCCACGCTCTGCGCCCAGTCCGGCAGCGCCGTGTAGTGCAGGTGGTGCGGGCCCGCCCACATGTAGGTGAAGATCAGCGCCCAGAAGTGGACGATGGACAGCCGGTAGCTGTAGACCGGTCGCTCGGCCTGCTTGGGAATGTAGTAATACATCATCCCGAGGAAGCCGGCCGTCAGGAAGAAGCCCACGGCGTTATGGCCGTACCACCACTGCACCATCGCGTCCTGCACGCCCGCATAGGCGGAATAACTCTTCCAGAAGCTGACCGGCAGCACCGCGGCGTTGACGATGTGCAGCAGGGCCACGGCCAGGATGAAGCCGCCGAAGAACCAGTTGGCCACGTAGATGTGGCGGATCTTGCGGATGCCCACGGTGCCGAAGAACACGATGGCGTAGGCGACCCAGGCGACGGTAATCAGCAGCGCGATGGGCCACTCCAGCTCCGCGTACTCCTTGCCGCGCGTGAAGCCCATGGGCAGCGTGATGGCAGCACCAACGATGACCGCCTGCCAGGCCCAGAAGTGGAACCATGCCAGCTTGGGCGCGAACAGCCGCGTCTGGCCGGTGCGCTGTACGACGTGGTAGCTCGTCGCCATCAGCGTGCAGCCGCCAAACGCAAAGATGACCGCGTTGGTGTGCAGCGGACGCAGGCGGCCATAGCTGAGCCATGAGATGCCAAAGTTCAGTTCCGGCCAGGCCAGCTGCGCGGCGATGAACACGCCGACCGCCATGCCAACCACCCCCCAAAGCACGGCGGCCAGCGCGAACGCCCGCACCGGCCCGTCCTCGTATGTCGTCCCGGGCATGCTGTTTGATGCAGCCGGGACCTTGTCGTTCGCCATCAGCGACTCCTTCAGTCTGATGGCAACGATTCTTCTCGGGCAGGCCGTCAGCCGCCTTGATCCTCGTCAAGCAGGATGCGTTCAGCCTCGTTCTCGAAGCCGTCAAGCTGCCCGTCGTTCACGGCCCAGCCGAACACAGCCACGATGATCAGCACCAGCACGACCGAGAACGGGATGAGCAGGTAGAGGATGTCCATCAGCGGTTGAGCCTCTGCGCGTTGAGCACCACAAACAGTGAACTCGCCGCCATGCCGATGCCGGCCGCCAGCGGCGGCAGCCAGCCGGTCAGCGCCAGCGGCACGCAGGCCAGGTTGTAGACCGCGGCCCAGGCCAGGTTCTGGCGCAGCACGCGCCGCGTGCGCAGGGCCAGTGCCAGCGCCTGCGGGATGGCCATCAGCCGCTCCGACACCAGCAGCGCATCCGCCGCGCCGCGCGCCAGCATCGCCCCCTGCCCCATCGCGATGCGCACGTCCGCCGCAGCCAGCACGGGCGCATCGTTGATGCCGTCGCCCACCATCAGCACACGCTCGCCGGCGGCCTGCCACTCGCGCATGGCAGCCAGCTTGGACGCGGGTGTCGCGGCGGCCTGCCAGTGCACGATGCCCAGCGTCGCGGCCATGCACGCCACCGCGTCGGGCTGGTCGCCGGACAGCAGCTTCACGCGAACGCCGCGCGCGCGCAGCGCCGCGACCGCTTCAGCCGCGTCGGTGCGCGGCGATTCAGCGAGGTCCAGCCACAGCACGACGCCGTCATGGCCCTCGCACCCGAACGCCAGCCGCGCCGCCGTGTCGGGCCGTTCGCTGACCCAGCCGGGTGCGCCGAGCCGCCACAGCCGGCCGCTCGCGTCTCGCGCCTCGACCCCGCGGCCCGGCAGCTCGCGCACGTCGGCCCAACTGCCGGCAGCCCGACCGTCCGCCAGCGCCCGCGCATGCGGGTGGCGCGACAACGCGGCCAGGCTGCGCGCCACGTCCAGCAGCGCATCGGCATCGGCGCCACGCGACCAGTGCTGGCGCAAGTGCAGCCGGTCGTCGCTGAGCGTTCCAGTCTTGTCGAATACGACGGTGTCCACGGCGCACAACCGCTCCAGCGCGGACAGGTCGGTCAGCAGCAAACCGCGGCGGGCGAGCGTGCCGCTGGCGGTCAGCCACGCGGCTGGTGCGGCAAGCGTCAGCGCGCAGGGGCAGGTCACGATCAGCACGGCCACCGCGACCGCCAGCGCCCGCGACGGCTCCACCCACCACCAGGCCACGCCGGCGCCCAGCGCCAGCAACAGAACGACCGCCGTGAACCCGGCGGCGACATGCTCCAGCACTCCCGGCAACAGCGGCCGCTGGCTCTGCGCCTGCTGCATCAGCCGCACGATGCCCTGCGCCGTCGTGTCCGCACCCACGCGCTGCACCGCGACGACCAGCGGACCGTCCAGGTTGATGCTGCCCGCCACAACGGCGTCGCCCACCGCCTTGGCTACCGGCGCGGACTCGCCTGTCAGCAGCGCCTCATTGGCCCAGCCCTGGCCTTGCAGCACCTTGCCGTCCGCGGCGAAGGCCTCGCCGGCCACGACGCGGATGCGCTCACCCACGCGCAGCGTCTCGGGCGCGACGCGCTCGCTGCTGCCGTCGTCACGCAACCGCTCGGCGGTGGCCGGCAGCGCGCCGGCCACCGCCTCCAGCGCGTCGGCAGCACGGTGGCGGGCGCCCAGCTCGAACCAGCGTGCCAGCAGCAGCAGCGCGACAAACATGGTCAGCGAATCGAAATAGACCTCCTGGCCCAGCAGCCCGCCCGGGTTGAACAGCGCGCTGGTGCCGGCAATGAAGGTGACCGCGATGCCCAGCGCCACCGGCACGTCCATGCCGAGCCGGCGCGCGCGCAGCTGGCGCCAGGCACCGCCGAAGAATGGCCCGGCGGCGAACGCCATGACCGGCAGCGTCAGCACCCAGCTGGCCCAGCGCAGCAGGCGGTCCAGGTCGGGCGTCAGCTCGCCGGGGCCGGCCACGTAGGCGGGGGTGGCCATCATCATGACCTGCATCATCAGGAACGCCGCGACGAACAGCCGCCACAGCGCCTGGCGCCGCTCCTGCCTGCGCAGCGCGCGCGCAGGCGCCGCGACATCGGGCGTGGCGCCATAGCCCGCCACGTGCAGCGCCGCCAGCACATCGCCCAGGGCGGCCTGGGCGGGGTGCCAGCGCAGCGCCAGCCGCGCCGCCGCCGGGTTGACGCTGGCGGCCTGCACGCCGGGCAGCTTCAGCAACGCCGTCTCGATCAGCCCCGCGCAGGCGCCGCAGTGCATGCCCGACACCTGAAATTGCGACAGCGCTGCCCCGCCCGGGCCGTCGGGCCAGGTCGTGAAGGGGGCGAGAAGGCGGGCATCGGCCTCAGCCGCGTGCAGGCCAGGGGGTGGAGCGCTCACGCCGATAATCTAGGCCGTACCACCGGCACCGCCCATGACCTGCATCAAAGCAATTGCAATCTCCGCCCTCGCGCTGGCCGCCGGCCTGGCCGCCGCCCAGGACGCGCCCCAGCAGCTGCGCAGCATCCCGCTGACCGCCGGCATGCACGTGATCCAAGCCGAGGTGGCCCAGACCGACCGCGAACGCGCCATCGGGCTGATGCACCGCAAGGACATGCCCGCCAACCACGGCATGCTGTTCGTGTTCGACGAGGCCAGCCCGCAGTGCTTCTGGATGAAGAACACGCTGCTGCCGCTGTCCATCGCGTTCGTGGCAGACGACGGCAGCATCGTCAACATCGCCGACATGAAGCCCATGGACGAGACCTCGCACTGCTCAAGCAAGCCGGTGCGCTATGCACTGGAGATGAACAAGGGCTGGTTCGCCAAGCGCGGGCTGAAGGCGGGTGCCAAGCTCAAAGGGCAGCCGTTCGCAAACTAGGAACGCAACTTGCGTGAGTGCCAGGGCCTTGGCATTTCAGGAGGCTCTGGTCATGACGGATCTGTCGATTCCCGTGGACGCTGCCAGCGACGCGCCGCCCACCCGGTTCTCCCACGTCAAGCCGGGTGACACCCCCTGGCGCACCGATGGGCTCCGCGATTTCTTCCTCTACCGCGACCTCGGCGTCGCCGAAGCCACGAATGGGCGCGTCATCGCGCACCTCGTGAAGGCGAACATGGCCCCGGAAAAGGGCACGGGATGGCACCGGCATGAGGCGGATTTCCAGATCGTCATCATGACGAAGGGCTGGGCCAAGTTCATGTACGGCGACCAGGTCACGTTGGTTGAGGCCGGCGACTGCGTGCATCAGCGGCCCGGCATCGTGCACTACCTGTTCGATTATTCGCCGGACATGGAGTACCTGGAGATCGTGTCGCCGGCCGCCTTCAAGACGGTGGACGCGCCCGCACCCTGTGACGTGCCGGCGCCGTCCACGTGGCCGCAGGCCGAGTTGAAGCTCTAGAAATCCATGTCCAGCAGCTCGATCTCGGCAGGTTCCTGCAGGGCGTCGGCCAGCCAGGCCTGCAGTTCGGGCAGCGCCATGATGGTGTCGCGGTAGGCCGCGCAGGCGGCCGGCAGCGGTACGTCGTAGGTGACGAAGCGCGTGGCCACCGGCGCAAAGATTGCGTCGGCTGCGCCTCGATTGCTGCCGAACAGATAGGGCCCGCCGTAGGTTGCCAGGCAGTCGCTCCAAATCTCGACGATGCGCTCGACGTCGGGTTTGGCGCCGGTCCAGATCTTGTGCTTGGGGAAGTGCCCCTTCAGGTTCATGGGCAGCGCTGCGCGCAGGTTGGCGAAGCCCGAATTCATCTCGCCGCAGACGGCGCGCGCATGCGCCCGCGCGATGCGGTCGGTGGGCCACAGCTGTGCCTGGGGGAAGGTCTCGTTCAGATACTCGGCGATGGCCACCGTGTTCCACACCGTGGCGCCCTCGTGGCGCAGGCAGGGCACGCGGATGGACGGCGCCAGCAGCAGCAGCTCCTTCCTGGCGTCCTCGTCGTCGGGCGAGACCATCTGCTCTGCGAAGTCCAGGCCGGCGAAGCGCGCCAGCAACCAGCCGCGCAACGACCACGACGAGTAGTTCTTGCTGCTCAGCGTCAGCGTGGCCGTTGTCGCCGCGGTTGCGGTGGCGGCGGGCTTGCGCGTGGTCTTGCGCGCGGCGGGTCTGGCGGGGCTGGTGACGGGCATGGTGTCTCCTGGCTGCTGTCTGTCCTTCGACGCAAGCCCCATGCCACGCTGGCTCGGTCCTTGCGTCGCAGGGTGAGACAACGGCAGGAGACAGCCATGTACGCCACCTACCAAGCCCACCGCGACCTGATGTGGCCGCTGCACGCGGCGGCCCGCCTGGCCCTGCCGATGCTGAACGACCCGGCACTGGCCGGCAGCTCCTGGCTACCAACGCAGCAACTATCCGCTGCGTGGCAGGTCTTCCAGCTCGCCCGCATCACGCACCGGCGCCCGCCGTGGCGCATTGCCGAGGTCACGGGCAGCAGCGGCGAGCGCTGGCCGGTCGTGGCAGAGGTCGCCACCAGCACGCCGTTTGCCGACCTGGTGCGCTTTCGGCGCGAGGGCGCGCCGAAAGCGCCGCGGGTGCTGGTGGTGGCGCCGATGTCGGGCCACTTCGCCACGCTGCTGCGCGACACCGTGCGCACGCTGATGCAGGACCACGACGTGTACGTGACCGACTGGCACAACGTGCGCGACGTGCCGCTGTCGGCCGGCCGCTTCGGGCTGGACGAGTACACGCAGCACTTGATCGACTTCCTGACGGTGCTGGGCCCCGGCGCCAACTTGGTGGCCGTGTGCCAGCCCTGCGTCAGCGCGCTGGCCGCCACCGCCTTGATGGCTGAAGACGACCACCCCGCCACGCCGGCCAGCCTGACGCTGATGGCCGGCCCCGTCGACTGCCGCATCAGTCCGACCGAGGTCAACCGGCTGGCCACCAGCAAGCCCATCGAGTGGTTCCGCAAGCACCTGATCAGTCAGGTGACATGGCGGCACCAGGGGGCGGGCCGCAGCGTCTACCCGGGCTTCGTGCAGCTGTCGGCTTTCATGAGCATGAACAAGGAGCGCCACGCCACTGCGTTCAAGGACTTCTACCGACACCTGATCGCCGACCAGGTCGACAAGGCCGAGGCCACGCGGCAGTTCTACGAGGAGTACCTGGCCGTGTCCGACCTCTCGGCCGACTTCTACCTGGAGACCGTAGAGCGCGTGTTCCAGACCTTCGACCTGCCGCGCGGCGAGCTGATGTTCAAGGGCCGCAAGGTGAACCCTGCTGCGATTCGCCGCACCGCGCTGCTGACCATCGAGGGCGAGCGCGACGACATCTGCGCCGTGGGCCAGACGCTGGCCGCGCAGGACCTGGCCAGCAGCCTCAAGCTCTACATGCGCACCCACTACATCCAGCCCAACGTGGGCCACTACGGCGTGTTCAGCGGGCGCCGCTGGCAGCATCAGGTCTACCCGCTGCTGCGGCACGTGATCCAGGTGTCGCAATGAAAAACGCCCCGCCTGTTGCCGGGCGGGGCGTCGGTTCAGTGACATGACTGTCGATCAGAGCTTCTGCGCCTGCATGAAGTCGTCAAAGCCGCCCTCGGCGAAGCGGAACCACAGGTTCTGGTCGCGGCGGAAGGTGGCGTAGTCCTCGTAGACCTTCTTCCAGTTGGGATTCTTGGCCGACAGGTCGGCATACAGCGCCTGCGATTCCTTGAACGCCGCGTCCATCACATCCTTGGGGAAGCGGAACAGCTTGGTGCCCGAGGCCACCAGTTGCTTCAGCGCGGCAGGATTCTTGGTGTCGTACCTGGCCTGCGTCTCGATGTGGGCGATCGCGCAGGCAGCCTCCAGCATGGTCTTGTACTCGCTGGACAGGCTCTCGTAGGCCTTGCTGTTGACGAAGAAGTCCAGCTGCGCGCCGCCCTCCCACCAGCTGGGGTAGTAGTAGTTGGGCGCGACCTTGTTGAAGCCCAGCTTCTGGTCGTCATAGGGCCCCACCCACTCGGCGGCGTCGATGGTGCCCTTCTCCAGCGCCGAGTAGATCTCGCCGCCCGGCAACTGCTGCGGCACGCCGCCCATGCGCTCGATGATGCGACCGGCGAAGCCGTTGATGCGGATCTTCAGGCCCTTGATGTCGGCGACGCTCTTGATCTGCTTGCGGTACCAGCCGCCCATCTGCGCGCCGGTGTTGCCGCCCAGGAAGTTGACAATGTTGTAGTTGCGGTAGAAGTCCCGCATCAGCTTCAGGCCATTGCCCTCCACCATCCAGGCCGTGGTCTGGCGGCTGTTCATGCCGAACGGGATGGCGGTCCCCAACGCGAACGTCTCGTCCTTGCCAAAGAAGTAGTACGGCGCGGTGTGGGCGATCTCGACGGTGGCGGCCTGCACGGCGTCCACGACGCCCAGCGCCGGCACCAGCTCGCCGCCAGCATGCACCGAGATCTGGAACTTGCCGCCGCTCATCTCGCTGAGCTTCTTGGCCATCAGTTCGGCCGAGCCGTACAGCGTGTCCAACGGCTTGGGGAAGCTGGAAGCGAGGCGCCAGCGCACCTGCGCCTGGGCATGCACGATGGCGGGGGCAGCGCCTGCAGCCAGCACCCCGGCCAGGCCGGCCTGGCGCACAAAGGAACGGCGTTCCATGGACATTGACGTCTCCTGTTTTGGGTTTGCGCAGAGAAAGACGGGCGATTCTGAAACGCCGCACTTGGCTGCACGGCCCGGATTTACCCGGCGCATTCAAGGTACCTGGGCGAGCGCCGGGCCGCTCCCAAGCCGCCCGCCATGGCGATGTGCGAGCGGGGCACGCCCCGCGAGCATCGCCGTCCCCGCTGTGGAACACGACCAGGCTTGCCCGCGTCCAGCGCGGCGAGCCTGGGCGAGGGGCTTCAGTTGCCAGCCAGCTTCATGCCGGTGACCAGCACCGAGCCCACGGTCTTGGTGCCCATGCTGTACTCGTCGGCGCCGATGCCGACGATGTTCATCAGCATGTCCTTCAGGTTGCCGGCGATGGTGACCTCGTGCACCGGGAAGGCGATCTCGCCGTTCTCGACCCAGTAGCCGCTGGCGCCACGCGAGTAGTCACCCGTCACGTAGTTGACGCCCTGCCCCATCAGCTCGGTGACGAGCAGGCCGCGACCCAGGCGGCGGATCATCGTCGCGAAGTCGTCGCCGGGCGCCGTGGCGCGGCTGGTCATGCGCAGGTTGTGCGAGCCGCCCGCGTGGCCGGTGGTCTGCATGCCCAGCTTGCGCGCCGAGTAGCTGGACAGGAAGTAGCCCTGCAGCACGCCGCCCTGCACGACCTGGCGCGCCCGCGTCACGACGCCCTCGTCGTCGAACGGCGAGCTGCCCTTGCCCTTGGGCACATGTGGGTCCTCGGCGATGTCGATGTGCGAGGCCGTCACCGGCTTGTCCAGGCTGTCCAGCAGGAAGCTGGTGCGCCGGTACAGCGCGCCACCGCTGGTGGCCTGCACCAGCGCGCCCAGCAGGCCGATGGCGACGGTGCTCTCGAACAGCACCGGCACCTCGGCGGTCGCGACCTTGCGCGCCTTCAGGCGCGACAGCGCGCGCTCGGACGCATAGCGGCCTACCGCCTCGGCCGAGGCCAGGTCGGCCGAGTCGCGCATGGAGCTGTACCAGGCGTCGCGCTGCATGTCGTTGCCGCGGCCGGCGATGGGCGCGACCGAAATGGAGTGTCGCGAGCTGGCATAGCCGCCGCTGAAGCCGCGCGTGTTGCCCATCCAGAAGTGCGACTGCTGCGCCGACACCGCCGCGCCCTCGCTGTTGGTGATGCGCTTGTCCACACCCAGCGCCGCTGCCTCGCAGCGCAGCGCAATCTCGGCGGCCTGCGCGGCGTCGATAGCCCACGGGTGGAACAGCGACAGATCTGGCCGCGCGGCAGGGTCCAGCGCCAGATCGGCGGCGTCGGGCAGGCCGGCGAACTCGTCCTCGGCCGTAAAGCGCGCGATGTCGTAGGCCGCGCGCACCGTGTCGCGGATGGCCTGCGGCGAAAAGTCCGACGTGCTCGCATTGCCGCGGCGCTGGCCCAGGTAGACCGAGATGCCCAGCGACTTGTCGCGGTTGCGCTCCACGTTCTCCAGTTGGCCCAGTCGCGCCGACACCGACAGGCCGCAACCCTCGGACACCTCGGCACCGGCATCGCTGGCGCCGAGCTTCTTCGCCTCTGACAAGGCATCTTCAATCCATTGCTGGAACTGCGCGGGGCTGTATGCGAAACCGTCTTGGGCTTGGGACATGAGGGCACTGAATTCGGGTGGGCGACAATCATAAGAGTCTGCTCAAAGTCAGCCTCCCACCCGCCCGAATACGTCCACAGATGCAAGACAACACCCCCGAACACGACACTGAGGACGACTTCGACGGCCCCAGCAAGTCCCAGCTCAAGCGCGACTCGACGGCACTGCAGAAGCTGGGCGACGATCTGCTCGCCCTGCCCGAATCCCGCTGGGAGCCACTGTCGCTGCCCGAGATCCTTTACGACGCGCTGAAGGCCGCCAAGAAGATCACCAACTTCGAGGGCAAGCGCCGGCAGATGCAATACATCGGCAAGCTGATGCGCCGGGTCGACCCCGAGCCCATCCGCGAAGCCGTGGCCGCGTTCAAGCTGGGCCATGCACAGGACAGCCTGAAGCTGCACCAGTCCGAGCGCTGGCGCGAGCGCCTGCTGGCCAGCGACGATGCGCTGCAGGAGTTCCTGGCCGAGCACCAGGGCGTTGACATCCAGCAAGTGCGCAACCTCGTTCGGGCCGCCCGCAAGGACGCCGCCAACGAGCCCGAGAAGCGCAGCGGCCGCGCGTACCGTGAGCTGTTCCAGTTCATCAAGGCCAGCGAAGCGCACGCGGCAGCCGACGATGCGCCCGCCGATGAGTGACGCCGTCAGGATCGGCATCGTCTCCATCAGCGACCGCGCCTCCAGCGGCGTCTATGAGGACAAGGGCCTGCCGGCGCTTCAAGCGTGGTTGACGAGCGCGCTGCTGAATCCCATCGAGTTCGTACCGCGCCTGATCCCCGACGAGCAAGCCGGCATCTCGGCCGCGCTGGCCGAGCTGGTGGACACCGAGCGCTGCGACCTGGTGCTGACCACCGGCGGCACGGGCCCCGCGCCGCGCGACGTCACGCCCGAGGCCACGCTGGCCGTGGCGGATCGCGAGATGCCCGGCTTCGGCGAGCAGATGCGCCAGATCTCGCTGCACTTTGTGCCCACGGCCATCCTGTCGCGCCAGGTCGCCGTGATCCGCGGCCAGGCGCTCATCATCAACCTGCCCGGCCAGCCCAAGGCGATCGCTGAGACCTTGGCCGGCCACGCGCAGGCCAGTGGCATCTTCGCCGCCGTGCCCTACTGCATCGACCTGATCGGCGGGCCGTATCTCGAAACGCGCGACGAGGTCTGCAAGGCGTTCAGGCCCAAGAGCGCGCAGCGCCCGCCAGCGGCCTAGCCGACCAACGTGCCGGGCTCGGTCGGCGAGCCCATCGCAGCCAGCACTTCGTCCAGCGGGCGGTTGCTGGTGATGCCGAAACCGCCCGCGTGCTGTTGCGCGATGGCGCCTCGGCCGTGCGCCATGTGCACGCCCACCCAGGCGTTGCGACCTGAGCGCTTGGCTGCATACAGCGCCAGATCGGCCAGATTGACCACCTGCTGCCAGCTGCGCGCCATCGGCTTCTCCAGCTCGAAGGGCATGCAGGCAAAGCCGATGGAGCAGGTGATGTCGATGTCGCCACCCTCGCCGAGGTTGAATGGCGTCGCCGCGATGACGTGGCGCATGCGCTCGGCAAGCTCCTCGGCGCGCGCGCGGTCGGTGTCGCGGGCGACGGCCAGGAACTCCTCGCCCCCCCAGCGCACGAGGTAGTCAGACTCGCGCAGCACCGAGCGGAGCCGCGCGCCGAACTGCACCAGCACCGCGTCGCCCGCAGCATGGCCATAGCGGTCGTTGATGCGCTTGAACGCGTCGATGTCCAGCAGCAGGAACACGCTGTCGGTGTCCAGCGGCTGGCCGCCTGCCGCCAGCGTCTCCTGCGCGCGGCGCAGGCTGGCGGCCAGGTCGTGCTCGATGTGCTCGGTCAGGAAGCGCCGGTTGTGCAGGCCGGTCAATGGATCGGTAACGCTGCTCATCAGCAGCTGCTGCGATTTCTCTTCCAGCGTGCGGTGCAGCCTTTCCAGCTCTGCGGTGCGCTGGCGCACCTTGTCCTCCAGCTCGCGCTGGCGATGCCGCAGCAGCCGCGTGCGCAGCCGCACGGCCGTCAGCAGCAGCAGCGCCACGCCCAGCACGAAGGCAGCCCGGGCCCACCAGGTCTGGTGCCAGGCCGGCAGCACGCGCACGGGCAGCGCGAGCTCGCGTTCGCTCCACTGCCCGTCGCGGTTGGACGCGCGCAGACGCAGCCGGTAGTCGCCCGGTGGCAGGTTGGCGTACGCGGCCAGGCGGCGCGACGCATCGCTGTCCACCCAGCCGCTGTCGTAGCCGTCCAGCTTGAACGCGAAACGGTTGCGCTCGGGCGCGGAGAAGTCGGTGGACGAGAACTCGACGGCAAGGCTGTTGGCGTCCGGCCGCACGGTCAAGGTCGCGCCCGCAGGTCCCAGCGGGTGCGGCACGCCACCCAGCTTCACATCGGTGACCAGCACGGCTGGCTTGTAGTTCCAGTCCTGTAGCCGTTCGGGCAGCACGACCGTCATGCCGCCGGCGCCCCCGAACAGCAGTTCTCCACGCACAGTGCGGGCAGCCGATCCGGTCCAATATGTCGGGAACACCACGCCCTCGGCGCGACGCAGCGCGCGCACAGCCAGCGTCTGGGGGTCGATGCGCGCCAGGCCGTTGTCAGTACTGGCCCACATACGGCCCTGCAAGTCCTGCAGCAGCGCGTTGACGGTGCTGTCCGGCAGGCCCTCGGCCATGCCCAGCCGCATCGGCGCCGCGTCGGAGCCGATGGCGGGCAACACGTCGATGCCCCCGCCATAGCTGCCCACCCAGAGCCGGCCGAGTTCGTCTGCGAGCAGCGCGGTGATGAAACCGGCAGACAGATGACCCGCCTGCCGAGGCCCGGGCAGCCATTGCGTGACCCGGCCGCCGGCCAGCACCACGCGGTTCAGGCCGTGGCGCGTGCCCACCCACAGCACGCCGGCCTCGCGCGCGTCGCGAGCCAGCACGGTCACGCGCTCGTCGCTGAGACCCGGTGCGGCCAGCGTCACCGCTTCGGCGCGGCCGCTGCTGACGTCCAGCTTCCACAGACCGTCGGACTGTCCGCCCACCCACAACGTGTCGCCATCGGCCAGCAGCACCCAGATGGACGCCGCGGGGTCGCGGTCGCCCAGAGGCACGCGCTGCACACGGCGGCCCGCGGCATCGGCGCGGTACAGGCCGCGCTTGGTGCCGATGAACACGCCGCCGTCCGGCGCCGTCGCCATGCTCAGCACGATGTCGGCCGGCAAGGCGGTGTCGGGCCGCGCTGCATCGGGTCGCAGGGCACCGGTGCGCGAGCCACCGGCGTCCAGCATGTCGACGCCGCTCTTGTGCGTGCCCAGCCACAGGCCGCCGTCAGGTCGCGGCTCGATCCAGCTGATCTCGGTGCTGACGAATCGTGCATCCAGCGCGTCACCACCATCGGGGTTGACGCCGAAGCGCGACAGCACGCCGCTCTGGCGCGGGTCGTGCCGGCTCAGCCCCCGGTTGGTCGCCACCCAGACCAGGCCGGCGCGGTCGCGGTACAGCGCCCGCAGTGCGTTGTCGGCCAAGCTCATGGGCCAGGCCGGCACATGGCGGATGCGCCGCGTCTCGCCGCGCCCCAGGTTGACGGCCACGAGGCCCTGCGCCTGGGTCGCGACCCACATCTCGCCAGGCTGCACCTCGGCGAGGCCGGCGATCTGGCTGTCGCGCAGGACGTCCTGGCCATCCAGCATGAGCACCTCACGCACCGCCGATGCGGGTGCGCGGCCGTAGTCCGGCAGCACGAACACCCCGTGCTGCAGGCTGCCGACCCAGATGCGGCCGGCGCTGTCCTGCTTCAACACCTCGGGCTGCACCGCCGTGCCGGCGCGCAGTGGCACGGGCTGCAGTTGCTGGCCGCCCGGCTCGCGGCGGAACAGGCCGGCAGCGCTGCCCACCCACAACGCGCCGAGCCGGTCCCGCATCAGCACGCGCACCTTGTTGCCGGCCGGGGCAGCCCAGCTCGCGCTCGCATGCTCGATGCGGCCGCTGGCCGGGTCCAGGCGGTCGAGGCCGCCGTCGGTGGCCAGCCACAGGCCGTCCTCGCCGTCATCCTGCACCTGGCGCACGCTGACGTGGCTGATTCCCTGCGCACCGCCCACGGGGTAGCGCACGAATCGGTCTGTCGCGGGATCGTGCCGTAGCAGGCCGGCCGACGTGGTGCCGACCCACAGCCGGCCGCGCGCGTCGCCATGCAGCGCCTGCACGTAGTTGTCAGGCAGCGCTCCGTCGCGGTGCGGGTCGGCCTGGTAGACGCGGAAGCGGTAGCCGTCCCAGCGCGACAGGCCGCCCGGACTGCCGATCCACAGGAACCCCTGACCGTCCTCGGCCAGCGTCGTCGCGATGGCGTTAGGCAGGCCGTGATCCTGCGTCACGTGCTGGAAGGCGATGTCGGCCAACCGCTCGTGGCGCGGCTCCGGCGCGGCGCCGGCGCTGCCTGCCACGCCCACAGCGAACGCCAGCCTCGACGCCACGCGCCAGGCAGGGGTCCACCACAGTCGGAAGGCTCTCAACAGCAAGGCGGCATCGGCAAGAGCGGGCCACGCCGGCCCGGAACCCGGCATTCTGATCTAAGGCGGGCCTATTGAAACCAAAGGTTGCAACCAGCCGACGCCGTCAGGCGCCGCAGCCGCGGCCTACTTCACCAACCGGCTCATGCCTGCCGCGTCGAAGACCTCATCGCGCTGCGCGTCGTCCGGCACGCAGTCGCCGATGGGCCGGCCCTGCTGCGTCGACAGTTTGCACACCGCGCTCCACAGCAGCGCGATCTGGTGCTCGTGGCCCGAGGCGCTGTCGATGAGGCCGCGCATGGCCAGCGCCACCGGGTCATCACCCTGCGTCACGCCATAGGCCGAGAAGCCCATCTTCGCGGCAGCCGCCTCGCGCGCCTGCTCGCTGGCCGCCTCGATGATGCGGGCCGGGTTGCCCACGGCCGTTGCACCGGCCGGCACCGGCTTGGTGACGACGGCGCCGGACCCGATGCGCGCGCCCGCACCGACCGTGAAGCCCCCCAGCACGCAAGCGTTGGCGCCGACGATGACCCCAGGGCCCAGCGTCGGGTGCCGCTTTGCGCCCTTCACAAGCGACGTGCCGCCTAGCGTGACGCCCTGGTAGATGGTGCAGCCCTCGCCGATCTCGGCCATCTCGCCGATCACGATGCCCATGCCGTGGTCGATGAAGACCCGGCGCCCGATTTTGGCGCCCGGATGGATCTCGATGCCGGTGAGGAAGCGTCCCCAGTGCGAGGTCCAGCGGCCCAGCCACTTGAAACCGTGCGTCCAGAACCAGTTCGCGCGGCGGTGGAACATCAGCGCATGCAGGCCCGGATAGCACGTCAGCACCTCCCACGCCGACCGGGCGGCCGGGTCGCGTTCAAGGATGAGGGCGATGTCTTCGCGCAGGCGCTGGAACATGGGGCTGCGGGCTGGAAACGGCCGGCCAGTGTAGGGGGCGGGTCAAGAACCCGTGCGCCCTGCGGTCTTGCTCATCTGCCGCGCGATGCCGCGCAGGATGTGGACTTCCTCGGTCGTCAGCGCGGCACGGTTGAACAGCTGGTTCAACCGCGGCATCAGCTTGCGCGGGGCGGCGGGGTCGAGAAAGCCGATGTCGGTCAGCCCGGCCTGCAGGTGCTCCAGCAGCCCCTGCACGGCGCGCGCGTCGGCGGCCTCAGGTTCGGGCGTGCGCGGCTGCACGCCGAAGCCGCCCAGCGCCTGGCGCAGGTCGTAGGCCAGGAGCTGCACGGCCTGCGCGAGGTTCAGAGAGCCGTAGTCGGGATGCGTCGGGATACTGAGCACCGCGTGGCACCGGTAAACATCCTCGTTGGCCATGCCGTAGCGCTCGGAGCCGAACACCAGCGCCAGTCGCGGCGCGGCCGCGCGGGCGGCCAGTTCGGCGAAGAGCACGCGTGGCTCTCGCGTGGGCGGGCCGAAGTCGCGCGGCGTCATCGCAGTGGCGCAGGCGAAGTCCACGCCGTCCAGCGCTTCAGCCAACGTTTCGACGACGCGGGCGCGCGCCAGGATGTCGGCCGCACCGCTGGCCATCGCGACGGCCTCCTCATGGCACAGCACGCCCGGGAAGCGCGGCGCCACCAGCACCAGGTCGCCGAAGCCCATCACCTTCATCGCCCGAGCCGTGGCCCCGACGTTGCCCGCATGGCTGGTGTTGATGAGGACGAAGCGTGTGGATTCCACGGGTTAACCAAGGGGCTGAAGCTAGAATTCCGCGATTATCCGGGCCTGTTCTACAGACGTCCGCCGCTCTTTCCTCTCTGCCAGCCCCTTCTTCCCAGCGAGTGCCACGCATGTTGCAAACGTCCCTACATCCGATGCTCAATGTCGCCATCAAGGCGGCACGCGCAGCCGGCGCCCTCATCAACCGCGCCTCGCTGGACCTCGAAGCGCTACGCATCAACACCAAGAGCCCGAACGACTTCGTCACCGAGGTGGACCATGCCTGCGAAGGGGTGATTATCGAGACGTTGCTGGGCGCGTATCCCGACCACGGCATCCTGGCCGAAGAGTCCGGCCGCACCCACGGCAACAAGAACTCCGACTACGTCTGGATCATCGATCCGCTGGACGGCACGACCAACTTCATCCACGGCTTCCCCGTGTACTGCGTGTCCATCGCGCTGGCGTTCCGCGGCAAGATCGAGCAAGCGGTCGTCTACGACCCGACCCGCAACGACCTGTTCTACGCAACCAAGGGTCGTGGCGCGTTCCTGAACGACAAGCGCCTTCGCGTGTCCAAGCGCACCCGCATGAGCGACGCGCTGATCGGCACCGGCTTCCCGTTCCGCCGCGGCGACAACTTCAAGCGCTACGTGAAGATGTTCGAGGAGGTCATGCAGCAGTGCGCCGGCCTGCGCCGCCCCGGCGCCGCCGCACTCGACCTCTGCTACGTCGCGGCCGGTTATTACGACGCCTTCTTCGAGACCGGTCTGCAGCCCTGGGACGTGGCGGCCGGCTCGCTGATCGTGTCGGAGGCCGGTGGCCTGATCGGCAACTTCACCGGCGAGGCCGACTACCTGCACCAGCGCGAGGTGCTGGCCGGCAACCCCAAGATCTACGCCCAACTGGTCAGCATCCTGGCGCCCTACACACGCGTCATCAAGGAAGAAGACCTGGCCGCCCCGGCTGCGCCTGCAGTGGCTGCCGAGGCCCCGGCCGCCGCTGCGCCCGTCGCCAAGAAGCGCGCGCCGGTTCGCATCAAGAAGGACGAGACGGGCCTCGACTCCCCGATCTGATCCCGCGACTTCGCTGCAACGAAGCCCTCCTCGCGAGGGCTTCGCCGTTTGTGGCGTGAACAATTTGGCACGGATCTTCGGATAGTGTTAACCCGTAGTTTTCGGCGTGACATCTGCACGCCCAGCCCCCTTACCTTGGGGGGAAGGACTCGCCAGAATGCGTCTACGACACGGCGACGGGCCGCGTCACCCACCAGTTCAACAAGTCGAAAGAATCAGATGTTCGTCCGCACCGTGCTCGCTCTCGCTCTCGCTGCCTCCGCTGCCCTGGCTCACGCCGACGTGAAGGTCCTGAAGAAGGTGCCGCCGGAGTACCCGAACGAAGCCGTCAAGAAGAACATCAACGCCGGCAGCGTGCGCGCCAAGATCGCCATCGCCGGTGACGGCAAGGTCTCGGGCGTCGAAGTCGTCGAAGCCGAGCCGAAGCGCGTGTTCGACCGCGCCGCCATCGAAGCCCTGAGCCAGTGGAAGTTCGAAGGCACGGGCGCTGCCCAGACGCACGAAGTCAAGCTGGTGTTCAAGTCGGAAGACTGAGCCAGAACCCGAGATCCAAGGAACCGCCGAGTCTCCCGACTCGGCCGGTATCGAAGGCCCGCAACTGCGGGCCTTTCGCTTTTCTAGCGCGCCTCGTCGATGGCCATCACATCGCGCAGCCCCTTGGGGCTGACGCGGAACTGGTATGACGCCGCGCCATCGGCCACACGCCCCGGCAACGCGAAGAACGCCACCAGCACCGCATCGCCCTCTCGCCAGCCGACGCCGGAGCGGCCCACCACGGCCAGCCACCAGCGGCTGTCCACCTGCACCGGCAGCACGCGCGGGTCGGTGTTGGAGAACACCGTCAGCATGGGGTCCAGCCGCTGTTCGTCGGCGCCGAACAGCGGGAACGGAGGGTTCATGTGACCGATCGCCCCCGCGTGGGCCAAGGGGGGATTCAACGCCGCGGCCACGGCTGCATCGGGCCAACGGCCGCCATTGAACGCTGTCGCATCGAGCGCCTGATTCGCAGCGCGCGCAGCCTCGTAGGCATGTGCCAGCCGCTGCGCCACCGGCTGCCCCGACTCGCAGACCTTGCTGCCGGGTGGGCAGAAGCGCTGGGCCATGCTCATCTCGGTGTTGCGACGCACCGTGATGCTGCAACGCTGCCCCCAACCCTCGCCGGCCCAGAGGGCGATGCGGTACTGCAGGTCCGGGCTGGTCATGGAGGGCGCCCCTCCCACCAGCAAGGCCGGCCGCCCCAGAACGCGTGCAAACCCGGCCGACTGGGTCATGCACAGGCTCATCCGCTCCAGGTCGAACGGTGGCTGCAACTGCCTCGCGGGCTGGCCGACTTGCGCCTCCACCAGCACCAGCGACTGGCAATGGGCCGTGCCGGCGATGTCATCCACCATGTAGACCGGCGCGCCCTCCAGTTGTCGCACGGCGATGGGCTGCGCGTCGGACGCGGCCAGCAGGTCACGCCAGTGTTGATCGTTGGCCAGCGCCGCGACGGTGGGCGAAGGCTTGGCCGACTGGCCGGGCTCGATCCAGGCCGCCAGAGGGTCGGGTCGGGCCCAGATGGCGGCCGGCGCCTTGCGGGCCTCGTCGGCCAATTGCGTGCAAAGCGAAGGCTCGGCGGCATTGGCCGACAGGCCGGTCAGGCCCGCGAGCGCCAGGCCCGCAACCAGGGATCTGTTCATCGGCGTCTCCCGGAAGGTGCGGTCACCGCCGCGTAAACTTCCACGCATTCTGAAGCCCTCCGCCGGGGGGCTTTGCTATTTGCCCGACGCCGATGACCCAGACCGCTGACTTCAGCGCGCATACGCCCATGATGGCCCAGTATCTGGGCCTAAAAGCCGACTTCCCGGACACGCTGTTGCTGTACCGGATGGGCGATTTCTACGAGGTCTTCTACGACGACGCGCGCAAGTGCCATGCGTTGCTGGACATCACCATCACCACGCGCGGCCAGAGCGCCGGCCAGCCCGTCGTCATGGCCGGCGTGCCGGTGCATTCGCTGGAGAGCTATCTCGCCAAGCTGATCAAGCTGGGCGAAGCGGTCGCAATTGCCGAGCAGGTCGGCGAGGTCGGTGCGAGCAAGGGGCCGGTGGAGCGCAAGGTGGTGCGCGTTGTCACGCCGGGCACCATCACCGACACCGAGCTGCTGGCCGACAAGCAGGACGCCGTGCTGCTGAGTGTCAGCGGACAAGGCCGGCGGCACGGCCTGGCATGGTTGTCGCTGACGCAGGGCGAGATCGGCTTGGCCGAGTGCAGCGACGCAGAGCTGCCCGGCTGGCTGGCGCGGCTGATGCCGGCGGAAATCCTGGTCAACCGCGAGCAGCAGCCGGCGGGCGTGATGCGCGCACGCTTCCCGGTGACGAATCGGCCCAGCTGGCAGTTCGACGGCGCCCTCGGCCAGCGCAAGCTGTGCGAACAGCTGGGCGTGGCCAATCTGCAAGGCTTCAACGCGCACGAGCTGACGCTGGCCCACGCCGCCGGCAGTGCGCTGCTGGCGTTTGCCGAGCACACGCAGGGCCGTGCGCTGGCCCATGTGCGCTCGCTGCGCGTGCAGCGGGCGAGCGATCTGATGGACCTGCCGCCCGCCACGCAGCGCAACCTGGAACTCATCCAGACTCTGCGCGGCGAGTCCTCGCCCACCCTCTTCTCGCTGATCGACACCTGCAAGACCGGCATGGGCAGCCGCATGCTGCGCCAGTGGCTGCTGCACCCGAAGCGTGAGCGCGGCGAGGCCATCGCGCGCCACAACGCCATTGCGGCGCTGCAGGCCGAAGGCTTTGAGCTGCTACGTGACGCGCTGAAGTCGGTCAGCGACGTGGAACGCATCTCGGCCCGCATCGCGCTGCGTCAGGTGCGTCCGCGCGAGCTGACGGGCATCCGCGCCACGCTGCAGGCGCTGCCACAACTGCGCGCCGCCACGCCGGCCGCGCTGCGGGACGACTCGCTGAACCCGCCCGGCGACATCGTGGAATTGCTGGAGCGCGCCATTGCCGCCGAACCGGCACTGCTGCCGCGCGACGGCGGCGTCATCGCCGACGGCTTTGATGCCGATCTCGACGAACTGCGCAGCATCCAGCAGAACTGCGACGGTTTCCTTCTGGACCTGGAGACGCGCGAACGCGCCCGCACCGGCATCACCAACCTGCGCGTGCAGTTCAACCGCGTGCACGGCTTCTACATCGAGGTCACGCAGGGTCAGGTCGACAAGGTACCGATGGACTACCAGCGCCGGCAGACGCTGAAGAACGCCGAGCGCTACATCACACCCGAGCTGAAGGCCTTCGAGGACAAGGCGCTGTCCGCCAACGAGCGGGCGCTGGCGCGCGAGAAGCTGCTGTACGAGCAGGTCATCGACGCGTTGCTCACTCGCCTGGCGCCGCTCACCGCGCTAGGCCGCACGCTGGCCGGGCTGGACGCGCTCGCCGCGCTGGCCGAGCGCGCCATCACGCTGAACTGGTGCCGGCCGGAGTTCGTGCCGCATCCGTGCCTGGAGATCGAAGCCGGCCGTCACCCCGTCGTGCAGGCACGGCTGGCCGAAACCGGCGGCGCGGAGTTCATGCCCAACGACTGCAAGCTCGACGCACGCACGCGGCTGCTGGTCATCACTGGCCCCAACATGGGCGGCAAGAGCACGTTCATGCGCCAGGTGGCGCTGATCGCGCTGCTGGCCGCGATCGGCAGCTACGTGCCCGCCACGAGCGCCCGCCTCGGCCCCATGGACGCCATCCACACCCGCATCGGCGCGGCGGACGACCTCGCCAACGCGCAGTCCACCTTCATGCTGGAGATGACCGAGGGTGCGGCCATCCTGCATTCCGCCACCGACCAATCGCTCGTGCTGATGGACGAGATCGGCCGCGGCACGTCGACCTTCGACGGCCTGGCCCTCGCGTCGGCCATCGCCAGCCACCTGCATGACAAGACGCGCGCATTCACGCTGTTCGCCACCCACTATTTCGAGCTGACCGAGTTCCCGGCCAAGCACCCGCTGGCGCAGAACTGGCATGTGTCGGCCGTGGAAAGCGGCGAGGACATCGTCTTTTTGCACGAGCTGCAGGCGGGCCCGGCCAGCCGCAGCTACGGCGTGCAGGTGGCCAAGCTCGCCGGCATGCCCGCCAGCCTGGTGCGCCAGGCGCGCGCGACGCTGGAGGCGCTGGAAGCGCGACAGAACGCCGAGGACGACCAGTTCGACCTCTTCGCCGCGCCCCCCGCTCCGCCGCCACTGCCGGAACCGAGCGGACTCGTCGCGGCGCTGGACGCCATCGACCCTGACGCGCTGTCGCCCCGCGAGGCGCTGGAGGCGCTCTACAAGCTGAAGAAGATCGCCAAGGCATGAGCGCCGTCAGGCCGTTCGAGGGCGTTCAGCGCCCGCTTGGCGAGACAGGGCGAAGCGCAAAGGGTGCACGGCACCCGACGCTCGTCTTCTCGCACGCCAACAGCTTCCCGGCCGGCTGCTACCGCGTGCTGTTCGAGCGCTGGCGCGCGGCCGGCTGGCGCGTGCAGGCCCTGGACCGCTTCGGGCACGACCCCCGCTTCCCGGTCACCGGCGACTGGCGCCGTCTGCGCGACCAGTTGCTGCATTTCATCGAGCACGACGTGAAGCCCGAGGGCCCCGTCGCGCTGGTGGGCCACTCGCTGGGCGGCATGCTGAGCCTGATGGCAGCCTGCCGCCGGCCCGACCTGGTCAGCGGCCTGGTGATGCTGGACTCGCCCGTGATCGCCGGCATCCGCGCAGCCGGAATCGCGGTGGCGAAGGGCTCCGGGCTGATGAACCGCTACGGCCCGTCGAGGATCGCCCGCGAGCGCCGCCACAGCTGGCCCAACCGCGCAGCCGTCCACCAGCATTTTGCCGCCAAGAAGCTGTTCGCCCGCTGGGACCCCCGCGTGCTGTCCGACTACATCGCCGCCGGGTTTGAAGAGGCCGAGGGCCAGGTGCGGCTGCGCTTCGCGCGGGAGGTCGAGGCGCACATTTATCGCACACTGCCCCACCACCTGCCGCTGCTGCTGCGCCTGCGCCCGCCGCAGTGCCCGGTCGCCTTTGTCGGCGGCACGCAGTCAGCCGAGTTGCGCCAGGCGGGCGCCGCCGCATCCATGAAGCTGGCCGGCGAGCGCTGGCGCTGGATGGAAGGCTCACATCTGTACCCGTTCGAGAAGCCCGAGGAGACGGCAGACCTGGTGCTGGAGTTGCTGAAGGCTCGCTGACGGGTCTCGTACAATCGCAATTTCCCACCACAGCACGCTGTTCTGGCGTGCTGCAAGACATGACCAAATACGTCTTCGTCACCGGCGGTGTGGTGTCCTCCTTGGGCAAGGGCATCGCGTCGGCGTCACTGGCTGCCATCCTCGAATCGCGCGGCCTCAAAGTCACCCTGATCAAGCTGGACCCGTACATCAACGTCGACCCCGGCACGATGTCACCGTTCCAGCACGGCGAAGTCTTCGTCACCGACGACGGCGCAGAAACCGACCTCGACCTCGGCCACTACGAGCGCTTCATCACGACGCGGATGAAGAAGGCCAACAACTTCACCACCGGGCAGATCTACATGTCCGTGCTGGAGAAGGAACGCCGCGGCGACTACCTCGGCAAGACGGTCCAGGTCATCCCGCACATCACCAACGAGATGCAGGAGTTCATCCGCCGCGGCGCCGGCCAGGGCACGCCCGAGGCGGTGGACGTGGCGATCGTCGAGATCGGCGGCACGGTGGGCGACATCGAGTCGCTGCCCTTCCTCGAAGCCGCGCGCCAGATGAGCCTGAAGGCCGGCCCGAACAACGTTGCCTTCGTGCACCTGACCTATGTGCCGTGGATCGCCGCCGCGGGCGAGCTCAAGACCAAGCCCACGCAGCACACGGTGCAGAAGCTGCGCGAGATCGGTATCCAGCCCGACGCGCTGCTGTGCCGCGCCGACCGCCGCATTCCCGACGACGAGCGCGAGAAGATCTCGCTGTTTACCAACGTCGCCGAGTACGGCGTGATCTCGATGTGGGACGTGAACACCATCTACAAGGTGCCGCGCATGCTGCACGAGCAGGGGCTGGACCAGCTGATCTGCACCAAGCTGCAGCTCAACACCAAGAGCGCCGACCTGAAGCGCTGGGATAACCTCGTGTTCGAGGTCGAGAATCCCAAGGAGCAGATCACCATCGCCATGTGCGGCAAGTACACCGACCTGTCGGACTCGTACAAGTCGCTCAATGAGGCGCTGCGCCACGCGGGCATCCACAACCATGCCGGCGTGAAGATCGAGTACGTCGACAGCGAGACACTGACGGCCGAGACGGTGTCCAGCCTCAGCGAATACGACGCCATCCTCGTGCCCGGCGGCTTCGGCAAGCGCGGTGTGGAAGGCAAGATCCTTGCGGCGCAGTACGCGCGCGAACACAAGATGCCTTACCTCGGCATTTGCCTCGGCATGCAGGTCGCCACCATCGAGTACGCCCGCCACATGGCTGGCCTGACGGGCGCCAACTCCACCGAGTTCGACCCCGAGACGCCCCACCCCGTCATTGCGCTGATCGACGAGTGGCAGGACGCCGACGGCAGCATCCAGAAACGCGACGCCAACTCCGACCTCGGCGGCACGATGCGCTTGGGCGCGCAAAGCTCCGACGTCAAGCCGGGCACGCTGGCGCACGACATCTACGGGCCGGTCGTCAACGAACGCCATCGCCACCGCTACGAGGCCAACGAACATTACCTGGACCGCCTGCAACAGGCGGGTCTGGTCATCTCGGCCATCACGCAGCGCGAAAAGCTGACGGAGATGGTCGAGCTGCCGCGTGAGGTGCACCCCTGGTTCGTCGGCGTGCAGTTCCACCCCGAATTCAAGTCCACGCCCTGGGGCGGCCACCCGCTGTTCACGGCCTTCGTCAAGGCCGCGCTGAACCACAAGAAAGCTTGAGGACCACCCCATGAAGCTCTGCGGATACGACGTCGGCCTCGACAAGCCGTTCTTCCTGATCGCCGGCACCTGCTCCATCGAAAGCCAGCAGCTGTCGCTGGATGTGGCCGGCCTGCTGAAGGAAGCCTGCACCTCGCTGGGCATCCCGCTGATCTACAAGGGCTCGTTCGACAAGGCCAACCGCTCCTCCGGCACCACCAAGCGCGGTGTCGGCATGGACGCCGGCCTGAAGATCCTGGACGAGGTGCGCCGCCAGACCGGCCTGCCTGTGCTGACCGACGTGCATGACGCAACGCAAGTGGCCGAGGTCGCCAGCGTCGTTGACGTGCTGCAGACGCCGGCCTTCCTGTGCCGCCAGACCGACTTCATCCGCGCCGTCGCGCAGAGCGGCAAGCCGGTCAACATCAAGAAGGGCCAGTTCCTCGCGCCCTGGGACATGAAGAACGTCATCGACAAGGCCCGCGCCGCCGCGCGCGAAGTGGGCCTGAGCGAAGACCTTTTCCTGGCCTGCGAACGTGGCGTCAGCTTTGGCTACAACAACCTCGTTGCCGACATGACCAGTCTGGCCGAGATGCGCAACTCCGGCGCGCCGGTGGTGTTCGACGTGACCCACTCCGTGCAGAAGCCTGGCGGCCTGGGCGGCTCCAGTGGCGGTGCGCGCGAGATGGTGCCGGTGCTGGCCCGTGCCGGCGTCGGTGTCGGCGTGGCGGGCCTGTTCATGGAGACGCACCCGAACCCGGCCGAGGCCTTCAGCGACGGGCCCAACGCGGTGCCGCTCAAGCACATGAAGACGCTGCTGACGCAACTGGTGGCGCTGGACCGCGTCGTCAAGCAACAGCCGCTGCTCGAGAACGACTTCAGCTGCTGAACCCATGAGCGCGTACATCCTCGCCAACGTCAAGATCACGAATCCTGAGCAGTACGAGGACTACCGGCGGCTGTCCACGCTGGCCATGAAGGGACACGGCGCCGAGGTGCTGGTGCGCGGCGGCAAGACGACCGTGCTTGAAGGCGACTGGACGCCCGACCGCGTCGTGCTGTTGAAGTTCCCCACCCACGACGCCGCTCAGGCTTTCTACGACTCGCCCGAGTACGGCGCAGCGCGCGAGGCCCGCGAAGGCATCGCCGTCATGCGCATGGTGTTGATCGACGGCGTGTAAACGGCGTGCCGGTCCTCGCACTGTTGCTGGGCGCGCTCTTTGGCGGCTTCGCTGCCGAGAGCTTGATGGGCGCGTTCCTCGGCGCCGCCGTCGGCTGGCTTTTCTTGCAGCAGACCCGGCAAGGGCGGCGCATTGCCAGCCTGGAGCAGCAGCTCCTGGCACGCGCGCCCGCCGCTGCGCCGGCGCCGCGCCCGGCTGCAGCGCACGCGCCTGCGTCCCCTGCTTTCTCCGGGTCCGAGCCTGTCGAGGCAGCGGTCGTCCTGCCGGTGCCGCCGGTCATACCGACACCCATCGCCACGCCTCAGCCGGCCAAGCCCGCACCTGCGCCGGCACCCAAGCCGCGCCGGCCCATCCCCATGCCCGCGTGGGCGCAGCGCATCGCGGCGGCCAACACCATTGTCAAGGTCGGGCTGGCGATGCTGTTCCTGGGCCTGGTGTTCCTGGCGCGCTTTGCGGCCGAGAATGTCACCATGCCGCTGGAAGTGCGCCTGGCCGGCATCGGCGCCACCGGCGTCGTGCTGCTGGTGACTGGCTGGCGGCTGCGCCTGCGCTCGCGCGGCTACGGCCTGCTGCTGCAGGGCGGCGGCGTGGCGGTCGTCTACCTGACATTGTTCGCGGCCGTGAAACTGGCCGGCCTGCAGCCGATGGCACTGGTGTTCGCGCTGATGCTGTCCGTCTCGCTGCTCGCCGCGCTGCTGGCAGTCAAGCAGGACGCGCAGGCGCTGGCCATCGTCGCCGCGCTGGGCGGCTATGCGACGCCGCTGCTGCTGTCGACCGGTGGCGGCGCCATCGCGATGCTGCTGGGCTACTACCTCGTGCTCGGGCTGGGTGTGGCGCTGGTCGCCTGGTTCAAGCATTGGCCGCGGCTGAACCTGATCGCCTTCGGCTTCACCGCGCTGATCGCCAGCGCCTGGGGCCTGTGGAGCTACACGCCTGCCGACTACGCCGTCGCCCAGGGCTTCCTGATTGCCTACTGGCTGCTATTCACCGCCGTGCTGCTGATGCCGGGCCGGCGCGCACAGGAGCCGGAGCGCTGGCTGCAGTCCACGCTGCTGTTCGGCGTGCCAGTGTTCGGCTCGGGCATGCAGTACGCGCTGCTGAAGCCCGATTCGGTGGCCATCGCCCTGGCCGCGCTGCTGATCGCCGCGGCCTACGTGGGCCTGGCTGCGTGGGTGCGGCGCCGCGCCGCCCATGCCCTCGTGTTCGAAGCCTTCATCGCGCTGGGCGCGGTGTTCGGCACGCTGGTCATCCCCTTCGCGCTCAGCGCCGAGGCCACGGCCGGCGCCTGGGCGCTGGAGGGCGCGGGCGCCGTGTGGCTGGGCCTGCGCCAGCGCCGCCTGCGTGTGCTGGCCAGCGGCCTCGCGCTGATGGCGTTGGGTGGCGCGAGGTTGGTGTGGGCGATGACCCAGGGTGATGCGTCCCATGCGCCGTCGCAACTGCTCAACGCGCTGCTGATCGGCGCGGCTGGTCTGGGTGGCGCACGGTTCATGGGCCGCGATGACAGCCGCCCCTGGCATGCGGGCGTCGCGTTCGGGTTGGTGGGCTGGGGCGCGCTGTGGCTGGCGGTCGCGGCAGGCATCACGCTCGACCACTGGGTTCCGGCACCGCACGCGTGGTCCGTCGGCGTCGCGCTGGTCGCCGCCATCAGCGCTGTGCTGCTGGGCCTGCAAGCGCGGTGGCACTGGCCCGCGGCTGCGTGGCCGACGGCACTGCTGCTGCCGGCATGGTGCTTGCTGGGCCTCCTGGGCACCGTGCTGTACGGCGCGCCGCTGTCGGCAGGCGGCTGGTGGGCCCTGCCGCTCGCCTGGGTTGCGCAGGCGCTGGTGCTGCAACGCACGGCGCCGCACTGGCCCGTGCTGTTGAGCAACGCGACGCATGCCGGCAGCCTGCTGGCCTTCGCGCTGCTGGGCGCGCTGCAGGGCCGGCACTGGACCGCCGACCTGGGTGACCCCGGCAGCGCCTGGGGCTGGCTGGGCTGGCTGTTGGTGCCGGCGCTGCTGCTGGCCGGCGTGCTTTCCCAACAGCGCCGCGCGCCGCAACAGCAGGCGTGGCCGCTGCGCCTCGCACCTGCGACCTATGCCCAGGCTGGTGCCGGCGTGCTGAGTCTGGCACTCGCCGCCTGGGTGCTGATCGCCAACTGGGCCAGCCCCGGCAACGCCGCACCCCTGCCCTACTTCCCAGTGCTGAACCCGCTGGACTTGGGGCTGGTCGCTGCACTGCTGGCCGTCGTCGCCTGGCTGCGCAGCCCGGCCGCCGCGCGGTTGCCGTCGCAAGTGCTGGCTGTGCCCGCAGGCCTGGCTTTCCTGTGGCTGAACGGCATGCTGATCCGCTGCTTCCACCACTGGGGAGGCGTGCCGTATCACGTCGACGGCTGGCTGGATTCGCGCGGCGTTCAGACCGGTCTGGCGCTGCTGTGGAGTGCGCTGGCCCTGGTGCTCATGCTGCTCGGCACGCGCCGCCAGCAGCGCGCGCCGTGGCTGGCCGGCGCCGTGCTGCTGGGCGCCGTCGTGCTGAAGCTGATGGTGTTCGACCTGCAAGGCAGCGGCACCGTGCTGCGTATCGTCTCCTTCCTTGGTGTGGGCGTGCTGATGCTGGTGATCGGCTATGTGGCACCCTTGCCTGGGTCAACGGGTTCAACGGCTTCCGCGGGTTCACCAGGTTCAGCAAGTGCGGCCCGAGATGAAAAGACACCTTCTTGAACTGCTGCTGTTGCTGGCCGCCGCATCGGCCGGTGCAGCACCGCACCGCGCGCCGGTGCAGGTCAGCCAACCCGCGCCCTTCCTGACGCTGGACGCCACCGCCGAGGCCTGGCAGTACAGCCTGACAAGCGATCTGCGCGACTGGCAGTTGCTGGACGCCCAAGGCCGGCGTGTGCCGTTCGCGCTGCTGCCGGACAGCAGCTTCGTCACTCCCCCGGAACGCGAGCTGAAGCTGTTCGCGCTGCCACCGGCACCCAAACTCGCTTCGGCACCGCGCCAGCGTGTGCCGGCCGGGTGGCTGCTGGACCTGGGCGAGCCCGACCAATGGCCCGCGCAGCCGCGCCAGCTGCGCCTGCACTGGCCCGCCGGCACTGCTTCCTTCCAGTCCGGATACCGCCTCGAAACCAGCGCCGATCTGCAGACCTGGCAGTGGCTGGGCACCGGTCAGCTGCTCGGCCTGCAGACGGCGGACGGCACGCCGCTGGCCCAGCCGCTGGTGATGCTGCCGGGCCGGCCACAGCGCTATCTGCGCCTGGTGTGGGACGACCCCACCCGAGCTGTCCAGCCCGAAGCCGCCACGCTGCTGGCCCAGCCCGCTGGCACGGCGCCGCAGCAGCTCACGCGCTCTGCGCCGCTGCCTGCACCCGACGCGGAGGGCGGCTGGGTCGTGCCCCTGGGCGGCCCGCAGCCACTGCTGACCGTGGCACTGTCCGGCACGCAGGGCACCTGGGTGCTGCCCGTGCAGGTGCAGACACGCGCCGGCCCGCAGTTGCCGTGGAAGACCGTCGCCCGCACGGTGTTCTACCGCGTGGACCGCGGCGGCTCGGCGGCCGACGTCGCCCCTGCACTGCCCTTCCCGGCCGGCATCAGCGAGCTGCGGCTGCTGCCGCCGCGCGGCACCGCCCTGCCGCCGGCCGGCAGCCTGCGCCTGGACTGGACGCTGCGCGTCCCCCGCATCGTCTGGGCCGCGCAGGGCGAGCCGCCATTCAACCTGCAGGTGGGCATCGCCACAGCGGACAGCGGCCCGCGTGCGTTGACCGACGTGGTGCCCGACTGGGCGAGCGAGCAATCCCGCTTGGGCCAGGCCAGCCTCGGCACTTTCATCGCACAAGCCGAGCCGGCCGCACCCGCGCTGCCCCCGCGCCGCATGCTGCTGTGGGCCGTGCTGGGCCTGGGCGTCGCCGCACTCGCTGCGGTGACATGGCGGTTGTGGAAGCAGGGGCCAGCCGCTGAGACCAGCACTTAAACTCCCGCGCCTGCACAGGCCGATTGATGTGACGCGGTAACGCCCGTTTGGCACACTGCGCCCGCCCGAATTTTTCACTTCCCTGGAGATACTGAATGAGCGCCATCGTTGACATCGTCGGTCGAGAAATCCTCGACAGCCGCGGCAATCCCACCGTCGAGTGCGACGTGCTGCTGGAGTCCGGCGTCATGGGCCGCGCCGCCGTGCCGTCGGGCGCATCCACCGGCTCGCGCGAAGCCATCGAGCTGCGCGACGGCGACAAGGGCCGCTACCTGGGCAAGGGCGTGCTGAAGGCCGTCGAGCACATCAACACCGAGATCTCCGAAGCCGTGCTGGGTCTGGACGCGGCCGAGCAGGCCTTTCTGGACAAGACCCTGATCGACCTGGACGGCACCGAGAACAAGAGCCGCCTGGGCGCCAACGCGATGCTGGCCGTGTCGATGGCCGTGGCCCGCGCTGCCGCTGAAGAGTCCGGCCTGCCGCTGTACCGCTACTTCGGCGGCATGAACGGCAACCAGCTGCCCGTGCCGATGATGAACGTCATCAACGGCGGCGCGCACGCCAACAACAGCCTGGACCTCCAAGAGCTGATGATCGTCCCCGTGGGAGCGCCGAGCTTCCGCGAAGCGCTGCGCTGGGGTGCCGAGGTCTTCCACGCGCTGAAGAAGATCCTGCACGACAAGCACATCTCCACCGCCGTGGGTGACGAAGGCGGCTTCGCGCCCAGCGTCGAGAGCCATGAGGCCGCCATTCAGCTGATCCTGCAGGCCATCGACAACGCCGGCTACCAGGCGGGCACGCAGATCGCCATCGCGCTGGACTGCGCCGCCAGCGAGTTCTACAAGGACGGCAAGTACGTGCTCGAAGGCGAAGGCGGTATCCAGCTGAACTCGCTAGAGTGGACCGACATGCTGGCCACGTGGGTCGACAAGTACCCCATCATCTCCATCGAAGACGGCATGGCCGAAGGCGACTGGGACGGCTGGAAGATCCTGACGGACCGCTTGGGCAAGAACGTGCAGATCGTCGGCGACGACCTGTTCGTCACCAACACCAAGATCCTGCAGGAAGGCATCGAGAAGGGCATCGCCAACTCGATCCTGATCAAGATCAACCAGATCGGCACGCTGACCGAGACCTTCGCTGCCATCGAGATGGCCAAGCGCGCCGGCTACACGGCCGTCATCTCGCACCGCTCGGGCGAGACTGAAGACAGCACCATCTCCGACATCGCCGTGGGCCTGAACGCCGGCCAGATCAAGACGGGTTCGCTGTCGCGCTCGGACCGCATGGCCAAGTACAACCAGCTGCTGCGCATCGAGGAAGATCTCGGCGACGTGGCCGTCTACCCTGGCCGTGCCGCGTTCTACAACCTGAAGTAAGCGCTTGAAGGTTCTTGCCCTGGTCTTGGCGACTTTTTTGGTCGCCATCCAGGCCCAACTGTGGGTGGGCCGGGGCAGCCTTCCGTACGTCGCTCATCTCCGGGAGGAGGTAGCGGCGGCGCGCGCCGACAACGACAAGGCGCGCGCGCGCAACGACCAATTGCAGGCCGAACTGCGCGACCTGCGCGAAGGCCTGGAAATGGTCGAGGAGAAGGCCCGCTTCGAGCTGGGCATGATCAAGGCCGACGAGGTCTTCGTGCCGCTCGCACCCGTGCGGCCGGCGTCCGCCGCTTCCCCCGTCTCGCGCTGATGCTGGCCACCTTTTGGGCGGCGCTGCTTGCGCCGGCCTTCACCGCCTTCGGCAGCCCCATCTCGTGGCTGGAACTGGTGGCCTTCGTGCTGGCGGTATGGATGGTCGTCTGCAACATGCGCGTGAAGCTGCTGGCCTGGCCGCTGGCTTTCATCAGCTCGCTGATGTACTTCGCGCTCTTCTGGGACGGCAAGCTCTATGGCGAGGCCGCGCTGCAACTGCTGTTCGCAGCGCTGGCGTTGTGGGGCCTGTGGCAATGGCGCTTCGGCCGCACGCAGGACGGCGCGGCGCTGAGCGTGCGAAGCCTGGGCCTGCGGGGCCTGCTGAAGCCCGCGCTGCTGACGCTGGCCGCGTGGCCGCTGCTCGGCCTGTTCCTGGACCGCTACACCGACAGCCCGCTGCCCTACTGGGACGCGTTCCCGACCGTTGCGAGCCTGCTGGGCCAGTGGTTGCTGGCGCGCAAGTACGTGGAGAACTGGCCGACCTGGATCGTCGTCAACGCGGTCAGCGTGGTGCTGTTCGGGCTCAAGGGCTACTGGCTGACCGTCATCCTCTACGCCGGGTTCATACCGATGAGCGTCATCGGCTGGCGCGCCTGGAGCCGCGCTTGAGCGTTCTCGTCGCGCTGCTGGGCGCGGAATGCACCGGCAAATCGACGTTGTCGGAGGCGCTGGCGAAGCATTTCGACGCCGGTCTCGTCACCGAGTACCTGCGCGAGTGGTGCGCCACCCACGGCCGCACGCCCCGGCAGCACGAGCAGGCGGCCATCGCCGCCGAGCAGGCCGCACGCATCGAGGCGGCATCTCGTCGGCACGCGCTGGTGATCTGCGACACCACGCCGCTGATCACGGCGCTGTGCAGCGAGCACTACTTCGGTGATGACTCGCTCACCGCGGGCGCGCTCACCTTCCAGCGCCGGTGCGGGCTGACGCTGCTGTGCGCACCCGACCTGCCGTGGCAGGCCGACGGTTTCCTGCGCGACGGACCGGCGGTGCGCGAGCGCTTCGACGCCCGCGTGCGTGCCGCGCTGACGGCCGGCGGCATCCGCTGGGTCGACATTGCCGGCGCCGACACCGAGCGCATGGCCGCCGCCATCGCGGCCATTCAGCGCCCGAGCAGCAGGTAGTCGAACAGCTGCGTGCCGCCGGCCCCGCCCAGCGGCACCAGCATGGCCTTCAGCAGCGGCTGGTCGAAGAAGGACGCGAACGCGCCGCGCTGCTCGTTCTCCACCTGCGCGATCAGCCGCTTGAACGGTTCGACGAGGTCGCTCATGGGCTTGCCGCTGCCGGCCAGCCAGCGCAGATCGGCCTGCATCGACTCCAGCGCGCGTTTGCGCGTGGCCTCGGCCGACTGCTTCAGCAGCAGCGTCAGCCCAATCAGCACCACGACGTAGAAGCACACGCCCACGGCCACGGCGGGCGTCAGCGCCCAGTTGTCGAACAGCCGGCTGCGCGCCACTACCAGCAGCGCCAGCACGACGAACGGCCCGATGACCAGCCGCGCCACGGGCGCGCTGCGGCGGGCCACCACCTGCACGTCAATCCAGTCGTCCAGCAGCGTGTGCATGGTGAAGCCGCCGCCGGCCTTGCTGCGGTCCTCGGGCCGCGCACTGACGCGCTGCGACCACAGCGCCTGGTGCTCCTCGCCCAAGCCGCGGGCAAACGCGGTGATGGTGTCGTCGGGATAGAAGCTGCGCCCGACGTTGAGGTGGCGCACGAAGCGCACCAGCAGCACCGTCGTGTCCGCCACGGCCACGATGAGCAGCGGCAACAGCAGCAGTATTACGTACAGCGTCGCCTGGACGATCTGGCGGTGCTCCGCGCCGCGCACGGGCACCTCGGGAATCTGCCCCTCGGACAGCCCGAGGAAGATCAGCCCGACCAGCGCAATGGTCAGCACGAACCACACCAGCGTGCGCGCCGCGCGAGGCCGGGCCTCGCCGCGCTCGCAGTACTCGCGCCAGAGCTGATCGAAGTCGCAGCTGTAGCCCACGCCCGGGCGCCAGAAGAGCACGCTGATGTGCTCGAACCAGCCGTTGACCAGGCCGCGCAGGTGGCTGCGCTCCACCGGCTGCGGCGCCGGGCGCGGCAGGCGCAGCCAATCCGAATCCTCGCGCAGCCGCGCCAGCGTGCAGGCCCAGGCCCAGTCCAGCGTCCACAGGATGGCAAACAGCGCCAGCAGGTGGATGAGATGCGATGGCCAGGCACTGACGCCCTCCAGCCACACCACCGGCTCGCAGGTGTTGCAGGTCGCCGTGCCCTGCCAGCCGGTGGCCGGCCAGGCCAGCCACAGCCACACGCCCACCACCATCAGCAGAACGACCAGGTGCAGCCGGTCCACGCCCGCGTGCTGGTGCGGCGGCGGGGGCTGCTCGCGCCGCGCCGACAGCAGCGCCGGCAGCACAGCCAGCAGCGCGCCGAACGCCGCCAGGCTGGCCAGCAGCAGCGCGTGGATGAAGTCGAGCCGGCTGGGCAGCACGAATTCGATGAGGCTGGCCAGCACGTAAGAGAACAGGCCAGCGTGCAGCGCCACCAGCACGATGGCCGTCATGTCCATCTGCGGCTGGTTGTCGCGCGTCGGGATGCGCAGGAACACCGTGCGCGCCTGGCGGATAGCCGGGGTAGACGGCCACACGGCCAGCACCGTGCCCATCAGCCCCACCATCAGCACGGCCACCAGGATTCGGCCCGCGCCGCTAGTGGGCGGACGGGCGTCGAGGGCGTAGCCGGCCAGCGGCACGCTGTTGCTGCGCCCGATCTCGTACAGCGACGTGTTCTGCAGCGCCAGGTCCAGCGCAGCCTGCTCGCGCTGCTTGCAGGCGTCGTCGCGGCAGCCGGCGCGGCGCGCAGCGACGTAGGTGCTGGTCTGGTAGATGTCGCGCAGCGGCGGCGTGCCGGCCTGCAGGTCCACCGGCAATGCACCGCCGGCCTGCGGCAGCGGCGGGTAGAAGGCCAGCGGCAGGCTGCTGGCGACCACCAGGTTGCGCGTGAAGGCCTGCGTGCGCGGGTGCAGGTAGCGCGCGTCCAGGTCGGTCGAGAAGAACATGCGGTCGGAGAAGTCCTCGTGCAGCGCCTGCAGAACCAGCAACTTGTCATGCACGTCGTTGGCGAAGATGCCGATCGCGCTGATGGGCGCCATCTGGCGCTGCGTCTCGCTGCGCTTGAGCTCCGCGCCGAGCCGGCGCAGGTAGTCCAGTTGATCGCGGCTCTCGGGCCATTCCAGCGTCGCGGACTTGCCCGTGGCCGGTGCGGCGGCCTGGCCTTCTCGTGTGGTCACGCCGTCCAGCCCGCGGAAGAAATACACCACCTCCAGCGTCAGCTTGCCCTCGCCTTGCGACAGCCGGTGACGCAGCTCGGCCACCAGCGACTGCGCGTACAGCGAGTCGCGCTCGGCCACCACCACCACGCGCCGCTGCGCGTTCTGCGGCAGCCTCAGGCGGACTTCGGCATCGAGCTTGCGCATCAGGTCACCGTCGGTGCCCACGGTGCGCTGCAGCACCACGGAGCGACGCGGCGTCTCGCCGGTGATGCGGTTGAACTGGTCGGTGACGAAGGCGTCCAGGTCCTGCCGGTTCAGTTCAGCCAGCATGCGGTTTGGCGCGGTGGACGCCGAGTTGTAGAACTCCGCATGCGACAGCAGCTTGTAGCCCTGCTGCACGTCACTCTCCAGCACCAGGCCGCTGAGGCTGCCGCCACTGGAGCAGCGCACCGCCGCCGCTGCCGCGGCTGCTGGCGTGGTGCCATCGGTGCCGGTGTTGGCGCGGTCTGCCGCACAGCGCAGGTCGGCCAGCGCCATGCGCAGCGCGTCGGTGGACGACGGACCGATGATGGCGAGGTTGGGGCCGGCATCGTCCTTGTCGTCGAAGCGGATGCGCGCATTTGCCCGCGCCTCATCACCCATCAGCTGCTGGGCCAGCCGGGCCAGTGCATCGAGCTTGCGGTTGGGGAGCGCGTTCTCGTCGACCCACAGCACGGCCACCTGGGCATAGCGCGCGCTGCCCTTGGCGCCTGGCTTGTCGCGCGGGCCGCTGCGCAGCGACAGCAATTCAAACGGCACGACGAACGAGTTCTTGGCCTTGACGGCCTGTGCCTGGCGCGCCGCGCTGGCCGGCAGCGCCGCCCTGTTGGCGCCGCTGTCCGGCGGCTCGGCTTCCAGCAGGTCGAATTCCAGCAGGCTCAGCCGCTCGGCGTTGTCGGGCACGTAGTCCATCGCCAGCAGGCCGGCGAGCGCGGCATAGCGCGTGCGGCGGCGCGCCTCCTCGGCGCCGACGAAGTCCGCGCCCGGCAGCAGGCCCAGCACGACCAGCGTGTCGTCCAGCCGCTGGTCGCGGTCGCGGTCCAGCTTGGCGAGCATCTGGCGCGGGTCGCGCGCCTCGGCCACGCGGTCGCGGCAGTCGACATCAACCTCGCGCGAGGCCTGTTTGCGGATGCGCTCGCAGCGGTCGGTGCGCTCGGTCTCGTAGCGGCGCAGCGCGGCGAAGGGGTCTTCCCACAGTCGCGCGTTGACTTCCAGCTCGGGGTCCAGCGGCGCCTGCGCACGCGCCTTCTCGGCCGGGCGCAGCGGCTCGAACGCGTGCGGCGCCAGCTGCGTGCTGGCGACAAACGCCACCAGCACCGCCACACTTGCCCACGGAAAGCCGCCGCCGAAGCCCTTGTCCGCCATCACGTACTCCCGGCCCTCGTGACACGGGGCCTGGCGGGCAAGCTCTCAGCTTGGCGTGCCGGCGTCAATCACCCACATCGCCGGCATCCTCAGAACACATGACGGCGACGTTGCGTCGCGGCTACTGCAGGCTGCTCCCGCCCGTAGCCTCGGGCGGATTGCCACCGGGCGTGAACAGTGCGCCGACATCCACCGCGTCGAACCGGTAGTGCCGGCCGCAGAAGTCGCAGCCGATCTCGATGTCGCCGCGCTCGGCCAGCACGCTGTCCGCCTCCTCCCGGCCCAGGCCGCGCAGCATCTGACCGACGCGCTCGCGCGAGCAGGTGCACGCGAAACGCGGCACCTGCGGCTCGAAGCGCGTCACGGTCTCTTCCCAGAACAACCGGCGCAGGACCGTGTCGGCGTCCAGTGTCAGCAGCTCCTCGGACGTCAGCGTGGCGGCCAGGATGCTGATGCGGTTGAACGCATCCGACAGGCCGATGTCGTCTTCGTTGCGGCGCCCTTCCAGGTTGCCCTCGCCCTCGACCGGCAGGCGCTGGATCAGCAAGCCGGCGGCGATGTCGCCGTTGGCAGCCAGCACGAGCTTGGTGTCCAGCTGCTCGGACTGCAGCATGTAGTGCTCCAGCACCTCGCTCATCTTCTGCAGTGGCTCGTGATGGTCGCCGTAAAGCGGCACCACGCCTTGGTAGGGCTGCTGGCCAGGGAACTTGTCTTTCGGGTCCAGCGTGATGACACAGCGGCCCTGGCCGCGGGGGTTGACCATGGCTTCGAGCGAGGCACCGGGCGCCACCGTACCCACGCACTTGGCCGTAGCGCGGAAGGCCAGATCCGGCTGCGCCTCGGCCACCGCCAGCTTGACCGGGCCGTCGCCCATCACCTGCAACACCAGCGCACCGTTGAACTTGATGTTGGCCTGCATCAGCACGGCCGCAGCGCTCATTTCGCCCAACATGTCGCGCAGCTCGGGCGGGTACTCCTGACCGGGCTCGCGGCGGCTCAGCAACTCGCGCCACTCGTCGGTCAGTCGCACCAGCATGCCGCGCACCGGCAGGCCGTCGAACAGAAATTTATGGAGTTCGCTCATCGGATTCTTTTCAGGCCGCCGGCATAGCGGCGGCCGTTGTTGACGTAATGGGCCGCGCTGGCCTTCAGGCCGGCGATCTGCGCCTCGCTCAGTTCGCGCACGACCTTGGCCGGCGCGCCCACGATGAGGCTGCCGTCCGGAAATTCCTTGCCCTCGGTGACCAGCGCGCCGGCGCCGACGACACAGTTGCGGCCGATGCGGGCGCCATTCAAGACCACTGCGCCGATGCCGATGAGGCTTCCGTCACCGACCGTACAGCCATGCAGCATGACCTGGTGGCCGACCGTCACGTTCTGGCCGATGACCAGCGGCGAGCCGTGGTCGGCATGCAGCACCGAGCCGTCCTGGATGTTGCTGCCCGCGCCGATGGTCAGTGTGTCGCTGTCGCCGCGCAGCACCGCGTTGAACCACACGCTGACGTTCTCGCCCAGCGTCACGCGCCCGATGACCTCGGCGCTGTCGGCCACCCAGGCTGTGTCGGCCAAGTCGGGCACATGCTCGTCGAGCTGGTAGATCGCCATCGCAGGCCTCCCGTGAAAACACCTGATTCTAAAATTCCGCCGATGTCCGATCTCCGCCTGGCCTCGCTCGGCCCTCTTTTGATTGCCGATGCCCCCGCCAAGGCGCGCGCCACGCTGGCACTCGACGCCACGTTGCCCGTCGCTGTCGACGCCGTCATTGCCGAGCCGGCCGGCATCCCCGGCCGCCCGGCACGGCCGCAGCTTGTCGAGCACATCCGCCTCAAGCCCCCGTCGATGCGCACGCCGGCCGGCATCGCCGCGCTGGTTCACGCCATCGCCCATATCGAGCTGAACGCCATCGACCTGGCGCTGGACGCCTGCTGGCGCTTCCCCGGCATGCCCGAGGCCTTCTACCGCGACTGGCTGCGCATCGCGCAGGAGGAGGCCACGCACTTCACGCTGCTGCGTGAGCACCTGCTGGGCCTGGGCTTCGACTACGGTGACTACGACGCCCACAACGCGCTGTGGGACATGGCTGAGCGCACCCAGCACGACGTGCTGGCCCGCATCGCGCTCGTGCCGCGCACGCTGGAGGCCCGCGGGCTGGATGCGTCGCCCGCCGTGCGCGCCAAGCTGATCGGCGCCGGCGACCACCGCGCGGGCGAGATCCTGGACATCATCCTGCGCGACGAGATCGGCCACGTGGCCGCGGGCAACCGCTGGTTCCGCTTCCTGTGCAACCAGCGCGGGCTGGAGCCGGTGGCGACCTATGCCGAACTGGCCGCGCGCTACAAGGCTCCGAAGCTGCGTGCGCCTTTCAACCTGTCCGCCCGCCGTGCCGCCGGCTTCGACGACGCCGAACTGGCTGCGCTGCAGCCATGACGCGCATCCAGGCCAACCTGCTGCTGACGCTGGTCGCGCTGATTTGGGGCTCCGCCTTCGTCGCGCAGAGCCGCGGCATGGCGGACGTGGGCCCGCTGCTGTTCACTGGCGTGCGCTTCCTGATCGGCGCGCTGGTGGTGCTGCCGCTGGCCGTGCTGGAGTGGCGGCGCCTGGGCCGCCAAGGCCGGCCGCTGACGCCGCTGGACGGCACGCACATCGCCGGCCTGGGCCTGTTGATGACGCTGGGCGCCGTCATGCAGCAGGTCGGCATCCAGTTCACCAGCGTGACCAATGCCGGCTTCCTGACTGCCATCTACGTGCCGCTGGTGCCTGTGCTGGCCTGGCTGCTGCTGCGCCAGGTGGCGCACTGGTCGGTGTGGCCCGCTGCGGCGGGCTGCCTGGTGGGCGCCTTCCTGCTGTCGGGCGCGCACGAGCTGGACGTCGGCCTGGGCGACCTGTGGGTGGCCGGCTCGGCCATCCCGTGGGCCGTGCACGTGCTGATGGTGGGCCGCTGGGCCGACCGCATGGGCGCGCCCTTTCTCGTCGCCTGCGGGCAGTTCGCCGTCTGCGGCCTGCTGTCGCTAGCCGCCGCCTTCACGCTGGAACCCGTGCGCTGGGCCGGCCTGGTGGCCGCCACCTGGCCCATTGCCTACACCGGCGTGCTGTCGGTGGGCATCGCGTTCACCGCGCAGGTCGTGGCGCAGCGCTACGCGCAGGCGGCGGACGCGGCCATCATCCTGTCGGCCGAAACGCTGTTCGCCGCCGCCTTCGGCTTCGCGCTGCTGGGCGAACGGCTGGACAGCGCCGGCCTCGTCGGCTGCGGCCTGATGCTCGCGTGCATCTTGCTGGTGCAATTGCTGCCGCTGGTGGGAACCCTGAGGCGTCGGCAAATTCTGACAACCCCGTCAAATTAGCCCATAGACTTTGCGGTGCTTCAGAGGAGCCCCGCATGAGCGCTGACGTTTCCAAGCTAGACGCGTACTGGATGCCGTTCACGGCCAATCGCCAGTTCAAGCAGGCGCCGCGCCTGCTGACCCAGGCGGACGGCATGTTCTTCCGCGACGACAAGGGCCGCGAGGTGCTGGACGGCATCGCCGGCCTTTGGTGCGTCAACGCGGGCCACAACCGCCCGAAGATCGTCAAGGCCATCCAGGACCAGGCCGCCGAGCTGGACTTCGCGCCGCCGTTCCAGATGGCCCACCCCAAGGCCTTCGAGTTGGCCGAGCGGCTGGCGGCGATCGCGCCCACGGGCATGAACCGCGTGTTCTTCACCAACTCGGGCTCCGAGGCGGTGGACACGGCGCTGAAGATGGCTATCGCCTACCACCGCGTGCGCGGCGAAGGCGCCCGCACCCGGCTCATCGGCCGCGAGCGCGGCTACCACGGCGTCAACTTCGGCGGCATCTCTGTGGGCGGCATGGTGGCCAACCGCAAGATGTTCGGCACGCTGCTGGCCGGCGTGGACCATATCCGCCACACGCACGACCCGGCGCGCAACGCGTTCTCGGTGGGCATCCCCCAGCACGGTGCCGAGTTTGCCGACGACCTGGAGCGGCTGGTGGCGCTGCACGACGCCTCCACCATCGCCGCCGTCATCGTCGAACCCGTGGCCGGATCCACCGGCGTGCTGATCCCGCCCCAGGGCTACCTGCAGCGGCTGCGCGACATCTGCGACAAGCACGGCATCCTGCTGATCTTCGATGAGGTCATCACCGGCTTCGGCCGCACCGGCAACCCGTTCGGCGCCCAGACCTTCGGCGTCACGCCCGACCTGATGACGGTGGCCAAGGGCATCACCAACGGCTGCGTGCCGATGGGCGCGGTGTTCGCGCAGCAGAAGATCCACGACGCGTTCATGACCGGGCCCGAGCACCTGATCGAGTTCTTCCACGGCTACACCTACTCGGCCCACCCGCTGGCCTGCGCGGCCGGCATCGCCACGCTGGACACCTACGCCGACGACGAACTGCTGACCCGCGCCGCGCGCATGCAGGACGAGTTTGCGAAGGCGCTGCACTCGCTGCAGGGTGAGCCCAACGTCATCGACGTGCGCAACATCGGCCTGGTCGGCGGCATTGAGCTGAAACCGCTGGACGGCCAGCCGGCCAAGCGCGCGTTCAACGTGTTCCTGGACTGCTGGGACCAGGGTCTGCTGATCCGCACCACCGGCGACACCGTCGCGCTGTCGCCGCCGCTGATCATCGAGAGCAGCCACATCGAACGCATCATCGACACGCTGCGCGGTGCGCTGCGCCGGGCGGCCTGACATCAAGCCCAGATAGACTGCGCGCCCGCCGCGGCCACGAGCTGCCGCTCAAGGATCTCCATGAAGTATTTGCCCCGCTGGGCGCTTGCCGCCGGCCTGACGCTGGCCGCGCTGCCCGCACTCTCCCAGACGCTGACCTACCTGGGCCAGCAGATCGTGCCGACGTCGGCCACCTTCCGCGGCCTGCCCGCGGGCGGCCTGTCCAGCATCGACTACGTGGCCGCCACCGGCCATTACCTGGCCATCTGCGACGACCGCAGCGACCGCGGTCCGGCGCGCTTCTACGAACTGGCGCTGGACCTGTCCAAGTTCCGCCGCAGCGCGACACCAGGCGACGCCGGCGTCAGCTGGGTCAACATGACCACCATCCAGGACCTGAACGGCCAGCCTTTCGGCCGCAACCAGGTCGACCCGGAGAGCCTGCGCCTGGATGCGCGGCGCCAGCTGATCTACTGGTCCAACGAAGGCCAGCGCATGAACACCGGCCTGCAGAACCCCACGCTGCGCCGCATGCACCCGGACGGCCGCCCGGCGGGCGAGTTCACCCTGCCGGCCTACTACCTCCCCACCGGCAGCGCCGGCGGCTTGGCTGCGGGCGACACCGGCCCCTACAACAACCTGGCGTTCGAAAGCGTCGCCCTCACGCCCGATGGCAAGTCGCTGTGGACCATGACCGAGAACGGCCTGGCGCAGGACAGCCTGCCCACGGCGGTGGGCCGCGGCAGCCGCGCGCGCATGCTGTCCTTCGACCTCGACACCGGCAAAGCCGGCGCCGAGTACATCTACGACGTGGCACCGCTGCCGTTCCCGCCGGCGCGCGAGGGCGATTTCGCCACCAACGGCGTGCCCGACATGCTGGCGCTGTCTGACCACGAGTTCATCGTCATCGAGCGCGCCTATGCCGTTGGCGCCGCCACGCCGGGCGTCGCGGCGCTGAACCAGCAGCCCACCAGCAACACCATCAAGCTGTTCAAGGTCGACACCCGCGGCGCGACCGACGTGTCTGGCTGGACCAGCATCAAGGGCCGCGAAGTGGTACCCGTCAAGCGCACCCTGCTGCTGGACCTGTCCTCGCTGACGCACGACGACGGCAGCGTGCTCGCCGTGGACAACATCGAAGGCATCACGCTGGGCCCCGTCATCAACGGTAAGCGCACGCTGATCCTGGTCTCCGACAACAACTTCAACCCGGCTCAGTTCACGCAGTTCATCGCACTGCTGATCGATTGATGCATCCGGTCCCCTGGCGCTCCTACGCGCTGCTGACCGCCAGCACCTGCCTCGTCGGCAGCTACGTGGGCCTGTCCAAGCTGCTGGTGCTGGCCTTCCCGGTCTTTCTGCTGGCCGGCATGCGCTTCGGCATCGCCGCCGTGCTGATGGCCGGGTGGCTGAAGAAGCCGGCCCACGAGGCGCCGCTGGATGCGCGCTCCAAGGGCCTGCTGTTCCTGGAGTCCTTCCTCGGCAACTTCTTGTTCTCGATCTGCATGCTGTTCGGCTTGCGGCAGAGCTCGGCGGTGGTGGCCGGGGTCATCCTGGCGGGCATTCCGGCGGCGGTGGCGCTGCTGAGCCGCGTTTTCCTGCGCGAACGCCTCGGCGGCCGCACGCTGGCCGGCATCGCCTGTGCGGTGGGCGGCATCGCGCTGGTTGCGACCGGCCGCCAGGGCGGCGCCGACACCACGCCGCTGGGCGCTTTGCTGCTGGTCGCCGCCGTGTTCTGCGAGGCCGCCTATGTCGTCATCGGCAAGCAGTTGACGGCCGGCCTGGGCCCGCGGCGCATCAGTGCACTGATCAACCTGTGGGGTCTCGTGCTGGTTGCACCGCTGGCGATCTGGCAGGCCTTCAGCTTCGACTTCACAACGCCTCACGCGCTGGACTGGGGGCTGCTGGGCTATTACGCCGCCACGGCCAGCGTCATCACCGTTTGGCTGTGGATGGCCGGCCTGCAAGGGCTGCCGGCCTCGCAGGCCGGCGTGTTCATGGTGTTCCTGCCCATCAGCACGGCGCTGGTGGGGCTGGCGCTGGGCGAGACGGTGTCGGCGCAGCAGGCGCTGGCCTATGGCCTGGCCTTATCGGGGGTGCTGCTGGCCACATGGCCGCGCCGGACGGCGCCTCGGTAGGATGGCGGCATGTCCCTGGAAGCCGACCTCGCGCGCTGGCGCGAGCACCTGACCCGATTTGCCGCCCTGCTGGGCGATCCGCCCGACCGGCACGCCCCGCCGGACCAAGAGCCTGTCCCGGGCCACTGTCTCATCTTCGCCCCGCACCCCGATGACGAGTGCATCGTCGGCGCGCTGCCGCTGCGGCTGCAGCAGGAGGCCGGGTGGCGCGTCAGCAATGTGGCAGTCACGCTGGGCAGCGACCCGCGCCGCCGCGCCGCCCGCTGGGCCGAGGTGCAGGACGCCTGCCAGGTGCTGGGCTTTGACTGCATCGCCGTCGGCGCGGACGGCCTCAGCGATGTGCGCCCCGACACCGCCGAGCGCGCGCCCGCGCTGTGGGCCGCGCATGTGGGCGCCATCGCCACACTGCTGGACCGCCACCGCCCGGCGCTGGTCGTGCTGCCGCACGCGCTGGACGACAACCCCAGCCACCGCGGCGTCTACCGGCTCGTGGTGGAGGCCGTCGCGCAGGCGCAGCTGGACACGGTGCTGGCGCACACCGAGTTCTGGTCCACCCAGGCCAGCCCCAACACGCTGGTGCAGACCGGCATCGCAGACACGGCGCGGCTGATCGCCGCGCTGGAGCGCCACACCGGCGAGATCGCCCGCAACCCCTACCACCTGCGCCTGCCGGCCTTCCTGGCCGACACGGTGCGCCGCGGCGGCGAGCTGGTGCTGGGCGCCGGCGAGGCGCCGCCCGACTTCGCCTTCGCCACCCTGTACCGCCTGGTCGCCTGCCGCAACGGCCACCCGGCGGGCGACCTGCCCCGCCACGTCTGCCCGGCCGACCGCGCCTTGACCTCCGCCTTGCTCACACGATGACCCAGCCCACCCACCTCCCGACCCATCTCCGTGTGCATCAGTTCGCCGGCCTCCAGCCCGGTCCGCGCTTCCTCGTGACGGGTGCGGTGCATGGCAACGAGATCCACGGCACGAAGGCGATGGCCGAGATCATTCGCCAGCTGGACGCCGGCGAGTTGGTGCTGACGCGCGGCACGCTGACCTTCGTGCCCGTCGTCAACCCGCTGGCCCACCAGCTGGACCGCCGCGAGGGTGACCGCAACCTGAACCGCAACCTGCGACCGCCCGTCATCGCGCAGGACTTCGAGGACCGCATCGCGCGCGTGCTGTGCCCGCTGATCGCGCAGCATGACGGCATCTTGGACCTGCACAGCTTCCAGGGCAACGGCCCAGCCTTCGCGATGATCGGCCCGCGCAACAACACGGGCGAGCTGGAGCCGTTCTCGCAAGAGGCCACCGAGTCCGCACTGGCCGCAGCCTTGGGCGTGGGCCGCATCGTGGAGGGCTGGCTGTCCACCTACGCTTTGGGCCTGCAGCGCCGCCAGCAGCGCACGCACGACGGCTCGCGCCGCGCGTCGCTGATCTCCGACCCGCACTACGGCGTGGGCACCACAGAGTACATGCGCTCCACCGGCGGCTGGGCCATCACGCTGGAATGCGGTCAGCATCTGGACCCGAACGGCCCCGAGGTCGCGCGGCTGGCCATCCTGCGCTCGCTGGTGTTCCTGGGCATGCTGGACGAAAGCGCGGTCGCGCCACACCGCCCTGCGCAGCCGCCTGAACTGCTGCAGCTGTACGACGTCATCGACCGCGAGGACATGGGCGACACCTTCGAGCGCGAGTGGGCCAGCTTCGACGCCATCGACCTCGGCCAGCGCATCGGCACCCGCGCCAGCGGCGAGCCGGTAGTGGCGCCCAGCGAAGGCCGCATCGTGTTCCCCAACGTGCGCTCGCAGCCCGGCACCGAATGGTTCTACCTGGCGCGCCCCAGCGACCGCCAGCTCTGAAGGTTCCGGTGCGATGAGGCTGCTGCCGGCGTTGCTGCTGGCCTTGGCGGGCGCACTGCCCTGCCAGGCCGCCACGCCACCGGCGCCGGCCGCCGTACAGGTCGTCACCATCCCCTACATGGAGCGTGAGGCCCCGCACCGCGTCTACGCCGACCGCCTGCTCGCGCTGGCGCTGTCGTTGTCCAGCGACCGCTACGGCCCCTACCGGCTGGAGCAGCAGAAGCAGGAAAGCGTCATCCGCCGCCAGTTACTGGAGCTGGAGCCCGGCGGCACCCTGAGCGTGGCCGTGGCCATGCCGTCCGCCGAGTGGCTGGAGCGCGCGCGAGCGGTGCGCTTCCCGCTGATGAAGGGCCTGTCCAGCTTTCGCTTCTTCCTCGGTAGCAAGGCCAACCAGCCGCTGTACGACGGCGTCCACCACATCGAGGACTTGAAGCGGCTCAGCATCGGCCAAAGTCCGGGCTGGTCCACCATCAAGCCGTTGCAGGACAGCGGCTTTCGCGTCGGTATCGGCGGTGCCCACGCCACGCTGATCCCGATGCTGCAGTCGGGCCGCTTCCAGCTGCTGATGCGCAGCGTGTTCGAGGTCGGCCCCGAGCTGCAGGCGCATCAACGCCAGCAGCCTGACCTGATGATCGTGGACGACTTCACCGTGTTCACCTACATGCCCATGTACTACTTCGTCGCGCGCGACCAGCCTCGGCTGGCCGAACGCATCGAGTACGGGTTGAAGCTGGCGCACGCCAGCGGCAAGCTGGACCGGCTGTTCGTCCAGTACTTCGGCGCTAGCCTGGCGTTGCTGAAGCACCGGCAGCTGAAGGTCTTCCGCATCCCCAACACCAACATTGACCCCGGCTTCTTCCAGCGTGACCGGCCGTTCCTGCTGGACGCCGTCATCGCCGCCGAACTGAGCGCCGCGCCAGGCACCGCCGGTGCCCGGTGATGACGACGCCTCTGCGCTGCCCGAACCTGCAGGCCACCTGCGCCGCCGTACAGCCCCTGTCGGCACCGGGGCGTTGGCGCCGCGTGAAAATGCCGGCATGCGCATCGACTTCATCTCCGACATCGTCTGCCCCTGGTGTGCCATCGGCCTGTACTCGCTGGAGGCCGCCGCGGCGCGCATCCCCGGGCTGCAGCTGCACCTGCACTTCCAGCCCTTCGAGCTGAACCCCGACATGGGCCCCGAGGGGCAGGACATCGAGGAGCACCTGGCGCAGAAGTACGGCGCCGGCCCGGCCCAGCTGGCCGGCACCCGCCAGGCGATCCGAGAGCGCGGCGCCGCGCTGGGCTTCGACTTCCGCTCCGAGGCGCGCAGCCGGATCTACAACACCCGCGACGGCCACCGCCTGCTGCATTGGGTGGAAGAGACCTTCGGCGCCGTGCAGCAACGCACGCTGAAGGTCGCGCTGCTGAAGGCCTACTTCACCGAGGGGCGCAATGTGTCCGACCGCGCCGTGCTGCTGGACATCGCCGTCGCCGCGGGCCTGCCCGAGGCCGACAGCCGCGCGCTGCTGGATAGCGATCGCTACGACGCCGACGTGGCGGCCGCCGAAGCGCACGTGCACCGCCAGGGCATCCACGCCGTGCCGGCCATCGTCATCAACCAGCGCCACCTGATCCAGGGCGGGCAGTCCGTCGAGGTGTTCGAGCAGCTGCTGCGGCAGGTGATGGCCGAGCCCGTCTGAGACAATGGCGCCCTGTTTCCGAAGCCCGCCGCTGGCGGGCTTCTTGTCTCTTCAGAGCCCATGTTCAAGAACCTGATCACCTACCGCATTGGCGAAGGCTGGACCGCTGATGCCCAGCTGCTCGCCGAACAACTCGGCAAGGAGCCCTTCCTGCCCTGCGCCCCCACCCAGCCCCTGGCCGTAGGCTGGGCGCCGCCTCGCGGCGTCGAGCACGCGCCGCTGGTCGAAGTGGTGGACGGCCACTGGCTCGTCAAGCTCAAGCGCGAGCAGCGCCTGCTGCCCTCCTCCGTCGTCAACGAGCGGCTGGACGAGCTGTGCGAGCACATCGAGGAGAGCACCGGCCGCAAGCCCGGCAAGAAGGCCCGCAAGGACCTGAAGGAGCAGGCCGAGCACGAACTGCTGCCGCGCGCCTTCACCAAGACCTCGGCCACGCAGGTCTGGATCGCACCCAAGGACGGCCTGCTGTTCGTCGATGCCGGCTCCAGCAGCCGCGCCGATGAAGTCGTCACGCTGCTGATCCAGGCCAGCCCGGGCCTGTCGCTGCAGCTGGTGCAGACGGCCGAAAGCCCGGCCGCCGTGATGGCCGCGTGGCTGATGGACGGCGTGACGCCCGAGGGCTTCCAGATCGAGCGCGAGTGCGAGCTGAAGGGCAGCGACGAGCAGAAGCCCGTCGTGCGCTACGCCCGCCATTCGCTGGACATCGACGAGGTTCGCGCGCACCTGACCAGCGGCAAGATGCCAACGCGTCTGGCACTGAGCTGGAACGAGCGCGTGGCCTTCACACTGACCGAGAGCTTCACGATCAAGAAGATCAGCTTCCTGGACCTGGCCTTCGAGGGTAGGCCCGACGTGAGCGGCGACGAAGCGTTCGACGCCGACCTGGCGCTGGCCACCGGCGAGCTGGGCCGGCTGATCCCGGCGCTGATCGAAGGCCTGGGTGGTGAGCACGACTTCGCTGCGGGCGCCAGCCCCGCCTCGACCCCGACGGCCCAGGCAGCCCCAGTGCCGGTTGCGTTGCCGGCAGGCGAGCAAGCCGGCAGTGATTCGCCGCCCTGGTGAACTTCAGCCGGGCGGGCAGCGGCGCGTTGCCGCTGACACCACGTCCAGCGCGCTGGCACTGCCCGCATCCGCGCCCACCTCGGTGCTGGCCTGCGGACGGTCGTGAAAGATGCGGCCATCCACCGTCACCACCAGCGCGGGGTTGAGCGAACCTTCGCGCGCGGCGCGGATGGACGCCGCCATCGCCGGCAGGCTGTGCTCGCGCGTGAACGCCGGGCTCAGCGACAGGTCCAGCACGTCGAACCAGCGCTCGTGCACGACCTGGCTCAGTGCTGCATCCGTGGCGGGGAATTCGCAGCTCACGTCCCAACCCGCGCGCCAGAACATCTCCGATGCGATCACGCTGCCCAACAGATGTGGCTCGCGCGGCGATGGCGCCACCAGCACCGCACAAGGCACGGACAAATGCGGCAGTGCCGGGTCGGCGCTCAGGCGCTCGGCGCTGGCGCGGCGCAGGGCCACCTGCATGTGACCCAGGCCCAGGGTCACGTCCAGTTCGCTGCAGTCGTCGGACTGCCACAGATCGCCCAGCGCCCGCGCCGCAGGCTCGAACAAGCCGGCACAGAGCTGGCTGATGGTGCGGCCCTCGGCGCGCAGCTTGTCGATCATGGAGAAGGCCTGCCGGGGCTCGGCGGTCAGCAGCAGCTGGGCCAGCTCGACGGCACGCGGGTCGGCAATCGGCACGGCCATCGGCAGCACCGCGTGCTTGGCCAGCAACTCGGGCACGATGACGTCTTCCACGAGCGCCTGCAGCGACCGCCGATCCGCCCTCACCTGCGCACTCACCTGCGCCTTGACGGGCGTGGTGCTCAGCACATCGATCAGCCCGGTGCGCAGCAGCGCCTCGCCGCGGCGGCGACGCAACGTCAGCGCACTGCCCCCGAAGAAGCGCACGGGCGTGGTCGACTGGCCCAGCAGCGTGATGTCGGTGTGCCGACGGTCGTGCAGGATGGACTGCCAGACGCGGTTCACGCCCTCAGGAGGCCCTTCCAGCCATTGCAGGAAGCGGCCCTGGTCATAGACGAGCAGGCCGGTGATGTTTTCCTGGCGGTTCCTCATCTGCGACGACTGCGTCAGTCGCTGAAGATGCATGTCGGAGAGCGGCGCGCTGGCACGGCTCTCGTACAGCACGCTGGACAACTGGACCATCGAGGCGGCGTTGCTCGCCGCGCGGGCCGACGGGCCGCGGGAACCGGGTGACAGCCTGACGGGCATGGCGTGCTCCTTGTCTCCGACGGCGCGGCAAAGGCGCTGTCGGACGGCGGTACTGAGACCGTAGCTGGGCATGCTCCGTTCGCGCCCAGGCACTGTCAAGAGAGCTTTACTGAAGACCCGGCGCCTTCCTGAAACCCGCTTCAGCGTCGGGCACACCCTCACCTGGCCGGCCAGGGACGCTGGGCCCGCTCAAGTCAGTCGCCTGATGGCCAGCGCTTGTAGGGGTGAACGGCAAGGTTGGCGTTGACGTAGCGCGCGTCGCCGGTGACCTCGTCGCCCACCCAGGCCGGGCAGGTGAACGGCTGGTCCTCGGACTGCAGCTCGATCTCGGCGACGACGAGGCCGGCGTTGGCGCCGAGGAACTCGTCGACCTCCCAGGTCATGCCGTCCACCTCGCACAGGTGGCGCACCTTCTCGACGACCGGGCCGTCGGCCAGCGCCAGCAGCTGGTGCGCATCGGCCAGCGGGACGGCGTATTCGAACTCGGCACGCGTGGCCCCTTGAGTCGCGCCCTTGATGGTCAGGAAGGCTTGCTCACCGGCGATGCGCACGCGCACCGTGCGCGCCGGGTCGCGGCTCAGGTAGCCCTGGCTGAAGCGGATGGCGCTAGAGGCCTGCGTGCGCCACCCGTCGCTGGCCACAAGGAATTTGCGTTCAATCTCAATGCCCATCGGCGTCCCCTGCAGCGCGAGCGGCGGCCTCGCGCAGCTTGTCCTTCTTGCTTTTGCGCGTGGCGCTCTTGATGCCGCCCGTGGCCTGCGCCTCGCTGGCCACGGCCTCGGGCTCGAAGCCCGCCAGACGCTCGCGCGGTACGCGCTGGTCCCGGCGTTTCTCGATGAGGCGGAAGTGGCTCTCGGCGTTCTCGGCACTGTCCGCGCAGATGAAGCTGACCGCCACGCCCCGCGCGCCGGCACGACCGGTGCGGCCGATGCGGTGCGTGTAGTCCGCCGCCGAACGCGGCAGCTCGTAGTTGATGACGGCGTCCAGCGCATCGATGTGCAGACCGCGCGCGGCCACGTCCGTGGCCACCAGCACCTGCACCTCGCCGGACTTCAGCGCGGCCAACACTTCGCGCCGGGCGCCCTGGCTCAGTTCGCCGTGCAGCACGCCAGCCTTGAAGCCGTGCGCGAACAGCTTGTCCGACACCAGCTCGGCGGTGTAGCGGCTGGCCACGAACACCAGCGCGCGCGGCCAGGCTTCGTCGCGCAACAGCTGGCGCAGTGCGGGCAGGCGCTGGGCACGGTCGAGCTGAAGAGCGCGCTGCGTGATCTGCGGCGGCGCCTCCTCGATGACGATGCGCTCGGGCTCGTGCAGCAGCGCGTCGGCCAGCGCCTGCACGGCCGGCGCAAAGGTCGCCGAGAACAGCAGCGACTGGCGCCGCGCGGGCACCAGCGCCAGCACGCGCTGCAGTTCGTCCGCAAAGCCCTGGCCCAGCAGGCGGTCGGCCTCGTCCAGTACCAGGTGTTGCACACCGGCAAGCTGCAGGCCGTTGTGGTCCAGCAGGTCCAGCAGCCGGCCGGGTGTGGCCACCATCACGTCGCACCCACCGCGTAGCGCCATCAGCTGCGGGTTGATGGAGACACCGCCGAAGGCCAGCGCGATCTTGGGCCGGTGCAGCAGCCGAGCCGCCAGTTCGCGCAGCAGCTCGGCCGTCTGCGCGGCCAGCTCCCGCGTAGGCGCCAGCACCAGCACGCGCGGCCCGGGGCGCGCGGGCGACTCGACCAGCCGCTGCAGCAGCGGCAGCACGAACGCAGCGGTCTTGCCGGAGCCGGTCTGGGCGATGGCGAGCACGTCGCGGCCGGCAAGCACCGGCGGCAGCGCCGCAGCCTGGATGGCGGTGGGAGCGTGATAGCCCTGCTCGCGCACGGCGCGCAGCAGGGCGGGCGTGAGGCCCAGTGATGCGAAGGACATGCCCGATTGTCACGGGTGACGGCGCATGCGCCGGTCCGCGTCAACGGGCGTCGTCAGGGCGCGGTCGTGAACGACCAGGTCTTGTGTACGGCATTGCCGGCGATGGTGGCATCCACCTCGGCGCGGTAGGTCGTGCCTGCCGCCAGCGGCGCGTGCGGCACCAGGGCGGCCTCGCCGCGCGCCAGGAATGCGTTGCGGTCCGCGGCGGTGGTCAGCAGCGTGGCGGCAACGACCACGCCGTCACTGGCCCGCGTCAGCACGAAACGGCTGACCTGCAGCGGTGCCATCGTGTGCACCGAGACCGGATAGCCCTCGGTGAGGCCAGCGGCCAGCGGCTTCATGTCGGACGGCCCCATGGCCGTGGGCAGGCCCGTCGCACCATCGCGCGGCCATACGACCCAGGCGCTGCCGTCGGTCGCCGCGCCGGGCGGCAGCACCGAGTCCAGCACCAGCGCGCGCTGCGCGCCGGCAGGCCGGGCCGAGAAGCCCAGGCCGATCTGCAGCGCCCGCGTATCCAGCAGCAGCATGCGACCGTAGACGTTGTGCAGCGTGTTGTTGACGATGTCCCACGGCTGCAGTTCGACGCCCGCCGCGTTCGTGTAGGCAATGACGATCTCGCTGCGCATGCGCTGGCCCGGCAACTCGGCCACCGCGACGCCGGCGCCGGCAAGGCGCTGGGCGAAGTCCACGCCTGTGAAGCACGGCCGCGACGCTGTCTCCTCGGTGCCCGGGCTGCCGTTGGCGACGACGTACTGCGCATGCGCCTGGGCCGTGCCGTCGATGGCGGGCGCGCGCACGAACTGCGGCAGGCCCGCAGCCGTGCGCACGACGTTCATCAGCGCGAACGCATTGGCGCGCACGGTGGGCGCATCGCCCGGCTCGCAGGCAGCGCCGGCGGCTGGCGGCGGCTCGGGTGCGGGTGCGGGTGCGGGTGTGGGTGTGGGTGTGGGTGCGGGTGCGGGTGCGGGCCCGGGCACAGGCTCGGGAGCCGGCGCGGGCGTGGGCGCAGGAGCAGGCGACGGCGCAGGAGCAGGCGACGGCGCAGGAGCTGGCACGGTTTCGGACCCTGCGGCCGGGCTGGACAAGCTGGGCGAGCCCGCGGCACCGCCGCCGCCTCCACCGCCTCCGCATGCCGTCAGCGCCAAACTCAACAGGCTCAACAGCAGCGCAGACGGAATCACCCCATGCTTGCGGTGGATGGTCGACATGTCGTTTCCTCACTCGGCTCGAAGGCCGCTCCAAGTCGGTCCCAACGCCGACAGAGAGATTGGAGCGCCGGGGGTGCCGCAGCGCCGTCGGTCGCAACGGCTTCAGCGCGTAGGACGCAGCGCCCGGCCGTGTCGGACAGTCAAAAAAGCGGCTGCTGATCGCCCGCCAGTTGACCCGTGGCGCGCGCCTCGATGAGCAGCAGGCGGCGCTTGGTCTCGAGACCGCCCGGCGCCGAGAAGCCGGTGGGTTGGCCGCCGGCCCCCATCACGCGATGGCAGGGCACGATGGGCGGGAACGGGTTATCACCCTCGGCGCGCCCCACGGCACGCGCGGCGCCGGGCTGGCCCAGCGCCGCGGCGATCTCGCCGTAGGTGCGAGTCTGGCCAGGCGGGATAGCGCGCGTCAGCGCATGCACCTGGCGGCGAAATTCCGGGATGCCGCGCTCATCGAGCGGGATGTCGCCAAGGTCGCGCGCCTCGCCGGCCAGCAAGGCGCGGATGCCATCGACGGCATGGCCGATCAGGGGCGGCAGTTCCGTGACCAGTTGTGCCCTCGGATGCCAACGGGCGAGCAGCGCGGGGCTGGCGTCGGGCAACAGCGACGCCACGATGCCCTGCCCGCTCCAGACAATGCCGCAGCGGCCCAGCGCCGTGTCGAAACTGTGGCTCCACAGCGACTCGTCCTGCGGCATCGGTCGCATCGGTGGCTCTTGCCCGGGACGGTCGACATCGGCCGCCACGGTGGGGCCTCAAGCGGCAGCGAGCATGCCCGACTGGCGCGCTGCGGTGGCCTGGGCGGCCACCTCGCGCGGCGGCAAGTTCTTCAGGCGATGGTCGCTCCAGACCTGGCGCCAGCGGCGCGCACCCGGCGTGCCGTTCCACAGGCCCAGCGCATGGCGCATCGCATGCGGCCAGGAGCGGCCCGCCGCGTGCAGGCGGTCCAGATAGTCCAGCCATTGCGCCTCGACCTGCTCGCGGCTGGCCGCGGGGTCGGGCTGGCCGAAGAAGCGCGAGTCCCACTGCGCCATGCTCCACGGCTCGTGATAGGCCTCGCGGCCCACCATGACGCCGTCGACATGCTGGAGCTGCTGCGCAATCTCTTCGGGCGTCTTCAGGCCACCGTTGATGGCGATGGTCAACTGCGGGAACTCGCGCTTGAGCTGTGCGACGAGCTCGTAGCGCAGCGGCGGGATCTCGCGGTTCTCTTTCGGTGAGAGTCCTTGCAGCCAGGCGTTGCGGGCATGGACGATGAAGACCTCGCAGCCGGCCGCCGCCACGGTGCCCACGAAGTCGCGCACGAATTCGTAGCTCTCGATTTTGTCGATGCCGATGCGGTGCTTGACGGTGACCGGCAGCGTGGTCACGTCGCGCATCGCCTTCACGCAGTCGGCCACCAGCTGCGGCTCGGCCATCAGGCAGGCACCGAAAGCACCCTTCTGCACGCGCTCGCTGGGGCAGCCACAGTTCAGGTTGACCTCGTCATAGCCCCAGCGCTCGGCCAGCGTCGCGCAGGCAGCCAGGTCGGCCGGCTCGCTGCCACCGAGCTGCAACGCGACCGGATGCTCCTCGGCGCTGTAGTCCAGATGCCGCGGCTGGTCGCCATGCAACAGCGCGCCGGTCGTCACCATCTCCGTGTACAGCAGCGTGTGGCGCGTGATGAGGCGGTGCAGGTAGCGACAGTGACGGTCCGTCCAGTCCATCATCGGCGCCACGCTCAGCCGCCACCTGCTGGGAGAAGCGCTGCCCATAGAGGAGAACGGGCCTTCAGCGGCTGTCTGATTCCCGCTCGTTTTCAGCTCTTTTTCGGTCATTTTTTCGTGCCGGGGTAACATGAAGTGCAACAAAACTGCTTTGTTGCACCGACCCCATGGGCACGATTATCCCGCGCAAGAGAAAAGACGGCTCGATTGGGTACACGGCGCTGGTGCGCATCAAGAAGGCCGGCAAGGTGGTGCACTCCGAGTCGGAGACCTTCGACCGCGAGCAGGCCGCCAAGATCTGGATGAAGGGGCGCGAGGCCGAGCTGGCCAAGCCAGGCGCGCTGACCAAGGTGCCAGACCCGACACTCTCCGAGGTCATTGACCAGTACAACCGCGAGAAGCAGAAGACGCACGGGAAGACCAAAACGCAGGTGCTCAACACCATCAAGGAGGCCGCGCTTGCCAAGAAGCGCTGCTCGGAGATCGGCAGCCCCGAGCTGGTGGCCTTCGCGCAGTCACTGAAGGTGCAGCCTCAAACGCGCGGCAACTACATGTCGCACCTAGGCGCCATCTTCACCGTGGCGCGGCCGGCCTGGGGCTACCCGCTTGACACGCAGGCGATGGAAGACGCTCAGATCGTGCTGAAGAAGCTCGGGCTGGTATCGAAGTCCAAGGAACGCACGCGCCGCCCGACGCTCGACGAGCTGAACCAGCTCATGACGCACTACGAGGTCGTGTCGCTGAAGCGGCCTGCCAGCTTGCCGATGCAGCGATTGATCCTCTTCGCCATCTTCTCGACGCGCCGGCAGGAAGAGATCTGCCGCGTCACCAGCGCCGATCTGGAGCGCCCTGCCATGCAGCTCGTCGTGCGCGACATGAAAAACCCCGGTGAGAAAATCGGCAACGACGTGCGCACCACGCTGACGCCGGAGGCGCTGCAGCTGATCGACACGCAACCGGAGACCACCGGCTGCATATGGCCGTACAACGCCGAGTCCGTCAGCACGTCGTTCACTCGTGCTTGCGCACTGCTGGGCATCGATGACCTGCACTTCCATGACCTGCGGCATGACGGCATCAGCCGGCTCTTCGAGCTGGGCTGGACAATCCCACAAGTCGCGGCGGTTTCGGGTCACCGGTCTTGGCAGTCGTTGAAGCGCTACACCCACCTTCAGCACACCGGCGACCGATTCGACAAGTACCAGGACTACCCTTGGCTAGAACGAGTTCTGCGCGTGGTGACGAAGTAAGCAGCGCTCCGCTCCTTCTTCTCCGAAAAGGTCAATTGCTTAGTGCATCCTGATCGATGCAAGTTATTGCTCAATAAAGAGCAAGGAGAATTCCTTGGGACATGTTGACGAAATAGTGGACGGCATCAAAGAAGGCGTAAAAAAGCGACTAGAAACGCCGTTTCTAGCGTCTTTCGCGATCAGCTTTGTTCTAACCAACTACAAGCTGTTTCTTGTCATTTTCGGCTCAGGCGACTATGAGAAGAAAATTCAATACATAGATACGATTCTATACCCATCTGGAAAATTGATTCCAATGGGCATTTTTCCGTTCTTAGCCGCATCTATATACACGTTGGCTTGGCCATTTGCGGAAGCCAATCTGGCTGCATTTACCGTCTGGAACGAAAACCGAAAACGTCGACTAATTCAGGCACAAGAGCGCGTGACGCCGGTACCTCAGCATGAAATGGGCATGTTCATGCAAGCGCACAATGCGACAAATGCTCGTCTGCAGGAGCAGTTGGATAGTTTGCACGAAGCCACACGAGCTGCCAGGAAGCGCAATGATGAAATTGTAGAGAGGCTGGCAAGGCGCACGGAGGCACTCGCTTGGGGCAGACTCGCTGACAGCGCAAATGTTTCGGCCAGCGAACTCAAGGAGCTGTTGATCTTGGGAGAAAAGGCGCCGGCCAGTTCTCGACACGCGCTAAATCCAGATTCAATAAAACCAATCGCGGCAGCGATTGCTTATATCCTGAACATTCCTGTTGAATTCGATCGCAGGACCACCACGTTGAGAGAACTTCAGTTAAATGCACTTGACGGATACTCAATGTATGCGCTTGAAGTCACTGTATACGTAATTCTTGGAAGCTTGGAGATTGTCGGCCCACTTAACGAGAACGACGAAAGTTTTAGCATGCATGTGGTTGCGCAGCCCCGAGCAGAGCGTGTGCAGCAAATTTTCTCAATGCTTAATCACACTCCCGCCCAAAGAATTACTGCGCAGTAGCGCCACCTCGAATACTGAGAACGCGCCAATAAGCGGCAAAGGTGATCCAAGCAGAAATCATGGCATCTTCTAAAAGAGACCCGCCGGCTCGGCCGCCTGATCCCAGCTCCATATGACCAGCTCTCTGCGGTCGGCTGGTTTACCGCCACCACCGACCGTGTAGGTGATCTCCAGGCTCTCCATATGGAAGCCGGCGAAGCACTCGCGGATGGCAGGGTGGTCGTTGATGCTGACCATCATCTTGCCCTTGATCCGGCGCATGGCAGCGGCCATGGCCTCGTAATCACCAAAGGGGAACCCTACACCGTAGCCCTCGGTCTGCCAGTACGGCGGATCGGCATAGAAGAACGTGTGCGGCCGGTCGTAGCGCTCCAGGCAGGCTAGCCAGCTCAGGGTCTCGATGTAGGCGCTGGTGAGCCTGAGGTGGGCAGCGCTCAGCGTTTCTTCAAGGCGCAGCAGGTTGACCGGCGGCGCCGTAGTGGCTGTGCCCCAGGTCTGGCCCTGCACCTTGCCGCCGAAGGCATGGTGCTGAAGGTAGAAGAACCTCGCCGCGCGCTGCACGTCGGTCAGGGTCTCAGGCCGCGTGTCCTGGGTCCACTTAAAGACCTCGCGGCTGCTGAGCTGCCACTTGAACTGGCGCACGAACTCTTCGAGGTGATGCTTGACCACGCGATAGAGGTTTGTCAGCTCGCCGTTGATGTCGTTGATGACCTCCACCTCCGCCGGCGGGCGCATGAAGTAGAGCGCGGCGCCGCCGGCGAACAGCTCGACGTAGCAGCGGTGCGGCGGAAAGCGAGGGATGAGCTGGTCGGCAAGGCGGCGCTTGCCACCTACCCAGGGGATGATTGGTTGGGCCATGTGAATATCAGGGGGTTACATTCCGGCCCGCCCTCCGGAGGGTGGCGGGGCCTTGGCTATTCACAGGCATGGACTGTGGATGGCGGCCGTCGACGGTGCTCGCAACACCGGCGGCGGTCGCCTCGTCTTTTTTCTCAGGGCGCCGGCGGCTCTCCCAGTACGGCGCCGCGGCACTTGTCGTATTGCTCGCCCAGCTCGTGGGCCTTGCGGCGCCAGCCGGCGAGCGACGAGTCAGTGGCCGGCGTCCGGGGCGGGCACAGCGCCTGGGCCAGGTGCTGCTGGCTCGACGAACCCCGGGATGGTGGAGTTGAAGAGGCGCAGGCTGTCAGCGCCAGTGTCGCAATCAGGGTTGCGGTACACGTCACGAGTCTGGATCTCACGCTCGACCTCCTGGCGCACGGTCTGGTGGCGCACGGTGATTCGGGGAATGGCTTCCGCGATCGCGCTGGCGGCCGCGTCGGCGGCGACGGCCGCAGCCTTGTCTTCACGGGACTGGGCGGCAGTCTCAGCGTCTTTGCCGGCGCCGTAGGCAAGGTGCGCCGCAGCGGCCAGGCTGGCCAGCCAGGCGCCGCCTGCCCCGAGAAGCAAGTAGGGCGAGAGCGCGCCCATCACGCAAACGCTCGCACAGCCTGCTCGAAGCGCTGGCGCCGATCATCGCGACCGGCCATCGCCGGGCCGTTGATGGCGCGGGTCAGTGCGTCGATGTTGCTGGCGTCCGCCAGCACCAGGCCATTCGCGCTGACGAAGAACCACGCGGCCGTCATCGCGGCGTGCAGCGGCTGGCTGACGAGGTCGGGCTGCGTCTTGTACGGCTGATCGAGCGCCGCCGCAGCGGCGAGGTAGTTGGCGCGGCCGGTGAGCTGGATCAGGCCACGGCCACGGTAGGCCCAGCCGTCGCCGCTGCTCTCGTCGCCGTTGCCGTTCTTGTTGGCGTAGACGCGGTTGGCCAGCGCCTTCGGGTTGCGCAGCAGCGTCGCGGCGACATCGAGGCTCGGCACACGCGAGGGAAACATCGCGCGCACGCGCTCTGCCGTCGTGTAGAAGAGGTTCTCCTCGAGGTGGATGAAGTTGCCGCTCTCGTGGGCGCACTGGCTGACCCAGGCGGCCTCGCGGACGGGGCGGTCAATGCCGAAGCGCAGCGCCGCGGCGGCGAGCGGGCCGGCCCACAGGCGGGCCTGTGTTGGCGCGATGCCGGCGCCGATGAGGGTGGCGATGGAGATCATGGGATTAGCCTTCCTTGACTCGCGTGCGGACGATGAGGACCGCGAAGCCAGCCGCGATGCAGACTTCGGGCAGGGTTGGCGCAGGAAGCGCCAGCAGGGGTCTTGCTAGGCCGCCGCCGGCGCCAAGGGCCAGCAGCAGCCAGGCGGCGGCCTTGAGCCACTCGGTGGCGCGTTCGCGCGGCTTCAGCCCCGCGCGAACGGGGTCGGTGCGCTCGGCCTTGTTCAGGGCCTCAGCGAGGATGACGAGGGCGGCGAGCCAGTGCAGGACGCCGAGCATCAGGCGCCCTCCCCGGCACTGCCGGCGGTTGCACTGACCCGCGCGATCGCCTTGCGCAGCAACTGCTGCGCGCCGGCGCCGGCGGCGAATGCCATGCCCAGCAGAACGGGCTGGCTGATCGAGACGCTGGCGGCGAGCATCGGAACGAGGTAGCCCGCCGTCAGGCTGCTAGCGACCGCGGCGCCGATCCGCCGGGTCGTCGTGCGCAGCAGCTCGCGCCAGGTGTCACTGGGCCCCGGCACGGCGTTGAGCAGCACGATGGCCACCAGCGCGCCAGCAAAGCCGGCGACGAGCAGCTCGGGCTGCAAGCCCAGGGGCACGCCGAACGCCGTCAGCGCGGGCACGGTTGCGGCCGCCGTGGCCACAGTGGCAACGGCGGTGGAGGTGGGTTCGGGCATGGGCGGCCTTTCAGGCGCTTGAGGTGGGGCGGTGCTTGCAGGGAATGGCGGCGCTGGATCAGTCAGACCGGCGCCGCGCCTTCGTAGCCGAACTGCGCGCCTTCGCCCGGCGGTTGGCTAAGGAACGGGTAAATGGTGTCCAGCACCGACTTCGTCCCTTCGCTTGCCGGGATGCAGAGCACCTCGCTTCGCACGGGGTTCTTTCCGTCCAGGCGGGCTTCGTGGCTCAGGTACTCGCCGATCTCCAACTCCACCAGCACCGTGATGCCGTCGGCCTGATAAGCCGCCGGCGGATTGAAGTTGAAGTTGGCCCGAAGGATGCGGTGATAGGTCGTGGTGACGCCCGAGGGCAGCTCACGGGGCAGAGACATTGCCATGGCGTTCAGAGGTAGGGAGTGAGGTCGATGATGAGCGTCGGCGCCGGCCCCAGGCCGCCCTGCAGCAAGGGCGCAGAGTCGGGGCTGCCACCTGTCGAAGTCCAGCGGCTGCCAACAACGCGGTCGATGGCATTGCTCGACAGCCGCATGGCCACGTTGACGGTGCGCGAACCGAACTGGTAGCCGCCGCCTGCGCCGCCAACTGCGGCCACGACGACACCGGGGTACGTGGGCAGCGTCGCCGCAGTCGAGTCCCACACACCGCCAGTTGGCAAACCTGACACAGCTGGCAGCGTGACAAAGGAATGCACCAGCAAGGGCTTGCGTGTCGTGTCCCACTGAACTTCGGCGCTCGCGCCCAGCACGCGCGCCCCCCACGCCTCAGCCGGCGCTGTGGCGGCGGCCAGCCTGCCGAAGCAATACACCTGCGGCGTGACGCTGGCACGCACGAGGATCTCGTACGTCGTGCCGGAGACCAGTCGCACGACAGGCGCCTCGGCCCAGTTGCCGTCGCCTGGCGTCATGCGGAACACCGGCAGTGGAGCGCCGTTGGGCGACGTGATCGTGAAACGCGCAAAAGAGCCGTCAACGCCCGACTCGAAGACGGAGCCGGTGAACACGGGCTGCCCGAGATAGTGCAGCGCGACGGCTTGGCTGCTCACGGCCAAGTTGCCGTCCGCCGTGTAGACCACGATGCCATAGCTCATGAGGTCGATTCCCTGTGGTGAAGTTGTCGATGCGGGGGCCGGTGCGGTCGGTGTTGGCGCACTGACCGGCGCACCGCCTCCGCCGCACGCTGCGAGAACCAAAGCGAAAGTAAAGAGAGCGGTGAAAGTCTTCATACGAGCCTCCTAGTTGACGAAGACGAAAGCCGTTCGCGTCGCGCCTGCCTCGGCGAACGTTGGAAAGGCGACGACGGGGTAGCCGCTTGCGTAGCTCACCGTGATGGCCGCCGAGCCTGACTTGGGACCGACGTGCGACCAGAACACCGTGCGGCCGGCCCACTGCGGGTAGCTGATGACCTGCTGGGGGGCGCCAATGACGCCGTACAACACGATGTCGATCAGCAGCGCGCCGCGGTAGACGGCTAGGCTCGTGTCGAACTGGATCGAGCCGTTCGCGTTAAGCACTCGCTGGCCCCAAGTCACAGCAGGTATCCCGAAACGACGCGGAGGTTGCCGGCCCCGTCGAAGATGCGCTGCCGATTGGCCTCTAGCTCCTGGCGCCCACCCGACGAAGCAGTTCGCAGCAGGCCGACATCGGCCGTGATTGCGCTGAGCTGGCTGACGCTCATAGCCTGCGCACCGACAGAGCCGTTCACGAGCAGGTTTCCGTTGATGAGGGCCGACCAGGGGAGCCAGGAACTGCCGTTGAAGTACCGGCTCTGCGTGAAGCCGGCGCCAGCGTTGTAGAGCGTCACCCGGTCAAGCACGACCGGCGCGCCGTAACCGGCATCGCTGATCGCAGCCGCAGCATCGCTATCACTCCAACTGCTGCCACTGATCGAGCGGCTCGCCTCGATGCTGCCGCGCTGGCCGTTTGAGCCATTGGCGCCGGCGGGCCCTTGTGGGCCAGGGGCGCCAGGCGCACCCGGTGCGCCGTCGGCGCCGTTAGCTCCATTTGCTCCGTTGGCACCATTTGCACCATTGCTGCCGGCCTGGCTTTTGCTGACAGAGAAGCGCTTGGTGATAGTGCCAAAGCCCCCGCGGCCGACAGTGATGTCGACATAGCCCGCGGGCGTTCCGGGGGCAAGCCCGTCGATAGTGACGGTGTAGCCGCTGCGGCTGGCGCTGACACCGCTACTGGCCGAGATGGAAGGCGTCCAGTTGGCGGTGTCATCGGTAATCCCGACATACACGGCAATGGTGCTGGTGTTGCCGGCGTAGCTGGTGACGTTGCCCGCTGGGTCCGCGGGAAAGACCGTGGCCTCGTTGCTCAACGTAGCGGTAACCGCTGGAGCGCCATCCGCACCATCTGCGCCGGGCGCTCCGGCTGAGCCCGGGCTGCCTGGCGCACCAGGCGACCCGGGAGCGCCAGGCGCACCAGGCGCACCTGGCGCACCGTTGGCACCTGCCTGCCCGTCACGCACTTTGACGATGGTCGTCTCAGCGCTGTAAGTTGCCACGGGGTCGGTGATGGTCGCGCGCACCGCGATGCTGTCCGTCAACATGCTGGACGCATCGATGGTGACCAAGTCGCCACTGCCGGTGATGCTGGCGGTGCCGCTGACGATGTCCCAGTTGACGGCACCAGCCAGCAAGCCGGTTCGAGTGGCCGTCAAAGTGATCGAACTCGGATTGACGCCCCCGCCGGCGGGGTACTGGAACGTCAGTGCAGACGCGTGCACCAGCAGGCTCTTTCCCGCGATGCCCGGCAGCAGCTGCGCCATGACACCAGTGACGGTGTAGGTGACGGTAGTCACCTCGCCAAGGCTCTGTTGACCACCACCGAAAACGTTGAAGCTCGTGAACTTGAAGTGAAGCGTGCTGCCGATCAACGAGAGGTCGAGGTCGCCGCTCTTGACGACCGAGTCGTCGACGCGCACAAAGCGGTCCCCTGCGGTGTGAGCGCTTTGCAGCGTGCCGTAGGCGCCGCGCACTAGGCCCCCGAGGGTGTAGGCGCCTGAGCCGACCAGCGCCGACGTTTCGTAGGCGAAGTACTCCTGCGCGCCAGGGCCAACCCAGCACAGCGTCTGCAGGGTAGCGGCATCTTCCGAGCTGCCGCCGAGCAGCTGTTGGCCGCTTAGTCCCTGCACGCCGACCGTGCTGCTCATGGCACCGGCGAGATAGCCGTAGCGCGCGGGGCCGGTGACCGTGCCGATCTGGCGGTAGGTCAGACCGTCGAGGCTGACATGCACATGGCAGCCACCCCACGATGCCCCGCTGCCACGGACCGCGACGTAGACCTCGAGACCTGTGCGTGTGAGCTGGGCCGGCGCTTCGAAGATGACGGGCTCGTCAATGTCGCCGGGCGCGACGTTGTAGTCCGCTGAGTACCCGCTGCCGGCCTGGGTGCCGTAGCGCGGCGCGGTGGCGATGCCGATGGGGGCGTCTTCGGCCACGATGGCGATGCGGCGGTCATCCAGCTCCTCGACCTCAAGGATGCGCACCGGCAGGCGGTCCAGGCCGAGGCTGGGCTCGGTGAGCGTGACGAGGCGCCCGGGGCTGCGCAGGCAGCTCTGCCAGCCCACGTTGAACTCGTAGCGGTTGCGCTTGGCCAACTCGTCCTGCAGTAGCTGCTGGCAGATCTGTGCGGCAATGGCAGGGTCTTTGATCTCGGGCGCGGCGATGGCGTCCTTCTCGCGGCGGCCGTACATCTCGATGCTGGCCAGGTCGTCGCGGCTGACCGGCTGCTCGGCGTAACCGCTGGCGCGGCTCTCGATGTTGAGCGTGATGACGTTGTAGCCGACGTCGTCGCTCGTGGCGGTGCTGGCCTCGGAGCCCAGTCCCTGGTGCCGGCGAATGCGCACGGGCGGGTCGCCCTTGTCGGGCATGAAGTGATCGTGCGTGTAGTCGATCTCGGGCGTGATGTCGGCAACGTAGGAGGCGCCGTGGGCGGACAGGTCGCTGTCGCCCATCGGCACCAGCTCCAGCGCGCTGCCGTTGTAGACGGCGCGCGTGTTCGTCAGCATGAGCAGCTGGGCCAGCCAGTCCAGGCAGCTGCGCTGTTCGGAGAGCACGGGGCTGATCCACAGGCCTGCGGCGCGGCAGTACGCCTGGTAACGATCCAGGCCGAGCAGTCGGTCGGCTGGCCAGGCGCCGCCCGAACGGGTGTCTGTGAGAAGGCGCTCGACGGCGACGCGAGGGTCACCGTCGTGAACAGGCTCGCCGACGCCGGGCACCACACCCAGGCCACCGGCGTCCAGCTCGAAGTTGTGGTTGGGCAGACTGGCGCTGTCGTCCAGCGAGTAGGCCTGTGCGTAGGCGTAGGCCATGCCGCTGTAGCCCAGCGACTTGGTGGGGTCGTTGGTGGACAGCCAGCTCCACGCGGCCTGCCCCAGGTTACCGAGCTGCAACGACAGGCCGCCGGCGGCGAAGCTGGCGAACTGGCTCTTGCCTCGCCACATGTTGCCGCCAGCCACCAGCGGCCCGCGGGCCAGGCCGATGATGACAGCGGCCTGATAGGCGTAGGTGACGTTGGTTTGCCCGCCGCCGCCACCCTTGCCGCCGCTGTTCACCTGCTCGGTTTGCTTGATGGCCTTGAAGGCCCCGTAGTACAGCAGGTTGCCGGCCACGCGGCCGCGGCCGCACAGCAGCCACGGAATGGTGCTGCCGTAGCTGCTGCTCTGGATGCGGATGTCCGCAATCTTCTGCGCTTCGTTGGTGAAACTCTGGCCACCCATCACGCCACCTCACGAAACAGGGTGAAGGCGCGCATCTCGCGGCCAGCGAACACGGCGGCATCGAAGCGATCCTGGGTGACCTCCCCGGCCTGCGCGAGGGCGTGCAGCACCTCCAGTTGATCGCCCTGCTGCACCACGAGGCCGGCGTGGCTGAACGTGCGGCCAAAGCGCCAGACGACGACATCGCCGGGCTGCAGCGGCGCGCCCTCGGGCAGCGGATGCAGCCAGGCATCGAGGCCAGCAAGGTAGGTCTCCTCACTGCGGTGCAGGTGCCACTGCGGGGCATAGGGCCGGGGGTCGAACTCGGCCGGCAGAACGCCAGGCGCCTTGAAGACTGCGACCAGCAGCATCAGGCAGTCCACGCCGGCGCCGCGCACGCAGCCCTGGTGGTGATAGGGCGTGCCGATCCAGCGCCGGGCTTCTTCCTGAAGCAGCGCGCGAAGGTCTGAGGGGGTCATGTCAGGAGGCCGTTTCGGGCGCTGGGATGTGGGGCTCGCCGCGGAAGCGGATGACGTTGCCCAGGGCACTGCAACGTGCCTTGGTGCGGTCGCAGCCGGGGCGGATGACGAACGTGTCGCCGATGGCCGGCTGGCTGGGCCAGGGCAGCACCGTCTGCACGCCGCCGGCGGCGTACGCACGCACGGTGCGCTGCTCGCCCTCCAGCAGGCCGCTGGTGAAGCGCACGGCGCCCAGGTCGAAGAAGCCGGCCGCTTGGCCGAGGCCGCTGCTGAAGAAGTCGAGCCGCACGCCAGACAGGCCGGTGACGGTGCCGGGGATCTCGGCAGCCGCGACGCTGAGGCCACAGAAGGCGTCGTAGATGGTGTTGCGGCACCCGGGCTGGTAGATCTCGGCCGGCACCATGCGCTCCAGCTGCGCGATCAGGCTGCGCATGGACACTTCCACCGTGCCCAGGCCAGTCTCGGCGGGGCCGGTGCGGCCTTCGAAACGGGTGACGTAGCCCTTCTGTGCGCCGTCGACGTCCAGGAACAGCCATTCCAGCATCACACGAGCGCCGTCGAGGCCGCCGCGAGCGGCGAAGTGCAGCATGGGCTGGCCGGCAATGGCGTCGACGCTGTCGACGAACACCGTCAGCTGCACGTCATCGATCTGCAGGTTGGCGTTGACCTTGAGCCGGTCGCGCTCATACGCCGCCGGCACGAAGGTGCGGTTGTCCGGCGTGGTGAGCGGCACGTCGGCGTTCGTCCAGCGCAGCACAAGGCCGGTGCGCGTGGTGATGGTGAGCAGGTCGAAGCGGCAGCCTTCGTCGGTGCCGGCCAGCCACGTGTTCAGGGCTGCCAGCTCGGGTTCGGTCATGGGCATGGTGTCAGCTGTACTGGTTGACGGTCTCGAGCGACAGGCCGTCGGCGCTGAAGAGCTGGTGCAGGAAGCGCTTCAGGTCGAGCTTGTCGTCGGCAAAGGCCACGTGATAGAAATAGGCGCCGGTCCACGCGACGGTGGCCCCCGGTGCTGCTGCGCTGGCCAGCGTGAGCGTGTCGCGGCCGAAGGTGGCCGATACCGGCGTGCCGTTGACAAGTGCCACGGGCGCGGCGCCGGTGATGTCGACGGCACCGACGCGGTCGATGGTGCCGCCCTCGTTGTAGACCAGGGGGAAGGTGACGCGCCCCAGCTCGCCGAGGCCGACCGTTTGCGCCACGACGGCGTTGTTGGTCTCGTCGCGGAAGTAGAACGGGTCGAGCGCGCCACGGCGGGCACGGAAGAACGCGCGCAGGGCCTGCACGTCGGCCACAGACGGCGAGGCGCGCAGGAAGTTGTAGCGCAAGCTGAAAGTCCAGACCGGGTAGATGCGCTCGCCCATCGCGGCACGGCGGCCGCTGACTGCCCGCTGCACGCGCGTGCTGAACGCCGTGCTGACGGTGCGCTCCGCCGACAGGCCCGCGAACTTGGGGAAGACTGCCGTGCTCATCGTGAGGTGCGGTTGCGCAGGTGGCGGGCGCCGGCGCGCACGAGCATGTCGCCCTGGCGGCCTCGCAGCATGCGGTCGAAACTCTTGGCGTCGAGCGCGTTGATGGCGTAGTGATCGCCGCCACCACCGCCGCCGAGGCCGCCCTGCAGGTGCAGGTCGCTGAGCGCGCGCATGGTGTCGGCGTGGCGGGATGGCAGGATCATTTCATTGCTATGCGTTTGCACGAGAGGGTTCATGCCCTTCGGGATGTCGAAACCGCCCTCGGCGCTCATGATGTTTTTCGCAAATGCGAAGACACCCGCCAGTGCAACGCCTGCCGCGATGGGCGCAAGCACGGGGCCGACGTAGGGGATGGAGGCGATGGCGCTGTAGGCGCCGGCGGCAGCCTCGTAGGCGCGCATGGCGATGGTCTTTAGGCTGCCCGCCGCCTGCACCGCGGTGATCTGCCCCTGCGCCGCGGCTTCGGCGCCAACCTTCTGTTGGCCAAACAACCAGGTCATGGCAACCATGCGCGCCTGGCCGACGAGCCACTCTGCCAGCGGCTTGCTGACCATCTCGGTGACCATGCTGGTGCCGATCTGGCGGGCAATGTCGCGCACGCCTTGGGCGGTGACGCGAAACCGAGTGAGCAGCTGCGTGAAGCCCTGCTGCAGCTGCTGCTGGCTGGTGTTCGCGACGTTGGACATGGGGTCGGCACGCTGCACGCTCTGTTGGCCCTGGTTGTCGTCGGCGAGACCCTTGTAGCGGCGCTTGATGGCCGCGATCTCGGCCTGAGTGCGTTCGACGGCCACGGGGTCGTTGGGGCCGCCCTTCTCGGCCTCCAGCTCGGCCTGCTTGGCCTGCAGCTCGATCAGGCGACGCTGCTCGATGGACTGCGCGCGGATCTGCAGCAGCTGCAGCTGCGTGAGCTGGCCAAGGCTGCGGGCCAGCTCGGCCATGCGCTCGATGTCGGCGACCTCATCGAGCTGGTCTTGCGTCTCGGCCTCGCGGCGCTGGTTGGCGATGTCCCGCAGGCGGCCCTCGTGGTCGCGCCTCATCTGCAGCTGGCTGCGCAGGGCCTGCTGGTACTCGCGGCTGTCTTCGCCGTACATGCCGGCGACGCGCGCGACGTAGGCCTGCATCAGCTCGGCCTGCTGGGCGAAGTTGTTGCGGGCAGCGTCGATGGCCACCTGCTGGGTCGCCAGGTCGGTGGCAGCGGCCTGCTTGCGCTGGTTGCGCTCGGCCGTGAGGTGGCGCTCAGTGGCGCCCAGCTTTTCGGCCTGGCTCAGATCAGCTCGCGAGAGGATGCCCTGCCAGTAGCGCGACTCCTCGGCATGGCCCCACTCGGTGAACTGACCTTGCAGCGCCATGCCGTCGGCATAGGCCTTCTTCTGTTGCTCCAGCACGCTGGCCCACTCGGCGGTGCGGTTGACCGCGGCGGGCTTGGACAAGTCGCCAAGGGGCGAACCGGAGCCGTCGGCCGACTTGGGCTTGGGTGCCGGCGGCGGCCCCTTAGCGTCTTCCTCCAGACCGGCGATCTTGCGCCGGGTTTCCTCGGCCTGAGCGCCTGCCTTTGCCAGCTGCGCAGTGAGCGTGGCCATGCGGCGGGCGGCGCCGGCATGGCCCGGCTCTCGGGCAAGCGTGTTCTCCACGCCGATCATGACGAGCTTGATTCGCTCCATCTCCCCTTCGAGATCCCGCAGCTGGCCGCGGTACTGGCCGATCTCGTCGGTGCCCAGCACGCGGGCGGCCACCTTGCCGAAGGTGAGCCAGGCGGCTTCGAACGTGCCGACGTCCTTCGCCGCCTTGACGAAGAAGTTGGAGAACTCCACCAGGGTGGGCATCACGGCGTTGGCCATCGTGGCGCGCACGCCCTGCATTGCCACGTTGATGCGGTCCATGTTGTCGTTGAACTGGCCCGCGCCCTGCGCGAAGTCGTCGCTGATGGTGCCGTGCAGCCGCCGGAACTCCTCGCGGGCTTCGTGAATGCCGGCCTTACCCATGTTGAGCAGCGGCAGCAGGCCCGGCCCGATGCGCTCGCCGAAGATCTTGACGGCCAACGCGGCCTTCTCGGGGCCGTCCGGCAGCGCTGCGAAGCGCTCGGCGATGTCTTCCAGCACCTCATCGACACCGCGGATAGCGCCGGTAGCGTCCCGCACAGAGACATTTAGCGTTTGGCCGAACAACCGCTTCATGTCGGGATCGCCCGCGGCGGCCTTCGCCATCGCATCGTTGACCTTGGTGAGCGTCTTGCCGAGCGAGTCAGCATTGCCCCCGCCCATCTGGAAAGCCCAGCTCAGCTCGGTGAAAGTCTGGACGCCCACGCCCGCAGCCTCGGCCGAATCGTTGGCGGCATCGGCCAGGTCGATCTGCGCCTTCACGCCGGCGGTGAGCAAGCCGCCGCCCACCAGCGCGCCCAGCGCGGCGAAACGGCCGTGCAGCGCGAGCACGCCGCCGCCGATGCCGCTCAACTGGCCCAGCACGCGGCTCGACGTTGCGGACACGCTGGACGCGAAGCTGCCCAGCTCGCGGACAGCCTGGCGGGCGTCGGCCAGGATCTCGATGCGGGCTTTCTGGTCGCTCATGTGGATGCCTTCAGTTCACGTTGCCGCCGGCGGCAGCGAACATCGACACGAAGTGGCGCAGCGCGTCCTCTTCGGTCTCGGGGGTCAGGGGCTCAGGCTCTTCATCGGGCTCGATGCCGAGGTAGGCCTGAACCATTGCCTGCAGCGGCGGCGAGCGTCGCCAGTGCCGCGAGAAGGCGGCATGGCGGTGCAGGTCCATCTGGTGCTCGACGTCATCCCAGGTCCAGCCGGTGAAGTCGATGGCCTCGACGATCAGGGCGTCCCAGTCGATGCGCCAGATGGGCTCGCCGCCGCCGCCTCCCCCGCTTGCGCGGGGAACGAGATGCGCAGCACCTCGTTGTAGAGGACTTCGGCGGTGGGCTCGTCGAGCGCTTCCTCGACCTGATCCACCGTCAGCTCGGGCGCGCCACGAGCCAGCGAGGCGTGGATGACGCCGGTCAGCGCATCGAACAGCTCGTAGGCGTTCGTGAACTCCATGACGGAGACGCGCCGGATATTCTCGCGCTGCGCCTTGAGCGCCTTGTAGTTGAGCGGCGCGAGCGGCATCGCCTTGCCACCCACGACGAGGGTCAGACCGGCGCTCATTGGAACTGGGTCATCGACAGCTCGCCGACCGCGCCCAGCGAGTCCACCTGGGCGGCGAAGCTGAAGTCGGGCATGGAGAAGTCTTCGTTCTTGAAGCCGAAGGCCAGCGACTCGGACACCAGCGCGTTGAGCGTCAGCGTGAGCGTCTGGCCCTGGAACTTGGTGCTGAAGATGCCCTTGAAGGTGGGTGCCTCGCCAGCCAGCTGGTTCGTGATCTTCAGCGTCTTGGCGCCAGCGGCCACGGTCTTGTGCAGGTAGCTGAACAGCAGGCTGTTCGTGTTTTCGGTGGCGTTGAAGGTGTAGACGCCTGTGGCCTCGTTGACGCTGTACTGCTTGGCCGCGGGAGCGCTGGTGACGCGCTCGTACTGCTCGCCGGTGGTGGCGGACTGCACGCCCAGGTCTTCCAGGAAGTTGGTGCCGTTGGCGACCGTGACCGTCGCAGTGGCAACGGTGCCGGGTTCGTCCAGCGCGATGAGCTTGGCCTGCGACAGGATGTTCGCGTCGGGCTGCGCGAAGAACAGCTGGTTCATGAGCGCGCCGTTGAAGCGGCCCGACTTCGCCTTGCCAGAGATCTTGATGTTGCCGCGGCCGATGGCCTCCGCAAACATGTTCTCGCCGGTCAGCTCTTTGTTGCTGGCCTTGAAGTCGAACGAGGTTTCTTGCAGCGTGGCGACGCGCAGCGCACGGGGGTTGGCGCCGGTGCCCTTGACGAACAGGGCACCGGAGTGAAAAGCGATTTGACCGCGACCAGCCATGATGGGCTCCTTTGAGTGTGTGAGTTCAGTGGGTGAAGATGGACAGGTCGCGCTCGCGCACGAGGCAACGCGCCCGGTAGAGAACGTCGGCGATGCCGACGGTGGTGCCGGCGGGCGCCTGGCGCGGCCGCAGCGAGAACAGGCCCAGCCGCTGGGCCAGTCCGCCGAGGCTCGGGTCGCGCATGAGCGCGCCGTTGACGGCGTCGACGAAGGGGTCGGCCACGCGGGTGCGGGCCTCGCCGCGGGTGTGGACGCTGAAGGACATGTCGACCTCCAGCTCGATGAGGTCGTATTCGCCCTCACTGCCCACCACCCCGATTTTTCGGGCCTCGCCGACGGCGACGTTGAGCGCCGGGCATTCGTCATCGCTGATCGGCGCGACGCGCTCGAAGTAGGTGCTGCTGGCCGGGATGGCGAGCTGGCTGGCCAGGGCGGTCTCGGCCGCGTCGAGCAGTTGCTTGGCGAAGGTGGGCATGGGTCAGGCCGGTTTGAGGGCGACGGTGCTGAAGAAGGCGTCGCCCTTCTTCATCGGCGGAGTGCGCACGGCGTAGGACACGCCGTCGACGTCGATGCGGTCATCGATGCGCAGCGGCGGGAGGTCGGCGGTCTGGAACTCGATCAGGAACTCAGCGCCCTGCGCCTCGTCGGCCAGCAACAGCATGTCGGGGCTCTGCCACTGACAGTCGAAGCTTTTCTCGCCCGGCTGGCCGGGCTTGTAGACGGCGGGCTTGAGGAAGCCCGCCGCCCTAAAGGCCGCAAAGAAGATCGAGTTGTCCATGACCGCCGACGTCAGAACACGCCGTTGAGGCGGACCTTCACGACCGTGGGACCGTTGGCCTTGGCCTCGGTCGCGACGCCGATCTTGGTGTTGCCGCTGGCCGTGGTGGTGCAGCGCTTGTTGGTGTTGTCCCAGTAGACGGCGGCGCCCTGGGCGGGCGTGTCGGCGCCGACGCAGGGCAACTCGAAGACGCCCTGGGTGACGCCTTCGACCTGCTGGCCGCTCAGCGCAGCATTGGTGGCGACGGAGAAGATGAGGCCCACCAGCAAGCCGGCGCCGGAGGCGACGTCGTAGGGGGCGTTGAGCGTCAGATTGACGCCCGGCTGGATGAAGTTCTTCATGACACTGTTCCTTTCAAGGATTCAGGAATGCGAAGCGACGGCACGGCGCTCTCGCGCCGCGCTCGTCGTGTCGTGGCGGCGATCAGGCGCCCGGGTTCTTGAACAGGCCGCGGTGATCGGTCGCCTTGGCGGCGAAGTCCAGGCGCGCCTTGACTTCCAGGCCGTCCACGTCGAAGCCCATGCGCTGCTCGGTGTAGAGGCCTTCTTCGCCTTCGAGGTAGGCGTACTCGATGGTGTCAATCTGCGACGAGTCGGCTGCCAGGAACCACTCCAGCGGGTTGACGGCATCGAGGCGGGGCTCGACCACCAGCTCGTACGCATTGGCGTAGACGTTCACGTCGGTGGACTTGGTAGCCACCAGCAGCGCGCTCAGCAGCTTGCGGGCCTGCAGCTCGCGGGCAGCGCTGACGATGAGGTGACGCGCCGTCAGGTTCAACGGCTGGCCATTGCCGCCGTGATCGGTCTGCTTGCGCATCTTCTGCGTGGCTTCGTCCAGCGCCGCCTCGGTGATGCCGGCGCCGGTGCCGAGGTTGTTGTGATCCGCGTGGAAGAGCGTCTTGGTGTCGGCCATCACCGGGTTGCCCTTGAGCACGGCGTAGACCTGATCGCTCTCGAAGTCCGCAGCAGCGCGACCGAACATCGCGGGCAGGCGGCCGAGGAAGTCGAGGTCGTCATTGATGATGGCCTGACGCGAGACGCCCACCACCTTGCCGTAGGTGGCCAGGCGGATGGTTTCGCCAGCGTCCGTGATCGTGCCGCGCTTGAACTCGCCCAGCTCGTTGACCTTCTCCAGCGCCAGATTGGCGGCGACGGAGACGCGGGTGTAGTTGCGGAAGTCGCCCAGAGTGCCGCGACGTGCCCAGGTCTTGAAGGTTTGGTTGGCGCTGGTGTAGGCGTCGCGCAGGGTGCGGTTGACGGTGCTGGCCAGGGCGATGGCGAAGTCGCTGTTGCCGTGCATCGTGCGGAAGCCCATCTCGTCGCTGTTGCCCATGGCGAGCGACACGAGAGCCGTGCGGCTCAAGCCTTCGGTGTTGACGCCCTGCAGCTCCAGGCTGCGGCGGGCCAGCTCCATCAGGGTCAGGCCACGAAAGCGACGCGCGGTCTCCGGCAGCGCGAGGCTGGGGTTGGCGCGGTGCGCGACGGCGGCCGACATGTCGGCACGGCGCTGCTGCTGCTCATCCTGCGTGGTGGTGATGGCAGCGGCGCTGCGCGTGGGACCGTTGCTGTTGGAGCGGGTCTCCAGCAGGCCGAACATCTCAGCGCGGGCGGCGTCGACGGTGATGCCGCGCGTGATCATCGACTCGACTTGCTCGTCGGTGATGAGGTCGCCCTGCACGGTGCGGCGGAAAGCGCCGACGGCCGTGCGGATCGCGGCAGAGCGCGTGCGCTCGGCTTGTACGGCAGCCTCGGTGGCAGCGGCGGCCTGGGCCTGGGCGCGGGTGGCGGCCTCGGCAGCCGCTTGCGCTTGGAGTTCTTCGGGGGTCATGGAACGCTCCTGTGGAGTGGTGGTTGTGGCAACAGCGGCTGCTGCTGGGTTGGGGGAAACGTTGGCGGCGAGCGCAGGCGCGTCGCGGGTGACGAACTCGCAGGGGAAGCTGCGGCCGCCGACAGCGCGGGAAGCCAGCTCGCGCAGTTGCTCGAGGTTGAGCTGCTCGCCCTCCCCCATCGCGCGCACGCCGGCCAGGGGATCGGCGCCGATGGGGACGAGGGACTGCTCGACGGGCTCCCAGTCGATGGCCTTCCAGATGGGCAGGGCGCCCTCGACTTCGGCGTCGAGCTTCATGTAGCGGTGGACGATGTAGCCCACCGAGATGTGCCGAATGATCTTGTTGACGACGTCGCGCCAGATTGCATTGACCTCTTCGTCGCGGTCACTGAAGCGGCAGACGCTGCGGCCTTCGGCGGCCTCCATCCAGGCCTTCTCGGTGACGCCGAGCACGCTGGACAGGCTCCACTGGTTGTGGCTGTTGAGCAGCGGCGCACCACCGTTCATGCGGTCAAGCCGGATGTGCGTGGGGTCGAGGCTCAGCTCCTCGAGGTAGTAGGTGCCGGTCCACCAGTCATAGCGGCGCACGCGGGCGCCGGTAGTCCAGACGGTCTCGAAGGTGCGGGCGTCGGCGTCGACGGTGGCAACGGGCACTGCGCGCGTTTGCAGCGGCATGCTGCGCTGCTCGGTCGCGGGTGCGGCCAAGGCAATCGCTGCTGAGGCTGCGAGGGCTACTGCGGTGGGTTGGGGCATGAGGGCTCCAGAAAACAAGAAGCCCGCCGGGCTTGCGCGCGGCGGGCTTGGTAGCGGGGATTAGGTTGCGGGTGTGCTGGCTGAGTGGAGGAGGTAGGTGCCGCGGCGGAGGGCTAACGCCTATGCGACTGAGAAAAAGCGAAACAGCTCAGGGTCTGGAGGAACCAGCTGGGGGATCTCACCAGACGCCACCTTCAGCGAGATCAAGTTGCCCGGAATCTCGCCCTGCTCCTCAATCCTCGCCACATCTCCTTGCGGTATGCAGACGGCGGCCTCTACTCCCAGCGTCACCTCTCCGACAGATTCTCGATGGTCAGGGTGAAACTCCGTCTCCCCTGTCTTTATGTAGTGCCCCGCGGCGAAGATCTTGAGCTTCACAAGCATTTGAACTTCGATTGACACGTCGTCTGCATATGCGCTGCTCATGCGAAGCACACGACCATCCGAGAAGGGTTGCAGACTTGGCTCACCGAGGATCTCCACATACCAGTTCTGGAAGCTGTTCCGGGCCTCCTTCTGAGATTCCCTGGCAAGCTGCGCAAGCGGCGAGAGGTCATACTGGGTCATACGGAAATGCAAGCGGGCCATCAGCACGTTCAGAAGCCTATCTGCACCGCCTTTCAGTTGTTCGTTCAACCTGGCTTCGAGTGCATGCATTGCCAACAGATCATTGTGCGATTGCAAAGCCGCAAATAGATCTTCCAGACGCTGGACGCCAATCAGCCTTCTGGTTCCGTCGCAGAATCGCAAGCAGCCATCGTCATTCGTGACGACGACGACATCCATGTTCTTTTCCTCTGCGTGCGCCTCGAGGTCCAACAGCGATATGGCGTCCCGGTACTCATTCGGCTTCTTGCCGTCAGGGTCAAACGGTGGCAACGCCTCAAAGTACATGTGGACGAGCCGACTGCAGTCTGTGACCACAGGCAGATTCGTCACATTGCACGCCTCGAAGTGCTCGCTTGTGATTCTTTCCGCCAGTGCCCCAGCTGCATCACGTTCAGATTGGTTGCGCTCATACGCGTCCTTCAACGCTTCGAGCACCACTTCATCCTTAATGCCCTTGGCCTTGTCCAGCTGTGCCCGCTTGTTTCCCAGCTCGGCGACAAGCTGCCTACAGACATTTCTGCTGATCTCACGCCGCCAGACCTCTGGCAACAGCATCTGGAGCTTCGGGTTCTTTTGTAGGACAGCTTCAAGTTGATTGAAAGGAGCCTGTCGTAGTGACGTCCGGCGTCCATACACATTCGCGTCGGCAGCGACCCCCAAGTGGCCATGGTCTATCAGAACCTGCGCAATTCGCTCTTTCTGTTGCGCGGCCCGCTTTGCGTCGTGAGCTGAAAGAGCTTGAAGCTGAGTGTCTGATGGATTCATGTTGAGGATTCTCATACCGCGCGGTGATGATCACAGCACGCTTTCCTGGTGCGGTGTACCCGCACCACCTTCCTATCCGATTGTTCCCGGCGCCGTCGTCTTCTCTACCAGCGGCAGGCGCACTAGCACCGGGCACCCGACCGCCTGAGCGGCGCCGCCGAAGTACACGCGCAGTGCGAAGTCCAGGTGCGTGGTGCCGGCCAGCACCTTCAGCTTTGGGGTCGGATACCACTCGGGCTTGAGCGTCACCGGACGGGCGACCGTGGGCCAGATGTTGGGCAGATTGTCGGCCGCTCGATTGATCGCCGTGGCGCCGCTCATGCAGGTCAACATTGATGCGATGGTCTTGTACGTGCCGCCGAGCTGGATCACCTCACACTCGCCACGCACGTAGTCGCCAACAGCAACACCAGCTGGCAAAGCGATGGTCTGGAAGAAGTCGGCCCATTCTGAACCGCCGTCGGTGGTGCAACGAGGGTCGAAGTAGAACCAGATCGACGCCCGCGTGTCGTCGAACACAACCTTGGGGATGCGGAACAGGTTGGCCTGGCCGTCGGCGAAGGCGGCCCCGTAGCTGAACGCTGCAGCTGCGGCGTAGCCGCCAGGCACGCCCGCGCCAAGGGCACCGCCGCCGCTGATATCCCGCACGAGGTACAGGTTGCCGTCATTGATGTCGACCAGATCGCCAGCAACCACCGCCAGGCCGTCAGCACGCGGTTTCGCGCGGTCGCGTAGCAGCTGCCCGTGCCCCCCGTTGGTGTTGCCGCTACGTCGCGTCGCCGTCGCCACCTGGAAGTTGGCGGGGCACGATGCACCCGCCGACGCAAAGATGCCGCCCACCGTGCCGCCGATGGCGGGGAACCGCGCGCCCAGCAACAGGTTGCCGCTGTCGAACCGAGCCACTGACTGCCGACGAACCGGGGAGCCGCGCGCGATGAGGATCTCCGCCGCCACACGAGCGCCGGTGAACTCGCCGCCCTCGAAGTTCGGGTGAACACGCCCGCCGCCTTCGGTCGCGTAGTACTTCGGGTCACCGCCTTCATTGGTCCGCGACGGGTCGGAATAGTCGGCGAAGGTATCGATCAGCACGATCTGCTTGCTGCCGATCGCCTGGCGATACCAGAACTCGCACTCTTGCTTCATGCGCGTCAGCAGGGCGCCGGTCCAGCCGCTGCCGGTCGATGCGTCCGGCCACGGCAGCACGATGAAGACAGTGCCGCCGCGAGCCAGCAGCGCGTCACGTACCGCCAGCAATGCCGCCTCATCGTATGCCAGGTTGTTGCGGCCGGAACTCCAGAGCACCTCATCGAATCTCTTGTTCGGCCAGGTCGAGATCGTCGCCGCGAGTTGGGTGGTCGACGCGCCCGGGCGCAGCACGCCATCCACCGTCTTGAAGTTCACGCCCAGCCTTCTGAGCATGTGCGTGAAAGGCCCGTGGTTGGCGTAGGCCTGGTCAACACACAGGAGCGCATCGGTTCCCGCAGCGCCACTCACAACGGGCGTGAAGCTGGTCGCATCGATGCCATCAAAAGTCACCTCATCCGGGGCGGTCACCGTGACGCTGTAGCGACGCGTGCCCGCCGGATGCGCTGAAGGCAGCGAACACAGCGTCCCCTCGTCGCCGCTGGCCAGCAGATGCGACTCGCGGAAGCGCGCGCGCATGGGGTTCTCGGCGTAGAGGTTGGTGATGCCGCGGGTCTTCACGTCGGCCGCACCGATGTAGCTGCCTTTGGCAGTGGTGCCGCCCAGGGGGGAAGATGACGGACGGAAAGACTGCTCGAAACGGCTGTCGACGACCATGAACAGAGAGCGCTCCGCGTCGCCGTTCCCAGCCCCTGACACCGGGGCTGCTGCCTGGCCAGCGGGCTCGGTCGAAACCACGGCCGAGACCTGCGACCCCGTGAGCGCGCTGACGACCTGGCGCCAGTAACGGTAAGAGATGGTGGTGCTGGCCTGCGCCGCCCCGACGCCAGTGCCGGACGGCGTCAGCGTGGCGATGGTCACCCAGCCCACGCCGTCGTTGCTGCCCTGCCAAGCCAGGGTGGCGCTGACGGCGCCAGAGCCGATGACTGTGGCGGTGAGGGTGTGGTCGCCTTCCGGCGCGAAGACCGGTGCGCCTGCGATGGCAGAGGCCAGCGCCGCGAGGTGCGTGAGGGTGATGTCGCTCATGCGTATCTCCAGAGTTTCAGTCGTTGCCCTTGCCCACGACTGCATTGAGCAGGTCGCCGGGCGAGAGCTTGAGGTCGGTGACGGTGGCGTCCGTGTCGAAGACCAAGCCCAGCACGGCGAGGGCGTCGCGCTCTGTCTTGATCTCGGCGAAGACGGTCTCGGGGTCCATGCCGCGCTCGCGCAGCGCCTCACTGAGGGACTTGAGGCCGGCGCGAATTTCTTCCTTGTCGGCCAGGGTGTCCTTCAGCGGGTCGACGACGGGCTTCTTGGGCGTGGTGATGCGGTCGGGGTTCTTACCGACCTTGATGCCGTTGAGCTGCGCGGCCTCGCGCCACCAGCGGCGGATGGGCTTGATGAACATCGGGATGAAGGCGAGCCATTGCTCAGCCTCGATCAGCTGGTTGAAGGTGACCAGCGCGGCGCGGTGCGACGTGTAGTTGGCGCGTGAGGTGTCGCCGGTAAGCTGGTGGTAGGTGACCCCAGCCCCCACGGCGATGGCGTGAAGTTGCGTGGCGGTGTATTCCCCATACCCCCCCGATGCCTGCGGCGAGCCAAAGGTGACGGTCTCGCCCTGGGTGAGATATTTGATGAGGCCAGGGCTGACCTTCTCGGTGACACGCGGCGCGTTGGATGGGGCGCCCTCTTCCTTCTTGAGGTCGCCGATGTGCATGCGCGGCGAGTCGGTCGTGACGAACGCCGTGAAGCAGGCCTCGATCTTCTTGCGCACCAGCTCGGCCTCTTCGTAGCCGTCGAGGTCGCGCATGCGCATGAGGCTGACGGCCAGCGCGGAGATGCCGCGCACCTGGCTGATGCGGTCCTTGCTGTAGAGGTGGATGACCTCGCTGGCTGGGACGAGGTAGCTCAGCAGGGCGCGGCGGTGCAGCGCAACTTCGCCGGGGTGTTCGGCGAAGAGCCAATAGCCGGTGCGTGAGCCGAGCTTGTTGTACTGGACGCCGGCGATGTTGATGTTGTCGCCGTCGATGCCGGTCTTGCCCTGGTCGAGGTGGTCGGGCTCGAGCAGCTGGATCTGCAGGGGGACGGTGAGCCCATCGGTGGGCTTGCGCCAGCGGCGGCGGGCGAGGACCTCTCCGCTTTCCTTCCAGGTCTTGGCTGCGAGGAGCTGCAGGCCGCCGAAGTCGAGCTGGCCGTCGGCGTCGCACACGTCGATCCATTCGGTCCACAGGCGGCGCTCGGCCTTGTTCTCGGGGATGACGTTGATGCCGGTGCTGCCGACGATGCTGGTGGCCAAGGTGCGCACTGCAGCCTTGGCGTACTCGTTGTCGCGCACCATCTGCCGGGCGCGGTTGCGCACGGTGGCGAGGCCTGGCACGACTTCGGCGTTGGCGCTGCCGCTGCCGGCCTTCCAGCCGCTTTGCCGGCGACCAGTCTCGGCAGCTTCGTACTTGCGCAGCACGTCGAGCTGCATGCGGGCCATACCACGTTCGACCGCCCAGGCCGGGGCCATGGCTGCGATTGTGCGATCCAGCCAGTTGAGGTGCATTGCCATGGTGGTTAGTCGGGGCAGTAAGCCGCGTAGGTGGTGCCGCCGCGCTCGACGCCGCCGGTCTGGGGTGCAGCCATGAGGCCGTTGGCGATCAGCTCGCCCTCGATGACGGCCTTGGCCTGCATCAGCTCGGTCATGGAGCGGTACTGCACGCGCTTGTCTGCGTACTGGACGGAGAGCTGGCCCATGGAGATGGAGGCGCAGATCGCCTTGTGGTCGTTGAGGGTGAAGGACATGGTCAGTTGAGCCAGTCGTCAGTGCCGTCGAGCCAGCCGCGGGGCTGCGGCTCGGGAGCGGGTTGTGGGGCTGGGGACGGCGCGGGCGCTTGCTGTTGGGCAGGCGCAGCCAAGGCGGCACCAACGGCGGCGGACTCGGGCTCTGCGGACGGGGCGGCGGCCTGGTTGAAGAGGTCGTGGTTCAGAGGCTCGAGGTGCTGCGCGTAGAGCGCCCAGTCGGTAGCGGTGAGCTTGTCGACGCGGACGTGCGGATGGCAGACGGCGGCGTGGCCGTAGACGAGCAGGTCGAGCGCCTCGTTGCGCGTGCGGATCTTGTCCCAGAGGCCGGTCTGCTGGTTGTAGACCTCGGCGGTGAGTTCACGGAAGAACTCGGGGCCGAGCTGTTGGGTGAGGCGCACGAGGCGCTGGTCGACGGTGGGGCTGCCCAAGGGGTGGTCGGCCCAGTCGGCCAGGCGCAGGAACAGCGCTTCCTTGGCGGTGTCGGTGCCGACCATCCAGATGGAGAGGCCGTACTTGGCCGCGATGCCGTGGCCGTTCTTCGCTTCCTTCTTGGACGGCTTGCCGAGGATGGGCTGCTTGCGCAGGCTGTGGCCCTTGACGCCGATGACGTTGTCGTTGCGGTTCTGCTGCAGGTACTTGTAGACGCGCTGCGTGTGGTCGCCGCCGGTGTCGATGGCGGTCATGACGATGCGCAGGTGGAAGCCGGCGCAGTTCGGGAAGGTCTCGTGGCGCAGCTTGGTGAGCTTTGCCCAGGGCTCTTCGGTTTCGAGGTCGCCGTAGATCTTGACGCGGTCGACGACGTGGTTGCGCTCGTTGGGGCCCCAGGCCCGGACCATGAAGTCCAGGTGGTCGGTTTGAACGTCGACCGAGCCGCCGAGGATGAAGTAGCCCGGCAGCACCTGGCGCAGGGGGTAGTTCTCGGCGGCCTGCTCCATGTCCTTCTCGCTGAGCCGGTCAGCGTGGTCATCGAAGGGCAGGCCGAGGATGAGGTTCCAGAAGGTCATCAGCTTGCTGCGGTCGCGGCAGGCTTCAAGCCATTCCTTGGCGATGTCGGCCCAGCTGCGGCCGAGGCCGAAGGGGGTGTAGAGCGCGTTCCAGTGGTAGCTGAGGTGGTCGGTGATCCAGGGGCGCTCGTGGACCCAGCGCGCAGTGCCGCCCATCGGGGCGTCGGCGAGCATGGCGGTCTTGTGGTGCTCCTCGATGGCCAGGCCGCAGCCCTCGGCCTGGCACATGTAGACAGCAGTCTCCGGCTTGTGCCGCTTCACGCCCTTGGCGTCGATTTCCTTTTCCCAGCGGAGGTGCTGAAAGAGCAACTCCTGCAGCTGGTGGCAGTGCGGGCACGGGACGTGATAGTGGGCACGGCTGCCGGCTTGGTAGAGGCGCCAGATCTCAGAGCCGCCGACGGCATCCTCATCGTCCAGCGGCAGCTTGATGGGGGTGCTGCTGTAGTACTTCTTGGAGCGGACGTAGGTGACGGACCGCTGCTCGGCCTGCTTGCGTGCGGAGCCCTGGCCCTGGACGTTGGTCGGAAACTTGTCGATCTCGTCGAGCGCCAGGCGTTCGATGGGAGTCGAGGCGAGCGCAGACGCGGAGCCAGCGCCGGCCAGCATGATGAAGCCGCCGGGGAAGTACTTGTCGAGGACCTCGTCGGCCGTCAGCAATGCCAACAGTGGCTGCTTCTTCTGGCTCTCGCCCGGGTCCAGAAGGCCCAGCACATCGGTTGGCACCGGGACCTGGCTCTTCTCGAGCATCGGGCCGATGCGCTTCTTGCTGTAGCGCTCGGCTGCCTTCTCGTCGGGCTGCACCAACAGGAAGCTGGCGGGCGAATGATGGACGGTGTACCCGGCCCAGTTGTTCAGGATCTCGCTCTTCCCATCCTGCGAGCAGGCCATCGTGGTGACGGTGCTGCAGGGGTGGTGGTCGCTGAGCGCGTCCATGGGCTCGCGCAGGAGCGGGTTGCGCGACGTACGCCACTGGCCGGGCTCCGCAGAGTCGTCGGGCAGGACGCGGTGCTGGTCTGCCCACTGGCTGACGGTGATGTCGGGCGGGAGGGTCCAGGCCAGCGCGACTGCGGCCATCACTGCCAGGTAGCCGTCACGCATGCTCATGCGGGGACCTCTGCTGGCTGGGATTCGGCTGCCGGCGCCGCAGCGTTGGCCTGGGCCAGTTGCTCGGCGTTGGCGAGGCCGCGAGCGGCGTCGACCATGCGCTGGCACGCGCGCTCGCATTCGGCGCGGATGATTTCAAAGCAAGCGCGCGGGTTGCTCTGCGGGGCGACGAGCTGGGCCAGGCGGTCTGGCAGCTTCATGATCTCGGCGCGGGCTGCGACGTGGGCATCCATGACGGCGCGCAGCGTGGTCTCGGCGTCGAGCACGGTGCCGAGCTGCTTACCCAACTCGATCTGCGCCATCCGGGCCTGGGCCTGCTCGCGCATGGTCCGCGCGTCGTGATAAGCGGTGCTGCGTGGCGCCTCGGCGGGTGCCGACGGTGCGGCGGCAGCGGGCAGGTCGTCGAGCGTGAGTTGACCAGCCTCTCCCTGCGCGATGGGCGCTGCCGGCGGCATCGCTGCTGCGGTGGCAGTGCCTGGGGCTTCCGAGCCAGCGCGATAGGCGGCCCAGCGCTCGCGCACGCCGGCCTTGCTGGGGTCGCTGGTGACGCCGAGCAGCTCGAAGCTCTTCTCGACCTCGACCTGGCGGCCGTCTTCCGTCAGCACGAGGCGCCCGTCCTTCACGAGCTGGCTCACGTAGGGCTTGCCGCAGCCGTACAGCTCGGCGAAGTCCTTCTTGCTGACCGCCGTCACGACTGAACTCCCGCGCGCTGGGGGTGAACTGAACCACTGAACCGGGGCGGTTCAGTAACTTCTAGAGCCCATAAACGCAGAAAGCACGAGGCCCGAACTACCCGCGGGGGGCGGGGGGTGGGGGAGGACCCGCCGAATGCACCGAGGGGGTGCAGGGTGAAGAGGGGCGCAACCATCACCGCCGCCGCGCCGTTGCCATGGCCTGCTGCCAGGCCGTGGCGAAGTTGCCGGGCAAGCGCTGCTCGATGACCGAGCGCGCGATGTCACCCACGGGCAGGCGGACCTTGTAGCTGGCCGCACGCACGAAGATGAAGACCGGCGTGATGTTGTTGCCCGTCAGCTCTCGCTGGTAGACACCAGGGCGCAGCTTCGAGCCGGGCTTCGGCACGAAGAAGCGGCCACCCGCACGGCGCTGCGCGTTGATCTGGCTGCGCGCGTTGTGGCTCATGTTGCGCGAGTAGCCCGAGGTAAGCGTGATGCGCAGCTGCGAGAGCACCTGCACCACCTGACCCCGGTCCACGTTGCCATGCCGGTCGAGCCGCGCTCCCTCACCGGGCACAGCGAGCATGCCGGGCGGCAGCGCCTTGAGCGCCTGCAGCGCACGCTCCAAAGCCTTCATCCGGCGATCACCACCAGCGACCTGGGCATTGAGGAAGTGCCGAGCGTCCTCGCGGAACGTCACCAGCGCACGCAGATTGGTCTTGGTAGCGGGGTAGAGACGGAAGCCTGCACGCGTGTACGGCGTGGGCTGATCGAACGCCACCGGCAGTTCGCTATCGATCTCGGTCTTCACGTCCTGCCCGGTGCGGGTCAGCGTGAGCGCCGTTGCAAACGGCACCTGATCTTCGGGCAGACCTTGGGCCCAGGACGCCAGCTTGTCGAAGTCCGACTTGATGCTGATACCTGGGAACAAGGGCGACGCTCCAATGAAAAAAGCCCGCTGGCATGGCCTAGCGGGCTTCTCGGTGGACCTCCGGGCGTGCGGCGGCCGCCTACCGGCAGCCGTCACTCACGAGGAGTTCCAAGGGATCAATTGTTAGGGCCGAAGTTTAGCGACGTGTCCATCGCAACGCAAACGGTCTTTTGTGATGGACCGGCGCGCTCGAACCGCCCATGCGCATAGAACGACGCATCGTGCACCTGGTGGTCGTAGTCGCCCCGCTGCAACTCCAGCGTGCGGCACGTCGAACGCGGGTCAGCGCTGAACGCGTAGTGCGCCACCAGCAGCTGGCGCCACTGAGGCAGGAAGTCCGCGCTGCAGATAACCAGCTCCATGCGCCAGGCCTGCGCCGGGTCCACCTGCACCAGCACCGCCGGCGCACCCATGCCGAGGATGTCGCCACGCGTGCCCGACTTCGACCCGCGGAACATGTAGTGCGTGTGCGGGGAGATTCCAAACCGCGGCGCCGCCCAACGGCCCCAGTTCTCCAACACATCGGCAATGGGACGAGGAATGGCATAGGCCGCATCAGGCGTCCAGGCTGGCTCGTTCGTGCTTCGAATCTTTCCCATATCTACCCTCTTCTGTTTCTCTCGTTTCATTGCCTGTTTCAGCGCAAAGCCCCGTCGTTGCTTGGTTTCAGCTGTTTCAGCAGGTCGGGACGCATGAAGGCGCTAACTTCACCAACGCATGAAAGGAGGCCCGCGACACGCGCCCACACGAGCGGGAGGCGAAACAGCTGAAACGACGAAACGGCGCGGGTTTGCGGCGCAACGACCGCTGAAACTGTTGCAACGCCTCATGCCGCATCGCCCTCGTCATCGGGGCCACGGTGGCGCCCGGAGAACGCGAACATGTGCTTGCTGAAGTCCTTCACCACAGAGGCCGCCCAGTGCCCCTGCGTCTCCCAGGGCTGCCCCTTGCCCACGTCCTCGTCCCGCGGCCCGCAGCCGCGCGGCAGCCAGATACGCCACGACTTCCGCCGCGTGGGGTCGTCGGGGTGCGGGCCAGTGAAGTCGCGCATGGTCAGAAACGGCTCGCGTTCCTTGCCCGCCTCATCGAACTCAGCACGCTTGCGTGCAAACGCCTTGGCCGCCGACGTGAAGCTGGACTGATTGCCCGGGAACCGCTCGCCGGCCCGGTCACACCACAGCTTGTAGACGCGGTACAGCTGCTCGGCGCTGCAGGCCACCAACGGCAGATCGAGGTAACCACCGTGCCACTCGTTGACGAAGCGCTCCGGCGCGCGGTAGCCCAGCTCGATCAGGTCCTGCTTGGCCCGGGTCAGCGGCGGCACCTCGCTGTGCGTGAAGCCCGACAGCGGAATGGTCTGCAGGAAGTGCAGCCACTTCCTCGCCCCGTCGTTGGCCAGGAACTCGACCACGCGCGCATACAGGTCGCCCCGCTCCTGATTGGGCGTGTAGACCACCATGAAGCGCCGGTCGCCCTCCTCCAGCACCAGCGGCATGTCCTCGTTCGAGAGGAACACGAGGTTCGCGTGGTTGCTCTCCCAGCGCGTGTCCATGTGCATCGCGCGGATCGGGATCTTGGTCGTCTGCGTGATGATCCACTTCAGCCGGTTCTTCGCGTGGAACATCTCGGCGCGGCTCACCACCTCGTCGCCGATGATCAGCATCTTTCCCGAGAGCCAGGTGTTGTACTTGTCCTCGATCTCGGTCTGGCCCACCATCACGCCGTAGTCGCCGAACAGGTCACGCAGCACGTCGAAGAACAGGTTCTTGCCTGTGCCCTGCGGCCCGTGGAACACCAGCGCCGACTTCATCTTCACGCCGGGCCGCTGCACGAGCAGCGCGCACCAGCGCAGCACCCAATCGGCAATGTCCTTGTGGTCCAGGCCTGGCGCCGTCGACGTGCCGCACAGCCACTGCAGCAGCTCCAGCATCGGGGCCACGTCGCCTTCCAGGGGCTTCAGCGGCATGCCCGCGTACAGGTTGATGTACTGCGGCCCCAGCTGCACGCCGGGCTCGAACACGACGTGTTCTTCCTCCACCATGCGGCGGTCGTCATGGGCCATCCACACCCGCACCGCGTCGCCGCCGAACGTGTGCCGCAGGTTGCCGATCTTCACCGGCTTGAGCCTGCTCACGCACCATGCGATGTCTGACCCGTACTGATACGCGTAGTCGCCGAACAGCGCCTGCAGCTTCAGCGGGTCCACCTTCTTGCGCTTCTTGCCTTTGCCGCCCTCCCCCTCGGTGGTGGAGGTGTCCGCGCCTTCATCGGCGGACTCATCGTCGCCGTCGTCGCGCTCGTCATCGACCGAACCAGCAGCCTCGCTCTCGCGCGCCTGCCCCTCTGCTGGCGGCTCGGGCCGGCGTGATCCAGAGGCGCGCTTCGGCGGCGTCAGTTCCACGCTCACCAGCGGCGCCAGCCAGTGCAGCGCGTCGCGTGCAGACAGGCCGCGCCACTCCATCACGCAGTCGATGGCCGTCATCGGCTTGCCATCCGGGTAGCCCAGCGGCCCGAAGTCCTTGATGCCAGCCGGCGTGATGGCCAGGTCTTCCTCCAGATCCCGCTTCAGCAGCTGCGAGCTAACCCGGTAGCCGCCGACCGCCCGGTGATCTGCCCTGGCGCCCGGGAACAGCACGGGCACCCATGACGACAGCTTGGCCAGCGCCTCGTCGTTCACGCGCCGGAAGTCGTCGCCCTTGCTGGCCTTCGTCGCCTTCGCCGGCTTCGGGGCCGCCGATCCGCCCACCACCTGCAGCTGCGGCTTCGCGACGACAGGCGCCGGCGCCGCCGCAGCCAGCTCGGCCTCGCGCTGCGCCTTCTGCGCGGCAATGCTCTTCTCCACCAGTGCGCGCATCGCGGTCAACGCAAACGACGCCACCGGCCGCACATCGGCCGGCCCGTCGCCCCAGCGGTGGCCGGTGCAAGTGAAGAACTGCGAGTCGCAGTACACCTCCAGCCCGATCAGGTCATCCTTGAACTTCTCGGTGTGGCCCTCCAGGATGACGTGAATGCCCGTGCCACTCACGCTCAGCTCTGTATAGCTCGGGCACAGCGCCATCACCAGCTGGCAGGCCTCCGACAGCTCACCGGTGTCCTGATCAATGGCATGGTCCACGTCCACACCCAGCAGCCCGTCGCCGGGCAGGAAGGCGAAGCCCACACCCGCCCACTGCCCGCGTGCACGCGCCACCGCCACGGCTTCATCAAACGACACCAGCACCGCCCGGTCCAGCTCGTGGCCCTGCTGCACGTTCGGCTGCCCGTCGGTCGCCGGGCCGTCCTTCGGCTTGCCGTTGGGCCAGCCGCGCGGATTCCCGTTCGCGTAGAAAGGCAACTTCGACGGCTTCTTGCCCGGCGCCTTCTGCACCAGCTTCCACACCAGCCACTGCCGGCGCTCACGCATCGCTGCAGGTATGTTGGCCAACAGGTCGGCCAGCAACTGTTCCTTGCTCACCGTCACCGACCAGCCCCCTGCCGGCGCAGCGTTTGCACGCGCGCCTCATGGTCATCCCGGCAATCGTCATCGCAGTACACCGCGCGCGGCAGGCATGCGTCGCCACAGTTCGTGCAGACACCCGGCAAGCTGGCCGGCGCTGCCGCCGCGGCGCGCTGGTGATCCAGCATCGCGGCGCTCAGCAGCTGCTCGGCGTGCAGCACCGCCATGTCTTCAGCGCCGCGCCGCTCCGTCACGTCGTCATCGGTCAGCGGCGGCCGCTCGGGCAGCGAGCGCGCGTCAGGCCAGCTGACGAATGCACGCCCCGTCACGGCGCCGCACCTGGCGCTGACTTGTGCAGCACGGCATTCATGCGCGCCAGGCTGGCCAACAGCCGCTGCGTGGTGGCGATCAGCAGGCCCGCCTGGCGATCCACCTCGCGCAGCTCTCGGTCGGTCACGCGCTGGTCTGCCAGCGACACCACCACCCCGCTCATCAGGTCACTGAAGCCGCGCGCCACCTCGGCCACCTCAGCGGCGGCAGGGCCCTCGTCATCGTCCAGCGCCGGCAGCTTCACCACCATGCAGCCCAGCTCGACCGCCATGGCGTTCAGCACGCGCAGGTCCCCGGTCAGCCGCATGACCTTCATCGCGTCCAGCAGGCCGAACTTCGGCACCGTGCGGCCGGCTTCGAGCATGGCGGCCACTTCGGCGGCCGAGCGCACCTGCACCTCGGCACTGAGCGACGTACCGCGCTTGCCGATGCGCGGCCCCAAAGAATCAGCACCGCCCTCGTACTCGTGGACGGTGGCATTGCAGGCGTCAGCGACGTTCATCGCAATGGCCTCTCGATGTTGTGATGGTTTGAAGTGACCCTGACCGCGAGACTGCGGGCATGGGAGAGAAACAAAGCAAGGGAGAAACGCCTCGGTTCGGATACGCTGTGCATTCCAAAACTCAGAAGCCCAGGGAGGGCATCTATGGAACAGTCATCGAGCTGGATCAATCCAGAGCTGCAGCGCAAGTTGCTTGTTCGCCTGAAGGATGCATTCCCCAGCGGAATACATGGCGACGACCTGCGGCCCGACTCTTTGGACACAAAGAGGAACCTGCTGTACCTAGAGCAACACGGCTTCATTACCCTGAAGATGTCGCCCAGCGTTTCTGGCCAGCCTTCCATTGCCCTTGCGACCATCACCATGAAGGGAGCGGATTCGTTAGAGGAAGACGGCGGCCTGACCGCCAAGGGGAAGATGGTCACCGTGCGCTTGGAGGCAGAGACCCTCAAGGCGCTGCTGGCGGCCAAGATCGATGCGAGCACGCTCCCGGCGGAAGAAAAATCGCGTTTGAAAACCTTGCTTTCGAACGCATCCGACCACGTCCTTTCAAGGACGATCAGCGGCGTAATCGACAAAGCAATCGAGCACGGACCCGGCTTCATCAGCGCGGTCCAAAGCGCGCTTATGTGAAGCATGACCCCGCCCACTTGCACCGACGCAAACGTTGCTCGGCCGCTTCACGAAGCAGCTCGGGCAGCACCCGATCCAACAGCCGCTCAGCTGCCATCGGCGGGTATGCAGCGTCGAATCGACCATTGGCTGTCGAACTCACTGACACCAGACCATCACAGCCGATGTCGATGACGACCCGGCCCGCCGATGAAGCCTTCGGGCGCTTGTCTGGCTGCCGCACGTCGAGACGACCCGCCCGTGCCATGGGCGGGTGCCAGCTGTCACGCCGCATGCTGGCACTCGCTCGCAGGCCCAGCAACATCGATGCATGGTCGGCCCTTGGGATGCGGCCAGTCCGGGTCGGGCACCCTTACCCACCGCGTGTCGGGGCAGATCTGCTCGCAAACGAACTTGCCGGCGAGGCCACGCTCAATGTCGGGGCACCGCTCCGGCGGGATGCCGCGCTTGCGCCATGCTGTGACGGACGGTGGCGCCACGCGGGCAAGCCGGGCCACTTCGCTAGTGCCGCCGAGGTCGTCGATGGTGATGCTCATAGTGAGTTGACTTTAGCAAACACTAATGCAAGCTGACAAGTGAACGCTTTTTTAGTGTTGGCTAACGTCTGCTCGGTGAATGAAGACGAACTGCAAGCCCATCGAAGAAGCCGACTGGCGGAATGGCTCGCCGGGCACGGAGGCGCGAGCGCTGTGGTCTCGTCGCGCAGGCTTAAGCCGAGTTATCAGAGCTACCTGTCGCAAGTCATCGGCGGCTACAGCTTTGGCAGCCGGGGTGCCCGCAACTGCGAAGAGAAGTTAGGCATTCCCTCGGGGTGGCTCGATTCCGATCCGCCCCCACAGCACGCCGTGACTACCTCCAGCACTGGGTCAACGCTCAATGACGCATTGACGATGGTTCTCGACGCCCTCGCAGCGTGCTCGGCTCGTACAGAACTCCGCCAGCTGCTGCCGATGTTGATTGACACCAACGCGCCAGCCTACCGGCAGCGCTTGGCTGAGTTGCTGGGCGCCCCCGGCAAGCCCCTTGGCGCACCCATTGCGCCTGAACAAGACGACCGGCTGCGACAGATGGCCGAGCGAGCGGAGGAAGCACATGCCAGGAACAACAACGCAGGCGGCACAGAACGTCGTCGCTCTTCAAGCTAGCCTGCTCGGGCTCGGTTTTGCCAGCACGGGCGGCCTGGGGCAACCCGTGAACGGCTCGCGGAACGAAATCTGGCAGTGCCATGGTTATGACGAGCTCGGCCAGCCCGTGATGCTTTACGTCAAGCTCGGCCTGCCCACCCGCTCTATGCTGGTGGAAGCGCTCGCAGCGCAAATCGCGGCAGCCATCGGACTGAAAAGCCCACCAGCCTACCTCTGCCAGGTGCAGCCCCATCACGTTGGGAGACCGCGCGGCGAACGCATGCTCGTGTTTGCCAGCGCGGCTGCCGGCGAACGTGGCTTGGCCAGGCCGCTGCGCAACCTGGAGACGCTGCTGTCCATCCTGTCCGCCACCAAGGTGGCGGACCTCTCCTGCGTGTTCGATGAATGGATCGGCAACGACGTGCGAAGCCCGTCAGACATTCTCATCTGCCCCGAGCAAGGCCCCATCTTCATTGACCACGAAGCGGCGCTCCCTCCCGGCATCGATCCCGCAGCCGCGCTCACCAACTGGCTGGCGGGGCGCCTGCTGGAAGGGCTGGACACGAAAGAGCGCAAACACCTGCTTGACCGCTTGCGCCGGCGCTCCGCGGCCCTTCATCGCCTTCGCCTTGATGACCCCCCCGGCGTTCTAGCGGTAGTGCAAGGAGGGAGCGCGTTGTATGCTGAATTGGTGCTGTTTCTTCAGCAGCGGCTCGAGCACCTGGACCGTCTGCTGAGCGAACGAGCACTCCCTGAACAACGGTACCTGGCGCTAGCGCCGAACGTCCCACCCAAGACGCCCCATGCAACCCTTTGACCTGCCCAGCTTCGCCGCATCGTGGTGGCCGGTCTTCATGGAGACCGTGCCCGGCAGCGGGGAGCGCATCACCGTCGCAATCATTGTTCGAGAGGCCGAGTCGGGCCGCGCCAGTGTGAGGGCCGCCATCGCGCCATCCGTCTACTCCACACTGTTCGGCGCCTCGGCCGGCAAAGGCATGCTGGCGATGGCCACCACAACCATCGTGGAGCTGCAGCGTCAGCTCGACGAAGGCGTGCCCGTGGAGAAACTCGAGCCTCCATTCGGCGGATTCGCCTTCGGCACGGAGCATGACGGCGTGGCTCGCGACGCTGCAGAGCTGTTCGACGTGGGCCTGCGCATGAGTTCAGGCCTGGGCGTGTCCGGCTTCGGCGCCGCGCCGGCCCGGCCCAGCGCCTCCAGCATGGCATTTGACGAATGGGCCGACAACGTGCGCGCCGAGCTGCTGACGCACATGGCGACGCTCAAGTTCAACCCGCAGGAGTTCCGCGCCCGGGTGAAGGTGGCGCGCAAGACGCTGCAGTTCGGTTTCATGCGGGGCGGCTTTGTCGCCAACTTTGGCCTGTTGCGGCCGGGCAGCGCTGCCGCCGACTGCCGCGCGCTCAAGACGAAGATCTTTGACCTGGAGGCCGTGCGCCGGGAGCAACTGCTGCCCGTCAATCGCGCGGATGTTGTGCTGGGCTGCCCTGGCGCCAAGGCACTCACCGTGCACTCACAACGTGAAGTCGAGACGTTCCACGCGTCCTGGGATTTCCTAGCCACTGAAGCGCGCGCCCGCGGGGTCAATCTGGTTCGATGCGAGAGCCACGTTGAAGCCGCGAGGCACATCGCCATGCAAGTCGCCTGACCCTACCTCGCCCGCAGTCGGCCCGCCTCGGCGGGTTTTTTTGCGAACGCTGCACAGCAAATTAGCGAACACTATTGCAGTTCACTTTAGTGTTTGCTAAATTCGCCCTGTCTAACCGACGGAGGCGAAATGCCCAAGCCGCTCAGCAACGCTCTCGCCCAGCAGATCGTCTCGATCACGCTGGAGAAGCTCCGACTCTCCCTCGCTGACGAGAAGCAAGAAACATCGCCCGGCCGCACCGCCGCGCTGATGGAGGTAGCCCTGCGCCGCATGGTCGGCGCCGTAGGTGGCCCAGATGCGGAGCAAGCGCTCTGCACGCTGCTCGGCCGCCCTGACGACACGTTCCCGTTCGGCGATTTCACCCTGTGGGACGCCCACCGCCTGAACCAAGCTGGGCGGAAGACTCGCCGGTATGTGCCAGTGCCGCGCGTGATCCTCACGCCCAACGCACGGCTGCAGGCACTGGCTCGCCGCGTGGCGGCCCTCAACCCGCAGTGCGCCGAGATCGGCGCTGGCATGCTGGCTTCACTCGTTGACGACGCCAAGCATGCTGTGCGCGAGGTGGACGCCTCATCGGCCGCGGCTACTGGAGCGGCGGCATGAGGTCACTTCTGCCCCGTACCGCCGTCCAGCCAGGCCGGCATCTTCGCGCCGCCGCCGCCTTCGTGCTGGGGCTGGTCGCCCTGCGGCCGCAAGGCATCCAGAACGGCCCGGCCGATGCCAGCCACAAGGGCTATCAAGGTCCACAGGGCGCCGAGCACTGCAGAGTAGGGGCCGGTGGCGAACAGACCGTAGATCACGGCCATGCTGCACGCCGCCAAGAAAGTCAGGAACAGAACGAATCGCATGTGCGCCTCCCTGGCGTCTGTGATCTGTGCGACCACGTTAGCACGCGCCGCCCGCACCATGTCGACGCGCCAGCAACCGCCGAAGCCTGCACTGAGCTGGGCGCTGACACCACCACAGCGAGCCTCACCTGGTGGTGCCGCCTGCGCATCGCGCTCCTGCGCTTCCACATCGACTGTCTGATCGACGAGCGCCGCTTCTACAGCGCGCGCGGCATGGTCGGCCCCATCTACCTGCGCGAGAGCTATCAGCAGCAACTGCACCTAGTGCGGCTAATTCGTCAGCTGGGAGGCCAAGCATGACGCCCGCACGCCTCGCCCTGTGCGGGCTGGTGATGGCCCTCGCGCTGGCGCCCTTCCCGCTGCACCTGTACGTCGTCGCGCCGGAGCTGGCGCGCCACGGGCACCGCGGCCTGGCAGTGCTCAGCCTCATCGGTGCCGTCGGCTGGTACACGACCTGGCTCCATGCCCTCCCCTCGTTTACACCAGCGCAGGCCTCGCAACTCGTTTTGAAGGCAGAGGCGGCAACGCCCGACGCTACGGACAGCGGTGCGCCTGCTTACGCCAGCCCGGACGGCGGTCCTATGGGCGCTTGGCAACCCGCCGCCGCGGGCCCATCGGGCGGGAGGGCGTGATGGCCACCTTCCTGCTCAACTTTAAGAAACAGTTCGCGCCCGCCGTCGAGTCCGGCACCAAGTTACGCACCATCCGCCAGCACCGCAAGGACGGCAAGCGCATCCAGCCGGGCGACACGCTGAAGCTCTACACCGGACTGCGCACTCGCGGCGTGCGGCTGCTGCGCACCACGCCTGCCCTACGGGTCTCCAGCATCCGCCTGCTGGCCAGCTCTCAGCAGCTGATCGTCGACGGCCAGCTGCTGGACATCGGCGAGAAGCAGGCGTTCGCCAAGGCTGACGGCTTCGCGACGTTCGCCGACATGTTGACGTTCTTCCACGATCAGTACCAACTCGAGACCTTCGAGGGCTTCTGCGTGGAATGGAGCGCCCCGTGAACCGCGCCCAGCTCATCGGCCTCACGCTGCCGCAGCCCACACGGGCGCCCCTGGCCTGGCTGAAGGCCGACGAGCTGCCCGTGGCCTTCCGAGCCTGCTTCCTGTGCATGCACGGTGCCGACGCCGGCATCGAGCGCGTTTGCAACCACCCCGCGCTGCTGGAGTTCGGCGCGCCGCAGCCGGTGGCCATCGTGCGGGCCTGGGGCGGTGGCTGCGGCCCGGATGCACAGCACCACTGCGACCGCCCGGAGGCCTCATGAGCGACCGGCACACACCCGTCGTCACGCCCGAGCACACCCAGCGCGCCTACGCGCAACTGCGCCGCGCCGACTGGCCGCCGCTTGACGAGATGGCGCGCTGGGCCAAGCAGTACGCCATCGTCACCGCGCGGGCCAGCAGCCTGGCCCACGGCCGCACGCTGCCGCCCGAGCCCGCCGCGGCGCCGGCCCCTGCACCGGCGAGCCCGCGCGCGTTGGGCCGCACCGAGCGCCGCCGCCGTGATGACCGCGCACAGGCATTCGACGCACGCGCTGCTGCGGCTGGCGAGTTCCTGCACGACGACGACGCCTGACGCCATGCCTCGCTCCAAACACCGCCCCGGCCGCAAGTCACATCGCCCGCGCACCGAGCGCATGGGCATGGGCATGGGCATGGAGAGCGTCACGGCCACGCCGCTGCAGATCGCCACCAACCGTGCGGTCAAGCTCAACGACGACGAGCAGCGCGGCGTGCTGTTCAACCCCCGTGCCGCGTTCAACGAGTTCCGCGCCGGCCGCGGCAGCCTGGGCCTGTGGATGCACCTCGCCGACGCGATCAACGTCGGTCAGGTGATGGCCGCCAACCTCGGGTTGGCCAGCAACCACACGGGCACGTTTGCCGGCGCCATCGACGCCATGCGCGCCGTGCACGACCGCTTCCACACGTGCGGCAGCTGGACCCTGCGCGCCGTCGAGCTGGAGGCCTTCAACCTGGCCCTGTGTGTCCACGCCATCCAGCTGCAGCTGTGCAGCCGCGGCGAACTGGGCGCCGCCTACACCACCGTCGCCAACCGCGCCCGAGGCGCGTTGGCAGGCAATGCCGCGCCCGGCACGTACGTCTGCGGCGCACCTTCCAACCGCTCAGAAAGTAACGCATGAGCCAGCCCACCACCGCCGCGGCCTACGACGCCGAACCCGCCCGCCACCTGCCCCTGGGCATCGTCAAGCCCAGCCCCACCAACCCGCGCAAGCGATTCGATCCCGTCAAGATCAAGGAACTGTCGGAGAGCATCGCCAAGCACGGCGTCATGCAGCCAATCCTCGTGCGGCCAAACCCGGAGTTCGTCGAGGGCAACGGCCAGCCGCCCTTCGAGATCGTTGCCGGCGAGCGCCGCTGGCGCGCAAGCCAGCTGGCCGAGGCCACGCACATCCTCGCGCTGGTGCGCAACCTCAACAACGCCGAGGCGCTGGAGCTGCAGCTGCTGGAGAACCTGGAGCGCGAGGACCTGCACCCGCTGGAGGAGAGCGACGGCCTGCAGGCGCTGATGGACGAGCTGCACGTCAGCGCCGATGACCTGGCGCTGAAGATCGGCAAGAGCAAGCGCTGGTTGGACTTCCGCCTGGCGCTGCGCAACCTGTGCGACGAGGCGCGCGACGCCATGCTGGCCGGCACGCTCACCACCAGCATCGCCAACTTCATCGCCACCATGCCCGACAAGGGCGAGCAGCGCCGCGCCACCGAGCGCATCCTGATCGGGTTCAACGGCGAGCCCTTCACCGTGCGCGCCGCGCAGGACTATCTGCGCAAAGAGTTCATGCTGGAGTTGGCCAACGCCCGCTTCGACATCGCCGCGCTGTACACCGCGGCCGGCCCCTGCCACCAGTGCACCAAGCGCACCGGCGCCGCTCCCGACCTGTTCGGCGACGCCAAGGCCGGCGACATGTGCCAGGACAGCAAGTGCTTCGCGGCCAAGACCGGGGAGGCACACGACCTGCTGCTGCAGGCCTGCCGCGACGCCGGCCACCGCATCGTGCAGGGCGAAGACGCACGCAAGCTGCTCAGCGGCCAGGTCAAGCTCGACAGCGGCCACTACGCTGCCAACGAGCCCTGCAGCGAGCTGACCAGCGACAAGCGCCAGCTGTTCGACATCTTCGGCAGCGTGCAGAAAGGCTTCGTCACCATCGAGCACCCCGCAACGCAGGCGCTCGTCACCTGGGTGCCGGCCAAGATCGTCAAGAAGGCGCTCAAGGCCAAGGGCCTGCTGCGCCCGCCAGCGCCGGCCCCCAAGCCAGCCCAAGCGAACTCGCCGGCAGCTGCGCCGCCGCCGCAAGCTGAAGCGTCAGCACCAGCCCCGGCGTTCGAGGGGCCGCCAGATTTCATCGGCGACCCGCTTACTCCCGACGAGCTGCATGGCCGCATCACCGTTCGCACCGGCCAGCTCTTCAGCCGCACGCTGTTTGCGAACCTGTGCAAGCTGCTAGCCGAAGCCGAACACCCGCCGCTGGCCATCCTGCTGCTGCTCGTCACCGACACGCTGCTGACCGCCAGCGCCGAGGCCATGAAGCTCGTGCGCGAGCAGGCGCCCGACCTCCCCGAGCTGCGCAGCAGCGACAACGCCAGCGTGAGGCGCTGGAACGTCAAGCGCCACCTCGCCAAGCTCAACGGTCGGCAGCTGGCCGACCTGCTGGCCATGCTGCTGGTGGCCGAGGAACTGAGCAACGACGACCAGCTAGATGACCTGGAGGCCTACAGCAACTTCGCCGTCGCGTTGGCGGCCGACCTGTGCGTCAGCACCGACGAGCTGCAGGCCCAGGCCGAGGCGCAGGCCGCCGAGCAGATCCAGGCCGAGGAAGACAACCGCCTGGGCCGCAACGCGGCCGGCGAAGCGTTTGCCGCGGCGCAGGCCAGGGAGGCCCCATGAAGCTGGCGCTGGTGCCCCTCTCCACGCTGCGCGATGCCCTGCAGGTCGCCGAGCTGGCGTGGCAGATTGAGGCCGCCGGCGATGCCGGCGAGACCTTGAACGGCCTCGCCTTCAACGTGCTGCCAAAGCTCCGCGCCCTCCTGCCGCCTGGCCCGCTCAAGCACGGGGAGAGGGAAGCGGAAGAAGACGACTTCAAGGCACAGCTGAAAAGGATCAGTTCGCCCGCCGCCGGCGCGCTGCGCGAGGGGGCGGGGGAGTCGGTCAAAGCTAGCGGCCTGACGGCCGAAGGCTACGAGGCGGCCTGCGGCCGCAGCGTGGTCTTCCACCTGCATCGTGGCGACTCGGCCGGCTTCCTCGGCGATACGGACGGCCTCCGCCGCTTCTGGCTGATGGGTGAGGAAGGTCAATCCAGCGGCCTGGCGGCCGTAGGTGTAGAAGCCAGCGCCACCAGCACCACGCCCACCGCAGCTGCGGATGACGCCACCAAGGGCGAGCCAGGAGCCGCCGCATGCTGAAGCCGCAGTTCATCCTGAACCTCGCCGCCAAGCTGGTGGTGGTGCTGTTCGCCGGCGCCGGCGGCAGCTGTACGGGCATCGAGCAGGCGCTGGGCCGCCACGTCGACATCGCGGCGAACCACAGCGAGACGGCCGTCTCCTGCCACCGCGCCAACCACCCGCAGACGCGGCACTACCGCGAGGACGTGCGCAAGCTGATGCCCCGCGAGATCACCGGCAATCAGCCGGTGGGCTACCTCCACCTCAGCCCCGACTGCACGCATTTCAGCCAGGCCAAGGGCGGCCAGCCGCGGGACACAGCCATCAGGTCGCTGCCCTGGGTCGGCATCCGCTGGGCCGGCACCGTGAAGCCCGACGTCATCACACTGGAGAACGTCCGCGAGGTGACGAAGTGGGGCCGCCTGATCGCCAAGCGCGACAAGGCCACAGGCCGTGTGGTGAAGCTCGACGGCACCGTGGCGGCCGTCGGCGAGCGCGTGCCGGTGCAGCAGCAGTTCCTCGTGCCCGACCCGAAGGACATCGGCCGCACCTGGGCGCGCTACCTGCAGGCGTACCGCAACCTGGGCTACGTGGTCGAGTGGCGCGTGCTGAACGCCGCCGACTACGGCGTGCCGCAACGCCGCCGGCGGCTGTTCCTTGTCGCTCGCCGCGACGGTATGCCCATCGTCTGGCCCGAGCCCACCCACGTCGAGAGACCCAGCCGCGGCCAGAAGCGGGTGGTGCCCTCACACACCTGCATTGACTTCAGCATCCCCAGCCGCAGCATCTTCGGTCGCGACAAGGATCTGGCGCCGGCGACGCTGCGCCGCGTTGCACGCGGCCTCAAGCTGTACGTGCTGGACAACCCCGAGCCGTTCATCGTCAACAACATGACGAACAACGTGCCGCGGCCCGTGAGCGAGCCGATGGCCACGGTGGTGGCCGGCGGTGGGCACAAGGTGCTGGTGACGCCTGTCACCGTACCGCTGACCCACAGCGGCCGCGACCGCGTGCACAACATCAGCACGCCGCTGCCGACGGTGACGACGTCCAAGGGCGGCGAGGTGATGCTCGCCGCACCCACGCTCATCCAGGCCGGCTACGGCGAGCGTCCTGGCCAGGCGCCGCGTGCGCTGGACATCGATGCACCGCTCGGCACCGTCGTCGCCGGCGGAGGCAAGCATGCGCTGGTGACGGCGTTCGTCGAGCAGGCCAACGGCGGCTTCTACGAAGGCTGTGGCCGCGGCGTCGACGAGCCTCTGTCCACGGTGACGACGTCAGGCTCGCAGCAGCGCCTGGTCGCCGCGTCGCTGGCCCAGCTGCGGAACAACTGCTCAGCCCGCGACCTGCGCGATCCGCTGCAGACCGTGAGCGCCGGCGGCGAGCATCACGCACTGGTCGAGTACACGCTGAGCGCGGAGGCCGAAGAAGGCGCGCTGCGCTGCGCGGCGTTCCTGATGCAGTACTACAGCGAGGGTGGCCAGTGGTCCGACCTGCGCCACCCGGCCAACACTGTCACCACGCGCGACCGCCTGGCGCTGGTCACCGTCTGGATCAAGGGCGACCCGTTCGTGATCGTCGACATCACGCTGCGCATGCTCACGCCGCGCGAGCTGGCCAACGCGACGAGCTTCCCGCCCGACTACATCCTCGACCGCGGCCACGACGGCCGCAAGTTCTCCAAGGCCCAGCAGGTCCACATGATCGGCAACGCCGTGCCGCCGCTGCTGCAGCAGGTGGTGACGGCCGCGAACTACCGCGACGAGCCGTGGCCTGAGATGAGGGAGGCCGCTTGATGCTGGCCCCAATGCCTTTGCGCATATCGCTGCGCGCGTCGATGACGCGCGGCAGCGATGGCCGACACATAGACCAGGTCCTCTCGGAACTGCGCGATGTCCGCCTCCCGCTTGTGCTTGATCGCATCGCGCAAGCTGTCCACCGCAAGCTTCTCGACCCACAGCCAATACTTGAAGTAGTCCAGCAGCTTCTTGTAAGCCGCTGCCTCGGGGTCCTTGGCCATAGCAACCTCCGTCAAGTTGAGGTTCTAGTATGAACTCGGTCAGTGACAAGGTCGACTACGTCAGGAAGCAGGGCCAGACCCGCGACCACCATTGCCACTGGCCAGACTGCGCCGAGCAGGTACCGCCGGCGAAGTGGGGCTGCGCGCGACACTGGTTCAAGCTGCCCAAGCCGCTGCGCGACCGGATCTGGCGCACGTTCGATCCTGGCCAGGAAGTAAAGGGGACGCCCAGCGTCGCCTACCTGGCCGCCGCCCGCGACGTGCAAGCCTGGATCAAGGCCAACGCCGAGCCCAGCGCACAAATGCAGCTCGGCGACGCTCTTGCACCGGCCGCTCCGGCTGTGCACGCCGGCGTGGCCACGCTGATCGACGGCCGCCAGGTCAACAGCGCCAGCGACGCCTGGCGTCATGAGTGCGAGGCCCGTTACATCGCGGGCCTCAACGCGGAGGCCCGTCAGGGCTATCTCAACTTCGTCCGCGGCCGCCGCGGCGACGCCGCTGGCGAGCAGCTCGCCGAGCTGGTCGCACGCATCCGAGGTCTCCAGCGATGAACACCGCATTCCTACTCATGGCCCAGTACAACGGAAAGGCCATCATCCCCGTCGACGTCGTTGCCCGCGACTATTTTCCTCACCTCAGCGCTGACAAGTTCCTGCGTAAGACGCTGCTGGGCGAAATCAAGCTGCCGGTGGTTCGCATCGACCCCGGCACTCAGAAGAGCGCCAAAGGCATCCACCTCTCCGACCTTGCAAGATATCTAGATGACCGCCGCAACGCGGCCATAAAAGAGGCAAATCAACTCTTTCCCCCAGGCAGCTAAACGTGGGGAGCACGACTTCAGAAGCAAATCACTTAAGCCAAATTGAATAATCAATCGACCCCAAACGGCGCGAAAGATTTGCAATCGCGATAGCTTGGCCCACACTAGTCAATTCGATTTGAATCAAATTCTCAGAATCAAAACTCTCAAGAAGTCGGAAATATGTAGGCGCCCTTAGTTTAATCACGGACTTGAATTCCGCCTCGCCACCCAACTTCAAGAAATCATACTCTTTGGACTTATATTCAAAAACAGAACCGCCAGCAAATTGATTTATTGAAGCCACACCCATGTACTGCAAATACTGTTTTTGAGATTGGCTGAGCCCCCAACCTCCCACCGAGCTCTCATAGACGCCAGTCGCAAAGCCTTCAAGAATTTCGACGCCCGGTATTCCCTTCAAAGCGATCGACTTAACAGCATGCAAGATCGATATCAACCCGATCTGCTGGCTAGTAAGCCGTGCGCAAACCTCGATGGCCTCTGACATCACCATGTCTTTGAAGTCATTGCTCGTTTTCGCGACACGCTCAGAAATCAGAGTGCACAAGATCTGAGGATTCGCCTTCTCTCCCTTCCGCGCGCTCGCCTTTACAGCGTCATTAACTGCAGCCTGAACGTCGGGTTCTCGGAACTTATCCAACACGATAGAAGCAGCGTCCTGCACCAATCGACCTTCAAGTCGCTGTGCAAAAACTCGCACATGCTCCTCTGCCGTCCTCTTTGCCTCCTCCCGCAACTGAGGAAAATTGTCACGCAGAAATAGAGCGCACAGCTCTTTGACCTCACTTACAGACAACCCATGATAGTTAATATCGCGGCCAGCTTGCATTGCGTTTGCACCCTCGCTCACGCTTTGATTTTGCTTATCTCCCAGCATGGAATCTCCTCACTTTTGGTTGAAGTCTCTAATATTCACATCTCGCCCGGCTTGAATTCCGGTTGAGTTATCGCCGAGATTTTGCTTCTGACCTCCAGTAGCGTCATCGCGTTTCAAAAAGAATGACGACACCAATGCCGCCAGCGCGGCCGCGATTGCCACGGCAGGTTCATATCCGGGAGTGTTGATCAGCCACGCGGCGCTAATGATCAGCGCAACGATCGAAGCAAGGATTGCAGCAAGTCTCATGAGCGTCTCCAGACACAGTGCGCCACGGTGAGGGTGGCGCAGGCAATGCTCAAATTGTAACTTTGCAACCAAATGAAATGCAATTTGCTAACGGCACGACACTTGTGAATACACCCAAAACGCGGGGGCAATCGCTAGGTGCAACAGTCCTTTGGTACTGCGCATCATCAGTCGGTGCGCGAGGCGCCACCGTGCTCGATCCCTAGCGCGCCAGACACTTCGCCATCAAGGCGGCGCTTCGGAGAGGCCATAGCAAACGATCCAAGAGATCCACCTGATCGCCAGGAGAGCGATCCCAAGGTCCACAGTGGCTCACAGCGCGACCGCCGCCACCCGCCCGGCGCGGAACGCAACTCCAGCGACGGCCACATCTTGGTCGGAGGTGTTCAAACCGACAACGGGCCAGTACGCAGTCCACGCCCCCCCCGAGATAGTCACCGGAGCGTCGGCGCAACAAGAGTGCAACATGCGAAATCGGCAGCCCCGTTAAGCGCTTGATCTAACTGGATTATTTCGCCTCAGTCGGCGCCATCCATCATCGGTGCGACGGACAGGCGCCAGCGGCTGGGGCCCGCGGGGTTCATGCCAGGTCCCGAAGCGGATGCGCCTGCGCCGGCCAGGGGCTGACGAAGAACGAGGCCACTTCGGCGGGGTCGACCTCGGCCACGCTGGCCGGCTGCCAGCGCGGCGCATGGTCCTTGTCCACGGCCAGCGCGCGGATGCCCTCCACCGTCTCGCTGCGCGCCGCGCCGCGCAGGTGGAAGGCGTGATGCACGAGGTCGCGCTCCAGACGCAGGTCGTCGGCCAGGCTGAGTTGCCGCCCGCGGCGCACCAGCTCCAGCGTCACGGCCATCATCAGCGGTGAGCGCTTCAGCAGCGCCGCATGCGTCTGGCGCGCCCAGGTGTCCTCCGCCGCGGCCAACGAGGCCAGCACCGCGGCCAGCGTGGGCTGGCTGAAGTGGCGGTTGATGGCGGCGAGCAGGTCGGCACCGTCGGACAAGGGCGCCAAGTCGGAGCGCTGCATGACCGTGGCGACCACATGCTCGGCGCTGGGCTGCGCGCCGCGGCGCAGCTCGTCGATCAGTGCGGGCCAGTTCTCGCTGCACACGTAGACATCGCCCAGCCCCCATTCGAGCGCGTCGGCCGCCGCGGCCTGGTGGCCCGTCAGTGCCAGCCATTCACCGACATGGCCCGGGCACTGCGCCAGGAACCAGCCGCCACCCACGTCCGGAAACAGGCCGATGGCGGTCTCGGGCATGGCCAGCACGGAGCGCTCCGACAGCACGCGCAGCCGCGATCCCTGGCTGATGCCCATGCCACCGCCCATGACGATGCCGTCCATCAACGCCACATAGGGCTTGGGGTAGTTGTGGATCAGATGGTTGAGGCGGTATTCCTCGGTGAAGAAGTCATCCAGCGCCGGGTCGCCGGCGTGGGCCGCCTGGTGCAGGAAGCGGATGTCGCCACCGGCGCAGAACGCGGCCGGCTTGCCTTCGCGGCCGGCGCCGATGACGGCCACGGCCTCGATCTCGGGGCTGGCCGCCCAGTGACGCAGCAGCGTGGTCATGTCGCGCACCATGCCCAGCGAAAGCGCGTTCAGCGCCTGCGGGCGGTTCAGCGTGATGAGGCCCAGGCAGCCGTTGACCTCGGCCAGGATCTGGCCGTCCGAAGCAAGGGGCGGGATCAGTTCACTCATGCAGTGTTCAAACCAGGTTTGGGGGAGGAAGGCGCCAGCACCTCGTTGGCTACCAACGCCAGCAGCACAAGGCTACCGCCGATCAGCGCTGCGCTGCCCGGATGTTCGCCCGCGAACAGCCAGGCCCACAGCACGCCCAGCAGCGTCTCGGCCTGGCCCAGCAGCGCGATCTCGTGGCTGGGCAGCTCACGCGCCAGCCGCACGGCCAGCAGGCACGGGATGGCCAGTTGGAACAGGCCCAGGCCGGCCAGCAGCGTCAGGTCGTGCGTGCCGGCCTGCAGCGGCCACGCGAGCGGCAGCGTGACGGCGGCGGAGATCAGCGCGCCGATCAGCACGGCGGGCAACATATCGCCCTGCCGGCCGACCTTCTGCAACAGGCACCAGTTCGTCGCCGCCGCCAGCGGCACACCCAAGGCGACGACGACACCGGCCAACGGGCCGCCCAGTTGGCCGCCGAACATCCAGCCGATGCCGACGCTGGCCACGACGATGGCAGCCCAGGTGCGCGCCGGCACGGGCTGGCGCAGGAACAGCCAGGCGAACACCGCGGTGAACAGCGGCGACAGCGACATCGTGACCAGCACATTGGCCACCGTCGTCAACGACAGGGCCACCATGAAGGCCGTGAACATGACGGCCCAGCAGACACCCGACGACCAGACGGCCGCGCCGCGCATCGCGGCCAGCAGCGCCCTGCCCCGCATGAAGCCCAGGATGACGACCAGCGCCAGCGCATTGAAAGCGCTGCGCCAGAACGTGATCTCGAACCCGCGCGCCGCGTCCAGGTGCCGTGTGACCACGCCCGCCGAACTCCACAGCAGCGTGACCAGCAGCATCAGAAAAACAGCAGATCGATGGCTCATCAATGAAGAGCGCCCCTGAAAAGGGGCGCGGGCAATCAACGGGCTAGAACCCCCTCCTGGAGAGGGCTGGGGGAGCCCAAGGCGCCGCGCCAGCGTGTGTCGCGACCTTTAGGCTCGCGACGCGCGCTTCCGCTCGTTTTCCGACAAGTGGCGCTTGCGAATGCGCACGCTCTTGGGCGTGATCTCGACCAGTTCGTCGTCGTCAATGAAGTCGACACCGTACTCCAGCGTCAGGTCGATTGGCGGCGTGACCTTGATCGCATCTTCCTTGCCGCTCACGCGGAAGTTGGTCAGTTGCTTGGTGCGCGTCGCGTTGACGACCAGGTCGTTGTCGCGGTTGTGGATGCCGACGATCATGCCTTCGTAGACCGGGTCGTTCGGCTTCACGAACATGCGGCCGCGGTCGTCCAGCTTGCCCAGCGCGTAGGTGAAGATCTCGCCGTCGTCCATGGAGATCAGCACGCCGTTCTTGCGGCCGCCGATCTCGCCCTTGTGGGCCTCGTAGCCGTCGAAGATCGACGAGATCAGTCCCGAGCCGCGCGTCAGGTTCATGAACTCGTTGGCGAAGCCGATCAAGCCGCGCGCGGGAATGCGGTACTCCAGGCGCACGCGGCCGTTGCCGTCCGGCTCCATGTTCAGCATCTCGCCCTTGCGCAGGCCCAGCGCCTGCATGACGCCGCCCTGGTGGGTTTCCTCGACGTCGGCCGTCACCAGCTCCATCGGCTCGCTCTTCACGCCGTCGATGTCCTTGAACATCACGCGGGGCTTGGAGACGGCCAGCTCGTAGCCTTCACGGCGCATGTTCTCCAGCAGGATGGTCAGGTGCAGTTCGCCGCGGCCGCAGACTTCGAAGATGCCGTCTTCGTCGGTCTCGCTGACGCGCAGCGCGACGTTATGTTGGAGCTCCTTCTGCAGGCGGTCCCAGATCTGGCGGCTGGTGACGTACTTGCCTTCGCGGCCAGCCAGCGGGCTGGTGTTGACGCAGAAGTTCATCGTCAGCGTCGGCTCGTCCACCTTCAGCATGGGCAGTGGCGCGGGATTGGCCGGGTCGGTCACGGTGACGCCGATGCCGATGTCCTCGATGCCGTTGATCAGCACGATGTTGCCGGGGCCGGCGTCCGTCACCTGCACGCGGTCCAAGCCGTGGAAGGTCAGCACCTGGTTGATGCGGCCGTTGACGGCCTTGCCGTCCGGGCCTTCCATGACCGTGACCTGCATGCCGGGCTTGATGGTGCCCTGGCTGATGCGGCCCACGCCGATGCGGCCGACGAAGGTGGAGAAGTCCAGCGCCGAGATCTGCAGCTGCAGCGGCGCCGTCGGGTCGCCCGACTGGGCCGGCACGTGCTTCAACACGGTGTCGAACAGGGCCGACATGTCGGGACCCCACTGCTCGCCCGGCGCGCCTTCGGTCAGCGACGTCCAGCCATTGATGCCGGAGGCGTAAACCACCGGGAAGTCCAGCTGCTCGTCAGTGGCGCCGAGGTTGGCGAACAGGTCGAAGGCGGCGTTGATGACGGCGTCGGGCTTGGCGCCCGGCTTGTCGACCTTGTTGACGACGACGATGGGCTTGAGGCCCAGGGCCAGCGCCTTCTTGGTCACGAAGCGCGTCTGCGGCATCGGGCCTTCCTGAGCGTCGATCAGCAGCACCACGCCGTCCACCATGGACAGCGCGCGCTCGACTTCACCACCGAAGTCCGCGTGTCCGGGCGTGTCGACGATGTTGATGTGCGTACCGCCCCACGACACCGCGCAGTTCTTGGCCAGGATGGTGATGCCGCGCTCGCGTTCGATGGCGTTGCTGTCCATCACGGTGTCGACGACCTTTTCGTGGTCGGCGAACGTGCCGCTCTGACGCAGCAGTTGGTCGACCATGGTGGTTTTGCCATGGTCGACGTGGGCAATGATGGCGATGTTGCGGATCGGGGTGGTCATGGTGGTGCTTCTAGAAAAACCGGTTCAGGCGGAAATGAGCGCCTGAACCTCCGGTGGGGTCAGCAGGCGGTCGGCGATCAGTTCGCCAGAGGTGATGTGGGCGCTGCCCAGGAAGGCGCGAGATTCGGGCCCATAGACACGCACGCGCTCGGTGTCGGGCATGTCGATACGGCGGCGCAGGCCGGACAGGAAACGCACGGCGTCGGGCATGTCAAGACGCAGCTCGGGCGCATCGAGCAGCAGGCGGTCGGGCGAGGTCAGCAGCGCGGCCCGCTGCTCGTCGGGCATGGCTTCGATCTGGGCCAGCGTCACGGCACCGTCCAACGTCAGGCCGCCGGAGCCCGTGCGGCGCAATGCCGCCAGCGACGCTCCCACGCCCAGCTTCGCGCCAATGTCTTCGGCCAGCGTGCGGATGTAGGTGCCTTTGGTGCAGCGAACGTCGAGGGTCACAGTGCCAGCCTGCACGGCGACGATGTCGATGGCATGAATCGTCACGCGACGGCTCTTGCGCTCGATCTCGATGCCTTGGCGTGCGTACTCGTACAGCGCCTTGCCCTCATGCTTCAGCGCCGAGTACATCGGTGGCATCTGGTCGATCTCGCCGGTGAAGCCGGCGCAGGCAGCGGCGATCTGCTCGGTCGTGATGTGGTCGGCGTCGACTCGCTCCAGCACCTCGCCCTCGGCGTCGCCGGTCGTCGTGCGAACGCCCAGCGCCAGCGTCGCGAGATAACGCTTGTCGGCATCCAGGCTGAGTTGGCTGAACTTGGTGGCCGCACCGAAGCAAAGCGGCAGCAGACCGGTGGCCAGCGGATCCAGCGTGCCGGTGTGGCCCGCCTTCTCGGCGCGCAGCAGCCATTTGGCCTTCTGCAACGCGTCGTTGCTCGACAGGCCCAGCGGCTTGTCGAGCAACAACACGCCATGCAGCGGGCGACGCTGCACCCGCACGCGCGGCGGGCGGCTGTCGTCCTGCGCGCGGGCCGGGCGGGCCTGCGAGACGTTGGCCTCAGTCATTCGGCTCCTCGTCTTCGAGCGCGCGCGTGGCGTTGGCCTTGTTGATCAGTGCACTCATCTCGGCCGCGCGTTCGATGGTGCGGTCGTACTGGAAGTGCAGCGTCGGCACCGTGTGGATCTGCAGGCGCTTGAACAGACCGTTGCGCAGGAAACCCGCAGCCTCGTTCAGCGCGGTCTGCGTCTCGACCGGGTCGCCGACCAGCACCGAGAAGAACACCTTGGCATGCACATAGTCAGGCGTGACCTCGATCGCGTTGATCGTCGCCATGCCGATGCGCGGATCCTTCAGCTCACGGATCAGCTCCGCCAGATCGCGCTGGATCTGGTCGGCAATGCGGAAGCTGCGGTTGGGGATGGCGCGTTTGTGTCTCATGGCATGGTTTCCTGAAAGAACAAACCCCGCCCCGAGGGGCGGGGTTCACCCTCAGAGCGAAGGATCAGAGCGTGCGAGCCACTTCCTTGATTTCGAAGAACTCCAGCTGATCACCTTCCTTGATGTCGCTGTAGTTCTTGAGCTTGATACCGCACTCGAAGCCTTCCTTGACCTCGCGCACGTCGTCCTTCTCGCGGCGCACCGAATCCACCTCACCCGTGTAGACCACGGTGTTCTCGCGCAGCAGGCGGAACTTGGCGCCACGGCGGACCAGGCCGCTGGTGACCATGGAGCCGGCCACCGTGCCGATCTTGGAGGCGACGAACACGACGCGGATCTCGGCCGTGCCCAGCGCCTCTTCACGCTGCTCGGGCGCCAGCATGCCGGACATCGCCTTGGTCACGTCATCCACAGCGTCGTAAATGATGCTGTAGTAACGCAGATCGACGGCATTGCCCTCGGCCAGCTTGCGTGCACCGGCGTCGGCGCGCACGTTGAAGCCGATGATGACGGCCTTGGACGCGATGGCGAGGTTGATGTCGCTTTCGCTGATGCCGCCGACCGCCGCGTGGACGATCTGCACCTTGACTTCGGCGTTGCTGAGCTTGAGCAGCGAGGCGGCCAGCGCTTCCTGCGAACCCTGCACGTCGGACTTGATGATGAGCGGCAGCGTCTGCACGTCGCCGGCACCCATCTCGCTGAACATGTTCTCCAGCTTGGCGGCCTGCTGCTTGGCCAGCTTCACGTCGCGGTACTTGCCCGAACGGAAGGTGGCGACTTCGCGGGCACGGCGCTCGTCGCCCAGCACCATGAACTCGTCACCGGCTTGCGGCACTTCGGTCAGGCCCTGGATCTCGACCGGGATGGACGGGCCAGCCTCGGTCGTGGCCTTGCCGTCTTCGTCCAGCATGGCGCGCACGCGGCCGAAGGTGGAGCCGGCCAGCACGACGTCGCCGCGCTTGAGCGTGCCGCTCTGCACCAGCACGGTCGCAACCGGGCCGCGGCCCTTGTCCAGCTTGGCTTCGATGACGATGCCCTTGGCCATCGACTCGACCGGCGCCTTCAGCTCCAGCACTTCGGCCTGCAGCAGCACCTGTTCCAGCAGGTCATCGATGCCCTGGCCGGTCTTGCTCGACACGCCGATGAACGGTGCATCGCCGCCGAACTCTTCCGGCACAACCTGCTCGGCCACAAGCTCGCTCTTCACGCGCTCGGCGTTGGCGTCGGGCTTGTCGATCTTGGTCATCGCGACCACGATGGGCACGCCCGCAGCCTTCGCGTGGTGGATGGCTTCCTTGGTCTGCGGCATGACGCCGTCATCGGCCGCACAGACCAGGATGACGATGTCGGTCGCCTTGGCGCCGCGAGCCCGCATGGCCGTGAAGGCCGCGTGACCCGGGGTGTCCAGGAAGGTGATCATGCCGCGCGGGGTTTCCACGTGGTACGCGCCGATGTGCTGCGTGATGCCGCCGGCTTCGCCTGCAGCCACGCGGCTGCGGCGGATGTAGTCCAGCAGTGAGGTCTTGCCGTGGTCGACGTGGCCCATGACGGTAACGACCGGCGCGCGCGGCAGCGACTCGTGCTGCTGCTCGGCGCTGGCGCCCTCTTCTTCCAGGAAGGCGTCCGGATCGTCCAGCTTGGCAGCCATGGCCTTGTGGCCCATTTCCTCGACGAGGATCATCGCCGTTTCCTGGTCCAGCTGCTGGTTGATGGTGACCATCTGGCCCAGCTTCATCAGCTGCTTGATGACCTCGGCAGCCTTGACGGACATCTTGTGTGCCAGGTCGGCGACCGAGATGGTCTCCGGCACATGGACTTCGATGGTCTGCTGCTCTGCCGGCGGCGTGAAGTTGGAGCCACTGTCGTCGCGACCACCACGGCCACCGCGGCCACCGCGCGCCGGAGCGCGCCAGTTGCCACCGCCACCCGGACGGCCGGCGCCGGCGGGGCCGGAACCGATGGTCTTGAGGCCGCGCTTCTTGGCAGCATCATCGGCCCAGCTGGATGACAGCTTCTCGGACTTGACCGACTTCTTGTCACCCGGCTTGCCGGTGCCCTGCGCAGCCGCGGCCGGCGCCGGAGCGCCCGCCTTCTTGTGAATGGTGCCCTTGATGCCCGCGCCATCGACCGGCTTAGGCTCTTCGGGCTTCTTCGCGACCAGCACCTTCTTGGGCGCATTCATCATCGCGCGGATCTTGGCGGCCTCGTCCTCGGCGGCCTTGCGGCGGCGGGCCAGGTCGTCCTGCTTCGCCTTCTCTTCGGCAGCAGCGTCCACGGCCTTGACGACACGCAGCGCGGGCTTGGCCACCTCGGGCGCAGGCGCAGGCGCAGGCGCAGGCACGGGCGCAGCGACTTCTGCAGCCGGCGCGGGTGCGGGCGGCGGCGGGGCAACGACGGCCGGCGCCTCGGGCGCGGGGGCGACCTTAGCGGCGCGCTTGGAGGCGGCAGCCTTGTTCAGCGCAGCAGCCTCGGCGGCGGCCGCGGCGGCATTGCGAGCGCGGGCCTCGGCCTTCTCGCCGGCCTTGGCATCCACCTTGGGCGCGGCCTTGGCGGCCGCCTCGGCAGCGGCGGCTTCGGCAGCAGCTTGCGCAGCAGCTTCGGCCGCAGCGGCTTCGGCAGCGGCCTTGGCGGCAGCAGCAGCTTCACGCGCAGCGCGCTCGGCATCCTCGCGGGCCTTCACCTTGGCCGCCAGCTCTTCTTCCTGCTGGCGCAGCGCTTCGGCCTGGGCCTGGGCTTCTTCCTCGCGGCGGCGCAGTTCCGTGTCGTCGGGACCTGAGGAGACTTCGTCGTCGCGCTTGACGAACGTGCGCGTCTTCTTGACCTGGACCTGGATCGTGCGGGCCTTGCCAGAGGCGTCGGCTTGCTTGATCTCGGTGGTCGACTTCTTGACGAGCGTGATTTTCTTGCGCTCGGCACCGGCGGTGCCATGGGCAGTTCGCAGGTGGTCGAGCAGGCGTTCCTTGTCGCTCTCGCTCAGCGCGTCGTCGACGGAAGACTTCTTGACGCCCGCGGCTTGCAGCTGCTCCAGCAGACTGCTCGCCGGCTTGCTCAGCTCGGCGGCGAATTGGGCGACGGTAGTCACGGCCATGTGGGGATCCTTCAAATTACTTTTCGGTGCGGCGTGGCGGCGTTGTTGATCAATCAGTCGTTGAACCAGTGTTCACGGGCCTTCATGATCAGCGTGCGCGCTGCCGCTTCGTCCAGGCCGGACAGGTCGACCAATTCGTCTACCGCCAGGTCTGCGAGGTCGTCGCGGGTGTTGATGTCGCCGGCCGCCAGCTTGGCCAGCAGTTCGGGCGTGACACCTTCCAGGTCGCGCAGGTCTTGCGATACCTCTTCGACCTTCTCTTCCTTGGCGATCTCCATCGTCAGCAACGCATCCTTCGCACGGGTGCGCAGCTCGTTGACGGTGTCCTCGTCGAAGGCCTCGATCTCCAGCATTTCCTGCATGGGCACGTAGGCGACTTCTTCCAGGCTGGTGAAGCCCTCGGCAATCAGGATGTCGGCCACTTCCGCGTCAACGTCGAGCTTGTCGACGAACAGCGCGCGGACGCTTTCAGCCTCCACCTCCTGCTTGGCGGCGGATTCCTCGGCCGACATGATGTTGATGCGCCAGCCGGTCAGCTCCGATGCCAGACGCACGTTCTGGCCGCCGCGGCCGATGGCGATGGCGAGGTTCTCCTCGTCGACCACCACGTCCATGGCGTGGCGCTCTTCATCCACGACGATGGACTGCACGTTGGCCGGGGCCAGCGCGCCGATGACGAACTGGGCCGGATCCTCGCTCCACAGCACGATGTCGACACGCTCGCCGGCCAGTTCGGTCGTCACGCCATTGACGCGCGAACCGCGCACGCCGACGCAGGTGCCGATGGGGTCCACGCGGCGGTCATGGCTGATGACGGCGATCTTGGCGCGGCTGCCGCTGTCGCGGGCGCAGCTCTTGATCTCCAGCAGGCCTTGCTCAATTTCCGGCACTTCCTGCGCGAACAGTTCCTTCATGAACTCGGGCGAGGAGCGCGACAGCATGATCTGCGGTCCGCGCTGCGTCGGGTCCACACCGAGGATGACGGCGCGCACGCGGTCGCCGGTGCGCAAGTTCTCTTTCGAGATCATCTCGCTGCGCTTGAGGCGGCCTTCCACGCGGCCGCTCTCGACAATGATGTCGCCCTTGTCCAGGCGCTTGACCGTGCCGACGAAGATCTTCTCGCCGCGTGACATGAAGTCATTCAGCAGTTGCTCACGCTCAGCGTCACGGATCTTCTGCAGGATGACCTGCTTGGCGGCCTGCGCACCGATGCGACCGATGGGCACGGACTCGACGGGCTCCTCGATGTGGTCGTCAACCTCGATGTCGGCGATCTGGTCCTGCGCTTCGAACAACAGGATCTCGGCATCGGCGTTCTGCAGGCCGGCCTCGTTCGGCACCACATGCCAGCGTCGGAAGGTCTCGTACTCGCCCGAGTCGCGGTCCACGCTGACGCGGATGTCGGCCTCAGCGCCGTAAAACTTCTTGGTGGCCGATGCGAGTGCGGCTTCAACCGCACCGAACACGACATCGCGCTCCACGCTCTTCTCACGCGAGATTGCGTCCACCAGCATCAACATTTCGCGGTTCATTGCTTGAGACCTCCGTCAACCTTGTCTTGGCCGGGCGCCGCCTCGCTAGGCTCGCCCGCTTGTTTTTTGGCCGCTGCCGCCTTCGGCAATTTCTTCGGCTTGATGACGCCCCGCTGGCCGGGCTTGCGATCAGGCGCCGGCTCACCGCCGCGCCCCTTGAAACTGAACGACGGCACCAGGTGCGCATCGCGCACTTCGTCGAGAGTGAAGTCCAGCGCCTGCTCGGCCTCGCCATCGTCGAACACCAGGCGCCAAGCCTGGTCGCTCGCGTTCTCAGGCTGCGCACCGAGGACGCCGCGGTACTTCTTGCGTCCCTGGAAGGGCAGCTTCAACGTGATGTCGACTTCCTGGCCTACAAAACGCGCGTAATGTGCAGCCGTCTTCAGCGGGCGATCCAGACCCGGCGAGGAAACCTCGAGCCGGCCATATTCGAGACCTTCCACTTCCAGCACATACTGCAGCTGGCGCGTGACCTTCTCGCAGTCGTCCACATCGATCAGTTCGCCGGCGTCCGCCTGGGCGGGCAGCTTGTCGATCGTCACGCGCAGGGTCGCACCGCTGGCACTGCGTTCGCAGTCCACGAGTTCGTAACCAAGCCCGGTCACGGTCGTTTCAACAGCGGTTTGCCAACTCATGCGGTGATGCGTTCGGGGTTCCGAGAAAAATTGAAAAAGCAAAAAAAATGGGCTGGATGAATCCGCCCACTCGTTCACCAAAATCCTGCGCCGGGGGATGTCGTCCGGGGCTCGTTGATGACTGCTTACTCAGCAGCCCTCATTTCCAGTGAAGCTCGGATTGTACTCTGCAAGCCCCATGCCGGCAAGCCGCAGGCACCGCCGCATGCCAGAATCGCAGGCTGTTTGAATCGTCACAGGAGACAAGAATGGGCTTTCTCGCCGGCAAGCGGCTGCTGATCACGGGTGTGCTGTCCAACCGCTCCATCGCCTATGGCATCGCCCGCGCCTGCCACCGCGAAGGCGCCGAACTGGCGTTCAGCTACCAGGGAGAGCGCTTCAAGGACCGCATCAGCGAGTTCGCGGCCGAGTTCGGCTCGAAGTTGATCTACGACTGCGACGTGACGAGCGACGAGCAGATGGCCGCGCTGTTCAACGACCTGGGCGAGGTCTGGCCGGAGTTCGACGGCTTTGTGCACTCGATCGGCTTCGCGCCGCGTGAAGCGATCGCCGGCGACTTTCTCGACGGCATGACGCGCGAGAACTTCCGCATCGCGCACGACATCTCGGCCTACAGCTTTCCGGCCATGGCCAAGCTCGCCGCGCCGCGGCTGCGCGAAGGCTCTGCACTGCTGACGCTGAGCTACCTTGGCGCGCTGCGCATCGTGCCCAACTACAACACCATGGGTCTGGCCAAGGCCAGCTTGGAGGCCAGCGTGCGCTACCTGGCGCAGGCGCTGGGCCCCAAGGGCGTGCGGGTGAATGGCATCTCGGCCGGCCCGATCAAGACACTGGCTGCCTCGGGCATCAAGGACTTCGGCAAGCTGCTGAACCAGTTCGCAGCCCAGGCGCCAATCCGCCGCAACGTCACCATCGATGACGTGGGCAACACGGCAGCCTTCCTACTGTCCGACCTCGCGGGCGGCATCAGCGCCGAGATCACCTATGTGGACGGCGGATTCAGCCACACCGCGATGGCCGTGGAGAGCTGATTCGTCTCAGCGGCGACGGCGCGCAAAGGCCGCGCCGGCAGCCGCCAGCCCCAGCAGTGCGAGGCTGCCCGGCTCGGGCAGGCGCTGCGGGGTATCACGGACCACGATCGCGCCGGCTGCCACCTCGCCGTTGTCACCCACCTCGCCGATGTACAGGAACAGGCCGCTGGTCGACGTCGCGGCGGTGAGGTTGAAGTCGATCGTACCGTTGTCGCCCATGCTCAGGAAGCCGTCGGGCGTCACGGTTGACGACTCACCATCGAAGAAGCCGAGCGTCGCGACTGCATCGTCGAGCAAGGTACCGGACGGATCGGTGCCGAACAGCTTGGGCTCCACCGGCGCTCGCTGGCTGCCGGCGGCAAACAGCACACCCGACATGAAGTCGAATACCGACAGCCCGGCAGCTCCCGCCGCGCAGGCGGCAGTCAGGCAATCCGTGTTTGACAGCTTGATCGCATCAAGATCAAAGCCCGAGAACTGCCCAGTCGACCCGCCCAGCATGCTGCTGTTGTCGCGAATGCCGATGGAGAGGATGCTGGCCAGGCCGATGGTGGACAGGTCGGCCTTGTAGACGGCGGTTCCCGCGACCGTACCGCCGGTGACGCCGGTCAGTTTCGTCAACGACACCGGCACGGCCTGCACGGCGGACGCCAATGTCAGCGCGGCGACGGCGGCCCATGCTTTGCAACTTGCTTTCATCTCTTGCTCCTGGACGGGTGTGGAAACCTCCAGAAGCGCATCGACCGTGCCAGAGCCACCCCCTAGCATCTGTAAGCCGTTGATTCGATTCAGCTAAAGCGCTCGATCGCGGATCATTTCCGCCTTGCGCGGGCAGAAATGATTGGCGAATGTCATTTGCACCGACACCCTAGTTCTAGGGCGAGCGGCTATTTGCACCCCGGCCAGCAACCGCCGGCCGGACGTCTTCAGAATCAGGCCTTCACGCAGTCCACGTAGTAGTGGCCGCGACCGGTCTCCTCGTCCACCTCGTGCACGAGGCCGTGGACATCGGTGGCGAAACCGGGGAATTTGGCGTTGAAGCTGCGCGTGAACATCAGGTAGTCAACGATCTTCTTGTTGAAGCGCTCGCCCGGGATCAGCAGCGGGATGCCCGGTGGGTAAGGCGTCAGCAGCGATGTGGTGATGCGGCCTTCCAGTTCGTCAATGCCCACGCGCTCGGTCTTGCGCTGCGCGATGTGGGCGTAGGCGTCGGTCGGCGTCATTGCCGGCTGCAGGTTGGACAGGTACATGTCCGTGGTCAGGCGGGCGATGTCGCCTTCAGCGTAGGCCTGGTGGATGCTCTGGCACAGGTCACGCAGCCCCATGCGCTCGTACTTCGGGAACTTGGCGCAAAACTCCGGCAGGATGCGCCACAGCGGCGCGTTCTTGTCGTAGTCGTCCTTGAACTGCTGCAGCGCGGTCAGCAACGTGTTCCAGCGGCCCTTGGTGATGCCGATGGTGAACATGATGAAGAACGAGTACAGCCCCGTCTTCTCGACCACCACGCCGTGTTCGACGAGGAACTTGGTGACGACCGACGCCGGGATGCCCGTCGCGGCGAAGCGACCGTCCATGTCCAGGCCGGGCGTGATGATGGTGGACTTGATCGGGTCCAGCATGTTGAAGCCTTCGGCCAAGGCGCCGAAGCCATGCCAGTCCTCGTTGGCGTGCAGCATCCAGTCGGCCGCCACCGGCTCGCTGCCCTCCTGCGCGCGCAGGAAGTCCGGCCCCCAGACCTTGAACCACCAGTCGTCGCCGTAGTCGCCCTCGACCTTGCGCATGGCGCGGCGGAAGTCCAGTGATTCGCGGATGCTTTCCTCCACCAGCGCCGTGCCGCCAGGCGGCTCCATCATCGCGGCAGCCACGTCGCAGCTCGCGATGATCGAATATTGCGGACTGGTGCTGGTGTGCATCAAGTACGCCTCGTTGAAGAGGTGCTTGTCCAGCTTGACGGTCTGCGAGTCTTGCACCAGCACCTGAGAGGCCTGCGAGATGCCCGCCAGCAGCTTGTGTGTGGACTGCGTCGCGTACACCACAGCCTCCTTCGGACGCACTCGGTTCTTGCCCATCGCATGGAACTGGCCATAGAAGTCGTGGAACGCCGCATGCGGCAACCAGGCCTCGTCGAAGTGCAGCGTCGGGATGTAGCCGTCGAGCTTGTGCTTGATGGTCTCGGTGTTGTAGAGCACGCCGTCATAGGTGCTCTGCGTCAACGTGACGATGGAGGGCTTGACGGTGTCCGGGTCGACATGCGCCAGCAGCGGGTTGGCAGCGATCTTGGCGCGGATGGTTTCCGGGCTGAACTCGCTCTCGGGGATGGGGCCGATGATGCCGTAGTGGTTGCGCGTCGGCGTCATGAAGACGGGGATAGCGCCGCACATGATGATGGCGTGCAGGTTGCTCTTGTGGCAGTTGCGGTCGATGACCACCACGTCGCCCGGCGCCACCGTGTGGTGCCACACCATCTTGTTCGACGTGGACGTACCGTTGGTCACGAAGAAGCAGTGGTCGGCGTTGAAGATGCGCGCGGCATTCTTCTCGCTGGCTGCGACGGGGCCCGTGTGGTCCAGCAGTTGGCCGAGCTCTTCCACGGCATTGCACACGTCGGCGCGCAACATGTTCTCGCCGAAGAACTGGTGGAACATCTGACCCACCGGGCTCTTCAGGAACGCCACGCCGCCCGAGTGGCCGGGACAGTGCCACGAGTACGAGCCATCCTGCGCATAGTCCATCAGCGCCTTGAAGAACGGCGGCGCCAGACCATCCAGGTAGCTCTTGGCCTCGCGGATGATGTGGCGGGCCACGAACTCCGGCGTGTCCTCGAACATGTGGATGAAACCATGCAGCTCGCGCAACACGTCGTTGGGGAGGTGCTGGCTGGTGCGCGTTTCGCCATAGACGTAGATCGGGATGTCCGGGTTCCGATTGCGGATCTCGCCGATGAACTTCCGCAGGTTCAGCACCGCGGGATCGAGATCAGGCCCGCCAGCGAACTCCTCGTCGTCGATCGACAGGATGAAAGCCGAGGCGCGGCTCTGCTGCTGGGCGAACTGCGACAGGTCGCCGTAGCTCGTCACGCCCAGCACCTCCATGCCCTCCTTCTGGATGGCCTCGGCCAGTGCGCGGATGCCCAGGCCCGACGTGTTCTCGGAACGGTAGTCCTCGTCGATGATGACGATGGGAAAATGAAAACGGATCATCGCGGCCTCCAGCGGGCGGACTTCAAAAAACGAAGCCGCGAAGTGTAGGGCCGCTACGTGTCAGCACTCCCGGCATCCGGGCTCTATCCAGACCGGCCTTGCTCAATCATCCGTCTCATGCCCTCCGAGACCGTACTCGCTCAGCACAGCCTTGATTTCCCGCGCACCGGTTTCCCCGAAATGGCGAACCAGATGCTCCCAGCTGACGCTGCGAACGCTGTGGACGGTTGAGAAGCCAAGCGTCGAGGCTTTGCGGGCTACGACTGTCGAAATCGGTAGAGAACTCAGCGGCGCCTGACCAGCCACGAGTCGCAATCGCTGGAGCACAGCCTGCTCGCCCGGCCCCGCCAAGCTGGCGGTCCTACCGGGACGCTGAGATTTGACCTGTTCAATCATTGTCATGTCACAAAACAACGGCTCTACGCGACTCGACGGACGCCATGCGACCAGCTGCCAGTCCGGCACGCGCAGTCCCCTGCCCGCGACCGAGCCCCAGGCGATCAACGTGGCCCGTCACCTGGGCTTGCCACGGCAACTGATTGACGAGCTGATTGATCATCAGCAGCTGTTGCGGTCCGGCCAACACGCGCTGCGCTTCAACGAACAGCAGGTTCGACCGGATTGCCAGCGAATCTGACAGCACGGCCCATCCCTCGGGCGCGATGGTCCAGCTCCAGAAAAGCACGGCCTGATTAGGGCCGGCCCAGACCGTCTTTCCGGTCAGACGATCGCGGTCAATGGCGTCGCTCATCATCGTCAATCGGTGGTACATGCCCGAGCGCAGGCCCACAAGGTCCTGCACATCGACCTGCACGAAATCCGTGCTCGTTCTCATAGCGACTCCCAATAACTGATGCGCTAGAGTCTTGCAGCCCGGACGGCGCGCGACGACCGGCCGGCTGGCCGGTAGGCACGTGCGCCGGTTTGTGATAACCGCGAAATCCCATCCAAGTGAAGTCCGACGATTACAAGGCCATCAGCGAGGCCTCCACGAGGGAATCTCTTCGATCAACACTGACCGCTTTCGCGGCCAAGATGGGGTTCGACCGCGTCAACGCGCTCCTGGTTGATGGCGACCTGGATTCACCGTCTGTGCGCATCGGCTCGGTGGGGAACACACCAGCCGAGTTCCTGCAAGCGCATCACGATCTTTCCGACATCCGCATGGACCCCGTACTACGACGGCTGGTCGGACCGACAACTCCCTTCACGTACGACCAGGACTTCTACGTGGCGGCGGGCGCGGGTCATCTGTGGGAAGAGCAGGCGCCCTATGGCTACAAGTTCGGCCTGGCCGCGTCCCTGCCGATTGGCCCCGGACGGCACGTCCTGGTGGGTGTTGATCGGCCGGACCGACTGCCCGCTGACGAGGACGTTCTGACGCGGATGATGGCCGACCTGCAACTGCTCACCATGCATGCGCATATCGCCGCCGTCCGCCTGCTCGAAGCACCCGCCCCGACCCTGGAGTCGCTCGGCTTGCCAAGCCTGACCGCACGGGAAATCCAGTGCCTTGCCTGGGCAGCCCAAGGCAAGTCAGCTCCCGTCACGGCCCAAATCCTGGGCATCAGCCACAGTACCGTCAAGGGCTACATCCAATCCGCCCTGGACAAGCTGGGGGTCTCCACCAAGGTCCAGGCCGTCCGTCTCGCCACAGCGCTGGGTCTGCTCAACTGACCTGGGATAGCACGTTTCTTAGAGGTCCACAAGGGGCCACCGGGCCGGTGGTGGCATTTCGCCCTTCTCGCGACAGTTCAGTCATTCACTGACCAACCGCGAGGCACCTCATGTCCACCATCTACGAAATCCTGTACGAGTTGCTGGCGCTGCCCCGCGGCGGCTCCTGATTTTCGCGACCCCGCATTGCGCCTTGGGTTTCGCCACGATGTGGTAGGCCTGAGGCCTAGATAAAGCGACGCCTCCATCGCTTTCGTTCGGTGCCCCCCGAACGTCCTTCCACCCGCGACCGCCCCCTGGGGCCCTCGCGGGTTTTTTTGACCCTGCAGTTTTCGCTTCGCGCTTCGGCGCCCAAGCCCTCGCCGACGATCTGGTGGGGTGTTGGAGTGCATTCACTATGAGCTATACTGTCAGGCTTGCAGGAGAGGTGGATGAGCGGTTTAAGTCGCACGCCTGGAAAGCGTGTGTGGGCTAATACCCACCGCGGGTTCGAATCCCGCCCTCTCCGCCAAGAACTCAGCAAACATGGGCCCTCTGGGCCCGTTTTGCATTTTGCAGCGCCACACCGTCAGCCAAGCAGGAGCGCAGTTCATCCCTGGAAAGGCGCAGTTCGTCGCGTGAGGATGGCTGATATGGAGTCCTTGGTGAACACTGCGGCCTTGCCTTGCACTCCGCAAGGCGGGAGTTGAAAGTGCCGAAGATGCGCAACGGATGGATCAGCCTGAGCCTCGTGCTAGGCCTCGTCGCGGGGGGACTGCCTGCGCAAGCCAGCGAAGTCGTCAAACTGGCAAAGTTGGTGGTCAGCGGCAAGCGCACAACGGCCGACACCTCGCGCCCTACCGCTGCGGAGCCGCGGTCATCGGCGGGCACTGCTGCACCCACCAGTGGCGGCGGGGACGACACGGGCACCGCTCCCGCACCCGCCCGAGGCATTTCCTGAGTCCCCGCTGCCAAGACTCAAACGGGCCGACAGACCGAGCGCTCAATAGGACGTCAAAATAGAAAATGCGCCGAATCTTCACAGATTCGGCGCATCGCATTTTGGCGGAGTGGACGGGGCTCGAACCCGCGACCCCCGGCGTGACAGGCCGGTATTCTAACCAACTGAACTACCACTCCGCGTGGGATGAATTCAATACCGTCTTTCCACGATACCCGAGCTCATCAAACTCGCCCGTCTTGCGACGGATTCTCAAATCCTGCCTTACGACAGTATTTGGCGTCCCCTAGGGGATTCGAACCCCTGTAATCACCGTGAAAGGGTGGTGTCCTAGGCCTCTAGACGAAGGGGACTCAATTTTTAAAACCACATCGCATATCAAGCAAACATACTTTGCTTGGTGGAGGTAAGCGGGATCGAACCGCTGACCTCTTGCATGCCATGCAAGCGCTCTCCCAGCTGAGCTATACCCCCAAAGGCGCGTGGCTCAAAATCAACATCAACATCAAAAACAAACGGCCAATAAATTGGCCGTTCATTTTATCGGGCAAGCCCGATTGAATCCTTGGCGGAGTGGACGGGGCTCGAACCCGCGACCCCCGGCGTGACAGGCCGGTATTCTAACCAACTGAACTACCACTCCGCGTGGGATGAATTCAGCGCCGTCTTTCCACGGCACCCAAGCTCATCAAACTCGCCCGTCTTGCGACGGGATTTTCAAATTCTGTCTTTCGACAGTATTTGGCGTCCCCTAGGGGATTCGAACCCCTGTAATCACCGTGAAAGGGTGGTGTCCTAGGCCTCTAGACGAAGGGGACCAATCCTTCATACTTGAACTGCGCGCCACCCAACCCCCCGTCAGGAGATTTGGTGGAGGTAAGCGGGATCGAACCGCTGACCTCTTGCATGCCATGCAAGCGCTCTCCCAGCTGAGCTATACCCCCTGCGTTTTAGATTTGATCGCTAGCGATCTCATCAATAACGGCGCTGTTCAAGCGAGACCAAGAGTATATGACGAATCTCAGCGGGATTGCAAGCGATCCAGCACTTTTTTCTGATCGAACTGCTCCAGCACCGCATCCAGCGACGGCGTCTGGGCGCGACCGCACACGATGACACGCACCGGAACGGCGAGTTGCGGCATCTTCAATCCGCTGGTCGCCAGCGTTTCCTTCAGCGCCTGCTGGATCGCTGCCTTGTTCCAGTCAGTGAGCACAGCCAGACGATCGGCCAATGCGGCCAACGCAGGGCGTACCGCCTCGGTGACATGGGTCGCCAGGTCTTCGGCCGAAGGGCTGACCGGTGCGAAGTACATGGCCAACCAGTCCGCCAGCGCCACGACCGTCGGGCAACGGTCCTTGAACAGGCTGACCTTGGGCTGTACTTCTGGGACCGTCGCGGCAATGCCCTTGGCTGCCAGTTGGGCCACGGCCAGTTCTGCGATGCGAGCTTCGTCGAGGTGCTTCACATAGTGACCGTTGACCCAGTCCAGCTTGGCCGGGTCCCACTGGGCCGGACTCTTGGACAAATGCGTGCCGTCGAACCAGCTGACCATCTGCTCCGCCGAGAACAACTCGTCGTCACCGTGGCTCCAGCCCAGGCGGGCCAGGTAGTTCAGCATGGCCTCCGGCAGGTAGCCGTTGGCGGCGTAGTCCATCACGCTGACGGCGCCGCGGCGCTTGGACAGTTTCAGGCCGTCGTCACCCAGGATGATGGGCAGGTGGCCGAAGCACGGCAGCGGCGCACCCAGCGCGTTGAAGATGTTGATCTGCCAGGGCGTGTTGTTGACGTGCTCGTCGCCGCGGAAGACATGGCTGATGCGCATGTCCCAGTCATCGACGACGACAGCGAAGTTGTACGTCGGCACACCATCCGTTCGGGCAATGATCAGGTCATCGATCTCGCGGTTGTTGATCGTGATCGGCCCCTTGACGAGGTCATTCCAGGTCACGTCGCCGTCGACGGGGTTGGCGAAGCGCACGACGGGCTTCACGCCTTCGGGCGGCGTGGGCAGCGTCTTGCCGGGCTCCGGCCGCCAGCGGCGGTCGTACAGCGTTTTCTCGCCGCGGGCCTTCTGCGCCTCGCGCATCTCGGTCAGCTCTTCGGGCGTTGCGTAGCAGCGGTAGGCCTTACCGTCGGCGATCAACTGCTCGATGACGGCCGTGTAGCGGTCCAGGCGCTGCATCTGATAGATCGGGCCCTCGTCGTAGCTCAGGCCCAGCCAGTTCATCGCGGCGATGATCTGTTCCACCGAATCCTGCGTGGAGCGGGCCACGTCGGTGTCCTCGATGCGCAGCACGAACTCGCCGCCGTGGTGGCGCGCAAAGGCCCAGGAATAAAGCGCTGTGCGGGCCGTGCCCAGGTGCAGGAAGCCGGTGGGCGAAGGCGCGATGCGCGTGCGGATCTTGTCGAAGGAACTCATGCGGGTGTCAAGGTTGGAGGGGTCGCGCGTCAGCCTTCGCCGCCGCTCTGCAGGGCCAGGCGGCTGCGCGCGGCAGCGTCTTCCTCGTCGCCCTGCGAGGTACGTTGTTCGCGGATGGCGGCGAAGTCTGCCAGGCTGACGTCGCCGGTCACGTAATGGCCATCAAAGCAGCTGGCATCAAAGCCGGCCAGGCCCGGGCGCAGCGCCGCCACGACGCGCTTCATCGCGTCGACGTCCTGGTAGATCAGCGCGTCGGCGCCGATGTACTGGCGCACTTCCTCGATGGTGCGGCCGTGCGCGATCAGCTCCTCCTGCGTGGGCATGTCGATACCGTAGACGTTAGGGAAACGCACCGGAGGCGCCGCCGAGGCCAGGTAAACCTTGCGGGCGCCGGCGTCGCGGGCCATCTGCACGATCTCCTTGGAGGTGGTGCCGCGCACGATGGAGTCATCCACCAGCAGCACGTTGCGCCCCTTGAACTCCACCCCGATGGCGTTGAGCTTCTGGCGCACGCTCTTCTTGCGCGCACCCTGCCCCGGCATGATGAAAGTACGGCCGACATAGCGGTTCTTCACAAAGCCCTCGCGATAGGGCTTGCCGATGCGATGCGCCAGCTGCATGGCCGACGGGCGGCTGCTCTCGGGGATGGGGATGACGACGTCGATCTCGTTGGGCGGCATCGTGGAGATGACGCGCTGGGCCAGCGTCTCGCCCATGTTGAGTCGAGCCTGGTAGACCGAGATGCCGTCGATGACCGAGTCGGGGCGGGCGAGGTACACGAACTCGAACATGCAGGGACTGAGCTGCGGGCCGTCGTTGCACTGCTCGGTGTGCAGCTTGCCTGACATGTCGACGAACAACGCCTCGCCGGGGGCGACGTCGCGCTCCATGACGTGACCCGTGCCCTCCAGTGCCACGCTCTCGCTGGCCACCATGAACTCGCCGCTGCTTGAACGGCCGAAGCACAGCGGGCGGATGCCGAACGGGTCGCGGAACGCCAGCAGCCCGTAGCCGGCGATCAGTGCGATGACGGCGTAGCTGCCCTTGATGCGCTTCTGCACGGCGCGCACAGCGGCGAAGATCTCCTTGGGCGTGAGCGGCAGGTCGCGCGCAGCCATCTCCAGCTCATGCGCCAGCACGTTGATCAGCACCTCGGTGTCGCTCTCGGTGTTGATGTGACGGCGGTCGATGTCGAACAGCTCGTCCTTCAGCGCGTGCGCGTTGGTCAGGTTGCCGTTGTGCACCAGCACGATACCGAAGGGTGCGTTCACGTAGAAGGGCTGGGCCTCTTCCTCGCTGTAGGCGTTGCCGGCGGTGGGGTAGCGCACCTGGCCCAGGCCGATGCTGCCGGGCAGCGCGCGCATGTTGCGGGTGCGGAACACGTCGCGCACCATGCCGCGGGCCTTATGCATGAAGCACTTGTGACCCTGCATCGTGACGATGCCGGCCGCGTCCTGGCCGCGGTGCTGCAGCAGCAGCAGCGCGTCGTAGAGGAGCTGGTTGACGGGAGAGGCCGCAAGGGCGCCGACGATGCCGCACATGGCGAGAGTCCTTATTGGGTGGCGTCCGTCTCAGATGGGGTCATCGAGCGGGAAATAAAACGGGCAAGGGGTTCGGGCAACAGAGGCGTCGCATCACGCAGCACGCCATGCAGCACGGGCGCGGCGCGCGAGGCCTGCCAGGTGGCCGACTCGGCCAGCGGCGACGCGCCGACGACCAGCACCAGCAGCAGCGCGACGAACACGCCGCGCAGCGCGCCGAAGCCGGCGCCGCCCAGGCGATCGATGGCCGACAGCGGCGTGGCGTGGATCAACGCCTTCACCAGCCGCGTGGCCAGGCTCCACACGATCAGCACGAAGAAGAACGCGAGGGCCAGCGTGACGACATGCAGTGCCGTGGGGCTGAAGGAAGCCAGCCAGCTGTCCGGCAGCAGCGCTTCGACCAGCGGCGCCAGCGGCGGCGCCGCGAAATAGGCAATCACCCAGCCGGCCAGCGACATGACTTCGAACACGAGGCCGCGCCAGATGCCGATGCAGATCGACAGCAGCAGCAATGCCGCCAGCGCGAGGTCGACCCAGCTCAGCGCGATGTCCATGTCGGGCGTCGCTGTCAGAGCGTCAGGATGGCGCCCGGCAGACCGGCGCCCTTGAGCTTGGCCGAAGCGCGCTCCGCTTCGTCGCGGCTGGCGAACGGGCCCAGGCGGACCCGCACGCGGCGGCCGTCTGCGGTGTCCACTGCTTGGGCGTAGGTCTTCAGGCCCAGCTTCTCTATCTTGGCGCGCATCTCCTGGGCGCTCTTGTTCTCACCGTAGGCGCCGACCTGGACGATGTAGCGCGCCCCGGAAGCGGCGGCGGGCTCCCGGCCATCGAGCAGCGCCTGGGCACGGGCCCCATCCTGCGCCGCCGGTTTGGCGGGCTTGTCCGCGGGCTTCTCGGTCACCTTGTGCGCCGGCTTGTCGTTCGGCTTTTCCGCAGGCTTCTCCGAAGGCTTCTCGACGGGCCGCTCAGCCAATTGGGCAGCCGGCTTTTCAGCCACACGAGGTTCCACCGGCAATTCGGCAGCCGGCGCTGGTTCGGGCACCGGCTGAGCCTGCGGCAGAGCCTCGCGGGTCGGCACGGTCAGCGGCGGCGCGGTGTCCTTGCGCGGGATGTCGATGGGCAGGTCAATGGGGATGGGGCGCGGTTGCGTCTCGAAGATCAGCGGGAAGCCCACCACCCCGGCCGCCACCAGCACCGCAGCGCCGATGAGACGGCGCCTCGCCCGCAGGCGCAATTGCTGGACATCCTCGGCTGCTGGGGCCTTGGCGCCGGCCTTGCCCGCCGACTTCTTGCTGGACGCGGACGCGGCTGCATCGTCGCGTTTGAGGAAGGAAAACAGGCCCATCGGCGGCGTCTGACTCAGTGGAGGGTGGGAGGCTGCGACGCGGTAGCGCCGGCGGTCACGCGGGGTATGCCCTGCTGAAGCACGCCGCCCACGGTGTAGAAGGAACCGAAGACCAGGATTCTATCGGCCGTGGTCGCATCGGCGGCCGCAGCATGCAGCGCAGCCAGCGGACTGGCGTGCGTGTGCGTCGTCACGTCGGCCGGAGTCTTCAGACCTGCAGCCAGGAAGGCGGCCTCCAATTGCGCGGCCGTCGCCGCACGCGGCAGCGGCAGATCGGTGAAGTGCCAGACATCCACCAGCGGCGCGATGCGCGCGAGGATACCGGCCAGGTCCTTATCCACCATCGCGCCAAACACGGCATGGGTGCGCGGGAAGAAGCCCATCTGGTCGAGGTTCTGCGCCAAAGCGGCCACGGCGTGCGGGTTGTGGGCCACGTCCAGCACCACCGCCGGCTGGCCGGCCAGCACCTGGAAGCGGCCCGGCAGCTCGACCAGCGCCAGGCCCGTGCGCACGGCCTGGGCGCTGATGGGCAGGTGGTCCGCCAGCGCTTCGAAGGCCGCGAGCACGCCGGACGCGTTCAACAACTGGTTCACGCCGCGCAGCGCCGGGTAGGACATGCCGGAGAAACGCTTGTTGCGGCCGGCCCATTGCCACTGCGTGCGGTCGCCGCTGAAGGTGAAGTCCTTGCCGAGCTGGCGCAGATCGCAGCTCAGTTCGGCGGCACGCGCAGCCAGCGAGGCCGGCGGCATCGGGTCGCTGACGACGACCGGCCGGCCCGCACGCATGATGCCGGCTTTCTCGCGCCCCACGCTTTCCCGGTCCGAGCCGAGGAACTCGGTATGGTCGAGGTCGATGCTGGTGATGACGGCGCAGTCGGCGTCGATGACGTTGACCGCGTCCAGCCGCCCACCTAGCCCCACTTCGAGGATGACGAGGTCCAGCGGCTCATGCTGCAGCCGCCGCATGATGGCCAGCGTCGTGAACTCGAAGTAGGTCAGCGTGGTGTCGCCGCGGGCGGCTTCGACGGCTTCGAAGTGCGCTTCCAGCGATTCCGCCTGCACAGGCGCACCGCCCACGCGGCAGCGCTCCTGGAAGTGCACGAGGTGCGGCTTGATGTACAGCCCGACTCGGTACCCCGCGTGGAGCGCGATGGACTCCAGCATCGCGCAGGTGGACCCCTTGCCGTTGGTCCCGGCAACCACGACTGTCGGGCAGTCGAAGGCGATGCCGAGCTTCTCCTTCACCGCTCGGACGCGGTCCAGCGTCATGTCGATGATCTTGGGATGCAGGCGCTCGCAGTGGGCGAGCCAGTCGTCGAGCGTCATGGCGGGTCACGGAAAAAACAAAGCCAGGCACGGGGCCTGGCTCGGAGGTCTGCAGACGGCGGTCAGGCGACAGCGTCCGCGCTCTGGCGCTGCAGCATGGCGAGCTGGCGGGCAATCGTCTCGCGCAGCTGGCGGCGGTCCACGATCATGTCGATGGCGCCCTTCTCCATCAGGAACTCGGCACGCTGGAAGCCCGCAGGCAACTTCTCGCGAACGGTGTTCTCGATGACGCGGGGGCCGGCAAAGCCGATCAGCGCCTTGGGCTCGGCCAGCACGATGTCGCCCACGAACGCGAACGACGCCGATACACCGCCCATCGTCGGGTCGGTCAGCACACTGATGTAGGGCAGCTTGGCCTTGGCCAGGCGCGTCAGCGACGCGTTGGTCTTGGCCATCTGCATCAGGCTCAGCAGGCCTTCCTGCATCCGCGCGCCGCCGGTGGCGGTGAAGCAGATGAAAGGCGTCTTCTGTTCGATGGCCGTCTCAACGCCACGCACGAAGCGCTCCCCGACGACCGAGCCCATGGAGCCGCCCATGAAGTCGAACTCGAAGCAGGCAGCGACAACGGGCACGCTCATCACGGCGCCACCGATGACCACCAGCGCATCGGTCTCGCCGGTGTTCTCCAGCGCTTCCTTCAGGCGATCCGGGTACTTCTTGCTGTCCTTGAACTTCAGCGCATCGACCGGCAGCACCTCCTGGCCGATCTCGTAGCGGCCTTCGCCGTCGAGGAAGGCATCCAGGCGCGCACGCGCGCCAATGCGGTGGTGGAAGCTGCACTTAGGGCAGACATTGACGTTTTGCTCCAGATCGGTCTTGTACAGCACCGTCTCGCAGCTCGGGCACTTGATCCACAGGCCTTCTGGCACCGTGCGCCGGTCGGCCGGGTCACCTTGCTGGATCTTGGGCGGGAGGAGTTTGTCGAGCCAACTCATGTGTCAGTCCTTCTTGTCGAGTGCCGCACGGATTTCACGGATGAAGGCCGCGCCGGTCAAGGCGACATTATCGGCCGGCTGGCGCTCCAGCAATTCGACCAGCTTGGAGCCGATGACGACCGCGTCCGAAACGTCGGCCACGGCCCGCGCGGTCGCGCCGTCACGGATGCCGAAGCCTACGCCCACAGGCGTGCTGACGTGCTGGCGGATGCGCGGCACGGCCTCCGCCACCGCGGCCGTGTTCAGGTGACCCGCACCCGTCACGCCCTTCAGCGACACGTAGTAGACGTAGCCGCTGGCGAGCTTGCCTACTTGGGCCATGCGCGCCTCGGTGGAGGTGGGCGCCAGCAGAAAGATTGCGTCCATGTCGCCGGCGCGCAGTTTGGCTGCGAACTCCTCGCACTCCTCGGGCGGGTAGTCGACGATGAGCACACCGTCCACGCCGGCTGCAGACGCGTCGGCCACGAAGGCGTCCAGACCATAGCGCTCTACCGGGTTGGCGTAGCCCATCAGCACGACGGGCGTGGCGTCGTTGCGGGCGCGGAAGTCGCGCACGAAGGCGAGCACGTCGCGCAGCGAGATACCCTTGAGCAGCGCGCGCTCGCCGGCGCGCTGGATGACGGGTCCGTCGGCCATGGGGTCGGAGAAAGGCACGCCCAGCTCGATGACGTCGGCGCCGGCCTCGGCCATGGCCAGCATCAGGTCGACGGTGGCACCCGGATGCGGGTCACCCGCGGTGACGAAGGGGATCAGCGCCTTGCGGCCCTGGGCCTTGAGCTGGTCGAAAGTGGCAGCGATGCGGCTCATGCCCGATCTCCCGGCAGCGTGACGACGGACTCGCCACCCTTGACGGATTGCCCCCGACACGACGGCCGGCAATAGAAGTCGGCTTGAGACAGGTCGGCAACCGTGCCGATGTCCTTGTCGCCACGGCCAGAAAGGTTGACGAGCAGCACCTGATCCTTCGCCATCGTCGGCGCCATCTTCATCGCGTGGGCAACGGCGTGGCTGGACTCCAGCGCGGGGATGATGCCCTCGGTGCGGCACAGGTGATGGAAGGCCGCCAGCGCCTCGGCATCGGTCACGCCCACGTACTCGGCGCGGCCGATGTCCTTCAGGTGCGCATGCTCCGGGCCGACGCCAGGGTAGTCCAGCCCGGCCGAGATGGAGTGCGTTTCGGTGATCTGGCCGTCTGCGTCCTGCAGCAGGTAGGTGCGGTTGCCGTGCAGCACGCCGGGGCTGCCGGCCGACAGCGTGGCCGCGTGCCGGCCACTGTCAATGCCCTCCCCGGCCGCTTCCACACCGATGAGACGGGTGCCGCCGTGCGGGATGTAGGGATAGAAGATACCGATGGCGTTACTGCCGCCGCCCACGCAGGCAAGGACGGCATCCGGCTGGCGGCCGGTCATCTCCGGCATCTGCTCCAGGCACTCGTCGCCGATGACGCGCTGGAAGTCGCGCACCATCATCGGATAGGGGTGCGGGCCGGCGACTGTACCGATGATGTAGAACGTGTTCTCGACGTTGGTGACCCAGTCGCGCATCGCCTCGTTCAACGCATCCTTCAGCGTCTTGCTGCCGCTGTCCACGGGCACGACGGTCGCGCCCAGCAACTTCATGCGGTAGACGTTGGGGCTCTGGCGCTTGACGTCCTCGCTGCCCATGTAGACCACGCACTCCAGGCCGTAGCGCGCACAGATGGTGGCCGTCGCCACGCCGTGCTGGCCGGCGCCAGTCTCGGCGATGACGCGCGGCTTGCCCATGCGCTTGGCCAGCAGCGCCTGGCCGATGACGTTGTTGATCTTGTGGGCGCCGGTGTGGTTCAAGTCCTCGCGCTTCAGATAAACCTGCGCGCCACCGAGCTCACGGCTCAGGCGGTCGGCGTGATAGACGGGGCTGGGGCGGCCGACGAAGTGCTTGAGCTCCTTTTTGTACTCGGCGACAAACTCGGGGTCGTTGCGGAAATGCGCGTAGGCGTCCTTCAACTGGTCCAGCGCATGGACAAGGGTCTCTGAGACGAAGCTGCCGCCAAACGTAGTCTTGCCGGCATGGCGGAAATGCCCGGTGGCATCGGGCTGGTCGTAGGGGAACATGGTCTTTCCTCAGGTCGGTTCGGCATCGGCGCGGCGGACCGCCCGGCAGAACGCGTGGATCAGGTCGGCGCTCTTGATGCCCTTGGACACCTCGACGCCGGAGCTCACATCAACGGCCCAGGGCCGCACGCGGCCGATGCCATCGGCTACGTTGGCAGCATTCAACCCACCAGACAAAACGAGGCGAGCGCTGACGCTTGGAGGAACGAGTGACCAATCAAAGACCTTGCCGCCGCCGCCATAGCCTTCGACGGGGGCGTCGAGCAGGATGGCCTGGGCGCTTGAAAAACGAGTGACGAAGTCTACCAAGTCGAAGCCCGGCGCCACGGCGGCAGCGCGCAGATAGGGGCGGTGCACGCGCTCACAGTCGTCCGGCGTTTCGTCGCCGTGGAACTGCACGAGCATGTTGGGCAGCGCCTCCAAGCCTGCCAGCAGCTCCACTTCCGTCGCGTTGACGAACAGGCCGACGGGCGTGACGAAGGGCGGCAGCAGGCGGGCGAGCGCCCTCGCCCGCTGCGGCGTCACGGCGCGCGGGCTCCTGGCATAGAAGACGAAGCCGATGGCGTCGGCGCCGGCCGCGACGGCGGCCTCGACATCGGCCTCACGCGTCAGGCCGCAGATCTTGATACGGGTCATGGAAGCCAATCGAGCGCGGCCACACGCCGCGGAATGTCCAGCTCAGCATCGTAGGTCGGACCGAGGAAGTAGAGCCCGTCAGGGGCGAAGGTGGGCGCCGCCACCTTGCGGTCGCGCGCCGCCAGCACGTCCGAGACCCAATCCGGCGAGCGGGTGCCGCTGCCCACGGCAAGGAGGCACCCCATCAGGTTGCGCACCATGTGGTGCAGGAAGGCGCTGGCCTCGAACTCGAAGCGCCAGTAGACGCCGCGGCGCTGCACGGTGATCTCGCGCAAGGTCTTGATCGGCGACGCGGCCTGGCATTCCGACGAGCGAAAGGACGAGAAGTCGTGTTCGCCGATCAGGCGTGCTGCAGCGGCTTCGAGCGCGTCTTGCTGCAGCGGCCGAAAGATCCAGCCGCACTGACCCGACTCGATGGCCGGACGAACAGCCGACTCCAGCAGCAGGTAGGCATAACGCCGCCCTCGCGCGGAGTTGCGCGCATGGAAGTCTTCGCCGGTGAAGCGGCTCCACTGGATCGCGATGTCTGGCGGCAGGTAGCGGTTGACGCCGCGAACCCATGAGAACGGCTCGCGCTCAACGTCGGTGTCGAAATGGATGACCTGGTTGATGCCGTGCACGCCTGCATCGGTGCGCCCGGCGCAGACGGTGCGAACGGGCCGGGCTGCGAACGCGGACAGGCCCTTCTCGAGCGCGTCCTGCACGGTGCGGCCGTTCGGCTGGCTCTGCCAGCCGTTGTAGCTGCCCCCTCGGTAGCTCACGCCTAAAGCAACTCTCATGCAACTCTCAGGGATGCCGATCGAGTAGGGTGAGGGGTCGCCCCCTCAGCCCTCTCACACCACCGGACGTGCGGTTCCGCATCCGGCGGTTCAAGTAAAACGCTGGAGTTGCCGGTGGATGTCCACCAGCGAGACCAGCCCCATGTTGGCAAGGTACTTCGGCGGCATTGCTGTCACCATGTGTCTTGCTCCGGCATTCCACCACGCCCCCCCGCCCGTTGACGCTCGACTTCCACGCGCGATGCGCGTCGAGCCCAAGCGCGCGCAAGCGGGATGCCCGTGTAGCCGGGCGCTTCCACTGCCTCCAGGCAATGACTCGCAGTCGACGCCTCACCCATGCGTCCATCTCTTCGAGCGCCCGTCGTCCCTGGGTGTGCTGGAAGTAGTTCATCCAGCCCCGCAGGACCGGTCGGAGCTGCTCGATGGTCCGCTCCAGACGTTGCGCTTCGCTTCGTTCGTCGTGATCAACTTACGACGGGACTTGCACCCGTAAGAGTGCGCCCATGCTGGGCGCACATGAAAAACGCCCGGCCAGGCCGGGCGTCGAAGTATCGCGGCTGCGGTCAGCGCAGTTCGTTCAACATCGCCTGCGCCCGGTCACGCAGCGAGCCGCTGGCCCGCTGGACCAGTTCCTGCAGCACCTCGCGGGCGCCTTCGGTGTCACCGATCTGGCGGAACTCCTCGGCCAGCTCCAGTTGGCGCACCAGCGGATCGCCCTCGTCATCGCCCAGCGCATCCAACGCCTCAGCCAGCTTGTCCGGATTCGTCTGGCCCGGCTGCGTGGAGTCGCCCAGGTCGAAGTCCAGGTCGGTCGAAGCACCAACCGGTGCAGGCGTCACCGCAGGGGTCAGCGCACCCATGCCGCTGAGGTCGAAGTTGAGGTCCGGCGCGGGCGGCGCGGTGCGCGTGCCGCGGCTGGAAATGTCGAAATCCATCGTCAGCGGCGCATGCTCCACTGAGGCTGGCATGGCCTGCGTCGCGGCCATCGCCGTCGGCGAGACCGGCACCGGCGCGTCCAGGTCCAGGTCCAGCGCCAGATCGAAGCCGCTGACCGGGCCCGTGTCCGGACCACTGCGGCCCATCGCATCGGTGCCGAGATGAGCCGCCGCCGCACCCGTGGCCGCAGCCAGGCTCGGCAGCGCCGTCTGCGGCAGCGTGCTGGCGTTCATCGGCTCGGGGCGCAGTTCCGGGCCATCTTCCACATGCGCGGGAGCACCGCCGGGCTGGTAGAGCGGATTGTCCGGATCAATGCCGCGGCCCAGCTCCTGCGCCTTGGCCCAGTCCTCGCCCTCGCCCTTGGTCTCGGCATAGAGCTGCACGGCCAGTTGCTCGAAGCCCTTGGTGTCACGACGCTTGCCGTAGACCTCCAGCAGCTTCAGGCGGATCGCCAGACGCGTCGGGTTGGCGCGCAGTGCTTCCTTCAGGATTTCCTCGGCCTGCAGGTCGCGACCGTAGGCCAGGTAGACGTCGGCCTCGGCGACCGGGTCCACGTCGCCGATGGCATCCAGCTGGCTGAGCGAGTAGCTCATTGACGACTGGCCGCTGTGTTGCGCGTCGCGGGTGTCGACACGCTGGCCACCCGTGCCGCCGAAGAAGGAATCCGGCTGCAGGCGGCTTTCGTGGAAGCCCGTCTCGGACGCATGCGCGGGACGGCGCGAGCGCAGGCGGTACAGGCCGAAACCACCGAGGATCGCGACGATCGCTGCCGCCAGCGGCAGAACGACGGGGCTGTTCAGCAACTGGTCGATGAAGCTCGGCGGCTCGGCAACCGGCGGCGGCGCCGCGGGTGCGCTCGCACGGGCCTGCGGACGCGACGCTGCGGCGCTGGCAGCCGCCGCCACGGCCAGCGCAGGCGCGGAGGCCACGGTCGAAGCCGCGTCTGCGACGACGGGCGCAGGCAGCGCAGGCACCACGGCAGGGGCGACGGCAGGCGCTGCCACCGGCGCCGGTGCCGGACGGGTCGCGTCCGACAGCTTCCTCAGTTCCTCGACGTTGCGCGTCAGCTCCGCCACGCGGGCGGCGGCATCCTTCTTCTCGGTGTCCTTGGACAGCTTGGCCTCGGCCACGCTGGCGGCGGGGGCGCCGGCCTTGCTGAGCGTCAGCTTGTCGGGGCGGGCGGCGGCAGCAGGCTTGCGATCCTCGACCGCAGCCTGCACCTCGCCGCGCGACTGGCGCTCGCTTTCGGTGTTCTGCAGCGTCGGCGCGGCAGACGCCAGACGTTGCCGGTAGGCCGAGAAATCGGCGCTCTGGGCCAGGATGATTTGACGCGCCTCGCGATTCGGCACGGCGGCCAGCACCTCTTCGCCAGGCACCTGCAACACGGCACCGGCCTTCAGGCGGTTCATGTTGCCGTCAATGAAGGCGTCAGGGTTGTTGCGGAACAGGCCCACCAGCATCTGGTCCAGCGAGATGCCGCTGACCTGCGTGCGCGACGCGACCCGGGACAGCGAGTCGCCTGCGTTCACGCGGTACTCGGACGCTGCCGCCGCAGGCCGCGACGGCGTCGGCGAAGGCGCCGGACGCGGCACCGGCGCTACCACAGGCGCAGAAGCCGAACCGTTGCGAGACAGCGGCGTGCTCACCCCCGGCGCAGGCGACGGCACGGCGGCAGTCGCGGCTGCCGGCGCCGCAGCGATGGCCGGTGGCGCGGTCACGACCGGCGCAGGACGTGGCAGGCTCGGCGGGTCGAACAGCAGCGTGTATTCACGCACGAGCCGCCCGTTGGACCATGTCAGCTCGAGAATCACGTCGACGAACGGCTCCTGCACCGCACGGTCGCTCAGGACCCGCAGCACCGTGCGGCCATCACGACGAGACACCTGCACCTGAGCGGAAGCCAGCACGGGGTTGTATTCGACCCCGGTGGTGCGGTAGACGTCGGGCGGCGCAACACGCACCTTCAACGTCGCCGCTTCCTCGGCGGTGAGACTGGTCACGTCGATCTCGGCACGCATGGTCTCGCCGAGCGACGACTGCACGTTCAGTCGCCCCAGGCCCAGCGCATTCGCACCCGTGCTGGCGACCAGCACGGCAGCGGCAAACGCCAGGTGATGCCGGGCAAAGCCGGTCGGGCGAACTCCCTCGAATGCGTCGCGGATGTGGTTTTTCAAGGCATTCCCCAAAGCAACAAGGCGGGGCACAAAGCCCCGCCTGTCTCGATCTTCAGCACGCGCTGCGCGAACCGGTTATGCACGCTGGTTTGCACATTAAGGCCTGCGTCGAGTTTTGAATCAAAAACACAACGGCATCAAGCATATACGCTGAAATGCTCAAGAGGTACCTGATGTGTCGCTTGGTTTCAATATCGACGCCCGGGTGAACCCTAATTCCGTGCGTAAAAGACCGTAAGCGGAATCAACGCTCGATCAGGATGCGCAGCATGCGGCGCAGCGGCTCGGCCGCGCCCCACAGCAGTTGGTCGCCGATGGTGAACGCGCCGACGTACTCGGGGCCCATGGCCAGCTTGCGCACGCGACCAACCGGGATGGTCATGGTGCCGGTGACGGCCACGGGCGTCAGGTGCTTGAGCGTGTCCTCGCGCGTGTTGGGCACGTACTGCACCCACTCGTTGTCGGCGCGGATCATGGCCTCGATGTCGGCCAGCGGCACGTCCTTCTTCAGCTTGAAGGTCAGCGCCTGGCTGTGGCAGCGCATGGCGCCCACCCGCACACAGAAGCCGTCAACCGGGATCGCATCGCTGCCGAGGATCTTGTTGGTCTCGGCCATGCCCTTCCACTCTTCCTTGGATTGACCGTTGCCCAGGTCCTTGTCGATCCACGGGATCAGCGAACCACCCAGCGGCACGCCGAAGTTCGCCGTCTCGTCGGCAGACAGCGAACGCTGCTTGGCAATGACCTGACGGTCGATCTCCAGGATGGCACTCTTGGGGTCGTCCAGCAGCGGCTTGACGGCGGCGTTCAGCGTGCCGTACTGCGTCAGCAGTTCGCGCATGTGCTGCGCGCCACCGCCACTTGCGGCCTGGTAGGTCTGCGTGGACATCCACTCAACGAGGCCGGCCTTGTACAGCGCGCCCACGCCCATCAGCATGCAGCTCACGGTGCAGTTGCCGCCGACCCAGTTCTTGCCTCCTGCCGCCAGCGCGTTCTTGATGACCGGCAGGTTGACGGGGTCGAGCACGATGACGGCGTCGTCGTTCATGCGCAGCGACGAGGCGGCGTCGATCCAGTGGCCGTTCCAGCCTGCGGCGCGCAGCTTGGGGAAGACTTCGTTGGTGTAGTCGCCGCCCTGCGCGGTGATGATGATCTCGCAGCGCTTGAGCTGTTCGATGTCGAACGCGTTTTGCAGCTTCGTCTCGTTCTTCGCCTGCGCGGGGGCGTTGCCACCGGCGTTGGAAGTCGAGAAGAACAGCGGCTCGATCAGATCGAAATCACGCTCGGCAGTCATGCGGTCCATCAGGACCGAGCCCACCATGCCACGCCAGCCTACAAGGCCTACCAAGGTCGTCATCATCTTTCCTTTGCTTCACCAAACCCCATCCACTTCGGGCCCCGGCTCGTTCGCCGGGTTTGGTGGGGCGAGACGAGACGGAGCTTCAGCTCTTGATGGTTTTCGTGGTCGTAATGGCTTTGACGACAGCGTCGCCCATCTCGATGGTGGAAACCTTCGAGGTGCCTTCGGACCAGATGTCGGCCGTGCGCAAGCCCTGGGCCAGCACCGACTCGACCGCGGCTTCGATACGAGCGGCGGCGTCTAGCTGGTTGAGGGAGAACTTGAGCATCATGGCGGCAGACAGAATTGTAGCCAGCGGATTGGCGATGCCCCTGCCCGCAATGTCAGGCGCGCTGCCATGGCTGGGCTCGTAGAGTCCCTTGTTGTTGGCGTCCAACGAGGCGGACGGCAGCATGCCGATGGAGCCGGTCAGCATTGCGGCTTCGTCGGACAGGATGTCGCCGAACATGTTGCCGGTCACGACGACGTCGAACTTCTTCGGCGCCTTGACGAGTTGCATGGCCGCGTTGTCCACGTACATGTGGTCCAGCTCGACGTCGGGGTAGCTCTTGTGGACCTCGATGACGATGTCCTTCCAGAACTGCGAGGTCTCCAGCACGTTGGCCTTGTCGACGCTGGTGAGGCGCTTGCTGCGCTTCTGGGCCGCCTGGAAGGCGACGTGGGCGATGCGCTCGATCTCGGGCCGCGAGTAGCGCATCGTGTCGAAGGCTTCGTCGGCGCCCGGGAAGTGACCGTCCACGGCCGTGCGGCGGCCGCGGGGCTGGCCGAAATAGATGTCGCCGGTCAGTTCGCGGATCAGCAGGATGTCGAGGCCTGCCACGAGTTCGGGCTTCAGCGACGATGCATGCGTGAGCTGTTCGTAGCAGATGGCCGGACGGAAATTGGCGAACAGGCCCAGCGCCTTGCGCAGGCCCAGGATGGCCTGCTCCGGGCGCAGCGAACGCTCGAGCTTGTCGTACTTCCAGTCGCCCACGGCGCCGAACAGCACGGCATCCGCGTCCAGTGCCAGCTTCAGCGTGGCGGGCGGCAGCGGGTGGCCGCTGGTCTCGTAGGCCTTGCCGCCGACGTCGGCCCAGTCGAGCTGCAGCGGCAGGTCAAGTGCTTCCAAGACCTTGACGGCCTCGGCGACGATCTCCGGGCCGATGCCGTCGCCCGGCAGGACTGCAATCTTCTTCATCTCAAATCACTCGGTTGGCCAGCCAGGGTTTGGCGGCGATGCGTTGCGCCTCGTAAGCGCGGATCTTGTCGGTGTGCTGCAGCGTGAGGCCGATCTCGTCCAGACCGCCGATCAGGCATTCCTTGCGGAAGGGCTCGATGTCGAAGGGCAGCTCGGCGCCATCGGGCTTAACGACGACCTGGCGAGGCAGGTCAACGGTCAGCTGGTAGCCGGGGAACGCAGCCACTTCGTCGAACAGGCGCGCGATGGCGCTCTCTGGCAGCACGATGGGCAGCAGGCCGTTCTTGAAGCAGTTGTTGAAGAAGATGTCGGCAAAGCTCGGCGCCAGGATGGCGCGGAAGCCGTACTGCTGCAGTGCCCAGGGCGCGTGTTCGCGGCTGGAACCGCATCCGAAGTTGCTGCGCGCGATCAACACGCTGGCGCCGGCGTAGCGCGGCTGGTTCAGCACGAAGTCGGGGTTGGGCTTGCGGCTGGCCGGGTCCTGGCCGGGCTCACCGTGGTCCAAATAGCGCCACTCGTCAAACAGGTTGGGTCCGAAGCCCGAGCGCTTGATCGACTTCAGGAACTGCTTGGGGATGATCGCGTCGGTGTCGACGTTCTCACGGTCCATCGGCGCGACGAGACCTTGGTGAATGGTGAACTTGTCCATGTCAGGCGATCGTGCGGACGTCGACGAAATGGCCGGTCATCGCGGCCGCGGCGGCCATGGCAGGGCTGACCAGGTGGGTACGCCCACCGGCGCCCTGGCGACCTTCGAAATTGCGGTTGCTCGTGGACGCGCAGCGCTCGCCCGGCTCCAGCCGGTCGGCGTTCATCGCCAGGCACATCGAGCAACCCGGCTCGCGCCATTCGAAGCCGGCGGCTTTGAACACCTGGTCCAGGCCTTCGGCCTCAGCCTGCGCCTTCACCAACCCGGAACCCGGCACCACCAGTGCCAGTTTGATGTTCTTGGCCAGTCGGCCGCCGACACGCTTCACCACGGCCGCGGCCTCGCGCATGTCCTCGATGCGGCTGTTGGTGCAAGAGCCGATGAACACCTTGTCGACATGGATGTCGCTGATGGCCTTGTTGGGTTCCAGCGCCATGTAGGTCAGCGCGCGCTCGATGGCACCGCGCTTGACGGCGTCCTTTTCCTTCTCCGGATCAGGCACGCGGTCGTCCACGGCCAACACCATCTCGGGCGAGGTGCCCCAGCTGACCTGCGGGCGGATCTGCGCGGCGTCCAGCTCGACGACCTTGTCGAAGTGCGCGCCGGGGTCGGAGTGCAGCGTGCGCCAGTAGGCGACGGCCTGGTCCCACTCCACGCCGGTCGGCGAGAACGGGCGGCCCTTGACATAGTTGATGGTCGTGTCGTCCACGCCGATCAGGCCAGCGCGGGCGCCTGCTTCGATGGCCATGTTGCAGACCGTCATGCGGCCTTCCATGCTCAGCGCGCGGATGGCGGAGCCGGCGAACTCGATGGTGTAGCCCGTGCCGCCGGCCGTGCCGATCTTGCCGATGATGGCCAGCACGATGTCCTTGGCGCCGACGCCCTTGGGACACTGGCCTTCCACTTTGACGAGCAGGTTCTTGGCCTTCTTGGCCGACAGCGTCTGCGTGGCCAGCACATGCTCGACCTCGCTGGTGCCGATGCCGTGCGCCAGCGCGCCGAAGGCGCCGTGCGTGGACGTGTGGCTGTCGCCGCAGACGACCGTCATGCCAGGCAGCGTGGCGCCCTGCTCCGGGCCGATGACGTGCACGATGCCCTGGCGCTTGTCGTTCATCTTGAACTGCGTGATGCCGACGCGGTCGCAGTTGGCGTCCAGCGTGTCGACCTGCAGTTTGGAGACGGGGTCGGCGATGCCTTGCGAGCGGTCGGTCGTCGGCACGTTGTGGTCGCTGACGGCCAGGTTGGCGCTCAAGCGCCAGACCTTGCGCCCGGCCAGGTCCAGGCCTTCGAAGGCCTGGGGGCTGGTCACTTCATGTACGAGATGGCGGTCGATGTAGAGCAGCGTCGTGCCATCCGGTTCGGAGTGCACGACATGCTCGTCCCAGAGCTTGTCGTAAAGGGTACGGGAGGTAGTCATGCCTGCCCCTCGCCTGGTGAGTACACCAGCCGATCCCCCGAGGGGATGCGGACCGGCTTGGGAGCGGCCCGGCGCTCGGCCCGACACGCGCCGTGAACGGCGTGAAATGGAGTCATTGCTTTTCTCGAGGAATGAGGGTGTCCACGAAGCGTTGCACCACGGTGGGCAAGCGCTGTTGGCGCAGCACACCCAAGTGATAGTCGCGCTCGGCCCAGGACTCTTCAAGTCGCAGGCAGCGCACACCGAAGACGCGGGTGAAGCGCTCGGCCGGTTGTTCGGGCAGCACGGCCACGCCCAGGCCGGACTCGACCAGCTGCGCGATGCCGTCGAAACCGCGCACCTGCAGACGCGCGTTCAGCGTCTGACCACGGGCCGCCGCCTGTTCGCGCATGAGTTCCTGCGCGCTGGCGCCGGCATGCAGGCCAATGAGGTCATAGGCCAGCAGGTCGTCAAAGCTGACGGCCTCGCGGCTGGCCAGGGGGTGCTTCAGCGGCACCAAAGCCGCCAGGCGGCTGCGGGCGAACACCCAGGTCTGCACCCGATTGTCCTGCAGCGGGCCGGTGAAGATACCCACGTCCGCCCGCCCTTCGGCGACGGCCGCCTGCACCTCGGTGCTGGTCAGGTCTTCCAGGCTGATGCGGATCTGCGCATGCGCCTGTGAGAACTCCACCAGGTAGGGCGGCAGGCATTCAGCGATGGCGCTGGTGTTGGAGGCGATGCGCAGATGGCCCTTGATGCCGCGCGAGAACTCCATGACCTCGGTTTCGAGGGCATAGAGCGACGCGTGCAGCGAACGGATGTGGCGCACCAGCGCGCGGCCGGCCTCGGTGGGCTCAACGCCCCGGGCGCGCCGCTCGAAGAGCTGCACGCCGAGGCGGCTTTCCAGGTCCGACAGCCGCTTGCTGGCCGCGGCCAGCGCCAGGTGTTCCTGGGCGGCGCCGCGCGTGATCGAGCGGGTCTGCTCGATGGCCAGCACGAGATTGAGGGTGGTGAGGTCGTGGCGCATGGTGTGCCTCAAAGCATAGCTTTCGCAGGAAATGAAATTCTGCACCAAAACACCAGCCAACATTCGCGCGAAACGAATGCTCAACCAGGCGAAGCCGGGCCCGCTGGCGCAGCATTTGGGTGGCAAATGCCTGCTTCACCGCGGCGTTCGACCCTGGCGAAGCGCCCACAATCCTCGCCAAATGACCGCACCCCGCCTCCCTGCGCCGGTGCGGCACCACCCATGGAGGATGCTTGGCTTCAAGATCGCTGTTTGTGATGCCCCAGGGCAGCAGTCACACGTCCAAGATGCTGGGCGGCATCGCCGCGCAGTACCGCGACGAGCTCGAGGTCGACGTCATGTATCTGTGCAGGCCCGGCTTTGACGCGAGCCTGCCGGCACGCCGCAACGATCCACTCGCTCATCTGCCCGGGCGGCGCTGCTACCTGCTGGGGCAGCAGCTCTACTTCCAGGACGGGCCGATGGACCTGGAGGCGTACGAGCACGTCGTGTTTCAGTCGATCGGCGATTCCACCGCCGCGCTGGTCGGCCGTGTGTTCAGCCCCGAACGCATCGACGTGCTGATCACCGACGACGAACTGGATGGCCGGCGCCGCTTCTATGAAATGGTCGCGCAGTATCCGCATCAGGAAGCCGAATTGAGGGCACGCATCGGCTTCAGCCCCGCCGTGGAACGTGCGTTCGAGCAGTTGCAGCACTTCGTCGCTCCCCGCACGCCGTGGCAGCAGCTCCTGGAGCTGCGTCGCGAGGCGCCGCTGACGATGTTGGACGTGCTGGTGCCCTTCCAGTCATATGCGATGAGTGCGGTCGACACGCAAAAGCCGCCGGGTTTGGTGCGCATCGCGATGGCGCAGAAGCCGACCGATCCCAGCCTGTTGCGCAGCGCTGTCGCCCAACTGGCCGAGCTGTTCGGGGCGCACCCGACGCTGCGCTTTCAGGTGCTGGTCTTCGGTCTGGAGAAATGGCCCAAGTTCCAGCTATTCGACGCCGCATTGACGAACGTGTCGCAGGTCACGCTGGACACCCCGATCACCGAATCCGCCTACTGGAACCTCCTGCTGGGCTGCGACGCGCTACTGCTGAACAGCCGCGGCGGCCTCGGCGGCCTGCTGCGCGCACTAACGCACCGTGTCGGCGTCGTGGACCTGTGGGAGGGGCCTTCCTACAACCGCGAATGCGTTGAAGGGCTGGGCGCCACGCTGCAGCAAGCCGACGACCTCGCCCGCTTCCTGAGCACGGGGCGGCGCGACGCTGCGCAGCTCGAACGCAACGCCCGTGTCGTCGGCGCCAAGCTCAGCGAAGGCACCGAATTCATACTGCAACGCTATCTGTGCTGACCGACCGCCCGCTCACCCATCAGACCCTGCCCATCCTCTCTGCGCTGGACGCGGAGCGCTTCGGTTGGGTCACGGCCAAGCTCACGGTCGACACGACCACCGATTTCAACGCTGTCGACGCCTGGCTGGAGGCGCATGCCGTGCGCTTCGTCATTGCTCGAGTTGCCACCGACGACACCGCGCAGGCTCAGGCGCTGGAAGCACGCGGCTACCGCCTGATGGACACACTGCTGTACTACCTCCGCACACTCGGCGGCGCCAACATCGCGCCGCTCGAACTGCAGGCCGGCTACGACCTCGATGTGGCACGCCCCTCGCCGGCGGAGATGCGCGCACTGGCGGCCCAGGCGTTCAGGGGCTACATGGGCCACTATCACGCGGACCCCGCCATTGCGCCCGCGCTGGCCGACGAGGTCTATGCCTCCTGGGCCGAGCGCTCGGCAACGGACCCGGCGGTCGCGCAGCACATCGTCGCTATACGGTACGGCAGCAGGTTGGCCGCCTTCGCGACGCTGAACACCTGCAGCGGCGCTTGCGAGGGCGTTCTTTTCGCCGTCGATACGTCACACCGCAACCAGGGCCTGCACCGTGCGCTCGTGCGCGCCTCGCTGGCGCATGCCCAGGCCGGCGGCTGCCACACTTTCTTCAGCTCCACGCAGGTCGCCAACCACACCGTGCAGCGCAACTGGATCCGCGAAGGCCTGTTGCCGGACCGCGGCTGCTACACCTTCCACCTGACCCGAGAGTGATGCCGTGACACCCACGCCCATCCCCTTCAACAAGCCCTATCTGCACGGGCGCGAGCTGGTCTACATCGCGCAGGCGGTCGCCTCCGGCAAGATCTCCGGCGACGGCGTGTTCACGCAGAAGTGCCACCGCTTCTTCGAGGAGCGCTACGGCTTTCGCAAAACGCTGATGACGACGTCCTGCACCGATGCACTGGAGATGTGCGCGCTGCTGCTGGACGTCCGCGAGGGCGACGAAGTCATCGTGCCGTCGTTCACCTTCGTGTCCAGCGCCAACGCGTTCGCGCTGCGCGGCGCGAAGATCGTGTTCGCAGACAGCGCCGCCGACAACCCCAACCTCGACGTGGACACGCTCGCCGCGTTGATCACGCCACGGACCCGCGCCATCGTCGTCGTGCACTACGCCGGCGTCGCCTGTGACATGGACCCGATCCTCGCGCTCGCTGCCCGGCACGGCATCGTCGTCGTGGAAGACGCTGCACAGGCCATCGACTCGTTCTACAAGGGTCGCCCCCTGGGCAGCCTGGGCGCACTCGCCGCCTTCTCGTTTCACGAGACCAAGAACGTGATTGCGGGCGAAGGCGGACTGCTGGCCCTGAACGACATGCGCTATGCCGACCGTGCCGAAGTCATTCGTGAGAAGGGCACCAACCGCAGCGCCTTTTTCCGCGGCGACATCGACAAGTACGGCTGGGTGGACATCGGCTCGTCGTTCCTGCCATCGGACATCATTTCCGCCTATCTGTTCGCGCAGCTGGAGAACCTCGATGCCATCCAGGCGCGGCGCAAGGCACTGTGGCAGCGCTATCACGACCGCTTGGCCGAGCCGCTTGCGGCGATTGGCATCGGCCTGCCGTCCATACCGGCCTATGCCACCAACAATGGCCACATGTTCTACCTGGTGTGCAACCACCTGGAACAGCGCACCGGCCTCATCAGCGCCCTGCGGGCCGAAGGCATCCATGCCGTCTTCCACTACCAGTCGCTGCACGAGAGCCCGTTCTTCAAGGCACGGCACGACGGCCGTCCCCTGCCCCAGACGACCCGCTACGCCGATTGCCTGGTGCGACTGCCGCTCTACTACGAGCTCGCTGACGTGGATGTGGACCGCATCTCGGACACCATCGTTCGACACTTGACCGGTCCCTGACCCCCTGAGGCCGGCGCACGCATCAGCGTATGCGCGGCGGCTCTTCGGCCTGGCGCAACAAGCCCCGCAACCCGTTGCGGCTGTGCGCGCCGAAATGCGACAGCAGCCGCGCGACCTCGCGCGCCAGCGCGTCACGCTGGCCCTGGATGTCGCGCGCCAGCTCGGGGCCCAGCGCCGCCTCGTTCGCGGCGAAATCGAAATTGGGGTCAGTGACGAATTGGGCCGGGGCGCCGACGACGACCGCGGCGTCGGTGCGCGGCCCGGCGGTGAAGGCCTCCGCGGCCACCACGTCACGGACATACCCGGCGCTCCAGGCCGGGTAACGCCCATCCAGCGCCAGATCACGCAGCGCCTGCTCCAGCGGGCCGTCGCGCCGGCGTCTGGCGTTGTCCATGATCCAGCGCGTTTGGAAGTTCTCCAGCACGAAGTGCCGGTTGCTCTGCAGCACCACCAGCCCCTGCCGGTCGGCCGGCGCGCCCAGCTGGGCCTTCAGGTTGACCCACATCATGTAGCGCAGCGTCGCACCGGGCGCCGCGCTGGCGTGGTAGGGCTGTGTCAGGTCTTGCACATGGTGAAGCGCCAGCCCAGCGAAGCGCCAGCCCCAGTAGGCGTGGCCGGTCTGCCAGGCCAGCACCGCCAACCCGCCGTACTGCTGCACGCGCAGTTCGGTGAACGTGCGCGCGAAGCTGGGCGCCAGCGTGTTGAAGACGCGCCCTTGGTGGAAGAACGCCATGTGGAACGGCGCCTGCGAGCTGATGGCGACGGCCGGGTTGCCAAAAGGCTGCTTGCCGAAGCCGTAGTCCGGGTGCGCCGGGTTGTCGTCGAACAGGTTGAGGTCGTGGCCGTAATCGGGCTCATCGCAGGCCGAGGCCAGCACGGCCAGCGGCGCCACGGCCTCGCCGGGCTGGAGTGCGACGAAGCGCTGCGTGGCGCCCTTGCTATTCGGCACGGCGCTGACTTGGGCGCCGTCCAGCGGCGGGCGACTGGTGTCGGGCTCGCGCGGGTCGACCTGCAGGTACAGCGCCAGCCTGGACTGCGGCGACAGGCGCAGCGCATGCAGGAACGCCGTGCGGCGGTCGGCGTCGCTGCGGTCCGCGTCGGCCACAAAGCGCAGCGCGTCGGGTCGCGGCGCATGGCCGCGCAGGTGCTCACGCGCCCAGGCCTCCTGGGCATCGAGCGTGCGCGCGATCTCCGCCTCCTGGGCACGCAGGAAATCGACGAGCGGTTCGGCTTTCACGGCCGCGGCGTTGGCAACCTCGGGAACGCGCTCGAAAGCGCGGTAGCACATGGGGCTGTGGTTGCCCCAGGCCTGAGCGACGGGGGGCAGCAGGGCCAGCAGGAAGATGAGGAGGCGCATCGGGCGGCGGGAATGGCGAAGGCGCCGATTCTGAGCCCCCGCGCGGCCAGGCAAAGCCTTGCGACCGGATCCACGAGATTGCTTGTGGCCACCCCGCCTCCCGGTGTGCCACGGGCCGGTCAGCCCACCGCGGCACGCGCAAGTTTTGCGGGGCCAGGTTACAGACGGGAGCGCGAGCGCGGAAGCGGCCATTGGGCAAGCCGTGCTTCGCCACGTCGAAAGGTGGCGGCGCGGCGCGGCTCAAGCGTCGGCCAGTCTGAGCCGCCCCCACAGCCACCCGGTCTTGACGCCGGCCAGCGTCGCGACGGACTGCTGGTGAATGTACGGCAGCCTGCCGCCCCAGCCGAAGAAGCGGTCGCGCAGCCAGGGCGCGACGACGGCGTGGGACTGGAACATCGGCGTGAGGCCACGGCTGACCTGGCTGTAAAAACGCAGGTGGGCGCGGCGCCGCGCCGAGTAGCGGGCGAAGACGTCGGGCCAGTCCCCGCCCAGCCCGGCCGCCAGTTCGTGCGCGTCGATCAGCGCCATGTTGGCGCCCTGCCCCAACTGCGGACTCATACCGTGGGCGCAGTCGCCGATTGCCAGCACGCGGCCCTCGTGCCAGCGGGACAGGCGCACGTCGGCATAGCGGGCCTCGCGCAGCTGGGTGGCGTGCTGCAAACCCGCCAGCAGCGGCGCGACGTCGGGGAACAGCGCGGCCATCTGCTGCTTGAGCCGCTCCAGCCCGAGGCGCGCGGCCCAGCCGTCCAGCTCAGCCAGCGGCAGGCTCCAGAACAGGTTGATGCCGCGCTGCGCATCGTCCGCAGCAGCCTTGCCCACCGGCATCAGGCCGAGCATCTGCGACGCCGAACGGAAACGCTGGCGCAGTTCGACCTGCGGGAAGCCGACCGGCGCCGGCAGCACCGTCCAGACCGCGCCCCACGGGAAATGGCGCGCCCGCTGCCTCACCTTCATGCCGGCGCGCAGGCGCGAGAAGCTGCCATTGGCCAGGATCAGTGCCGCATGCCGCACGGTACCCTGGCCGCTGATCTGCAGCGTGACGCCGCCGCTGTCTTGCACAAAGCCCTCGACGGCGGCGCCGCAATGCCAGGGCACGCCCAGCGCCCGCAGCCGCCGCCACAGCAGGCCCATCAGCGCGCCACGCTGCAGGCCCAGGCCATAGGCGTCGGGATGAAAGCGCCGGTAGCTCATGTCCAGCACCGCGCGGCCGGCGGGCGTGTCGCCGTACAGCCGGTCCACGCGCACGCCGAGTTCCAGCGCCTCCGGCAGCAGGCCCATTCGAGCCAGCACCTGCTGGCCGGTGGGTTGCAGCAACAGCCCCGCGCCGATGGGCTGCGGCGCGGCCACGGCCTCGTACAGCTCGACGCCGATGCCGCGCTCAGCCAGCCGGATGGCCGCCGCGGCCCCGGCCACGCCGGCGCCCACGATGGCAACGGTGGCGGTGCTCAGGTGCGGTCCCGCAGCGGAAAGTTGATCTCGACGCCGTTGCCCGCGGGGTCCTGCAGGAAGAACTGGTGCTGGCCGGTCACGGCAGAGCGCGACTCGCGGAACGGCACGCCCAGCGCGCGCAGGTGCATGGCGGTCGCCTCTGGGTCGGTACCGGAGAAGGCGGTGTGGTCGTAGGTTGTCGGCGCAGCGGGGTCGAGCGGCCGGCGCTGAACCTCCCCGGCCGCCTGCTCGGACAGGTGCAGCACCGGCTGGCCGCCGGCGTACAGCCAGAAGCCGGCCGTATTGAACGCAGGACGCGGCCCGACCTCCAAACCGAGCGCGTCCCGGTAGAAGTCGCGCAGCACCGCCAGCAGCAAGGCGGGTGCGCGCAGGTTGATGTGATTGAGTCCCGTGATCATGGGGTGAGCGTGTGGGCGTCGAGGGCGGGCTGTGGAGGCACCCAGCGGTACTCGATGTCGAAAGGCTGCTCGTCGACGACTTGAAAACCGTGACGAACATAGAAAAGGTTGGCGCGACTATCGCGCAATGCGGCCAGCGTGATGGGCCTGCCCTGCGCCTGCAGGTGCGCCACCACCCAGGCGCCGAGGCCTTGACCCTGCGCATCCGGGTGCACATAGAGATGGTGCAGACGCAGTTCTTCGCCCTGCTCTTCGACGGTGAAGTAGCCGGCGCGCCGGCCGACCAGCAGCAGGTGGTTCATCCGCTCCGGATGGAACTGCGCCCTCAACCTCGCCCGCGCGACGGCGGGGTCGAACCGGCCCAGCCGTTCCAGACTTTCGCGCAGGGCCGCGATGCGCAAGGCCAGCATGTCTTCAAAGTCGGCATCGGCGACGGGCGCCAGCGTGGGCACCATACGTGCTTCAGGCGACAGCATCACGCACGGCGCGCATCGCGTACTGCAGCGGCATGGCGTCGCGTACCGCCAGCTCGGGGTCGCGGCCCAGCGCCAGTGCCATCTGGCGGACGCCGGCCAGCGCCTGTTCGCGCATCGGCGGCTCTTCCACCATGCACGGCACGCCGGCCTCCACGCGCAGGCCGGCGCCGTCGAACATCTGCAGCATCGTCTGGCGCGTGAACCAGCGGATGTGGGTGCGGTCCATCAGGCCGGTGGCCTCGTACTGGAACGCGCCCATGTTCAACCGCGCCTGGATGCTCCAGTGCTGCGCGTTGGGGATGCTGGTGACCACGCAGCCGCCGGGCGCCAGCACCTTGGCCACTTCGGCCAGCACGCGCCAGGGGTCGCGCAGGTGCTCCAGCACGTCGCCGAAGACCCAGCAGTCGCTGCCGCGCAAGGACTCGAAGAACTCCGGCCCGGCATCGTCGATGTTCAGCTGCAGCACCTCGTCGCAGCGCTGGCGGGCGATGTCGGCGGCCTTGGCATCCAGTTCCAGACCGACGAAGTGCACATCGGATCGGCGCGCTTTCAACGCCTGCGCCAGGCCGCCGGTGCTGCAGCCCACCTCCACAACGCGCTGCGCCTGAGCCGGGATCAGCCCCAGCACGAACGGGTTGTAGCCGCGCGGCTCGTGAGCGGCCTGTGCGTCGGCGGCGGCCGTGGCTTCGGCCGCCTGACGAGCCTGCACCTCGGCCATCCACTCTTCCAGGTGATAGCCCTGCGTGTTCGTCACGGTGCCGCGGCCCACGTGGTCCAGGTAGATCCGGCTCAGCCCCGGCGTTACGTCGTTCAACACCCAGTCCAGGTGCTTCAACAACCCGGACTTGCCGGCGTCGTGCAGCGCCAGCATCGGTGCCACCATGGGCGCGCCGTGCTTGACGGGCAGGGGCCACTGCTTCATGACCTCGATGTTGCACAACATGGCCGGCGGGTGCAGGTAGGGCACGGCGCCGTAGGCGTAGGGGATGTCGAATCCCTCGCGGTTCACGTAGGCCACGCCGCCCACGCCGTAGTGCTGGGGCTGCAGCTCGGCCAGCATGGCCTCGATGAAGCCGTCGCGCAGCACGACGATGTCGCTGTCCAGGAACAGCGCGACCGGCCCCAGCGGCAGCGTCTGGATGGCCCAGGCCATGCCGGGACCGTGGTGAATGTTGTGCCCCTGCACATGCAACGTCACGCCGTCGAGCGGCGCGACCGCGGCGCGGATGCTGTCCACGTGCTCGGCGCTGGAACCATCCACGATGTGCACGGGGTTGGCGTAGAAGCGCCGCAGCGACGTCAGCAGGTTGGTGATCAGCGCCGGGCTGTTGTACGAGACGACGACGACGGGGATCTTGCGGGCATCCATGGCGCGGCCTATCAGAATTTGTGGCTGGCCAGGAAGCCGTTCCACAGATCGAGGAACTCCGCCTCGGCGGTGGCGTCTCCCAAGCTCAGGCGGCGCATGACGTCGATGAAGGGGGACACGTCATCCTCCTGCTGGTAGCGGTTGCACAGCGCCTGGTGCAGGCCGGCATAGGCCTGGCGGGCCTGCTCGGCGCCCAGCCGCCCGATGCGGGTGGCGCCCAGTGCCAGCGCCCCGTAGCCCAGGTGGGCCGCCTTCATGTGCTTGCCCAGGATCTGCGCCGAGTGCCCCTCCCCGCCGGCGCGAAAAGCGCCCAGGCGGTCTTGGATATAGGCCACCGGGTTGATGAGGCTGGCGGCAAGGAAGGCACCCAGGTCCCACAGGCCGGCATACGACACGCCGCCGAACTCCGGCTTGGCCAGCAGGTCGGCCACTTCCTTGCGCATCACGCAGTTGGAGAACTCGCCCAGCCAGTTCTGGCATTCGGGCAGCGTGGTGGAAAACAGCACGGTGGCATCCAGCAGCAGCGTGCGGTCGTTGGAGAACCAGACCGCCTTCGGGATGGGCATTCCCTCCACCGGCTGGCCGCGCTCGTTGCTGTTCCAGCGCGCGCTGATGCTGCAAGGATGCCGGCCGGTGGCGTGCGCCATCATGTGGCGCATGTAGAAGTCAGGATAGAGCACGTCGTCGTCCAGCATCAGGTGGCAGAACTCGGTGGAGTTGCCCCACAGCTGGATCAGGTGCTTGAAGTTCTCGTACGCGCCCGCGCGCGGGCCTTGGTGAATCTCGATGGGCAGCTTGCGCATGGCCAGCGCCATGGCCGGCGAACGCAGCAGCGCGCCGAACTCGCCGCCCGGGCTGTCGTCGGAGACGACCACCCGTTGAGGCAGCAGCGTCTGCGTGACAAGGCCCGTCAGCAGTTCGACGAGGTACTTGGTCTTGTAGGCCGGGATCAGGGTGGTGACATGCATGAACTAATGCTCAGGGTTTCCCTCCGCGACGCTATTGGAGCCGCGGGAAGGTCATTTGATAGCGAAAAACAGGCCGTTGAAGCTCAAGCTGTTCAAAGCAACGCCGATAAGGGGGAGACCTAGCATTGCAACGAATAGTTAACGCTTGAGGGATTTCCGTGCAGCCGACCGGCGACACCACAGCAACGTCCAACGGTACAACCCCACCAGCTGAACTGCCGCGCCGGATTTCGGTCGGCGTGAGAGCTCAAGGTGCTGGCCGCGTTGCCGAAATCCGTCTTAGCTGTGTCCCTGATTCCAACATCAAAGTTTTGCCTGCCGCCCTGCCCGACGCTCTGCTCCAGACGTCGGGTTTCAGTGCGATACGCACTGGCGGACCGGCCCGCACGCCAAGCCGCGCCAACCTGAGGTAACGAGAACATGTCTTCCATCATCAGCAGCCTCTCCAGCGAACAGATCGCCGGCCTCACCTCTGCGACTTTGCGTGCCCTGGGCACGGAAGACTGGGCGGCGTTTTCGTCCGATCAGATCAAGGCATTGACCACCGCCCAGGTGGCCACTCTGTCCAGCTTCGCGATCAAGTCGCTGAGCACGGACCAGTTCTCGTTCTTCGATACGCAGGACATCGCCAAGCTGTCCACCTCCGCGCTGCTGGGCATGAGCTCCGAGCAGGTGCAGGCCATGGGCAGCGAGCAGGCGTCTGCGCTGACCACCACGCAGATCAGCAGCCTGACGACGCAGCAGTTCTCGGCCTTCGAGACCGCCGACCTGCAGGCGCTGAGCAGCGATGTGTTCAAGGTGCTGACCTCCCGTCAGTTGGGCGCACTGACCTCCGACCAGCTGGCCGCCATCGAGACAGCAGACCTGGCGCAACTGAGCACTTCGGCGCTGCGCGGCCTCACGTCGGACAACATCGACGCGCTGACCTCCGAGCAGGTCCAGTCGCTGTCCACCGCGCAGGTGCAGTCGCTGACCACCCAGCAGCTCAAGGGCCTGAGCACCGAGCAGATGGCTGCGCTGGAGACGGAAGACCTGCGTGCCCTGAGCACCGCCCAGCTCCGCGCGCTGTCCACGGATCAACTCAATGCGCTGGGCACCGAGCAGTTCGCCGCCTTGACGACGACCCAGGTGGCCGGACTGACGACCGCACAGGCCGCCGGGCTGGAGACGGCCGACCTGCAGGCGATGACCAGCGACCAGTTCAAGGTGCTGAATTCCGCCCAGTTCGGCGCGCTGAGCACCGAGCAGCTGGCCGCCATCGAGACTGCTGACCTGGCCGTGATGAGCACGGCAGCGCTGCGTGGCATCACGTCCGAGAACATCGACGCCTTCACCTCCGACCAGATCAAGGCGCTGGGCACTCACCAGATCCAGGCGCTGACGACGCAGCAGTTGAAGGGCCTGTCCACCGAGCAGATGGCCGCGCTGGAAACGCAGGACTTGCGCGCGCTGTCGACGGCCCAGATCCGCGCGCTGTCCACCGAGCAGCTGAACGCGCTGGGCTCCGAGCAGATCGCCGCGCTGACCACGAGCCAGGTCGCCAGCCTGACGACGGCGCAGGTCGCCGGCCTGGAAACGGCCGACGTCCAAGCGCTGACGACCGACCAGTTCAAGGTGCTGTCGTCCGCCCAGATCGGCGCGATGACCACCGAGCAGCTCGCTGCCATCGAAACCGATGACCTCAAGCAGATCTCTACGGCGGCCATTCGTGGCATCACGTCCGAAAACATCGATGCGCTGACGTCCGACCAAATCAAGGCGCTGGGCACGGCCCAGGTCCAATCGCTGAGCACGCAACAGCTGAAGGGCCTGTCCACCGAGCAGATGGCCGCGCTGGAAACGGAGGACCTCCGGGCGCTGTCGACGGCGCAGATCCGCGCACTGTCCACCGAGCAGCTCAACGCGCTGGGCTCCGAGCAGTTCGCCGCCCTCACGACCACCCAGGTGGCCGGCCTGACGACCGCCCAGGTCGCCGGCCTGGAGACGGCTGATCTGCAAGCCCTCGGCACCGACCAGTTCAAGGTGCTGTCGTCCGCCCAGGTCGGCGCGCTAACCACCGAGCAGCTGGCCGCCATCGAGACCGCTGACCTGGCCGTGATGAGCACTGCGGCGCTGCGCGGCATCACGTCGGACAACATCGACGCGTTCACGTCCGACCAGATCAAGGCGCTGGGCACGGCCCAGGTCCAATCGCTGAGCACGCAACAGCTGAAGGGCCTTAGCACCGAGCAGATGGCGGCGCTGGAAACGGAAGACCTTCGTGCGCTGTCGACGGCCCAGATCCGCGCGCTGTCCACCGAGCAGCTGAACGCGCTGGGCTCCGAGCAGTTCGCCGCGTTGACCACCAGCCAGGTGGCCAGCCTGACGACGGCGCAGGTCGCCGGCCTGGAAACGGCCGACGTCCAAGCGCTGACGACCGACCAGTTCAAGGTGCTGTCGTCCGCCCAGATCGGCGCGATGACCACCGAGCAGCTCGCTGCCATCGAAACCGATGACCTCAAGCAGATCTCTACGGCGGCCATTCGTGGCATCACGTCCGAGAACATTGATGCGCTGACGTCTGACCAAATCAAGGCGCTGGGCACGGCCCAGGTCCAATCGCTGAGCACGCAACAGCTGAAGGGCCTGTCCACCGAGCAGATGGCCGCGCTGGAAACGGAAGACCTCCGGGCGCTGTCGACGGCGCAGATCCGCGCGCTGTCCACCGAGCAGCTGAACGCGCTGGGCTCCGAGCAGTTCGCCGCCCTCACGACCACCCAGGTGGCCGGCCTGACGACCGCCCAGGTCGCCGGCCTGGAGACGGCTGATCTGCAAGCCCTCGGCACCGACCAGTTCAAGGTGCTGTCGTCCGCCCAGGTCGGCGCGCTGACCACCGAGCAGCTGGCTGCCATCGAGACCGCTGACCTGGCTGTGATGAGCACTGCGGCGCTGCGCGGCATCACGTCGGACAACATCGACGCGTTCACGTCCGATCAGATCAAGGCGCTGGGCACGGCCCAGGTCCAATCGCTGAGCACGCAACTGCTGAAGGGCCTTAGCACCGAGCAGATGGCAGCGCTGGAAACGGAAGACCTTCGTGCGCTGTCGACGGCCCAGATCCGCGCGCTGTCCACCGAGCAGCTGAACGCGCTGGGCTCCGAGCAGATCGCCGCGCTGACCACGAGCCAGGTCGCCAGCCTGACGACGGCGCAGGTAGCCGGCCTGGAGACGGCCGACGTCCAAGCGCTGACGACCGACCAGTTCAAGGTGCTGTCCTCCGCCCAGATCGGCGCGATGACCACCGAGCAGCTCGCTGCCATCGAGACCGATGACATCAAGCAGATTTCCTCGGCGGCCATCCGTGGCATCACATCCGAGAACATCGACGCGCTGACGTCCGACCAGATCAAGGCGCTGACCACGGCGCAGTTCCAGTCGTTGACGACGCAGCAGCTCAAGGGCTTGTCCACCGAGCAGATCGCTGCGATGGAGACCGAGGACCTGCGTGCACTGAGCACGGCCCAGATCCGCGCGCTCGCCACCGACCAGCTCAACGCGCTGACAACCGAGCAGTTTTCCGCCCCGACCACCATCCAGGTCAGCAGCCTGACCACGCAACAGGTCGCCGCGCTGGAGACGGCCGACCTGCAGGCGATGACGACCGACCAGTTCAAGGCCTTCAGCTCGGCGCAAGTCGGTGCGATGACCACCGAACAGCTGGCCGCCATCGAGACCGCCGACCTGGCCGTGATGAGCACCGCGGCGCTGCGTGGCATCACGTCCGAGAATATCGACGCATTCACGTCCGACCAGATCAAGGCGCTGTCGACGGCCCAGATCCAGTCGTTGACCACGCAACAGCTGAAGGGTCTGAGCACCGAGCAGATGGCCGCGCTGGACACGGAAGACCTCCGTGCGCTGTCGACAGCACAGATCCGGGTGCTGAGCACCGAGCAGTTGAACGCGCTGACCACGGAGCAGTTCGGCGTGCTGACCACCTCGCAAGTGGCCAGCCTGACGACCGCGCAGGTCGCCGGCATCGAGACGGCTGACCTCCAGGCCCTCGGCACCGACCAGTTCAAGGTGCTGTCGTCCGCCCAGGTGGGTGCGATGACGACCGAACAGCTGGTCGCCATCGAAACCGCCGACCTGGCCGTGATGACCACCGCCGCGCTGCGGGGACTGACGTCGGAGAACATCGACGCCTTCACGTCCGACCAGATCAAGGCGCTGTCCACGGCCCAGGTCCAGTCGTTGACCACTCAGCAGCTGAAGGGCCTGTCCACGGAGCAGATGGCCGCGCTGGAAACGCAGGACCTGCGTGCGCTGAGCACGGCGCAGATCCGGGCGCTGTCCACCGAGCAGCTGAACGCACTGGGCTCCGAGCAGGTCGCCGCGCTGACGACCGGCCAGGTCGCCAGCTTGACCACCGCGCAAGTCGCCGGCATGGAGACCGCTGACGTACAGGCGCTGACGACCGACCAGTTCAAGGTGCTGTCGTCCGCCCAGATCGGCGCACTGACCACCGAGCAGCTGGCAGCCATCGAAACCGATGACCTCAAGCAGATCTCCACGGCAGCCATCCGTGGCATCACGTCCGAGAACATCGATGCGCTGACGTCCGACCAAATCAAGGCGCTGGGCACCGCCCAGGTCCAATCGCTGAGCACGCAACAGCTGAAGGGCCTGAGCACCGAGCAGATGGCCGCGCTGGAAACGGAAGACCTCCGCGCGCTCTCGACGGCGCAGATCCGGGCACTGTCCACAGAGCAGCTCAACGCGCTGGGGTCCGAGCAGATCGCGGCGTTGACCACCAGCCAGGTCGCCAGCCTGACGACAGCCCAGGTCGCCGGCATGGAGACGGCCGACATCCTGGCGCTGACGACCGACCAGTTCAAGGTGCTGTCGTCCGCCCAGATCGGCGCGATGACTACCGAGCAGCTCGCTGCCATCGAGACCGATGACATCAAGCAGATCTCGACGGCGGCCATTCGCGGCCTGACGTCCGAGAACATCGATGCGCTGACCTCCGACCAGATCAAGGCGCTGTCCACTGCGCAGTTCCAGTCGTTGACGACGCAGCAGCTCAAGGGCCTGTCCACCGAGCAGATCGCCGCGATGGAGACCGAGGATCTGCGTGCGCTGAGCACGGCCCAGATCCGCGCACTCGCCACCGACCAGCTCAACGCGCTGACCACCGAGCAGTTCTCCGCTCCGACCACCGTCCAGATCAGCAGCCTGACCACGCAGCAAGTGGCCGGCCTGGAGACGGCCGACCTGCAGGCGATGACGACCGACCAGTTCAAGGCCTTCAGCTCGGCGCAAGTCGGTGCGATGACCACCGAGCAGCTGGCTGCCATCGAGACCGCCGATCTGGCCGTGATGAGCACCGCCGCGCTGCGTGGCATCACGTCCGAGAATATCGACGCATTCACGTCCGACCAGATCAAGGCGCTGTCCACCGCGCAGGTTCAGTCGCTGACCACCCAGCAGCTGAAGGGTCTGTCCACAGAGCAGATGGCGGCACTGGAAACGCAGGACCTGCGTGCGCTGACCACCGCTCAGATCCGTGCGCTGTCCACCGAGCAGCTCAACGCACTGGGTTCGGAGCAGATCGCCGCGCTGACCACTGGCCAGGTCGCTAGCCTGAGCACTGCGCAGGTTGCCGGTATGGAAACCGCCGATGTTCAGGCGCTGACAACCGACCAGTTCAAGGTGCTGTCGTCCGCCCAGATCGGCGCGCTGACCACCGAGCAGCTGGCGGCCATCGAGACCGATGACATCAAGCAGATTTCCTCGGCGGCCATCCGTGGCATCACGTCCGAGAACATCGACGCGCTCACGACCGACCAGGTGAAGGCGCTGTCCACGGCGCAGGTCCAGTCCCTGACCACCCAGCAGATCAAGGGTCTCAGCACCGAGCAGATGGCCGCGCTGGAAACGGAAGACCTCCGCGCGCTGTCGACGGCGCAAATCCGTGCGCTGAGCACCGAACAACTCAACGCGCTGGGCACCGAACAGTTCGCGGCGCTGACGACCGCCCAGGTCGCCGGCCTGACGACCGCCCAGGTGGCCGGCATCGAGACGGCCGACCTCCAGGCCCTCGGCACCGACCAGTTCAAGGTGCTGTCGTCCGCCCAGGTGGGTGCGATGACGACCGAACAGCTGGCCGCCATCGAGACCGCCGACCTGGCCGTGATGAGCACCGCGGCGCTGCGCGGCATCACATCGGTGAACATCGACGCGTTCACGTCCGACCAGATCAAGGCACTGGGCACGGCGCAGGTCCAATCGCTCACCACGCAGCAGCTGAAGGGCCTGAGCACCGAGCAGATGGCCGCGCTGGACACGGAAGACCTCCGTGCGCTGTCAACGGCACAGATCCGTGCGCTGAGCACCGAGCAGCTGAATGCACTGGGCACCGAGCAATTCGCGGTGCTGACCACCACCCAGGTCGCCAACCTGAGCACCGCTCAGGTAGCCGGCATCGAAACGGCTGATCTGCAGGCCATGACGTCTGACCAGTTCAAGGTGTTGTCGTCCGCCCAGGTGGGTGCGATGACGACCGAACAGCTGGCCGCCATCGAGACCGCCGACCTGACCGTGATGACCACCGCCGCGCTGCGGGGTCTCACGTCAGAGAACATCGACGCCTTCACGTCCGACCAGATCAAGGCGCTGGGCACGGCTCAGATCCAGTCGCTGACGACCCAGCAGCTCAAGGGCCTCAGCACCGAGCAGATGGCCGCGCTGGAAACCGAGGACCTGCGTGCGCTCAGCACGGCGCAGATCCGCGCCCTGTCCACCGAGCAGCTCAACGCACTGAGCACCGAGCAGTTCGCCGCGCTGACCACCACCCAGGTGGCCAACCTGACGACCGCGCAAGTCGCCGGCATCGAGACGGCCGACCTGCAAGCGCTGACGACCGACCAGTTCAAGGTGCTGTCGTCCGCCCAGATCGGCGCACTGACCACCGAGCAGCTGGCTGCCATCGAGACCGATGACATCAAGCAGATCTCCACAGCGGCCATCCGTGGCCTGACGTCCGAAAACATCGACGCGCTGACCTCCGACCAGATCAAGGCGCTGTCCACGGCCCAGGTCCAGTCGCTGACCACGCAGCAGCTGAAGGGCCTGTCCACCGAGCAGATGGCCGCGCTGGAAACCGAGGACCTGCGTGCGCTCAGCACGGCGCAGATCCGCGCGCTGTCCACCGAGCAGCTGAATGCGCTGGGCACCGAGCAGTTCGCCGCGCTGTCCACCATCCAGGTGGCCAACCTGACGACCGCGCAAGTGGCCGGCATCGAGACTGCCGACCTGCAGGCCATGAGCAGCGACCAGTTCAAGGTCCTGAGCTCCAGCCAACTGGGCGCGCTGACGACCGAGCAGGTCGCGGCCATCGAGACGCAGGACATCGGCGCCATCACCACGGCGGCACTGCGCGGCCTCGGGTCGGAAGACCTGGGGGCCCTGGGCACCGAGCAGATCATCGCGCTGGGCAGCCAGCAGGTGGCTTCGCTGACCACCGCCCAGCTGGATGGCCTGAGGTCCGAACAGATCGCGGCCTTTGAGACGGCTGACGTCGTTGCCTTGAGCAGCCAGCAGTTGCGCAGTCTGACCAGCGAACAGTTCGAGGGCTTCACCTCCGATCAATGGACCGCGATGACGACCACGCAGCTGAACTCGCTGACGTCGGAGCAGCTGCGGACCATCGAAACCGAGGCCATCGCCGGATTCGACAGCACCGATTTCACGGCCTTCAGCACGGCCGCCATCCGGGGCTTCAGCACCGAGCAGATCGTGGCCATGGCCAGCGAGGACCTGAAGGCCTTCAGCTCGGCACAGTTCGTCGCGCTGACAACCGAGCAGCTGCACGCCATCACCAGCGAGCAGGTTGTAGGCATCGATGCCTCCGACCTCGGCAAGCTGTCGATGGCCCAGGCCGGCTCGTTCACGACCGAGGCGATTCACGCGATGACCACCGAACAGGTCAACGCGCTGATCCCGGCCCAGGTCTCGCCCATCATCCTGGACCTGGACGGCGACGGCGTGGAAACCACGGCGGCGGCCAACGGCGTCAGCTACGACCTGCTGGGTCGGGGTGTCTGGCAACAGTGGGGCTGGGTGGGCGGCGGCGACGGCCTGCTGGTGCACGACATCAACGGAGACGGCCAGATCAACAACGGCAAGGAACTGTTCGGTGAAGGCACGATGCTCGCCGACGGCACCCGCGCCAAGGACGGCTACGCCGCGATGGCTGCGCTCGACAGCAACCACGACGGCAAGCTGGATGCGAGCGACATCGACTACAACAAACTGCAAGTCTGGATCGACGCCGACCACAACGGCGTCACCGGCAGCGGCGAGCTGAAGTCGCTGGCTGAGCTGGGCATTGCAAGCATGAGCCTGCAGTCGCAAACGTCGACCGCCACCGACAACGGCAACCTCATCGGCCTGGTGGGCAGCTACCAGACCACCGATGGCGCCAGCCACCAGATGGCGGACGTGTGGTTCAGCCGCGACGCGAACGGTGCCGTCAGCACGAGCGGCCCGGTGACGGCGGGCGAGGCGAGCGGCACGGCAGCCGCGGCGCAGCTGCAGCTCAGCGACGTGCTGTCCGCACCGAGCGAGCTGACGCTGCCGGGCGGCGACACAGCGGCCAACCTGGTCACGGCACCGATGCCGACGGTCGATCCGCTGCTGGCACTGAAGTCCAAGTCGCTCGATGAGGACGAGCTGAATCGTCAACCGCCGCTGATCTGATCGAAAAGTTCACGGCAGACGTCGGAGGCGCCCGCGAGGGGGCCTCCGACGTTGTTCACAATTGGAGGACCATGACGGCGAGCATCACCCGCGACCGCTGGCCGCACTCACGCCGTCCAGGCCTCCTTCCCTGCATGTCGTCCTGAATACCCTGTCATGGCGACCCTCATCACGCCCACCCCCGAGCAGCTGTCCCAGCTCACGACGAAGGAAGTCGCGGCGCTGAGCGCCAACGTGTGGGCCACGTTCACGGCCGCGCACATCAATGCCCTGTCGCCTGAGCAGCTTGCGGCGCTGAAGCCCGCGGCGTTCAGCAAGCTGCCCCTGGCGCTGATGTCCGCCTTCTCCGCGGACGACTTGCAGGTGCTCAGCACCTCGGTCATCAAGGCCTTCAACACCGCGCAGATCGCCGCGCTGTCGGCCGACGACTTCGGTGCGCTGACGCCGCAGCAAGTGGCTGCGCTGCAGCCCAAGCAGCTGACGGTCATGACAGCGGACCAGTTTTCCGCGCTCGGTGTCGATCAGGTCGCCCAGCTGACGGCCACGCAGGTCAAGTCGCTCAGCGCCGACCTGATGTCGGCGCTGCTGCCCGAGGAACTCGCGGCGCTTGGCCCCAAGGCCGTGGCCGCGCTGAGCGCCACGCAGGTGCGTGCGCTGAGCGCTGAGCAGATCCAGGCGCTGACACCCGACCAGGCCGCCGTCTTCACCGGCAACCAGGGCGCCGGACTGACGGCCGACCAGCTGACGGTGATGGCGCCCGAGGCGTTCTCCAGCTTGTCCACCGCGGCCCTGCGCGCCATTTCCGCCAGCACGCTGACGGCGCTGCCGCCCGAGCTGATCCAGCAGTTCAGCCCGTCGCAGATCGCCGCTTTGGGCGCCAGCCAGATCACCGCGCTGGGCACCGCCGGCATCGATGCGCTGACCGCAGAGCAACTGCACGGCTTCACCAGCGTGCAGATCCGCGCGCTGAACACCACACAGATCGGCGCGCTGTCGGGTGAAGACCTGGTGGCGCTGGGCAGCCGCGGCGTGGCCAGCTTCACGTCGGGCCAGATCGCCTCGCTGACGCCGGAACAGGTGCAGGCGCTGGAGACGCGCCAGTTTGCCGGCATGACGTCGGCGCAGTCGGTGGGCCTGTCCAGCCTGCAGCTGAGCGGCCTGTCGGCCGAAGCGCTGGGCGCCATGTCCACGGCTGCCATCCGCAGGCTGCGCAACGAGATCATCAGCAACCTTAGCGCCGACCACGTCGGTGCGCTCACGACCCGCCAGGTGTCGGTGCTGACCTCGCGCCAGATCGCCGCGCTGGACACCGAAGACATCGCCGCTTTCAGCACGCAGCAGATCCAGGCGCTGGGCTCGGTACAGATCGCCGGACTCAGCACGCGCCAGATTGCCGCCATCGAGCTGGAGGACGTGGCCGCCCTGGGCACCGCCGCGGTCAAGGGCCTGAAGGGCAACCAGCTAGGCGCGTTCGCGAGCGAGCAGATCCAGGCGCTGACGACCGTGCAGGTGGCGGTCATGACCTCGATGCAGCTCAACGGGCTGGGCACCGACCAGCTGCGGGCAGTGGAGAACACCGACCTGCAGGCCATCGGCACGAAGGCCCTGCAATCGCTGTCGCCCACGCTGTTGAACAACCTCACCACCGAGCAGGTCGACGCGCTCTCCACCGGCCAGGTGCGCTCGCTGACCAGCGCGCAGATCCAGAGCCTGACGCCCGAGCAGCTCAACACGCTGAGCACGCAGCAGTTCGCCGTGCTGACGTCCAAGCAGGTCACGTCGCTGACCGGTGGGCAGATGGCCGCGCTGCAGTCCGAAGATTTCGCTGCGCTGTCGTCCGGCGCGTTCAAGGCCATCACGCCCGGCCAGCTCGGCGCGCTGGACGCGACGCTGGTGCAGGCCATCTCCACCGCGCAGACCGCGGCACTGACATCGAGACAAGTCACGGGTCTGACGGCCGAGCAGCTGACGCAGTTGACCACCGACGCCTTCGCGGCACTCGGCAGCGGCGCCATCCGCGGCCTGCAGGCCAACCAGCTGCAAAGTCTGGGTGAGCTGCAGCTGAACCTGCTGAGCACGTTGCAGGTGGCCAGCCTCACGTCAGCCCAGCTGAGCACGTTGACCAACGAGCAGCTCAACACGCTGGGCACCAGCCAGTGGGCGGCGCTGGGCTCGCGGCAGATCACCGGCATCGCCGCCGACCGCTGGGACCAGATCTCCGCCGACCGCATCGCCGCCCTGGGCACCGGCACGCTGCGCGCGCTGAGCGCCGAGCAGGTTCGCGACCTCAGCCTGGAGCAGTGGTCGGCCATGGGTTCGCGCCAGCTGGCCGCGCTGACCTCGCGCCAGATCGCCGAGATCGCCACCGACGAGATCCCCTGGCTCTCGGCCGACGCGCTGCGCGCCATCAGCACAGCGGCCATCCAGGGCCTGACCGCCAGCCACCTGCGCAATCTTGACCCCGGTCAGGCCGCGCTACTGACCCCAGCCCAGGTGGCTTCACTGAACACGCGCCAGTTGGCGGACCTGACCACTGATGCGCTGTTCGCGCTGACCACCGCCCAGGTGTCGGCCATGACGGCCAAGCAACTGGCGGCACTGTCCGCGTCGCAGGTCGCCAACCTGGAGTGGGACGACCTGGTGGCGCTGGGCACGCGCGGCATCACAGCCTTCGGCGCCGCGCAGATCGCGGCGATGACGCCCGAGCAGCTGACCGCGCTGAGCAGCCAGCAGGTCGCCGCGCTGAACACCGCGCAACTGTCGCGGCTGAGCACCGATCAGGTCATGGCCATCGTGGCCGACGACCTCGGCGCGCTGTCCACCACCGCGCTGCGCTCGCTGAGCACGGAGCAGTTCGCAGCTTTTGGCGTGACCGAGCTGGCGTTACTGAGCAGCCGCCAGCTGGCCACGCTCAGCTCGGCACAGATGCGCGCCATCGACAGCGACGAGATCGCTGCCATCAACCCCGTCCAATTCGGCGCCTTCGGCTCCCAGCAACTGAGCGGCATGACCAGCGCGCAGCTGCTGGGCATCACGGTGGACCAGATTTCACAGATCTCCACACAGGCGCTGCGCGCGCTGGGCAGCGAACAAATCGGGCTGCTGAGCGCCGAGCAGATCTCCTTCCTCTCCACGCGCCAGATCGCCACGCTGAGCAGCGAGCAGATCCGCGGCCTGGAGACCGAGGACATCGTCGCGATGAGCGACAGCCAGTGGGCCGCGATGGGCAGCCGCCAGCTCAGCTGGCTCAGTCAGGCGCAGGTCGCCGCCATCGAGGCGGGCGACATCATGGCCCTCAGCACCGGCGCCATGCGCGGCTGGAGCACGCAGTCCATGGCCGGGCTGCAGGTCGAGCAGATCGCCGCCTTCGGCAGCCAGCAGGTGTTCGCGCTGCTGAGCGCGCAGGTGCGCGCACTCGGGCCCGAAGACTTCGCCGCGCTGTCGGCCGACGCGCTGCAAGGTCTCAGCAGTGCGGCCATGCTGTCACTGACCTCCGAGCAGACCGGCGCGCTGACGGTGGGCCACGTGCAGCAGATGGGCTCGCAGCAGCTGCAGCTGATGTCCACGGCGGGCATCGCCGGCCTCAGCAGCGATGTCATTCCCAATCTCAGCACGCAGCAGATGGCGGCGCTTGGCAGCCACCAGCTGCGCGCGCTCGGCAGCGACCAGCTGCCGCTTCTGACCGTGGAATCGCTGAACGCGTTGGACACCGCGCAGTTCCGCGCCCTCAGCTCCGCGCAGCTGGACTCGATGGGCTCCGAGCAGATCTCACAGCTCAGCACCGCGCTGCTGGGCGCGCTGACCAGTGCGCAGGTTCGAGGCCTGTCCACCGACGACCTCAGCCTGCTGGACGGCGATCACATCGCCGGCCTCAGCACGGCGGCGCTGAACGGCATGACGGCCGGACAGATCGGCGTGATCAATGGCATCCAGGCGGTCGCCTTCAGCACGCAGCAGATGGCCGCGCTGTCCAGCGCCGCGCTGAATGCACTAGGCACCGAGGCATTCGATGCACTGAGCAGCACGCAGCTCGCCGCGTTGGCGCCCACGCAACTGGACAAGCTGTCCACCGAGAACGTGGCGCTGCTCAGCGGCGCCGACCTGCAGGCGCTGGGCAGCGCGCAGATCGTCGCCTTCAGCACGCGTCAAATAGCAGCGCTCGCCAGCGAGACCATCACCGACCTGCAGCCCGCGCAGCTCAACGCATTCAGCACCCGCCAGGTCAAGGCGCTGACGACCGAGCAGATGGGGGCCATCGAGACCGAAGACCTGGCCGCCTGGAACACCGCGGCGCTGCGCTCGCTCAACACGGAACAATTCGCCGCGCTGCACAGCGAGCAGATCGCCGCCTTCACGACGCAGCAGATTCAGGTGCTCAGCTCGGCCCAGTTCCGCACGCTGGAGAGCGAGGAGATCGCGTCCTTCACGACCGCGCAGGTGGCGTCTTTCAGTACCCGCGCGCTGGCCAGCTTCTCCGCCACACAGATGCAGGCCTTCGAGACCGAGGACCTCTCCGCGCTCAACTCGGCCCAGCTGCGCGCGCTGTCCACGCTGCAGATCGCGTCGCTGATGAGCGAGCAGATTCCCGGGCTGGACAGTGCCGACATGCGCGGGCTGTCGATGGCGCAGGTGCAGGCCTTCAGCAGCGAGCAGATCGGCGCGATGAGCGGCGGCCAGGTGGACGCGTTGTTTGCCGCGACGCCCATCGTGCTGGACCTAGACGGCAACGGCGTGCGCACCCTGGCCGCCAGCCAGGGCGTGCAGTTCGACCTGAACGGCACCGGCCACGCGCAGCAATGGGGCTGGGTGGGCGGCGGCGACGGCCTGCTGGTGCGCGACCTGAACGCCAACGGCCTGATCGACAACGGGCAGGAACTGTTTGGCAGCGGCACCCAGCTCGCCAGCGGACTGCGCGCCGGCAACGGCTACGCAGCCATGCTGGCGCTGGATGAGAACCACGACGGCCGGCTCAGCGCCGCCGATGCGGCCTTCGCGCAGCTGCAGGTCTGGGTGGACGCCAACCGCAACGGCGTCACCGACGCCGACGAGCTGCGCAGCCTGGTGGACATGAACATCGTGTCGCTGGACCTGCACGCGCAGCAAGGCACCGCGACGGACCAGGGAAACCTGCTGGGCCTGATGTCCAGCTACACCACCGCCGATGGCCAGCAACACGACATGGCGGACGTGTGGTTTGCCAAGCACGAGGACACGACGGCCGCGCCGCTGCCAGCGGCCAGCGAACTGCTGAGCGGGCCGCTGCCCGACCTGCTGGGCGGCAAGGGCAGCGCAGATGCGCCCACGCCCTCCCCAGCCGGACCTCGACCGTCCTGGTTGAAGGAACGAGAGCTGGACGATGATGCAGGCTGGACTCCGCTCATCTGATCCACGCATGTCATCCTCCGCTGACGACGCATCCCAGCCCCCCCCCCAGATCCACCCGCTGGCCGACGTGCAAAGCCCCCGTATCGGGCCGCGCACGCGCGTCTGGCAGTTCTGCGTGATCCTGCCTGGCGCCCGCATCGGCGCCGACTGCAACGTCAACGCGCAGGTGCTGGTGGAGAACGACGTGGTGGTGGGCGACCGCGTGACGCTGAAGTCCGGCGTGCAGCTGTGGGATGGCCTGCGGGTCGAAGACGATGTCTTCATCGGCCCCAACGCCACGTTCACGAACGACCGCCTGCCGCGCTCGCGGCAGCGACCGGAGTCGTTTCAACAGACGGTCATCGAACGTGGCGCGTCCATCGGCGCGAACGCGACAATCCTGGGCGGCGTTCGCATCGGCGCGGGCGCGCTGATCGGCGCGGGCAGCGTGGTCACGAAAGATGTGCCGGCAGGCGAGTTGTGGGTGGGCAACCCGGCGCGGTCGCGCGGACCGGTGCCTGCCAAAACCTAGACGGCCGCCCTCACCGCACGCACGACACGCTCCACCTGCGCATCGCTCATCCCCGGCCACAGCGGCAGGCTCAGCACGCGCTGGTGCATGGCCTCGCTGATCGGGAAATCACCGTCGCTGTAGCCCAGCTCCGCATAGGCTGGCTGCCGGTGCGGCGGCACCGGGTAGTGGATCAGCGTGCCAATGCCCTGCTTCGCCAGCTCGGCTTGCAGCCGGTCGCGGTCATCGTGTTGCACGACGAACAGGTGCCAGGCAGAGTCCAGTCCCTCCGGCACCACGGGCAGTTGCAGCGGCGCACCGCTCAGTCCATCCAGCAGCATCGCCGCCAGGCGGCGGCGTTCCTCGGTCTGCGCCTGCAGCAGCGGCAGCTTGGCCGCCAGCACGGCGGCCTGGATCTCGTCCAGCCGCGAGTTCCGGCCCTTGACCTCGTTGTGGTACTTGACCTTGGAGCCGTAGTTGCGCAGCACGCGCACCTGGGCCATCAGCGCGGCGTCGTCGCCCGTCACGCCGCCACCGTCGCCCATCGCGCCCAGGTTCTTGCCGGGGTAGAAGCTCCAGGCTGACAGGTCGGCGAGGCTGCCCACCGGGCGGCCGCAGTAAACGGCAGCATGCGCCTGGGCGCAGTCGTCCAGCACCTTCAGGCCGCGCTTCGCGGCCACGGCGTTGATCGCGTCCATGTCGGCCGGCAGGCCGTACAGGTGCACCGGCAGCAACACCTTCGTGCGCGGCGTGACGGCAGCCTCGATGCGCGCAGGGTCGAGGTTGTAGGTGCGCGGGTCCGGCTCGACGGGCACTGGCGTCGCGCCGCACTGGCTCACAGCCAGCCAGGTCGCGATGTAGGTGTTGGACGGCACGATGACCTCGTCGCCCTCTCCCACGCCCAGCGCTTCCAGCGCCAGCGCCAGCGCGTCCAGCCCGTTGGCGACGCCGGCGCAATCGGCCGCACCGACGCTGGCTGCGTAGGCTCGCTCGAAAGCCTTCAGTTCCTCGCCCAGCAGGAACCAGCCGCTGCCGGCCACGCGCAGCAGCGCGGCGTCGATGCCGGCCTGCGCCGCACGGTAGACCGGCTGCAGGTCCAGGAACGGGATGCGCGCGTCAGCCACGGCGGTGCTCGGTGACAGCGGCGAGGTAGTCGTCATAGCTGCGGATGTAGTCGGCGGGGTCGTAGGGGTCGGACGCCAGCACCAGCAGCACCGCGTCGGCGCTGAAGCGGTACTGGATGCCCCACACCATCGGCGGGATGTGCAGGCCCAGCAGCGGGCTGTCCAGCAGCACCTCGTCGCGCAGCTGGCCGTCGTCCAGCACCACACTGAGGCTGCCCTTCACGCAGACGAGGAACTGGTGGCAGGCCTTGTGCGCATGCTCGCCGCGCACCTCGCGGCTGGGTACGTCGTAGACGAGGAAGAAGCGCTCGGGCGTGAACGGCAGCTGCGCGTCGATCTGGCCCACCGTCAGCGAGCCGCGCATGTCGATGACCTTGGGCAACTTGACCAGCGCTGCTCCGGGCACCTGCAGCGCCAAGTCGTCGGCGTTCACGCGCCGGGCCGGCTCGGCAGGGCGGATGCCGGTGTCCACGTAGCCGATCACATGCGCCGGGTTGCCTGCCACGATGGCGTTGGGTGGCACGTCGCGCGTGACGACGGCGCCGTCCTGCACCATGGCGCCGGCACCGATGGTCACGCCCGGGCGGATGGTGGCGTTGGCGCCGATGCTGGCGCCCTGACGCACCCAGGTGCGGACCGGCGCCTCGGGCCGCTGCTTGCTGCGCGGGAAGGGGTCGTTGGAGAAGGTGACGTTGGGGCCGATGAACACGTCATCGTCCACCTGCACGCCATCCCACAATTGCACGCCGCACTTGACCGTGACGCGGTCGCCCAGCAGCACCTGGTTCTCGATGAAGACGTGGTCGCAGATGTTGGCGTCGCGGCCGATCCGCGCCCCGGGCAGGATGTGCGCGAAAGCCCAGACGCGGCTGCCCGCACCGATGTGCGGGCTTTCCACCAGGGCGTGGCTGTGGATGAAGACTTCCGGGCGGGATGCGGCGACAGTGAGACTCATGGGCTCGCGTGCAGAAAGGCGGCGACGAGTCATCCTATAGCCTCAGGAAGTGCCTCATCGCTTCGAATGGCGAGTCCGCGCCGCCCTGTTCCGCCGGACGCGGCCTTCGCATCACGATGGTTCTCAGCGCAGGTACTGCAGCAGCGAGGGCGAATCGGCCAGGCGCTGAGCCACGCGGGCGTGCTGGCGTCGCTGGAAGTCCCATTGCAGCACGGGGTCACGCCACCAGGCGTCCAGTTCGTCGATGCATTCACCCAACGGTAGCGAGGGCACGACCTCTCTATCCATCAATGCCTTCTCCTCCCAGACAAGGGAACGCAGCTGGCAATGCAGCATCGGCACGGCATGCATCAGGGGCTCGATGGCCGCGCTGGTAGGGATGTCGTAGCCCAGGCAGGCATCGCAGCCTTGCACGAAGGCCACCAGAGGCTGGGCCACGCCGCGCCGCAAGCTCTCCGGCGTCACGCCCAACGACTCCTGCAGCAGCAGGGGGAAACCTTCCGTGGGCTTGTAGCGCAGCAGCACTTCCACGCCGCGGCGCCGTCCCCATGCCAGCAGCTGGCGCAACCCGTCGAGATAGGCGTGGATGTCTGCCGTGCTGAGTCCGTTGTGGGACAGGCCGCTCAGCAGCACGCCCAGTGTGCCCAGGGGCTGCGCCGGGGCAGACTCTGGTACCGGCTGGTGGCGTTCGCCGAAGCGAAGCAGCGCGCCGGGCACGCGGCAGTCGTCGGTGTCCCGGCAGTCCGCGCCCTGCACCGGATGGTGCAGGCATTGCATCTGCCCCCCCAGCTTCGGCAGGGGAATGTTCTGGAACTTGGCATGCGGCAGCATCAGCACCTGCAGGCGGTGCCGGCGGGAGAGGCTCAACAGCCCGCCATGCAAGCCGGAATCGTGGTTGGACAGCAGCAGTTGCTCGGGCAACGCAAGCCCCTGCTGCTCGATGTCATGGAACAGCGTGAACTGCAGCAGCAGCGCGTCAACCAGCGCCTGCACCTGCAGCTGAAGGAAGCCCTCGTTGCGCAGCTCGCCTTCGAGCAGCTGCCGGGCCACGGGTCGAACGCTCGCCGCCAGGGCCTCGCACTGCTGCTGATGGACAGGCCCCAGCGCCGCGCGCACCTCGGTGAGGGTTCGCAGAGGCAGGCGCTCGATGCCGCTCAACTCGACGTCGTAGAACTGCGCGGGCACCTGCAGGCACTCCCCGGGGGCAGCAAGAATCTGGGCGGCCAGATAGTCCTTGTCGTAGAAGCAGGTGGGTAGGTGCGCCCACCGCCGCGCGCCCGCACGCTGCCCGAGCGGACGCCAGTCCGGCAGCTCCGGCTCGGGCAGCGGGCCAGCATCATAGAGATAGCTGCGATGCGGCACGCCGCCTCCCTGCAATGCAGCCGCCATGGCCATGCATGCCGCCGCAGAGGGCTGACCGTAGCGGTAGGGTGCAGCGGCACCGAGCAGGTGAACCACCGCGCCAGCCGGCGCGTCCTCCACCAGGCAGCGGCCGATGGCCGCATAACCCCGCAGGTTGAGCAGGGCGTAGAACGTGTTGAAGTAGCCCCAATGGCAACCTGCGGCCTCCGGCAGCAGCTCGGCCAGTGCTGCATCGAGGCGCGATTGGTATACCGCCATGTCCGAGCGCGCACGGCGGAACACCTCGCTCATGAAAGAGGGGCCTACGCCGCGGGCCAGCCGCACGCCGCCCAGTCCCAGGGCACGAGCCTGGTCGAAGAGCTGGGGGTCGAAAAGCAATACCTCGGCGCCCTCCAGTTGCGAAAGCAGGGTCGCGGCGGCTGGCAAGTCGAGACGGTGGGTAACGCTGATCAGCGGCTTCATGCCCGCCCTCCGGTCCGCTTGTCGTCTCGCTTATCGGTACGCGAAGCCAGCAGAGCCCGGACGCAGTCCTGCGCAGAGCTGTCCAGGGTCAAACCGGATTGGTCCACGAGGGACTGCAGCAGCCGAAGATGGCCGGGCTCATCGACATCGAAGCGCAGCTCAGGAAAAGCCAGCGCCGCGGGGGCGCGGGGGCAGGCCTTGCGGCAGTTGCAAGCCCAAGGGCCGTCCTCGTCCCACAGGGCGAGGGTCACGTGCTCGCGATGGCGGGGCTCGGTGCAGTCGGCGGCAAGCCTGTGCAGCAGCGCGGCCGGCAGGATCTCGGCACCGAAACCATCGGCATAGCCGCTGCCCAGACGGTCCAGGTGATTGCAGGCGTAGTCGCAGTCGCTGGCGGCATAGAAGTCCACCAGCGCGTCAACCACGGCGCCGTCGATGAAGGGGTTGTCCGCGCACACGCGCACCACGGTGTCCGCCTCGAATCGCCGCGCCGCGCGGCTGAAGCGGTCCAGCACGTCAGACTCGCTGCCGGTATAGGTGGCCATGCCCATCGACCGCGCCAGCTCCACCAGGGCGGCGTCACGCGGCAACTCCGTCGTGGCCAGAACCAGGGTATCGATGCGCTGCGCCCGCCTCAGGCGCTCAAGCACCCAGGCCAGCAGTGGCCTGCCGGCCAACGGCGCCATCATCTTCCCGGGGAAGCGTGTGGACCCCATTCGCGCCTGCACCAGGGCCACCACGCGGCCTGGCCGTGCGGATGACGGGACACACATCAGCTCAGGCGCCCTGCCCCAGATCGGCCCACTGAAGCACGTGGTCGGACTCCAGTGCGCGCAGCACCGGCCGGCCCAGCACGGCGTCCCAGTGCAGCGGGCTGACACCCGTGCCGGGGCGCTTGTAGGTCAGGTGGGCTTCGGTGAGCACCTCGCCGGCGCCGACGTCACGGGTCAGCACGATGGAGCGACGGGCATTGGCGCGCGCCGGGCCTTCCGTAGGCGTGGGCTGCTTGTGGTCGCTCTCGCCCAGCAGGTCGTGAACGGTGTCCAAGGCCGTCATGAAGCGGCGCAAGTCGTGGACGTCCATCGCGTGGTAGTGGTCGTTGCCCGGCAGCGTCTTGTCGTGGGTGAAGTGTTTCTCCAACACGACGGCTCCCAGCAGGTGGGCACTCATCAGCGGGTACATCGCCTCGTCAGGCAACGTATGGTCGGAATAGCCGATCAGCAGCTCGGGATACGCCCTCTGCAGGCCGTTGATCATGCGCAGGTGGGCCTGTGCGTTGGGCGTCGGATAGTTCAGCACGCAGTGCAGCAGGACCAGCTCGCGGCAACCGGCGGCGCGCAGGGTCTGCACGGCCGTGTCGATCTCGCTGAGCGTGGATGCACCCGTGGACAGCACTACCGGCTTGCCCTTGGCGGCGATTCTCCGCAGGAAGGGAACGTTGGTGAGATCCGCCGACGCAATCTTGTGGAACGGCATCAGGTCGTCGAGAAACTCGACGGCGGCGTCGTCGAAGGCTGTCGAGAGGAAGTCGATGCCGACCTGCTCGCAGTGCTGGGCCAGAATACGGTACTCGTTCGGACCGAAGCGGTCGTACTTCTTGAAGAGCTCGAACTGGCTGCGCGTCGGCTCCTTGCTGGTGTCCCAGTAGGACGGCGAGTGCTTCGACGCCAGCGTCTCGGCCTTGTAGCTCTGGAACTTGGCTGCGTCTGCGCCCCCCTGCTTGGCCAGTTCGATCAGCCGCTTGGCCTGGTCGAGGGAGCCCTCATGGTTGACGCCGATCTCGGCGATCACGTAAGGGCGGCTGTCGGGGGTGAGGCGGCGCTGGCCGAGGGTCACCGAGGCGGTCATTGCATGCTCCTGCGTGCGGAGGAAGTCGAGGATCCGTCGGCGCCGTGCTTGCTGATGAGGCGCTGCCGGTGCAACTCCATGGCGTCGAGGTCGTTGGTGATGTTGTTGCCGTGTCGGCGGTAGCGGTACAGCGGCAGCTCCAGCCGGGCGATGTGGTGCTTCTGCTCGAAGCGGATGCGCAGCTCGCGTTCCTCGTGGCGGTGGAAGCTCTCGTCATAGAGCCCAGTCGCCAGGAGCTGCGCCTTCCGGAACATGATGCCGCAGGCGATCGGCTGCTCCATGCAGTTCATGCGCTCCAGCACCTCCTCATGGTCGTCCACCAGGAGATAGTCGCAGGCAACGGCGTCGTGCGCCGGGTTCTGGTCGAGAAAGAAATGCAGGATGTTCAGGAAGTTGGCGTTGACGTAGTCGTCAGAGTCCACCCGCACGATGAAGTCACCGCGTGCGGCGCGGATGCCGCGGTTCAGCGAGGCCGGCAAGCCCTGATTGCGCTCGTTGCGCAACGGGACGACAGCGTCATGGAACAGTTCCAGGGCGTACGGCGTGCGGTCGGTGCTGCCATCGTCGATAACGATGATCTCGTACTGGTGGCTGTGCAGGGTCTGGTGTAGCAGCGAACGCAGGCAGCGGCCGATGTAGCGCTCCTGGTTGAAAACCGGCACGATGACCGATACCAACGGCTTGGCGTTCATACCCTCGCCTCCTGCGGTTGCAGCGCCTCTAGGAGCGCTTGGCGAGCCAGTGAGGGGGCGTCCTCGCGCAGCTTCACGCCTACCGGCAGGGATACCGCACGCGACAGCAGCGCGGCCGACTGCGGGAAGGCCTCCGAAAGATTGCCGCCATGAGCGCTGGCCAACTCCGGCATGTGCGTCCAGGTGCCAGCGAAGTGCCAGGTGAAGGCCTCCGGCAGTATCTTGGTGGCGAGTCCGCGGGCCAGCAGGGCCTCACGACACCGGCGCGCAGCGGCATTGTCCTGAACGAAGAAGACGAGTGCATCCGCCGTCTCGTAGCTGCCTTCAGGCACCTCGCGCGGGGTGATGCCCGGCAGGTCGCAAATGGCGTTCCAGAGCTTGTCGCGGTTGCAGCGCTGGGCGGTCACGATGTCCGGCAGCTTGCGCAGCTGCGCCAGCCCTACGGCGCCTTGCAGCTCCATCATGCGAAAGTTGAAGCCGCTGCTCGCGCGGGTGTCCTCCCAGCGTGGCACGGCCGGGTTGTTCTCATGCCCGTGGTCATGCCAAGCCGCACCGCGAGCCCAATCCTCCTGCTGCTGGAAGAGCACGAGCCCCCCCTCCCCGGTCGTCATGGTCTTGGCGAAGTCGAAGCTGAAAGTGCCCAGACGCCCCCAGCTGCCAAGCGCGCGCCCATGGAGCGAACCACCGCAGCCCCAGGCCGCATCCTCGATCAGCGCAATGTCATGCTCGTCGCAAATCGCCTTGATCTCGGGCAGGCGAGACGGCGTGCCGAGCATGTGGACGACGATGACAGCCTTGGTGCGCGGCGTGATGCGGCGCTTCAGGTCCTCAGGGTCCAGGTTCAGCGTGGCGTCGATCTCGGCGCACACCGGGGTGGCACGGGATTCGATGATGGCCTCGACCGTGGCTACGAAGGTGAAGCTCTGCGTGATCACCTCGTCGCCAGCACCGACGCCCAGCGCCGCCAGGCCGACGCGCAGCGCGGCTGTACCAGACGAGACGGCAAGCGCATGCGGCGAGCCCATGGTGCTGGCGAAGGTCTGCTCGAACTCGCGAACCTTGTAGCAGTCACCCCTCAGCGCATCGAAGCCGTGACGGAACAGGATGGCACCGCGGCCGAAGATGTCCTGGATCTCGGCCAGTTCCTCTGGGCCCATCACTTCATAGCCTGGCATGCTGTCTCCCGAACTCGTGTTGTCTATGTGCGTGTGCGTTGCGTCGGTCGCTTGCTTACATCAGGCGGAACAGATCCGCCACCTTTTCCGGGGTTAGCCGTGACTTGAAGTTCTCACCCAGCGCGTTCGTCAGCGGTTTGGCATGCACGATTGAAGCGCTGTAGAGCGCCTCGAAGCTGGATGCATCCAGGCCCGCGCAGACGCCTTGGGGGATCTTCACGCCCTGCGCGTCCACCATGCCCCAGAACTCGTCGTAAGCCTGCGGGTAAAACTCGCCCATGGCGCGCATCACGATGCAGTTGGCCACGCAATGATGCAGACCCAACACGACGGACAATCCCGCCGACAACGGATGGACAAGGCCCACGTAGCTCGTCGCAATGGCGCAGCCACCTAGGAAGGAAGCCACCATCAGCCGCTCGCGGTTCTCGGAGGTCATCATGTCCCCCACGCCAAACACCTGGCGGCACAGGTTGATGGTCTCGCGCGAATAGGCATCGCCTATGGCGTTGCGATAGCTGCCTGCCAACGATTCGATGCAATGGATGTAGGCATCCATGCCCGTGTAGAAGTACTGGTTGCGCGGCACCGTTGCCGTGAGCTGCGGGTCCATGATCACATGGTCGAACACCGTGAAGTCGCTGTTCATGCCCAGCTTCAGCCCCGATGCCGCGTTGGTCATCACGCAGGTGCGCGTCGCTTCTGCGCCGGTGCCCGAGATCGTCGGGATTCCGACCTTGAAGACGCCTGGCTGCTTGAGCAGATCCCATCCTTGGTAGTCTGCGGCGCGCCCGCCGTTGCCCAGCAGGTTGGACACTGCCTTGGCTGTATCCATCGTGATGCCGCCTCCCATCCCGACGACAGCGGACGGCAGGCCCTTACCCTGCGCATGCAGCGAGGCCACCACGCCATCGATGCCACCTGTCTTTGGCTCGTGCGCCGTCTCGACGAACTGCAGCACGTCCCCGTCCTGGACGCCAAGCTGGGCGGACAGTTCGCTATGGTCCTGGAAATACTCGTCCACCAGAAACACGACACTCTTGTCCTGTCCGAGTGCCAGAGCCTGCGCACGACGGCCATCGAGTAAACCCCGCAATTCCGCAAGCGAGCCCGCGCCAATGTTGTAGCGGCCGACGTTCTTCACGAGCTTGACGCCTGTGTCCAGGATGTTTGCCATAGTGGGGGTTCCGAAGGGGGAATCGATTCGAGAGTTGTCAGCCCGCGCGGTGCTGCCGCATCACCTCAGCGCCGACATCACGCCCGGCCCCATGGACCACAGCATGGCCAGCGACTGTTGCGCCTCGAACAGCGTGCTGAGCTGGGCGACACGCAAAGAATAGTAGTCGGACTCCGCGCCCATCACGTCGAACAGCGAGCGCCGGCCCATCTGCTGCCACTGCACCAGCGTCGCGGCGCGCAGGCGCTCGCTGTTGCGAAGGATCTCGACGATGCGGCGCGAGCGGTCCAGCGCGGCCTCGGCCGAGCTGTAGAGGTCGCTCATCTGGTAAACCTTGGCGTTCAGCGTGTCGCGCACCTGCGCCTCGGCGGCCTCTGCACGTTTGCTCGCGGCATGCTCGGCGGCCTGCTGGCCGGGTTGCAGGATGGGCACGGTCAGGCTGACGCCCGCGTTCCATTCGCCGACACGGCTGCCCTTGTTGGTGGCAGTGGCGATGCCCGCGCCGCCCAGGCTGACCTGCGGCCTGCCCTGGGCCGCGACGCTCTCGGCGTAGCGGCGCTGGGCACGTGAATTGGCCTGCTGCGACAACACATCGGGGGACTGCGCCGCGGCACGCCTGAGCCCTTCCATGTCGGGCAGCTGGTTCAGCACGGCGGCGTAGCTGGCGCTGGGCGGCAGGTCGTCGCCGACCAGGCGCTTCAGGCGGAACTCGGTGGAGCGCAGCGCGCTGATGGTCTGCTCCATGGACAGCTCGGCCGTCATCTGACTCTTCTGCGCCTGAATCAGCTCGCTGGCGCGGCCCTTGTCGATCTTGACCACGCCTTCCAGCGCCTCCACGAGGCAGGCCATGCGGCGCATGTACTGGCGGTAGATCTGCGCCTGCAGCAGCAGGCGGCCACGGTCCAGCGAGTAGTTCACGACCTGGACGGAGATCTGCTGCTCGGCGTTGAACAGGCCTTGCCGCGAGGCCTCAGCCAGCTGGGCGCGCCAGGCGCTGTTGGCTGCCGTGCGGCCGGCGTCCCACAGCGGCATGTTGAAGCCCAGCGTCAGCTGCGACTGCAGTTGCTGCTGGCGCAGGCCGCTGACCTGCTGGCCCGCCGCCGCACCGGTGACGGTGGCGCTGACACTGGGCTTGTTGGCCTCGGTGGCCTGCACCCAGTCGTCACGCGCGGCCTGCGCCAGCAGCGTGGCGGCACCAATTTGCTCGCTGCGGCGCAGCGCCGTGTCCACCAGCGCCACCAACTGTCCGCGCGGGTCGCTGGAGGCGATGGACAGGTCCACACCCTTGGCCTTGTCGGCGATGACCGGACCGTCGTCCTCGCCGCAACGCAGCTGCGCCCACGCAGGCGCGGCAATGCTGCAGGCCAGGGCCAATGGCAGGAGGCGGTGAAGGGCACGCATGGTCGGAGCGACGGCAGGAGACAGCACGGGCTCCACTAGACCATGGGCCCCTGCCAGTGAAACGCAAGAGAAAGGCGGGTCAAGCCCGCCTATTCCGCATGCGCACGGCGGCGCGTGACAAGGTGCTCAGCGTTCCTTCAACGCCTCTTGCGACTTCAGCAGCGGCCGCAGCAGAAAGCTCAGCACCGTACGATCGCCGGTCTTGATCTCGACGGTGGCACTCATGCCTGGAATGACCGGCAGCGGCTCGCCATTGCGCGTCAGGTTGTTCTCATCGGCGCGTACCAGCGCGCGGTAGTAGCGCGCGTCGCCAGCAGCCGTGAGCTTCTCGTTGTCGCCCAGCGTGTCCGCGCTGATCACCTCGATCGCGCCTTTCAGCCCGCCGTTGACGTTGTAGTCGTAGCCGGCGATTTTCATGATGGCGCGCTGACCGACCTGGATGAAACCCACCTCGCTGGGCGGCACGCGCGCCTCGATCAGCACGGTGGGGCCCAGCGGCACGATCTCCATGATGGGCGAGCCGCTGGAGACCACCCCGCCCAGCGTCGTGATGCGGATGTTCTTGACGATGCCATGCACCGGCGAACGCAGCACCGTGCGCTTCATCGCGTCCTGGCGCACCACCTGCTGTTCGTCCAGCGCCGCGAGCTCGTTCTCCAGACGCGTCAGCTCCTGGCTGGCCTCCTGGCGGAAGCGGCTGACGCGCTCCTGGCGCTGCTGCCGCAGGTCGTTGATCTGGCGGTTCACGCGCATCACCTCGACCTCGGACATCAAGCCCTTGGCCGACAAGTCCTGCGCCACCTTCAGCTCGCGCGCCAGCAGGCCGACGCTGCGGTCCAGGCTGGACACCGCCTCGTCCAGCAGGCGCTGCCGGGCCTCATAGGCCTGCTTCTCCAGCGCCACGGCCTCGGACTTGGCCGGCACGTCGGCCGGCAGCTCGAACTTGGCGCCGTAGGCCTCCGCCCGCAGCCGCGCCACGGCCACCCGCATCGCGGTGCGGCGCAGAGCGCCCTCGTTCTCCTGCGCCTCCACGCGCGTGGGGTCCAGCCGCGCCAGCTCCTGGCCCGCCTGCACCTCCTCGCCCTCGCGCACCTTCAACTCGGCCAGCAGGCCGCTGTCCAGGCTGGCAATGACTTGCTCGCGCGCTTCCGGCACCACGCGGCCCTGCACACGGCTGATCTGGTCGACCCGGGCGACGCTGGCCCACACGATGGCCGCGAACAGCGCCGCCGCCAGCAGGTACAGCGCCCACATCGAACGCGGCAGTGGTTCGTCGGCCAGCGCGTTGGCGAGCGCGCTCGTGAACATGCCTTCTTGTTTGCCGCCCGCCATTTCGCTGACTCAGCCTTTAAACGGAGGCCTGGCGTTGCACCGGCTGGGTGCTCGGATGCATGTGCACGGGCGTGCCCTGCGGCTCGGCGGCCGGGCGCACGCCCGACAGCGCGGCCAGCACCTTGTCGCGCGGGCCGTCCAGCACGACCTTGCCGTTGTCCATGACGACGACGCGCGTCACCAGCTCCAGCACGGCCGGCCGGTGCGTCACCGCCACCAGCGTGACGCCTTCGGAGGCCTGCTTCAGCTGGCGCAGGAAGCTCATCTCGGACTGCGCGTCCATCGAGCTGGTCGGCTCGTCCATCAGCAAAATCTTGGGTTTGTTGACCAGCGCGCGCGCCAGCGCCACCAGCTGCCGCTGTCCTCCGGACAGCATCGCACCCATCTCGCCCACCTGCAGGTCCCAGCCCTGGGGGTGCGATGCCACCAGGCGGTCCAGCCCGGTCAGCCGGGCCACGTCCACCAGACGCGCCGCGTCGACGTCGCCGCGGCCCATCAGCACGTTGTCGCGCAGCGTGCCGTGGAACAGCCGCGGCTCCTGCGACACGAAGCCCACATGGGCGCGGTACTCGGCCGGGTCCACCTGACGCAGGTCGATGCCCTCCACCTCCACCAGGCCCTCGGTCGGCTGGTACAGGCCGCCCAGCAGCCGCAGCACGGTCGATTTGCCGCTGCCGATGCGCCCCAGGATGGCAATGCGCTCGCCTGCCTCGATGCGCAGCGACACGCCGTTCAGCACCTTGGGCGCCGCCTGGTCCGGCACCGGCGGCGGGTAGCTGAAGCCGACGTCGTTCAGGCCCACGCGGCCGGTCACCTGGTTCAGCGGCACATACTGCTGGCCTGGCTGACGCTCGGTGGGCTTGCTCATCAGCACGTCCAGGCTCTGCAGCGCGGCGCGCGCGCCCTGGTAGCGCGTGACCAGGCCCACCAGCGCGCCCAGCGGTGCCAGCGCCCGCGAGGAAAACATGATGGAGCCGATCAGCGCACCTTGCGTGACGCTGCCCTCGCGGATCAGGTAGACGCCCACCAGCAGCATGACCAGCGTGTTGACCTGGTACATGGACTGGGTCAGATGGTTGATCAACCCATGCATGCTGCGCATGCGGTGGCCGGACTCCGCCGCGACGGCGTTGCTGATCTCGTAGCGGTGCTGGAACTGCGGGGCGGCGCCCGAGGTCTTCACGTCCTCCAGGCCCTCCAACGCTTCGACCAGGTTGCCCTGCAGCTCGGCGTGCTCGGCCATGCCGGTGCGCACGGAGCGCCGCACCAGTTGCTGCAGCACGATGATGCCGATCAGCATGATGGGCACGGTCAGCGCCACCACCCAGCCCAGCGGGCCGCCGACGACGAACACCATCCCGACAAAGACGAAGATGAACGGCACATCGCTGATGACCGACATGGAGGCCGACGCGAAGAAGTCGCGCACCGTCTCCACCTGGCCCATGTAGTGCGCACAGGAGCCGGCCGACGCGGGCCGGTGCTCCATGCGGATGGACAGAATGTGCTTGAACAGCCGCGAGCCGATGATGAGGTCGGCCTTGCGGCCGGCCATGTCGATCAGGTCGGCGCGCAGGTGCTTGGCGAACAGGTCGAAGGCCACGCACAGCGCGCCGCCGATGACCAGCGTCCACAGCGTCGCCATCGCATCCTGGTGCGGGATGACCTTGTCGTAAATGACCGCCGTGACCATGCCGGTTCCCAGCATCAGCACGTTGCTGAGCAGCGCCGCCAGCAGCGCGCCGCGGTAGTAGGGCATGAAGCGCTTCAGCGTGCCCCACAGCCAATGGTCGGTCTGATCCAGCTCGATCAAGTGGTGGTGGGCGCGCGCCTGCGCGCGCGGCGCCTCCGCCAGGCTGGTCAGCAGGCAGAAGCCGCTGTACTCGCCCTCCAGCTCCGCCAGCGTGGCCTCCACGGCCTTGGCGTCGGCACCGGGAAAGATCACCTCGAAGCGGTCGCTGCCTTCGGCCAGCGGACGCACCAGCACGCAGGCGTCGCCGCCCTTCAGCAGCAGCACGGCCGGCAGCATCAGCCCGTTGATCTGGGCCAGCGGGCGGCGCTGCATGGCCGCGTCGTAGCCGGCCTCGCGCATCAGCCGCACGGCCTGGTCGGGCGCCAGCGCACCGTCGGCCGCGCCGTCGGCCCGCAGCGACGCGGCCGAACGCGGCCGGCCGTGGTACTGAGTCAGCCAGACCAGCGCATGCAGCAGCGGATCGCCCAGGTCGGCGGCGGCACCGGGCACGCTGTCGGCCTCGGGCCGCTTCGGCGGCGCCGGCGGCGCCTCGGCCAAGTGCAGGCCGCGACGCCCCGCGCCGCCACCCGGCGGGTCGAAGAAGTCGTCACGGCGTGATTGCGTCACCTGGGCAGCTCCGGTTCAGTGTTCAGCGGCGCGCCAGTGCGAGCTGTTCAAACTGCGCTTCCATGTCGCGCACCAGCGCGGGCATGTCGAACAGCGGCGAGCTGCGGCCGTGCTCGCCCAGGTAGCGCTTGTACGACTGGGCACGCGCCGGATGCGTGCCGATTTGGATTGCCATGCGCTCGTAGTCGGCCAGCGACGTGACGGCCAACTCGGGCAGTCCGACAGCATGCAGCAAACTGCCGGCCATGCGCGAGATGTAGCTGCGCCCGCTCAAAGACAGGATGGGCGTGCCCATCCACAGGCAGTCGTTGGCAGTGGTGCCGGCGTTGAACGGAAAGGTGTCCAGCACCAGGTCCGCCAGCTGGAAGCGGGCCAGGTAGTCCGGCGGCGCGGCACGCGGCGCGAAGTACAGCCGGTCGGCCGACACGCCCATGCGCTCGGCATTGGCCAGCATGTTCTCGCGCGCCTTGTCGTTGTCCGCCAGCAGCCACAGCACCGAGCCGGGAACCGCTGCCAGGATGCGCATCCACGCGTCGAACATCTGCTGCGTGTATTTGTGGTTGTTGTTGAACGAGCAGAAGACGAAGCCTTCTTCCGGCAGGCCGACCTGGGCCCGCGTAGGCGTGGCACCGACGGGCCGCCTGCGGTCGCTGGACTGGTAGCAGTGCTGCAGGTAGATCGGGCGCTCGGTGCAGTACGGCAGGTACTCGGGCGGCATGACGTACCTGTCGGCAATGATCCAGTCCACGCCCGGCAACGCCGATGTGGCCGGCAGGCCCAGGTAGCTGACCTGCACCGGCGCGGGCCGGTGCGCCAAGATGTCGGGGCGGGCGCCGCTGGTCAGGCCTTGCAGGTCGACCAGCACGTCGATACCGGCGGCAGCGATCAGCTGCGCGGCCTGCTCGTCGGTGCGGCCCTGCAGCGGGATGACATGGTCCATCGCCGTGCGGATGCGGGCCTGCTGCGCGGTTCCGTCGTCGCCGCTCCAGCAGAACGCGAACACCTCGAAGCGCGAGCGGTCGTGCAGCTCGAAGATCTCGGGCGTCAGGAACCCCACCGCGTGCATGCGCAGGTCGCCGGACAGGTAGCCGATGCGCACCCTGCCCTCGCGCTTGACGCGGGCGTGCAGCGGTGCAGCCTTGATCTTGGCGACCTTCTCCGCAACGAAGCGCTGCGCCACCATCAGCTGCAGCGCCGGGTCGTCGCTGTAGCTCAGCATGGCCAGCAGCGAGGTGTTGGACAGCAGCTGGTTGGGCGTGACCTCGCCCACCGGGTCGTAGATGGGCCAGGCGCACTGCTTCTGGCGGATGTGCACGTAGTGCTGCAGCACGTCGGGCTGTTCGGGCTTGATCGCCAGCGATCGGCGCATCAGCGCCTCGGCCTCGGGGAAGCGGCGCTCCTGCTCCAGCAGGCGCGCCATGTTCTTCAGTGCATGCAGCCGCATCTCCTGCGGTTCGGTGCCCAACACTTCGGCGGTGGTGTCGCTGTCCGCCACCTCCCGCCAGGTCTGCAGCGCGTCATCCTTGCGCCCCTGGTGCTCCAGCTGGTGGCCCAGGTTGACGCGGGCCTGCAGGAAATCGGGCTTCAGCGCCAGCGCGTCACGGTAGACGCGCTCGGCATCCGCGTGGCGGCTCAACGCGGCCCACACGGTACCCAGGTTGTACAGCGCCACCAGCCGCATCGGGCCTTCGCTGTGATCCAGCCAGACCTGGTACAGCTGCGCGGCCAACTCGCCGTGACCGTCGGCCTGCAACTGGTTGGCGCGCGACATCACCTCCGGCAGCGCAAGGCTGCGCGCCTGGCAAGCCGCCATCCACTGCTCCCATTCGGGTTGCAGGGCTTGCGGGACGCTCAGTGTCTGCATGCTCGGACTGGCGATGTCCATGGTGTGTGGCGTTGGGTTCCGGTCGAGACCCGCCACCACCCAGGGAAAACGAGGTGGCAGCGACTGACACGGATTCTGCGCCGCCGCACCCGTTTCGATCCATGCAATTGGGCCGTCGCCTGCGCACTATTCGCCGCTGGCGGCCCCCATGAGACCTCGGATCAGCCGCCCAGGTAGTCGCCTTTGCCCAGCGGCACGCCAGCGTGGCGCAGCAGCGCATAGGTCGTCGTGGCGTGGAAATAGAAGTTGGGCAACGCGAAATGCTGCAGGTAGGTCAGGCCGTCGAACTTCAGCGGATCGCCCGTGCGGCGCGGGATGCTGATCTCGCAGGCCTCGCTGCCGGCGAAGGCGGCCTCCGGCACGGACAGCACGAACTCGCGGGTTTTGCGGATGCGCTCGACCAGGTCGTCCAGCGAGGCCTCGTTGTCCTCGTACTTGGGGATCTCCTGGCCGGCCAGCCGCGCCACGCAGCCCTTGGCGGCGTCGCTGGCGATCTGGATCTGCTTCGTGAACGGCAGCATGTCGGGCGCCAGGCGCAGCGTCAGGTAGACGTCGGTCGAGAACTTCTTCGCCTCGGCATGGGACTTGGCGGCCTCCAGCCAGTTCAGCATGTTGCCCAGCATCTTGGCGAACGGCGCCACGCTGGCACCGTGCATGGAAATCTGCGTCATCGGATCACTCCTGTCATCGGGAAACCGATGGTAGCCATCGAGCACAGAGGGCCGTGCGGGCCACGGCACAATGCCCCGCAAAACCTGTAGCCCATGAACGTCATCATCCTCGACGACTACCAGGATGCGGTACGCAAGCTGCGCTGCGCCGCCAAGCTGGAACCGCTGAATGCCAAGGTCTTCACGAACACCGTCAAGGGCATCGGCCAGCTGTCGGTGCGGCTGCGCGATGCCGAGGTGCTGGTGCTGATCCGCGAGCGCACGGCCTTCCCCCGCCAGCTGCTGGAAAAGCTGCCCAAGCTGAAGCTGATCTCCCAAACGGGGCGCGTGGGCAGCCACATCGACGTCGAGGCCTGTACCCGGCTGGGCATTGCCGTGGCCGAGGGCGGCGGCAACCCGGTGGCGCCCGCCGAGCTGACCTGGGCGCTGATCATGGCCTCCATGCGCCGGCTGCCGCAGTACATCGGCAACCTCAAACATGGCGCCTGGCAGCAGGCCGGGCTGAAGGCCGCGTCCATGCCGGCCAACTTCGGCTTGGGGCTGGTGCTGCGCGGCAAGACGCTGGGCATTTGGGGTTACGGCAAGATCGGCCAGCTCGTGGCCGGCTACGGCCGGGCGTTCGGCATGGATGTCATCGTCTGGGGCAGCGAGCCTTCGCGGCTGCGCGCCGAGGCCGACGGCCACCGCGCCGCGGGCAGCCGCGAGGCCTTCTTCGCCGAGGCCGACGTGCTGACCGTGCACCTGCGCCTGTGCGACGCCACACGCGGCATCGTCACCACCGAGGACCTCAGCCGCATGAAGCCCACGGCGCTGTTCGTCAACACGTCGCGCGCCGAGTTGGTTACCGAGGGCGCGCTGGTCTCGGCGCTGAACCGCGGACGCCCCGGCATGGCGGCCATCGACGTGTTCGAGAGCGAGCCCATCCTGCAGGGCCACCCGCTGCTGCGGCTGGAAAATGCGGTCTGCACGCCGCACATCGGCTACGTGGAGCAGGACAGCTACGAGCTGTATTTCGACGCCGCCTTCGACAACGTGCTGAACTTCATCAAGTCCGAGCCGACGAACATCGTCAACCCCGAGGCCTTGAAGGTTCTCCGGTGAGCCGCCCGGCGTCGCCGGGCGCGCTGTTCTTCGCCTTCACGCGCCTGGCACTGCAGGGCTTCGGCGGCGTGCTGGCCGTGGCGCAGCGCGAGCTGGTGGAGCGTCTAGGCTGGATGAACCAGGAAGAGTTCGTCGAGACGCTGGCCATCGCCCAGGTGCTGCCGGGGCCCAACGTCGTGAACCTGTCGATGATGGTCGGCGACCGCTTCTTCGGCGTGCGTGGCGCCGTTGCGGCGCTGGGCGGCATGCTGGCGGCACCGGCGCTCGTCGTGCTGGTGCTGGCCGCGGCGTTCCAACATCTGGGCGGCCATCCGGTCGCCGTGGACGCGCTGCGCGGCATGGGCGCCGTGGCAGCCGGGCTCATCGTGGCCACGGGCATCAAGCTTCTACCGGCGCTGCACACCAGCCCGCTGGGGCGGCTGCAGGCCGTGGCGCTGGCGCTCACCGCGTTCGTGCTGATCGCGTGGCTGCGCTGGCCGCTGATCACCGTGCTGACCCTGCTGGGCGGTGGCGGCATCGCCCTGGCATGGTGGAAGCTGCGGCCATGACGGTCAGCCTGCCCGATCTGTTCCTGCACTTCCTGACGCTGTCGCTGCTGTCCATCGGCGGCGCCATCTCCACCGTGCCGGAGATGCACCGCTTCCTGGTCGAGCGCACGGGCTGGCTGTCGGAGGCGGGCTTCACCTCGTCGATCGCGCTGGCGCAGGCCGCACCGGGCCCCAACGTGCTGTTCGTGGCGGTGCTGGGCTTCAATGTGGCTGGACTGCCGGGCGCGGCGGCGGCCATGGCCGGCATCCTGTTGCCGTCCACGGTGCTGACGCTGGCCGCCACGCGCTGGATGCGGGCCAATCGCGGCCATGCCGGGCTGCGCGCGTTCTCGGCCGGCATGGCGCCGCTGACGCTGGGCCTCGTCTTCGCCACAGGCTGGCTGCTGGCCCTGCCCTTCGTGCGCGACGACGCCCACCGCTGGGGCGCGCTCGTGCTGATCGCCGCCACCGTGTGGCTGACGCTGAAGACGCGGTTGAGCCTGGTGTGGATGGTGCTGGGCGGCGGCGTGCTGGGGGCGATCGGTATCGTCTAAGCGCCGAGCGCGCCCTGACGGAACGCAGCGGGCGGCCGGCCTAGCAGTCGCACGAACGAACGCCGCATGCGCTCGGCGCTGCCGAAGCCGCAGTCCTGCGACACCCGCAGCACTGACGCTGCGCCACTGTCCAGCGCGGCGCGTGCCGCCTCCACCCGCAGCCGCTCGACGGCCTGTGCGGGCGTGGCGCCCGTCTCGGCACGAAAGCAGCGCGCAAAATGTCGCGGGCTCATGCAAGCCCGCGCCGCCAGCGCTTCTACGCCGTGATCGCGCTGCAGGTCGCGGCGCACGTCATCCAGCAGCGCACCGAAACGCCCCTCCGGGCGCTGCAGGTCCAGCAGCGGCGAGAACTGCGACTGCCCGCCTGGACGCCGCCGCTCCACCACCAACTGGCGCGCGGCGTCGCGGGCGATGTCCTCGCCATGGTCGTGGGCCAGCAGCGCCAGGCACAGGTCGATGCCGGCGGTCATGCCGGCGCTCGTCCACACTTCGGGGCGCTGCTCGGCCCGCACGGCGGGCTCGCGCACGTAGATGCGGTCGGGCTGCAGCCGCACGGCCGGGTAGTCGGTGGCGAACTGCCGGCCGCGCGACCAGTGCGTCGTCGCCGTGCGCTGGTCCAACAGCCCGGCCGCTGCCAGCAGCAGGCTGCCGCTGCAGATGCTGGCGATGCGCGCACCGGAACGGCCGGCACGCTGCAGCCAGCCCGTGAGGCGGGCATCGCCGCAGGCGGCGTCCACGCCGTCGCCGCCGATCACCATGACGAGGTCCAGATCGCTCAGGGCGCGCGGCAGCCCCCGCACCGGCCAGGCCACGCCGGCGGAGCTGCGAACGGCGGGAGGCTCTCTCGCCACGAGCCGCCAGTCGTAGCTGCCCGGCCGCGCCAGGCGGGCCAGCTCGAACACCGCCATCGGCCCGGCCAGGTCGAACTGCTGGAAGCCGGGAAATAGGACGAAGGCGATGCGGCAGGTCATGCCTTCATGATGGCAGAAAAGGTGGGAACTGCGTCATGGCGGCCATGGGTCCGCGGTCGCACACTGGCGGCCATCGCTCAGCCAGGACCCACCATGACCGACCCCGGACACGCCCTTATCACCATCACCCAGCGGCCCGCGACGGTCTTCGTCGAAGGCCACGGCGCCTGGCTCATCGACGAACAGGGCAAGCGCCACGTCGACCTCGTGCAGGGCTGGGCGGTCAACAGCCTGGGCCACAGCCCGGCGCTGATCACGCAGGCGCTGCTCGCCCAGTCGCAGCGCCTGCTGAACCCCAGCCCGGCCTACTACAACCGCCCACTGCTGGACCTGGCCGCGCGGCTGGTACAGCTCAGCGCCTTTGACCGCGTGTTCCTGGCCAGCTCCGGCGCCGAGGCCAACGAGGGCGCGGTGAAGCTGGCGCGGCGCTGGGGCAGCCGGCATCGCAATGGCGCGCACGAGATCATCGGTTTCGAGCACGCCTTCCACGGCCGCACGCTGGCGATGATGAGTGCTTCGGGCAAGCCGGGCTGGGACGCCATCTATACGCCGATGCCGGGCGGATTCACCAAGGCGCGGCTGAACGACATCGCGTCAGTCGAACGCGCGCTGACGCCACGCACCGTCGCCGTGATGATCGAGTTCGTGCAGGGCGAGGCCGGCGTCGTCGTTGCCGAACCGGGCTTTGTGCGCGAGCTGCGGGCGCTCACCGCGGAGCGCGGCGTGCTGCTCATCGCCGACGAGGTGCAGACCGGCGTCGGTCGCTGCGGCACCGCGTTCGCGTATGAGCAGTACGGCATTGAGCCCGATGTGATGACGCTGGCCAAGGGCCTGGGCGGCGGCGTGCCGCTGGCGGCACTGCTGTGCAAGGAGGCGTTCAACTGCTTTGAGCCGGGCGACCAGGGCGGTACGTTCGCGGGCAACCCGCTGATGGCCGCCGTGGGCCTGGCCGTCGTCGACGAGGTGTGCCGGCCCGCGTTCCTGGCCGGTGTGCGGGCGCGGGCAGAACAGCTGTCAGCGGGCCTGCAGGCCATCGCGCGGGAGTTCGACTTGGTGGGCGAGCGCGGCATGGGGCTGCTGCGGGCGCTGGTTCTGCCGACCGACGTGGCAGCGGACGTGGTCGCCGCCGCGCAAGCGCTGGAACCCGTGGGCCTGCTGCTGAACGCGCCCCGCCCTCACCTCATCCGGCTGATGCCTGCGCTGAACATCAGCGCGGCCGAGATGGACGAAGGCCTGGCGCTGATTCGCCAGGCCTTGCGAATCGTGCTTGCCTGAATGGCTTCGCGGGGCGAGCGCCGGGCCGCCCCAAGCCGGCCCGCCTCTGGCGATGTGCGAGCGGGTCACGCCCCGCGAGCATTGCCGTCCTCTCGGGGGACCGACTGGGCTTGCGGGCGTCCAGCACCGCAAGCCCAGGCGAGGGGCTTCAGGTCGTCCCGAAAATCTTGTCGCCCGCGTCGCCCAGGCCAGGAATGATGTAGCCGACCTCATTCAGGTGGCTGTCGATGGCCGCCGTCCAGCAGCGCACGTCAGGGTGGGCGGCTTCCAGCGCCTTGACGCCCTCGGGCGCGGCCACCAGCACCAGTGCGCGCACGTCCCTGCAACCGCGCTGCTTCAGCAGGTCGACGGTGGCGATCATGCTGCCAGCCGTGGCCAGCATGGGGTCGATGATCAGCGCCGTGCGGGCCTCCAGGCTGCCGACGAACTTGTCGAAGTAGTTCACCGGCTTCAGCGTTTCGTGGTCACGCGCCAGGCCCACCACGGACACCTTGGCGTTGGGCAGGATGTCCAGCACGCCGTCCAGCATGCCCAGACCCGCGCGCAGGATGGGCACCACAGTGACCTTCTTGCCGGCGATCTGGTCGCACTCGGCCGGGCCGCTCCAGCAGTTGATGGTGACCTTCTCGGTCGGGAAGTCGGCCGTCGCCTCGTAGGCCAGCAGCCGCGCCACCTCACCCGTCAGCTCGCGGAACTTCTTTGTCGAGATGTCCGCCTCGCGCAGCAGGCCGATCTTGTGTTTGACGAGGGGGTGCTTGACTTCGATGACGGCCATGAGGCCTCCCAGTTTTTCTCAATAGTCAGAATTATCGGCTGCGCTGGCGAAGGGCTTCGTACAGGCACACGCCCGACGCGACGGACACGTTCAGGCTCTCGACCGCGCCGGCCATGGGGATGCGCACCAGCTCGTCGCACGTCTTGGCCGTCAGCTGGCGCATGCCCTCGCCTTCAGCGCCCAGCACCAACGCCACGGGGCGCTTGAAGTCGACGTCGTAGATGGAGCGCTCTGCCTGGTCCGAAGTGCCGACAACCCAGATGTCGCGTTCCTTCAGCTCATTCAAAGTCCGTGCCAGGTTGGTGACCATCAGATAGGGCACCGTCTCGGCCGCGCCGCTGGCCACCTTGGCCACCGTGGCGTTCAGGCCCACGGCGCGGTCCTTGGGCGCAACGACGGCGTGCACGCCGGCGCCATCGGCCACGCGCAGGCAGGCACCCAGGTTGTGCGGGTCGGTCACGCCGTCGAGCACCAGCACCAGCGGCGGGCCTTCGACGGCATCCAGCACGTCGTCCAGCGAATGCGGCTGCGCGAGGGTTGCCACGCGCGCCACCACGCCCTGGTGACGCGGGCTGCCGGCCAGCTGGCTCAGGCGCTCGTCGCTGCTTTCCACCAGCTTCGCGCCGGCCTCCTTGGCGCGGTCGATGAAAGCGCGCATGCGCTGGTCGCGCCGCGCGGGGTCGAAATGCACCTCGGCGACGGACGCGGGGTGGGTCTTGAGGCGGACGGTGACGGCGTGAAAGCCGAACAGGACGGACTTGGGCGAGCTCATGCACGCATTGTCGGCTCAGCGACCCGCTTGCTTTCTGGCGTTCTCCATGACGTTGACCATCGTGTCGGTCCAGAAGCGCGCCTTGTGTTTCGCCAGGTGGTCCAGCAGCGCGTCGTGAGCGGCCCTGTCTACGCTCAGGTGTTCCGCGCCCACGCCGTGGAACAGCAGGTGCACGACCGCGCGCTGGCTCGCCGCCTTCTCCACCAGCGCGATGAGCTGTTCGGCCGTCCAGCCTTCCACGAAGTAGACGGGCGCGGCGTAGGGGTCGAACCCCGAGGTGTCCGTCACCATCGCCGGATTGGCGGCGCGGAAAGCGACGAACTGCGGGCGCAGCGCCGTCACGTAATCCTGCCCGCCCGCCTTCAGGTCGAGGCAGGGCGGCGTGAAGGTGCGACGGGTCTGGCCGTCCAGGCTCTGCAGCCAGGTGTTGGCGGCCAGGATGTGTTCCTGCACCTGCGCCGGTGTCTGCTGATCCAGGTCGCGGTGCGGCTGCACCCACTCGCGGCCCGGGCCCTTGGCCGAGCAGCCGTGGAACAAGCTGTGGTTGCCCAGTTCGTGGCCGGCGGCGGCGGCGGCCTTCCATTCATTCTGGCGGGCCGGCAACGTGGGGCCGTTGATGGGGATGTAGAAGCTGCCACGCAGGCCGCGCCGGTTCAGCGCGGGGATGGCGTGGTCGAGCTGGCTGGGCAGCGCGTCGTCGTAGCCCAGCGTGACGGCGGCCTGCGCGCCGCCCGGCCACACGAAGGGCGCTGCCTGCACGGCGGTGGCCGCGACCAGGCCGAGGACGGCCATCAGCATCTTCTTCATCGTCGTCATCTCCTCAACGCAGCAGTTGCACCGCCATCAACAGCCCGATCAACACCGGCTGATGCACCATGTAGAAACTCAACGACCAGCGCCCCAGCACCGCCAGCGGCCGCGGCGCCGCGCCGCGCCACAACTGCGGCCGGGCGCGCGTGACGACGAAGCCCAGCAGCATGACGCCGAACCACGGCAGCACCGGCACCCAGTCTTCGGTGACGGGCTTGTGCGTGACCAGGCCCAGCCAGTTTGTCCAGCGTGTGTCGAAGAACGGCAGCTGCACCAGCCGTGGCGCTGCAACAGCCAGCGCCGCCAGCGCCAGCAGCGCCGCGTTCGGCAGCCGTGCCAAGCCCAGCCGCAGCAGCACCAGCATGACGGCAATGCCGTGCAGCACGCCGAAGCTGATCCAGCTATTCGGGAACATGAACCACGAGCCCGCCGACACCAGCACCGCGCAGCCCGCCACCTGCGCCCAGCGCCGCCAGAAACGCACGGCGCTCTGCCCGGCGCCCACGGCCAGCGCCTGCCCGCCGCCGGCACAGAACAAGAACAGGCTGACGATGGCCGTGCGCTGCCAGGTCCAGACCGGGTCACGGTAGAAGTCCTGGCGTATCCAGCCGAAGTGGTTCAGGTCGAACGCGAAATGGTAGGTCGCCATCCACACGATGGCCGCGCCGCGCAGCGCGTCGAGACGGTCGGAACGTGAAGGCGCGACAGCCGCGGTCATTGAAGAAGAGGTCAGGGCAACGGCGTGGAGGCCGGATTCTGGACCCGCTGCAGTCGCTGCTCGGCGCGGCGCTGCTGCATGCGCTCCTCGGCGATGCGCCGGCGCGCAATGCGGTCGCCCTCGTCCGGGTCGGCAGCGGCGTGCATGTCCTCGGCACGCACACGGGCGTCGCGGCGCACGCGGTCGCTCAGCTGGCTCTGCGCGGCCTGGGCGTCGCGGCTGATAGCCCAGTCAGCGTCGCGGTAGCGGCCCTGGCCGCTGCGGCACTGGCGCACCCGGCGCACCTCATCCTGCAGGAAACGGCGCTCGGCGTCACCCAGCGTGGTGGAGTTGGCCCGCGTCTCCATGCCACGCAACTCGCCGTCGCCGGGGCAGCTGTTGCCGGCCGGCCCGGGGGCCGCCGGCGCTGCGGAGGCGGGCTCCAGCGCCGCGCGCACGACCTCCGGCTTCAAGCTGTCCACCAGGTTGGGCTGCAGCGTGCGCTCGGACACCGGCTGCCCGGACTGCGGGCAGGGTTTGTCGCTGAACACGACCTTGCCACCCACTTCGCATTTCCAGACCTGCTGCGCCGCCGCGCCCGTCGATGCCAGGCACCAGGCCAGGCTCCATGCCATCCATTTCATCGTCAAGCTCCCGTCTTTGCCCACAATGCGGGCCGTCACCATTGCCACCACCGACCGCGCCATGCCACAGCGCCTTCTCGCCTTCACGATTGCCGCATTGTTCAGCACCGTCGCCCTGCCGCCGGCGTTGGCCCAGAACAAGGCCGCCCAGCCGCGTGCCATCAGCCCCCGCGGCGCACTCGACGCCGAGGAGACGAACAACATCAGCGTCTTCAAACGCGTCAGCCCGTCGGTGGTGCACATCACCACGCTGTCCGTGCAAAGAGATTTCTTCTCGCTGCGCACCAGCGAGCAGCCGCGCGGCACGGGCACCGGCTTCGTCTGGGACGCGGAGGGGCACATCGTCACCAACTTCCACGTCATCCAGGGCGGCGACCGCGCCACCGTCACGCTGGCCGACCAGAGCAGCCACCCGGCCCGGCTGGTGGGCGCCTTTCCCGACCGCGACATCGCGGTGCTGCGCATCGACGCGCCGCGCGACAAGCTGCCCGCCATCCAACTCGGCGCCAGCCGCGACCTGCAGGTGGGCCAGAAGGTCTACGCCATCGGCAACCCGTTCGGGCTGGACCAGACCCTGACGATGGGCATCGTCTCAGCGCTGAACCGCGAGATCGAGGCCGTCACACGCCGCACCATCAAGGGTGCCATCCAGACCGATGCGGCCATCAACCCCGGCAACTCGGGCGGGCCGCTGCTGGACTCGGCGGGGCGGCTGATCGGCGTCAACACGTCCATCTACAGCCCCAGCGGCGCCAGCGCGGGCATCGGCTTCGCCATTCCGGTAGACGAAGTCAACCGCATCGTGCCGCGGCTGATCCGCGACGGGCGCTTCATCCGGCCAGCGCTGGGCGTGACGGCCGGCGCCGAGAACCTGGCGCGGGCGCTGGGCGCGCCCAAGGGCGTGCTGCTGGTGGACGTGGGCAACGGCAGCCCGGCAGCCGCGGCCGGCCTGAAGCCCTTCGGCCGCGACCGCAGCGGGCGCATCGTGCCGGGCGATGTCATCACCGGCGTCGACGGCCAGGCCGTGGCGGATCTGGACGACATGCTGTCGCTGCTGGAGACGCGTCAGATCGGGGAGAAGGTGACGCTGACCGTGTGGCGGGCGGGGCAGACGAGGAAGGTGGTGGCGACGTTGGGGAGTTCGGATTGAGGCGATCAGACTATAGGAACGGCGAGCATGAATAGATCTGATCTCACGAAGCTGCTCCCGAGAAACGGCGCTGATATCGAGAATGCGCGCGCACTCGTCGCCCTCGGATACCCAATGGTCGAGCCAGTACTGACGAGCCTTCTCCAGTGGCTCGAGACGGACGGCTCTCCAGTAGAGATGATCATCAGACCATTCTTCGCGGACCTTGGGGAACCGGCGCTGGAGTTGGTCCGGGATGCGCTGACGGCACCCATCAAGCCTGCCCGGAAGCACGCCCTGCTGCGCTACGTGTTGCCAAGCTGGCCAGCGAGCGTGGTGCAGAAGCTGGCGCCGGAGCTGCACGGCTTCATCCAGCACTACGACTTCTACGGCCTCGACGTTTGGGCATTGCGCCTCCTTGTCGACAAGGGCATCGAGACACATGGAGGGAACGAGCAGTGGAAGGCGCAGAAGATTGAACGGTTGAGGGAGCTGCTCGCCGTACTGGAATCGCCACCTGCAGCGACCTCGTAAAGTAGCGCTCCGCCGAACGCGCCAGCGCGAGCGGCTCAATCAACGCATCGACAGGACACTCCATGGGCGCGCAATGGAAAGCCAAACACAAGGACATCGCGTCCAACGCCAAGGGCAAGCTGTTCGGCAAGCTGGCCAAGGACATCATGCTGGCCGCGCGCGGCGGCGCTGACCCGAAGGACAACGCGAAGCTGCGCATGGCCGTCGAGGCGGCGCGCAAGGTGTCCATGCCCAAGGACACGCTGGACCGCGCCATCAAGAAGGGCGCGGGGCTGACCGGCGAGACGGTCCACTTCGAGCAGGTCATATACGAAGGCTTCGCACCGCACCGCGTGCCAGTGATGGTGGAGGTGCTGACCGACAACACCAACCGCGCCGCGTCGGACATGCGCGTGCTGTTCCGCAAGGGCCAGCAGGGCACGCCCGGTTCGGTGAGCTGGGACTTCGACCACGTGGGCCTTATCGAGGCGGAAGCCGCCACACCCGGCGCGGATGCCGACATGGCCGCGATCGAGGCCGGCGCGCAAGACTTGCTGCCGGCCGACGAGGACGGCGTCACGGTCTTCCTGACCGACCCGACGGACCTGGACCTGGTCAGCCGCGCGCTGCCCGCGCAGGGATTCACCGTGTTGAGCGCCAAGCTGGGCTACCGGCCCAAGAACCCGGTGGACCCCACCAGCCTGAGTGCCGAGCAGCTGGAAGAGGTCGAGAGCTTCCTGGCCGCGATGGACGACAACGACGACGTGCAGCACGTGTACGCCGGGCTGGCCGGCTGAGGCGGGCATGCCGCTGCCCCCGCATGCGCTTGCGACCGTGGCGGAGCGGCGCGGCGTCGACGCGCGCGCCTTCCAGCAAGAGATCCTGCCCGCTGGCCAACCGGTGATTCTGCGCGGCCTCGTCGACGACTGGCCGGCGGTGCAGCGAGGCCAGGCGTCGGCGCGCAGCGTCTGCGAGTACCTGATGGAGTTCTACCAGGGCAAGGTCGTGCCGCTGCTGATTGGCGACCCGGCGGCCCGGCGGCACATCTTTTACCAGGACCTGATGGCGGGTCTGAACTTCGAGCGACGCCCCGCCACCATTTTTGACGGCATGCGGCTGCTGCTGGGCCAGCTGGACGAGGCCGATGCGCCGGCGATCTACATGGAGTCGCTGCCCGTGGCCGACTGCCTGCCCGGCTTCGCTGCGGCGCACGCGATGCCGCTGCTGGGCAACGCCGTGTCGCCCAACATCTGGATCGGCAACGCGGTCAAGGTGCAGACCCACTTTGACCTGAAGCTCAACCTGGCCTGCCTGGTGGCCGGCAAGCGGCGCTTCACGCTGTTCCCGCCCGATCAGTTGCCCAACCTCTACGTCGGCCCGCTGGACTTCACGCCGGCCGGCACGCCGCTGAGCATGGTGACGCTGGACAACCCCGACCTGGCGCGCTACCCGCGCTTCCAGCAGGCGCTGGACGCGGCCCAGGTGGCCGACCTGGAGCCGGGCGACGCGCTGTACATCCCCTACGCCTGGTGGCACCACGTCGAGTCGCTGGAGCCCTTCAACATCCTCGTCAACTACTGGTGGACGCAGACGCAGTCGCCGGTGCACAACTACGACGCGCTGCTGCACGCCGTGCTGGCCTTTCGCGACATGCCGGCGGAGCAGCGCCAGTTCTGGCGCCAGATGTTCGACTACTTCGTGTTCGAGACCGGCGGCGAAGCGCTGGGCCACCTGGCGCCCGAGCACCGCGGCCATCTGGGCCCAGTCACGCCGGAGAAGCTCGCCGCCATCAAGGCCATGCTGGCGGAGTCGCTGGGCCGCCGCTAGCCGGCGACCGCCCGCTGCCAGCTCCTTCCTGTTGCAGAAAATTCGGGACATCAAGCGGCGCACCCATCATGCAAGCCATTGCTTTGCATTAGATTTTTCAGATCAATTCAGGACAGAATTCAGGACACACCGTTTGAATCCATGCTCACAGACCTGCCCAGCCTCGAACGCCTCCTGCGCCGGCGCGGGCCGCTGAGTCTGGCGGAGATCGCAGCAGCGCTGGGCTGCTCCACCAAGACGGCGCAGCGGCTGATTGCCGCGGCAGGCGACGCCGTCGTGGCGGCTGGCCAGACGCGCAGGCGGCGTGTTGCCTGGCGACGCGAAGTCCGCGGCCAGCGCGTCGAGGCGCCGGTCCACCGCATCGACTCCGAGGGCCGACCGCACAGGGTGGGGGTGCTGCGGCCGATCTGGCCGCAGGGCTGCCATCTGGAGGCCACCGCACCTGCGGGAGCCACGCCAGCGGGTGCGCCCGGCGGCTGGTGCGACGGCCTGCCCTACCCGCTTTACGACCAGCGGCCTCAGGGCTTTCTCGGCCGTGCCTTTGCCCGGCGGCACGCGCCCGGCCTGGACCTCCCGCGTGACCCGCGCGACTGGGACGACGACGCGCTGCTGCTGGGCCTGAGCGCCTTTGGCGACGACCTGCCCGGTGAGCTGATCGTGGGTGACGCCGCGCTGCGTCGCTTTCTCGACGCACGGCTGGCCCCGGCCCGGCCCATCCCCGAACCCGAGCTGCCCGCCACCTACACCGCCCTGGCCGCGCAGGCGATGGACGGCGGCTTGCCCGGGTCACCGGCCGGCGGCGAGTTCCCCAAGTTCACCGCCACGCGCGCGTTGCCCGGCATGGCCACGCCACATTGCGTCGTCAAGTTCAGCGGCGCCGATGACTCCGCCACCGTGCAGCGCTGGCGTGACCTGCTGGTCTGCGAGCACGTGGCCGCCGAGGTGCTGGGCGAGCAGGCGGCGCGCACGCGACTGGTGGCGCATGAGGGCCGCCACTTCCTGGAGAGCGAGCGCTTCGACCGTGTCGCTCTGCACGGCCGGCGCGGCGTGGTCAGTCTGGCGGCGGTCAATGCCGGCCTCGTCGGCGCGTCGACGGACGACTGGACGACCGTGGCCACGGCGCTCGTCGCTCGGGGCCTGCTGAGCGCGGACGACGCCGAGCGCCTGGCCGAGCGCCAGTTGTTTGGCCTGCTCATCGCCAACAGCGACATGCACGGCGGCAACCTGGGTTTCTTCCACCACGCGACGGGACTGCGCCTGGCGCCGAGCTACGACCAGTTGCCCATGCGCTACGCCCCGCAGGCCGGCGGCGAGGTGTTGTCACCGCCGCTGGCGCCCCGCCTGCCGCTGCCGGCGCAGCGCGAGCGCTGGCAGCGCGCGGCAACGCTGGCCATGGCCTTCTGGCGCGTGGCCGCCGAGGACGCACGGATCAGCCCGGCATTCCGCGCGCTGTGCGCCGGCAACGCCCGCGCGCTGGAACACGCCATGGCCCTGGCATGAAGCGTTCGCTCATCGCGCTGTCAGCCCTGGCCCTCGGACTGGCTGCTGTGAACCTAGCCGCCGGCGAATGGCTGACGCGGCCAGTCCGCACCGCCATCGGCGCGCCCCCGGCGGGGCTGAACGCCGAAGCAGTCAGCATCCACCACGGCGACGGCCAGCACGTCGCCGGCTGGTTCCTGCCTGGCCGCGCGGGCGAAGGGGCCGTGCTTCTGCTGCACGGCGTGCGAGGCAACCGGCTGCAGATGCTGGCGCGCGCCCGCTGGCTGCAGCGTGAGGGCGTCTCCTGCCTCATCGTCGACCTGCCGTCGCATGGCGAAAGTAGCGGCGATCGCATCAGCTTCGGCCGCCACGAGGCCGCGGGTGCCGACGCCGCACTGGCCTGGCTGCGGCAGCGCCTGCCGGGCGAGAAGGTCGGCGCCATCGGCGCGTCGCTGGGTGGCGCGTCGCTGCTGTTCGCCAGGCGCCAGCCGGAGCTGGACGCACTGGTGCTGGAGTCGGTCTACCCGACCATCACCGACGCGGTGCAGGACCGGCTGGAGATGCGCCTGGGTCCACCGGGCCGCTGGCTGGCGCCCTTGCTGCTGGTGCAGCTGCCGCTGCGGCTGGGCATCAGTGCTGACGAACTGCGGCCCGTTGCCGCGATCCCCGGCGTGCGTGCGCCACTGTTGGTCGCCTCCGGCACCGAAGACCTGCACACGCGCTGGCCGGAGACCGAAGCGCTGTTCGCCGCTGCGAGGGCGCCCAAGTTGCTGTGGCCGGTGGCCGGTGCGGCGCACGAAGACCTGCACGCCTTCGATGCCGCCAGCTACGAAATCCGGCTGCTGCCCTGGCTGCAAGCACAGCTGCGCAAGTCCCCGGGCTGACGGGGCCAAGCCCGGCTCGGCAAGATGTCGCCATGAACGCCCTGCCCCCGCTTTCCATCCTTGACCTGGCGCCTGTCGTCGAAGGCGCCACCACGCGCGAAGCGCTGCTGAACAGCCTCGACCTGGTGAAGCTCGCCGACGACCTGGGCTACACGCGCTACTGGGTCGCCGAACACCACAACATGGAAGGCGTGGCCAGTTCGGCCACGGCGGTGCTGATCGGCCAGCTGGCGGCCGCGTCTCGACGTATCCGTGTCGGCGCGGGCGGCATCATGCTGCCCAACCATGCGCCCCTGACCATCGCCGAGCAGTTCGGCACGCTGGCCGAGCTGTTCCCCGGGCGCATCGACCTGGGCCTGGGCCGCGCGCCCGGCACCGACCGGCCGACCATGCGCGCGCTGCGCCGCAGCCTGGAGAGCACGGGCGAGGATGCCTTCCCGAACGACGTGCTGGAGCTGCAGGGCTACCTCGCGCCCGAAGCGCCTGGCGCCGTTGTCCGCGCCGTGCCGGGCCAGGGCACCGAGGTGCCGATCTGGCTGCTGGGCTCCAGCCTGTACAGCGCGCAGCTGGCCGCCTACCTCGGCCTGCCGTTCGCGTTCGCGTCGCACTTCGCGCCCGACATGCTGATGCAGGCGCTGCAGATCTACCGCAGCACCTACCAGCCCAGCGCGCGGCACCCGAAGCCGCACGCGATGGTGGGGCTGAACGTGGTGGTGGCGCCCACCGACGAGGAGGCACGTCACCTCTTCACGTCGGCGCAGCAGCGCTTTCTCGGCATGGTGCGCGGCCAGCGCGGTAAGCTGCCGCCGCCGGTGGCGGGCATGGAGGCGCTGTGGTCCGCCACGGAGCGCATGCAGGTGGAGCGCATGTTGGACGAGGCCGTCGTCGGTTCGCCCGAGACGGTGCGCGCCGGCCTCGCGGCCACGCGCGAGCGCACGCAGGCAGACGAGTTCATCGTCGCCACCGCGGTGCACGACCACGCCGCGCGGCGGCGGTCCTACGAGTTGCTGGCGGGGCTGCCCGGCTGATCTGCCGGCGGCGGCAGGCGCTGCAGCTGCGCCGAGGCCAGCGATACGTACAGCGCCGGCGACAGCAAGCGCGACACGCCGCTGGCCACCAGCGCGCAGGCCATCAGGCTCAGCACCATAGCGTGACCGTCCACCATCTCCATGACGATGATGAAGGAGGTCAGCGGTGCCTGGGTCGTCGCGGCCAGAAAGCCGGCCATGCCCAGCGCGATCAGGGCCGGTGCATGGACGGCGGCGAGGCCGCTGAAGTGCGCCACATCCGCCCCCCAGGCCGCGCCGATGGACAGCGACGGCGCAAAGATGCCAGCCGGCACGCCGGCCCAGGCGGTCAGCCAGGTGGCGATCAGCTTCAGCGGCGCGAACAGCCAGGCCTGTGCCGCCGTGCCGTCGGCGGACTGGCCGCGCAACAAGGCCTGCGTGTGTTCATAGCCGCCGCCGAAGACGGCGCCGTCCGTCACCACGCCGATGATGGCCACGGCCAGCCCGCAGGCCGCTGCGAACCACAGCGGCTGACGCCGGCGCCAGCGTGACAGCCGCCCGGGCGCCGGGCCGGCCAGGCTCATCACCAGCAGGCGCGAGAACAGGCCGCCCAGCAGGCCACAGCCCAAGGCCAGCAGCAGCGCCGGCCACCACAGGGCGCCGGTGAGCTCGACGACATGAATGACGCCGAAATAGGTGCCGTTGCCGTAGAAGGACACGCCGACCAGGCCGGCCAGCACGATGCCGGCGATCAACAGGCCGGAGCTGCGCTGCTCGGGCCTGCGGGTCAGCTCCTCGATGGCGAACATGACGCCGCCCAGCGGCGTGTTGAAGGCTGCCGCGATGCCGGCCGCGCCACCGGCCGTCAGCAGCCCATGGGCGCTGACGGTAGCGCCCTCGGGCAGCCAGCGCCGTGCGGCGTGCATGATGCCCGCGGCCACCTGGACGGAAGGCCCCTCGCGCCCCAGCGACAGACCGCCGAGCAAGCCACCGGACGTCAGCATCACCTTGGCCACGGCCAGGCGCACGGACACGAAAAGCCCGCGCTGCTCAGGCGCCACCGCGGGGTCCAGCGCAGCCATGACCTGAGGAATGCCCGAGCCCGCCGCCCCCGGCCACCAGCGCCGCGTGGCGGCCACGATGAGCACGGTGCACAGCGGCGTCCACAGCAAGGGCGCCCACGGCCACCGCTCGCGGCCCAGATGGAACAGCACCAACGCCGACTCGCCCAGCCAGGTGAAGAACACGACGCAAAGCCCCGCCAAACCCGCAAACGCGATGACCAGCGCTCGCGTGGCCCACAGGCGCCAGTCGGACAACTCGCGCTGGACGTGCGGCAGAGGGTCGTGGCGCTTGATCATCGAGGTGGCGTCCGAGGGGTGGTCTATTTGATGCGCTGTTTTTCGAGCTTGCGCGCCAGCGTGCGCCGGTGCATGCCCAAGCGCCGCGCGGTCTCGCTGATGTTGAAGCCGGTCTCGGCCAGCACCTCGTGGATGCGCTCCCACTCCAGCGTCTTGATGTTCGCCGTCTGCCGCTCGGTGAGCTCCACATCGGCATCGCCCTGCTTGCGCGCAAACGCGGCCTCGATGTCGTCGGTGTTGGCCGGCTTGGCGAGGTAGTGGCAGGCGCCCAGCTTGATGGCCTCCACGGCAGTGGCGATTGACGCATAGCCGGTCAGCACGACGATGAGCACCTCGGGATCCCAGCCGTGCAGGTATTGCACGCAGGTCAGACCCGAGGCGCCGCCGGCCAGCTTCAGGTCCACGACCGCGTGGCCCAGCTCCTGGTCGTCGGGCAGCGCCTCCAGCAGCAGCTTCATGTCGTCCAGCCCGGTGGCGCGCACGACCCGCCAGCCACGACGCTCGAAGGAGCGCGTCAGCGTGCGGGCGAAGCTGTCGTCGTCTTCGACGATGAGCAGCAGGCGATCTTCTTCACGCATGGGGTGTCCTGGGCAATAACGATGCCAGCGGCAGCGTGAGGGTGACCTCGGCGCCACCGTCGTCGAGGTTGCGCGCCTCCAGCCGGCCGCCCAGTGTGCGGGCGACGTTGACGGACAAGAACAGGCCCATGCCGCGGCCATGCTGGCCCTTGCTGCTCTGGTAGGGCTCGCCGAAATGCGCCAGCCGCTCGGCGTCGAAGCCCGGGCCGCGGTCGAGGACGCTCAAGCACAGGTGGTCCTCGTCCGGGCAGCTTGCCTGAAGCACCAGCGGCAGGCCCGGCGCGGCCTCGGCGGCGTTGTCCAGCAGGTTGGCGACGACCTGCTGCAGCGCGCTGTCTGAAATCATCTGACGGTCCGGCAGACCCTCGCTGATCAGCACCAGCTGGACTTGCGGATGCGCTTCGCGCCAGCTGTCAGCCAGGCCGTCGATGAAAGCCTGCAGCGTGGTCAGCCGGGGCGCCTCGCCGCGCATCTCGCCGGCTGACATCAGGATGCCGGTCACGATGGCCTTACAGCGCAGGATCTGGCGCTGCATCTCCTCGATCTCCTCGCGCAGCTCGGGCTCGGCCGCGAACGGCGCCATGTGCGCCCAGTCGCCCAGGATGACGCTGAGCGTGGCCAGCGGCGTGCCCAGCTCGTGCGCGGCGCCGCTGGCCAACAGGCCCATGCGCACGATGTGGGTCTGCTCGGCGGCACGCTGCTGAGCGGCGGCCAGCTCGGCGTCGCGTTGGCGCAGGTTGCGGTTGATGCGCACGAGGAACACGGCCAGCAGGCCAACGTTCAGCAGGAAGCACAGCAGCAGGCCACCCAGGTAGTTGGGCGACAGCGTGGTGGGCTCGGTGGGGTCCAGCACGAGCGGCCGGTGCCACTGCGTCAGCAGCACGAAGCCGGTCACGGTGCTGAGCACGATGGCCCACAGGTAGCCCGGCCGCAACAACACGGAGGCCACGGCGACCTGCAGCAGGTAGAGGTAGATGAAGGGGTTGTCGCTGCCACCGGCCAGGTACAGCTGGCCGGTCAGCACGGCCACGTCGACCAGCAAAGCGATGCACAGCTCCAGCTGCGAGACCGGGCTGAACAGCCGGTTGCGCCACAGGCTGAACAGGTTGAAGGCCACCAGCACGCCCAGCAGCGTCAGCATCTCCACCAGCGGCAGCGCGATGGACAAACCCAGGTGCACCACCAGGACGGTGGCAAGCTGCCCACCCACGGCCAGCCAGCGCAGCTCGATGAGCTGGCGCAGGTTGGCCTGGCCGGCGCGGCGTTCGGGGGCTTCGGCAGCGGGTGCCGCCAGTGTGGTGGTGTCGGTCAAGTCAGGGTTCCGGGACGGCGGCGCTCTTCGCGCCACAACCACCCGGCCGCTGCCGCGGCCATGGCCGCCAGCGCGGCCCAGGTGGCGGCGTAGACGGCGTGATTGTTGGCGAAACGCACCACCGTCAGCCCCGGGCGCGGCGAGCGCTGCGGCTGGGTCGGGTCCGCAGACTCGTCGACGAAGAACGGCGCGACCGGGCCGGGGACTCGCAGCTGCGCGGCGATGCCGGCCACATCGCGCGAGAACCAGCGGCCGGCAGCGGGGTCGTTGGCACGCAAAGGGCCGCCGAGTGGCTCGGTCAGGCGCAGCAGGCCGACCAGCTCGACAGGGCCGGCCGGCGCGGCACGCGACTCGGGCGCGCGCTGCGCCGGGGGCACGAACCCGCGATTGACGAGCACCGCACGGCCATCTACCAGCCGCAGAGGCGCCAGCACCCAGTAGCCGCCGCCCAGTTCGGTGTTGGCCTGCACCAGCACCTCGCCCGGCTCGAAGCGCCCCTGCAGCCGCAGGCGGCGGTACTCGTCGGCCTTGCCAACATCACCGGCCGGCGGCGCGACCGGCTCGGCCGTCAGCCGCTGCTCGACGCGGGCGATCAGGTCCTGCTTCCAGCCGAGGCGTTGGACTTGCCAGACAGCCAATGCGACAAAGCCGACGCTGGCGAGCGCGGTGAAGACGATCAGCGCGATGCGCGCGGCACGGGCCATATCAGCTTCCTTCAGGTTGCGCCCGTCGTGCATTCATCGGGCCGAGCGCCGGGCCGCTCCGAAGCCGGCCCGTCTGGTGATGCTTGCGGCTCGATGCCGCAAGCATCGCCGTCCCCTCGGGGGACCGACCAGGCCCGCCCGCGTCCAGCGGGAGCGGGACTGGGCGAGGGGCTTCACATATTGCGCATCGCCGCAGGATCGGGCGTCGGCATCATGTTGGTGTTCATGTGATACATCACCCAGACCGAGCCGGCCAGCATGATGACCACCAGCGCCACCGTGAACAGCAGCGCCAGCATGGACCAGCCGCCCTCTACCTTGGCGTTCATGTGCAGGAAGTACACCATGTGCACCACCATTTGCACGGCCGCGAAGCCGAGGATGATGAAGCCCGTCATCTTGGGGCTGGGCAACACCTTGCCCATGACCAGCCAGAACGGAATGGCCGTCAGGATGACCGCGAGCACAAAGCCGATGGCGTAACCCTTCACGCTGACGTGGAAGTCCTGCTCGCCGTCGAAGCTGTCGTCATCACCGTGGTGACCGTGGAGATCGTGGTTGGCGGCCATCACATCACTCCCATGAGATAGACGAAGGTGAAGACGCCGATCCAGACGACGTCCAGGAAGTGCCAGAACATCGACAGGCACATCAGGCGGCGGCGGTTGGGCGCGGTGAGGCCGCGCTTTTGCACCTGCACCATCAGCACCACCAGCCAGATGCAGCCGAAGGTGACATGCAGGCCGTGCGTGCCCACCAGCGTGAAGAAGCTGGACAGGAACGCGCTGCGCGCTGGGCCGGCGCCCTGGTGGATGAGGTGGTGGAACTCGTAGATCTCGATGGCGAGGAAGCCCAGGCCCAGCAGGCCCGTGACGGCCAGCCAGCCCAGCACCTGCGCCTTCTTGCGCGCCTGCATGCCCACCATCGCCATGCCGTAGGTGATGGACGAGAACAGCAGCAGCGCCGTGTTGATGGCCACCAGCTGCAGGTCGAACAAATCGGCGCCCGACGGGCCGGCCGCATAGTTGCGGCCCAGCACGGCGTACACGGCAAACAGCACCGCGAAGATGAGGCAGTCGCTCATCAGGTAGAGCCAGAAGCCCAGCATGGTGCTGTTGGGCGGGTGGTGGTGGCCGTCGTCGTAGAAGACGACCGGGGCACCGGAAGTGGCGGTCACGCTTGCGGTCATGGGTGTGCTCTGTCGCTCAATCGATCAGGCCAGGGCGTCGAGCGCGCGGCTGCGCTCGTTCTCGGCGAGGGTCACGGCGTCGGCCTTGATGTGGTAGTCGCGGTCGTAATTGAAGGTGTGCACGATGGTCGCGACCACCGTGGCCACCAGCAGTGCCAGCGCGATCCAGTACATGTGCCACACCAGCGCGAAGCCCATCGCGGTGGCGAGCATCGCGATGACGAAACCGGCCCACGTGTTGCGCGGCATGTGGATGTCCACGAAGCCGGTGCGCGGGCGCTGGTGGCCGCGGGCCTTCATGTCGTGCCAGGCGTCCATTTCATGGGCCACCGGCGTGAACGCGAAGTTGTAGTCCGGTGGCGGCGACGAGGTGGCCCACTCCAGCGTGCGGCCGCCCCAAATGTCGCCGGTCACGTCGCGCAGCTGCTTGCGGCGCATCACGCTGACGGCGATCTGAACCAGGAAGGCGGCGATGCCCAGCGCGATGATGCCCGCGCCCACCGCCGCGATCACGAACCAGATCTGCAGCGACGGGTCGTCGAAGTGGCTGACACGCCGTGTGACGCCCATCAGGCCCAGCACGTACAGCGGCGTGAACGCGACCCAGAAGCCGATGAACCAGCACCAGAAGCTGACCTTGCCCCAGAAGGCATCGAGCCGGTAGCCGAAGGCCTTGGGGAACCAGTAGTTGATGCCCGCGAAGATGCCGAACACGACGCCACCAATGATGACGTTGTGGAAGTGCGCGATCAGGAACAGGCTGTTGTGCAGCACGAAGTCCGCCGCCGGCACCGCCAGCAGCACGCCGGTCATGCCGCCCACCGTGAAGGTGATCATGAAGCCCATCGTCCACAGCATGGGCACCTCGAACTGGATGCGTCCGCGGTACATGGTGAACAGCCAGTTGAAGATCTTCGCCCCCGTGGGGATGGAGATGATCATCGTCGTGATGCCGAAGAAGCTGTTGACGCTGGCCCCCGAGCCCATCGTGAAGAAGTGGTGCAGCCAGACCAGGTACGACAGGATGGTGATGACCACCGTCGCGTAGACCATGGACGCGTAGCCGAACAGCTTCTTGCGGCTGAACGTGGACACCACTTCGGAAAAGATGCCGAAGATGGGGAGGATCAGGATGTAGACCTCCGGGTGGCCCCAGATCCAGATCAGGTTCACGTACAGCATGGCGTTGCCGCCGAGGTCGTTCGTGAAGAAGTTGGTGGCAAGGTACCGGTCGGCGGTCAGCAGCGCCAGCGTGGCGGCCAGCACGGGGAAGGTCGCGACGATCAGCACGTTGGTGCACAGCGAGGTCCACGTGAAGACGGGCATCTTCATCAGCGTCATGCCCGGCGCGCGCATCTTGACGATGGTCGCGATCAGGTTGATGCCGGACAGCGTCGTTCCCACCCCTGCCACCTGCAATGACCACAGGTAGTAGTCCACGCCGGGGTCGGGGCTTGCCAGGATGCCCGACAGCGGCGGGAAGGCCAGCCAGCCGGTCTTGGCGAACTCGCCGACGAACAGCGAGATCATCACCAGGATGGCGCCACCCGCGGTCATCCAGAAGCTGAAGTTATTCAGGAACGGGAAGGCAACGTCGCGCGCGCCGATCTGCAGCGGCACGACGTAGTTCATGAAACCCGTCACCAGCGGCATGGCGACGAAGAAGATCATGATGACGCCGTGCGCCGTGAAGATCTGGTCGTAGTGGTGCGGCGGTAGAAAGCCGGCGTTGTCACCGAAGGCCATCGCCTGGTGGGCACGCATCATGATCGCGTCGGCAAAGCCGCGCAGCAGCATGAGGATGCCCAGCAGCATGTACATGATGCCGATCTTCTTGTGGTCGATGCTGGTGATCCAGTCTCGCCACAGGTGGCCCCAGAGCTTGAACTTTGTGATCAGCGCGAACACGAGCAGGCCGCCGAGGGCCACGGCGAGGAAGGTCGCGATGAGGATGGGCTCATGCAACGGGAGGGCATGCAAGCCCAGCCGGCCGAAGACCGGGTGGAGCTCTTCAGGGTAGACGGTCATCGGTCAGACTCAGTTCTGAGACGCGAGGGAGGTGGTCAGCGCGGCAGGTTCCAGCGCCAGGCCCAGCGGATTGACGGGGGTGCACAGCGCGGCCACGACGGTGCGCTCGCGCACGACGCCATCCAGCGCCTGCCACGGGCTGCGCATCGTGCCGGCCACGCCGCCCTTGCCGGCGCCGCCGGCGGCGTCGATGGCCATCATCTGGCTGGCGCACATCTTCTGGCCGTCGACGCAGCGATCGACGATTGCGCCCCACAGGCCCGGCTCGATGCTGGCGAAGCGCTGCACCGGGTCGCGGGTGCTGGGCTGCTCCAGCTTCAGGTACCCCTCGCGGGTCAGCGTGTTGCCGCTGGCCTGGTTGGCAGCGATCCAGCCGGCGAAGTCAGTGTCCGACAGGCCGTGGAACTTGAAACGCATGCCCGAGAAGCCGGCCCCGCTGTAGTGCGCCGACAGGCCGTCGTAGATGCCGGCCTTGTTGATGACGGCGTGCAGCTGCGTCTCCATGCCCGGCATCGTGTAGATCATGCCGGCCAGCGCCGGCACGTAGAAGGTGTTCATCACCGACGTGGAGGTGAAGCGGAAGTGGATGGGCCTGTCCACCGGCGCCGCCATCTCATTGACGGTCGCAATGCCCTGCTCCGGGTAGATGAACAGCCACTTCCAGTCCATCGACACGACGTAGACCTCCAGCGGCTTCACGCCCGGCACCAGCGCCTTCTCTTCGGAGATGCGGTCCAGCGGGCGGAATGGGTCCAGCTTGTGCGTGCTGATCCAGGTGATCGCGCCCAGCGCGATGATGATCAGCAGCGGCGCGCCCCAGATCACCAGCTCCAGCCGGGTGGAATGGTCCCAGTCGGGCGCGTAGGTCGCCTCGGCGTTCGACTGACGGTAGCGGAACGCGAAGAACAGCGTCAGCGCGATCACCGGGACAATGATCAGCAGCATCAGCAGCGTGGAGGTGACGATGAGATCGGCCTGCTGCTGGGCAATGTCACCATGCGGCTTCATCACGATGCCACTGCAGCCACTCAATGCGACGATGGCTGACAAGACCAGGCCGCGGGTGAGGAGAGAATTTTTGGAGTACATCCTGAGTGACGCGCGAGGGTTAACGATCTTGCACGAGACGATGGAATGTAAGTTGATTGAGGCAAATCAACGATTGGACATTTTGTCCAAGGCATAGACGGAGACCAAGCCCCCATGGCAGCCAGCAGTACCTTCACCACGCCCCAGTCCGGCCCGCTGACCACACGCAGCGACGAGGATCTGGCCCCTGGCGACATCGCGGTCGGCGTCATCATCGGCCGGGCGTCCGAATATTTCGACTTTTTCGTCTTCGGCATCGCGTCCGTGCTGGTATTCCCGCAGGTGTTCTTCCCGTTCACGGACGCGCTGACCGGCACGCTGTACGCCTTCCTGGTGTTCGCGCTGGCGTTCGTCGTGCGCCCCATCGGCACGCTAATAGGCATGGAGATCCAGCGCCGCTTCAGCCGCTCCACCAAGCTGACCATCGCGCTGTTCCTGCTGGGCTCCTCCACGGTGGCGATGGGTCTGCTGCCCAGCTACGCCGAGGCCGGCGGCACCGCCATCGTGCTGCTGACGCTGTGCCGCATCGGCCAAGGCCTGGCTCTGGGAGGCTCCTGGGACGGCCTGCCCTCGCTGCTGGCATTGAATGCCCCGCCGCACCGCCGCGGCTGGTACGCGATGCTCGGCCAGCTCGGCGCACCGCTGGGCTTCTTCGTCGCGTCGGGCGTGTTCCTGTACGTCTACAGCAGCCTTTCAGCCAAGGACTTCCTGTCTTGGGGCTGGCGCTTCCCGTTCTTCACCGCGTTCGCGATCAACGTCGTGGCGCTGTTCGCCCGGTTGCGCCTGGTCGTCACGCACGAGTACGAAAAGCGCATGGAGGAGCACGAGCTGGACCCCGCCCACCTGCACGCTCTGCTGCCCGCGCAAGGCCACCACATCGTCATCGGCGCCTTCGTGGCACTGGCCAGCTACGCCCTTTTCCACCTGGTGACGGTGTTTCCGCTGTCGTGGGTAGCGTTGTCAGATCCGGAAGGCATCGAGGGCTTCATGAAGATGGAACTGCTGGGCGCCGCCTTCGCCGCGGCGGCCATGCCGATGTCCGGCCTGATCGCCGACAAGGTCGGTCGCCGCAACTTCCTGGGCTCGCTGGCCGTCGCCATCGGCGTATTTGCCGTCGCGGCGCCGTTCATGCTGGGCGGCGGCAAGCCGGGCCAGGCGTCCTTCATCCTGATTGGTTTCGTGTTGCTGGGCCTGTCGTACGGCCAGTCGGCCGGCTCGGTCACGTCCAACTTCCTGCCGCACTTCCGCTACACCGGCGCGGCGCTGACGGCAGACATGGCCTGGTTGCTGGGCGCGGCCTTCGCACCGGTCGTCGCGCTGTACCTGTCGTCGCAGTTCGGGCTGGTCTCGCTGACGGCCTACCTGATGTCCGGCGCGCTGGGCACGCTGGTAGCACTGCGCATCAACAAACAGTTGCAGGCAGCGGCTGTCGTGCACGACTGACACCCCGAGCCGCCACACAAGCGGGCTTCGGCCCGCTTTTTTTGACCCGAGACCGCCGCCATGGGCCTGACGCTGCACTACCACCCCCTGTCCTCCCACTGCTGGAAGCTGCTGATCGCGCTCGATGAACTGGGTGCGCCTTACACGCCGCAGATCGTCAACCTCGGCGACCCGGCCGCGCGCGCCGCCTATGCCGCGCTGTGGCCCACGGCCAAGATCCCGCTGCTGGTGGACGGCGAACGCGTGGTGCCCGAGACGGCCATCCAGATGGAGTACCTTAACCGCCGCATGGTCGGCGACCTGCTGCCGGCGGACTTCGACGCGCAGCTGCAGGTGCGCCTGTGGAACCGGCTGTTCGACAACTATGTGATGGACCCCATGCAGCGGTACATCGCGCAGATGCTGCGCCCGGCAACGCAACGGGACGCCAAGGCACAGACCGATGCCGTCGACCTGCTCGGCATGGCCTACGACCTGATCGAACGCCGCATGGGCGAGCACAGCTGGGCGGCGAGCGACGCTTTCAGCATGGCGGACTGCACGGCGGCGCCGTCACTGTTTTACGCGGCGACCATCCGGCCGTTTTCAGCCGACCACTCGCGTTTGAGCGCCTACTTCGAGCGGCTGGTGGCCCGCCCATCGGTGGCCAGTGCCATCGAGCAGGCGCAGCCGTTCTTCAAGTACTACCCGCTGCAGCAAGCGATGCCCGCGCGCTTCCTCGGCTGAAAGCTCAGCCCAGCGCCTTGCGCGCGTTCTGGAACATGCGCAGCCACGGGCTGTGCTGCGCGCGATTGCCATTCGTCCAGCTCATCTGCACGTTGCGGAACACGCGCTCCGGGTGCGGCATCAGCGCGGTGAAGCGGCCGTCGGCCGTCGTCACGCCGGTCAGGCCGCCGGGGCTGCCATTCGGGTTGAACGGGTAGGCCTCGGTGGCCGCGCCGTGGTTGTCCACGAAGCGCATGGCCTGGATGACCTGGGCCGCATCGCCCTGGTGGGCGAAGTTCGCGAAGCCCTCGCCGTGCGCGACCGCGATGGGCAGGCGGCTGCCTGCCATACCCTGGAAGAACACGCTCGGTGACTCCAGCACCTCGACCATGGACAAACGCGCCTCGAACTGCTCGCTTTGGTTGCGCGTGAAGCGCGGCCAGGCGTCGGCGCCCGGGATGATGGGCGCCAGCGCGGCCAGCATCTGGCAACCGTTGCACACGCCCAAGGCGAGCGTGTCCCGACGCGCGAAGAACGCGCGGAACTGCTCGGCCAGCACCGGGTTGAACATGATGGAGCGCGCCCAGCCCTCGCCGGCGCCCAGCGTGTCGCCGTAGCTGAAGCCGCCGCAGGCGACGAAGGCCGCGAAGCCGTCCAGCTTGACCGCGCCGGACTGCAGGTCGCTCATGTGCACGTCGAAGCTGTCGAAGCCGCCCAGCGACATCGCGTAGGCCATCTCGATGTGCGAGTTGACGCCCTGCTCGCGCAGGATGGCCACCTTGGGCTTGGCACTCGTGCTGATGAACGGGGCTTGCGTCTCGAACGTCAGATGCACATGCATGCCCGGGTCGTCGGCCTGGCCGGCCGCGGCGTGCTCGGCATCGGCGCCGGCCGGGTTGTCGCGCAGCTGCGCAATGCGCCAGCTCACTTCGTCCCAGGTCTGCTGCAGCGCCGTCAGGTCAGCGCCGAAGACCTTCTTGGCATCGCGCCAGACTTCCATCTGCCGCGCCGCATTGGGCTTGGCGACCACGTGCGAATGCTTCGACAGGCCATGCGCACGCAGCACCTGCATGACGGCATCGCGGTCGGCCGCGCGCACCTGGATCAGCGCGCCCAGCTCCTCGCTGAACAGCGCACGCAGCGTCAGCTCGTCGCGGCGGCCGCTGACCTGCGCGGCCCAGTTCTTCGAGTCGCCCATGTCGGCACGGCTGTCGCTGATGCCGTCGCCTTCGGTGACCAGCATGTCGATGTTCAGGCTCAGGCCGGTCTGGCCGGCAAAGGCCATTTCGCAGGCCGCCGCCCACAGGCCACCGTCGGAACGGTCGTGGTAGGCCAGCAGCTGGCCGGCGCCGCGCAGTTCGTTGATCGCGTTGACCAGCGCCACCAACAGCTGCGGCTCGTCCAGGTCGGGCACATCGCCGCCGAACTGGTTCTGCGTCTGCGCAAGGATGGAGCCGCCCATGCGGTGCCGGCCCTGCCCCAGGTCGATCAGGATGGCGCACGAGTCCTCGCGCTGCCACTCGGGGGTCAGCGTGCCGCGCACGTCGGCGACGCTGGCAAACGCAGTGACGATCAGCGACACCGGTGCGGTGACTTGCTTGTCATCCCACTTAGTGCGCATCGACAGCGAATCCTTGCCGACGGGGATGCTGATGCCCAGCGCCGGGCACAACTCCATGCCGACAGCCTTCACCGTGTCGAACAGCGCGGCGTCTTCGCCAGCCTCGCCGCAGGCGGCCATCCAGTTGGCGCTGAGCTTCACGCGCGGCAGTTCGATGGGCGCGGCCAGCAGGTTGGTGATGGACTCGGCCACCGCCATGCGGCCCGACGCCGGCGCGTTGACGGACGCCAGCGGCGTGCGCTCGCCCATGCTCATCGCCTCGCCGGCAAAGCCGTTGAAGTCGGCCAGCGTGACGGCGCAGTCCGCCACCGGCACCTGCCAGGGGCCGACCATCTGGTCACGGTGGTTCAGGCCGCCCACGGTGCGGTCGCCGATGGTGACCAGGAAGCGCTTGCTCGCCACGGTCGGGTGGCGCAGCACGTCGAACGCCGCCTGCGCCAGCTGCGTGCCGGACAAGTCCAGCGTGCCACCGTCGCGTGCCACGCGCTTCACGTCGCGCGTCATCTTGGGCGGCTTGCCCAGCAGCACGTCCATCGGCATGTCGATGGGGTCGTCGCCGGCCTGTTCGTCCACCAGCTTCAGGTCGCGTTCTTCGGTCACCACACCGACGACCGCGAACGGGCAGCGCTCACGCGCGCACATCGCGGCAAAGCGATCCAGGCTGTCGGGCGCGATGGCCAGCACGTAGCGCTCCTGGCTCTCGTTGCACCAGATTTCCTTGGGCGCCAGGCCCGACTCTTCCAGCGGCACCTTGCGCAGGTCGAATCGCGCGCCGCGGCCGGCGTCGTTCACCAGCTCCGGGAAGGCATTCGAGATGCCGCCCGCGCCGACGTCGTGGATGGCCAGCACCGGGTTCTCGGCGCCGAGACCCCAGCAGTGGTTGATGACCTCCTGCGCGCGCCGCTCGATCTCGGGGTTGCCGCGCTGCACGGAGTCGAAGTCCAGATCCGCCGTGTTCGTGCCCGCCGCCATCGACGACGCGGCACTGCCACCCATGCCGATGCGCATGCCCGGGCCACCGAGCTGAATCAGCAGGCTGCCGGCCGGGAACTCGATCTTCTTCGTCAGATCCGCGCGGATCTGGCCCAGACCGCCCGCGATCATGATGGGCTTGTGATAGCCGCGCTGCACGCCGTCCACGGCCTGCTCGTAGACGCGGAAATAGCCGCCCAGGTTGGGCCGGCCGAACTCGTTGTTGAACGCGGCACCGCCCAGCGGGCCGTTGATCATGATCTGCAGCGCCGACGCGATGTGAGCGGGCTTGCCAACGGGGTTCTGCTCCCACGACTCTGCCAGGCCCGGCAGGTGCAGGTTGGACACCGAGAAGCCCGTCAGGCCCGCCTTGGGCTTGGCGCCGCGGCCGGTGGCGCCTTCGTCGCGGATCTCACCGCCTGCGCCGGTGGACGCGCCCGGGAACGGCGAGATGGCGGTCGGGTGGTTGTGCGTCTCCACCTTCATCAGCACCTCGGCCTGCTCGGCCCGGGCGACGTAGGCGGAGCCCGGCTGGTCGGCGGCCATCCAGCGCTGGATGGCATGGCCTTCCATGACGGCGGCGTTGTCCGAGTACGCGATGACCGTATGCTGCGGGTGCAGCTTCTCGGTGTTGCGGATCATGCCGAACAGGCTCAGCGGCTGCGCCTCGCCGTCGACGATGAAGTTCGCATTGAAGATCTTGTGCCGGCAGTGCTCGCTGTTGGCCTGCGCGAACATCATCAGCTCCACGTCGCTGGGGTTGCGTCCCAGCTTCTTGAAGTTGGTATCCAGGTAGTCGATCTCGTCGGTCGACAGCGCCAGGCCGAACTCGACATTGGCCTTCTCCAGCGACGCCCGCCCCTGGCCAAGCACGTCCACATGCTGCAGCGGCTCAGCGGTGCGCTCGTCGAACAGATGCGCCGTGTCGTCGCGGTTGAAGCACACCGACTCGGTCATGCGGTCGTGCAGCAGCGCGGCGCAGGCGTTCAGCTCGTCGGCGCTCAAAGGCTTGGCGCCGCCCAGCAGGCCGCTCTTGGTCGTGATGCGGTACTCAACGACGCGCTCCACGCGCTTCAGCGTGAAGCCGCAGTTGCGGGCGATGTCGGTGGCCTTGGAGGCCCAGGGGCTGACCGTGCCAAAACGCGGCGTCACGACGATCAGATCGCCTTCGGCACCGGCGGCGGCCGGTTCGCCATAGGTCAGCAGCGCGGCGAAGCGCTCGCGGGTGGCGGCGTCCAGCGCCGCATCCGTCCAGACCCAATGCACCGCGCGCGCGCTGATGCCGGTAATGCGGCCATTGACCTGCTGCAGACCGGCCAGCAAGGCCTGGGCGCGGAAGTCGGAAAGAGCGTTGCCGCCCTCGAAATGGGTCAGCTGCGGGGTCTGGGCCATGGAATCCGTGGAGGCTGGGCGCGGGTGGGACGCGCGGTTCTCTGGAAGGCACGCGCCCCGGGCTGGCGGCGGCGTGCGGAAGCACGGGATTCTACTGAGGGACACCTCAGCCTCGGCGGCACCGGGCCGGCGGTCAGGACCCGCGCGGCAGTGCCGCGCGAGCGAGCAGCACCTGCGCCACGCTGCGCACGGCCTCTGGCTCCGACGCGGACAGGCTCAGCCTGCGGGCCATGCTCACGACGTCGGCATCCAGCGTCGAGGCATTCATCGCCAGGGCCGCCTGGAGGGCGGCCAGCCTGACCGTGGCGTCCGGGTCTTGCAGGTGCTGCCTGACCGCCACCGCTGCCGTGGGGGCATCGACCAGTTGCGGCAGGGCCAACAGAGCGCTCGCCCGCGCTTCGGCATGGCTGCCGGCCAGGATGGACTGCAGCCGCTGCGCGGCGACGCTGCGGCCCATGTCGTCCAGCGACCGGCGGCTCAGGCTGCCTATCAGTTCCGAGAGGTAGGCCGGTTCGGTCTCTTGCTGCAGCGCGGCCAGCAGCGCCTGCGTCAGCTCTGGGCGCTGCGACGCGCCTTCCACGCTGCGCAGCAAGTCGTACCCGAGCCGCTTGGTGTCGTGGTCGGCGGCCCCTATCAGTCCACGCACCAACGCGGCCGTCTCGGGGCTGTCATCCTGGGCGAGCAGGCGCATCAGCGCGAAGCGCTCCGTCGCGGAGCTGCTGCCGAGCAGGCGGGCACGCACCTGCGCCGCCGCCTGGGGGTCGCGGCGCATGGAGCACGACAGATCCTGCAGCGCGCGGTCATCGAAGGCCGCCTCGGGATCGGCGGCCAGGCGGCCGAGCACTGCATCGACTTGCAGCGCGCTGGCGTCGGCCCGCCGCAGCGGCTCGGCTTGGCTCTGCCGCTGTCCAGCCATCAGCGCCAGGGGCGACACCGGCGCGGACGGCGCCGTCGCGTGCGGCACGCCTGGCCTGGCGAATGCCGGCCCCTGCGCGGGCGGGTGCGCCTCCGACGGCACCGAGGTCGACAGCGCGGACACAGCAAGCACGGTCCCCACCACGCCCACCGCCAGGCCGCCGGCAAAGCCTATCCACAGCTTCATGCGATGTCCTTCCTGCCCCAGCGGCACGGGCGCGGCCACCGGTGCCGCCAGCGCGAAGCTGGGGCATCGGCAGCGGTCATGAGGCCTGGGCGGCGCGCCACATCCGCCTGGGTCGAACGGGATCAGTTCGCGATCGAGCCGCCGCAGTTGGCGCCGATGGAATTGCCGGAGCCGCCCCGAATGCGGCAGTTGACGGCGCCACGGGCGCTGCCGCTCACGACACGGGTGTTGGTGGAGTCCTGGATGTAGATGCCTTCGATGCGGGCACCCTGGATATCAACCGCGTTGACCGTCGTGCCGCTGCTGTTGCTGACGCTGAAGAATCCGCGCGCCGAGTTGCGCGACACCACGCGCGACACTGTCACGTTCGGCCCATTGCCATTGGCGACACGGAAGGTCGCGTAGCCCGCGCTCGGGCTGTTGTTCGTGCCCGTCACCGTGCCGACGGTGCCGTTGCGGCTGTTGTTCAGCAACAGCGCGGACGAACCCGTGTTGTTGGCCGTCACATCCGCGATGTTGAAGCCGTTGGCATTCCAGACCTCGACCGCATGGCCGCCGACGTTGTCGCCCCGGATGCCGCTCATGCGCAGGCCGCTGCTGTCGCCGTCGATGTCGAAACGGATGCCACCGGTGCTGCCCGACATGTTGGTCATGCGGAAGTTGGTGATCGTGGCGTTGGTGCAGTTGCGGCCGAGGAAGGCATAGCGCGGGTTGTTGGTCACCGTCACGTTGCGGATGGTGATGCGGTCCGCGTTGAAGCAGCGGAACAGGCCGTCACCCGTGATGGCGCTGCCGTCCAGCGTGCGGCCGCCGAAGTCCAGCACCATGCCGCTGGTCACGCGTATCGGCGCCGTGGGACGGTCCGGGATGCTGCTGGTCTGCGCGCTCGCTGCGACCGAAAAGGCGGCCAACAAACCACCCAGGAGTGGGAAGCGCAGGTGAGCGCGTCGTGCGCGAGCTTTTACCTTGTTCATGTGCATAGGTCTCCATCAATTTCTAATATTCCCCGCGCGCCCACCCAGGCAGTGCGAGGCGCAACATGCCCCGGACGATGCGTCGCCCGCGACAAACCTCCAAACTCGATGCAGCCACCGCCCGGCTCATGCCCGGCGCTTCACCCATAGCCGCGGCAACACCATCGCCGCGATCAGCAAGCCGCCGGCCACCATCGCCATCACGACGCCCGGCACGTTCAGCATGCCCAGCGCAAACGTGAACGCACCCAGCAGCACCGCCGCCAGCACCACGCCGACCATGCTGCCGCGCCCGCCCTGAATGGCCACGCCGCCCAGCAGCGCGATGGTGATGGCGTCCAGCTCCCAACCGGCTGCGAGGTTGGGCCGGGTGCTGCCGATGCGGCCGGTCAGCAGCACGGCGGCCAGTGCAGCGGCGATGCCGGCAAAGACGAACAGGCCCAGCCGGTAGCTGTCTGCCGCGATGCCGCTGAAGCGCGCAGCGACCGGATTCGCGCCGATCGCGTAGACACGTCGGCCGTGCACGGTGCGATGCATCCACAACGCCACGCCTGCCGCGAACAGCAGCGCGACGCCGAACTCGATGGGCACGATCAGCCACTCAACGCCGAACAGGTCGCCCAGCGTGCCGTTGCCCAGCACGCTCAAGGGCTCGGGGTAGCCGGTGATCGCCTGGTCGCCCAACAGCACCAGCGCCAGGCCGCGGTACAGCGACAAGGTGCCGATGGTGACGACGATGGACGGCAGGCCGCGTTGCGTGACCAGCCAGCCGTTCAGCCACCCGCAGGCCGCGCCCGTTGACGCAGCAGCCAGCAGCATCACAGGCAGCGGAGCGCCTGCCTGCATGGCCAAGCCCATGGCCAGTGACGACAAGGCCATGGTCGCCGCAATGGACAGGTCGATCTCGCCGGCCACGATGAGCATGGCCATGGCCAGCGCGATGATGAGGCGCTCGGACATGTTGACCGTGCTGTCGGCCAGCGCGAAGGGCGACAGGAAGCCGTCCAGCCCCGCGCCGAAGCCGGCGTACAGCAGCACCAGCAGCGCGGCCAGCACGCGTTCCCAGGACGTGAAGGCCTTCATGACCCGCCCCGCTCCAGGATGGGCAGGCCCTTGCCGGCCCGCACCCTGGCGTTGAACGCGACCGACAGCAGAATGACTGCGCCCGCAATGGCCTGCTGCCAGAACGGCGAGACCTGGATGACCGGCAGCGCCGCGTTGACCACGCCCAGGAACAGCACGCCCAGCATCGCGCCGCCCACCGTGCCAATGCCGCCCGCGATGCTGACGCCACCGATGACGCAGGCGGCAATCACCGTCAGCTCATACCCCGCCGCCAGCTCGGTGAAGGCGATGGCATAGCGCCCCACCCACAGCACGCCGGCCAGGCCGGCCAGCGCGCCGGACAGCGTATAGACCTGCAGCAGCCGGCGCTGCTCCGAAATGCCTGCCACGCGCGCCGCGTCGGGGTTGTTGCCCAGCGCGATGACCTCGCGGCCGGCCGGCCGCCAGCGCAGCCACGCGCCCACGGCCACCACCACCCCAGCAGCGATCAGCACCAACAGCGGCAGGCCCGCGACATCGGTGCGCGGCAGCGACTTGATGGCCGGGTGGATGTCCTGGTCCGACACCCAGGCGCCGCCCGAGGCCACGAACACCGCGCCGCGGTACAGCGACATGGTGCCCAGCGTCACGACGATGGGCGGCAGCGCGCAGCGCGCGATCAGCAGCCCGTTGACGGCACCCAGCAGGCCGCCCAACATCAGCGCCAGCAACAGCAAGGCCGCGATGGGCAGGCCGGGGAAGGCCTGGCCCACCAGCGCACAGGCCATGCCCGTCAGCGCCAGGTTGGACGCGACCGACAGGTCCACGCCGCGCGTCAGCAGCACGACCATCTGGCCGGCCACCAGGATGGCCAGCAACGCGGATTCGTTGGCGATGTCCAGCGCATTGCGCAGCGTCAGAAAGACCGGTGCACGCCACCCGACGAGCAACACGATGACCGCGATGACGGCCAGCAGTAGCGGGTCACGCTTCATGCCGCGAGCTCCTTCGCCACACCCGATGCTGCCGCCACGATGGACTCGGCAGGCGCGCCGTGCGCGAACTCGGCCACCACGCGCCCGCGCCGCATGACGAGGACGCGGTCTGCCAGGTTCATCGCCTCGGGCAGCTCCGAGGACACGAGGATGACGGCCAGGCCCTGCTGCACCATCTCCTCGATGAGTTCATAGACCGCCTGCTTGGCCCCGACGTCGATGCCCTTGGTGGGCTCGTCCAGGATGACCACGCGCGGCTGCAGGCCCAGCCACTTGGCGATGACCACCTTCTGCTGGTTGCCGCCGGACAGACTGGCCACCGGCACCTCCTGCGACGCGGCTTTGATGCGCAGCCGGTCCATCAGCGTCTGCGCGAAGCCGCGCTCGCGCACGGCAGACAGCCAGGGGCCACGGGATAGCTTGCCATGCCACGCATGGCGCGGGCCGGCCAGCGCGGGCAGCGTCAGGTTGGCGCCGACGGACAGGTCCAGCAGCGCGCCCTGCTGGCGGCGGTCTTCCGGCACGTAGACCAGCCCGGCGGCGATGGCCTGGGCGGGGTCGTGCAGATCCAGCGGCCGGCCGTCCAGCTCGACGCGGGCGCTCGCCTCGGGCTTGAGGCCGATCAGCGCCAGCATGGCCTCGGTGCGGCCGGCGCCCACCAAGCCGTAGAAGCCCAGCACCTCGCCGCGCCGCACCTCAAAGGCCAGGTCGGCGAACTCGGTCGGGTGGCTCAGTGCCTGCACGCGCAGCGCCACCGCGCCAGGCGAGCGGCGGCGCTGCGGGTAGGTGTCGTCCACCGCGCGGCCCACCATCAGCTTCACCAGCGCGGGCTCCGCAGCGGTCGCCATGTCGCCGCTGCCGACCGTGGCGCCATCGCGCAGCACGACGTAGCGGTCGCACACGGCGAACAGTTCATCGAACTTGTGCGTGATGAACAGCACCGCCACGCCTTGCGCCTTGAGGCGATTGACGAGGCGGTAGATCTCGTGGATCTCGGCCTGCGACAGCGCGGCCGTGGGCTCGTCCAGGATGACCACGCGCGCCTGCATGGACAGCGCGCGCGCGATTTCCACCTGGTGGCGCTGCGCGATGCCCAGCTCGGCCGCCGGCGTGCGGGCGGGGAACTGTGCGCCAACCAAGTCCAGCCACTGCTGCGCCTCGCGTTCCATGCGGGGCCAGTCGACCACTTGCACACCTGCCACTCGCTTAGTGAGCGGGCGGGCGATGAAGATGTTCTCGGCGGCGGACAGCGCGTCGAACACCACCGTCTCCTGGTGCACGGCGGCGATGCCTGCGGCCTGCGCGTCCTGCGTGCGCGCGAACTTGACGGGCCGCCCGTCCAGCAGGATCTCGCCCGAGTCGGGCGCATGCACGCCGGTCAGCGTCTTGACCAGCGTGCTCTTGCCGGCGCCGTTCTCGCCGATCAGTGCCAGCGCCTGGCCGGGCAGGAGGTCCAGGTCCACGCCGCGCAGCGCCTGCGTGGGGCCGAAGCGTTTGGTGATGCCGCGGAGTTGCAGCATCAGTACATCTTGGCGAACTTCTCGACGTTGCTCGCGTTGAAAGTGAAGGGTTCGGCCATTGCGCCTTCCGCACTCGCGTCCAGCGTCATCTTGCCCACGCGGCCCAGCGGCACGCTCTCGCCCGGCACGCCCTTGACAGAGCCCTTCACCAGCGCATTCGCGGCATGGACGACGGAGTAGCCCAGGTCCACCGGGTTCCAGATGGCGAAGCTCTTCACCGCCCCGCCCTTCACATGGCCCAGCATCTCCGACGGCAGGCCCAGGCCGGTGACGAAGACCTGGCCCACACGGCGCTCGTCCTGAACGGCGCGGGCGGCAGCGGCAATCCCCACCGTCGTCGGCGCGACGATGACCTTCAGGTTCGGGTGGCTCTTCAGCAGACCTTGCGCCTCGCGGTAGCTCTTGTCGGTCTGGTCGTCACCGTAGACGACGCTGACCAGCCTGACCTTGGCATAGGGCGGCGTGGCCAGCGTAGTCTTCATCGCCGCAATCCACGCGTTCTGGTTGGTGGCCTGCGCGGTGGCGGACAGCACGGCCACCTCGCCGCCGGCAGGCGCTGCGTCCAGCACCAGCGCGGCCAGCTTCGCGCCGATCATCGGCGTGCTGGACGGCGCCAGGTGCAGCTGCCGGCCGTCCTTGCGCACCATGGAGTCGAAGGACAGCACCTTGATGCCACGCTGTTGCGCCTTCTTCAGCACCGGCACCAGCGCATCCGGGTCGTTGGCAGAGATGGCGATGGCCTTCACGCGCTGCGCGATCAGCGCGTTGATGATCTCCACCTGGCCCTCGGCCGTGGCCTTGGCCGGGCCGGCGTAAACAATCTCCAGGCCGCCCAGTTCCTTGGCGGCTTCCTGCGCCCCCTGGCGGGCGGCGTCGAAGAAGCCGTTGCCCAGGCTCTTCACGACGAGGGCCATCTTGTCGGCGGCAAAAGCCGCCTGGGCGCTGCACAGCGCCGCCGCAACGGCCGCCAGCGTGGTGCGAATTCGGTACTTCATGTGTCTCCCATCCCCGGCCTGCGGCCGTTGCGGGCGGCAGTAGGCCTCAAAACCGGGCGCCCGCCACCGCTTTGCGGGGAACTACGGAGCACAACACTCACGGCCTCGATTAGGATAGCGCTATCCTTTGCATTCGAGATCCATGACAGCGCCCTCACCTCCTTCCGTCGTCTTCATGGGCGTGGCCGGCAGCGGCAAATCCACTCTGGCGGCGATGGTTGCCAAGCGACTGGGCCGCGTCTGGCTGGAGGGCGACCAGTTCCACGGCGAGGCCAACCGCAGCAAGATGGCCCGCGGCGAACCGCTGACCGACGCGGACCGCGTCAGCTGGCTGGCCAGTCTGGCCGAGCAGCTGCAGCAGCGGCCCAGCGTGTTGCTGGCGTGCTCGGCGCTGAAGCGCGTCTACCGCGACCAATTGCGCGTTGCGTCGCCGGGCCTGCGCTTCGCGTTCCTGGACATTTCGAAAGCCGAGGCCAGCCAGCGCGTCAGCACGCGGGGCGGCCACTTCTTTGCCGCAAGCCTGATGGACAGCCAGTTCGAAACGCTGGAGTCACCGGTAGACGAAGCCGGCGTGCTGCGCCTGGACGCCTCGCAGCCGTTGGACGCGCTGCAGCGCCAGGTCTGCCACTGGCTCGCCGACTGAACGCGCGATGAAGCAGCCTCCCCTGACCCGCCGCGAGATCGTCGGCTACGGCCTGGGCGACATGGGGTTCAACTTCTACTGGACCAACATCTCGACCTTTTTGCTGATCTTCTACACCGACGTGTTCGGCATCACCGCCGCTGCAGCGGCCACGATGCTGTTCGTCGTGAAGATCTTCAACGCCTTCACCGACCCCATGATCGGCGCCTTTGCCGACCGCACGCAGACGCGCTGGGGCAAGTTCCGGCCCTACCTGCTGTTCGTGCCCCTGCCGCTGGCCTTCATGGGCGTGCTGACGTACTCCACGCCCGACGTCGGCCCCACGGGCAAGCTGGTGTGGGCGTACGTGACCTACCTGCTGCTGATGACGGTCTACACCGGCGTCAACCTGCCCTACAGCGCGCTCTCGGGCGTCATCACGGGCGACGCGCGGGAGCGCAATGCAGTCAACGCGTCGCGCTTCGTCTGCGGGTTCCTCGGCGGCATGGTCGTCACGGCGGCCACGCCGCGCCTGGTGCAATGGCTGGGCAGTGGCGACGCCGCGCTGGGCTGGACGCTGACGATGGCCTGCTGGGGCACAGCCGCCGCTGTCATCTTCGCCATCACATTCGCCACGACGAAGGAGCGCGTGCAGCCCACGCAGGCCGAGCCTTCCACCGTGCGGCAAGACCTCGCCGACCTGCGCAGCAACAAGCCGTGGATCCTGCTGTTCCTGCTGGCACTGATCATCATGGTCAGCATCACGCTGCGCATGACCAGCGCGGCCTACTACTTCAAGTACGTGGTCAACCGGCCCGAGCTGCTGGCCACCTTCGTGCCCGCCTACCTGCTGGCCGCTGCCGCCGGCACGGCGCTGACGCCCTTCCTCGCCCGCTTCGTCGACAAGCGCAAGCTGATGATCGGGCTGATGATCGCGTCCACCGCGCTGTCGGCGGCCTTCCTGTTCGTGGACGCGAACCAGATCTGGCTGATGTACGCGCTGCAAGTCGCGCTGGGCCTGGCACTGGGGCCGAAGTCGCCGCTGAATTTCTCGATGCTGGCCGACGCCGCCGACTTCAACGAATGGCGCAATGGCCGCCGCGCCACTGCCATGACCTTCGCCGCCAGCTCCTTCGCGCAGAAGCTGGGTACGGCGGTGGCGGTGGGCGTCATCGGCACCATTTTCACGGCGCTGGGTTATGTGCCCAACGCGGCACAGTCGGCCGACTCTCAGGCCGGCATCGTCTGGCTGATGTCGGTCATCCCGGCGGTCTTCACCGGGCTGGCGGCCGTGCTGATGATGTTCTACACGCTGGACAACCCGACGATGGCCCGCATCCAGAGCGACCTGGCCGCGCGGAAGACTTCCTCTCCGACACCATGATTCATCACCACGACGACGGCGCCCGCTGCGAGCTGACCAGCCCCACCGCAATGCCGCAAGCCGGCGGCTTCCTGTGGAACCGCCGCATGATGATCCAGGTGACCTGCCGCGGCTACGCCACCGCCCAGTTCATGCAGCCCGAACCAGCCAAGTACGCGCATGCGCCCAACCTGGAGGCCAAGACCTTCATGCAGCCGGAGCAGGCCTACTACGCCCACCACCCGGGCCGCTTCGTCTACGTGAAGGACGAGGAGACGGGCGAGCTGTTCTCGGCCCCCTACGAGCCGGTGCGCGCGAAGGTTGACAGCTTCAGCTTCACCGCGAGCGCGCACGACCTGTCCTGGACCGTGGAGCACCTGGGCCTGCGCGTGGAGATGCGTCTGGGCCTACCCACCAAAGACGTGGTGGAGCTGTGGGAGCTGCGCGTCACCAACCTGACCGGCCGGCCGCGGCGCGTCAGCGTCGTGCCCTACTTCCCCATCGGCTACATGTCGTGGATGAACCAGTCCGCCGAATGGCGTGCCGACCTGGGCGGCGTCGTCGCCAGCTGCGTCACTCCCTACCAAAAGGTCGCGGACTACTTCAAGAACATCCATCTCAAGGACAAGACCTACTTCCTGTGCGAGCGCGCGCCCGATACCTGGGAGGCGGCGCAGGCCGCATTCGAAGGCGAAGGCGGGCTGCACAACCCGAGCGCGCTGCAGGCAGGCACGCTGGCCGGCGGCGATGCACGCTACGAGACGCCCGCCGCCTGCGTGCAGTACCGGCTGGCGCTGGTGCCGCACCAGAGCGAGTGCTACCGCTTCGTCTTCGGCCCCGCGCTGGACGACGCCGAAATCGCCACGGTGCGCGACACCTACCTCAGCGAAGCCGGCTTCGCCCGCGCGCGCACCGCCTATGCGGACTACATCGCCAGCGGCCGGGGCTGTCTGCGCATCACCACGCCCGACGCCGCCTTCGACCGCTTCGTCAACCACTGGCTTCCGCGCCAGGTTTTCTATCACGGCGACGTCAACCGTCTCAGCACCGACCCGCAGACGCGCAACTACCTGCAGGACAACCTCGGCATGGCCTACATCGCCCCGGCCGTCACGCGCGGCGCGCTGCTGCATGCGCTAGGCCAGCAGGAAGCAAATGGCGCCATGCCCGACGGCATCCTGCTGATCGAAGGCGCCGAGCTGAAGTACATCAACCAGGTTCCGCACACTGACCACTGCGTGTGGCTTCCCGTCTGCCTGCAGGCCTACCTGGACGAGACGGGCGACTTCGCGCTGCTGGACGTAGACGTGAACGGCCAGACCGTCGCCCAGCGCTTCGACGCCGCCATGGCCTGGCTGCACCAAGACCGCGACGCGCGGGGCCTGAGCTACATCGCCCAGGGCGACTGGTGCGATCCGATGAACATGGTGGGCTACCAGGGCCGCGGCGTGTCCGGCTGGTTGACAGTGGCGGCCGCGTTCGCGATGAAGCTGTGGGCCGGCATCAGCGCCGATGCGGGTCGCACGGAAGCCGCCGCCCGCTGGTTCGCCGCCGCGCAGGAACTGAACGACGCCGCCAACTGCCACCTGTGGGACGGCGACTGGTTCGCCCGCGGCATCACGGACGACGACGTCAAGTTCGGCGTCGCCGCCGATGCCGAAGGCCGCATCTACCTGAACCCGCAGTCGTGGGCCCTGCTCAGTGGCGCAGCCACCGACGAGCAGCGCGCGAGGATGCTCGCAGCCATCGACGCGCAGCTGCAAACGCCGCACGGCGTGGCGATGTTCAATCCTCCCTACTCGCGCATGCGCGACGACGTGGGCCGCGTGACGCAGAAGCACCCGGGCTCGGCCGAGAACGGCGCGGTCTACAACCACGCCGCCGCGTTCTACATCCATGCGATGTACGACGCCGGCGAGGCCGACCGTGCCTGGCGCGCACTGCGCGCGATGGTCGCCGGACCGGACGAGGCCGACTTGCTGCAGCGCGGCCAGATGCCGGTGTTCATTCCGAACTACTACCGCGGCGCACACAAGGAGTACCCACGCACGGCTGGCCGCTCCAGCCAGCTGTTCAACACCGGCACGGCGGCCTGGGCCTATCGCTCGGTGATCGAAGGGCTGTGCGGCCTGCGCGGCCATCCTGACGGGCTGCGGGTGAAGCCGCAACTGCCTTCGGGCTGGAACGAAATGAACGCCGAGCGCGAGTTCCGCGGTGCGCGGTTCAAGCTGCAAGTGCGCCGCACGGGTGCGGCTCGCGTGCTGCTGGACGGCCAGCCGTTGCCAGACGGCTTGGTGCGCAACATACAGGCCGGTCGCGCGTACCGCCTGGACGTCGAACTACGCTGATTCGCGCCTCTGCACCTGGAAGCCCAGGTCCAGGTGTGGCGTCTCCACCGGCTGGTTGCGGATCAGCTTCATCAGCATCAGCGCGGCCTGCTGGCCGATCTCGCGGCGCGGCGTGGCCACGGTGGTCAGCGGCGGCACCATCTGGTCGCTGCCTGGCAGGTCGTTGAAGCCGGCAATCGCGACGCGCCCCGGCACCGCCACGCCCAGCCGCAGCGCGGCCAGCAGCGCGCCCTGGGCCAGGTCATCGTTGCAGAAGAAGATGGCGTCGGTCTCTGGCGCCTCGCGCAGCACGCGCTCCAGCATGTGGCCGCCGAGCGCCATCGACGACGGCTCGGGGGTCAGCAATTTGCGCACGCACTCGCCCAGGCCGGCCTGCTGCATCGCTTCCACATAGCCCTCGCCGCGCTCCAGCGTGCGCGGGTCCAGCTGCGCGGCGACATAGGTGACGTGGCGGCGGCCCGAGTCCAGCAGATGCCCGGTGATGGCCCGCCCGGCCTCGCGCTGTGAGAAGCCCACGCTGTGGCAGCCGGGCTCGGACTCCAGCTCCATCACGCGCACGCAGGGCACGCCGCTCGCCTCGATCAGCGCGGTCGCCGCGGCGCTGTGGTCACGGCCAGTGACGATGAGGCCGGCCGGCCGGTGCGCCAGGAAGCTGCGCAGCACCGCCTCCTCCTCGCCGGCATCGTAGTGAGTCACGCCGATCAGCGTCTGGAAACCGGCCGGCACCAGCGTGTTCTGCACCGCGTCCAGCAGGTCGACGAACAGCGTGTTGCTGAGCTTGGGGATCAGCACCGCCACATGCGAGCTGCGCGCGGAGGCCAGCGCTCGGGCGGCGGGGTCAGGCACGTAACCCAGCGCAGCCGCGGCGGCCTGCACGCGCTCGACCAGTTCGTGCCCCACGGCGCGCTCGCCGCGCAGCGCCCGTGACACGGTGATGGGGCTGACGCCGGCCGCCTGCGCCACGTCCGCCAGCGTCACCCGGCCGGTGGCGCGCGTGCGTCGGGCGGGGGCGGCGGAAGCAGTGGTGTGGCTCGGCATGGCTAGAGAGTATCCCCCATACCGAATGGTGAAACCCGCGCCTAGGATAGCGCAATCCGATTGGATTGCGCTATCCAGGACGGACGCAAAACAGGTGCACCGAGACACCCGTAGTGCCCACCCCGATGCGCTCACCGAGTTCGACTCGCTTTTTTTTGACGCAATTGGATAGCGCTATCCAATAAACAAGTTTGTTTAGCAAACAAGTTCCAGAACCAGCCACGAGCTGCCAACCCCAGGAGACATGATGAAAGCCCCTCGCCAACCCACCTTGATCCACCTCGCGGCGCTGGCCGCCTGTGCCGGCCTCGCCCTGCCCACCCAGGCCCAGACCGCCGAGGCCGCGCCGGACGCAGCGACCGACAGCGGCAGCAACGTGCTGAGCACCGTCGTCGTGACCGGCTCCCGCATCTCCGCGCGCGGCTTCACGCAGCCCACGCCGACGACGCGCTTGGTCGCCTCGGACCTGGAGAAAGTCGCCAAGCCCAACCTGTTCAACGCCATCGCCGAGCTCCCCGCGCTGCAAGGCAGCACCGGCCGCACCACCAGCACCAACAGCACCAGCTCCGGCATCCAGGGTCTCAGCTCGCTGAGCCTGCGCGGCCTTGGACCCATCCGCACGCTGACGCTGATCGACGGCCAGCGCGTGGTGGGCGCCAACGTGACCGGTGTGACCGACGTGAGCCAGTTCCCGCAGCTGCTCATCAAGCAGGTGGACGTGGTGACGGGAGGCGCGTCGGCGTCCTACGGTTCGGACGCCGTGGGCGGCGTGGTGAACTTCATCACCGACAAGCGCTTCTCCGGCTTCAAGGCCAACGTCGAGGGCGGCCAGACGAACTACGGCGACGACAAGAACTCCACGCTGCAGGCGGCCTGGGGCAGCGGCTTCCTGGAGGGCCGTGCCCACTTGAGCGCCAGCGTCGAGTACAGCCGCGAGAAGGGCGTGCCGTCCCCGCGCTTCGGCGGTGCCGGTGCCAACGGCCGCGACTGGTTCAGAAACCCCGCCTTCCAGGTGCGGCCCATAGCCCAGACCACCGACGGCAAGCCGCAGTACACCTTCATCGAGAACGCCCAGCAGTTCCAGTACGCCAAGTACGGCCTCATCACCAGCGGCCCGCTGCAGGGCACGGCCTTTGGCCCCGGCGGCACGCCCTACCAGTTCCAGTACGGCTCCAATGGCGTGCCCACCGGCACCGGCGCCGTGACCGGGTGCGTGACGCCCTTCTGCGTGGGCGGCGACCTGAGCGGCACCGTCGGCGGCGGCACCACGCTGGGCATGAACATGACGCGCCAGGTGGCCTACACGCGCGGCAGCTTCGAGTTGAACGACGACCATGAGGTCTTCTTCAGCCTGAACTACGGCAAGGTGGACTCGCTGTTCACGCCCAACCCGGGCGCGGCCAAGAACGCCAACCTCACCATCCAGTGCAGCAATCCCTTCCTGCCCACGTCGATCGTGACGGCCTGCGCGGCCAACAACATCACCAGCTTCCAGTACGGCGTGGCCAACGCGATCTTTCCCGACGACATCGAGGTCAACCCGGTGCGCACGCAGTTGCGCGCGGTCGTCGGTGCCAACGGCAAGTTCGACGCGTTCGGCAAGGGCTGGACCTATGACGCCTACGCCACCCATGCGCAGAACACCATCGACATCAGCGTCCAGCACATGACGCTCAACGCTCGCTACAACGCCGCCATCGACGCCGTGCGCGGGCCCAACAACACCATCATCTGCCGCAACGCGGCAGCAGCCGCTTCGGGCTGCGTGCCGCTGAACATCATCGGCGACGTGCCCATCGACCCTGCAGCCTGGGCCTACATCGCACCGGCCAACGGCCCGCACCAGTACTCGCGCCAGCGCCAGTCGGTCGCCGCGTTCAACGTCAACGGCGAACCCTTCTCGCTGTGGGCCGGCCCGGTGGCCGTGGCCTTCGGCGCCGAAGCGCGTCGCGAGCAGTACTACGTCATTGGCGACCCGTATGGCAACGGCGTGTTCCCCGAAACGCCCAACACGCCGCAGTACCCCGCCGATCCGCTGCTGAACACCACCATCGGCAACAACTGGTACGCCGGCAACTATCACAACGCCAAGGGCGCATACCACGTGAAGGAAGGCTTCATCGAGCTGAACCTGCCGCTGTTCAAGGGCACGGCGCTGGGCGAGGCCAACCTCAACATCGCCGGTCGCCACACCGACTACAGCACCTCGGGCAAGGTCGACAGCTGGAAGGTCGGCTCGACGTGGCAGACCGGCATCGACGGCCTGCGCCTGCGCGCCGTCACGTCACGGGACGTACGCGCGCCCAACCTGAGCGAGCTGTTCGCGGCGCCGCTGGTCGTCAACAACACCGTCAACTACCAGGGCACGACGCTGACCGTGCAGCAGCGCACCATCGGCAACGTCAACCTGCGCCCGGAGATTGCCCGCAACACGACCTTCGGCCTCGTGCTGGCGCAGCCGATGTGGGCGCCAGGCTTCAGCGCCTCCGTCGACTACTTCGACATCAAGGTTGACGACGTGATCTCGTCGCTGAACGCGCAGCAGGAGGTGGACCTGTGCGTGGCCGGCAACCAGGAAATCTGCGCCGCGATAGACCTCGTCAGCGCGACGAAGTACGTGACGTTGCAGGCCTTCAACCTCGCGTCCATGCGCAATAAGGGCTTCGACCTCGAAGCCCTGTACCGATTCAACCTGGGCAGCGTGGGCCTGCCGGGCAGCCTGACGCTGCGCGGCCTGGCCACGCACACCCGCAGCTTCGTGACCAACTCGGGCGTCGTGGGCACCATCCCGAGCGAAGCTGCCGGCGTCAACCTCGGCAACACGCCCAAGTGGAAAGGCCAGTTCTCGCAGTCCTGGGAGAACGAGACGGCCAGCTTCACGGTCTCGCAGCGCTGGATCAGCGACGGCGTCTACAGCAACGAGTACATCGAGTGCCAGACCAACTGCCCCGTCTCCACGGTGACGCGGCCCACCATCCTGAACAACCAGATGAAGGGCGCGTTCTACTGGGACATCGGCGGCTCGTACAAGGTCAACAAGCACCTGAGCGTCTACTTCAAGGTCGACAACCTGACCGACGTGGACCCGGTGGCAGCGCCGCAGACGGGCACGGGCTACGGCATCAACCCGTTCCTGTATGACGTGCTGGGCCGCCAGTACCGGGTTGGCGCTCGAATGAGCTTTTGAACCTCAGCACCAGACGAGCGCGGGCCGCCCCAAGCCGGCCCGTGGGCGATGTGCTTGCGGCTCAATGCCGCAAGCATCGCCGTCCCCTCGGGGGACCGCCCAGCCGCGCCCGCGTTCAGCGGCGTGGCTGGGCGAGGGGCTTCAATGTCAGCCGGCCTTCATGCGGCCGACCACGTCACGTGCCTCGGCCAGCAGGGCCGGCACGTCGATGGTGGTGGGTTGGCGGTCGCGCAACACCTGCCGGCCGCCCACCCACACGTTGCTGACGTGCTCGCGCCCCGCCACGTAGACCAGCTGCGCGGCCGGGTTGTAGACCGGCTGGCATTCGAGGCTGTCCAGCGACACCGCGACCACGTCGGCCAGCTTACCCACTTCCAGCGAGCCCAGGTCATCGCCGCGGCCCATGGCCTTGGCGGCGCGGATGGTCGCCATCTCCAGCGCGGTGCGGGCCGAGGCCACCGTCGGGTCGCCGGTGATGCCCTTGGCCAGCAGCGCGGCCGAGCGGATCTCGCCGAACATGTCCAGTCGGTTGTTGGAGGCTGCACCGTCGGTGCCGAGGATGGTGTTGACGCCTGCGGCTTCCAGCGCTTTCAGCGGCATGACGCCCGAGGCCAGCTTCAGGTTGGAGTTGGGGTTATGCACCAGGTGCACGCCCTTCTTCGCCATCAGGTCGATCTCCGCCTCGTTCAGATGGACCATGTGCACGGCAATCATGCGTTCGCTGAACAGGCCCAGCTTGTCCAGCCGTTCGATGGGCCGCACGCCGTGCGCCTTGACGCCGTCCTCGACCTCGCCCGCCGTCTCGTGAATGTGGCAGTGCATCTGGATGTCCAGCTTCTCGGCCAAGTCGCGCAGCTTGATGAAGGTCTCGTCGGACACTGTGTAGGGTGCATGCGGCGCGCTGGTCCAGTCGAGCAGGGTCTCGCCCTTGTACTGTTCGTAGGCGGCGACGCCCTTGGCGATGTAGTCGTCCGGGCCGGACGCATAGCCCGTCGGGAAGTCGATGACGTTCATCGACACCGCAGCGCGCACGCCCGAGTCCACTGCGGCGCGGGCCATCGCGGTCGGGAAGAAGTACATGTCGTTGATGTAGGTCGTGCCGCTGCGCAGGCCTTCGGCGGCGGCCAGCTTGGAGCCGAGGTAGGTCCAGGCTTCGCTGACCCACTTCTTCTCCAGCGGCCAGATGTGGTTCTGCAGCCAGTCCATCAGCGGCACGTCGTCGGCGACGCCGCGCAGCAGCGTCATGGCCGAGTGCGCATGGCCGTTGATGAGCCCGGGGATGAGGATCTGCTCGGGCAGCTCGACGCGCTCGGCTTGTGGGTATTGCGCCAGCAGCTTCTCCCGCGGGCCGATGGCCGCGATGCGCTCGCCGTCGATCAGCAGCGCGTGGTGTTCCAGCGTGTCTTCGCCGGCCTTCATGGTCAGCAGCCAGCGGGGCAGCAGCAGGGTCTGGGACATCTCTCGTTCTCCTTGTGGGATTCAGTTCTTTTCGCCGAGCAGTTGCTCGACTTCGCCGCGATGCGGCATTGCATCCTGCACGCCGGTCCGGGACACGGCCAGTGCTGCAGCGGCCTGGGCGAAGCCGAGCGCCTCGGCAATGGACTGGCCCTCGGCCAGCGCGGTAACGAGCGCACCGACGAGGGTATCGCCTGCGCCCACGGTGTCGACGGCTTTCACAGGGCGGGCCGACACCAGGCGCACGCCATCGGCGTCGACCCAGCACAGCCCTTGCGCGCCCAGCGACACGAGCACGGCCGCCGGCCCCTTGGCCCGCAAGGCCTGCGCGAGCGACTCCGGGCCGGCCGCGCCACCACCCAGCGTGGTGACCAGCGCCTGGGCCTCCAGCGCGTTGACGACCAGCACGTCCACCAGCGGCAGCAGCGCTTCGCAGCCGGGCCGGTAGGGGGCGGCGTTCAGCAGCGTCCTCACGCCGAGCGCACGGGCGCGTTCGAACGCGCGGGCGATGCTCTCCAGCGGCAACTCCTGCTGCGCCACCAGCCAACGCAGGCCGGTCAGCTCCAGCGCCTCGATCTGCGCCAGTGGCAGCGTGCCGTTGGAACCGGCCACCGTGACGATCTGGTTCTCGGCATCCTCGGCACCGACGACGATCAGCGCCACACCCGGCACTTCGTCGGCTGGCTGAGCGACGGCGCTGGTGTCGACGCCCTCGCCCTTCAACTGCTCGACCATCGCGGCACCGTTCTCTCGCAAGCCCACGCGCGCCGCCAGCGCGACCCTGGCGCCCAAGCGGGCCGCCGCCACCGACTGGTTCGCGCCCTTGCCGCCCAGGCACGAGCCAAACCGCTGACCGCGCAGCGTCTCGCCCGGAAGCGGCAAGCGCGGCGCGTGCACGATGAGGTCGCGGTTCACGCTGCCCAGGACGAGGATCTCAGGTGCGGTCATCGAGTCTCCAAATGAAAGAACCCCTCGGAGGTCCGAGGGGTTCGCGGGGTGCGTCTGCCGAAGATCAGCGCTGGGCGATGGGCTTGACGTCGCGCGGCGATGCGCCGACGAACAGCTGGCGCGGACGGCCGATCTTGTACTCGGGGTCGCCGATCATCTCATTGAGCTGGGCGATCCAGCCGACTGTGCGGGCCAGCGCGAAGATGGCGGTGAACAGCGGCACCGGAATGCCGATCGCGCGCTGCACGATGCCCGAGTAGAAGTCGACGTTCGGGTAGAGCTTGCGGGCAACGAAGTACTCGTCTTCCAGCGCGATCTTCTCCAGCTTCATGGCCAGTTCGAACAGCGGGTCGTTCTGCAGGCCCAGTTCGTTCAGCACCTCGTGGCAGGTCTCGCGCATCAGCTTCGCGCGCGGGTCGTAGTTCTTGTAGACGCGGTGGCCGAAGCCCATCAGCTTGACGCCGGAGGACTTGTCCTTGACCTTGCTGACGAACTCGCCGATGCGGGCCACGCCGCCGTTCTTCTGGATGTCGCCCAGCATGTTCAGGCAGGCCTCGTTGGCGCCGCCGTGCGCAGGGCCCCACAGGCAGGCCACGCCGGCCGCGATGGCCGCGAACGGGTTGGTGCCCGACGAGCCGCACAGACGCACGGTCGACGTCGAAGCGTTCTGCTCGTGGTCGGCGTGCAGCGTGAAGATGCGGTCCATCGCACGCACCAGTACCGGGTTGGGCTTGTAGTCCTCGCACGGCGTGGCGAACATCATGCGCATGAAGTTGCCGGCGTAGCTCAGGTCGTTCTGCGGGTAGATGTAGGGCTGGCCGATCGTGTACTTGTAGGCCATGGACACCAGCGTGGGCATCTTGGCGATCAGGCGGATGGCCGAGATCTCGCGGTGCTCGGGGTTATTGATGTCCGTGCTGTCGTGATAGAACGAGGACATCGCACCCACCAGGCCCGTCATGACGGCCATCGGGTGGGCATCACGGCGGAAGCCACGCAGGAAGAACTGCATCTGCTCATTCACCATCGTGTGGTGCATGACCTTGTTCTCGAACTCGGCCTTCTGGCTCTCGTTCGGCAGCTCTCCGTACAGCAGCAGATAGCAGGTTTCGAGGTAGTCGCAGTTCACCGCGAGCTGCTCGATGGGGTAGCCGCGGTACAGCAGCTCGCCCTTGTCGCCGTCGATGTAGGTGATGGTGGAGTTGCACGACGCCGTCGACAGGAAGCCGGGGTCATACGTGAACTTGCCGGTCTGGGCGTACAGCTTGCGGATGTCGATGACATCCGGGCCGATGCTGCCCTTGTACAGCGGCAGGTCCATCGAGGGGCTGCCGTCGGAGAACGACAGGGTGGCTTTCACGTCGGACGGGGTCATGGTGCGGTCCTTAAGGTTTCAAAAGCGATTCAGGGGCGCAGTTCGGCGAGAACCTCGCGCACCTCGGCGGTGTCGATTTCACCACTGGGCTCCTTGCGGCGCAGCAGCAGGTCGAGCAAGTCGTTGTCGGACAAGTCCATCAGCGTCGTCAGGCCGTCAGCATGGCTGACGCTGACGCCTTCTGGATGGCGGTTGAAGAAGCGCTCGATCAGCAGGTCGTTCTCGAGCAGGCCCCGGCGGCAGCGCCAGCGCAGCTTGGACAGCGCGCGTTCGTCGATCATCGGGGCGGCCACTTCAGTCATCTCGTCAGACCGCGCGACGGACCATCAGCTCCTTGATCTTGCCGATGGCCTTCGTGGGGTTCAGGCCCTTGGGGCAGACGTCCACGCAGTTCATGATGGTGTGGCAGCGGAACAGGCGGTACGGGTCTTCGAGGTTGTCCAGGCGCTCGTTGGTGGCCTCGTCGCGGCTGTCGGCGATGAAGCGGTAGGCCTGCAGCAGGCCGGCCGGGCCAACGAACTTATCGGGGTTCCACCAGAAGCTCGGGCAGCTCGTCGAGCAGCTCGCGCACAGGATGCATTCGTACAGGCCATTCAGCTCGTCACGCTCCTCGGGCGACTGCAGCCGCTCGGTCTCGGGCGGAATGTTGTCGTTGACGAGGTAGGGCTTGATCGAGTGGTACTGCTTGAAGAACTGCGTCATGTCGACGATCAGGTCGCGCACGACGGGCAGGCCCGGCAGCGGCTTCAGCACGATCGTGCCCGGCAGCGTGCGCATGTTCGTCAGGCAGGCCAGACCGTTCTTGCCATTGATGTTCATCGCATCCGAACCGCAGACGCCTTCGCGGCAGGAGCGGCGGAAGGACAGGCTCGGGTCGACCGCCTTGAGCTTGTTCAAGGCGTCCAGGAGCATGCGCTCCGAGCCGTCCAGCTCGACCTCGAGGGTCTGCATGTAGGGCTTGGCGTCCTTGTCCGGGTCGTAGCGGTAAATCTGGAAGGTGCGCTTCATGATCTTCAATGTCCTTGTCGGCGGGCCGTCAGAAGGTCCGCACTTTCGGCGGGATCGAGTCAACGGTCAGTGGCTTGAGGTTGACAGGCTTGTAATCCAGGCGGTTGCCTTCGGAATACCAAAGCGTGTGCTTCATCCACTGCTCGTCGTTGCGGCCGTTCGGGTGGGCCGGCGTGTCGCCGTAGTCGTTGACCGTATGGGCGCCACGGCTCTCGGTGCGCGCGGCGGCCGAGACGATGGTGGCCTGCGCCGCCTCGATCAGGTTCTCCACTTCCAGCGCCTCGATGCGCGCGGTGTTGAAGACCTTGGACTTGTCCTTCAGCGTGATGTTCTTGACCCGTTCGGCAATCTCCGCAATCTTGCTGACGCCTTCGTTGAGCATGGCCTGGGTGCGGAACACGCCGGCGTGCTGCTGCATCGCGGCGCGCAGGTCGTTGGCCACGTCCTGCGCGTACTCGCCGCTGCTGCTGCCGTCCAGGCGCGCCAGGCGGGCCAGCGAGCGGTCCGCCGCGTCGGCCGGCAGCGCCTTGTGCGACTGCTTACCCAGGTCCGCCGCCACCAGGTGGTTGCCGGCTGCACGGCCGAACACCAGCAGGTCCAGCAACGAGTTGGTGCCCAAGCGGTTGGCGCCGTGCACGCTGACGCAGGCGCATTCGCCCACCGCATACAGTCCGTTAACGATCTCGTTGGGCTTGCCATCCTTGGGCACCACCACCTGGCCATGGATGTTGGTGGGAATGCCACCCATCTGGTAGTGGATGGTCGGCACCACGGGAATGGGTTCCTTGGTGATGTCGACGTTGGCGAAGTTGTGGCCGATCTCCAGCACCGAAGGCAGGCGCTTGGCGATGGTGTCGCCGCCCAGGTGAGTCATGTCCAGGTTGATGTAGTCCTTGTTGGGACCGCAGCCACGACCTTCCTTGATCTCCTGGTCCATGCATCGCGAAACGAAGTCGCGCGGCGCCAGGTCCTTCAGCGTGGGCGCGTAGCGCTCCATGAAGCGCTCGCCGTTGGCGTTGCGCAGGATGGCGCCTTCACCACGGCAGCCTTCGGTCAGCAGCACGCCGGCGTTGTGCACGCCGGTGGGGTGGAACTGCCAGAACTCCATGTCTTCCAGCGGGATGCCGGCACGCGCCGCCATGCCCAGGCCATCGCCGGTGTTGATGAAGGCGTTGGTGCTGGCCGCAAAGATGCGCCCGGCGCCGCCGGTGGCCAGCAGCACGGTCTTGCCTTGAAGGATGTGGACCTCGCCGGTCTCCATCTCCAGCGCCGTCACGCCGACCACGTCGCCCTCGGCGTCGCGGATCAGGTCCAGCGCCATCCATTCGACGAAGAACTGCGTGCGCGCCTTGACGTTCTGCTGATAGAGCGTGTGCAGCATCGCGTGGCCGGTGCGGTCGGCGGCGGCGCAGGCGCGCTGCACGGGCTTCTCGCCGTAGTTGGCCGTGTGGCCGCCAAACGGGCGCTGGTAGATGGTGCCGTCGGCGTTGCGGTCGAAGGGCATGCCGAAGTGCTCAAGCTCGTAGACGACCTTGGGCGCCTCGCGGCACATGAACTCGATGGCGTCCTGGTCACCCAGCCAGTCCGAACCCTTGACGGTGTCGAAGAAGTGGTAGTGCCAGTTGTCCTCGGACATGTTGCCCAGGGACGCACCGATGCCGCCTTGGGCAGCGACGGTGTGCGAGCGGGTCGGGAAGACCTTGGACAGCACGGCCACGTTCAGGCCGGCCAGCGACAGCTGCAGCGAGGCACGCATGCCGGAGCCACCGGCCCCGACGATGACCACGTCGAACTTGCGGGTCGAAATCTTTGCCGTCATCTCAAAGTCTCCACAACACCTGGATGGCCCAGCCGGCACAGCCGAGCAACCACACGATCGAAAACACTTGCAGGGCCAGCCGGATGCCGACGGGCTTCACGTAGTCCATCCACACGTCGCGCACGCCCACCCACGCGTGGTAGGCCAGCGCGACGATGGCAACGAAGGTCAGGACCTTCATCCAGTGCGGCGCGAACACGGCCGACCAGTGGTCATAGCCCAGTTCGCCGGGCATCAGGAAGCGCGCCAGCACGGCGATGGTGAACAAGGCCATCAGCACGGCGGTGACGCGCTGGGCCAGCCAGTCGCGCAGGCCGTAATGGGCGCCGACGACCAGACGCTTGGAGCCGAAAGTACTCATCTTGTGGTCCTCCTCAATACAGGCCGAACAGCTTGGCGCCCAGCACCAGCGTCAATGCGGTGCTCAATGCCAGCGTCACGAGTGCCGAGCTGTGGCCCTGGGCCTTGCTGACGCTGTGCGTGGCATCCATCCACAGGTGGCGCACGCCGGCGATGAAATGGAACAGGTAGCCCCACAGCAGCCCCAGCGTCACCAGCTTGACAAACCAGGCCGGCAGCACGCCCACGCCGGCGGCAAACACGTTGGTGAAGCTGTCGTAGGAAATCTCGGATGTCAGGCTGGCATCCAGCATCCACACCACAAAGGGCAGCAGCACGAACATCAGCACGCCGCTGACGCGGTGCAGGATGGAGACGATGCCGGCAGGCGGGAGGCGGTAGCGGACGATCTGGGTGACGTGAATATTTCGGTATACGGGTCTTGTCTTGGCGCTATCCGTCATGTCGAGCCTGCGTAATCGGGGTGAAACCAAACGATTCTAGGGCCATGCGTTAACCCGACCATCTCACTATGCTGCACCGCGCCATCGTCAGTTTCAGTTCAAGTCGTTGCGGTAATGGTCGGCGTTGGTGCAGTACAGCCCGCGGCGCAGCTCCATCGGCCGGTCCCCATAGGTGAACGCCAGCCGTTCGACGCTGAGCAGCGGCTCTCCCGGCGGCACCTGCAGCAAGCGCGCGGCGTCCGGCGTGGCGGCGACCGCACGCAACTGCTCTTGCGCCCTCACCATGTGCACGCCGAAATGGGTCTCGAACAATGCGTACAGCGTGCCGGGGTGAGTTGCCAGGAGCTCCGCATTCAAGCCCTTGAAGTGCCGCTCTGCCAGCCACAGCTCGTCCAGCACGACCGGGCGGCCGCGCCGGTGCAGCAGGCGGCGCACTTCAATCACCGGCTCGGCCGCGCGCAGCGCCAGCGCACGCGCAACATCCGCGCTGGCACGCAGGCGCCGACTGCCCAGCAGCTCGCGCGTGAAGCCTTCCGTCTCGTCGTCGGCCACCAGCCGCAGAAAGCGGAACTGCTGGCGAGGCGCCGCATGCGTCGAGACGAAGGTGCCGCTGCCCTGGCGGCGCTCCACGATGTGCGCCGCGGTCAGTTCGTCCAGCGCGCGCCGCACCGTGCCGGCGCTGGCGCCAAAACGCGCCGCCAGCGCGGCCTCGCTCGGCAGCGCGTCGCCGGGACGCCACTCGCCGGCCGCCAGCGCGGCCACGATCAGCTGACGGATCTGCTCGTAAAGCGGCGCGGGAGACCTGGGCTTGGTTGAGGGCATGGAGGCATTGCAGCACAGGGCAGCCCGTACACTTGACGGGATTCGCCTCCCGCATTTTTCAACTGCCCCTCGGAGATCTCCATGAGCAAGAAACCCGTTCGCGTCGCCGTCACCGGCGCTGCCGGCCAGATCGGCTACGCCCTGCTGTTCCGCATCGCCTCCGGCGAAATGCTGGGCAAGGACCAGCCCGTCATCCTGCAGCTGTTGGAGATTCCCGACGAGAAGGCTCAGAACGCGCTGAAGGGCGTGATCATGGAATTGGAAGACTGCGCCTTCCCGCTGCTGGCCGGCGTCGAGGCTCACAGCGACCCGATGACCGCCTTCAAGGATACCGACTACGCGCTGCTGGTCGGTTCGCGCCCGCGCGGCCCGGGCATGGAGCGCGCCGAACTGCTGGCCGTCAACGGCGCCATCTTCACGACGCAGGGCAAGGCGCTGAACGCCGTCGCGTCCCGCAACGTCAAGGTGCTGGTGGTCGGCAACCCGGCCAACACCAACGCCTACATCGCGATGAAGTCGGCCCCCGACCTGCCGCGCAAGAACTTCACTGCCATGCTGCGCCTGGACCACAACCGCGCCGCGTCGCAACTGGCGGCCAAAACCGGCAAGGCCGTCGCCTCCATCGAGAAGCTGGCCGTGTGGGGCAACCACTCGCCGACGATGTATGCCGACTACCGCAACGCCACCATCGACGGCCAGTCGGTCAAGGACATGATCAACGACGAGCAGTGGAACCGTGAGACGTTCCTGCCCACCGTGGGCAAGCGCGGCGCCGCCATCATTGCCGCTCGCGGCCTGTCGTCGGCAGCCTCGGCGGCAAACGCTGCCATCGACCACATGCGCGACTGGGCCTTGGGCACCAACGGCAAGTGGGTCACGATGGGCATTCCGTCCAACGGCGAATACGGCATCCCCAAGGACGTCATGTTCGGGTACCCCGTGACCTGCGAAGGCGGCGAGTACAAGATCGTCGAGGGCATTGCCATTGACGAGTTCTCGCAGGAGTGCATCAACAAGACCCTGAAGGAACTGACCGACGAACAGGACGGCGTCAAGCACCTGCTGTAATCGGGCGTCCGCCCACTGAACGAGGGTCGGCGCTGCCGACCCTTTTTTATTGCAGATGAGTCCCCTCCTCCACCCGCGCCAGGCCTTGTTCGGCCATGAGCCCGCTCGCCCGGCGATGCCCGTTGTCGACCACTACTGTGGCGTCGAGGCGCGCATGCGCAAGAGCCTCGCGCTGCAGGCCGAAATGGGCCCGGTGTTCGACATCACGCTGGACGCCGAAGACGGCGCGCCGGTGGGCGGCGAGGCCGAGCACGCGCTGCTGATCGCCGAGCTGGTGACCGGCAGCGCCAACCGCTTCGGTCGCGTCGGCGCGCGCATCCATCCCTGGGGTCACGCCGCGTTCGAGGCCGACGTGGACACGCTGGTCGCCAAGGCCGGCGCGCGCCTGGCCTATCTGATGATCCCCAAGCCGGGCTGCGCCGATGACGTGGACCGCGCCGTGGTCGCGATCGACGCCGCCTGCGACCACCATGGACAGCCCCGTCTGCCGCTGCAGGTGCTCATCGAGACGCACGGTGCGCTGCGCGAGGTGTTCCGCATTGCAGCCCACCCGCGCGTCGAGTCGCTGTCTTTCGGGCTGATGGATTTCGTGTCCGCACATGCCGGCGCCATTCCCAAAACCGCCATGGAGCTGCCCGGCCAGTTCGAACACCCGCTGGTGGCGCGCGCCAAGGTCGAGATCGCCGCCGCGGCGCATGCGTTCGGCAAGACGCCCTCGCACTGCGTCGTCACCGAGTTCCGCGATGCTGCGCGCCTGGCCGACGCCGCGCGCCGCGCCGCGCGCGAGTTCGGCTACACGCGCATGTGGAGCATCCATCCTGACCAGATCCGGCCCATCCTCGCGGCCTTCGCGCCCGCCGCCGACGAGATCTTCGAAGCCGCCCAACTGCTGCTGGCCGCGCAGGCGGCGCATTGGGCGCCCATGTCGTTCCGTGAACGACTGCACGACCGCGCCAGCTATCGCTATTTCTGGACCGTGCTGGAGCGGGCCCAACGCACCGGCTGCCCGCTACCTGACGAGGCACTTCGTGCGTTCTTTCCTGTATCCATCGGGTAAAGCACGGGCCTGAGGTTCTCTGGGTGCGGCCGACAATCCCTACAACTGCTCACGGACGCGCGCGTCCATTGCGGCCATGATGCGCCGCCCTTCTTCACCCCTTTTTTTCGCCCCCTCCCGATGCTGTTTTCCACGCTACGCGGCAACGTGACCGCACTGATCCTCTGCGCCGCCCTGCCTGCCCTCGCGCAGGCGCCCGCTGCGAAGGCCCCGGCAACCAAGCCGGCCGCCGCCAAGCCCGCCGCCAAGTCGGCAGCCAAGCCCCGGGTCGCTGCGGCCAAGAAGACGCCGCCCCCGCCGCCCGAGCCCGTGCTGACCGACGCCGACGAAAGCCAGTTGGCCGCGGCCGAGCGTGCCTACATGGGCCTCTACGCGTGCGAGTTCAAGGAAAGCGTGGTGATCGAGAAGCACCCCAAGGTGGCCGGCTATGTCGACGTCATCTGGAAGCAGACGCGCATCACGATGAAGCCCGTGCTGTCGTCCACCGGCGCGCTGCGCCTGGAGGACGTGACCGGCCGCACGCTGATGATCCAGATCGCCAACAAATCCATGCTGCTGGACACCAAGATCGGCCAGCGCCTGCTGGACGATTGCATTCACCCCGAGCAGGAAAAGCTGATCGCCGCCGCCAAGGCCGCGCGACTCGCCGACCCCGAAGCGGACGCTGCAGCAGCGGCCCGCAGCAGCCTGGGCATCGCACCCGGCGGCCAGTGAGCCGCCGCGAGAGTCATCTCGCTTGAAAGACCCCGGCCCAGGTATGTAGAATCAATGCATACTTTCTAATGCATACCTGAGCCGCCGCCTCCGCGACGACCGGGCGCTGGAGTCGCCATGGAAGCCACCGTTGCCGAACGCGGGCAGATCACGCTGCCCAAAGCCGTCCGAGATGCGCTCGGCCTGACCAAGGGCACCACGCTGAAGGTTGAGCTGGACGGCGGTCGCATCATCTTGCGCAAGAACGTCGACGACGCCATTTCTCGCCTGCGCGGGCGCTTCAAGCTCGACGGTTTCGCCAACACCGACGAGGCCATGCGCGCCATCCGCGGCCACGCGCCAGGCGACCCCTACCTGCCGCCCGAACCGGACGACGCGGGAGAGCCCGCGCCTTGATCGCCACCGACTCTTCCGTGCTGATCGATCTGATCGCCGGCGACGACGATGCCAGCGGCAGCGCCGCCGAGGCCGTGCGCCAGGCGCTGCACGTGGGCCCGGTCGTGCTGTGCGAGGTCGCACTCGCGGAAGTCTGCACCGCCTTCAAGGACGGTACCGACGTGCTGCAGTTCCTGGAAGACCTGGGCATCCGCTTCGACGCCATGGAGGCCAAGTCGGCCTTGCGGGCGGGCGAGATGCAGCGGCGCTACCGCCAGCGCGGCGGCAACCGCACCCGCACCGTGGCCGACTTCCTGATCGGCTCCCACGCCATGATGCAGTGCGACGGCCTGATCACGCGCGATGTCGGCTTCTACAGAGACTATTTCAAAGGACTGAGGATCGTCGTCCCGACCTCGGCCTGACCTGTTGCTTCACCGGAGAAACACCATGCTTCAAGCCTACCGCCAACACACCGCCGAGCGCGCTGCCCTCGGCATCCCGCCCCTTGCGCTGGATGCCAAGCAGGTCGCCGAACTTATCGAGCTGATCAAGAACCCACCCGCTGGCGAGGACGCTTTCCTGCTGGACCTGCTGACGCACCGCGTGCCCCCGGGCGTGGACGATGCTGCCAAGGTCAAGGCCTCGTTCCTGGCAGCGGTCGCGCACGGCGACCTGAGCGTCGCACTGATCTCCAAAGCCAAGGCCACCGAGCTGCTGGGCACCATGGTGGGCGGCTACAACGTGCATCCGCTGATCGAGCTGCTGGACGACGCCGAAGTCGCCGGCGTCGCTGCCGAGGGCCTGAAGAAGACCCTGCTGATGTTCGACTACTTCAACGACGTGGCCGCCAAGGCCAAGGCTGGCAATGCCAAGGCCAAGGAAGTGATGCAGTCGTGGGCCGACGCCGAGTGGTTCACCACCCGCGCCGAAGTCGAGAAGAAGATCACCGTCACCGTGTTCAAGGTACCGGGCGAGACCAACACCGACGACCTGTCACCCGCGCCCGACGCGTGGAGCCGCCCGGACATCCCGCTGCACTACCTCGCGATGCTGAAGAACACCCGTTCCGACGCGGCCTTCAAGCCCGAGGAAGACGGCAAGCGCGGCCCGATGCAGTTCATCGACGACCTGAAGAAGAAGGGCCACGTCGTGGCCTATGTTGGCGACGTTGTCGGCACGGGCTCCAGCCGCAAGTCGGCCACTAACTCCGTCATCTGGGCTACTGGCCAGGACATCCCATTCGTGCCGAACAAGCGCTTCGGCGGCGTGACGCTGGGCGGCAAGATCGCCCCCATCTTCTTCAACACGCAGGAAGACTCCGGCTCGCTGCCCATCGAAGTGGACGTGTCCAAGCTTGAAATGGGCGACGTCATCGACGTCCTGCCCTACGACGGCAAGCTGGTGAAGAACGGCGAGACCGTCGCCGAGTTCAAGCTCAAGAGCGATGTGTTGTTCGACGAAGTGCGTGCCGGCGGCCGCATCAACCTCATCATCGGCCGCTCGCTGACGGCCAAGGCGCGTGAGTTCCTGGGCCTGCCCGCCTCCACGCTGTTCCGTCTGCCGCAAGCGCCCGCCGAAACCAAGGCCGGCTTCACGCTGGCGCAGAAGATGGTCGGCCGTGCCGTCGGCCTGCCGGAGGGCCAGGGCGTGCGCCCGGGCACGTATTGCGAACCCAAGATGACCACGGTCGGCTCGCAAGACACCACCGGCCCGATGACCCGCGACGAGCTGAAGGACCTGGCCTGCCTGGGCTTCTCGGCCGACCTGGTCATGCAGTCCTTCTGCCATACCGCCGCCTACCCCAAGCCGGTGGACGTGAAGACCCACCGCGAGCTGCCCGCCTTCATCAGCAACCGCGGCGGCGTGTCGCTGCGCCCGGGTGACGGCGTCATCCACAGCTGGCTGAACCGCCTGCTGCTGCCCGACACGGTCGGCACCGGCGGCGACTCGCACACACGCTTCCCCATCGGCATCTCGTTCCCGGCCGGTTCCGGCCTGGTCGCCTTCGGCGCCGCCACCGGCGTGATGCCGCTGGACATGCCCGAGTCCGTGCTCGTGCGCTTCAAGGGCGAAATGCAGCCCGGCGTGACGCTGCGCGACCTCGTGCATGCCATCCCGCTGTACGCCATCAAGGCCGGCCTGTTGACCGTGGCCAAGGCGGGCAAGATCAACGCCTTCTCGGGCCGCATCCTGGAGATCGAAGGCCTGCCGAACCTGAAGGTCGAGCAAGCCTTCGAGCTGAGCGACGCCTCCGCCGAGCGTTCGGCCGCTGGCTGCACGATCAAGCTCAACCCCGAGCCGATCAAGGAATACCTCACCAGCAACATCGTGCTGATGAAGAACATGATCGCCGACGGTTATGCCGACGCGAAGACGCTGCAGCGTCGCATCGAGAAGGTCGAAGCCTGGCTGGCCAACCCCGAGCTGCTGGAAGCCGACAAGGACGCCGAATACGCCCACGTCATCGAGATCGACCTGGCCGATATCAAGGAACCGATCCTGTGCTGCCCGAACGACCCCGACGACGCCAAGACGCTGTCCGACGTCGCCGGCACCAAGATCGACGAAGCCTTCATCGGTTCGTGCATGACCAACATCGGCCACTTCCGCGCGGCGGCCAAGCTGCTGGGCGGCCAGCGCGACATCCCGGTCAAGCTGTGGGTCGCCCCGCCAACCAAGATGGACCAGAGCGAGCTGATCAAGGAAGGCCACTACGCCGCCTTCGGCACGGCCGGCGCGCGCACCGAAATGCCGGGCTGCAGCCTGTGCATGGGCAACCAGGCGCAGGTGCGTGAAGGCGCCACCGTCGTGTCCACGTCGACCCGCAACTTCCCGAACCGCCTGGGCAAGAACACCAACGTGTTCCTGGCGTCGGCCGAACTGGCCGCCATCGCCTCCAAGCTGGGCCACATCCCGACGGTGCAGGAATACCACGAGGCGATGGGCATCATCAACAAGGACACCGCCAGCGTCTACAAGTACCTGAACTTCGACCAGATCGAGGAGTACGCGGAGACCGCCAAGTCCGTGACGGCCTGACGCCGATGAGGCTGCCGCCGCGGCGGCCCGCCTGCTTCCAGCCCCGCCCGGCCCCTGGCCCGGTGGGGTTTTTTCTTGCGCGCCCGGCGCGCCGCCCACCTGCACAACCCGCTGTTACCCCGCACCCGCGCCGCCTTCCCAGAATGAGCGCTCCCAACACAAGGAGACCCCATGGGCAAGAAGCTGCTGCTGCTGGCCGGCGACTATGTCGAAGACTACGAGATCATGGTGCCCTTCCAGGCGCTGCAGGCCGTGGGCCACCGCATCGACGCTGTCTGCCCGGGCAAGGAGGCCGGCGACTTCGTCTTGACCGCCATCCACGACTTCGAAGGCGCCCAGACCTACTCCGAGAAGCCGGGTCACCGCTTCGTGCTGAACGCCAGCTTCGAGGCCGTGCGCGGCGAGGACTACGACGCGCTGGTCATCCCCGGCGGCCGCGCGCCCGAGTACCTGCGGACGGTCAAGGGCGTGCTGCCGCTTATCCAGCACTTCGTGCAGGCCGGCAAGCCGGTCGCCGCGATCTGCCACGGCGCGCAGCTGCTGGCCGCCGCCGGTGTCATCCGAGGCAAGAAGGTCTCGGCCTACCCGGCCTGCGCCGCCGAGGTCGAGCTGGCCGGTGCCAGCTATGCCGACATCCCGGTGGACCAGGCCGTCACCGACGGCAACCTCGTCACCGCGTCCGCCTGGCCCGCCCACCCGGCCTGGATCGCGCAGTTCCTGGCCGTGCTGGGCACGCGCATCCAGCACTGAGCGGCGCAGAATCGCGCCCGGAGGTGTTGCCATGTGCCAGGTCTTCATCAGCGCCAACCCCGAGTCCTACGAGTCGCGCACGCGCTCCGTGCGGCTTCACGGCGTCGTCACCAGCATCCGGCTGGAAAACCTGCACTGGGAGGTGCTGGAGGAGATCGCCGCGCGCGACGGCATGGGCGTCACCCCGTTGATCGAGAAGCTCTACGACGAGCTGGTGCACACGCGCGGCGCGGTGGGCAACTTCGCGTCGTTCCTGCGCGTCTCGGCGCTGCGCTACATGGCGCTGCTGGCGCGCCAGCGCATCCCGGCCGACCTGTCGGTACCACTGCGCTCGCTGGACGCGGACGCCGTGCTGCAGGACCTACCGGCCAGCTGGGCGCGCACGCCGAGTCGGGTCGAGCTGCGCTGAACAAACTCGGAAGTCCCGCCGGCTCCCCTGGCGTTATCCCCCGCGCAGCGCTCAGATCACGCCCTGAGCCAGCATCGCATCGGCCACCTTCACGAAGCCGGCGACGTTGGCACCGTCGATGTAGCTGATGCTGCCGTCGGGGCGCACGCCATGCTTCAGGCAGGCGGCGTGGATGCCCTGCATGATCTGCAGCAACCGCGCGTCCACTTCCTCGCGTGTCCAGGACAGGCGCATCGCGTTCTGGCTCATCTCCAGGCCCGAGGTCGCCACGCCGCCGGCATTGCTGGCCTTGCCCGGCGCGTACAGCACGCCGGCCGCTTCGAAGGCCTTGGCGGCCTCGATGGTGGCCGGCATGTTCGCGCCCTCGGCCACGCAGACGACGCCGTTGCTGATCAGCGTCGCGGCATCGCCGGCGTCCAGTTCGTTTTGCGTCGCGCAGGGCAGCGCCACGTCCACCGGCACCTGCCAGGGTCGCACGCCGGGCAGAAAGCGTGCGCCGCTGCGCTCGGCGTAGTCGCTGACGCGGCCGTACAGGTGGTTCTTCACCTCCATCAGCACCGCCAGCTTCTCCGGCGTGAAGCCGGCCTCGTCGAGCACCGTGCCGCTGGAGTCCGACACGGTGACGACGGTGGCGCCCAGCTGCATCGCCTTCTCGACGGCGTACTGCGCGACATTGCCCGAGCCGGACACCGACACGCGCAACCCGTCGAAGGACTTGCCGCGCGTCTTCAGCATTTCCTGCGCGAAGTAGACCGTGCCGTAGCCTGTCGCCTCCGGGCGGATCAGTGAGCCGCCGAATGACAGGCCCTTGCCGGTGAACACGCTGCCCGCGCTGTTGGTCAGCTTCTTGACCATGCCGGCGATGTAGCCCACCTCGCGGCCGCCGACGCCGATGTCACCGGCCGGCACGTCGGTGTCAGGGCCCACGTGGCGGAACAGCTCCGTCGCGAACGCCTGGCAGAACCGCATGATCTCGTGGGCGCTCTTGCCCTTGGGGTCGAAGTCCGAGCCACCCTTGCCGCCGCCCATGGGCAGCCTCGTCAGCGCGTTCTTCAGCGTTTGCTCAAAGGCCAGGAACTTCAGCACCGACAGGTTCACCGACGGGTGAAAGCGCAGGCCGCCCTTGTACGGGCCGATGGCCATGCTGTGCTGGATGCGGTAGCCGCGATTGACCTGTACCTCGCCGCGGTCGTCCACCCAGCAGACGCGGAACACGACGATGCGCTCGGGCTCCACCAGTCGATCCAGCAGACCGTGCTCCGCATAGCGCGGGTGCGTCTCGATGAACGGCCACAGGCTTTCCAGGACTTCGGTCACCGCCTGCAGGTATTCGGGCTGCCCGGGGTTGCGTTGCGCGACCTGTTCAAGGAATTGGCCAAGGGACGTGTATTTCATGGACAGGCAGATTCCGGCAGCGCAGCGCCCGGGAGGGGCGCCGCCCGACCATCATGTTAAAAACACATGAGCGCGTGCACCATCTTGGGTTGGCAAAGCCAGGTTCGCACCAGACATAGGCGCAGCGCCCAAAACAAAGAGCGGCGCGCATCGCTGCGGGCCGCTCTGGCTTGGGAAGGCGGGGGCTCAGGCCTTGATGTCCAGCAGTGCCCCGGTGGTGTTCAGCTGCGTCTGCAGCACCTTCAGGTTCGCGACGAAGGCATAGGCCGCGGACTGCTGCTCCACCACCTCGTTGGCCGGGTTGATCTCGCGCTCCGGCGCCTTGTCGACGTTGGTCGGCTCCACACTGGGGCGGGACTGGTTGCTGGTCGCCAGGTTGGCGATGTTGGACGCCGACGCGCGCAGGCGCTCGTTCGCGGCGGAGATGCCGGACAGGGCGGTGGACAGGGCGACGTTCATCTGGCTTGATTGGGTAAGCGTTTCAACCGCTACATCGGCAGCGCTGGCTTGAACTTTAGAACAAAGTGCGAAAAAACCTGCATTTGCCGGGATCGCTGCCGCGCCAATCGTGAAATCAGCCCGCCAGCTCCTCGTAGCCGCCGGCCGGCACGAACACCCGCACGCTGTCCCCGCCGGCCGCCTTGGCCTCGGCACAGGCCAGCGACGCGCTGCCCAGCACGGCGTCCACCGTGGTCAGCGTGGATTGGATCTGCACCACGCCCAGCGACGCCTTCACGCGCGTGCGGTGCAAGCCCCAGTGCAGCCTGTACGCCGCCACGGCAGCGCGGATCTTCTCGGCAATGATCTGTGCGTAGTGCGCGTCGCAGTCGGGCAGCAGAACGGCGAAATGGTCTTCCTCCAGCCGCGCTACCAGGTCGGAGGCACGCACCTTACCGATCAGCATCTGACCCAGGCCATACAGAAAGTGGTCGCCCACCTCCGCGCCCATGCCCTTGACGACGTCGCCAAACTTGTCGACGTCCAGCCACAGCACCGACACCGGGTCACCTCGGCGGCTGCCGACGTGCTCGGCCAGGCGGCGCTCGAACTCGCGGCGGTTGGCCAGTTCGGTGACGGCGTCGTGCTTGGCCGTCCAGGTCGGCTGCAGCCGCTGCGCGCGCGCGGCCGTCACGTCCTCGACGATCCACAGCGCCTCGGCCGCAGGCGAGTCCCAGTGCACGGGGGTGGCTTGCAGGCGGCCCCAGAAGCGGTGGCCGTCGCGTTTGACGTACTCGATCTCCTCGTCCAGCGGCTGGCCGGCCGCAAAGGCGGTGGCGGCGCGCTCGTGCAGCTGGGCGTGCGCCTGGTCGTTGGTATGGACAGCGCGCGTGGCCTGGCCGGCCAGGTCGCTGTCGTCGCCAAAGCCGAACAGGTGGTTGAACTCATCGCTGACGACCTCGAAGCGCTGGCCGCACACGAAGGCGACGGCGGTGGGCGCCCGTACCAGCAGCGCACGCAGGCGAGCGGCAGTGGTGTCTTCGGTAGCGGGAATGGCGGCGCTGCTCATGAGGTCTCCTGGGGCTGTCTCTTCTGAGCCCGACTATCGCAGGACTGCCGGCTTTCGGCCATGACGCCGATCACGCGGTTAGAGTCCGCCACCTCGCCGTCACCGCGGCGCCACGTCGAGACGCCACGATGCGCCTGCTGCCTCTTGCCTTGCTCGCGTTGCTGAGCGGCCTCACCCAGGCCCAGCAACTCAGTGAAACCCCTCAGGGCCTGCGGGACGCGACGCCGCGCTGGCACGCGCTGACCGGCGCCCGCCTCGTGCTGGAGCCGGGTCGCGTCGTCGAGAACGGCACGCTGGTCATGAAGGACGGCGTCATCGTCGCCGCCGGCGCAGGCCTGAAGCCGCCCGCCGGCGCGCGCGTGTGGCATGTGCCGGGGCGCACGGTCTATGCGGGCTTCATCGATGCGGCCAGCAGCGTGGGTCAAGGACGCGCGGAAGCACCCAGGGCCAAGGGGCTGACGCCGGGGCAGCGCTGGGTGCGGGCCGAGTTCCGCCAGGCTGGCGCACTGGAGATCCGGCCCGAGGACGTGAAGACGGCGCGCGAGCTGGGCTTCACGGCGGCGTTGTCGCTGCCGCCGGCGGGTGCCGTGTTCCGCGGCCAGAGCGCGCTGATCAGCCTGCGCGACGGCGCGGATGTGCGCGCCCTGGTGCTGCGCGCCGACGTGGCCCAGCATCTGGCGCACGAGTACCAGAGCGTCGATTTCGAGAGCGGCGCGCGTGCGACGCCGAACTACCCCACGTCGCTGATGGGCAGCATCGCGCTGCAGCGGCAGACGCTGCTGAACGCGCAATGGGCCGCCACGCCCGTACCCACCGGAGAGCGGCGCGAGTTCAATGCCGGTCTGGCCGCGCTGTCGCCCGCGCTGGCCGGGCGGCAACCGGTCATCCACGACGCGCTGGACGAGGAAGACCTGCTGCGCATCGCCCGGCTGCGCGACGAGTTCAAGCTGAACCTGATCGCCCAGGGCACCGGCACCGAGTACCGCAAGGCCGCGCAGCTGAAGGCGCTGGGCCTGCCGGTGATCGTGCCGCTGGCTTACCCGGCCGCACCCGAGGTGGAGCAGCCCGAGAGTGCGCTGGACGTGCCGCTGCACCTGCTACAGCACTGGGAGAGCGCGCCCAGCAATGCGGCGGCGCTGCAGGCGGCCGGCGTGGAGTTCGCGATCTCCACGCAGGGGCTCAAGGACGCCGGCAAGGACTTCTGGCCGCGGCTGCGCCAGGCCGTGCAGCGCGGACTGACACCCGAAGCGGCGTTGGCCGCGCTGACCACCACGCCTGCGCGGTTGCTGGGCCAGCCCCGGCTGGGGCGGCTGACGCCGGGCCAGATCGCCAATGTCGCGGTCGCCAGCGGCGACCTGTTCACCAGCGAGCAGGCCGAGGTGGAAATCGCTTTTGTCGACGGCGTGCCGCTGCCGACCGCCGCGTGGGAGCGCTTCGACGCGCGCGGCCAGTGGACGGTCAAGCCGGCCGACGGGGCCGAGCAGCGCTGGCAGATTGCCGGCACGCGCGCCCGGCCCACGCTGACGGTCGAGGGCCGTGCCTGCGAGCTGCAGCAGCGGGGCCGCGAACTGCTGCTGCGCTGGCCTTGCGATGGCGGCGGCAACCCGCTGCGACTGGAGGGACGTGGCGCTGCGCTGAACGGCGCGCTGACATTGGCCGATGGCCGCACGCAGGCCTGGAGCGCCACACGCGCCGCGCCCTTCGAGCCGCCTGCGCCCAAGCCGCAGGCCGTCTCCGCGCCCTCGCCCGCCACCTTCCCGGCCGGCGCTTTCGGCCGCGCGGCGGCACCGGAACGGCCCGCCGCTGTGCTGGTGCGCAACGCGACGATCTGGACCAGCGCCGCGGCGGGCACGCTCGCCGGCGCCGACCTGCTGGTGCGCGACGGCCGCATCGCCGCCATTGGCGAGGGGCTGACCGCACCGGCTGGCGCCGTCGTCATCGACGCGCAAGGCCAGCACCTGACACCCGGCCTCATCGACGCGCACTCGCACACCGCCGTCCACCGAGGCATCAACGAGTTCGCGCATTCGGTGACGGCCGAGGTGCGCGTGGGCGACGTGGTTGACGCGACCGACATCAGCCTGTACCGCCAGCTGGCCGGCGGCGTCACCAGCGCCAACCTGCTGCACGGTTCGGCCAACGCTATCGGCGGGCAGAACCAGGTCATCAAGCTGCGCTGGGGGCTAGATGGCGACGCGCTGAAGTTCGAGGGCGCTAGGCCCGGCATCAAGTTCGCGCTGGGCGAGAACGTCAAGCGCGCCAACTTCCCCGCCACAGATGGCGATCCGCGCTACCCGACCACGCGCATGGGCGTGGAGCAGGTCATGCGCGACGCCTTCCTGGCTGCGCAGGCCTACCGCGCTCAACGCAAGGCCGACCCGAACGCGCGGCGAGACCTGCAGCTGGATACGCTGGTGGAGCTGCTGGAGAAGAAACGCGTCATCCACATCCACAGCTACCGCGCCGACGAGATCCTGATGTTCGTCGCGCTGGCCAAGGAATTCGGCCTGGAGGTGGCCACCTTCCAGCACGTGCTGGAGGCCTACAAAGTCGCGCCCGAGATCGCATCGCTGGGCGCCGGCGCCTCAGGCTTCTCGGACTGGTGGGGCTACAAGGTCGAGGTCCAGGACGCGATTGCCTACAACGGCGCGATGACGCAAAAGGCCGGAGTGTTGACCAGCTTCAACTCCGACAGCGACGAGCTCGCGCGCCGCCTGAATACCGAGGCTGCCAAGGCACTGCGCTACGGCGGCACCGCATGGGGCATGACCGCGGCAGACGCGCTGAAGTTCGTGACGATCAATCCGGCGAGGCAGCTGCGCATCGACGGCCGAGTTGGCTCGCTGGAGGCAGGCAAGGACGCCGACTTCGTGCTGTGGAGCGCGCATCCACTGTCCAGCGCCGCGCGGGCCGAGCAGACCTGGATCGACGGCCGACGCTACTTCAGCCGCGACGAGGACACGCAACTGCGCGAACGCGACCGCGTCGAGCGGGCCCGGCTGGTCGCACTGGCGCTGCCCGAGCGCGCCAAGGCCTCCGCACCTCCCGAGGGCCGACCCGCGACGGCGCTGGCTGCCGCGCTGGACCAGCTCGAACTGCAGCGCTGGCTGCACCAGATGAACCGTGACCGCATCAGCTACTACGGTGGCGACGGCTGGCATGAGTGCACTCAAGACACGTACTGACATGAAGCTCGCCCTCGCCCTCCTGGCCGCGCTGCTGAGCGCCACCTTCACCACCCAAGCCACGCCCAACATACCGCCGCCGCCGCAGCGCGAACCGCTGCTGCTGCGCAATGCGACGCTGCACCCGGTCAGCGGCCCCGCCATCGCGGGCGGCAGCCTGCTCATCGTGGGTGGACGCATCCAGGCCATCGGCACCGACCTGACCGCCCCCCCCGGCGCGCGCACCGTGGACCTCGGCGGCCGCCACGTCTATCCCGGCATGATCGCCGCGGATAGCAACCTGGGCTTGGCCGAGATCCGGTCGGTGAGCGCCAGTCTGGACAGCAACGAGACCGGCGCGCTCAATCCGAATGCGCGCGCGCTGGTCGCCTTCAACGCCGACAGCGAGCTGCTGCCGGTCACGCGCGGTGGCGGCGTGCTGGCCGCGCTGGCGGTGCCCGAGGCCGGTCGCACGGGCCTGATCACCGGGACATCCGCGCTGCTGCAACTGGAAGGCTGGAACTGGCGGGACATGGCCTTGCTGCCCGAGGCCGGCTTGCACATCACCGTGCCGCGGCTGCGACTGAACAACGCCCTGTTCCCGACCCAGCCCGAGTCCCGGCTGGCCGAGATGCGCCGCTCCACCGAGGCGCGGCTGAAGCTGCTGGACGACGCTTTTGAGTCGGCCAAGGCCTATGCGCTGGCACGCACAGTCGATGCCACCACGCCCGTCGACACACGCTGGGAGGCCATGCGGCCCGTGCTGCCGGCCAATGCGGGCACACAGCCGGCGCGGCCCGTCTTCATGCATGCCGACGACCTGGCGCAGATCCGCTTCGCGCTGGACTTTGCGGCACGGCACGGCCTGATACTGATCATCGTGGGCGGAGCCGATGCCTGGCGCGTGGCCGACACGCTGCGTGAGCGTCGTGTGCCGGTGATCGTGGACGGCCTGCTGCGCCTGCCGCTGCGTCGCGATGACCCGCCCGATGCGCTGTTCTCACTGCCCGCGAAACTGGCTGCGGCCGGCGTGCAGTTCTGCATCGCCGAAGGTGGCCGCGATTCGACCAACGCGCGCAACCTGCCCTTCGAGGCCGCGCAGGCGCGTGCCTACGGACTTTCAGATGACGAGGCGCTGAAGGCGGTCACGCTGTACCCGGCGCAGATCCTGGGTATCGCCGACAAACTGGGTTCGCTGGAGGTAGGCAAGCTGGCCAACCTTTTCGTCGCCGACGGCGACCCGCTGGAGCAGGCGACACGCATCGAACGCGTGTTCATCCAGGGGCGCGAGGTGGAACTGAGCGACCGGCAGACGAAGCTGCGCGACAAGTATCTGCAGCGGCCATGACAACTCTGCGCGACGTCCTGCGCAAAGCCCTGCTTACGATCAGCCTGCTCGGCGTGCTGCTCTTCGGCGGCGGGCTGCTCGTCTCTTTCGCCGCTCCGCTGGCGGTCGAGCAGGCGGCGCGCGAAGTCATCTGCATCGAGGTGGAACGCCGCGTCGGCAGGAAGTTCGACGGGCTGTCGAACGCCGCCTGGCGGGGGTAGCGCGCAAGGCGCTGCAGAAGACAACGGCGGACGCCGACCGCGTCGAGCGCGAACTGCGCGAGCAGTTGCCGCAGCGCGTGGCGCGAGCCGTCGCGGACATGCTCAGCGCCGACTGCGAGTGCCGAAAGCGTCTAGCGGAACGCGCCCGGCAGTCGCATGAAGAACGGCTCGGCTCGCTGCGCCAGGCACAAGCCCGGCTATCCGAGTGGATCGAACAGGCCTGCGCGAACACGCGCGACCCGTTGCAGCGCGAGCTGCGCATCTTCACGGCGCTCAACGCCGTACTGTTTGCGCTGCTGGGCCTGCTGTGCCTGAGGAAACGCTCCTCGGCGATGCAGCGGGCGCTGGTCGCGGTCACGATGCTGGGCGCCAGTGCGGTGGTGGGCGGCGCCTACCTGTTCAACCAGAAATGGATGCACACGCTGGCGTTCGGCGACTAGGTCGGCTGGGGCGATGTCGCCTATCTCGCGACGGTAACCACGCTGTTTTCGGACGTAGTCTTCAACAAAGGCCGCGTGACAGCGGCCATGCTTGGCGCCATCACTCTTCCCGCCTGCTGAGCTGCCGCTAGGGTGCGATCTGTTCGGCGTAGTCATACAGCGCCGACAGGATGGCCTCGCCGCGCTCGTCGGCGCTTTCGCCCAGTTGGTCAATGCGCTCCATGAACGCCGCCAGCGTCTGCGCGCCACCCTCGCCGGCATGCAGCCGGGCGCCGCAATGCTGTTGCCAGCGCTCGGCCTCCTGTGGCGACAGGCTGGCGGGGAAGTTGCGCGCGCGCCAGCGGAACACCAGCTCGTCCAGCCGCCCGTCCTGGAAGGCCAGTTTGCCCTGCGCCGCGCGCTCGGCCAGCTGCTCGGGCGCCGTCGTCCGCACACGGTTCAGCGCGCGACGGTCCTCGTTGCCGATGAAGCCGCCGTACAGGTCCTCGTCCACATCAGCGGATGCGAAGGGCTCGCGCTGGAACACGTCGCCCCACAAGCCGTCCAGCAAGCGGCCTTTCTCGGCCAGCAGCCGGGCGTTCGCCAGCTGTGCGTCCATGTCATGCCCCCAGCGCTCGGCCATTGCGGGGCTGAGCGTCTTCAGGTTGCCGATGACGATGGGGCTCTTGTTGACGTGGATGGTCTTGATGGGCAGCCGTGTGACGCCCTCGGGCAGCGCGTCCTGCTTCGTGAACATGCGCTCACGGATGGCTGCGGCGTTCAAGCCCAACAGCTCGGCGGGATCGGCCGAGCAGTCCCACACGATCAGCTCGTTCTTGTTGGTCGGGTGCGGCGCCAGCGGCCATACCAGCGCGATACAGCCACGCTCGGGGCCATACATGCCTGAGATGTGCAGGAAGGGCTTGCCCACGCCAATCTCGTCCCACACGGCCTGCTTGCTGCGCAGCTTCACGCAGAAGTCCCACAGCTTGGGCTGCGCGACCTTCAGCTTACGCGCCAGCGCGACGGTGGCACGCACGTCCGACAGCGCATCGTGTGCCGCCTCGTGGGCCACGCCGTTGGCGACGGTCAGGTGTTCCAGCTTGAAGCTGGGGCGGCCGTCTTCATGCTGGGGCCACTCCAGCCCGTCAGGCCGCAGCGCGTACGCGCAGCGCACCACGTCCAGCAGGTCCCAACGGCCGCAGCCGTTCTGCCATTCGCGCGCATAGGGGTCGATGAGGTTGCGCCAGAACAGGTGGCGTGTCACCTCGTCGTCGAAGCGGATGCTGTTGTAGCCCACACCCACCGTGCCTGGCAGCGCCAGCACGGTCTCGATAGCGGCGGCGAACTCGTGCTCAGGCACGCCACGCTGCTGGCAGTGCTGAGGCAGGATGCCGGTCAGCAGGCAAGACTCGGGGTCGGGCAGGTAGTCGGGCGACGGCTGGCAGTACAGCATCAGCGGCTCGCCGACCTCGTTCAGCTCCGCATCGGTGCGCAGGCCAGCGAACTGCGCGGGGCGGTCGCGGCGCGGCACGCGGCCGAAAGTTTCGTAGTCGTGCCAGAAAAAGCTCAGGTCGCTCATGGGCCGGCACGATAGCGCACGACCCGGCCAGGCAGCGATCAGATCTTGGAGAACTGCATCCGCAGCACGTATTGCATGTTGCAGGGCTTGCCGCCGCAGAACCCTGGCTTGAAAGGGGTGACCATCAGCACGGCGGACGAGAAGCGGGCGAACTCGGGTTGGACATCGCCGAACACGTCAACATGGCGCACCTTGCCCTCTGAGTCCACGTCGGCGACAACGGTCATCGCGCCGCTGGGGAACAGCTTGTCCATGCCGTCCTGGATGGCGTTGAAGATCGGCAACAGGCCCTGCGCGGGGAATGGTGGCTCGTCCGCGGCGGGCATGCCTTCGTATTCGGCCCTGATCAGCGCTCTCTCGGCTTCGTCCAGTTCGGCATAGCGGCGGTTCAGCGGCAAACTTGAGCGGATGGCGACGCGCCCCAATCGCGTCCCTGTTTCCTCGACGCGGATCTCGTACCGCTTGCGCGGCAGGTCGGACGCAGCAGCGGCCTGCATCAACCCCGCGAGCAGGCAAGCCGAAATCAAGAGTTCTGAGCGGTAAGACATGACACGGCTCCCTGGTCTGCTTGTTGGGCGGCACACACGATAGCGCAGTCGGGTCGCCAGTCGGCAGCCACTCCGCTAGAGTGACTCGCTAGCTGACATCACCAGGGAGCCGCCGTGAACCACTACGCTGCGCTGCTGACAGGATTGCTGGCGCTGGCCTTCATCGGCCCGGCCTGTGCAGATGAGGATGACACCATCGCCACCGACCGGCCTGACTTCGTCGAGTCCAGCAACGTGGTCGGCAAAGGGCGCGTGCAGATCGAGACCAGCCTGGCCTGGGAACGCGACCGCCAGGGTGGCTTGACGTCGCGCACGGCCAGCACGCCGACGCTGCTGCGGGTGGGCGTGGCCGACGCCTGGGAGCTGCGCTTCGAGACTGACGGCCGGCTGCGCCAGACGATCCAGGAGGCCGGGACGACGACGAAGGAACGCGGCTGGTCGGACCTGGCGGTCGGCGTGAAATGGCACCAGCGCGACGGCGACGAGGCGACCCTCACGCCTGGCTTGGCGTGGCTGCTGCACGTGGACGTGGACAGCGGTTCGGGCGCGTTCCGCGGCCAGGGGCTGAGGCCGTCGCTGCGCATGGTGGCCGAGTGGGAGCTGCCGGGCGGCTGGTCGGCGGGCGTGATGCCAGGGCTGTACCGGGACCGCGACGAAGAGGGCCGGCATTTCACGGGCGCCATCCTGGCCGCCGTCATCGGCAAGTCGCTGACCGAGCGCTTGCGCGGCTTCGTCGAGGTCTCGGGCCAGCAGCTGGCCTCCAGCCGGAACGGCGGCAGCGTGATCACCTTCGACACCGGCCTGGCCTACCTGCTGGATCGCAACCTGCAGGCCGATGTCGCGCTGTCCCGGGGCATCAACAAGAACGCGCCGGACTTGTCGTGGACGGTGGGGCTGTCGGCCCGCTTCTGAGGAATCCGCCATGAACTTCAACATCCGCCAGCGGCTGCTGGCGCTGAGCCTGATGGGCGTGGCCTTCGTCGCCATCGTCGGGCTGGTGGGCTACCTGGCGCTGGGCACACTGTCCGGCACGGCGGCGTCCGTCGCCCGCTCCAACACGGCACTGCGCGCGCAGCTGGAGGCGGACATGATGCACGACGCGCTGCGCGGCGACGTGCTGCGCGCGGTGCTGGGCGGCATCAAGGGCAACACCGCCGAGCTGGTGGACGTGCAGAAGGACATCGGCGAACACACGCAGGAGTTTCGCGCCCACATGACAGAGCTGAAGTCGCTGTCGCTCAGCCCGGCGATCACGGCGGCTGTAGCCAAGACCGAGGGCGAGCTGAACGCCTACATCACCAGCGCCAACGAAGTGGTCAAGCTGGCCGGCAACGACCTGGCCGGGGCGGAAGCGCGCCTGCCGGACTTTGCCACGGCGTTCAAGGCGCTGGAAACCGACATGGAGGAGCTGAGCGACCTGATCCAGCAGTTCGCCCGCCAGACGGACGCCGATGGCGCGGCCTCGGCCTCGCAGACCCGGTGGCTGCTGATCGCCGCCGCCGTGGTGGGCGCCACACTACTGCTCGTCGTCAACCAGTTGGCCGCGCGCAGCATCACGCAACCGCTGCAGCGCGCGGTCAGCCACACGCAGACCGTGGCGGCTGGCGACCTCAGCCACCGCATCGAGGGGCACGGCCGCGACGAGACCGGACAGTTGCTGCTGGCGTTGCAGCAGATGGGCAGCGGCCTCGCCCACATCGTCGGTCAGGTGCGCGCCAGCGCAGACTCCATCGCCACCGGCTCGGCCGAGATCGCCATCGGCAGCACCAACCTCAGCCAGCGCACCGAGGAGCAGGCCAGCAGCCTGGAGCAGACCGCCTCGGCCATGGAGGAGCTGACCGCCACCGTGCGCAACAACGCCGAGACCGCGCAGCGCGCCACCGCGCTGGCACGCTCGGCCGCGGCGGTGGCGCAACAAGGTGGCACCGCCGTGGCCGAGGCCGTCAGCACCATGGCCGGCATCTCGGCCAGTTCGCGACGCATCGCCGACATCATCGGCGTCATCGACGGCATCGCGTTCCAGACCAACATCCTGGCGCTGAACGCGGCCGTCGAGGCGGCACGCGCTGGCGAGCAGGGGCGCGGCTTCGCGGTGGTCGCGTCGGAAGTGCGCTCGCTGGCACAGCGCTCGGCCACAGCTGCGCGCGAGATCAAGGGCCTCATCGGCGACAGTGTGGAGCGCGTGGAGACCGGCACCACGCAGGTGGGCCGTGCCGGTGAAACGGTGCAGAGCATCGTGGCCGAGGTGCGCAAGGTCAGCGACCTGATCGCCGAGATCAGCGCGGCCAGCGACGAGCAGAGTCGCGGCATCGGCCAGGTAGGCTCGGCCGTCGCCATCCTGGATCAGATGACCCAGCAGAACGCCGCGCTGGTGGAAGAAAGCGCCGCCGCGGCCGAGAGCCTGAAGGATCAGGCGGCACGGCTGGCGGAGCTGGTCGCGCAGTTCCGGCTGCCGCGCTAGCGCTGGGCGCGGTCAGCGTTTCCTGACAACCACGCTGCCAATGGAGTAGCCCGCACCGAACGAGCAAATGACGCCCGCGTCGCCGGCCTTCAGGTCGGCACGATGCTGGTGGAAGGCAATGATGGAGCCCGCCGACGCCGTATTGGCGTACTCGTTCAAGATCAGCGGCGCGATCTCATCGCCGGCGTCCGCGCCCACCAACTTCTTGATGACCAGCTGGTTCATGCCCTTGTTGGCCTGGTGCAGCCAGTAGCGGCTGACCTGCGTAGGCTCCAGGCCCAGCTTGCCGAGGTGCGCCTCGATATGGGCCGCGGCCATGGGCACCACTTCCTTGAAGACCTTGCGGCCCTCCTGATAGAAGGTCAGGTCGCGCGCATTGGGGTCGCGGTCTTCGGCGCGGTTCATGAAGCCGAAGTTGTTGCGGATGTTGCTGCTGAACTGCGTGGCCAGCTGCGTGCCCAGGATCTCCCACTGGTCAGGCCCCGTGGCCGTGTCGGCACGCTCGACGATCAACGCCGTGCAGACGTCACCGAAGATGAAATGGCAGTCGCGGTCGCGCCATTCCAAGTGGGCGGACGTGATCTCAGGGCTCACGACCAGCACGCACTGGGACGCGCCGGAGCGCACCGCGTTGAAGGCCTGCTCCAGCGCGAAGGTGGCCGACGAGCAAGCCACGTTCATATCGAAGCCGTAGCCGCCCGCGCCCAGCGCCTGCTGGATCTCGACGGCCATGGCCGGATAGGCGCGCTGCATGTTGGCGCTGGAACACAGGACCGCGTCGATGTCGGCACCGGTCTTGCCGGCCTGCTGCAGCGCCTGCCGCGCGGCATCAACGGCAATCTCGGCCATCAGAGAGATCTCGTCGTCGCCCCGCGGCGTGAACTTCGGATACATGCGGGCAGGGTCCAGCACGCCGTCCTTCTCGATGACGTAGCGCTGCTGGATGCCGGATGCCTTCTCGATGAACTCGACACTGGAGTGCGTCAGCGCCGTGCGCTCGCCGGCCGCGATGGCCGAGGCGTGTTCAGCGTTCTGCAGGTCGGCGTAGCGGTTGAAGGCATCCACCAGCTCGGCGTTGGTGATGACGTGCGGCGGGCGGTAGATGCCGGTGCCGCTGATGACCACTGCCGGAAGTGAGGTTTGCATAGTGAGGACGTGAACCGCCGCGGGTGGACGAGGCCGGAATCTTATCGAGCCCGCTGGCCGCTCAGTCGCGCGCGACGAGGATGTCCAGCCCAGGGCGGCGCAGTGAAGCCAGTGCGTCCGCGCTGGCCTGCGGCGTGACGATGAGCGTGGACAGCGCCGCCAGCGGCGCAACGCGGAAGGGTGAAACCTTGCCCAGCTTGTCGCTGCTGGCCATCAACACGGTCTCGGCCGCCTGCGCCATCAGCAGCGCCTTGACCTGGGCCTCCTCGAAGTCACCAGTGGACAGGCCGAACGCAGCGTCCACGCCGGTCACGCCCAGAAAGCAGCAGTCCGCCCGCAGCGCCTGGACGGCCTGCGCCACGCCGGCACCCACGGCCACGCCGGAGTGCTTGAACAGCCGGCCGCCCAGCATCAGCACCTCCACGCTCGGGTGCTCGATCAGCGCTGCGGCGATGACGGGGCTGTGCGTGGCGATGGTGGCGCGCAGCGTGACCGGCAGTTGCTGCACCAGGGACAGCGTGCTGGTGCCGCCGTCGACGAAGACCAGTTGCCCGTCGGCGATCAGGGCCGCTGCCGCGCGGCCCAGCGCGCGCTTCTCATCCAACGCAATGGCACCACGCCGCGCCAGGTTGGCCAGCGCTGGCGACACCGGCAGCGCGCCGCCGTGCACGCGCTGAAGGGCGCCGCGCTGGGCCAGGTCGCGCAGATCGCGGCGGATGGTGTCCTCCGACACGGCCAGCCGCTCGGCCAGCTCGCGCGCCAGCACGCGACCGCTCAGCTGCAGTTCATCCAAGATAGTCAGGTGGCGTTGTTCGGTCAGCATCCGTGGGCTTGCATGTTTTTGCGTTATTTTGCATGATTAATACTCAATACAGGAATTTTCATGCAATCCCCGTCACCCGCCCGCATTGCCGATCTGCCGCTCCGGGACCGAGTTCGTGTGCAACAGGTGCGTCTGCTGTCGGACAACTGGTACACGCTGAAGACCACGCGCTTCGACTTCCTGCGCAGCGACGGCCAGTGGCAGGCGCAGGATCGCGAGACCTATGACCGCGGCAACGGCGCGACGCTGCTGCTCTACCAGCTCGAGCGCCGCCGCGTGATGCTGACGCGGCAGTTCCGCTACCCCGTCTTCGTGAATGGCTGGCAGCAGTTGATGGTGGAAACCGTGGCAGGGCTGCTGGACGAGGCCGATCCGGTCAGCTGCATTCGCGCCGAGGCCGAGCAGGAAGCCGGCGTGCGGCTGCGCGACGTGCAGCCGCTGTTCGAGGCCTACATGAGCCCCGGCTCGGTGACGGAGAAGCTGCACTTCTTTGCTGCCGAGTACGAGGAGCGCGACCTCGTGGGCGAAGGCGGCGGCCTGGTCGACGAGGGCGAGGACATCGCCCGCCTCGAGATCGGCTTCGACGAGGCGATGCGGCAGGTCGAGGCCGGCGAGATCGTCGATGCGAAGACGATCATGCTGCTGCGCTGGGCCGAACGGCATGTGTTCGGTCCGCCGCCAAGGCAAGGGCCGCTGCTGGTCTTCATCGCTGGCCCCTACCGCAGCGGCACCAGCGACCGCGACGACCTCATTGCCGCTAATGTGCAGGCCATGCAGGACGCCGCCGTGCAAGTCGCGGCGGCAGGCCATGTGCCGGTGCTGGGCGAGTGGGTCACGCTGCCGCTGATCGCCGCGCAAGGCGGCGGGCGCGGTGACGCCATCTGGGACCGTGTCTTCCATCCGAACGCGCAGGCCGTGCTCGAACGCTGCGATGTGCTGCTGCGCATCGGTGGCGACTCGGCCGGCGCCGATGCGATGGTTCAGGCCGCCTTGGCACACGGACTGCGGGTCCACTACGGCCTGCCTTCCCTGATCGCGTTGACTGCGTAGAATCAATCACCGGGCCCAAATTTTTGGCGTCCGGTTTTTTCTGCTCGCTTACTTCGCGGGCACGAAGCCGGCAGAGCCAAGTCAAGCGCTCGCAGCCCAGGTCGCGCACTGCACGAACGCGCGCCGCAACTGTGAACTTGAACCATGGAAATCTTCGACTACGACAACATCCTGCTGCTGCCGCGCAAATGCCGCGTGGACAGCCGCTCCGACTGCGACGCCTCGGTACAGTTCGGCCCGCACCGCTTCCGCCTGCCGGTCGTGCCGGCGAACATGAAGACCGTCGTCGATGAGTCCATCACCGAGATGCTGGCTCGCGAGGGCTTCTTCTACGTGATGCACCGCTTCGACCTGGACAGCCTGGCCTATGCGCGCGCCATGCGCGACAAGGGCCTGATCGTCAGCTTGAGCGTGGGCGTGAAACCGGCCGACCATGAGCTGGTCAGCCAGCTCGCCGCCGATGGCGTGGGCGCCGACTACCTGACCATCGACATCGCGCACGGCCATGCCGAAAGCGTGCAGCGCATGATTGCGCACATCAAGCACCAACTGCCCGACACCTTCGTCATCGCCGGCAATGTGGGTACGCCCGAGGCCGTCATCGACCTGGAGAACTGGGGTGCGGACGCGACCAAGGTTGGCGTGGGCCCGGGCAAGGTCTGCATCACGCGGCTGAAGACCGGGTTTGGCACCGGCGGCTGGCAGCTGTCGGCGCTGAAGTGGTGTGCCCGCGTGGCCACCAAGCCCATCGTGGCCGACGGGGGCATCCGCCACCACGGCGACATCGCCAAGAGCGTGCGCTTCGGCGCCAGCATGGTCATGGTCGGCTCGCTGTTCGCCGGCCACGAGGAGTCGCCCGGCCAAACGGTCGAGGTCGACGGCAAGCGCTATAAGGAGTACTACGGCTCAGCGTCGGACTTCAACAAGGGCGAGTACCGCCACGTGGAAGGCAAGCGCATCCTGGAGCCGGTCAAGGGCAAGCTGCCAGACACGCTGCGCGAAATGCAGGAAGACCTGCAAAGCTCCATCTCCTATGCCGGCGGCACGCAGCTGGCGGACCTGAAGCGGGTGAACTACGTCGTGCTCGGCGGCGAGAACGCGGGCGAGCACCTGTTCATGTGACGCCTAACGCAACGTCACCGCGGCCTCCAGCCCCGGCTCGACGTTGCGCAGCACCAGCCGGCTGCCATGCGCCTCGGCCACCAGTCGGCACAGGCACAGGCCCAGGCCCACGCCGCCCTCGTGGCGCGTGCGCGCTTGGTCCGGCCGGTAGAAGGGCTGGCCCAACTGCGGCAAGGCCTCGGGCGGCACGCCGGGGCCGAAGTCGCGCACCTTCAGCTGCAGGCCGGTACCAGCCCGCTGCAGACTCAGCTGCACGGCGCCGCGCGACGGGTCGTTGTGGCGCAACGCGTTGTGAATCAGGTTGCGCAGCAGCAGCTGCACGCGCAGCCGGTCCAGTCTCAACAGCGGCAGATCCGGCTCGATGAGCAACTCCAGCCTCGGCTGCGCCTGCTCGCGCGCCAGCGCAGCCAGGTCGACCTCGCAAAGCTGCAGCGCGCTGTGCCCGCTGCCCAGCCGCTCGCTCTCCAACAACGCGTTGATCATGTCGCGCATCTGAGCGAGCTCGTCCAGCAGCGCATCGCGCGATTCACCCTCACCCACCAGTTCCGCATGCAGCCGCGCGCGCGTAAGCGGGCTGCGCAGTTCGTGGCTGATGGCCAGCAGCAGCGCGCGCTTGCCGTCCAGCATGGCCTGGATGTCGGCGGCCATCTGGTTGAAGCGCTGCGCCAGGTCGCCGATCTCGTCGCCATGGATGACCGGCACGCGGTGCGCGAACTCTCCACGCCGGAAGGCTTCAGCGCCCACAGCCAAGGCATGCAGCGGCTGCACCATGTGGCGGATCAGGCCGAAGGCCATCCCGATGACCCCCAGCAGCCCCATGACGCACAACAGCAGGACGTCGGGGCTGCGCATCGACGTCCACAGCAAGAGGCTGCTCGTGCCGGCCAGCACGACGAAGATGGCGATGAGCCGTGCGCCCAGCGAGTGCTTGAACTGCTTGTGATGGTGATGCCAGCGCTGGTGCCAACGGTGCCGCAGGCGCCAGCGGTATGCCCCGTCGCGGCTCATACGGCGGGCGCGTTTGGCCCGGTTGCGTTGCCAGCGTTCGCGCCAGCGGTGGTCGTAGGGGTGGCTCAAGGCAGTTCCGGCAGGGCGAAGCAATAGCCGGCGTTGCGCAACGTCTTCAACGCTGCCAGCGGCTCCAGCTTGCGGCGCAGACGGCTGACGAGGATGTCCACGGCGCGCGTGTACAGCTCGGCCTCCTGGCCGCGCAGCCGGTTCAGGATGTCATCGCGCGAAAAGACCTTGCCCGGCTCGCGCGCCAGCATCAGCAGCAACTCGTACTCGGTGCCGGTCAGCTCGATGACGCCGCAGCCCGCGCGCACCTCGCGGCGTGCCGCGTCGATCTGCAGGCCCTCGAAGCGGAGCTGATGCGCCGGCTGCGACACGGCAATGGGCGCGGGCGCGAGGCGCGTGCGGCGCAGGATGGTTTGCAACCGAGCGGCCAGCTCGCGCGGCTCGAACGGTTTGGGCAGGTAGTCGTCGGCCCCCAGCTCCAGGCCCACGACGCGGTCGGTCAGGTCGCCGCGCGCCGTCAGCATCAGCACCGGCATGTCGCGCCACGGGTCGCCACCGGCGCGCAGCCGCCTGCAGAACTCGAAGCCGTCCATCTCGGGCAGCATGCCGTCCAGGATCAGCGCGTCAAAGCGCTGCACCGCCAGCCTCGCCAGCGCGGCGCTGGGCCGCGTGACCGCCTCCAGCTGCAGGTCGAATCGGGCCAGGTAGTGCGCGAGCGGACCGGCCAGGGCCTCGTCATCGTCGATCAGCAGCAGTCGGTGCATGGTCGTCGCATTTTCATTGCGGCCCTGGGCGGCACATCTCATCGCGGTATCGCCGGGTTTCGGTTTGTATCGACGCACGCCCATAAAATCGGTCCTCCCTCCCCTGCCGACAGGCTCTGCGACGCACTTCTGCTCGCCGAGCGCCAGCCGAGATTTGCCCGTGACAGAACTTGCCAAGTCCTTCGAACCCGCCGCCCTGGAAGCCCACTGGGGCCCAAAGTGGGAGGCCGCCGGCCTGTACGCGCCGACGCTGGACCCGGCCAAGCCGTCCTTCAGCATCCAGCTGCCACCGCCCAACGTGACCGGCACGCTGCACATGGGCCACGCCTTCAACCAGACGGTGATGGACTCGCTGACGCGCTACCACCGCATGCTGGGCGACAACACGCTGTGGGTGCCCGGCACCGACCACGCCGGCATCGCCACGCAGATCGTCGTGGAGCGCCAGCTGCAAGCGGCTGGCCAGAGCCGCCACGACCTGGGCCGCAAGAACTTCGTCGCCCGCGTGTGGGAGTGGAAGCAGCAGTCCGGCAATACCATCACCAGCCAGATGCGCCGCCTCGGTGACTCGGTCAGCTGGGCACACGAGTACTTCACGATGGACGAGAAGCTCTCGGACGTCGTGGTCGAGACCTTCGTCCGCCTGTATGAGGAAGGCCTGATCTACCGGGGCAAGCGCCTGGTGAGCTGGGACCCGATCCTGCAGTCCGCCGTGTCGGACCTCGAAGTGAGCTCCGAGGAAGAGGACGGCTCGCTGTGGCACATCCGCTATCCGCTGGCGGATGGCAGCGGCTCCGTCGTCGTGGCCACCACGCGCCCCGAGACCATGCTGGGCGACGTGGCCGTCATGGTCCACCCCGAGGACGAGCGCTATGCCGCGCTGATCGGCAAGCTCGTCAAGCTGCCGCTGACCGGCCGCGAGATCCCGGTCATTGCCGACGACTACGTGGACCGCGAGTTCGGCACTGGCGTCGTCAAGGTCACGCCAGCGCATGACACCAACGACTATGCGGTCGGCCAGCGTCACAAGCTGCCGATGATCACGGTGCTGGACCTGCAGGCCAAGATCAACGACAACGCGCCCGAGACCTACCGCGGCCTGGACCGCTTCGTTGCCCGCAAGCGCATCGTGGCCGACCTGGAAGCACTGGGCCTGCTGGTCGAAGTGAAGAAGCACAAGCTGCAGGTGCCCCGCTGCGAGCGCACCGGCCAGGTCATCGAGCCCATGCTGACGGACCAGTGGTTCGTCGCCACCACCAAGCCCGGCAGCAGCGGCAAGAGCATCGCCGACGGCGCCATCGAGGCGGTCGCCAGCGGCGAGGTGAAGTTCTTCCCCGAGCAGTGGGTCAACACCTACAACCACTGGATGGGCAACCTGCAGGACTGGTGCATCTCGCGCCAGCTGTGGTGGGGCCACCAAATCCCGGCCTGGTACGGCACGAACGGCGAACTGTTCGTCGCACGCAGCGAAGAGGAAGCGAAAGGCCGCGCCAAGGCCGCCGGCTACGTGGGCGAGCTGACGCTCGACCCCGACGTGCTGGACACCTGGTACTCGTCAGCGCTGGTGCCGTTCTCGACGCTGGGCTGGCCCGAGAAGACCCTGGAGCAGTCGCTGTTCCTGCCGTCCTCGGTGCTGGTGACCGGCTACGACATCATCTTTTTCTGGGTCGCCCGGATGATCATGATGACCAAGCATTTCACCGGCCAGGTGCCGTTCAAGGACGTCTACATCCACGGCCTGGTGCGCGACTCGCAGGGCCAGAAGATGAGCAAGTCCGAGGGCAATGTGCTGGACCCGGTGGACCTGATCCAGGGCTGCGACCTGGACACGCTGACGCAGAAGTCCACCACCGGCCTGCGCAAGCCCGAGACGGCACCCAAGGTCGCCGCGCGCGTGAAGAAGGAGTTCCCCGACGGCATGCCAGCCTACGGCGCCGACGCGCTGCGCTTCACGATGGCGTCGTATGCGTCCCTGGGCCGCAACATCAACTTCGACACCAAGCGCTGCGAGGGCTACCGCAACTTCTGCAACAAGCTCTGGAACGCGACCCGTTTCGTGCTGATGAACTGCGAAGGCCAGGACTGCGGCCTCGCGAATGCGCAGGGCAGCTGCCCGCCCGGCTACAACAAGTTCAGTCAGGCCGACCGCTGGATCGTCAGCGAGTTGCAGCGTGTGCAAGCCGCCGCCGCACAAGGCTTCGCCGAGTACCGTCTCGACAACGTGGCCAACGCGGTCTACAGCTTCGTCTGGGACGAGTATTGCGACTGGTACCTGGAGATCGCCAAGGTGCAGATCCAGACCGGCGACGAGGCCCAGCAGCGCGCCACGCGCCGCACGCTGATCCGCGTGCTGGAGACCACGCTGCGCCTGCTGCACCCCATCGCGCCCTTCATCACCGAGGAGCTGTGGCAGACCGTGGCCCCGGTGGCCGGCCGCAAGACAGTGGACTACATCACGCAGGCCGGCTACCCCATCGCGGCACCCGAGCGCATCGATGCGAGCGCCGACGCCTGGATGACGCAACTCAAGGACGTCGTCGGCATCACGCGCAGCCTGCGCGGCGAGATGAACCTGAGCCCGAGCGACCGCGTGCCGCTGCTGGTGGGCGGCGACCTGAGCTTCCTGAGTGAAGCCGCCGCCGTGCTGAAGGTGCTGGCCAAGCTGAGCGCCGTGGAACTGATCGCCGACGACGCCGAATTTGCGAAGCACAGCGCCACATCGCCGGTGCTGGTGCACGGCGCTGCGAAGCTGGCGCTGAAGGTGGAGATCGACGTGGAGGCCGAGCGCGCCCGCCTGACCAAGGAGGCCACGCGCCTGGAAGGCGAGATTGGCAAGGCCGAGGCCAAGCTGGGCAACGAGAGCTTCGTCGCCCGCGCGCCGGCCGCCGTCGTCGAGCAGGAGCGCGCACGCGTGGCAGGCTTCAAGGAGACGGTTGCTCGCCTGCGCGAGCAGCTGGCGCGACTTCAGTAAGCGGCGGCGCGGGGGCTGCCGCGTTTCGTGTCCAGCGCCTTGCTCAACAGCCCGTCGATGCCGCGTGCCACAGCCCACGCCGCACGCACGCGCGACTCCCGCGTCGTGCCGGCCAGCCGCGGCGTGACTTGCAGGTTGTGCAAGCCGTGCAGCGGCCCGCCGCTGTCCAGCCAACCCGGCTCCAGGCAGTCGAACCACGCCGCCCGCATCTGGCCGCCGTGCAGCGCACGCGCCAGCGCAGCGCCGTCGACGAGGCTGGACTGGCTCAGCGCGACCAGCACCTGGCCGGCGCGGGCATGCTCCAGCTGCCGGGCGCCCAACAGGCCGCGAAATCGTTCGAAGTAGGGCAGCAGCAACACCAGCCCGTCGCTGTGCTCCACCAGCTCGTCCAGCGCCATGCAATCGATGCCCCAGCGCGCCCAGATGGAGTCGCTGGGATGCAGGCCCGGGTCGTAGCCCACGACGCGCGAGCCGAAGGCCTGCAGCAACTGCGCCATCACGCGCGCTGCCGGCGTCAGGCCCAGAAGACCGATGGTCGAGCAGCCGAGCTCACGCCCCACCCGCATGCCGTCGCTGCCTTCCACCGGCAGGCGCCGCAGCAGGTTCAACAACGCGCCGATGGCGAATTCCGCCTCGGCTCCGGCGGTGGACGCCTGCGAGCGCACCACCTCCACGCGCGCCTGCCGGCAGGCATCGAGGTCGATGTTCTCCGCCCCTCCCGTTGCCCGGCCGATGGCCCTGAGCTGGCGCGCCGCGCGCAGCAGTTGCACGTCGATGCGCACCTCGGGCGGCGCCACCAGTGCCCGCACGTCGTGCACCGCCGCCGCCAGGCCGACTGCATCGCCCACCAGCTCGGGTGCAAAGCGCGCGTCATGGCGCTCGCCGAGCCACTGCACCACCTCAGCTTCCAGCGGTTCCAATATCAGGACGGTCATTGTTTTATGTGCCCAACTTGAGGGTCATGGCTGTCATACGCCCCATGACAGAATGGCCCGAACCTTGCTATTCAGTGTATCCATGGCCTCCACATCCCGCGCTCCTGTCACCAAAGCCATCTTTCCCGTCGCCGGACTCGGCACCCGTTTCCTGCCGGCCACCAAGGCCCAGCCCAAGGAGATGCTGCCGGTCGTCGACAAGCCGCTGATTCAGTACGCCGTCGAGGAAGCCTACGAAGCCGGCATCCGCGAGATGATCTTCGTGACCGGCCGCCACAAGCGCCCGATCGAAGACCACTTCGACATGACCTTCGAGCTGGAAGTGGCGCTGGAGAAAGCCGGCAAGCAGGAACTGCTGGACGTCGTGCACAGCGTCAAGCCGGCCGACATGGAATGCATCTACGTGCGCCAGGCGCAGGCGTTGGGCCTGGGTCATGCGGTGTTGTGCGGCCAGCGCCTGGTGGGCAACGAGCCTTTCGCCGTGCTGCTGGCCGATGACCTGATGGTCGGTCCGCAGCCGGGGCGAGGCATCCTGAAGCAGATGGTCGAGCAATACGCCGACTGGCGTGCCTCCATCCTGGCCGTGCAGGAAGTGCCGGCAGAGCACACGCGCCGCTACGGCATCGTCGCCGGCACGCACGTCAACGAGAACGTGATGGACGTGACCCGCATCGTGGAGAAGCCCGCACCCGAGGACGCGCCCTCACGCCTGGGCGTGGCGGGCCGCTACATCCTGACGCCAGGCGTGTTCCACGAGATCGCCAACCAGCCGCGCGGCGTGGGCGGCGAGATCCAGCTGACCGACGGCATCGCCGGGTTGCTGCGCCGCGAGAAGGTGTTCGCCTTCCGCTATGACGGCAAGCGCTACGACTGCGGCAGCAAGGAAGGCTTCCTGCAGGCGAATGTCGAGCTGGCACTGGCCCACCCGCAGCTGGGTCCGGGCTTCAGGGAGTACCTGCAGACCCTGGACATCTGAGGGCTTCAGCGGCGCCGCAGGATGTGGACGAACTCCGCGCCTGCGGTGACCTGCTCGACCAGTTCGTTGCCCGTCTGACGTGCGAAGGCCTGAAAGTCGCGCAGCGAACCTGGGTCCGTCGCGACCACGCGCAACAACTCGCCGCTGAGCATCTCGGCCAGCGCCTTCTTGGCCTTCAGGATGGGCAGCGGGCAATTCAGCCCCCGGGTGTCGATCTCGCGTTGCACGTCCATGATCTTCATTCTCTCTTGAGGTCCAGCCACTGCGGTTCGATGCCTTTGGAGCGCAGCCACGTCGCCAGGGCCTGACCGGTGCCCTGCGGCCAGCAGCGCACCTCTTCGGGCGCGATCAGTTGGTACTCGGCCAGCTCTTGCGACAGCCGGATGTCGCCGTGCGCCTGCGCGTGGTACGCAATGATGATCTGGTTCATGCGCTGGAAGTCCCAGACGCCCAGCAGCGTCAACTGATCGACCTGCAGTGCCGTCTCTTCGCCGATCTCGCGGCGGATGCCCTCCTCGGGGCTCTCGCCGGCCTCCATGAAGCCGGTGATCAGGCCGAAGAAACGCCCCGGCCAGGCGGCATTGCGTGCCAGCAGCACCTGGCCGTCGCGGTCCATGCATTCGATGACCGCCGCCAGGACTGGCGTCGGGTTGTTCCAGTGCGTCCAGCCGCAGGCCGGGCAGCGCAGGCGCGTCTTGTCGCCGCCGTCCTCAGCCAGCGTGATCGACGCCAGCGGCGTCGCGCAGTCGGGACAATAGGTCGGCGCTTTCACGCCGGGAACACCCCGGTGGACAGGTAGCGGTCGCCGCGGTCGCAGACGATGAACACGATGGTCGCGTTCTCGACCTGCTTGGCGATCTGCAAGGCCACCCAGCAGGCGCCCGCCGCCGAGATGCCGGCGAACAGGCCTTCCTCGCGGGCCAGGCGGCGCGCCATGTCCTCGGCGTCGGCCTGGCTCACCAGCACCAGCTCGTCCACGCCGCTCGGGTCGTAGATCTTGGGCAGGTAGGCCTCGGGCCACTTGCGGATGCCCGGGATGCGCGACCCGTCGGCCGGCTGCGCACCAACGATGCGCACGGCCGCGTTCTGCTCCTTCAGGAAGCGTGACGTACCGGTGATGGTGCCGGTCGTGCCCATGGCGCTGACGAAGTGCGTGATGCGCCCGCCCGTGTCCTTCCACAGCTCGGGGCCGGTGGTCTCGTAATGCACGCGCGGGTTGTCGGGGTTGGCGAACTGGTCCAACACGCGGCCCTTGCCTTCCCGGGCCATCTGCTCAGCGAGGTCGCGGGCGTACTCCATGCCGCCGGTCTTGGGCGTCAGGATCAGCTCGGCGCCGAACGCCTTCATCGTCTGCGCGCGCTCGATGGACAAGTCCTCCGGCATGATGAGCACCATGCGGTAGCCGCGGATGGCCGCCGCCATCGCCAGTGCGATGCCGGTGTTGCCCGAGGTCGCCTCGATCAGCGTGTCGCCGGGCTTGATCTCGCCGCGCTCCTCGGCACGCTTGATCATGCTGATGGCCGGTCGGTCCTTCACCGAGCCGGCCGGGTTGTTGCCCTCCAGCTTGGCCAGGATCACGTTGCCGCGCGCATCGGGGCCTGGCAGGCGCTGCAGTCGCACCAGGGGCGTGGCACCGATGACGTCTTCGAGGGTCGGATAGTTCATTCGGGCGATTGTGGCAGCGGGTTCAAAAACCAAGCCTTGGCGAGTGCATAATCCAGCCCCTCGCTGCAACGGCGAGAAAGCAGTTTCCGACGGGCCCGGGTGGCGAAATCGGTAGACGCAGGGGACTCAAAATCCCCCGCCGCAAGGTGTGCCGGTTCGAGTCCGGCCCCGGGCACCAGACGAAACGGCTTTTTTCCCCTGGCATACTCAAAACGGTAAGCACCGGCCCTTCCGGTGCAGGCGCCCTCCCGGCGCACAGCCGCAACTCCATGCCTCCGCTGCCTCAGGTCACCAAAGCCTTCATGCTGGCTTGCGCCGGTGCCTTCTGCTTCTTCATCCTGTTCCCGTCGCTGGCCTTCTGGTTCGAGCTGTGGCCGCTGCAGTCGGGCGCCTTCCTGCCCTGGCAGCCGCTGAGTTACGCCTTCCTGCATGGCGACTTCATGCACCTGCTGTTCAACATGCTGGGGCTGTGGATGTTTGGCGGCGAGCTGGAGCGTGTCTGGGGTCCCAAGCGCTACACGCAGATCCTGGTGGCCAGCACGCTGAGCGCGGCCGCCGTGCAGCTGCTGTTCACCTGGGTCATCGGCACCAACGCGCCGACGGTGGGCGCCTCTGGCGCGATCTTCGGCCTGCTGCTGTCGTTCGGCATGCTGTTCCCCAACCGAATCATCGTGCCGCTGATCCCGCCCATCCCGATGAAGGCCAAGTACTTCGTTGCGATCTTCGGCGGCCTGGAGCTGATCCTGGGCTTCGGCCGCTCCAGCGGCGTGGCCCACTTCGCTCACCTGGGCGGCATGCTGGGCGCGTGGCTGTTGATCCGCCACTGGCGCTCGCCGCGCCGGCGCGGCTAGAGCCCTTCGCGCGGCGTCGGGTACCGAAGCTTCAGGCGCAGCTCACGCCTGAGCCTGTGGTTCAAGATCCGGCGCGACTCGCTCCAGAAGCTCAGCTGCATCGCGCTCATGCGCTCGGCCGCCTGCGCACGCGTGATGCGCTCGGGCCGCGGCAGCCCTGACAGGTCGGCCGCCAGGTCGAAGTAGTCGCCCATCAGCAACTGGCTGTCGTCGCAGACGTTGACGGCGCGCTGCGGCTGGCCGCGCAGCAGCGCCAGCAGGCAGGCGCGCACCAGGTCGTCAGCGTGGATGTGGTTGGTGAACACATCGTCCTCGCGCAGCAGCACCGGCGTACCCTTGGCCAGCCGCTCCCGCGGATGGCCGCCCTCACGGTCGCGCGCGTAGATGCCCGGCACGCGCAGCAGGCTCACGCGCGTGCCGTGGCGGCGGCCGAAGGCGCGCAGCTGCGACTCGGCATCGACGCGCCGAGCCGCACGGTCGGTGGCCGGGTTCAGCGCGCGCGTTTCGTCGATGACGGCGCCGCCGCAATCGCCATAGACGCCGGTGGTGCTGACGTAGACAAGCGCGGCCGGCGGCCGGCGTGCCAACGCGCCGAGCAGCTGGCGCGTGCGGACATCGGTGTCACCGTCCCGCGCGGGCGGCGCCAGGTGCAGCACGAGGTCCGCCAGCCCGGCCAGCCGCGACAGCGTGACCGCATCGTCCAGGTTGCCCAGCAGCGGCACGGCGCCTGCGGCACGCAGCGCCGGCACGCGCTCGGGGCTGGACGTCAGCGCGAACAAGCGCCAACGGCCTGCAAGAAGTTTGAGCAGGCGCAAGCCCACATCGCCACAACCAATGATGAGGAGCCTCGGGGTCATTCGGGGGTACGGCAAAATGGCGGGCAGTCTACGGCCCCGGGATTCGCTGCGGGGCCGCTTGCTTTTTGAAGCCCTCATGTCCTACCAGATCACCATCCAGCCCGCCGGCCGCGTCTACACCACCGAGGGCGACGACACCTTGCTCGCCGCCGCCATCCGCAACGGCGTCGGCCTGCCCTACGGCTGCAAGGACGGCGCTTGTGGCTCCTGCAAGAGCAAGCTGCTGGAAGGCGCCGTCGTGCATGGCAACCACCAGCCCAAGGCGCTGTCTGCCGAAGAAGAAGCTGCCGGCTTTGTGCTGACCTGCTGTGCACGGCCCCAGACGGACTGCGTCGTCGAGGCCCGCACCGTGCCCGGCGCCGGCGAGTTCCAGGTGCTGAAGCTGCCCACGCGCGTGGCCGCGATGCTGAAGCCCGCGCCTGACGTAGCCGTGCTGACCATGCAGCTGGCCGCCAACCAGAACTTCCAGTTCCGCGCCGGCCAGTACGTCGAGTTCATCCTGCGCGACGGCTCGCGCCGCAGCTACTCGATGGCCAACGCGCCGCATTCGCTGCCGGGTCAGATCGAGCTGCACATCCGCCACATGCCGGGCGGCAAGTTCACCGACCACGTGTTCGGTGCGCTGAAGGAGAAGGACATCCTGCGCATGGAAGGGCCTTTCGGCAGCTTTTTCCTGCGCGAGGACAGCGAGAAGCCCATCGTGCTGCTGGCCAGCGGCACCGGTTTCGCGCCCATCAAGGCGATCATCGAGCGCGCCCGCCACATCGAATCGAAGCGGCCCATGGTGCTGTACTGGGGCGCCCGCAAGCAGGCCGACCTGTACTTGAGCGACTGGATCGCGCAGGTGGCGGCCGAGTGGCCCACGCTGACCTACGTGCCCGTGCTTTCGGAGCCGGACGAAGGCTGGACGGGTCGCACGGGCTTCGTGCACCAGGCCGTCATGGCCGACGTGCCCGACATGACCGCCCATCAGGTCTATGCATGCGGCGCGCCCATCATGGTCGAGTCCGCCCAGAAGGACTTTGTTGCCCAGTGCGGACTCCCCGACACCGAGTTCTACGCGGACGCCTTCACTTCCGAAGCCGACAAGCACGCGAACGGCTGAGCGACCATGTTCGAGCCGCCCTGGACCGATCCGGCCGACCTCGTCGGCGCCCTCAAGCGCGAGGGCGAGGCCGTACTCGCGCCGGCCGCGCTGCCCGTGCTGGGCGTGTCGGCCGCCGAACTCGACCCGCTCATGCCCTGCTGGGACGACCTGCCGCCCGACGGCTACCTGCGCGACGGCGGCCGCTACCGCTTCCGTCGCCACGGCTGCTTCGTCGCCGACGGCGACACGCTGACGCTGCAGCCGCACCGCGCGCACTGGCAGCCGCTGGACTACAACGCGCTGCACGGCGGCATCCAGCGCTGGTACGTGCCGCTGGCGCAGCAGATGGTCAATTCACCGGCCTGGGCAGCGCTGCTGCGGGGACTGGCACGCGTGGCGTCTGCGCTGAAGGGAGAGCAGCCCTGGTTCATCGAGGCCCACCCCTTCCGCATCGACACCAGCGACGGCATCGGCCGGCCCACGCCCGAGGGCGCGCACCGCGATGGCGTGGACCTGGTGGCCGTGCTGCTGGTGGGCCGCCACGAGATCAAGGGCGGCGAGTCGCGCGTGTTCGACGCCCACGGCCCGGCTGGCCAGCGCTTCACGATGCTGGAGCCGTGGACCGCGCTGTTGCTGGACGACGCCCGCGTCATCCACGAGACCACGCCCATCCAGCCGCTGGTGGCCGGCGAGCGCGGCTGGCGCGATACCTTGGTGATCACGTTGCGAAGCGGTGGATTCCAGGGACCGTGAGAGCGGCCCGATAAACTCCTCGACGGCCACGCCAAAAGCGTGGCCGTTTGTTCATCTACCGCGCCAAAAGCGCCTCCATCATGACGACCTCCCTCTTCGGCCTGCCCGAGCAAGCTGCCCACGAACGCGTGCTGCTCGCCACCGACCCGGCCACCGGCCTCAAGGCCATCCTCGCCGTGCACAGCACCGCGCGCGGCCCCGCCTTCGGCGGCTGCCGGCTGTGGCACTACGACACCGAACTCGCCGCGCTGAACGACGCGCTGCGCCTGTCGCAAGGCATGAGCCTGAAGAACGCGCTGGCCGACCTGCCCTTCGGCGGCGGCAAGGCCGTCATCCTGAAGCCGCAAGGCGACTTCGACCGGCCCGCCCTCTTCGCCGCCTTCGGCCGCGCGGTGCAGTCGCTGAACGGCGCTTACATCACCGCCGAAGACGTCGGCACCACCACCGCCGACATGCGCGGCATGCAAGCCCATACGCCCTTCGTCAGCGGCATCCCGCGCGAAGGCGCGTTCGGCGGTGATCCCAGCCCCAAGACGGCCTGGGGCGTGTTCGTGTCCATCCGGGCCGGCGTGCGGCTGGTGCTGGGCCGGGACTCGCTGGACGGCGTGCGCGTCGCACTGCAGGGCCTGGGAGCAGTGGGCTGGCACTTGGCGGAGTTCCTGCATCAAGCAGGCGCGCAGCTGGTGGTGGCCGATGTGGATGCGACCAAGGTCGAGCGCGCCGTGGCGCAGTTGGGAGCCCAGGCCGTGCCCGTGGGCGAGATCCTGAACGCCGACGTGGACGTGCTGGCGCCGTGCGCCCTCGGCGCGTCGCTGAACGAGCAGACCGTGCCCGCCATCCGCGCCCGGCTGATCGCCGGCGCCGCCAACAACCAGCTCGCCACGCCCGCCGACGGCGACGCGCTGCAGCGCCGCGGCATCTGCTACCTGCCCGACTACCTGGTGAACGCGGGCGGCATCATCAGTGTGGCGCGCGAGTACCGCGGCGAAGGTGAAGAGACCGCCGTGATGGCCGAAGTCGGCAGGATCGCCGAGCGCGTGGAGGAGCTGCTGCAGCGTGTGCAGGTCGCCGACTCGACGCCGGCCCGCGTGGCCGACGACTGGGCGCGCAGCAAACTGGTTCGCATGGTCTGACTGAAGAGACCGGCGCGGCACGGCCGTGCCAGTCCCTAGATGTGAACGCGGGCGCGCGGGCGCTTACGCAGCAAACCACGATTGGATGCACTCTTTCTTCGATGCGCCGTCCCCGAAAGCACGGACGCTGACGGGACGCACCCGGCGCACGGCTTGCCACCACCGCAGTGGATGCCCATGTTCTTTCCCGCTTGAGGGGCAGAAATCGCATCCACGGCTGACAAAGCCGCGTAAGACGAGCAGGCGAACCCGATTCGCCCGGCATCCACTCCGCTTCCCTCCAACGACGAGGACACATCCCATGAACCAGTTCCCATTGGCGACGCCGCTGCGCGTCGGGCTGATTGCCGCCAGCGCGCTCTGCGCCCACCTGGCCTTCGCGTCCAGCCACCGCGAGGCGCCGTTCATCACCACTGTTCCCAAGGTGGATGCGACGGACTTCTACATGTTCATGAGCTACGAGGCGGGCCGCACCGACTACGTCACGCTCATCGCCAACTACCTGCCGCTGCAGGACGCGTACGGCGGCCCCAACTACTTCTCGCTGGACCCCAACGCGCTCTACGAGATCCACGTCGACAACAACGGCGACGCCAAGGAAGACGTCACCTTCCAGTTCCGATTCAAGAACAACCTCAAGAGCACCGCGTTGATGGTCGGTGACAAGAGCGTGCCGATCCCGCTGATCCAGTCCGGCGCCGTGTCAGACGTCAAGGCCGCGACGCTGAACGTCAACGAAACCTACACGGTCGACATCGTGCGCGGCGACCGCCGTGCCGGCACGCGCACCGCCATCACCAATGCCAGCGGTGGCTCAGCCACGTTCGACAAGCCGGTCGACAACATCGGCAAGAAGACCATCGCCGACTACCCCGCCTACGCGGCCAAGCACATCTACACCGTCAACGTACCGGGCTGCAACCAGGCCGCCAAGCTGTTCGTGGGCCAGCGCAAAGACCCGTTTGCCGTCAACCTCGGCACAATTTTCGACCTGGTGAACGCACCGGCGGCAGTGATTACCGATCCGGCGCTGATCAATGCCGCGCCGAACACGCTGGACGCCAAGAACGTCACCACGCTGGCGCTTGAAGTGCACAAGAGCTGCCTCGTCGCCGGTAGCGAACCGGTGGTCGGCGGCTGGACCTCAGCCAGCATGCGCCAGGCCCGCATCCTGGATCCGTCGCCCAAGGCGGGCCACCAGACCAGCGACAAGGCCGGCGGTGCGTGGGTCCAGGTGTCGCGCCTGGGCATGCCCCTGGTCAACGAAGTGGTCATCGGCCTGCCGGACAAGGACCGCTTCAATGCGTCCAAGCCGAAGGACGACGCGCAGTTCGCCGCCTATGTGACCAACCCGACGCTGCCGGTGCTGCTGTCCACGGTGCTCGCCATCCCCGGCTCGGCACCGACCAACCTGCCGCGCAACGATCTCGTCACCACCTTCCTGACCGGCATCAAGGGCGTCAACCAGCCGACCAACGTCGTCGCGTCGGAAGAACTGCGCCTGAACACGTCCATTGCGGCCGTGCCGTTCGCGCAGCAGAACCGCCTGGGCATCGTCGGCAATCTGTTGGCCAAGGGCAACGACAACGCCGGCTTCCCCAACGGCCGCCGGCCCAAGGATGACGTCGTCGACATCTCGTTGGTGGCGGTGATGGGAGGCCTGTGCATCGCCAACGGCGACAACGACGCGCTAGGCTTCGGCGCCGCCTGCCGGCCGTCTGCCGTGCCGCTGGGCATGACGTCGCTGAAGCTGCATGACGCGGTCGACCAGGCTGTCGTCCCGTTGCTGGCCGGCTTCCCGTACCTCAACACGCCCGCCGGCGGCACGCAGTGAGACAGGAGCCTGCCATGAACACCTCTTCTTCAGGACGCGCCAGCCCGGCACTGCTCGTGGTGTCCGCCGTCGCGGCGTTGGTGACCGGCTGCTTTGGCGGCGGCGGCGACGACGGCAGCATGCCGCCGGGCGGCACCACGGCGGCCTCGGTGCCCGACAGCGCACTGGTCTCGTCGTCGGCGTACACGCAGTTCACGCTGACGACGACGGCGATGTCCAGCGAGACGGCGGAGCCGCTGACGGCTGACAACGTCACGGTGCCGCCCGCCAGCGAAACCGACGAACCGGCGTCGGTCAGTTGAGGACCGCGCGAGCCCTGGCGCTCGCGTGCCTCACAGCCGTCTCGCTCGCAGCCTCCGCAGCGCCTTTCACGCCTCGTCAGGACGATGAGGTCGTGGAGCGCCTGCCGCTGCGCGCGGGCTCGGCGGAGGAGCGTGCACGCCGACGGGCCGAACAGCGCGTGCTGGCGCAGCGTCCCCAAGACCTCGGTGTGGCGCTGCGCGCCGCGCGCGAGGCCATCGAGCGCAGCCGCCAGAACGGCGACCCGCGCGACCTCGGCACCGCCCAGGCCTGGCTGCAGCCCTGGTGGACCGACGCTGCTGCGCCCGCCGCCGCGCGGCTGTTGAAGGCGACCGTGCTGCAGGCCCGGCACGAGTTCGACGCCGCGCTGGCGGAGCTGGACCGTGTGCTGGCCGCGCCCCGCCTGCCCGCCGCCGTGCAGGCGCAGGCCGAGCTGACGCGCGCCAGCCTGCTGCAGGTGCGTGGCCGCTGGGCCGAAGCGCGCGCCGGCTGCCAGCGCCTGGCCGCACCGCCGCTGTCGTCGCCGCACGGCCAGGCCTGTGTCGCCGAACTCGACAGCCTGCAGGGTCACGCCGATGCCGCCGCGCGGCGGTTGGCCGAACTGGACCGTGCCCCCAACGCGCCGCACGCCTGGCTCGCACTGCTGCGGGCCGAACTGGCCGAGCGCCAGGGCAGGCCCGAAGCCGGCCCGCTGTACGCCCGCGCGCTGCGACTGGGCGATGACCCCTACGCACGCGCCGCCTACGCCGACTGGCTGCTGGACGCGAAGCGGCCCGCCGACGCCGCCACGCTCGTGCGCCCGCGGCAGCCCGATTCGCTCGAAGCGCTGCCCGACGCGCTGCTGCTGCGGCTGGCCATCGCCTGGCACCGGCTGCAAGAACCCGACGCCGCCCGCGCCGCCGCCGAGATGCAGGCGCGCCTGGACGCCGCGGCGCTTCGCGGCGACACCAGCCACGCCCGCGAGCGCGCGCGCTTCGCGCTGGACGTGCGCGGCGACACCGCCGAGGCGCTGCGCCAGGCCACGTTGAACTGGGCCCAGCAACGCGAGCCGGCCGATGCCGTGCTGCTGATGCGCGCCGCCCGCGCTGCACAGCAGCCGCAGGCCGCGGAACCCGTGCGCCGCTTCATGCGCGAGCAGGGCCTGCAGGACCGTCGCCTGAAGGAGCCGGCATGACGGCCCGCCTGCTTCGGGCCTGGGCCTGGGTCAGCCTGGCAGGCGCCCTCCTGGCGCCTGCCGCTTGGGCGCACAAGGCCAGCGACGCCTACCTGCAGCTGCAGGCGGATGACCGCACCGTGACGCTGCGCGCGGACATCGCCCTGCGCGACCTGGACCGCGACCTCGTGCTCGACGCCGATGACGATGGCCTGCTGCGCTGGGGCGAGGTGCGCGCGCGCGCCGCCGATCTCGAAGCGCTGGCCCGCCGCGACGTGCGGCTGGACGTCCGCGACACCGCGGGTGCGCGCTGCGAGCCCGGCCCGATGGCGCCGCTGCAGCTGGACGCGCACAGCGACGGCCGCTACGCGGTGCTGACGCGCCGCTGGACCTGCGCCCAGGCACCGGCCGCCACCGCCGAGCTGGGCTACGACCTCTTCGCCGCCACCGACCCCACGCACCGCGGCGTGCTGGTGTGGCGCCAGTCGGGTGCTGCGCGGACGACGGTCATCGCGCCGGGCACGGCTGCGCTGAGACTGCCGCTGGCCGCCACCGCCGCCGGCGCGCCGGACACCAGCGGCGCCGTGCTCGGCGCGGGCACCATCTTCCGCGACGGCGTGCACCACATCTGGATCGGCATCGATCACGTGCTGTTCCTCGTCGTGCTGCTGCTGCCGGCGGTGCTGCAGCGCGAGGCGGGCCGTTGGCGGCCGGCCTCCGCCTGGCGACCGGCACTGTGGCGCGTGCTGGGCGTTGTCACGGCGTTCACGGTGGCGCACTCCATCACGCTGGCGCTGGCCGTGTTCGACGTGCTGGATCCGCCCTCGCGCGGGGTCGAAAGCCTCATCGCGCTGAGCGTGTTGCTCGCCGCACTGAACAACCTGCGGCCCGTGGTGGTGGACGCGCGCTGGCAGCTCACGTTCGCGTTTGGTTTGGTGCACGGCTTCGGCTTCGCCAATGCGCTGAAGGACATGGGCCTGGCACGAGGGGAGCTGGCGCTGCCGCTGGTCCTGTTCAATGTCGGCGTGGAAGCGGGCCAGCTGGCCATCGTCGCCGTGCTGGTGCCGCTGGTCTGGGCGGCGCGCCGCTGGCGCGGCTACGTGCGGTGGGTGCTCGGGGCCGGCTCCGCCGCCGTGGCGCTCATCGCCACCTTGTGGCTGGTGGAGCGCCTGTTTGACATGCAATTGTTGGGAGTGGGCGGATGACGAACTCGAAGATCTGGCTGGGCGCCGCTGCGGCCATGGCGCTGACAGGCGCACGCGCCGCCGAGGCGCCCGCCACCCCGGCGGTCGTGGCATTGCAGCGCGTGGAGGTCGACGGCCGGCACTATGACAACGGCGTGGGCAGCAGCGACGCCGCATCGCAAGGCGCCGTGCGTGCAGAGCTCATCAAGAGCCGGCCGGTGCTGCGGCCCGGCGAGGTGCTGGAGTTTGTGCCGGGCCTCATCGTCACGCAGCACAGCGGCGACGGCAAGGCCAACCAGTATTTCCTGCGCGGCTTCAACCTCGACCACGGCACCGACTTCGCCACCACCGTCATGGGGCTGCCGGTCAACATGCCCAGCCACGCGCACGGCCAGGGCTACGCCGACCTGAACTTTCTGATCCCGGAGCTGGTGGAGCGCATCGACTACCGCAAGGGGCCCTACTTCGCGCGCAATGGCGACTTCGCCGCGGCCGGCTCGGCAGACATCGACTACCTGCGCCAGCTGAGCGCGCCGTTCGTCAGCGTCACGCTCGGCGAGGGCCGCTACCGCCGCGCCGTGGCGGCGGGGTCCACTCGCTTGGACGACGGCCTGCAGTTGCTGGGCGCCGTGGAAGCGATGGGCAACGACGGCCCGTGGCGGCTGCCCGAGGACTTGAACCGCCGCAACGTGGTGCTGAGCCTGTCGAGTGACCGCGGCAGCGACCGCTGGCGCGTGGCCGCCATGGACTATCGCGCGCGCTGGACATCGACCGACCAGGTGCCGCAGCGGCTGATCGACGCCGGCGTGTGGAATGGCCGGCCGTTCGATCGCTTTGACGCCATCGACCCGACCGACGGCGGCCGCACGCGGCGCAGCAGCGTGTCGGGCGAATGGTCACGCGACGCGGACGGCCGCAGCACCCGCGTGGCCGCGTACGCCATGGCCTATCAGCTGTCGCTGTTCTCCAACTTCACGTATGGGCTGGAGCGCCCCGACACGGGTGACCAGTTCTCGCAGCAGGACGACCGGCGTGTCTACGGGCTGCGGGCCAGCCACGCGGCGGACCTGCGGCTGGGCGGCCTGCCCGCGCGCAGCGAGGTGGGCGTGCAGTTGCGGCACGACCGCGCGGAGGTGGGCCTTTTCGACACCCAGGCCCGCGCCACCTTGAGCACCACGCGCGAGGACCGCGTGCGTCAGTCGCTGGCCAGTGCGTACGGCGAGCTGAGCGTGGAACTGCTGCCGTGGGCGCGCACGGTCGTCGGCGTGCGTGCCGACCAGGCGCGCTTTCGCGTCCACAGCCTGAGCAACGCAGCCAACTCCGGCGCGGCTCGGCAGACGCTGGCATCGCCGAAGTTATCGCTGGTGCTGGGGCCATGGTCGCGCACGGAGGTGTTCCTGAACGCCGGCCGCGGCTTTCACAGCAACGACGCGCGCGGCGTGACAGCGCGCGTGGACCCGCGCAGCGGCGAGCCGGTGGAGGCGGTGCCGGGGCTGGTGGGGGCGAAGGGCTACGAGCTGGGCGTGCGCAGCGAGATCGTGCCGGGCCTGCAAAGCTCGCTGGCGCTGTGGCGGCTGGATTTCGACTCGGAGCTGGTCTACGTCGGGGACGCCGGCGCCACCGAGGCCAACCGCCCCAGCCGGCGCCACGGTCTGGAATGGAACAACCGCTTCGTGCCGGCCCCGTGGCTGCTGGTGGATGCCGACTTCGCGTGGACGCGGGCCCGGTTCGCCGACGCCGACCCGGCCGGCGCGCGCATCCCGAACGCGGTGGACCGCGTCGCCTCCGTCGGCGTGACGCTGCGCGATCTGGGCCCGTGGTCCGGCAGCCTGCAGTGGCGATACCTGGGCAGCGCCCCGCTGATCGAGGATGACAGCGTGCGCTCGCGCGCGTCGCTGACGGCCAACCTGCGCGTGAGCCGCAGCTTCGGCCCGAGAACGGACCTGACGCTGGACGTCTTCAACCTCCTGGACCGGCGCGTCAACGACATCGAGTACTTCTACGAGTCGCGCCTGCCGGGCGAGGCGACACCGGTGGCCGACCGCCATGTGCACCCCGCCGAGCCCCGCACCTGGCGCATCACCTGGCGCCGTAGCTTCTGACCCGGCGCCCCGGGGGAAACCAGGGCGCTGCCGGGTCATCCAATCCGGCCGGATCAGCGTACAACCACGCATGACGCAGCCGCCCGACCCCACGACCGCCCCGCTCTCGGCGGTGCCCTCGCCCCACGCCGAACGCGATGAGCGGCTCGCCGCCCTGATGGCACGCGTCGCCGCCGCAGACCGGCGCGCCTTCGAGGAGTTGTACCGGGCCACCAGCGCCCTGCTTTTCGGCGTGGTGCTGCGCATCAACCGCGACAGAGACCAGGCGGAAGAGGTGCTCCAGGAGGTGTTCATCGCCGCCTGGCGGCAGGCGGCGACTTTTGACGTCGCGCAGGGGCGTGTGCTGACCTGGCTGACGACCATCGCCCGTCACCGGGCCATCGACAGCCTGCGCCGCAAGGCCACGCAACCGGTCACCGTCAGCCGCTTTGGCGGGCTGGACGCGGACGGCGTCGAGACGGATCTGCTCGAACACCTGCCCAGCGAACAGCCCGCTCCGCAGGACCTGCTGGACGACGCGAGCCGGGCACACGAGCTGCACCGGTGCATGGAATCGCTCAGCGGCGAGCAGCGCAGCAGCCTGGCGTTGGCTTACTACCAGGGACTGTCCCATGCCGAGGTGGCCGATCACCTGCACCAGCCACTGGGCACCGTGAAGAGCTGGGTGCGCCGCGGGCTGCTGAAGCTGCGCACCTGCCTGGACCAGGCAACCGCGCGGCTGGATGCCATGGGGAGGGCCGCCTGATGGACTACGCACATCCCGAGCGCGCTGAACGGCTGGCCGCCGACTACGCGGTGGGCACCTTGCGAGGCGGCGCGCGCCGCCGTTTCGAGCGGCTGCTGCCCGCGCATCCCGCGCTGGCCCGTGCCACTGCGGAATGGCTGGCCCGCCTGCAACTGTTGGCCGGGCAGGTGGCGCCCGTGGAGCCGGGCGCGCACGTGTGGGCGGCCGTTCAGGCTCGCCTCTTTGGTGCGGCAGCGAACGATGAACGGGTGTCGACCGCAGCGCCCCGGCCGGTTCGGCGCGGCGTGCTGCGGTTCTGGCAAGGCCTCAGCGGCGCGGCGCTGGCGGCGTCGGTCGTGCTGGCCCTGGTGGTGGCGCGCCCGGCGCCCGAGGCGCCGCCGGTCGTGGTGGTGATGCGCAGCACGCCGGATGGGGTCGAGCTGGTCAAGACCGGTTTCGTCGCCAGCGTGGCTTCAGACGGCCGCACGCTGGTGCTGAAGCCGCTGGCGCCGCTGGCCATCGACCCCCGCTATTCGCTGCAGCTGTGGGCCGTGCCGCGAGAGGGCTCGCCGCGGTCGCTGGGGCTGGTGCAGGCCGGCGACGTGGCAACCACCGTGACGCGCGCCAACCTGCTCGCGCAGACGAAGGCCTTTGCCGTCAGCCTGGAGCCGACCGGCGGCTCGCCCACCGGGGCGCCGACCGGACCGATCGTCTCGGCAGGCTCGATCTAGACGGCGCGAATCAGAAAGAGCGCCTACTCGCCCAGGTACGCGGCGCGCACCTTGGGGTCGTTCAGCAGCGCACGGCCCTCGCCCTCCATCGTGACCTCGCCAGACTCCATCACGTAGCCGCGGTTGGCCAGCTGCAGCGCGCGGCTGGCGTTCTGCTCGACCAGCAACACCGTCACGCCCTGCTGGTGGATGTCGTTCACGACCTCGAAGATCTTGTCCACCATGATGGGCGACAGGCCCATGGAGGGCTCGTCCAGCAGCAGCACCTTGGGGCGCGCCATCAGCGCGCGGCCCATGGCCAGCATCTGCTGCTCGCCGCCAGACATGGTGCCGGCCAGTTGCTTGGCGCGCTCCTTCAGCCGCGGGAACAGGCCGAAGACCTTGTCCATGTCGGCGTTGATCTCCCCGTCCTTGCGGTTGTAGGCGCCCATCTGCAGGTTCTCGACGATGGTCATGCGCGTGAACGTGCCGCGGCCCTCGGGCACCATCACCAGGCCCTGCTTGGCCAGGTCCCAGGCGCCCTGGCCCTTGATGGCCTTGCCCAGGTACTCCACGCTGCCGGCGGCCACCGGCTGCAGGCCGGTGATGGCCTTCAGCGTGGTGGTTTTGCCCGCGCCGTTGGCGCCGATCAGCGACACCAGTTCGCCCTCGCGCACCTCGAAGCTCACGCCCTTGACGGCCTGGATGCCGCCGTAGGCGACCTTCAGGCCGCTGACCTTCAGCAGGGTTTGCTTTGCGTCTGCCATGTGCGTGCTCAATGTGTTTTGTGACCGGCGCCGAGGTAGGCCTCGATCACCTTCTCGTTGTTCTGCACCTCGGCCGGCGTGCCCTCGGCGATCTGCTTGCCGTAGTCCAACACCGTGACCCGGTCGCACAGGCCCATGACCAGCTTCACGTCGTGCTCGATCAGCAAAATGGTGCGGCCGTCGTTGCGGATGCGGTCGATCAACTCGCGCAGCACGACCTTCTCGGTCGCGTTCATGCCGGCGGCGGGCTCGTCCAGCGCGATCAGCTGCGGGTCGGTGGCCAGTGCGCGAGCGATCTCCAGGCGGCGTTGGTCCCCGTAGCTCAGCGTGCGGGCCTTGTAGTCCGCGTACTTGCCGATGCCGACATAGTCCAGCAACTCCTGCGCGCGTGCCTTGATGGCGGCTTCCTCGGCCTTGAACTTGGGCGTGCGGAACACCGCGCCGACCAGGCCGGACTTGGTGCGGATGTGGCGGCCCACCATCACGTTCTCGATCGCCGTCATGTCGGCGAACAAGCGGATGTTCTGGAAGGTGCGCGCGATGCCGGCCTTGGCGACCTGGTGCACGGCCTGCGGTGTGTACGGCGTGCCACCCAGTGAGAAGCTGCCGCCGTCGGGCGTGTACAGGCCGGTGATGACGTTGAAGAAGGTCGTCTTGCCAGCGCCGTTGGGGCCGATCAGGCCGTAGACCTGGCCGCGCTGGATCTGGATGCCGACGTCGGACAGGGCCTGCACGCCGCCGAAGCGCTTGGACGCGCCGCTGACGTTGAGGACGATGTTGTCGTGTGTGCTCATGTCGCTCATCCCCTCACTTGGCCGCTGGGGCGGACTTGCCGTGCTCCGGCGCGGGCCACAGGCCGCGCGGACGGATCAGCATGATGGTGATCATGGCCAGCGCCACCAGCAGCTGGCGCAGGATGGACGCGTCGATGCGGCCGTCCGTCATCTGCTGGATGTCGCCGGCAACGTAGCGCAGCACCTCGGGCAGCGCCGCCAGCAGCAACGCGCCCAGGATGACGCCGGGGATGTGGCCAATGCCGCCCAGCACCACCATCGCGACGATCATGACCGACTCCTGCAGGCTGAAGGACTCGGGCGACACGAAGCCCTGGAAGCTCGCGAACATCGCGCCGGCCACGCCGCCGAACGTGGCGCCCATGCCAAAAGCCAGCAGCTTCAGGTTGCGGGTGTTGATGCCCATGGCCTTGGCGGCGATCTCGTCCTCGCGGATGGCCATCCATGCGCGGCCAATGCGTGACTGCTCCAGCCGGTAGCAGATGATGACGCTGCCCACCACCAGTGCCAGAAACAGGTAGTAGTACAGCGTCACCGACGGCAGCGTGTAGTCGCCGATCTGCAGCGACTTGCCGAGGTTGACGCCGAAGATGTGGAACGAGTCGATCTGGCCGATGCCGCGTGGGCCGTTGGTCACGTTGACCGGGTGCTCCAGATTGTTCAGGAACACGCGGATGATTTCGCCGAAGCCCAGCGTGACGATGGCGAGGTAGTCGCCGCGCAGCTTCAGCGTGGGCGCGCCCAGCGCCACGCCGAACAGCGCCGCGACGCCCGCCGCCAGCGGGATGACGATCCACAGCGGCGAATGCACGCCATCCGGGAACGCGGCCCGGAAGGCCTCGAAGTTCTCGCTGAGGTGCGGGCTGGCCATCAGCGCGAACAAGTAGGACCCGACCGCGTAGAAGGCCACGTAGCCCAAGTCCAGCAGGCCGGCATAGCCGACGACGATGTTCAGGCCCAGCGCCAGCAGCACGTACAGCAGCGCCAGGTCGATGATGCGCACCGGGCCGCTGCCGAACTGCTGTGCGAACAGCGGCACGACGAGCAGGCCGATGGCTGCGAGCAGGAAGGTGATGAGTTTCTTGGCTTGCATGTGAGTCTCCTCAAGCCCGGTCAGCGACGCGCTCGCCCAGCAGGCCCGAGGGCCGCAGCGTGAGCACGAGGATGAGGGCCACGAAGGCGAAGATGTCCGCGTAGTGGCTGCCCAGCACACCGCCGGTCAGCTCGCCCAGGTAGCCAGCGCCGATGGCCTCGATGAGGCCCAGCAGCACGCCCCCCACCACCGCGCCGGCCAGGTTGCCGATGCCGCCCAGCACCGCGGCCGTGAACGCCTTCAGGCCTGGCATGAAGCCCATCGTGTGCTGCACGGTGCCGTAGTTGGCCGCCCACATCAGGCCGGCCACGGCGGCCAGCGCCGCACCGATGACGAAGGTGGTGGAGATGATGAAGTCGGGCTTCACGCCCATCAGGCCGGCCACGCGCGGGTTCTCGGCCGTAGCGCGCATCGCGCGGCCCAGCTTCGTGAAGTTCACCAGGTACATCAGCGCCGCCAGGATGCAGACCGTCAGGCCCAGGATCAGGCATTGCGTGACGGTGATGACCGGGCCGCCCAGGTCGAACGGGTCGGTGGGCAGCAGCAGCGGGAAGGGCTTGGGATTGGGCTTCCAGACGATCATTGCGAGCACCTGCAGCAGCAACGACATACCCATCGCGGTGATCAGCGGCGCCAGCCGCGGCGCATTGCGCAGCGGCCGGTAGGCGATCTTCTCGACCGCGAAGTTCAGCACCGCGCACACCACCACCGCACAGGCCAGCGCGATCAGCATCAGCGCCCAGCCGGGGAGGCCGGCGTCGGCCAGCAGCGTGACCACGGTCCAGCTGACCATGGCGCCCACCATCAGGATCTCGCCGTGCGCGAAGTTGATGAGGTTGATGATGCCGTAGACCATCGTGTAGCCCAGCGCGACGAGGGCATACATGCTCCCCAGCACCAAGCCGTTGATGATCTGTTGAATCAGAGTCTCCATGAGGGCTCCAGAAAATTTATGGGGCGCAGCATGCGCCACGCGACAGGGCTGTGATCGCAACCCTCGTGCCAATCGGCCTGTTTCAAGGGTATTCACCGACCGGTTGAAACGCTCTGGCGCTCGATCCGTCCCGCGCCACCGGTCAAGGTCGGATTTCACGAGTGTCGACCGCCGACGAGTGGGCGGAAATCCGCACAAACCGCACGCGCACCGGGCGACTTTCCGCCACCCCTGAAAAAACCGCGCGCCAGCCTGCCGCAGCGCTCCCCACATGGGCACACTGGCGCCTCCTCGTCATGCTTGTGCCCGCCCCTTTCCGCCCGCGCGCGATGCACCTGGCCCGGCTGCTGGGCCGGCCGGGCTTCCATCTGTTCCTGACCGGCCTCCTGATGGCGCTGGGCTTCACGCTCGCGCACATCCTGAGCGAGCGCAGCGGTCGCGAGCAGCTGTCGGCGCTGAGCACCGAGCGGCTGGAGTTGTACGCGTCCAACCTCGCCGCCGAGCTCGGCCGGCATGCCTACCTGCCCAGCCTGCTCGCCATCGACCCCACGCTGCAGGCACTGGTCGCCGCGCCGGGCGACACGCAACGCCGCCTGCAGGCTGGCCAGATGTTGGCGCGCATCAACGTGCGGGCCGGCACCCACCAGATCTTCGTCACCGATGCGCAGGGGCAGGTGTTGTCGGCCAGCGAGACGCTGACGCCACCGGCACGCCTGCGAGAAGCCATGGCGCAGGAGCGCAGCCAGTTCTTCGCCGCCGACGACAAGACGGGCAGCACGGACTTCTACATGCTGCACCCCCTGCGCCAGCAAGGCCGCACCGTGGGTGTCATCGTGGTGCGCTTCAACCTCGCGCCGCTGGAGGCCACCTGGGTGGATATGGGCCTGCGCACGCAGCGCGAGCGCATCCTCGTGGCGGACGATCAGGACGTGGTCATCATGAGTTCCGAGCAGGCCTGGAAGTACGCGGTGCTGGACCGTGCCGACCCGTCGCGCCGCGCGGCGCTGCAGGCCAGTGCGCGCTACCCGCAGGACATCGGCCCGGACCTGGACCTGCCCGCCACGCTGCAGGCCCACGAAGGCACGCCCGTGAGCCTGCCCGGCGCGCCCGCGCTGCTGGCGCAGCAGCGCCAGATCCTGCCGCTGGGCCTGCGGTTGGTGGCCCTGTCGGACCTGGGCGAGGTGCGCCGCCAGGCCCGGCTGGCGGCCTGGGGCGGCGCCGCGGGCGGTGCCAGCATCGGGCTGTTGGTGCTGTACCTGTCGTCGCGCCGCCGGGCGCTGCGCCAGCTCACGCAGACGCAGGCCGAATTGCGCCAGGCTCATGCTCAGCTAGAGCAGCTGGTGGACAGCCGCACGGCCGAGCTGCGCCAGACCAACGACGCACTGAAGACCCAGATCGCCCAGCGCCTGCAGACCGAGGGCGAGCTGCTGCAGACCAGCAAGCTGGCCGTGCTGGGCCAGATGTCGGCCGGGCTGTCGCACGAGGTCAACCAGCCGCTGACGGCGCTGCGCGCGCTGGCGCGCAATTCCATCCGGCTGCTGGAGAACGGTCGTCAGGACGCCGTGGCCACCAATCTGCAGCTGATGGACGACATGGTCGAGCGCATGAGCCAGATCACGCGCCAGCTGAAGAGCTTTGCGCGCAAGTCCGACGAGCGGGGCGTCGGCAGCGCGTCGCTGCTGGACTGCGTGCGCGCCGCGCTGCTGTTGCTAGAGCACCGCAGCCGACTGCTGCACGCCACCGCCGACGTGGAGGTGCCCGTAGGCCTGCGCGTGCGCGCCGAGCCCAACCGGCTGGAGCAGGTCCTGGTCAACCTGTTCGGCAACGCACTCGACGCGATGCAAAACGAGGCCGAGCGCCGGCTGGTGGTGCGCGTGCTGGCCCAAGACGGCGGCCAGCGGGCGCTGGTGCGCGTGCAGGACAGCGGCGCCGGCGTCAGCGACGCCGACCTGGCGCGGCTGTTCGAGCCCTTCTTCACCACCAAGCCGGCCGGCGAAGGGCTGGGCCTCGGCCTCGTCATTTCAGCCAAGATCGTGCATGAGTTCGGCGGCACGCTGCGCGCCGAGCGGCTGGAGCACGGCATGAGTTTCGAATTCGACCTCGCGGTCGACACGTGGGACGCGACAGGAGATTCGCAAGATGTTTGAGGGCTACAAGGTCGTGTTCGTCGAGGACGACCTGCCAGTACGCGTCAGCCTGACGCAGACGCTGGAGCTGGAGGGCTTCACCGTCGTGCCCTGTCGCAGCGCGGAGGAGGCGCTGCCGCACGTCCAACCGGGCGCGCAGATCATCCTCATCACCGACGTTCGCCTGCCCGGCATGGATGGTCGCGCGCTGCTGGCGCACGCGCAGGCGACGGATGCCCGCATTCCCGTCATCCTCATCACCGCACACGGCGATGTGACCATGGCCGTGCAAGCCATGCGCGCCGGCGCCTACGACTTCATCGAGAAGCCCTTTGCGCCCGAGCGCCTCATCGACGTAGCCCGCCGCGCGCTGGACCTGCGCTCACTGCGCCACTCGGCCGACGAGCTGCGCCAGCAACTGCAGCGCGCCAGCGGTATCGAGGCCGCGCTGCTGGGCCAGTCACCGGCCATGCAGCAGCTGCGCCGCCAGGTGCTGAACCTGGCCGGCACCTCGGCCGACGTGCTCATCGTCGGCGAGACCGGCACCGGCAAGGAGCTGGTAGCGCGCTGCCTGCACGACCAGAGCGCGCGGCGGGACCGCCACTTCGTCGCCATCAACTGCGGCGGCCTGCCCGAAGCGCTCTTCGAAAGCGAGCTGTTCGGCCACGAGCCCGGCTCGTTCACCAGCGCGGCCAAGCGCCGCATCGGCAAGATCGAGCATGCCAACGGCGGCACGCTGCTGCTGGACGAGATCGAGACCATGCCCGTCGCGCTGCAGATCAAGCTGCTGCGCGTGCTGCAGGAGCGCCGCGTGGAGCGGCTGGGCTCCAACGAGGAGCTGCCCATCAACGTGCGCTTCATCGCCGCCAGCAAAGGCGACCTGCGCGAGCAGGCCCAGCGCGGCGAGTTTCGCAACGACCTCTACTACCGCCTCAACATCGCGACGCTGAACCTGCCGCCGCTGCGCGAGCGCCGCGAAGACATCCCGCTGCTGTTCGAGCACTTCGTGGCCCAGGCCTGCGCGCGCTACGAGCGCGAAGCGCCCGAGCTGACACCCGAGAAGCTGCGCGAGCTGATGGCGCACGACTGGCCCGGCAACGTGCGTGAGATCCGCAACGCGGCCGACCGTTTCGTGCTGGCGCTGGACGACCTGGACCCGCAGGCGGCGCTGCAGGCCGTGCCGGCGCTGAACCTGGCGCGGCAGATGGATCTCGTCGAGAAGACGCTGATCGAACAGGCGCTGCGCCGCTGCGGCGGCAAGGTGCCCGCGGCGATGGAGCTGCTGGGAACGCCGCGCAAGACGCTGTACGACAAGCTGCACCGGCACGGCATCGTGCTGGATGATTTTCGCTAGCGGTAGTGCTCGGGATCGGGCGAGTCGGTCGGATTCGCGATGACGCGGCGGAAGGCCGCGCTCATCGGCAGCTTCAGGTTCAGCCCCGAGTTGGGCAGCGGCGACTCGAACCAGCGGCGGTAGATCGCGTGGATCTCGCCGCTGCGGTAGAGCCCGGCCAGCACCTCGTCCACCAGCGCCTTGAACTGCGGGTCGTCGCGGCGCAGGCCCAGGGCATAGGGTTCGATGGTCAGCGCGCGTTCGGAAATGCGGTACGCCGCCGCACCGGTGCCCTGCTGGGCCAACAGAGCGCGCAGCAGCACGTCGTCCATCAGGAAGGCCTTGGCGCGACCACTCTTCAGCAGCTGGAAGCCCTCGGGGTCGTCCAACCCACCCAGGATGTGGATGCTCAAGCCCTGCTGCTCGTTGACCTTGGCGAGGTGCTGGATGCTGGTCGTGCCGACCGTCGTCGCGACCGTTTGGCCGCGCAGGTCGGCCAGGCCCTGCACGCGCTCGGGGCCGCGCGTCAGCAGCCGCGTCTCGGCGACGAAAGTCGTCAGCGAGAAGGCCTGCGTGCGCTCGCGCTCCGCGTTGTGCGTGGTGATGCCGCATTCCAGGTCCAGCGTGCCGTTGGCTACCAGCGGCATGCGCGTGGCCGACGCCACTTCGACGCGGCGCACTTCGAGATCGGGCAGTTGCAGCCGGGCGCGCACGGCCGCCACGATGCGCTCGCACAGCTCGATGCTGTAGCCGGTGGGCCGCAGTTGGGCGTCCAGGAACGAGAACGGCAGCGAATCCGCGCGGTGGCCGAGGACGATGACACCGGTGTCGCGCACGCGGGTCAGCGTGGGGCCATCCGCCGCGTGGGCCGCCAGGCCCAGCAGCACCGCGCCGAACGCCAGACTAAGCGCCAGCAGACGCTTCATCGTCCAGCCGTCGTAGCTCGGCCAGCTTGTCGGCAATGCGCGACTCCAGGCCGCGCGGCACGGGGGCGTACCAGCCCTGCCCTTCCAGCCCGTCCGGCAGGTACTGCTCCCCAGCCGCGTAGGCATTGGGTTCATCGTGCGCGTAGCGGTAGGCGTGCCCGTAGCCCAGTTCCTTCATCAGCTTGGTGGGCGCGTTGCGCAGGTGCACGGGCACCGGTCGCGACTGGTCTTGCTTGATGAAGGCCTTGACCTCATTGAAGGCCTTGTAGACGGCATTGCTCTTGGCCGCGACGGCGAGGTAGACGACGGCCTCGGCCAGCGCCAGCTCGCCCTCGGGCGAGCCCAGCCGCTCATAAGCCTCAGCCGCGTCCAGCGCGATGCGCAGCGCACGCGGGTCGGCCAGACCGATGTCCTCGCTGGCCATGCGGATCAGCCGGCGCGAGATGTAGCGCGCGTCCACGCCACCGTCCAGCATGCGCGCGAACCAGTACAGCGCGCCGTCCGGGTTGCTGCCACGCACGGACTTGTGCAGCGCCGAGATGACGTCGTAGAACTGGTCGCCGCCCTTGTCATAACGGCGCAGTTGCTCACCCAGCGCGCGCTCCAGCAAGGTCTCATCGATCTGCGCGCCCTGCGCGAGCGACGCCGACGTGTCGAACGCATTCAGCAGTCGGCGCGCGTCGCCGTCGGCATAGCCGATGAGGCGCTGCGCAGCTTCCGGCGTGGGCGGCGCGATGCCCAGTTCGGCCGAACCTCGCTCGATGAGCTGACCCAGCTCTTCGGCATCCAGGCTCTTCAGCACCTGCACCGTTGCACGCGACAGCAGCGCCGAATTGACTTCGAAGCTGGGGTTCTCGGTCGTCGCGCCGATGAACGTGAACAGGCCGGCCTCGACATGCGGCAGGAAGGCGTCCTGCTGCGCCTTGTTGAAGCGGTGGACCTCATCGACGAACACGACCGTGCGCCTACCCTGCGCTGCAGCAACCTGCGCACGCTCAACGGCCTCGCGGATATCCTTGACGCCACCCAGAACCGCCGAGATGGCGATGAACTGCGCATCGAACGACCCCGCCATCAGCCGCGCCAGCGTGGTCTTGCCGACGCCGGGCGGGCCCCACAGGATCATGCTGTGCAACCGACCGGCGTCGAAGGCGACGCGCAGCGGCATCCCGGGGCCCAGCAGGTGGCGCTGGCCGATGACTTCATCCAGCGTGCGTGGCCGCAGACGCTCGGCCAACGGCACGCCAGCGAGCGGCGCCGCCGGCGCGGGGGCGGCGTCGGGCAGTGGCTCGTCGTCGAACAGCGAGTTCACTGCTCGATCAGGTCGGCCCCGGCCGGCAGCTTGAACTGGAAGCGATCAGCGGCCAGCGCAACGTTGGCTTGCACGGCGCTGAAGTCCAGCCGCGAGCGCTGGCCGAAGCCGTCGACGATTTCCATCGCGGCCAGATCCTTGCCTTTGAAGCCCAGCTTCAGCGTCTGGATGGTGGACTCGGCCTGCTTGGGTACGGCCTGCACCCACTCCAGCCCGCCCTCGGCCGCCGCGGCCTTGAGTGTGAAGTCGCGCTCCAGGTCGGTGCCAGCCAGCAAGGCAGCGGGCGTGGCGCCCAGCGCATCGGCCAGCTTGCGGGAGCTGGCCTGGTTCAAGTCGGCGTCAAAAATCCAGACCTTGGTGCCATCGGCCACGATGGTCTGCTCAAACGGCTTGGCATAGGCAAAGCGGAAACGGTTGGGCCGCTGGAACTCGAAGCTGCCGCTGGACACCTTCTTGCGCTTGCCATCGGGCGACGTGACCGTCTGCGTGAAGTTGGCCTTGCCGCTCTTCACGTCGCGGCCGAAGTCGCGCAGGGCATCGACGGCGTCGGCGTGGGCAATGCCGCTCATCAGCAGCGTCAGGGCGATCAGGTGTTTCTTCATTCGTCTCGCTTCGGGACAATCAGTTCACGGCTGCCGTTGGACGCCAACGAGCCCACCAGTCCAGACTTCTCCATCTGTTCCAGCAGCCGCGCGGCGCGGTTGTAGCCTATGCGCAGATGGCGCTGCACGAGAGAGATGGACGCCTTGCGATGCTGTAGGACGATGGCGACGGCCTGGTCATACATGGGGTCGGCCTCGCCTGCGGACTCCCCCGGCGCCGGCGCTTCACCGTCAATTCCGTCGAGCACGCCGCCTTCAAGGATGCCTTCGATGTAGTTGGGTTCACCCTGGGACTTGATGTACTCCACAACGCGGTGCACCTCTTCGTCGCTGACAAAGGCGCCGTGCACGCGGATCGGCAGACCCGTGCCCGACGGCATGTACAGCATGTCGCCCATGCCCAGCAGCGCCTCGGCGCCCATCTGATCGAGGATGGTGCGGCTGTCGATCTTGGAGCTGACCTGGAAGGACAGCCGGGTCGGGATGTTGGCCTTGATGAGGCCGGTGATGACGTCCACGGACGGCCGCTGCGTGGCGAGGATCAGGTGGATGCCGGCAGCACGCGCCTTCTGTGCCAGGCGGGCAATCAACTCCTCGATCTTCTTGCCGACGACCATCATCAGGTCGGCCAGTTCGTCGATGACGACGACGATGAACGGCAGGCGCTCCAGCGGCTCGGGGTCGTCGTTGTTCAGCGCGAACGGGTTCGGGATGCTGATGCCGTTGGCTTTCGCTTCGTCGATCTTCTTGTTGTAGCCGGCCAGGTTGCGCACGCCCATCTTGGACATGAGCTTGTAGCGCCGCTCCATCTCGCCGACACACCAGTTCAGCGCGTTGCCGGCCTGCTTCATGTCGGTGACGACCGGCGCCAGCAGGTGCGGGATGCCCTCGTAGACGCTCATCTCCAGCATCTTGGGATCGATGAGGATGAGCCGCACATCGCGCGCTTCGGCCTTGTAGAGCAGGCTCAAGATCATCGCGTTGATGCCCACCGACTTGCCGGAACCGGTCGTGCCGGCCACCAGGCAATGCGGCATCTTGGCGAGGTCCGCGACGACCGGAAGGCCGACGATGTCCTTGCCCAGGCCCATGGTCAGCATGGAGGCCGCATCGGCATACACCTGAGAGCCGAGAATCTCGGACAGACGGATGGTCTGACGCCGCGCGTTGGGCAGTTCCAGCGCCATGTAGTTCTTGCCCGGGATGGTCTCGACGACGCGGATGGACACCAGGCTCAAGGACCGCGACAGATCCTTGGCCAGGCCGACGATCTGCGAGCCCTTCACGCCGGTCGCCGGCTCGATCTCGTAGCGGGTGATCACCGGGCCCGGCTGGGCCGCGACGACGTGCACCTCCACGCCGAAGTCGCGCAGCTTCTTCTCGATGAGCCTGCTGGTCATCTCCAGCGACTCGGGCGTCACCGTCTCTTGGCGGCCGGGTGCGGCATCCAGCAGGTCGACCTGCGGCAACTTGGCGTCGCCGGCATCGATGAACAGCGTCTGCTGCCGCTCCTTGGCCACGCGCGTGGACTGCGGCACCTCGACGACCGGCGCCTCGATGACCAGCGGCACGTCGTGTTCGATGCCGAGGTCGCGCTCCAGCTGGCGCTCGGCCTCGCGTTCCACCTCGACTTCGTGCTCGCGCTCCTTGACGGCCTGCTGGCCGGCTTTCTGGTCGGCCTTGATCTCGCGCTTTTCGATCTGCTGCTCGCGCAGCTGCTCGATGCGCTCGCCAATGCGCTCGGCAAGATGGCCCCACGAGAAGCGCAGCGCCCACGACATGCCGGTCAGCAGCAGCACGATCCAGACCACGCCCGAGCCGGCAAAACCCAGGCCCTTCATGCCCAGTGGGCCAAGCGCATAACCCACAATGCCGCCGGCGGCGCCCGGCAGGCGCGGCTCCAGCGCGTACAACCGGCTCCACTCCAGCGCACAGCTGGCAGCGACCAGCAGCACAACGCCAGCCCACCAGCGCAGGCGCTGGCTCCAGCGCGGCGCGGCTTCAACGTCATGGCGCAGCAGGCCGGCCAGGCTGCGCAGCCAGCCGCGCAAGGCCAGCAGCGGCAGCCACCAGGCGGAGAAACCGAACAGGTACAGCAGGCCGTCCGACACCCAGGCGCCGACGCCGCCCACGCGGTTCGCGATGCGGTCGTGCTGGCCGCTGGTGCTGAAAGCGGCGTCGCGCAGGTCGTGCGTGGCAAACGCCAGCAGCAGCAGCGCGAGCGCGATGGCCGTCAACGCCAGCCACAGCGGCGTGCGCAGCAGCCTCGATGCGGCCGACGGCGGCGCGGGCTCTCGCTTGGGCGCTTGGCGGCGCGTGGGTTTGGACGGGCTGGCGGCTTCGCTGGCGGCACCGGCCGCATCGGCGCCACCCAGCAGGGAACCGAGGGGAAAACTCATCCCCGCATTGTCACCGTCAATCGTGGGTCAGGCGTTCCTTGATGACCACCGAACCGTTCTCAAGCGTTTCGATGACGCCGCGCTCTTCGAGGTCCTTCATGACCCGGCTGACCATCTCGCGCGATGCGCCGACGACCTTGGCCATGTCCTGGCGCGAGACCTTGCCGCGGATGATCTTGATGCCCTTCTCGTCCTCGGCCATGTCGAGCAGCGTGCGCGCCACGCGGCCGTACACGTCCAGCAGCGCCAGCGACTCGATCTGGCGGTCGGCATTGCGCAGCCGCGCCACCAGCCCGCGCAGGATGCCGTAGGCAAGGCTGCTGCCTTCGGGCAGACAGCGCGCGAACTCCAGGCGGCCCAGCACCAGCATGTCGGTCTGCACCTCGGCACGGACCGTGGCCGAATGCGGCTCGTTGTCGATCAGGCTCATCTCGCCGACGTAATCGCCCGACTGCAGCACGGCCAGGATGACCTCGCGGCCGCGGTGGTCGGCCGTCAGCACGCGGGCGCGTCCGTTCAGCAGGATGAACAGCGCGTTGGACTTGGTGCCTTGCTCGACGATCAGCTCGCCGCGCTTGAAACGGCGCTTGACGACGCTATCGGCAATGGACTGGGCCTGGTCCGTGGTCAGCATCGAAAACAGCGGCACCCGTCGGATCAGGTCCAGGTTCGAAATCATCGCCATGTGCAGTCTCCAGGTTTGAGCGCGAGGCGGGCGCGGTGAAAGACGCCTGCCTAGAATGGCGTGCATTTTGCACATGTGGCAGGGCTTGCCTCAATGAACGAGCTTGGGGTTTTCACCCCAGAGCCCCTCAGAGGACGCTTGCAAGCCCGCCCGCAGCCCTCACTTCCCCGCCATGACCGCAAACATCCAACACCACGGCCTGCTCATCCTCGGCTCCGGCCCGGCCGGCTACACGGCTGCCATTTACGCGGCCCGCGCCAACCTGAAGCCCACGTTGATCACGGGCATGGCGCAGGGCGGCCAGTTGATGACGACGACCGAGGTCGACAACTGGCCGGCCGATGTGATGGGTGTGCAGGGTCCTGAGCTGATGCAACGCTTCCAGCAGCATGCCGAGCGCTTCCAGACGCAGATCGTGTTCGACCACATCAACAGCGTCGACTTCTCCAAGCGCCCGTTCACGCTGGTGGGGGACAGCGGCACCTACACCTGCGACGCACTCATCATCGCGACCGGCGCTTCCGCCAAGTACCTGGGGCTGGAATCGGAGCAGTCCTTCATGGGCCGCGGCGTCAGCGGCTGTGCGACCTGCGACGGCTTCTTCTACCGCGGCCAGGAAGTCTGCGTGGTGGGTGGCGGCAACACGGCCGTCGAGGAGGCGCTGTACCTGTCCAACATCGCCAGCACCGTCCACCTGATCCACCGCCGCGACAAGTTCCGCGCCGAACCTATCCTTGTCGACAAGCTGATGGACAAGGTCGCCTCCGGCAAGATGAAGCTGCACGTGTTCCAGCAACTGGAAGAGGTGCTAGGTGATGCATCCGGCGTGACGGGCGTGCGCACGGTCAACGTGAAAGACGGCAGCAAGACCGACATCCCTGTGCACGGCTGCTTCATCGCCATTGGCCACCATCCCAACACGGACATCTTCCAGGGCCAGCTGGAGATGAAGGACGGCTACATCGTCACCCGCAGCGGTCTCAACGGCTTCGCGACGATGACCAGCGTGCCCGGTGTGTTCGCCGCCGGCGACGTGCAGGACCACATCTACCGCCAGGCCATCACCAGCGCCGGCACGGGTTGCATGGCCGCCCTGGACGCGCAACGCTTCCTGGAGCAGGAAAACGGCTGACCCGGCGGTTGAACGACGGCGCCTGGTGAGCGCCATTTCTGTCTCTCGGGTTTTCCGCTATACTCGCGGGCTTGCCTGCCGGATGGACCGCATCTGGCTCTGAAACTCGTTTCAGGCGCTGGACTAGCAGGCATTGCGGTCAAAGGGTTGCGTGGGACGCCTCGTGCAACTGGTCAAACGTCAGAGTGGAGAAGCGTATGGCACGCGTCTGTCAAGTCACGGGCAAGAAGCCCATGGTCGGGAACAATGTTTCCCATGCCAACAATAAAACCAAGCGCCGGTTCCTGCCGAACCTGCAGTACCGCCGTTTCTTCGTGGAATCGGAAAACCGTTGGGTGCGCCTGCGCATCAGCAACGCCGCTCTGCGTCTGATCGACAAGGTCGGCATCGACCAAGTCGTCGCCGATCTGCGCGCCAAGGGCGAGCTCTGATCGTCGCCCACTGACCTACTGAAGGAATACGACCATGGCATCCAAAGGCGGCCGCGAGAAGATCAAGCTGGAGTCCACTGCGGGCACCGGCCACTTCTACACCACGAACAAGAACAAGAAGACCACGCCCGAAAAGCTGGAATTCATGAAGTTCGACCCCAAGGCACGCAAGCACGTGCTGTACAAGGAAATCAAGCTGAAGTGATTCAGCGCTGCGGTGCTTGAGGGCGCCGCGGTTTCCAAAACGAAACCCGCCAAGCGGCACCGCTGGCGGGTTTTGTCATTTCAGGATCTCACTTCGAGGCCGTGACCGGTGCGCGGAACTCGCGATCAAACCAGTTGTCGATCATGCGCTTCTCGTAGCGCAGCGGGTCGCCGCTGGAATAGCGGTTGAACCCGTCCTGGTAGTTCATGTCCCGCAGCAGGGTCTCGCCCTGCTTGACCACCTTGCCACCTTCGCTGACGGTGTACTTCATCGACAAGGACGGCAGCGTCACGGTGCGCATCACGCGTATCCACTGCGCGTTGTGCCCGACAGGCTCGACATCACCCGCCAGGTTCACATCGGTCACCTCGATCGTCACGTCACGGCCGGGCAGCCGCTTCTGCGCCTGTTCAACGAGATGCGCCTCGATGTCCTTCAGCACAGTCTCATCCCGGAAACCGCTGTTGTCCTTGATGTCGGAGAACTTGTCCGTTTGCACGAACGTGACCTTCACGTCGGCATGCGCTGCTGCGGCTGCGATCAGCAGCGCGGGCGCGATCCAGAGATGCTTCATGGCATGACTCCTATCAATGGCTAGAGGCGATGAGTCTAGGCCAGCGTATGAAAAAGGGCGCCTCGTGAGGCGCCCTTTACACCGGCGAAACCGCCGGCCCTGAGACTGGCAGGGTCAGGCGTGAGCGGCGCGCAGACGTATCGAGAACGCCTGCAGTTCGGCAATACCGCTCTCTTCGGCGCGACGGCACCAGGCCTGCAGGTCGGCGACCAACTGCTCGGCCGACACGTTGGTGCGGGTCCACATCTGGCGCAGTTCCTCGCGCATCGTCACCAGCTTGTCGATGACGGGGCTGGCGGCACGCGCGTTGGCCAGATAGCCATGAACGTCGGCGGGGATGCGCTCCTCGTCGCGGTGCAGCCAGCGGGTGGCCAGCTTGAACTGCGCGAAGCGCTCCGTGTGCTTGCCACCTTCGGCCTTGATCTTCTCGAGTTCGGCCGCACAGGCCGACTTCAGGCCCCGGGCGTAGCTGGCCATGACTTCGTAGCGGTTGGCGATCAACGCCTCCAGCGTGCGGGCGTCGGCAGGCTTGATCTCGCCCAGGCTCAGCTTGGGCGCAGTCTTGCGGACCTTGGCCATGCCCAGCGTCTCCAACACACGGATGTACAGCCAGCCGATGTCGAACTCGTAGGGTTTGACGGAGAACTTGGCCGACGTCGGGTAGGTGTGGTGGTTGTTGTGCAGTTCCTCGCCGCCGATGATCAGCGTCCAGGGCGTCAGGTTCGTCGAGGCATCGGGCGCTTCGAAGTTGCGATAGCCCCAGTAGTGGCCGATGCCGTTGACGACGCCGGCGGCCCAGATCGGGATCCACGCCATCTGCAGGGCCCAGATGGTGGCGCCGATGGCGCCGAACAGCGTCACGTTGATGATCAGCATCAGCGACACACCCAGTGCGCTGTGCTTCGTGTACAGGTTGCGCTCGATCCAGTCCTCGGGCGTGCCGCGGCTGTACTTGGCGATGGTCTCGGCGTTCTTGGCCTCGGCGCGGTAAAGCTCGGCGCCCTCAGCCAACACCTTCTTCAGGCCGCGGGTCTGCGGGCTGTGCGGGTCTTCCTCGGTCTCGCACTTGGCGTGGTGCTTGCGGTGGATGGCAACCCACTCACGCGTGACCATGCCGGTGGTCATCCACAGCCAGAAGCGGAAGAAGTGCGAGGGGATGGGTCCCAGGTCCAGCGCACGATGAGCCTGCGCGCGATGCAAGAAGATCGTGACGGCAGCAATCGTGATGTGCGTCACCACGAGGGCGTAGATCACCAGCTGCCAGACGCTGAAATCGGCGAAGCCATGGGCCACCCAATCCAGCAGCGCGTCGAAAAATGCGTTCATGCGTCCAGAACCTCACCCCGTGGGGCCATGCGAAGGAACCTGAATTGTAGAGGAGTGCCCCCAAATTCAAGGGGCGACGTGGCGCGTATTCAGACCGGTGTCGTGCGAATCGACGCGTTCCTTGATGGCCGTCAAGCGGCTCGCTCCCAGGCGACGGCGAAGAATCCGTCGGTCGCGTGACGGTGCGGCCACAGACGCAGTGCGCCTTTCTGGGTCAGGCCAGCGGCCTGCTCGACCTGCGAGCGAGCCAGAGCATCCGCCGCATCCAGCGGCTTGAAATCCGGATGCGCGGCGGCGAACTCAGCCGCGATCTGCTCGTTTTCCGCGTCCAGCAGACTGCAGGTCGCGTAGACGAGCCTCCCGCCCGGCTTCACCAGCCGGGCCGCGCTGGCCAGGATCGCGCGCTGCTTGGCCTGCAGTTCCGTCACGGCCTGCGGGGTCTGACGCCATTTCAAGTCGGGGTTGCGGCGCAACGTGCCCAGGCCCGAGCACGGCGCGTCAACCAGCACGCGGTCGATCTTTCCGGCCAGGCGCTTGATGCGGTCGTCGCGCTCATGGGCGATCTGGGCCGGGTAGACGTTGGACAGGCCGCTGCGGGCCAGGCGGGGCTTCAGCGCGTCCAGGCGGTGGCCAGACACGTCGAACGCATACAGCCGGCCGGTGTTGCGCATCAGCGCGCCCAGCGCCAGCGTCTTGCCGCCGGCACCGGCGCAGAAGTCCACCACCATCTCGCCCCGCTTGGGCGCCAGCAACAAGGCCAGCAGCTGGCTGCCCTCGTCCTGCACCTCCACGCCACCGCTGGTGAACAGCGCCATCTTGTGCAGTGCAGGCTTGCCGTCGATGCGCAGGCCCAGCGGCGAGTAAGGCGTCGGCACGGCATCGATGCCCGCCTCCTTGAACTGCGCCTGAGCCTCCTCGCGCTTGAGCTTCAGCGAATTCACGCGCAGGTCCAGCGGCGCCGGCTCGTTCAGTGCCGCGGCGAGCTTCCAGAATTCCTCGTCACCGAGTTGCGCCTGCAGCGGCTCGACCAGCCAGTCAGGCAGGTTGTGGCGCAGCTTGGCCGGCAGGCTCTGGGGGTCGATGGCCTGGACCTGGTCCAGCCACTGCAGCTCGGCGGGGCTCAGCGCGCCGCGCATGAAGCCGGCGTTGCCGCGCCAGGCCAGGATCGCCAGCCGACGCGGCACCGGGCCGTGCCCGCTTTGCGCCAGGTTCTGGAACTTGAGCCGCTCGCGCAGCAGCGCGTAAACGGTCTCGGCCAGGCTGGCGCGCTCGCGCTGACCCAGGTTCTTGTGATGTCGGAAAAAGGCCGAGACGGTGGCGTCGGCCGGCGCGTCGAGCTTGTTGACGGCGGCGATCAGCTCGGCGCACAGCTCCAGCAGGGCATTAGGATGCATCGCGCCATTATCCCAAGCGCCCTCACCTTCGCCGCATGAATCTCTGGAACCAGTTGCGCCTGCGCCCTCGGCTGATGACGGCGTTGGTGGTCGGAAGCCTTTTGGCCTTCTTCTGGCCGGGGTCAGTGGCCTGGCAGACCCGGCTGCTGCTGGGCTGGAACCTGGTGATCTGGATCTACCTGCCGCTGGCACTGTGGATGATGCTGGGTCGAACGGGCTCCAAGGACGTGCAACACCGCGCCCGCAGCCTCAACGAAGGCACGCCGGTGATGCTGCTGCTCGCGGCGCTGGGGGCGCTGGCCAGCCTGGCAGCCATCGCGCTGGAGTTGCAGGCGGCGCGCCAGGCGCAGGCGCCCGGCCATGTGCTGTTTGCGCTGGCCACCGTCGCGGGCTCCTGGCTGCTGTTGCCGGTGGAGTTCGGCATCGCCTACGCAAGCCTGTACCACCGCGGCGACAAGGAGGCCGCCCACGGGCTGGAGTTTCCGGGCGACGACGGCCCGCCGGACTACGGCGACTTCCTGTACTTCTCGATCACCGTGGCCGCCACGTCGCAGACCTCGGACGTCGCGGTCAGCTCCCGGCCCATGCGCCGGCTGGTGTTGCTGCAGGCGCTGCTGTCCTTTGTCTTCAACACCGGCGTGCTGGCGATGTCCATCAACATCCTGGCCGGACTTGTCAGCTGAAAGGATGGGATCCCTCGCCCAGTCCTGCCGCGCTGAACGCGGGCAAGCCCGGGCGGTCCCCTGAGGAGACGGCTCGGGAGCGGCCCGGCGCTCGGCCGGCTCTAGCCAAGCAAAAGATGCTGCGCCGCGCCGTCGCGGTGGGCCACGCGCTCGCCGTCCCACACCAGCGCACCTTCCACGAACCAGCGCACCGACTGCGGATAGATGCGGTGCTCGGCCACCAGCACGCGGGCAGACAACGCCTTCGCATCGTCCCCCGGCAGCACCGGCACCACGGCCTGCATGACGATGGCGCCATGGTCCAGCTCGGCGGTGACGAAGTGCACCGTCACGCCGGCGATCTTGCAGCCCATCGCGATCGCGCGCTCATGCGTGTGCAGGCCGGTGAAAGCCGGCAGCAGCGACGGATGGATGTTCAACATGCGCCGGTCATAGCGGGCCGTGAAGCCGGGCGTCAGGATGCGCATGAAACCGGCCAGCACGATCAGGTCGGGCGCGAAGCCGTCGATGACACAGGCCAGCTCGGCGTCGAAATCCTCGCGGCTGGCGTAGGCCTTGTGATCGACGACGGCCGTAGCAATGCCGTGCTGCGCGGCGAACTGCAGGCCGCCCGCGTCGGGTCGGTTACTGATGACGGCGGCCACCTCTGCGGGCCAGCCTTCGGCGTGGCAGGCTTTCACGATGGCTTCCATGTTGGAGCCGCGCCCGGAAATCAGAATCACCAACCTCTTCATGGGGCGGCAGTTTAGGGTGGCGAAGCATGCGGCCCATTGAACGACAATCCGCGCCCTCATGACGACACCCGTCCTTACCCGCCCGCGCGTGCTGTCGGGCATGCGCCCAACAGGCGCACTCCATCTCGGCCACTACCACGGCGCCCTCAAGAACTGGGTGCGCCTGCAGGACAGCCACGAAGGCTTCTTCTTCGTCGCTGACTGGCATGCGCTGACCACCTCCCACCCCAGCGGCGAGACGCTGTCGCACCACGTCTACGAGATGGTCACCGACTGGCTCGCCGCCGGCCTGGATCCCGAACGCTGCACGCTGTTCCTGCAGAGCCGCATGCCGGAGCACGCCGAGCTGTTCACGCTGCTGGCCATGTGCACGCCGTCCAGCTGGCTGGCGCGCATGCCCAGCTACAAGGACCAGGTCGCCGCAGACCCCGAGCTGGCGACCTACGGCTTCCTCGGCTATCCGCTGCTGCAGGCGGCCGACATCCTGCTCTACAAGCCCGCTGGCGTGCCGGTCGGCGAGGACCAGGCCGCCCACGTGGAGGTGACGCGCGAGGTGGGCCGCCGCTTCAATCGGCTGTACGCGGCGGAGGCGCCCATCTTCGTGGAACCGCAGGCGCTGCTGACCGAGACCGCCCGCGTCCCCGGGCTGGACGGGCAGAAGATGAGCAAGAGCGGCGACAACGCCATCGCGATGCGCGACGCCCCCGAGGTCACGGCCACCAAGATCCGCACCATGCCCACGGACCCGCAGCGCGTGCGCCGCAGCGACGCGGGCGACCCTGCGCGCTGCCCGGTCTGGCCGCTGCACCAGATCTACACCGACGACGCCACGCGCGCCGCCTGCGAGACCGGCTGCCGCACCGCCAGCATCGGCTGTCTGGACTGCAAGCAGCCGGTAATCGAGGCCATCCAGCAGGAACAGGCGCCCTGGCGCGAACGCGCCGCCGCGCTGGACCGCCAGCAGGTGCAGTGGATGCTGGAGGTCGGCACCGAGCGCGCCCGCGCGGTCGCGCGCAAGACGCTGCGTGAGGTGCGCGCGGCGATGGGGCTGGTCGCTTGAGTGCCGACACGATTCATGTGACGGATCTCGAGGCCGCCATCAACTGGTGGCGCGGGCGCTCGCCGTCCGCCGATGGCATCAGCGCAGCGCCCGAAGTGCGCGCCCTGGCCGAGGCCTACGCGCTGCTCGCGTGGAGCCGCGCCAGCGTGATCGACGTCGACGCGCTGAGCGACAAGGCGCTGGGCGCCTGGCTGAGCTGGTACGAAACCACGCCGGACTCGCCCTGCATCGCCATCTGTTCCACCGCCCAGGGCGACCCGGTCTGCAAAGGCTGTGGCCGCACGTTTGACGAGGTCCAGCACTGGCCAGCGCTCGACGCCTTCGAGAAGCGCGACGTGTGGCACCGGATCACCCTGGAGGGCACGGCCTGGCGCTTCAACCGGTACGCGGAAAGAGCCCAGAGGTGACCCGGATCCGGTTCGTCGACAGCGTCGGCCGCCTGGTGCCGCAGGCCTGGCCGGTGCTGGTGGGCCAGCTCGCCGTGATGATGTTCAGCACGGTGGACACGCTGATGATGGGTCGCGTGGGCCCGCAAGACCTGGCCGCGCTGGCGGTGGGGTCGGCCGCCTACGTGTCCATCTTCGTGGGCCTGATGGGCGTCGTGCTGGCCGTTGGACCCATCGCCGGCCGGCAGTTCGGCGCCGACGACCTGCCCGGCGCCGGCCGCAGCTTCGTGCAGGCGCAGTGGTTGGCCGTGCTGCTGTGCATTCCCGGCTGCCTGATGCTGTGGTTCCCCGACCCGTTCATCTGGCTGGCCCAGCTGGATGCCACCCAGGCCGACAAGGTGCGCGCCTACACCCGCCCCGAGGCATTCGCGCTGCCAGCGGCGCTGCTGTTCACCGCCTTCCGCGGCTTCTCGACGGCGGTCAGCCGGCCCAAGGCCGTCATGGCCATGCAGCTGACCGGCCTGGCCGCGAAGGTGCCGCTGAACGCGGTGCTGGTGTTCGGCTGGGGCCCCTTTCCCGCGATGGGCGTGGCCGGGTGCGGCTGGGCCACCGCCATCGCGATGATCGGGCAGGCCGCTGCTGCACTGGTGCTGCTGCGGCGCGACCGCTTCTACCTGCCTTTCCGCATCCCGTCGCTGTGGCAAACGCGGCCCGCGGCGCGCGAGTTGCTGGGTCTCGTGAAGCTGGGCCTGCCCATGGGTGGCTCCATCCTCGTGGAAGTGACCGGCTTCACCTTCATGGCCTTCTTCATCGCACGGCTGGGCGCCACGCCGGTGGCCGGGCACCAGATCGCGGTCAACTTGGTCGCGATGATGTTCATGTCGGCGCTCGCGCTGGCCACAGCCGCCGGCACGCTGGTGGCCCAGCACCTGGGCGCGGGCGACAAGCGCGGCGCGCGCATCGTCGGCCGCCACGCCATGGTTCTCGCCTCGCTGGTAGCCGCCGGGCTGGGCGCTATCGTCGCACTGGCGCGCGAGCCCATCGTGGCGCTGTACACGTCCAACCCCGAGGCCGCCGCCGCCGCGCTGCCGCTGCTGGTGTGGGTGTGGTTCTTCCACCTCGGCGACGCGCTGCAGACCGTCGCCGCCTACGTGCTGCGCGCCTACCAGGTCGCCACGCTGCCCATGGTCATCTACGTCATCGCGCTGTGGGGCCTAGGCATAGGCGGTGGCTACTTCCTGGCCTTCGGCGAGGGTGGCGCCGGTGCGGTGGGCTTCTGGCAGGCCGCCACGGCAGGGCTGCTGGCGGCGGCGTTGCTGCTGGGCCTCCTGCTCAGGCGCGTGTTCGACGAGAACCGCTGATCAGCCGCGCGCCGCCGCCGGCAGGAACAGCACAAAGCGGCTGCCGCCGCCCTCGCGCGCCAAGCAGCCCACGTGGCCGCCGTGGCGCTCGGCGATCTGCTTGACGAGGCTCAGTCCCAGGCCCACCCCCCCGGCCATCTCGGCATGGCCGGGCAAGCGGTAGAAGGGCTCGAAGATGCGATCGCGCAATTCCGCCGGCACGCCGGGCCCTCGGTCGGCGACGACGAACTCGTAGCCGCCCGCCACCGGGCGCAGGCGCAGCTCCACATCCGGGCCGCCGTAACGGCGCGCGTTCTCCAGCAGGTTGCGCAGCGCGCGGCGCAACAGCCGTTCCTGGCCCTCTACCGTGGCGGCGCCGGTTTCCGGCTCGAAGGGCGCATCGACGCAGGCGGCTTCCTCGGCCCCCAGGCCCAGCAGGTCCACGGCGTGGATCTCGCCCAGCGAGCTGCCCGCCTCCAGGCGGCTGGCCAGCAGCACCTCCTCGACCAGCGCATCCAGCTCGGCAATGTTGATGTCGATCTCGCGCGCCAGCTTCTCGCGCTGCGCCGGGCCGGCCTCGTCCAGCATGGCGAACGCCATCTTCAGGCGCGCCAGCGGCGAGCGCAGCTCATGGCTGGCATTGGCGAGCAAGGCCTGGTGGGAGCGCAGCAGCGTCTCGATGCGCGCGGCGGCCTGGTTGAAGCTGGTGGCCAGCGCGGCGACCTCGTCTCGGCCGCTGTCGTCCACGCGGTGATGCAACTGCCCGGCGCCGAACTGCTCGACACCGCGCTTCAGCGATTCCAGCCGGCGCGTCAGCCGGCGCACCACCGGGTAGGCCCCGACGGCCACGCCCACGAACAGCAGCACCAGCACGATCGCCAGCGTGGAGAACTGCGGGGCCCCGGGCGTGCCGGGCCGCACTGTCCATGGCCCATTCCAGACGCCGTCTTCAAACCGGCCGGGCCGCGGGGCCGCCGCGGGCGGGGCCACCGGCCCCTGCGGCGCGCTGGCCCCCGGCGGCGCGGCGGGCGGTCGCATGGTGCGCACCAGATCCAGGTTGCGGCCGTCTCCCAGGCTGGCGCGCACCACGACGGCGCCAGGGTCATCCACGCGCCGCAGGAAAGATCCGGTGGCAGCGATGCGCCCCTGCTCGTCCTCCAGCGCCAGCGGCATGCGCAGCCGGCCGCCCCATTCCTTGAACACTTCCGCCTGCTGCTCGCGCGGCGCCGTGGCCGGCGGCAGCGCCAGCCGCAGCAGGTCGGCAATCGCGTTCAGGCGCTCGTTGGCCGCGATCTCGACGTTGCCGCGCTCCTGCTCGATGTGGCGCTGGAACAGCCAGGCCGAGCCGAACGCGAACGCCAGCAGCAGCGCCACCAGCGTCAGATAGATGCGGACGTATAGAGACTTCAATTCAGGCGCTGTCCGAGTCCGCGTCCTGCTTGCGCGCGAACACATAGCCCGCACCGCGCACAGTCAGCACGCGGCGCGGCGTCTTCGGATCGTCCTCGATGACGGCGCGGATGCGCGAGATGTGCACGTCGATGGAGCGGTCGAAGGCCTCCAGCGGATGGCCCTTCAGCGCGTCCATGATCTGGTCGCGGGACAGCACCCGGCCCGGGCTCTGCGCCAGCACCACGAGCAGGTCGAACTGGTGGCTGGTCAGGTCGCAGATCTTGCCGTCCAGGCGTGCCACACGGGCGGCCAGGTCGATCTCCAGCCGGCCGAAGCGCAGCACCTCGTCACCGTCCAGCTTGGGCTCCAGCCGGCGCAGCAGCGCCTTGATGCGGGCCTGCAGCTCGCGCGGCTCGAAGGGCTTGGCGAGGTAGTCGTCCGCGCCCAGCTCGAGACCCAGGATGCGGTCCATGGGCTCGCCGCGGGCCGACAGCATCAGCACCGGCTGGTGGCGCCAGCGCGTGTCGCCGCGCAGCCAGCGGCAGAAGTCCAGACCGTCGCCGTCCGGCAGCATGATGTCCAGCACGATCAGCTCGAAACGGCTCTGCGCCAGCATGTCGCGCGCCTGGGCCAGGCTGGCAGCCGTGCTGACCTCGAAGCCGGCGTTGCGCAGGTAGTCGCCCACCATGCCGGTCAGGCGGGCATCGTCATCGATCAGCAGCAGTCGAGCAGTCATCACCGGGGCCAACGAAGAGAACGAAGACCGGCGCACATCGGCGCCGGGCGTACGGGCCTCAAGCATCGCAGAACTCTCAGGCCGCGCGAATCAGCGGGAACGGCGCTCGGCCATGCGGGCCTCGCGCTTCTTCATCGTCTCGCCGATCTTGGCGCGCTGCTCGGGCGTCAACACGCGGGCAGCCTCGATGCTGGCCTGGCTCATGCGCTTGGACGCTGTCTCGTGCTGCGCGGCGATCTGGGCGCGCACCGACTCGATGGCAGCGGCGTCGATGTTGGTCGCCGTGTACAGCATGGCGAGCTGCTCGTTCAGCTTGCGGCCGTTGTCGCGCTGGCCGGCCAGATCCTGCCCGGCCTGCTTGAAGATGGCCTTGATCTGGCTGCGCTGGGCATCGGTCGCGTTGACCAGTTCCAGCATGTGGCCCATGTGGCCGCCAAACGGGCCGGGCGCCATCAGCGTCGGGCCGCCGCGGTGATGGCCGGGTCCGCCAGGACCGCCGGGGCCACCCGCGTGGGCAGCGACGCCGCCCAGGGCCAGCGCCGTGGCCACGGCACCGATGCGGAACAGGTTCTGGATCTGGAAGGCTTTCATCAGAGGTCTCCTGGAGGAAGAGTGAGTGATGTGATCTTCCAGGGCCCCTGTATGCGATCTTTGGGGGCGGAGTAAAGAACTGTGTCGCGTTGTCGCGATCAGGCTTCCCCTCCCCTCAGAACGTCACTTGATGGGCTTGAAGCGCATGCGCTTCGGGCGCGCGCCTTCTTCGCCCAGGCGCTTCTTCTTGTCGGCCTCGTACTCGTGGAAGTTACCGTCGAAGAAGAACCACTGCGAGTTGCCTTCGCAGGCCAGGATGTGCGTGCAGATGCGGTCCAGGAACCAACGGTCATGGCTGATGACCATGGCCGAGCCGGCGAACTCCAGCAGCGCTTCTTCCAGCGCGCGCAGGGTTTCGACGTCCAAGTCGTTGGACGGTTCGTCCAGCATCAGCACGTTGCCGCCCTGGGCCAGCGTCTTGGCCAGGTGCAGGCGGCCGCGTTCACCGCCGGAGAGCTGGCCGACCATCTTCTGCTGGTCATTGCCCTTGAAGTTGAAGCGGCCCAGATACGCACGGCTGGGCATGACGAACTTGCCGACCGTGATGTTGTCCAGGCCGCCGGAGACGTCCTGCCACACGGTCTTGTCGGCTTCCAGGCTCTGGCGGCTCTGGTCGACGAAGGCCATCTTGGCCGTCTTACCGATCTTGACGGTTCCGCTGTCCGGCTGCTCCACGCCCTGCAGCATGCGGAACAGCGTCGACTTGCCGGCGCCGTTGGGGCCAATGATGCCGACGATGGCGCCGGCCGGCACCTTGAACGACAGGTTGTCGATCAGCACGCGGTCGCCGAAGCTCTTGCTGACGTTCTCGAACTCGATGACTTCATTGCCCAGGCGCTCGGCCACGGGGATGAAGATCTCGTTCGTCACGTTGCGCTGCTGGTACTCGACGTCGCTCAGTTCCTCGAAGCGGGCCAGGCGCGCCTTGCTCTTGGCCTGACGACCCTTGGCGTTGGAGCGCACCCACTTCAGCTCCTCCTTCATGGCCTTCATGCGCGCGTCTTCGGACTTCTGCTCAGTCTCCAGGCGCTTTTCCTTCTGGTCCAGCCAGTCGGAGTAATTGCCCTTCCACGGGATGCCGTGGCCACGGTCCAGTTCCAGGATCCACTCGGCCGCGTTGTCCAGGAAGTAACGATCGTGGGTGATGGCCACCACAGTGCCGGGGAAGCGCTGCAGGAACTGCTCCAGCCACTCGACCGACTCCGCGTCCAAGTGGTTGGTGGGTTCGTCCAGCAGCAGCATGTCGGGCTTGCTCAGCAGCAGGCGACACAGCGCCACTCGGCGCTTCTCGCCACCGGACAGCACACCGATCTGAGCGTCCCACGGCGGCAGGTTCAGCGCGTCGGCGGCCAGTTCCAGCTGCAGGTCCGTGTTCTCGGAGCCGGCGGCGGCAATGATGGCCTCCAGCTCGCCCTGCTCAGCAGCCAGCGCATCGAAGTCGGCGTCGGGTTCGGCGTAGGCGGCGTAGACCTCGTCCAGGCGCTTCTTGGCGGCCAGCACGCCGCCGATGCCCTCTTCCACGGCCTCGCGCACGGTCTGCGTCTCGTTCAGGCGCGGCTCCTGCTCCAGGTAGCCGATCTTGATGCCGGGCATGGGCATCGCCTCGCCTTCGTACTCCTTGTCGACGCCGGCCATGATCTTCAGGATCGTGGACTTGCCCGAGCCGTTGACACCCAGCACGCCAATCTTGGCGCCGGGGAAGAAGGACAGCGAGATGTCCTTCAGGATGTGGCGCTTGGGGGGAACCGTCTTGTTCACACGGTTCATCGAGAAGACGTACTGGGCCATGGGCAAATCCTGTCAGGCTGAAATGGCGGCAGGCCCCGGGAGAGGCCTGCGATGCCTGCTATTGTCGCCGAGCCCGTGATTTCAGGAAGTCAGATGCTCCGCGTGCTCGCCGCCCTGCTCGTTCTCGCCACCGGCCTCTCCTCCGCTCAGACGCTGCGCTGGGCCAGCCAGGGCGACATGCAGACCACCGATCCGCATTCGCAGAACGAGGTGATGACGAACACCTTGAACAACCAGGTGTACGAGGCCCTGACCCGGCGCATGAACGACATGAGCATGGGCCCGGCGCTGGCCACGGCGTGGACGCAGGTGAGCCCGACGCTGTGGCGCTTCAAGCTGCGGCCGCGCGTGAAGTTCCACGACGGCACGCCCTTCACGGCCGACGACGTGGTTTTCTCGATGCAGCGCCTGCGCGACCCGAACGCGCCGCAGCGCGTCTACGCCAACGCGGTGGGCATCCCGCGGGCGGTGGACCCGCTGACGGTGGAGTTCGTGCTGGACAAGCCCAACCCCATCGTGCCGGAGCTGATGGGCAACCTCTACATCATGAGCAAGCGCTGGTGCGAGCAGCACCGAGTGACCCAGCCGCTGAATTTCAAGCAGCAGGAAGAGTCCTACGCCAGCCGCAACGCCAACGGTACTGGCCCGTTCATGCTGGTCAGCCGCCAGCCGGGCGTGAAGACTGTGTTCAAGCGCAACCCGGCCTGGTGGAACAAGTTTGAAGGCAACCTGCAGGAGTTCATCTACCTGCCCATCGGCAACGACGCGACCCGCACCGCGGCCCTGATTTCCGGCGAGGTGGACTTCGTCATCGACCCGCCGCCGCGCGATGTCGCCCGGCTGCGCACGAATCCGCAGCTGAAGGTGCTGGATGGGCAGGAGAACCGCCTTGTCTACCTCGGCATGGACCAGACCCGCGACACGCTGCTGTACGGCAAGGCCGCCGGTGGCAAGAACCCGCTGAAAGACCGCCGCGTGCGCCAGGCGCTCTACCAGGGCATCGACATCGAGGCCATCAAGACCAAGCTGATGAACGGGTACTCGCTGCCCACCGGCGGCCTGACGCCGTCGCCGCGCGGTGCCTACGGCGACGCCAAGCTCGAAAGCCGGCTGCCCTACGACCCGGCCGCCGCTCGCAAGCTGCTGGCCGAGGCGGGATTTGCCGAAGGCTTCGACATCACGCTGGACTGCCCCAACAACCGCTACGTCAATGACGAGCGCATCTGCATCGCGCTGGCCAGCATGTGGGCGCAGATCAAGGTGCGCACCAAGGTCAACGCCATGCCGCGCACGCTGTACTTCCCCAAGATCGAGAAGTTCGACACCAGCCTGTTCCTGACCGGCTGGGGCGGCGGCTCGACAGACGCCGAAGTCATGCTGACTCCAGTGCTGCGCAACCGCGGCGAGCAAGGCGTGGGCGTGGCCAACTACGGCGGCATCGTCAACGCCGCGGCGGACGCGCTGGCGGCCGCGTCCACCATCGAGACCGACACAAAGAAACGCGAGGGCCTCGTCAAGGCCGCGCTGCAGGCCTACCGCGAACAGATCGCCATCATTCCGCTGCACCGCCAGGTCATCCCGTGGGCCATGCGCAAGGAGGTCAGTCTGCCGCATTCCGCCAACAACATGGCAAGCATGGACTGGGTCACGATCTCCAAATCACGCTGAGCGGCGCCAGCCGCTAGAATGCAACCCAACGCCGCGCCTCTCAGTCTTGCGCGGCGTTTCATTTTTCTGGCCCCAAGCACGCGGCCTGGCTTGCCCGAAGACTGGTGTCGCCTCCCCGGCGTCACGGCAAGCCCCGGTGATTTTCGGCGTGCCTCCCCTCTATTGGATTCGATGAGTTTCGACACCCTCGGCCTTGCAGCCCCGCTGCTGAAGGCCATCGCCGACGCCGGCTACACCACCCCCACCCCCATCCAGGCCCAGGCCATTCCCGCCGTGTTGAACGGTGGCGACCTGCTGGCCGGCGCACAGACCGGCACCGGCAAGACCGCCGGCTTCACGCTGCCCATGCTGCACCGCCTGTCCACCGGCGAGAAGCTGCTGAACAAGCGCGGCAAGATCGCCATCCGCGCCCTCGTGCTGACGCCCACCCGCGAGCTGGCCGCCCAGGTCGAGGAAAGCGTGCAGACCTACGGCAAGTACCTGCCGCTGAAGAGCATGGTCATGTTCGGAGGCGTCGGCATGCAGCCGCAGATCAACAAGCTGCGCGACGGCGTCGACATCCTTGTCGCCACGCCCGGCCGCCTGCTGGACCACGCGCAGCAGGGCACGCTGGACCTGAGCCAGGTGCAGATGCTGGTGCTGGACGAAGCCGACCGCATGCTCGACATGGGCTTCGTGCACGACATCAAGAAGGTGCTCGCGCTGCTGCCCGCCAAGAAACAGTCGCTGCTGTTCAGCGCCACCTTCAGCGACGAGATCAAGAACCTCGCCGACCGCCTGCTCAACGCCCCGGCGCTGATCGAGGTGGCCCGCCGCAACCAGACCAACGACGCCATCGCGCAGAAGGTCCACCCGGTCGGCCGCGAGCGCAAGAAGGAACTGCTGGCGCACCTGATCAAGTCGGGCGACTGGCACCAGGTACTGGTCTTCACGCGCATGAAGCACGGCGCCAACCGCCTGACCGACTACCTGAACGACCAAGGCATCAGCGCCATGGCCATCCACGGCAACAAGAGCCAGGGTGCGCGCACCAAGGCGCTGGCCGACTTCAAGTCGGGCGACCTGACCTGCCTGGTGGCGACCGACATCGCCGCCCGCGGCATCGACATCGACCAGCTGCCCCACGTCGTCAACTTCGAGCTGCCCAACGTGCCGGAGGACTACGTCCACCGCATCGGCCGCACGGGCCGCGCCGGCGCGCAGGGCGAGGCTGTCAGCCTCGTCTGCATCGACGAGAACGGCTTCCTGCGTGACATCGAGCGGCTCATCAAGCGCGAGATCCCGAAAGAGATCGTGCCCGGCTTCGCGCCCGACCCGAACGAGAAGGCCGAGCCCATCGTGCTGGGCCGCACCATCCTGAACCCGAACGGCAGCCGGGGCCGCAACCCCAACCCGCCGGCCGGTGCCAACGGCCGCGGCGGCCGTGGTGGCAACGGCGGTGGTGGTGGCCGGGGTGGCGACAGCCGTGGCGGTTCGCGCGACGGTGGCCGCCCCAGTGGCGGTGGCGGCAAGCCGGGTGGCCACACTGGCGTCGGCGGTGCCCGCACGGCGCCCAAGCCGCAAGGCCAGGGTGGTCAACGCTCGGGCTCCGGCCAGCCCAGCCGCGACGGCGGCGCCGCGCGCAGCAACAACGGCCCGCGCCTGACATCGCCCAAGCGCTGATCGACCGCGCATAGTCCGCACGGCCTGCCCTTCGCGGGGCAGGCCGTTTTCTTTGGCTGCTCTAATTCCGCGCTGCTCTAATTCCGCGCCATGGCTCGCCCCCCGCTCGACAAATCCCTCAAGTTCAACCTGCCTGATGGCACGGTGGTGACCGCCCAGCAGATGCTGGACAAGATCCAGCAGATCAAGCGGGCTCCGAGCAAGGCTCAACCCGCCGGCACCTCACCCCCGCTGCCCGAGGCCGACCTGCTGGCGTTGCTTGACACGCTGCTGCTGCTGGGCGGCTTTGCCAGCATCAACGCCGTGCTGCAGTGGCTGGCCATGAACGGCCAGCAGCGCGCCGACGGCAGCGCCTTCGACCACTACAGCGTGCGCGACGGCCTGCACGCTCTGGTCGAACGCGGGCAGGCCGAGGCGATTTACAGCAAGGGCACGCGCGCCCCCCTAGCCGACCATGCCGCACGGCTGCAGGTCCTGCTGACCCGTCCCGAGGCCGAGCACTTCTGGCGCCAGCGCCTGTGGCTGCTGGGCCCGGGCCGCGGCCACTGGCGCGATCCCGTTGGCTGGGTCAGCTTCCGCGGCGAGGACGACATGCTGGCGGTGCTGCGCCTGATGTTCTACACCGGCCTGCCGGCCGCCGAGTTCCACACGCTGCTGGATACGAGCCTGTCCGAGCTGCGCGACCCGATGCTGCAGGCGCAGGCGATGCTCACCCCCTGGCTGCCAGGTCTGCTGCCGCAGATTGATCCTGAACTGCGCGACGGCCTGCTGGGCCTGCTGCTCGATGTGCTGCGGGTCGGCGACCCGGCACGCGCCGACATTCGCGCCTGGCTGGGCACGGCCGAAGCCGCGCCGCTGAGCATCCCGCTGCGCGCACGCCTGGCCGAGGCTGACCTACTGGCGCTGGATCTGGACGGCGCCGAGCGCCAGCTGCAAGGGCTTCAAGGCCCCGGCGTGACCGTGTTGGCCGCCACGCGCGCCCTCGTCGCCGGCCGCTGGACCGAGGCCAGTGCGGCCTTCGAGGCCGCCATCAAAGCCCTCCACACCGCCAGCCGCAGCCGCCGCAACGCGCTGCCGCTGGACACCGCGCGGTTCTACCTGCTGAGCCTGCTGGCCAGCAACGACCCCAAAGCCTGGGCGCTGGCGCGCAAGTACGCCATCGCCGAGTCTGGCACTCGCAATCCGACGGCCTATGACGCCTGGGGCCTGTGGGCGCACGGCATCGGCGTGCGGCTGGGCGAGGACAGCTTCCTCGACGCCGCCTTCGCGCCCCATGCGCCGGGCGACGCCGCGCCGGCCGACCGCCTGCTGCTAGCCGCCTGGCTGGGCAAGCCCGCGCCGGGCTGGACGCCCGCGCTCGCGCAAGACCTGCTCGCCCGCCTCGGCACCGACCAGGCGCTGCTGGCCGAGCACCTGCGCGCCGCGCTGCACCGGCTGGAGCTGGGCGGCGAAGGCACCACGCGCGTTGCCAGTTTCCTGGGCCGGCCACGCCCTGCCTGGCAGGACGCGCTCGCGGCCATCGCCGCGCTCAGCGACGACGGCAAGCCCGCCGGTAGTGCAGCCAAGACCGAGCTGGCCTGGCAGCTCAAGCTGGACGCCGCCGGCCGCGTGCACACACTGGAGCCGCTGGAGATGAGCACCGGCGCCCGCGGCGGCCTCAAGTTCAAGGCCGTCACGCTCGCCAAGCTGAAGAAGCAGGGCGCCCAGCGCAGCCGCGACAACCTGGTGCTGCGCCACATCGAGCGCGACGCCTGGGCCGGCGTGCACGACCTGCGGCTGGACGTCAGCGCGGCCCTGGTCGCGCTGGTGGGCCACCCGCACCTGATGTTCGCCGATGCGCCGGGCCAGTGGGTGGAGCTGAGCGAGGGGCAGCCTGAGCTGGAGGTGAAGCGCGTGGGCGACGCTTTTCAGTTTCACCTGCATCCGCCGCTGATCTCCAGCGACGCCCCTCACGCCGGCATGCTGCACGGCGCCCAGGCCGAAGCCGAACGCGAGCGCCGCAACGCCCAGCGCGTGGTGCGCGAGGGCCCGGGCCGCGCGCGGCTGATCCGCATCACGCCCACGCAGCGCCGCGTGGCCGAACTGGTGGCCCAGGGCTGGCAGGTGCCGGCCGATGCGACCGCCGAGCTGGGCGGCGCACTGCAAGTGCTGACCGGTCACTTCCAGCTGCACTCCGACGCCGATGCCGGCCAGCGCGTGGCGGGTGACAGCCGCCTGCACGCGCGCCTCACGCCGCAGGGCGAAGGCCTGAGCCTGCTGCTGGTGGCCCAGCCGTTTGGCGACTTCGGTCCCGCCGTCACGCCCGGCCAGGGCCGCGAGCGGCTGATGTGCCTGCATGAAGGCATCAGCGTGGCGACCGAGCGTGACCTGCACGCCGAAAGCGCGCACCGAGCCGCTGTCATGGAGGCCCTGCCCTTCCTCGATCCCGAGCAACCGCCCGACCAGCCTTGGCTGCTGGCCGACGCCGAGGATGCACTGGCTGCCGTCGAGCGCCTGCCGGCGCTGCCCGGCATTGCCGCGCTGGCCTGGCCCAAGGGCAAGCCGGTGCGCGTGCTGCCGCTGGACGGCGCTTCGGTGCAGATCACCGTCAGCAGCGGACGCGACTGGCTGGGCGTGAGCGGCGAGGCCCAGGTCGAGGAAGGCCGTGTGCTGGGCCTGCAGGAGCTGCTGGCGCTCAGCCGCGCCAGCAGGAGCCGCTTCGTACGACTGGCCGAGGGCCACTACCTGGCGCTGTCCGAGCAACTGCGCCAGCAGCTGCGCGACCTGGACGCGCTGGGCGAGACGAAGAAGGGCGCGCTGCAGCTGCCCGCCGCCGGCGCCGCCTGGCTGGAGCAAGGCCTGGCCGGCGTGCAGCTGGCCGGCGACGCCGCCTGGCGTGAACGGACGCACCAGCTCGCCGCCGCCGCCGCGCTGCAACCCCAGCCCCCCAAGGCGCTGCGCGCCGAGCTGCGCGGCTACCAGGCCGAGGGCTTCGCGTGGATGAGCCGGCTGGCGGCGGCCGGCTTCGGTGCCTGCCTCGCCGACGACATGGGCCTGGGAAAGACCGTGCAGACGCTGGCGCTGCTGGTCGAGCGCGCGGCGCAAGGCCCGGCGCTGGTCATCGCGCCCACGTCCGTCTGCGGCAACTGGCTGGCCGAGTGCGCCACGTTCGCGCCGTCGTTGAACGCGCTGGACTACGGCACCGCCACCGACCGCACCGCGCTGCTGGCCGGCGCAGGACCGGGCGACATCGTGGTCGCCAGCTACGCGCTGGCGCAGATCGATGCCGACGCGTTTGCCGCGCAGCGCTGGCACACGCTGGTGCTGGACGAGGCTCAGGCGCTGAAGAATGCCGCCACCAAGCGGGCCAAGTCCGTTGCAGAGTTCGACGCGGACTTTCGCCTGGCACTGTCGGGTACACCGGTGGAGAACCGGCTGGCCGACCTGTGGTCACTGATGAACCTGATCAACCCCGGCCTGCTGGGCACGGCACAACAGTTCAACGAACGCTTTGCCGGCCCCATCGAGCGCCAGCAGGACGCGCCGGCCCGCGCGCGGCTGCGTCGCCTCGTCGCGCCCTTCCTGCTGCGCCGCACGAAGGCCCAGGTGCTGCAAGACCTGCCCCCGCGCACCGAGATCATCCACCGCGTGGTGCCCACGGAGCAGGAGCGCCATTTCCTGGAAGCCCTGCGCCGCGACGCGCAGGCCGCCGTGGCGCAGGCCGCCGCCGACCCGGAGCGCGGCGCCCCCATGCAGGTGCTGGCCGAGCTGATGCGGCTTCGCCGCGCGGCCTGTGACCCGCGCCTGGTGTCGCCCGAGCTGGGGCTGATGGGCAGCAAGATGGCCGAGTTCGAGCAGATCGTGCGCGAGCTGGTCGCCGGCGGCCACAAGGCGCTGGTGTTCAGCCAGTTCACCGACTACCTGGACCTGCTGGGTGAGCGCCTCGCGCAGATGGGCGTCGCTCACCAGCGCCTGGATGGCAGCACGCCACAGGCCGAGCGCACGAAGCGCGTCGCCGCCTTCCAGCAGGGCGAGGGGGACGTGTTCCTCATCAGCCTGAAAGCCGGCGGCTTCGGCCTGAACCTGACCGTGGCCGACTACGTGCTCATCGTCGACCCGTGGTGGAACCCCGCCGCCGAAGACCAGGCCGCCGGCCGTGCCCACCGCATGGGCCAGCAACGCCCCGTGACCGTCTACCGGCTGGTGACGGCCGGCTCAGTGGAGGAACGCATCATCGAGCTGCATCGCGACAAGCGCGGTCTGGCGGAGAGCATGCTGGAGGGCGAAGGCCGTGCCGCGCCGCTGGATGCCGCGGCACTGGCTGCGCTGCTGGCCGATGCGTAGTCCGTATTTGGCCTACATTCATTCCACCGAGCCCCACGGACTTTGCATGCGCAGCGCCCAAGTCAAGCTCATCCGCTATCTGGCCACGACGTGCTGAAGAAGCTCGGCGCGCCCGCTTGGGCCGATACGCTGGCCCGGCTGCTCGTCACGGTCGACACCCTGCAGGCCTTCCCGCTGTCCGGCACCGTGCCCGAGGAACTGGCCGACCTCGGCAGCGAGCGCTACCGGCAACGCGTCTCGGGCAAGAACCGCGTCCTCGGCGAGTGGGCGGCGAGGGTCGTCTACCGCCACATCGTCTGCGACGTGCGGCGCGACCTGCGCGGGCTGTTGTCCCGGCACCTGCTGCGCGTGGCGCGCTGACGGCTGCGAGGACCGCACCGTTGAAGCTCGAACCCGACTTCGTTGCCTCCGAGGCAGCCGCACGGCGCGTGGCGCTGCTGGACTGGGCCGAAAGCCACGACGTGGGCGCGCTCTGGTCCGCCGATGACGCCCGCTGGGCCACGCAGCAGGCGCGTGCCGAGGGAGCCGCCGTCGACTTCCGGCTGGCGCGGGCACGCCACGCAGCGCAGCGCATGGGCGAGCGTGACGACAGGCTGACGGAACTGCTGGCGCGGCCGCTGTGGTCGGGCAGCTGGGCACTGGCGGCCATGGTGGGGGGCCTGGTGCTGGGCCTGGGCCTGGACAGGCTGGGCGGCCAGCAGCTGAACCTGCTGGCGCTGCCTCTGTGGGGCGTGCTGGCGCTGCAGCTCCTGGCCTACGGGCTGCTGTTCGTGCTGGCGTTCCGGCGTCCTGCGCTGCTGGTCAAGAAGGGGCCGCTTCTGCGCCTGTGGCAGCGCCTGCTGACGCCGCGCACCCGCAGCCGCGCCAGGCAGGCGCTGGCGCACTGGTGGCAGCTCAGCCTGCCGCTGCAGGCGGCCCGCTGCGCGTTGTTGTGGCACCTGGCGCTGCTGGGGCTGAACCTGGGGCTGATCGGCGGGCTCTACCTGCGTGCACTCGGGCTGGAGATCCTGATCGGCTGGGAAAGCACCTATCTCGACGCCACCCAGGTGCAGCGCCTAGCCGACTTGCTGCTGGCCCCAGCCGCCTGGCTCACCGGCCTGGCCGTGCCCGATGTCGCCCCGCTGCGCCATGCCGCCCTGCAGGGGCCCCAGGCACTGGCTGCGGACTGGCTGCATCTGATGGCGGCGACGGTGGCGCTCGTCGCGCTGCCGCGCCTGCTGCTGGTGCTGCACGCGGCCTGGCGCAGCTGGCGGCTGGCGCACGCGCTGCCGTTGAACGTGGGCAGCGGGCCTGCCGACCTGCGGCTGCTGCTGATCGACCCGCAACGCCGCCTGGCGGGCGGCCTGCTCGGCCAGGACGGCGAACGGCTCAGCAGCCCGGAGGGCGACCGCCTGCTGCTGACGCTGACCGACGCCGCGCCCGAGACCTTGCCAGCCACCTGGGGCGGCCGTGCGCTGGCGCTGCTGGGCGCAAGCCCTGCCCGCATCCCCGCCTTCGATGCCTGCGCGGCGGCAGAGAGCCTGCCCGCTGCAACGCCGGCCTGGCCGGCGCAGCGCCGCCAGCTGCGCGCGCTGGGCCCACTGTGGCCGCCCGCCCGGCAAGGGGCCTGGCAACGCCTGCTCGAAGCCTGGGAAGCGCCGGTACGCGAGCGCGAGGGCCAGGCCCAACGGCTCATGGCCCAGGCGCTGGCCACGCTGTGCGTGCAGCCGCTTCACCTACCCGACGGCGCCGAGCCGCAGACGCAGCTGCGCAAGGCGGTGGATCAACAGCTGCAGGTGCTGGCCGAAAAGCTGCGTGAGCTGTACGGGCAGGATGCCGCCACCGACGCGGTGCCGTCTGCCGGCGAGGCCTGGCCCCACCAGGTGCTGCGCCCGAGGTCCGTGGCGCGCAATTCGGTGTTGAGCGGTGTGGCAGGTGGCGCGGCCACCGGCCTGGCTGCGGACGTTGCGGCGGGTGGCCTGACGCTGGGCGCCGGCGCACTGATCGGTGCCGTCGTCGGCGGCGTGGCGGGCAGCGGGCTCACGGAATGGTTGACCCGCCGCCAGGGCCGGCGCACGACCTCGCTGCAGGTCGACCTGGTGGAGGCCGCGCCGCTGCTGATCGGCGAAGTCCTGAATGTCTGGCTGGCGCAGCTCGGCCTGCGCTTGCCTGCCGCACAGGTCGAAGCGGCGCTGGACGCGCCAGCCTGGATCGACGCACTCAAGCACGCGCCGGCCGAAGTGCCCGCACGGCTGCAACCGCTGTTCGCGCAAGTCTGCGAGCACCTGCTGGAGGCTGCCGACCGGCGTGACCTCAGCGCCGACAATCGAACCCATGGCGCCCACCCCTGAACCCAGCTGGCTGGCCGGCGCCACCGGCCTGGTCGGCCGCGCCCTGCAGGCCGAGCTGCCCGGCGCCATCGCACTCGTGCGCAAGCCGCAGCCGGGCGCGGTGACCGTGGACTACGCGCGGCCCGAATCCTTCGCCGCCCTGCCCGCACCCGGCAGCGTCTGCATCGCCTTGGGAACGACGATGGCCCAGGCCGGCTCACGCGCGGCGTTTCGCGCAGTGGACTTCGACGCCGTCGTGACCGTCGCCCGCGCGGCGCGCCAGGCCGGCGCCACGCATTGCGGCCTGGTCTCGGCGATGGGCGCGACTGCGCGCTCGGCCGTCTTCTACAACCGGGTCAAGGGCGAGACCGAGGACGCGCTGACGGCGATGGGCTTCGAACGCCTGGTCATCGCGCGGCCCTCGCTGCTGGACGGCGAACGCACCGCGCTGGCGCAGCCGCAGCGCGCCGGCGAAGGCTGGGCGTTGCGGCTCACCCGCCCCATCGCCGGCCTGATCCCGGCGCGCTGGCGGCCCATCACGCCGGATCGTGTCGCCCGTGCGCTGGTGCTTGCGCTGTCTCAACACGGCCCCGCCGTGCAGGTGCTCGAATCGACGGAACTGCAAACCCTGGGTGCTCCATGAAGCTGACCTTCCTCGGCGCCGCCGACACCGTCACCGGCTCGCGCCATCTGCTCACGCTGGGCGATCAGCGCCTGCTGCTCGATGCCGGCCTGTTCCAGGGCTACAAGACGCTGCGCGAACGCAACTGGATGCCGTTAGGGGAGCCGGTCCAGCAGCTGGACGCCGTGCTGCTGTCCCATGCCCACTTGGACCACTGCGGCTATCTGCCCGCGCTGCGCCGCCAGGGCTTCAAGGGACCGATCTACGCGACGTCGGCCACCCGCGATCTGTGCGACGTGCTGCTGCGCGACAGCGCTCATCTGCAGGAGGAAGACGCCCGCCGCGCCAACCGCGACCATTCCAGCCGTCACGACAAGGCGCTGCCGCTGTACGGCGTGCGCGAGGCCGAGGCGACGCTGAAGGCCTTTGCCGCGCTGCCGCGCGATGGCCGGCTCAAGCTCGGTGCCACCGACGTGCGCTTCACGCCGGCCGGGCACCTGCTGGGCGCCAGCAGCATCCACGTCAGCCACGCCGGCCGCTCGTTGCTGTTCTCGGGCGACATCGGCCGCGTGAACGACCTGCTGATGCCCGTGCCCCAGGTGCCGCCCGCCGCCGACGTGGTGCTGATCGAGTCCACCTACGGCAACCGGCTGCATCCGGCCGAGGACGCGCAGGCACGGCTCGCGCAGATCCTGCGTAACACCTTCAAACGAGGCGGCTCGGTGCTGCTGCCCAGCTTCGCGGTAGGCCGCGCGCAGGCGCTGCTGCTGTTGCTGCAACGCCTGCGCAATGCCGGCGAGCTCCCGCTGGACGTGCCGATCTGGCTGGACAGCCCGATGGCCGAGCAGGCCACCGAGCTGACCATCAAGCACGCCCGGCTGCTGCGCATCTCCGCCAACGAGGCGCGCAGCCTGACCGACCGGGTGCGCTACGTCACCAAGCAGGCACAGAGCCTCAAGCTGGCCGCCAGCCTGGCCGCGCCGCGCGCGAAGCCAGCCGTCGTCATTTCGGCCAGCGGCATGGCCACCGGCGGGCGGGTGCTGAACTACATCGAGACGCTGGCGCCGCAGCCGCAGCACCACATCGCCTTCCCCGGCTTCCAGGCCGGCGGCACGCGCGGCGCGCGCATGGTGGGCGGCGAACGCGAGATCAAGATCCGCGGCCGCTGGGTGCCGGTGAATGCGGAGATCAGCCACCTGGACGGCCTGTCCGGCCATGCCGACGGCGACGGCCTGCTGCAGTGGCTGCGCGCACTGCCCCGACCGCCCGAGCAGGTCTACGTGGTGCACGGCGAGCCGGCCGCCGCCGACGCGCTGCGCTGCCGCATCCAGGACGAGCTGGGCCTGCCCGTGCGCGTGCCGCAGCACGGCGAGACCGTCGCCTGGTGATGGCCGGCCTGGACCAGGCCTTCGGCGTTTCCGGCAGCCTCCTCTTCGGCCTGGCCGCGGCGCTGGGCAGCGGGCTGCTGATCGGTCTGGAGCGCGAGCGCCACAAGAGGCGTGGGCCGCACCGCGAGCCGGCGGGGCTGCGCACCTTCACGCTGGCGGCCCTGAGCGGGGCGCTGGCACAGGCGCTGGACGTGCCCGGCCTGGTGCCGGTGGGTGCGCTGGCCGTCGCGGCGCTGGCGGCGCTGGCCTATCTTCGCAGCCGCACGCGGGACCCCGGCCTCACGACCGAGATCGCGCTGCTGGTGACGTACCTCATCGGTGTGCTGTGCGTGACGGCACCGCTGCTGGGCTCGCCGGCCGCCGTCGTCGTGACCGCACTGCTGGCCGCGCGCACGCGGCTGCACCGCTTCGCAACAAACCTGCTGCACGAGGAGGAGTTGCACGACGGCCTGCTGCTGGCCGCGCTGGCGCTGGTGGTGCTGCCGCTGATGCCGCAGCTGCCGCTGCCCTGGCTGGCCGGCATGAAGGCGCATTCGCTGCTGGGGCTGATGCTATTGCTACTGGCGCTGCAGGCCGTGGGCCACGTCGCGCTGCGGCTGGCTGGGCCGCAGGCGGGGCTGGCGCTGTCGGGCCTGCTGTCGGGGCTGGTGTCCAGCACCGCCACCGTTGCAGCGATGGGCACCCGCGCACGCGCGCAGCCGGGCCTGGCGATGGCGTGCACGGCGGGCGCGGTGATGTCGACCGCCGCCACCTGGCTGCAGGCCCAGCTGATGCTGTTTGCGATGGCGCCCGACGCGGCGCTGAAGTTGCTGCCCATCACGCTGCTCGGCATGGCGCTGTGCGGTGGCCTGGGCGGGCTGCTGGCATGGCGCTCGCGCCGCGGTGAGCAAGCCAGCGCTGCGCAAGGCACCAGCGATCGCCGCGGCCCGCTGCGGCTGCGCGAGGCGCTGCTGCTGTCGCTGATGCTCAGCGCCGTGGCGGTGGCGGTGAGCTGGGCCCGCGAGCAGTTCGGCGCCTCGGGCCTGTACGGCGCCGTCGCGCTGGCCGGCCTGGCGGACGCGCACGCGCCCATCGCATCGCTGGCCGGGCTGCAGGGAGCCGGCAGCATCGGCACCGCGCAGCTGACGTGGGGCCTGCTGCTGGCGCTGGCGTGCAACAGCGTGACACGCAGCGTCACGGCGGTCGTCGCCGGCGGCTGGGGCTTCGCACGCGTGGTCATCACGGCGCTGGCCTTGCCGCTGCTGCTGGCCGCGCTGCTGTCATGGGTGATCACATGACGCGCGGCCCCATCACGCCCGCCCAGGTCGACTTCTCCGACCCCGCCGCGCCGGCCGCACCCGCCTTCGGCGACGTCTACCACTCGCGCGCCGGCGCGCTGGCGCAGGCGCGGCATGTGTTCGTCGACGGCAACAGGCTGCCCGCGCGCTGGCAGGGCCGCGAGCGCTTCGTCGTGCTGGAAACCGGCTTCGGCCTGGGCAACAACTTCCTCGCCACCTGGGACGCCTGGCGGCAAGACCCGTCACGCTGCGCGCGGCTGGTGTTCGTCAGCCTCGAGAAGCACCCGCTGACGCGCGACGACCTGGCGCGCGTGCATGCCGGCAACCCACTGGGCGACCTGGCGCGGCAACTCGTCGACCGCTGGCCGCCGCTGACCCCGGGCCTGCATACGCTCAGCTTTGAAGGCGGCAGCGTCGAGCTGCTGCTGGGCCTGGGAGATGCCCGCGACCTGTCGCGGGAGCTGGTGCTGGACGCCGACGCGATCTACCTCGACGGCTTCTCGCCCAAACTCAACCCGGACCTGTGGGACGAATGGCTGCTGAAGAGCCTGGCCCGCCACGCGGTGCCCGGCACGACGGTCGCAACCTGGAGCATCCACCGGCCAATGCGCCGCACGCTGGCGTCGCTGGGCTTCGAGGTCGGGCTGGCGCCAGGTTTTGCCAACAAGCCGGAAATGACGGTGGCCCGCTTCGCGCCGCGCCACCTGCCGCAGCGCCCGGCGGGCCGCGAGCCGCTGGCGCCGGGGGCGCGGCATGCGGTCATCGTCGGCGCGGGGCTGGCCGGCGCGGCCTGCGCGCTGGCCCTGGCCCGCGCGGGCGTGGCCTGCACGGTGGTCGACGCGCTGGCCGCGCCGGCCCAGGCCAGCTCGGGCAATCCGGCCGGCCTGTTCCACGGCACGCTGAACCCCGACGACGGCCCGCATGCGCGCTTCAACCGCGCCGCGGCACTGGCCACGCAGGCGCTGCTGCGCGAACTGGGCGTGCCGCAGCAGGCCGGCCTGCTGCGGCTGGAGACCCGGCTCGCACAGGACGCGATGGTCGGCGTGCCGGGGTATGTCGAACCGCTGTCCACCGAGCGCGCGTCGGCGCTGGCCGGCACCGCCCTCTCGCACCCGGCCTGGCTGTATCCGGGCGGCGGCGCCGTGGCGCCGGGCGCGTATGTCGACGCCCTGCTGCAGGCCAGCGGCGCCACGCTGAAGCTGCGGACCGCCGTGGCGGCCGCGCGCCGTGACGAAGCCGGCTGGACCTTGCTGGACGACACCGGCGGGCCCCTCACCACCGCGCCGCTGCTGGTACTGGCCGGCGGCCACGCGCAGTTGCCGCTGTTGGGCGAACTGGCCGTCGACCTGACTGTGCAGCGAGGCCAGTTGACGCACCTGGCCCGCGCGCCGTGGGTGCCCGGCCTGCCCATCGCCGGCGACGGCTATGCCATCGCCGACGGCCAGGGCGGTGCCTGGTGCGGCGCGACGACGCAGGACGACGACACCGCCCCCGAGCTGCGCGAGGCCGACCAGGTCGAGAACCTGACGCGCTATGCACGGCTCGCAGGCCTGGTGGCGCCACCGCGGGCGCCGCTGGCGGGCCGCGTGGCGTGGCGGCTGATCGCACCCGACCGGCTGCCGCTCATTGGCGGCCTGGCGCTGCCCGGCGCGCCGCCGGCCGCGCAGCTGCGGTTGCAGCCGCGCCTGCCGGGCCTCGTGGTCTGCACAGGGTTCGCCTCGCGCGGCATCACGTGGGCGGCGCTGGCTGGCCACGTCGCCGCTGCGCTGGCACTGGGCGGGCCGCGACCACTGGAAGCCGAGCTGCTGGACGCTGTGGACCCGCTGCGCTTCGCGTTGCGCCGGCAACGCAGGCCCGCGCGCTAGCCGCTCTTCTCCCAACTATTGCCGATTTACCCCCGTCAACAGGGGCAAGCCGGCAGAGGCCGGGCCGCACACTGCGCGGCGTTGCCGGCGTCGCCGGCTGTGTAGGTTTGAGGGAGCTGTCGGCATGTTCGGTTCTGGTGATTCGCAAAAGCTGAAGTTGGCACTGGGCGTGATGCTCGCTGTCGTGACGGTGGGCTCGGGCATCGCGCTCACGGGCGCCGCCTCGGCCAAGGGATGGCTCATCGCCAGCCTCGTCATCACCTGGGCGGTGGGCCTGATCACGCTGCTGACCAGCGGCGGAAAGGGCGGCGACCTGCACGCGGCGACGCAAGCCGCCGAGGCGCTGGCCCGCTTTGACCTGACCCATCCCATCCCCAACGGCGGCAACGACGATGTCGGCCGCCTGCTGGGCGCGCTGAACGACACGCAGCGTTCGCTGCAAAAGCTCATCGGCGATGTGCGCGGCGCGGCCGACAGCATCGGCACCGCCAGCGCCGAGATCGCCACCGGCAACTTCGACCTGAGCCAGCGCACCGAGCAGACGGCCAGCAACCTGCAGAACGCCGCGTCGTCGATGTCGGAGTTGACCGGCACCGTCAAGCAGACCGCCGATGCCGCGATGACGGCCAACCAGCTCGCCAGCTCGGCGGCATCGGTCGCCCAGCGCGGTGGCGAGGCCGTGTCGCAGGTGGTGTCGACGATGGACCAGATCAGCCACAGCTCGCGCAAGATCAACGAGATCATCGGCACCATCGACGGCATCGCGTTCCAGACCAACATCCTGGCGCTGAACGCCGCCGTGGAGGCCGCGCGGGCCGGCGAGCAGGGCCGGGGCTTCGCGGTCGTGGCCGGCGAAGTGCGGCTGCTCGCGCAGCGCAGCGCCGAGGCCGCCAAGGAGATCAAGAGCCTCATCAGCGCAAGCGTGGAGCGCGTGGACTCCGGCACGCAGCAGGTGCAGGCCGCCGGCGCCACGATGACCGAGATCGTCGCCAGCGTTCAGCGAGTGACCGACATCATTGCCGAGATCAGCGCCGCGGCGCGCGAGCAGAGTGAGGGCATTGCCGTCGTCAACGGCTCGGTCGTGCAGCTGGACCAGATGACGCAACAAAACGCCGCGCTGGTGGAGCAATCCGCCGCCGCCGCCGAGAGCCTGCGCGAACAGTCGGCCCGCATGGCCGAGGTCATCGGCGTGTTCCGTCTCTCTGGCGGTGCCAGCAGTGCCCGCCCCACCGCTGCGGCCAGGCCTGCAACGCCGCCCCAGGCTGCCGCTTCCGCGTCACCCAAAACGGCGTCCAAAACGGCGTCCAAGACGGCGCCGTCCAAGGTCGCAGCGAAGCCTGCCGCCAGGGTCACGCCGCCGGCGCCGACGGCCGCTGCGAAGCCGGCCCCCGTGCCCGCCTCTGCCGCTGCCGCCGATGGCGACTGGGAAACCTTCTGACCCGGCGTGCGGCGGCCCACGGGCTGGCCGTCCCCATCCACCAGGGCGCCGCAAGGCGCCCTTTTGCTTTGCACCCGCCACCGGTGTGACAAATCGGCACCGTCAAGGTCACCGGTGGGTTTCCCACACCTCGCCCCCGACGGTCGGATGTGCCAGCATGCAAAGACAACACCCAGGAGGCGGACCGATGCTCACCGCGCTGTTCTCAAGCCGCTCGCTCGGCCAACGCCTCGGCCTGGGTCAGGCCCTGGTTCTGCTGATCGCCCTGTCGGGCTCCGGCCTGGGCTACTGGGGCCTCGCCAAGGTGGCGGAAGAAACCGAGACCTTGCACCAGAGCACGCTGGTGACGGAACGGGTCGCGGCCGACTGGTATCGCAACGTCTTCAACGGCACGACGCGCACCACCGCCATCGCGGTGAGCGCCGACCCCAGCCTGGCCGGCTTCTTCTCGGCGCAGGCCGCCGAGGCGACGCGCATCTCCACCGAGCTGCAGCAGCGGCTGGACAAACTGCTGGAGACCCCGCAGGAGCGCGCGCTGTTCGACAAGATCGCGGAGCTGCGCCAGCGCTACATCGCCGCACGCGATGCGCTGACCGCGGCCAAGAAGGCAGGTGAGGCCGAACAGGCCAAGCAGATCTTCGATCAGCAGTTCATGCCGGCGTCGGCGGCCTACCTGGACGGCATCAAGGCCGTCGCCCAGCAGCAGCGCGACCAGCTCGACGCCGCCATGCAGCGCCTGCAGGCCGCCAACCGCAATGCGCGCATCGGGCTGCTGGTGTTCGCGCTGTTCACGCTGGCTGCCGGTGGTGCCCTGGCCTGGTGGCTGACCCGCTCGATCACCCGGCCGCTGCACGAGGCCGCCCAGGTGGCCGACGCGATAGCGAACTTCGACCTGACCCAGCAGATCCACCCCGTCGGCCAGGACGAGACCGGCCGGCTGCTGCGTTCGCTGCAACGCATGCAGGCGGCCCTGCTGAAGCTGATCGGCGAGGTGCGCGGCTCGACCGACAGCATCAGCACCGCCAGCTCCGAGATCGCCACCGGCAATCTCGACCTCAGCCAGCGCACCGAGCAGACCGCCAGCAATCTGCAGAACGCGGCGTCGTCGCTGTCGGAACTGACCGGCACCGTCAAGCAGACCGCCGATGCCGCGATGACGGCCAACCAGCTCGCCAGCTCCGCTGCGGCCGTGGCCCAGCAAGGCGGTGAGGCGGTGTCCCAGGTCGTGGCCACGATGGACCAGATCAGCCACAGCTCGCGCAAGATCAACGAGATCATCGGCACCATCGACGGCATCGCGTTCCAGACCAACATCCTGGCGCTGAACGCCGCCGTGGAAGCCGCGCGTGCCGGCGAGCAGGGCCGGGGCTTCGCGGTCGTGGCCGGCGAGGTGCGGCTGCTCGCGCAGCGCAGCGCCGAGGCCGCCAAGGAGATCAAGAGCCTCATCAGCGCCAGCGTGGAGCGCGTGGACTCCGGCATGCAGCAGGTGCAGGCCGCCGGCGCCACGATGACCGAGATCGTCGCCAGCGTTCAGCGCGTGACCGACATCATTGGCGAGATCAGCGCCGCCGCGCGTGAGCAGAGCGAGGGCATCGCCGCCGTCAACGGCTCGGTCGTGCAGCTGGACCAGATGACGCAACAAAACGCCGCGCTGGTGGAGCAAGCGGCCGCCGCCGCCGACAGCCTGCGCGAGCAGTCGAGCCGGCTGGCCGATGCCATCGGCGTGTTCAAGCTCAGCGGCGCGGCGCATCGCGCGGTGCCCGCCAAGGCGCCGCCGCCACCGAGAGCCGCCACGCCCAAGTTGGCGGCAGCGCCTAAAGGCCCCGCCACCAGGCCGGCGACAACCCCCAAGCTCGCCGCACCGCCCGCCATGCGCCCGGCGGCGCCTCGGTCGGCCCCGGCCGCAGCCCCGAAGGACGAGGGCGACTGGGAAACCTTCTGAGCGGCGCGCGCCCGTTCAGAAGCTCAGCGTCTTCACACCGTCGGCGCCGCCCAGCAGGCAGACGCTGGCCTTGTGGCGCGCAAACACACCCACGGTGACGACGCCGGGCCACTGGTTGACCTCGGTCTCGAACGCCAGCGGGGCGGTGATTGACAGGCCCGTCACATCCAGGATGTGGCCGCCGTTGTCGGTGACGACGCCGGCGCGAAGCCGGGCCTCGCCGCCCAACGCCGCGAAGCGGCGCGCCAGCTGCGCCGCGGCCATCGGGATGATCTCGACCGGCAGCGGGAACCGGCCCAGCGTCTGCACGAGCTTGGACGCGTCGGCGATGCAGACGAACTGCGCTGCCAGGTCGGCGACGATCTTCTCTCGCGTCAGTGCCGCGCCGCCGCCCTTGACCATGAAGCCGTTGCCGTCGATCTCATCGGCACCGTCGATGTAGACGGTGAGGCCCGTCACCTCGGCCGCGTCCAACACCGGGATGCCGAGCTTGAGCAGCCGCTGCGTGGAACGCTCCGAGCTGGACACGGCGCCGGCGACCGCGATGCCGCTGGCCGCCAGCGCGTCGATGAAGCAGTCCACGGTAGAGCCGGTGCCGACGCCGACGATCTGGCCGGGCGTGACGTAATCCAGGGCGGCGCGGCCGACGAGTTGCTTGAGCTGGTCTTGGTTCATTGGTAGACGTTGATTCTTATTAAAGCCCGAAGGCCAGTTTCTGAGCCAACGCCCCCTTTCAAACCGTGCGTGCGAATTTCCCGCACACGGCTTACCAGTGGTCTGTCGGCTCGCAGCATTACGCGGAGCTCCCTATGACGGGAGTTCTGCCGGAATAACGGATGGTCCCGCGCAGGCGGTGGAGTCCAAGGTTTTCGAAGTAGTCGCGATCCCATCGCCGAGCACGTCCCGCTGGCAAGTTACGACCCGCACGTTTGATCCGCAGGCTCCGCAGCCGTCCCACGACATAGTTGTCCACGTCTAGGAAGTGATTGGCCGCGTTTCCCGTTTGGAAGTATTGACCCCAGCCACGCAGCACCGGGTTGAGCTGGGCGATGACGCTCCGCACATCCTCATGGCACCGCCCGCGTGGGGTCAGTCCTCGTACACGTTCTCGCACACGGTTCATTGCTTTGCGGCTCGGCCAGTTCTGCAAGTAGTACCGCTTCAGACCCTTCTGCTGCCACAGCCGGCCGCTCATGCGTTTGTGCAGATGACACCCCAGGAAGTCGAAGCCCTCCTGGCCTTGCGTCAACACCGCACGTCGCGTTTTCTGTGGATGCAGCTTGAGCCCCAAGCGGTCCAGCACATGCTCGATGCGGCTTTGTGCTTCCTCGCAGCCACGCGCCGTTCGGCACATCACCACGAAATCATCCGCATACCGCACCAGCTCGCCCAGGTGCCGGCCATGCCTGGCCCACACCCGGTCCAGCACGTGCAGGTAGATGTTGGACAGCAGCGGCGAGATCACGCCGGCCTCCATCACCCCCGCCTGCAACCACTGCCTCACCAGCTTGAGCACCCGCCGATCGCTGACCCGCTGACTCACCAAGGTGAGCAGCTTGTCGTGGTCGATGCTGCCGAAGTAGTTCTCGATGTCGGCGTCCAGCACGTGATCCGCACCCGCGTTGGCCAGTTGCCTGATCCGCTGCAACGCCATCTGCGCACTGCGCCTCGGCCGGAACCCATACGAGCACGGCTTGAAGTCCGCCTCGAAGATCGGCTCCAACACCAGCTTGCCCGCCATCTGCACCACCCGGTCTCGCACCGTCGGGATGCCCAGGGGCCGCTTCCTTCCATCTGCCTTGGGGATGTAGGTGCGCCGCACGACCTGCGCCCCGTACTCGCCTGCGCGCAGCACCTCACCCAGCTCTTCTAAGAAGCGCCGGACTCCGTACTGCTCGACCTCGCTGATCGTCACCCGATCAGCGCCCGCTGCGCCCTTGTTGCGGCGCACGCGCTTCCACGCCTCGTGCAGGATGTCAGCCCTGCACATATGGTCGTACAACGCATGGAAGCGCCTTTCCGGCGCCCGCTTGGCTGCGGCCCAGAGCTGCCTTTGCAGTTGTCGCACTTTGTCGCTCGACACAAGGTCGACGGGGTTGTTAGGTCCGGTCTTGCCGGCCATTCCCTCGCGCTTACCTGCTCCCTCAGCATGACCACCGCAGGGACCCTTCCCTCCAGCCGCGTTATGCCGCACGGCCTTCGTCGATGGCGCTTGCGCCCCACCGTCCAGTACTACGATCCCCTCGGACTCCCGCTGCACACGTCTCGACTTCGCCTTGGGCTTATACGAGCGCGCTTGCCCCGACTCGGGCCGCGCAGACGGGTCTCTCACGTTCCACACCAATCCTTGCACGCGTGCTGCGCCCAATACCCCGCCGCAGTCCCCGGCGCGCTTCGGTTCTTGCGCCAAAGATGTTGCCTTCGCCGTGATATGAGCGGCTCGGCCTGCGGGTTGTAAATCTGACGAGGCTGCAGGCTTCACTTCATGTTGCGGCCCGCGTGCTTGCTTCCTGCTGAGCGGCTCTCGCCGGTTCACAGGCTTTTGACACCCCGCTCGGGCACAGAGGTCTCCCTCCACTACCTGGGCTCTGCTACCCGGCGCACCGACGCCTACCGGGACGGGACTCTCACCCGTTGGATTGGCGCAGCATGCAGCGGCTCTTCCTTGCCCTTGCAGGCTCAGCTTTGCTTTTGCTTCGTGACGCACCATACGTCGGATTTTCGTGGATGACGCGGCTACTGCCGCGTCATCCGCTTGCCGGCTACTTCAACACCACCGTTTTCGAGGCCGAATCGGTCGCCAGCTGGCGCGCGGCATCCCAGGCGGTCACGCGGTACTCGACGACGTCGCCTCGCTTCAGACCGCCGACCGTGTAGCGGCTGGTGCCGCCGTCCTGGCGCATGCGCACGGTGCGGGCATCGCTGCCGTTGACCGTGTAGTGCACGTCCACCCAACCCGACGATGCCGCCGCGAACTCCAGCGTCGTGGTGCCGGTTTGCACCGCCTGCGCACTGACCGTCGCCGCGGCCGGCGCCAGCGCGCTGCGTTTCGAGACGGCCTGCGTCGCGCCAGTGCCCGAGTCCCAGACGATATCGTCGAACGCGATCTGGAACGCGGCGCCCGGCACGGCGCCGTCCAGGCTGAGGAACTCGAACAGCGAGTTCATCGACTGCAGCGCGACCAGCGACCCGGCGATCTCGGCGACGGGGATGGTCGCCGTGCCCCACTCGCCGTTGCGCACCAGGCCGTAGCTCGTGGCGTTGGCGGGGAAGTTGACCCAGCCGTGGTTGGTGTACGTGTCCAGGATGCCGATCCTGAACGCGACGTTGGCCGGCACCTTGATCTTCAGCTTGATGTGGCCGTTGCGGAAGCCGCTCATGTCGTGCACGCGGCGCGACTGGATGGCCCCACCGAACCACTGACCCGGCGCGAAATAGTTCAACGCGATGACGTTGTCGCCTTCGAACGGCGCCAGGCTGCCGCCGCCCATGGAACCCGTGTTCCAGATGAAGAAGTCCGACGACGCGCCCAGCTCCTGCTTGTTGTTGACCGGTGTGGTGTCAGTGAACACACCAAACTTGCCGACTTCCGGCGTGGTTCCCACGCCCAGCTTGACCTCGCCCTTGCCGTCGAGCTCGTACACACGCACATAGTCCACGTAGGCGGTGGCAGGCAGCGGCGCGGTGATCTGCGCGGGCGTGGCCGCCGGCGTGAAGTTGCCGCCCACGGCCATGTTCAACAGCAGGTAGAAGGGCTCGTTCAGCGCGGGCGACGTGATCGTGATCGGCGACTTGTACATGTCGTACTCGCGGCCGTTGTCGACGACGCTGAAGCGCATCTGCGTGTCCGTCCAGTAAAGCCGGTAGGTCACGAAGCGGTTGGCGAGGGACCTGCTCGGCGCATACCAGTTCTTGGTCTGCCAGGCTGTGGACGCGGCGCAGGTCTCGTTGCCCGGCACGCAGGCGTCTTGGTGGAAGAAGATGACGTTGGAGCCGACGAACTGCTCGGGCGAGATCGGCGGCAGGCCGGCCGGCTGGCGACCGCCCTGCTCCATGATGTCGATCTCGCCGTTGCGCGGCCAGGCCTGCGGGCTGGTGCCCAGCATCCAGGCCGCAGGCCACAGGCCCACGCCGACCTTGGGCGTGGCCATGCGCACCTCGACCATGCCGTACTTGACCTGCACCTTGCCGGACGTGTCGACCTTGCCGGACGTGAACTGGTTAGCGCCGACGACCTCGCGCCTGGCCGTGATGGCGAGAGCCCGCGTGGCCGGCTCGAACGGCACATTGACAATGCTGAGGTTGCCGGGTTGGTAGGACTGCAGCTCCTGGTTGCCGTAGCCGCACAGGCCGATCTGGCAGCCGTTGCCGTTGGAGGCGGTCCAGACGCTGCCGTCGAGGCTGGCGCCGTTGAACTCCTCGGACCACAGCAGCTTGCCGATGACGGGGCTGGTGACGCTGGCCGAGGCCGCGACGCTGGCGGCCAGCAGCAGGCCGCCGATGAGGTGTTGATGCTTCATGGCTTTCATCCTTGCGGGCGGGTGGCGGACTTGCGGCGCGCGGCCGCGGCGACGAGCAGGCCGCCGACCAGCATCAGGCCGTAGGTGGCCGGCTCCGGGACAGCGGCAGCGACGGTGATGCGCGCCCCGGGCATGCCGAGGAAGGTCGAGCTCTGCTCGGTCCAGGCCCCCGGCGCGGTGGTGTACGCCCAGTTGCCGGTGTAGTCGTACGTGGCGCCTATCCACTGGCCGGCAAAGCCGCTGTCGGCCGTGGCGACCAGCCAGTAGCTGCCCGCCGCCAGCGCCCAGCCGGTGGGCGCGAACGTTGAGTTGACGGCGGGGGCGTCGAGGTGGGCGCTGTAGAGCCAACTGGCACCGCCGGGCAGCGCGCCGTTGCGGGTGACGATGCCCAGCGTGACGCCACCGCTGCCGCCCCACTCGGGCACATGCTCGATGGCCGTCAGGATGGACTGCACGGTGGTGGCGCTGGCGAGGCTGAACGGGACGGCGATGCTGTTGCCCGCCTCCAGCATTTGCGGCCAGCCGTCCAGGTAGGTGATGTCGTCGCCGTACGAGTCGAAAACGACGGTCTGTGCGCCGGCGTGGGCGGTCAGGCCGCACAGCAGCAGCGACGCGGCGAGCTTGGTGAGTGTGTTGATCTGCATGTTCATGCTCCTCGGCTCAGCCGCGACGGCGGCGCGCGATGGCGCCGACGACGGCGAGGCCGGCGGCCAGCAGCACGTAGCTCTGCGGCTCCGGCACCGGCGCGGTGGTCAGCGTCAGCTGCAGGTCGTCCACCAGCACGGCGTTGGGTCGCCCGTCCAGGATGGGACCCACGGACGTGCCGATCTCGATCTGGATGGACGTCGTGCCGACCGGGATGGCCGCCGCCGTGAAGTTGAACTGGGTCCAGTTGCTGGTGCTGAGCAGGCTGTGGAACGTGGTGTTCAGCGCCGCGCCGAGGATGCCGCTGTCGCCCAGGTAATTCATCTTGACGAAGGCGTTGCCGGTGGTGCTGGCGTCGCCCTTGGCCCAGAAGCTCAGCAGCGGCGTGTCGCCGACATTGGCGGCACCGAGCGCGGGCAGGCCACCATGGTGGAAGGAGTTCTGAAAGCCCACCGAGTCGCTGAAGCCACCGGGCGCGCTCAGCAGCAGCGCAAAGCTGCCGCTGTGCGCGTCGTTGGACAAGGTGGCAGGGCTGGCGGTGGGCGCCGTCAGCCAGCCGGCGGCGATCTGGCCCGCGCCGGCCGGCGCTTCGAAGCCGCCGTTGGCGATGCCGTTGGTGGTGCCGGCGCCGGCGGCTCCGGTAAGCAACAACGCGGCAAGGGCCGCGCCAATCTTCGAGTTCAGCATGTGTCGTCTCCTGGTTATTGCTTGAAGGGCGACGACTGGACTGCTGCGCGCCGCCGTTCCTGAAACCGCTTTCTGAAAGCGCTTTCAATGAACGGCGCGACCTTAGGGGGCCGAGGAAATGCTGTCAATGCGGCGTCCCCTGCCCCGCCACGAACTAGGGGCCGGGGATACCCAGGGTGCTTGGCGGCCGCGGGTGCGGGTGCCGCGGCGCTGCGGTCAGTTCATGCGGATCTTCATCACCTGGCCTGCGGACGGTGTCATCAGCGCCTGCTCGAACTTCGGCGGACCGGCGTTGCCCACGGCATTGTTGGAGAAGCCGTAGGGCTCGGTCGGGATGCCCATGTTGTTCATGTCCACGCGCCCGTTGGCATTGGCGTCCTGGAACAGGCTCAACGCCAGCGGGCCGGCGGGCAGGTCCTTCAGCACGATGCTGAGGGTGCCCCCGGCGGCGTCCGGGCCCAGCATGAAGCGCTGGGCGGCCTGCGGCTGGCGCAGCCAGGTCGACGGCTCGGTGAACACGGCGACGACCAGCGTGGCACCCTTCAGCCGGGCCACGTCCAGGCCCTCGACCTCCAGCGTCACATCGGCCGCATGGCCATGCATGGCAGCGCACGCGAGCAGCGCGGTCGCAAGCACTCGTTTCATCGCAGTCTCCAGTTCAGCAGTGGGAAAGGCTGAATGATGGAAACCAAGCGGCCGCCGCGCGAGCGTGCTGCGACGGCCGGGCGCCTGGCGGCGCGAGCGGCACGCCCGCGGCGTCAGCCTCGGCGCTTCTGGACCGCGGCGGCCAGTTCGCGCAGCAAGGGCTCGGTCTGGCTCCAGCCCAGGCAGGCGTCGGTGATGGACACGCCGGGCTTCAGGTCCGCACGGGTCTGGCCCTCGGCCAGATCCTGCCGGCCCGGCTGCAGGTGGCTCTCGATCATGACGCCGGTGATGCGTGCGTCACCTTTCCCATTGGCACCGGCGATCTGGGCTGCCACGTCTCGGCCGACATCGATCTGGCGCTCGTATTTCTTGCTGGAGTTGGCGTGCGAGAAGTCGATCATGACCTGCTCGCGCAGGCCCGAGGTCTTCAGCGCCTCGCAGGCCGCGTTGACCGACGCCGCGTCGTAGTTTGGCGCCTTGCCACCGCGAAGGATGACGTGGCAGTCCCGGTTGCCGCGGGTCTCGAAGATGGCGGCGGTGCCCATCTTTGTCATGCCCATGAAGGCATGCGCCGACTGCGCGGCCAGCACCGCATCGCTGGCGACCTTGATGCCGCCGTCGGTGCCGTTCTTGAACCCGACCGGGCAGCTCAGGCCCGACGCCAGCTGGCGGTGGCTCTGACTCTCGGTGGTGCGCGCGCCAATGGCGCCCCAGGCGATCAGGTCGGAGATGTACTGCGGCGACAGCAGGTCCAGGAACTCGGTGCCGGCAGGCAGACCCAGGCCGTTGACGTCCAGCAGCAGCTGGCGCGCCAGGCGCAGGCCTTCGTTCATGTGGAAGCTGCCGTCCAGACGCGGGTCGTTGATGTAGCCCTTCCAGCCCACCGTCGTGCGCGGCTTCTCGAAGTACACGCGCATGACCACCAGCAGGTCGCGCTTCAGTTCGTCGCGCGCCGCTTTCAGCAGCCGCGCGTAGTCCATCGCCTGGTCGTGGTCGTGGATGGAGCACGGGCCCACGATGACGAGCAGCCGGTCGTCGCGACCGTGCAGCACGTCGCTGATCTGCTGGCGCGCCTGTGCCACCAGATCGAGCGTGGCCTCGGGCACCGGCATCTCTTCCAGCAGCAACGCCGGGCTGATCAGCGCGCGCACGGCGCCGATGCGGGTGTCGTCGGTGCGGGTGGTGTCGCGCGTCTCGTCGCGCGACCCGCGCTCGTCTTCGAAGGGGCGGTGGTCGTGTCGGGCGTCGTCGAGGTGGGTCATGGCCGGGCTCCCAGTAGAGCCCTCGATTGTCACCGCTTGGCCGCGGCGACGCACACGGCCAGCGCCGACACGCCGAAGCCGAGCAGCGCCTGCAGCTCCAGCCGCTCGCCCAGCAGAACGAAGCCCATCAGCGCCGACATGCCCGGCACCAGGAAGAACAGCCGCGCCACGTCGCCAGTCTGGCCGCGGCGGATCATCAGGAACATCAGGCTGAACGCGCCGATGGAGTTCACCACCGCCAGCCACAGCCAGGCGCCGACCAGCTCGGGCTGCCAGTCGATGGCGAAGCCTTCGACCGGACCGGCGAACGCCGCGACCGCCACGGCCGAGACCGTCATCTGCACGCCGCTGCCGGTGCGCAGGTCCATATGGGCGCAAAATTGTTTCTGGTAAAGCGTGCCGGCCACCAGGCCCAGCAGCCCCAGCGCCGCCAGCGCATAGCTGGCCCCGGCGCCCGCCATCGGCTTGCCGCCCACCACCAGCGCCACGCCGGCCAACCCGCCCACCAGGCCCAGCGCCTGGCGGCCGTTCAGCCTCTCGGCCAACCACACGTGCGCGCCCAGCGCGGTGGCCAGCGGCATCAGGCCGATCAGCAGCCCCGCCACGCCGGCCGACAGGCCGTGGTGCAGCGCGAAGTAGATGGCCGAGAAGTGCAGCACCTGCATCAGCAACGCGACGACGGCCAAGTGGCCCCAGTCGCGCGCCCGGGGCCAGGGCGCCTGCGTCACCACCGCCACGCCCAGCAGCACGACAGCGGCCAGGCCGAAGCGCAAGGTCAGCAGCGTCAGCGGCCCGGTGTGCGGCAGCGCCAGCTTGCCGGCCACGTAGCCGCTGCTCCACAGCAGGATGAACAGCAGCGGCAGGCTCAGGCTGGCCAGGCCGACGGCCAGCCGGTCGAGCCGGCTGGGGCGGAAGGAACGGGCGGGCAGTGAGGGCGTGAAGCTGGCCATGTGAGGCTCCGGTGAGGCTGCGGTCAATCGAGTGAGCCGACTCTAGGAACAGCTCGCATCGGACACAATCGCCAACAAAATCCATTCAGAGTTTCCAAACGGAGCCCAATAATGGGACGACTCGAAGATCTGCATGCCTTCGCCCGCGTCGTGGACGCCCGCGGCTTCTCGGGCGCCGCGCGACTGCTGGGCACCACCAAGTCGGCCGTCAGCAAGCAGGTGGTGCGGCTGGAAGACCAGCTGGGCACGCGGCTGCTGCACCGCACCACGCGCAGCGTCAGCCCCACGGCCGAGGGTCGCGCCGTCTACGAACGCGCGCTGCGGCTGCTGGAGGACTCCCGCGCGCTGGACGCCGAGCTGGCCGGCCGCCGCGACGAACCCAGCGGCGTGCTGCGCCTGTCCACGTCTACCGCGTTCGGCAACCTGCAGTTCACTGCGCTGGCGGCCGAGTTCTGCACCCGCCATCCGCAGCTGCAGCTGGTGCTGGGGCTGAACGACCGGTATGTGGACCTGGCCGAGGAAGGCTTCGACGTGGTGTTGCGGCTCACGGGCAAGCCGTCCGAAGGCCTGGTCGCGCGCCGGCTGGCCACCATGCGTTTCGTGCTGTGCGCGGCGCCCGCATATCTCGCCGCGCACGGCGAACCGCAGGCGGTGACCGACATCGCCGCGCACCGCTGCCTGCGCTTCGGCCATCTGCAGTCGCCCGACCGCTGGCGCTTCCGGCATGCCGAGCTGGGCGAGGTGGCCGTGGAGACACGAGGTGCGCTGCGCTTCGAGAGCGGCCTCACGGCCAACAGCAGCGAGTCGCTTCGAGTGGCGGCGCTGGCCGGCATGGGCCTGGCGGTGCTGCCGACCTACGCCGTCGGCGCCGACCTGCGCGCCGGCCGGCTGCGCGCGGTGCTGCCGGGCTGGCAGCCGGTCGGCGGCCTGGCGGATGCCGATACGCTGTACGCCGTCTACCTGCCCAGCCGGCATCCGGCGCCCAAGGTGCGCGCGCTGATCGACTTCCTGCTGGAGAAGCTGGGCGACGTACCGCCCTGGGACCGGCGGGACGATTCACAGCCTTGATTCCAACCGGTTATAATGATCGGCTTCACTTCGATCAATAAGTCATTTTGATCGAGCCGCGTCACTTGCGGGCCAGCCTCGGCCCCATCGCGATGCGGACGTCCCGGGATCTGCCCGGCAAGCGGCGGCCCGACCGCCCACGACCAGCCATGCTCCCGCTGGCAGCGCCCCTCGACCAGGCCCGCTGCCGCGACCGAGTTCCGGCGGGTATTGCTTGCGCCACCATGTCGTTCTCAGTGCCCGCCGGCAGCCTTGAAGGCTTGCCCGGCGCCGCGCGCGCCCGCGACCTTCCCGACTGATGGCCCGACGGCCGCCACCCCAGCGGTGGCGGCATCCCGTTCACCCGCAGCCCTGCACTGCATGAAAGGAGTCCGTCCATGGCCAAGGCCATCCACATCGACCACGTTTTCAAGGTCTTCGGCGACGCGCCTGAACAGGCACTGGCCCTCGTCCGCCAGGGCCTGTCCAAGCAGGACATCCTGGCCCGCACCGGCCAGTCCATCGGCGTGTTCGACGCCAGCTTCGAAATCCAGGCCGGCGAGATCTTCGTCATCATGGGCCTGTCGGGCTCCGGCAAGTCGACGCTGGTGCGCTTGCTGAACCGGCTCATCGAGCCCAGCGCAGGCCGCATCGTCATCGACGGCGAAGACATCAACACCCATGCCGACGCCAAGCTGCGCGCGCTGCGCCGCAAGGACATCAGCATGGTGTTCCAGTCCTTCGCGCTGATGCCGCACATGACCGTGCGCGACAACACCGCCTTCGGGCTGGAACTGGCCGGCGCGCCCAAGGCGGAGCGCCTGGCGGCAGCCGACGACGCGCTGGCCCAGGTGGGCCTGGCCGGCTGGGGCGACAGTTATCCCGATGAACTGTCCGGCGGCATGCAGCAGCGCGTGGGCCTGGCGCGCGCGCTGGCGTCCGATCCCTCCATCCTGCTGATGGACGAGGCCTTCTCGGCACTGGACCCCATCATCCGCACCGAGATGCAGTCGGAACTGCTGCGGCTGCAGCAGGTCAGGCGCCGCACCATCGTCTTCATCTCGCACGACCTCGACGAGGCAATGCGCATCGGCGACCGCATCGCCCTCATGAAGGACGGCCATGTGGTGCAGGTCGGAACGCCCGACGAGATCTTGCGCCATCCCGCCGACGACTTCGTGCGCAGCTTCGTGCGCGGCGTGGACGCCGCGGCCGTGTTCAAGGCGGCCGACATCGCACGCCAGCCACTGACCGTGGTGGCCGAGCACAGCGACCGCGGCTGCCGCGCGGCGCTGAAGCAGCTCGAAGACCAGGACCGCGACTTCGCCTATGTCATCAGCCCCTCACGGCGCTATCTCGGCACGGTGTCAGCCGACAGCCTGCGCACCGCACTGAGCGGTCACGACGGCCCGCTGGGTCTGCAGCGCGCCTTCCTGCCGGCGGTGCCGGAACTGCCTGCCGACGCGCTCGTCGCCGGCCTGCTCGGGCAGGTCGCGCAGGCGCCCTGCGCACTGCCGGTGGTGACGGCCGAGGGCCGCTTCTGCGGCGTCATCAGCAAGACCACGCTGCTGAAGTTCCTGGACCGCGACACGCCGCCCCTTGAGTCCACACCCGTCGTCAGCCAGGAGCACACATGAACGAGAACCCCCTCGCACCGACCGCCGACACGGCCGCCTGCGCCGCCCCTGTCACGCCCATCGAGACAGACCCCTGGCAAGCCCTGTCGGCCGCGCCCGACGCCGCCCCGGCCTGGCTCGACGCGCCGGCCGCCTCACTGACGAGCGACGCGGCAAATGCCCCGCCGTGGCAGCAGATGTTCGACGGCTCGCTGCCCATCGACGCCTGGATCAACCAGGGGCTGGGCTGGGTCGTCGAGCACGGCCGCCCCTTCTTCCAGAGCGTGCGCCTGCCCATCGACGGCACGCTGAACTCGGTGCAAGGCTTGCTGGGCGGCCTGCCGGCGCCGGGCATGATCGCGCTGATCGGCCTGCTGGCCTGGCAGTTCGCCGGCCGCAAGATCGCGATCGGCGGCACCGTCTCGCTGGGACTGGTTGCGCTGCTGGGCATCTGGACCGAGGCGATGGTGACGCTGTCGCTGGTGCTGACCTCGCTGCTGTTCTGCCTGCTGATCGGCCTGCCGCTGGGCGTGCTGCTGGCCAGCAGCGACCGCGCACAGCGCGTCATGCGCCCACTGCTGGACGCGATGCAGACCACGCCTGCCTTCGTCTACCTGGTGCCGGTGGTGATGCTGTTCGGCATCGGCAACGTGCCGGGCGTCATCGTGACCATCGTGTTCGCGCTGGCGCCGCTGGCCAGGCTGACCAACCTCGGCCTGCGCCAGGTGCGGCCTGGCCTCATCGAGGCGGCGCGCGCTTACGGCGCCTCGCCGTGGCAGATGCTGGCCAAGGTGAAGCTGCCGCTGGCGATGCCGTCCATCATGGCCGGCATCAACCAGGCGCTGATGCTGTCGCTGTCCATGGTGGTCATCGCGTCCATGATCGCCGTCGGCGGCCTGGGCCAGATGGTGCTACGCGGCATCGGCCGGCTGGACATGGGCCTGGCCACCGTGGGCGGGCTGGGCATCGTGCTGCTGGCCATCACTCTGGACCGCCTGACGCAGGCGCTGGGCCGCTCGCGCCGCAGCGCCGGCCGGCACTGGTGGCACACCGGGCCCGCCGGCTTCGTGCTGCGCAGCCTGCATCGTCTGCCGCGCGCGCCCGCGCTCGCCACCACGTTCGACAAGCAAGGAGTCCGCACATGACAAAGCACTGCGCTCGCCTCATCGCCACCGCCCTGCTCGCGCTCTGCCTGGGCGTGCATGGCGAGCCCCTGCCGGGCCGGGGCATCACCGTGCAGCCGCTCAAGAGCTCGCTGGCCGAGGAGGCTTTCCAGACGCTGCTGGTCTCGCGCGCACTGGAGAGGCTTGGCTACACCTTGCTGCCAATGAAGGACCTGGAGCCCGCTACCGAACACCTGGCCATCGCCAACGGCGACGCCACGTTCATGGCCAACCACTGGCACCGGCTGCACGCCGACTTCTACAAGAACAGCGGTGGCGACGCCAAGCTGTTCCGCAGCGCGAGCGCCTATGCCGAAGGCGCGGTGCAGGGCTACCTGATCGACCGCAAGACGGCCGAGCGGCACGGCATCACCCGCCTCGACCAGCTGAAGGACCCCGCCATCGCCAAGCTGTTCGACAGCGATGGCGACGGCCGCGCCGACCTGACCGGCTGCAACCCCGGCTGGGGCTGCGAGCTGGCCATCGAGCGGCACCTCACCGCCGGCGGCCTGCGCCCGCACGTGACGCACCGCCAGGGCAGCTATGCCGCGCTGATGGCCGACACCATCGCGCGCTTCAGGCAGGGCCAGCCCGTCCTGTACTACACCTGGACGCCCTACTGGGTCAGCGCGGTGCTGAAGCCGGGCGCCGACGTCGTCTGGCTGCAGGTGCCGGCGACGGCCGCGCCGGATCTCGACACGCAGTTACCCAACGGCCGCAACTACGGCTTCCACGCCGACCGGCAGCAGATCGTCGCCAACCGGGCATTCGCCGCGCAGAACCCGGCCGCGGCGCGCCTGTTCGAGGTGATGCGCCTGCCCATCACCGACATCAATGCGCAGAACCTGCGCATGAGCGAGGGGCAGAACACGCAGCGCGACGTGGAGCGCCACACGGACGGCTGGATACGTGCGCACCAGGTGCTGTTCGATGGCTGGCTCGCGCAGGCACGGCAGGCGGCGGGCGGGCATTAGCGACAATCCGGCCATGCCCCTCGTTCCCTATGCCCTCACCCGCCCCTTCCTGTTCGGCCTGGACCCCGAGCACGCCCACGAGCTGACGCTGGACGCCATCGCGCGGCTGCAGAACACGCCGCTGCAATGCCTGTGGAGCGGCGCCCGCGTCAGCGACCCGGTGACCGTCGCCGGCCTGCGCTTCCCGAACCGGATCGGCCTGGCCGCGGGCCTCGACAAGAACGGCCGCTGCATCGACGGTCTGGGCGCGATGGGGTTCGGCTTCATCGAGGTGGGCACGGTGACGCCCAAGGGCCAGCCCGGCAACGACAAGCCGCGCATGTTCCGCCTGCCGCAGGCCAACGCGCTGATCAACCGGCTGGGCTTCAACAACGAGGGGCTGCAGAGCTTCATCGCCAACGTGCAGCGCGCGCGCAGTTTCCGCGCCGCCGGCGGCGTGCTGGGCCTGAACATCGGCAAGAACGCCGCGACGCCCATCGAGAACGCCGCCGACGACTACTTGCTGGGGCTGGCGGGTGTGCACCCGCATGCCGACTACATCACCGTCAACATCTCCAGCCCCAATACCAAGAACCTGCGTGCCCTGCAGAGCGACGCCGCGCTGGACGCGCTGCTGGGCACGCTGCAGAGCGCCAAGCAGCAGCTCGACGCGCAGAGCGGCCGGCGCGTGCCGATGTTCGTCAAGATCGCGCCCGACCTGGAGGAAGACCAGGTCGCCGTCATCGCCAAGACGCTGACCGCCAACGGCATCGACGGCGTCATCGCCACCAACACCACCATCGCGCGCGACCAGGTGCAGGGGCTTGCCCATGCCGAGGAAACCGGCGGCCTGTCCGGTTCGCCGGTGTTCGAGGCCAGCAACCGCGTCATCCGCCTGCTGCGCGCCGCGCTGCCGGCGGGCTATCCCATCATCGGCGTGGGCGGCGTACTGAGTGGCACGGATGCGCGCGCAAAGATCACCGCCGGCGCGGACCTGGTACAGGTCTACACCGGCCTCATCTACAAGGGTCCCGCGCTCGTCACCGACTGCGCCCGAGCCCTCGCCGCGCGCTGAAGCACACCATGCGATTCGCCGCCCTCGCCTCGATCACGCTGTGCACCGCGCTGCTGCTGACCGCCTGCGCCACGCCGGACCGCGACGCGCGACTGCAGCCTGGCGTCAGCCGCGGCGAGGACGTCATCGCGCTGTATGGCACGCCCACGCGCATCTGGCCCGAGGCCGACGGCGGACGCACGCTGGAGTACGCCACGCAGCCGCGCGGCGAGCATTGCTACATGGTCCGATTGGCGCCGGACGGGCGCCTGATGGGCATCGAGGACGGCCTGTCCTATGCCAACCGAGCCCGCATCGTGCCGGGCATGACGCCGGAGCAGGTCAGCCGCATCCTCGGCACCGAGCGCAGCCGCGTGTTCTACAAAAACAGCGGCGAAGACGTCTGGGACTGGACCATCAAGCCCGACATGACCGGCTACGGCATGCGCTTCAACGTGCACTTCAAGGACGGCGTGGTGCTGAAGGCCTCGCAGAGCATGGTGTTCCCGAACCGGCTGTTCCCGTTCGACGACTGAAGGCTTCCCTCTATCGGGTGCAAGCACTGGTTCAGGGAGGTGGCAGCCAACCCTGACTGCCCCGGCCCTCCCCAGACGCAAAAACGCCCCGGTGCCTGCACACCGGGGCGCTCAAAGGTCCGTCTTGCCTGGGACCTCCGACAAGGCGGAGATCCCCGGCTTCGATCAGTCCTGGCGACGACGACGCGAGGCCACGAAACCGACGATGCCCAGACCGGCAGCCAGCATGGCGTAGGTCTCGGGTTCCGGCACCGGAGCGGCGACAGCGCTCGAAGCGATGGCGTAGCCACCCGCCGAGAACGCGTTGCCGGAGACAGCGTAGTAGTAGCTGCCGGCGCCCAGCGTCAGGCTGGTCGTGCCACCGAAGGCGGCGCCGCCGATGCCGAAGTCATCGGACGTGCCGATGTTGCCGTCGCTGCCCTTGTCCCACAGGGTGAAACCGCCGATCAGGCTGCCGAAAGACTCGACCTTGCCGGTCACGATGGACTGAGCGCCCAGCGTGAAGGAGAAGGTGTCGAAAAACGAACCCGACGGCAGGGTCTTGATTTCGAGTTCCAGCGGGGCGTGAACACCCCAGGACGCGTCGGCGGCCTGGCTGCTGATTGCGGTGAGAGCCGCCACAGCGGCGACGATGGTTTTGAACTTCATTGCGTTAGCTCCTGACTTTGGGACGGTCAAGCACAACCGCCGATGGTCATTGTGCAGTGCAGCGAAGCCGCGTGAATTGAGTCACACCCTTTGGTTTAGGGGGGAACAGGCGGTTACTTGTAGCCGCATGTAAAGCCGTAGTTACCCGGTGTACCTTCTTGGGGCGACAAGAGGCTCATTCGGTGCTCAGACGCACCACTTTCTGCAGCCCTTCGACCGCCTTGCCCTTGCGCGCGCGTTTGCCGGCGTGGGCGGCCAGCGACTGGTTCTTCAGCAGCTCGTCACGCGGCTTGGCGCCGCGGCCAGTGCCGTGCACGCGCAGCTGTGTCGAGCAGCAGGCCAGCGACAAGACCTGATCCTCGGCCTCCAGGTCCATCAGCATCAGACCGCGGCCGCCCTTGGGTTGGTGCTTCAGCTCGTCCAGCGGGAAGGTCAGCAGCCGCCCCTGGACACTCAGAACACCCAGTTGCAGGCTCAGCGCGTCGCCCGGCACGGGCGCCAGCAGCGGCACCTCGCCGGCCTCCAGCGCCAGGAAGGTCTTGCCGGCCTTCTGACGGCCGACCAGATCCCCCAGCTGGGCGATGAAGCCGTAGCCGCCGCTGCCGGCCATCACCAGGCGCTGACCTGCGGCCCCGGCCAGGTAATGGGCGATCTGCGTACCGGTCTCCAGCTCGATCATGGTCGTGATGGGCTGGCCGTCGCCCCGACCGCCAGGGAGCGTCGACACCGGCACGGAGTACACCCGCCCGGTGCTGCCGACGACGATCAGCGGGTCGACGCTGCGGCAACGGAACGCGCCCCACAGGCTGTCGCCGGCCTTGAAGGTCTGCGCGGCGACGTCCACCTCGTGGCCCTTCAGCGCCCGCACCCAGCCCTTCTGGCTGACGATGACGGTGACCGGCTCGTCGACGATCTTGACCTCGGCGACGACGCGCTTCTCGGCTTGGATCAGCGTGCGACGGTCGTCGCCGTACTGCTTCGCGTCAGCCTCGATCTCCTTGATGACCGTGCGGCGCAGCGCGGCGACGGAGCCGAGGATGTCCTCCAGCTTGGCGCGCTCGTCGCGCAGCTTGGACAACTCCTGCTCGATCTTGATGGCTTCGAGCCGCGCCAGCTGGCGCAGGCGGATTTCGAGAATGTCTTCGGCCTGGCGGTCCGACAGGCTGAAACGCTCGATCAGCGCCGCCTTGGGCTCGTCCGACTCGCGGATGATGCGAATCACCTCGTCGATGTTCAGCAGCACCAGTTGCCGGCCTTCCAGCACATGGATGCGCTCGTTGACCTTGGCCAGCCGGTGCTCGGTGCGGCGGCGCACCGTCGTTTGCCGGAAGCCCACCCACTCGGTCAGCACCTCGCGCAGGCTCTTTTGCGTGGGCCGGCCATCGGCGCCGATCATGGTCATGTTGACGGGCGCACCGCTCTCCAGGCTGGTGTGGGCCAGCAGCGTGTTGATCAGGTCCTGCTGCTCGACCGTGCGGCTCTTGGGCTCGAAGACGATGCGCACCGCGGCGTCCTTGCTGGACTCGTCGCGCACGCCATCCAGCACGGCCAGCAGGCTGGCCTTGAGCTGCAATTGCTCGGGCGTCAGCGTCTTCTTGCCAGCCTTGACCTTGGGGTTGGACAGCTCCTCGATCTCTTCCAGTACCTTCTGCGCACTGGTGCCGTGCGGCAATTCGGTGACGACGAGTTGCCACTGGCCGCGCGCCAGGTCTTCGATCTTCCAGCGCGCACGCAACTTCAGGCTGCCGCGGCCGGAGGTGTAGGCAGCACGGATGTCTTCCGGCGCGCTGATGAGCTGGCCGCCGCCGGGGAAGTCCGGGCCGGGGATCAGGTCGAAAAGCGCGTCATCGGACAGCTTCTCGTCCTTCAACAAAGCCACGGCCGCCGCGGCAACTTCGCGCAGGTTGTGGCTGGGGATCTCGGTAGCCAGGCCCACAGCGATGCCGCTGGCGCCGTTCAGCAGCGCAAAGGGCAGCCGCGCGGGCAACTCGACCGGCTCCTGCGTGGTGCCATCGTAGTTGGGGCGGAAATCCACCGTGCCTTCGTCGATCTCGTCCATCACCAGGCGGGCAATGGGCGCGAGGCGGGCTTCCGTGTACCGCATCGCGGCGGCACCGTCGCCGTCCCGGCTGCCGAAGTTGCCGTGGCCGTCAATGAGCGGGTAGCGCAGCGAGAAGTCCTGCGCCATGCGCACCAGCGCGTCGTAGACCGACTGGTCGCCGTGCGGGTGGAAGCTGCCCAGCACGTCGCCCACGACCTTGGCGCCCTTGACCGGCTTGGCGCCGGACGTACCGCTCCAGCCCAGGCCGAGGCGGTGCATGGAGTACAGGATGCGGCGCTGCACCGGCTTCTGGCCGTCGGCGTAGCTGGGCAGCGCGCGGCCCTTGACGACGCTGAGGGCGTATTCGAGATAGGCCTGCTGCGCGTAGGCGGCCAGCGTCAGCGCATTGGGATCGCCGCCGCCGTCGGCGCCGTTGTCGCCGCCGTCGTTGGGGCCGTTGAAGTCGATGGTGGTCTGTTCGGAACTCATGGATGCAGGGTCAATCGCTGCGCACGGGCCGGCTGGCTCTGCTGCAACAGGGCCCAGTACAGCTCGAGCACGAGATGCACATGGGCCTGGGTTTCTTCAATTTCGGGCATGCGGTTGCCAGCACGGCGCACGCGGCCCTCGCCGGCGTTCCACGCGGCCAGCGCCACGTCGATGGAGCGGAAGCGCCGGATCAGGTCCGCCAGCATGCGCGCGCCGGTGTGGATGTTGATGCGCGGGTCGGTCAGCCGCGAGGCGTCGGCGGGCGTTGCGTAGCGGGCGGCGGTCTCGGGCGTGATCTGCATCAGGCCCATCGCGCCACGCGGCGAGACGGCGTCCTTCTGGTAGCTGGATTCGACCGCAATGATGGCCTTCAGCAAGTCGGCGTCCACACCGTGCTGACGGGCTGCCTCACGCACCCAGGGCTGCACGGCCTTGACCTCGGGCGCGATGTCCAGCCAGGCCAGCATCGTGGCGCCGGTGTCGGTCTTGCCGGGCACGCGGAGCACATCGGTGCCGCTGCCCAGCACCGGCGCGAAACGGGCGTCCAGCTTGCGCGACGCGAAGTGCGCCACGCCCGCGGCGTCCACATAGCCCCACAGCTCGGCGCGCGCAGGCAGCGCCAGCGCCAGCAGCAACATCGCGAACCAGCGCGTCATGCCGCCTCCGACCCCAGCGCCACGCGCGCTTGGTACTCGCGGTCCAACAGCGACATGACGATCAACGAGTCGTAGCCATCCTCGCCGTCGGTGGTGACGCGCACGCTCTCGCGCAGGCGGCCTTCCTCGACGAAGCCCTCGCCCTGGTATAGCTTGAAGGCGCGCGTGTTCAGCGCCTTCACGTCCAGCCAGAAACGGTGCGCCTTCAACTGCGTGAACGCCATCGCCTTCAGCTGGCGCACCGCCGCGCGACCCAGGCCACGCCCCTTGGGCTGCAGCACCAGGCGCTTCAGCTCGACCGAACCATTGGGGTTGCGGCAGCCCTGCAGGATGACAAAGCCGACGCGCTCCAGTTGATCGCCTTCCTCAAGAATGAAATGCCGCGAATCGGGAAAGCGGATGGCACCTTCGTGCTGCGTCCGCTCCCAGGCCGTGATGAAGGGCAGGTTCGCAGCGTCGCGCTCGACCGAGACCACCCAGTCGAGGTCCGACAGCATCGTGGGGCGCAGGCGCAAGGCTGTCATGCGGCCTCGAACGGGTTGACCAGGCGCAGACCGTCGAACGCGCGGCCGCGCTGCATGTCCTCGGTGTAAAGCGTGTGCGCGCCGGCCCGCTGCGCGGCGGCGACGATCAGCGCGTCGTACCAGGGAAGCTGGTGCAGCCGGGCCAGCAACAGCGCCTCCTGGTGCATCAGCATGTCCAGCGGCAACACGTCGCAATGCGCGTGCACGACGGCCAGCACCGTCTCCACCGACTCCCAGTCGAAGCGGAACTTGCGGCGCAGCACCGACACCAGTTCGTTCAGCACCTGCACGCTGACGATACCGCCCTCGCGCAACAGTGCGCCCGCGCGCGCCGAGCGCTGCGGGTCGGCGGAGGCGACGTAGACCAGCACGTTGGTGTCGAAAAACACCGCCGGTGACAGCGAGTTTTTCAACGCGCGGTCGCCCCATCGCGATCACGCCCATTGGCATCCTCGCGGTCGAAGCGAAAATCGGCCGGCAGCTTCTCGCGCAGCGCATGCAGCCTCGCCCACAGCTCTTCGGTTCCGGGTGTGCGCTGCAGCGTCAGTTGACCGTCAGCGGCCTTGATCTGCACCTCATCGCCCTCCTGCAGTCCCAAGGCATCCACCACCGCCGCCGGCAGGCGAACGGCCAGGCTGTTGCCCCACTTCGCGACCTTCATGTTGCGCCCTTGATATACAGAATAAAATTGTATATCCACACCGTCAGATGTCGATCTCCACGGCGTCGCCGTGCAGCTCCATCAGCTCGCGGCGCGAGGCGGCTTCGCCCTTGCCCATCAGCTTGTTGAAGGCGTCCACCGTGGCCGCGAAGTCGAACTGGCCGTAGGCCACGCGCGACAGACGGCGGGTCTCCGGGTTCAGCGTCGTGTCCCACAGCTGTTCGGCATTCATCTCGCCCAGGCCCTTGAAGCGGCTGATGCTCCACGAGCCCTCGCGGGCGCCTTCCTTGCGCAGCTTGTCCAGCGTGGCGGTCAGTTCGCCGTCGTCCAGCGCATACAGCTTGGCGGCCGGCTTCTTGCCGCGGGCCGGCGCGTCCACGCGGTAAAGCGGCGGGCGCGCGACGAACACATGGCCCGTCTCGACCAGCTTGGGGAAGTGGCGGAAAAACAGTGTGAGCAGCAGCACCTGGATGTGCGAGCCGTCCACGTCGGCGTCCGACAGGATGCAGACCTTGCCGTAGCGCAGGCCAGACAGGTCCGGCGTGTCGTTCGGGCCATGGGGGTCCACCCCCAGCGCCACCGAGATGTCGTGGATCTCGTTGTTCTTGAACAGCAGGTCGCGCTCGACCTCCCAGGCGTTGAGCACCTTGCCGCGCAGCGGCAGGATGGCCTGCGTCTCCTTGTCGCGGCCCATCTTGGCGCTGCCGCCAGCGGAGTCGCCTTCGACGAGGAAGACCTCGTTGTGCAGCAGGTCGCGGCTCTCGCAGTCGGTCAGCTTGCCGGGCAGCACGGCCACGCCGGAGCCCTTGCGCTTCTCGACCTTCTGGCTGGCGCGTTGCCGCGTCTGCGCCTGCTTGATGACCAGCTCCGCCAGCTTCTTGCCGTGGTCCACATGGTGGTTCAGCCACAGCTCCAAGGCGGGCTTCACGTAGGCAGACACGAGCCGCAGCGCGTCACGCGAGTTCAGCCGCTCCTTGGTCTGCCCCTGAAACTGCGGGTCCAGCACCTTGGCGCTCAGCACGAAGCTGGCACGGGAAAACACGTCGTCGGGCATCAGCTTGACGCCCTTGGGCAGCAGCGAATGCATCTCGATGAAGCCCTTGACGGCCCCGAACAGGCCGTCCTTCAAGCCCGACTCGTGCGTGCCGCCGGCCACTGTCGGGATCAGGTTCACATAACTCTCGCGCAGCGGCGCGCCGTCTTCCGTGAACGCCACGCACCAAGCGGCTCCCTCGCCCTCGGCGAAGTTCTCGCTCTCGCCAGCGGTCGCAAAGCCCTCGCCCTCGAACAGCGGGATCAGCGGATCGCCGTGCATGGACTGCGACAAATAGTCGCGCAGGCCGGCCTTGTAGAGCCAGGTCGTCGTCTCGCCGGTCTTCTCGATCCTCAGCGTGACGGTGACGCCCGGCATCAGCACGGCCTTGGAGCGCAGCAGGTGCACCAACTCGTGCTTGGGCAGTTCGGCGCTCTCGAAATACTTGGCGTCGGGCCACACGCGCACCGTGGTGCCCTGCTTGCGGTCACCGCTGGCGGCCGGGCGGGTCACGACCTGTTGCACCACATCGCCGTTCTCGAAGGCGATGCCGGCGACCTGTTTGTCACGCCACACAGCCACTTCCAGCCGCTTCGCCAGCGCATTGGTCACGCTGACGCCCACGCCGTGCAGGCCGCCCGAGAAGCTGTAGGCGCCGCCCGAGCCCTTGTCGAACTTGCCGCCGGCATGCAGCCGCGTGAAGACGATTTCGACGACCGGCACGCCTTCTTCAGGGTGCAGGCCGAACGGAATGCCGCGACCGTCATCGGCGATGGAGACCGACCCGTCGGCATGCTGCGTGACATCAATGCGCTTGCCGAAGCCGCCGAGCGCTTCGTCGGCGGCGTTATCGATGACTTCCTGGATGCAGTGCAGCGGGTTCTCAGTGCGGGTGTACATACCCGGCCGCTGTTTGACGGGCTCCAGGCCCTTCAGAACGCGGATGGAGGCTTCGCCATAAGCGGCTGATGCCGTGGCGGGAGTGGCAGGGGAACGGCTGGACATAGGGGCGGGATTCTAAGAAGTAGGATTCGCGGCCCCCGAAGACGAGTTCCGCCGCTTGAGATTCCTGATCGCTTGCTTGGCTCTGACCTGTAGTTTTTCACAGGCCCAGACCTCCCCCTCTCCGCAACAGCCCTACCAGGCCAGCGCGCCGCTGTCGTGGGAGCTGAAGAACGCGCGCTGGTTCGACGGACAGAAGATCCAGCGCGGCAGCCTCTACGTCGAGAACGGCGTTTTCGTCGCGAAGAAGCCCGCCAAGGTCAACCGCAAGATGGACTTGCGCCACCAGCAGGTGCTCATCAACCCGCTGGCCGAGGCGCACAACCACAACCTGCAGACCGCCTGGGGCTGGGGCCAGTTCGCCGACAAGTACATCGACGAAGGCGTGTTCTACGCGGCCATGCTGTGCGGCGATCCGGCCGGCGTCGCCGAGGTGCAACCGCTGGCCGCCTCGCCCGCCGCGCCGGACGTCAGCTTCGTCACCGCCTGCATCACGTCGCCCGACGGCTACCCGCTGGCCGCCGTGCTGCCCGAGCCCAGCCCCGAGGCCGCCGCCGCGCAGCGGCAGATCGTCCTCGTCGGCAGCCCGGAGCAGGCGCGCGACCAGTGGCCGGCCATCAAGGCCCGCGGCGGCGCCTGGATACGCGTGGTGTTGGCCCACAGCGAGCGGCCTGAACTGCGCCAGCAGCCCGGCATGTTCGGCCGCCTCGGTCTGACGCCCGAGACCGCCACCGAGTTGACGCGGCAGGCTCATGCCGACGGGCTGCGCGTGGTGGCGCACGTGGAGACCGCCGCCGACTTCGCCGCCGCGCTGGCCGCAGGCGCCGATGCCATCGCGCACCTGCCCGGCTATGCCAACACGCTGAACGAGCCCGCGGGTACGTTCGCCATCTCCGAGGCCATCGCCGCGCAGGCCGCCCGACAGCGCACCGCCGTCATCACGACGACCGCCGCAGCGGGTCTTTTCAAGCTGGAGCCTGACGCGCAGGCCGCCCTGCGCGAGGTGCAGCGCACCAACCTGTCCCGGCTACAGGCCGCCGGTGTGGCGTTGCTGGTGGGGTCCGATGTCTTCGTGGGCACGGCACGCGTGGAGTTGCACGCGCTGGACGATCTCGGCCTGGACCGAGCCACGCTGCTGCGCCTGGCCACGCAGGACACGCCGCGGGCGCTGTTCCCGGGCCGCAAGATCGGCTGCTTCGAGCCCGGCTGCGAGGCCAGCTTCCTGGTGCTGGGCGACGACCCGCTGACCGACATGGACACGCTGGACATGCCGCTGCTGCGCGTCAAGCAGGGCCGGTTGCTGACTCGCCTGGCCGAGGTGGCCGCGTCCAGTTCGCAGGCCAGCGCCTCCACCGCCGATGTGCCGGTCAAGAAGGCGGCTGCGAAGAAGAAGGGCAGCGCCAAATCCAAGGCATCGAGCAAAGCGCCGGCCAAAGCGTCCGGCAAGAAGGCGACCCAGGCGGGCAAACCCGCCAAAGCGCAAACCAAGGCGACAGGCAAGGCCAAGCCGCGCTGACTACAGTCCGCAGATGAACACGCCCCGCCCGGCCCCAGCCGGCTTGTCCGTCCAGCAGGTGCTGCTGTGCGGCGCCCTCATCGTCACGCTGTCGATGGGCATCCGCCACGGCTTCGGCTTCTGGCTGCAGCCCATCATCACGGAGCGCGGCTGGACGCGCGAGACCTTCTCGTTCGCGATGGCCGTCCAGAACCTCGCCTGGGGCATCGCAGGCCCCATTGCGGGCATGGCGGCCGACCGTTTCGGCGCATGGAAGGTGCTGATCGCGGGCGGCGTCTGCTACGCGCTGGGCCTGCTGGCGATGGCCGTCACCAGCCACCCGCTGACCTTCACGCTGGGCGCGGGCGTGCTGATCGGCATCGCGCAGTCAGGCTCCACCTACGCCGTCATCTACGGCGTGCTGGGTCGCACGGTGTCGCCCGAAAAACGCTCCTGGGCCTTCGGCGTGGCGGCCGCCGCAGGTTCGCTCGGCCAGTTCGTCATGATCCCGGTCGAAACCTGGCTCATCAGCCACCTTGGCTGGCAGGCGGCGTTGTTCCTGCTGGCCGCCACGGCGCTGCTCATCGCCCCGCTGGCGCTGGGCATCCGCGAACGACAGGCGCAGGGAGCGTTCACCGGGCACCAGAGCATCGGCCAGGCGCTGCGTGAGGCCTTTGGCTATCGCAGCTTCCAGTTGCTCATGCTGGGCTACTTCGTCTGCGGCTTCCAGGTCGTGTTCATCGGCGTGCATCTGCCCAGCTACCTGAAGGACCACGGCCTGGGCATCGAGGTGTCCACCGGCGCGCTGATGCTGATCGGCCTGTTCAACATCTTCGGCACCTACGCGGCCGGCCTGCTGGGCCAGCGGTACCCCAAGCGCTACCTGCTGTCGGCCATTTACGGGCTGCGGGCCGTGGCCATCCTGGCCTTCATCTCGCTGCCGCTGACACCGCTCAGCGTCTACTTGTTCGCCGCCGTCATCGGATTCCTGTGGCTGTCCACGGTGCCGCCGACCAACGCCGTCGTCGCGCAGATCTTCGGTGCCCAGCACCTGTCCATGCTGGGCGGCTTCGTGTTCCTGAGCCACCAGGTTGGCAGCTTCCTGGGCGTCTGGCTGGGCGGCAAGCTGTACGACGCCACCGGCAGCTACGACGTGGTTTGGTGGCTGGCCATCGCGCTGGGCGTCATGGCCATGCTGGCCAACCTGCCGGTGCGCGAGTCGGCCATCGTTCGGGCGCAACCGGCATGAAATCGCGGCGCCTGATCGTCCCCGTGTTGGTCGCCGCCGTGCTGGCGCTGACCGTGCTGGCCTACGGCCACCCGGCGGTCATGGTCCAGCTCAGCGAGCAGATCTGGGCCTGCTTCGGATGAGCGGCGCACCGTCGGCCTGGCTGCAGCGCTTTGCCCCTGCCACACCGGGCACCGCGCTGGACGTCGCCTGCGGCTCGGGCCGCAACCTGCGCTGGCTGGTCGAGGCCAACTGGCAGGTGACGGGCGTCGACCGTGACGCCGCCGCCACGGCGCCCTTGCAAAGCCTTGCAAAGATCGTCGAGGCGGACGTCGAGAACGGCCCCTGGCCGTTGACCGGGCAGCAGTTCGACCTGGTCGTCGTCTGCAACTACCTGTGGCGCCCGCTGTTCGACACCATCCGGTCAAGCGTCAAGCCCGGCGGCCTGTTGATCTGGGAAACTTTTGCCGATGGCCAACAGGCGATAGGGCGCCCGTCGCGCCCCGATTTCCTGCTGCAACGAGGTGAACTGCTGCGCGTCTGCCACGACTGGCGCATCGTGGCTTACGAAGACCTGTTCGAGGACGGCGTCAACGCGCGCTTCGTCCAGCGCGTTGCGGCCGTCCGGCCGCTGTCAGCGGCCTAAAATCGCCCGAATCCCTCAATACAAACCACCATGAAGCCCATCCTCGGCAGCATCGTCGCCCTCGTCACGCCCATGAACGAGGACGGCAGCATCGACTACCCCGCCCTGCGCCGCCTGATCGACTGGCATGTCGAGTCCGGCACCGCCTGCGTGGGCGTCGTCGGCACCACCGGCGAGTCGCCGACGGTCAGCATGGAAGAGAACCGCGAAATCATCCGTGTCGCGGTCGAGCATGCGAAGGGCCGCATCCCGGTGCTGGCCGGCACCGGCGCCAATTCCACCGCCGAGGCGATCGAGCTGAGCCGCTACGCCAAAGAAGTCGGCGCCGACTGCACGCTGTCCGTCGTGCCTTACTACAACAAGCCGTCGCAGGAAGGCATCTACCAGCACTTCAAGGCCATCGCCGAGACCGTGGACATCCCCATGATGCTCTACAACGTGCCCGGCCGGACGGTCGCAGACATGTCGCCCGAGACCGCACTGCGCTGCGCCTCGCTGCCCGGCGTGTTCGGCGTCAAGGAAGCCACCGGCAACATCGAACGCGCTGCCTTCCTGATCAAGCACGCACCGGCGGGCTTCCACATCTACTCCGGCGACGACGGCACCGCCGTGGCGCTGATGCTGCTGGGCGGGCATGGCAACGTCAGCGTGACGGCCAATGTCGCCCCCGCCGAGATGGCCGAGCTGTGCCGCCTGGCGCTGGCCGGCAACGCGATCGAGGCCCGCAAAATACACCTGAAGCTGCTGGACCTGCACAAGCAGCTGTTCTGCGAACCCAGCCCCGGTCCGGCCAAGTGGGCGCTGTCGCGCCTGGGTCGCTGCGGGGCCGCACTGCGCCTGCCCATCACCCCGCTGACCCCCGTCGGCCAAACCGTCGTCGGTCAGGCCATGGTCGAAGCCGGCCTGCTCTGAGCCCCCGACCGCCTCTGGTCTAATGCGCGGCTGCGCCGGCCAGGTCCGGCGCTCTTGTTCCCCGGAGAGTTCCAGCGTGACGTCCCTTTCCCTGATTCGCTCGCTTCGCCCCACGGCGACCCGTCTGGCCTGCGCGGCCTTCGTCCTGTCGCTCGCCGGCTGCACGTCCCTGAATCCGTTCGCAGCGGACAAGGTCGACTACAAGACCGAATCACGGCAGACCCAGGGCCTGGAAGTCCCGCCCGACCTGACCCAGCTGGCCAAGGACAGCCGCGCCCAGGTGCAAGGCGGCTCCATCACCGCCTCGGCACTGAACGCCAACCGCCCTGCCACGACGCCCGTCGTCGCCACCAGCGCCGCCAACACGGTGGCCCTGAATGCGGCCGGCGATGTGCGCATCGAACGCAGCGGCAACGAGCGCTGGCTGCACACCAACGCCACGCCCGAGCAGCTGTGGCCGGCCCTGCGCAGCTTCTGGGAAGAGCGCGGCCTGCAGCTCGTCAAGGAACAGCCCGAACTGGGCATCATGGAAACCAACTGGGCCGAGAACCGCGCAAAGCTGCCGCAGGACATCATCCGCCAGACCATCGGCAAGGTGTTCGACGGCCTCTACTCGACTGGCGAGCGCGACATGTACCGCACCCGCATCGAGCGCAGCGCCAACGGCACCGATGTCTTCATCAGCCACCGCGGCATGCAGGAGGTCTACACCTCGCAGAGCCGTGACTCGACCTCCTGGCAGCCGCGTCCCAGCGACGCGTCGCTGGAAGCCGAGATGCTGTCGCGCCTGATGCTGAAGCTGGGCGGTCACGAAACCGCGGCCAAGGCCGTCGTTGCCGAGACTCCCGTACAGCCGGCCACCCAGGCTTCCAAGCTGGCCGTGGGCGCCGAACCGAACCGCCCGCGCCGCCCGCTGTCGGAAGTGCCGGACAGCCTCAGCGTCAACGACGCCTTCGACCGTGCTTGGCGCCGCGTGGGCCTGTCGCTGGACCGTCACGGCTTCACGATCGAAGACCGCGACCGCGCCGCCGGCCTGTTCTACCTGCGCTATGCCGACCCCGAGAAGGCCGGCCAGGAAGAGCCCAACTTCTTCCAGCGCCTGTTCGGCGCCAAGGTGTCGGAGCCGGTGCGCTACCGCGTGTCGGTCAAGTCGCAGGGCGACAAGAGCACGGTCAGTGTGCTGAACGACAAGGGCCTGGCCGTCACCGACGACAACGCCAAGCGCATCCTGAACCTGCTGATGGACGACCTGAAATAAGGTCTCCACCCCGAAGAGCGCTGCCGTGATGCGCTTTTGCAGCCTCGGCAGCGGCAGCGGCGGCAACGCCACGCTGGTCGAGGCCAGCCAGGGCATCACGAGCACCCGCGTTCTCATCGACGCGGGCTTCAGCGAGCGCGAACTGACGCGTCGCCTGGCGCGGGCCGGCTGCACGCCGGCCGACGTCGACGCGATCTTCATCACGCACGAACACGGCGACCACGTCGGCTGCGCGCCGAAGTTCGCGCAACGCCACCGCATCCCGCTGATCACCAGCCGCGGCAGCTGGCGCGCCATCGGCGGTGCGAAAATTGCGGATTTCGATGAACGCCTGCTGCGCATCGCGCGCGGTGGCGACGCCATCGCGCTGGGCGATATGGAATTGCAGCCCTTCGCCGTCCCGCACGACGCGAACGAGCCGCTGCAGTTGTGCGTCAGCGACGGCAACGCCCGCCTGGGCGTCATCACCGACCTGGGCAGCGCGCCCGACTCCGTGGCCGCCGCCCTGCAGGCCTGCCAGGCCTTGCTGCTGGAATGCAATCACGACGAGGCGATGCTGCGGGCCGGCCCCTACCCGCCGATGCTGCAGCGGCGCATTCTGGGCACGCATGGCCATCTGTCCAACGAATCCGCGGCCGATCTGCTGTCACGCTGCCGGCATGACGGCCTCGCCACCGTCGTCGCCGCCCATCTGAGCGAGCGCAACAACACGCCAGAACTGGCGCGCGCCGCACTGGCCGCGATCCTGGGCGATCAGCAGGATGCGATCCGCATCGCCGACCCCTTGCTGGGCTTGGCCTGGCTGGACGTGAGCTGAAGCGCAGATCGGGATAGGGGTCAGTCATTGTCGGCTGAGCCCCTCCCACACCACCCGGCATGCGGGTCCGCACCGGGCGGTTCGAGAGCTTGAGGTCCTTGACCTCGCTTCTGGCGAATCACATATGCCCCGCCATCGGCGCGATCAACCCTGTACCTCGATATTCATGAGGCGGGCCGTTGGCTTCGTCGCTGAAGAGATCACCCGCGGCTTCACCGCGCGCTACGCCCTCCCGCCCGGATTGCTCCAGCATCTGACGCATGGCCTCTGACATCCTCATGTCCTTGGTCACTCACTCTCGTTCGGCCCTTCGCTCTTGCCTTGTGGCCTCGTCGGCCTCGGCGCCAGCTACTACGACCTCGGCTGACTTCTCGCTCCGATTTGCACCGTCGCCCTTTCAGGCATGAGGCGAGATCTCCCCAGGTAAGAACGCACTCCTTCGCTGCACGACCGCCGGATTTACGCCGCCTGACCTTTGATCACGAGAGCTTCGCGGTTTCGTGCCCGCTCGCCCTGGTCGGCACCGCCTTCTATCCGGTTCTTGTCCATCGGCCCGCAGCTTCGCTCCACGCTTCCTCCCCACACTCGGTCGCCCTCATGCAGTTGCGCTTCGCTTCGTTCGTCGTGACCAACTTACGGGAGGACTTTCACCTCCAAGAGTGCGCCCATGCTGGGCGCACACGAGAAAAAGCCGTCGCTGCTTGCGCAGCGACGGCTTTCTCGTACGGACGAAGCGATTACTTCGAAGCGGCCGAAGCGGCGTCGACAGCAGCCGAAGCAGCGTCAACAGCAGCGCTGGCGGCGGCCGAAGCAGCATCAACAGCGGCCGAAGCAGCGGGCTCAACCACCGGTGCCGGGGGGGCCGTGACTTCGGGTTCCTTCTTGCTGCAAGCGGTCAGCGCGGCAACAGCAACCAGGGAAGCCAGCAGGATCGACTTATTCATACTTGTCCTCAAACGTTTAAACGACGGTGCACACCATAATTTTGGGGTCGTGCGTCAGTGTTTCTTTGCTCACCAACGGCCGACCCCGACAGAACAAGACGCGGAAAACCTCGAGCGCTTCCCTCGCCTAGCCCGAAATTATAGGGCTATCAATGGCAACAAGTTTCACAGCCCGAGAGTCGTCGGCGCAAATGATTCGCTGGACCGTTGCGCCAGGGCATCAAACCATTCCAGGCAACGTTGGCGCTGCGCCGTCTCCAGGCTGAGTTCGCCACGCCACAGGTGGCGGTCGAACAGCCGCAGGCTCACCGAGCCCTGCGGCCCGAGCGCCAGCAGCAGGCTTTGCGGCGCCTCCTCCAGTCTCAACTCCGGCTCCACAGCGCGGGCCGTCACGCAATGCGCCCAGTCGCGCCGCCAGCGCACGAAGCGGGGGTGCACGCGCACCACGTCGTCGTACTGCAGCGCCAGCAGGTGCAGCTGCCGCCCGGCCCGCGCCCAGGCAGTCAGCGCGGTCAAGGCGTCAGCCTGCGACAGCGGCCAGTCCGCGAAGCTCTCGTCCCACGCATGCAGTTCGCGGCAGCCCTGCTCGGCCGCCCAGCCCAGCGTGGCGATGAGCGCGCGATGGAACTCGGCACGGCCGGCAAAACTCTGTGCGTTCATGGTGTCTGCGGCTGGATCCAGCCATCCTCGGTCCACTGATCCAGCAGTTCGCGAGCCTCGGGCGACAGCCGACCAACCTCTGCGGCCGTCAGCGCGCGATGGTCCGCCAGGCGGCGCATCAGCATCGCATCGCGTCCGCCGGCACGGAAGCTCTCGCCGTTCAGGAACACCTGCGCGTCGTCGTAGAGCATGCGGCTGCGGCGATCCAGCGTGCAGGCCATGCCCGCAGGCAGCTGCTCGCCCGGCTCGAACCAGACATTGGCCTTGGGCTCGGTCAGCGCCTCGCCGAGTGCGCGCTCCAGCGCGAGTGGCCGCTGCACGGCCGCCTCGATGGCGCGGCGGGCGAAGGCCAGCAAAGCGGCTGGCACGCGGGCCGGTTCGGTCGCAGCCTCCTGGCGCGGGTCGGCGTACAGCTTGCCAGCACCGTCGACGTCATCCAGCAGGCGCGGCAACAACTCCGCCGCCAGGCCCTCCAGCGTGGAGGCACGAAAGCCCACCGACCCCGTCACGCAGCCAGGGCCGACGGCGACGCCGTCGTGCGCCCAGCCCGGCGGCAGGTAGAGCATGTCGCCCGCGTCCAGCACAAACTCTTCCTCGGGCTGGAAGTTGGCAATGATCTTCAGCGGCACGTCGTCGCGCAGCACTGCGTCCTTCTGCGCCCCGATGCGCCAGCGGCGCTGGCCGGCCAACTGGATCAGGAAGACATCGTAGGAGTCGAAGTGCGGGCCGACACCGCCGCCGTCGCTGGCGACGGACAGCATCAGGTCGTCGAGCCGCGCCGCGGGAATGAAGCCGAACCGGTCCAGCAACGCTCGCGCGCCGGCCAGGTGCTGGTCCAGCCCCTGCACGAGCAGCGTCCAGCCGGGTTTGCTCATGGGGGGCAGTCGGGCGATGGGGCCGTGCTTGAGCTTCCAGTCGCCGTCGAAGGCCGTGACGAGGCGCGATTCGACATCGTCTCTTGCGGCCAGGGCGGCCAGGTCTTTCAACGAGGCAGGCGGGCTGATGCCGTGAAAGGCCTGGCGCGCCAGCAGCGGCTTCTTCTGCCAGTGCTTGCGCATGAACTGCGCCGGGCTCAGGCCGGCGAGCATGGGGGTCGGGATGTCAATCTGCATGCAGGCATTGTGCCGATGCGAAAATGCGCGGATGCAAGTGACCCGCCCCTGTGTCGTCTCCCTGCGCTGGAGACTCGACGATGCCCAGGGCCAGCTCATCGACGAGCTGGCCGAACCGATGGAATTCCTGCTCGGCGGAGAGGATTTGTTCGCCAAAGTCGAAGCTGCACTGGAAGGCCAGGAAGTCGGCTTCGAGACCGACCTGGCGCTGCAGCCCGAAGAGGCCTTCGGCGACTACGACTCCGGCCTGGTCTGCTTCGAGGCCCGCGCCCTGTTCCCGTCAGACGTGGAGCCTGGCATGCAGTTCGAGGGTCTGCCGGAAGGCGCGGCGACCGAAGCCATGCCGGAGGCGGTCTACACCGTCACCGAGGTCTACCCGGAGCATGTGGTGCTGGACGGCAACCACCCGCTGGCCGGCATCGGCTTGCGCATGCACCTGACGTTGCTGGACGTGCGTCCGGCGACGGAAGCCGAGATCCAGGCCGGCTCGGTGGGCGAGCCCATCTTCATGGTGCAGACCGGCGCACCGCCGGACGAGTCGCTGCACTGAACACCAAAGGCGCCGCACGGCGCCTTTGCTTTCATGCCTTGCCGGTGGAGCCGAATCCGCCGGCACCTCGCGACGACGTGTCGAAGCTGTCCACGCGGCGGAAGGCCGCCTGCACGACGGGCACGATGACCAGCTGGGCGATGCGCTCGAACGGCTGGACGGTGAACTCGGCCTGGCCGCGGTTCCAGCAGCTGACCATCAGTTGCCCTTGGTAGTCGCTGTCGATCAGCCCGACGAGGTTGCCGAGCACGATGCCGTGTTTGTGGCCCAACCCGGAACGCGGCAGGATGATGGCGGCCAGGCCCGGGTCGGCGATGTGGATGGCCAGGCCGGTCGGGATCAGCGTCGTCTGGCCGGGTGCCAGCGTGATCGCTTCGTCGAGGCAGGCGCGCAGGTCGAGGCCGGCGCTGCCGGGGGTCGCGTAGGCGGGAAGCTGCTCGGCCATGCGGGCGTCGAGCACTTGCAAGTCGATCTGGTGCATTGATTAAAGGCGTTTGGAGAGTTCGGCGATCAGCTCGCGCGCCAGGCTGAGCTTGTCCGCACGGGGCAGTTCGCGCTGGCCCTGCTCGTCGATGAGCAGCAGCGCGTTGTCGTCGCGACCGAAGGTGGCCGGGCCCAGGTTGGCGACGATGAGCGGGATGCCCTTGCGGCGGCGCTTGGCCTCGGCGTGCTCGGCGAGCTTCTCGCTCTCGGCGGCAAAGCCGACGCAGTACGGCGGCTGGGGCAGCTTCGCGACGGCGGCGAGGATGTCGGGGTTCTCGGTCATCGCGAGGGTCGGTGCCACACCGCCCAAATTGGCACCGCCTTCCGCCTTCTTCAACTTGTGCTCATGCGTCTGCGCCGGACGCCAGTCGGCGACGGCGGCGCTGGCGATGAAGGCGTGCTGGTGGGCGGCCATCGGCAGCACCGCATCGAACATCTGCTGCGCGGACTGCACGTCGATGCGCCGCACGCCGCGCGGCGTCGGCAGGTGCACCGGGCCGGACACCAGCGTGACCTCGGCGCCCGCCTCGGCCGCGGCACGAGCGATGGCGAAGCCCATCTTGCCGCTGCTGTGGTTGGTGATGCCGCGCACCGGGTCGATGGGCTCGAAGGTCGGGCCGGCGGTGATGAGCAACTTCTTGCCGCGCAACGATTTCGGCGCCAGGAAGGCCTCGAGGTCGTCGAAAATCTCCTGCGCTTCCAGCATGCGGCCGTCACCGATCTCGCCGCAGGCCTGGTCGCCACTGGCGGGGCCGATGACAGTCGCACCATCGGCTGTGAGCTGGGCCACATTGCGCTGCGTGGCTGGGTGGGCCCACATTTCGCGGTTCATGGCCGGCACGACGAGCAACGGGCATTCATCGATGCGGCGGGCCAGCGCCGTCAGGCTGACAAGGTCGTCCGCCCTTCCCTGCGCCAGCGCGGCGATGGCGTCGGCGCTGGCGGGCGCCAGCAGCATCACGTCGGCCTCGCGGCTGAGGTTGATGTGGGCCATGTTGTTGCCGGGCCGCGCGTCCCAGGGGCTGGTGTAGACGGGGCGGCCGGACAGCGCCTGCATCGTAACGGCGGTGATGAAGGCTTCGGCGCCCTCGGTCATCATGACCTGCACGGTCGCGCCGCCCTTCACGAGCAGCCGCGTCAGCTCTGCGATCTTGTAGCCGGCGATGCCGCCGGTCATGGCCAGAAGGATGTGTTTGCCGTGCAGTGGACTCATCAGCGTTTCCTGAACACCAGGTCCCACACGCCATGTCCGAGCTTGATGCCGCGGTTCTCGAACTTGGTCAGGGGGCGGTAGGCGGGCTTGTCAGCGTAACCCGTTGCAGCGGCCGCGGTGTTCAGGAGATGGGGCTCGGCCGACAGCACATCAAGCATCTGCTCGGCGTAGGGTTGCCAGTCGGTGGCCAGGTGCAGGTAGCCACCGGGCTTGATGTGCTTCACCAGGTTGGCCACGAAAGGTGCCTGGATCAGGCGGCGCTTGTTGTGGCGCTTTTTGTGCCAGGGGTCGGGGAAGAAGATGTGCACGCCGTCCAGGGCGGCCTCGCCGACCATGTCGCGCAGCACCTCGACCGCGTCGTGCTGGACGATGCGGATGTTCCCGATCTCGCGCTCGCCAATCAGCTTCAGCAGTGCGCCGACGCCGGGCTCGTGCACTTCGCAGCCGATGAAATCGTGGTCGGGCAACGTAGCGGCGATGTCGGCGGTAGCGGCACCCATGCCGAAGCCGATTTCAAGCACCAGTGGCGCGCTGCGGCCAAAGATCGCGGCGGCATCGAGCCGCTCGACCTTGTAGGGCAGAACAAACTTGGGTCCCAGCTCGGTCAATGCCTTGATCTGGCCCGTGCCCATGCGGCCGGGCCGCGTGACGAAGCTTTTGATCGCGCGGCGTGGCGGCTGGACCTGCTTGACCTCGTCGTCGCTCATCAGCCCACCTCGGCCATGATCATGGGCGTGGCGGCCACGTCGACATCGCCCAGCGTGCAGGCGGCCAGGTAAGCGCCGATGGCGCGGTCGGCAGCGGCATCGTCGGCGGCGTGGATCAGCGCCAGCGGCTGACCGGCCGCCACGCGCGTGCCCAGCGGCTGCACGCCGGAGAAGCCCACGCGCATGTCGATGGCATCGCCCGCCTTGCGGCGGCCACCGCCCAGCTCGACGATGGCCACACCCAGGTCGCGCGTCGACATGGTCGTGATGACGCCGTCACGAGGCGACGGCACGGGCTTCACGACGGGCGCGGCCGTCAGATAGGCGTCCGGGCGTTCCATCAGGTCGGCTGGGCCTCCCAGGGCCACGACCATCTGGGCGAACTTCTCGGCGGCGGCGCCGGAGTCCAGCGCGGCCTGCAGCTTCACGCGCGCGGCGGCGGTGTCGGCAGCCAGGTTGCCCAGCACCAGCATTTCGGCGCACAGCGCCAGCGTGACCTCGTGCAGGCGCGGCTCGCGGTGCTTGCCGGTCAGGTAGTGGATGGTCTCGATGACTTCCAGCGAGTTGCCGACATCGGTGCCCAGGACCTGGTTCATGTCGGTGATCAGCGCACGCGTCCTCAGGCCTGCGCCGCCGGCGACCGCGACGATGCTCTCGGCCAGCTCCTTCGCGAACTCGGGCGTGGACGCGAAGGCGCCGTTGCCGCACTTGATGTCCATGGCCAGGCCTTCGAGGCCCGCGGCCAGCTTTTTGGACAGGATGCTGGCGGTGATCAACGGCACGCTCTCGACCGTGGCCGTCACGTCGCGCGTCGCGTAGAAGCGCTTGTCGGCCGGAGCCAGGTCAGCGGTCTGGCCGATGATGGCGCAGCCGAGGGAACGGACGATCTGGTCGAAGCGCGCCGGGTCGGGCGTCGTCGTGTAACCGGGAATGGCTTCCAGCTTGTCGACCGTGCCGCCGGTGTGGCCCAGGCCGCGGCCGGCGATCATCGGCACATAGCCGCCGCACGCGGCGACCATGGGCGCCAGCATCAGGCTGACCTTGTCGCCCACGCCGCCGCTGCTGTGCTTGTCCAGCACCGGGCCGGGCATGTCCGGCCAGCGCATCACGCGGCCGGAGTTCATCATCGCGCGCGTCAGCAGCACGGCCTCGTCGCGGCCCATGCCGCGCAGGAACACGGCCATGCCGAGCGCGGCGACCTGGCCTTCGCTCCAGCTGTTGTGCGTCAGGCCATCGACGAAGTTCTGGATCTGAAGCGCGTTGAGCGCGTGGCCGTCGCGCTTGGCGCGGATGATTTCTTGGGCAAGCATGGTCAATACGTGGAGTTCGTGGCGACGGAGTCGGCACCGGCGAGGACGGATTCGATGTCGGTCAGCAGGCCGCTGGCGCCGAAGCGCAGGCGCTGCGGGTTCAGCGCCGCGTCGCCGAGAGCAGCGCGGGTCTGCGCGATGTAGCCGGCGGCATCCGCCACGGAGCGCACGCCGCCCGAGGCCTTGAAGCCGGCGGCGGACAGGCCGCTGGCCTTGATTTCCTTCAGCATCGCAGCAGCCGCAGCCGGCGTGGCGCCCACCCGGGACTTGCCGGTGCTGGTCTTGACGAAATCGGCGCCAGAAGCGAGCGCCAGGCGCGTGGCCTGGGCGATGCGGTCGGTCGTCACGAGTTCGCCGGCTTCGATGATGACCTTCAGGGTCAGCGGGCGGCTCGCGAACCGAACTTCGGACAGGAACTCGGCGACGTCGGAGGACTGGTCCGCCAGCAGCGTCCGGTAAGGCAGCACGACATCGACCTCGTCACCGCCGGCTAGGGCGATCTCGGCGATGTCGCCCAGCGCGCGCTGCAAGTCGAGCGCGCCGTCGGGGAAGTTGGCGACGGCTGCCACCTTGATGGACGCCGGCAGGGTTTCACGCGCCTGCGCCACGAAGCGCGGCCAGACGCAGACTGCGGCTACGTTGCCATGGGGCGTCTGCGCGCGCCGGCACAGCGCCTCGATGTCGGCGGCTGTGTCGGCGTCGTTGAGGCTGGTGAGGTCCAGGCAGGCCAGCGCCGTGCGGGCCGCGGACTGCAGGTCGGTGGTCACAGCGCTGCGTCCTTGAAGCTGCTCACCAGCGCGGCCAGGAACGCGGAAGCGCGCTCACCGGACAGCTGCGCCTGCTTGAGCGTCAAGTCATGCGTCAGCGCCTCGGCAGACAGGCCAGCGGCCATGTTGGTCATCAGCGCAATGCCCATGACCTTCAAGCCGGCATGGCGGGCCAGGATGGTCTCGGGCACGGTGCTCATGCCGACGGCGTCGGCGCCCCAGGCCGCGAACATGCGGATCTCGGCCGGCGTCTCGAACTGCGGGCCCAGCGCCCAGCAGTAGGTGCCCTCGCCCAACATCAGATTCTCGTGCTTGGCCAGCGCCAGCGCGTGCTTGCGCAGGTCGGCGTCGTAGGCGTTGACCATGTCGACGAAGCGGTGGCTGCCCTGCTCGCCCACCAGCGGGCTGCGCTGCGGCGCGTTGATGTGGTCGGCGATCAGCATCAGGCTGCCAGGCGGCATGTGGCTGCGCAGCGAGCCGGAGGCGTTGGTCTGCACGAGCAGCTTCACGCCCCAGCGCTTCAGCGAGCGCAGCGCACCGGCCATGCCGGTGCAGTCGCCGCTCTCGTAGGTGTGGGCGCGGCCGCGCAGGAAAATGACGCGCTGCCCGCCGATGTGGCCCACGACGATCTCGTTGACGTGGCCTTCGACCTTGGGCTGCGGGAACGCCGGCAGCTCGGTGTAGGGCAGATGCTTCGCGTCCTGCACATGGCTGACCGCGCCGGCCCAGCCGGAGCCGAGCACGACAGCAACTTCAGGCGCGTGGCCGAACAGGGATTGCAGCTTCTCGACGCTCGCGGTGATCGCGGGGTCGAGGGTCTTGTTGTCGATCATGGGGAACCTCAGATGTTCAAGTGAGCAGGCCCGAAGCTGTGCGGGAGCAGCTCGGCCAGGGTCCAGCGTTGGCGGATACCGCCAGGATCGCCGGCAATGATGACAAGCTCTTCCGGCACGGAGAACTCGCGGAGCTTCTGGCGACAGCCGCCGCACGGCGTGATGATGTCTGGCCCGGGGCCGGTCACCAGCGCCACCCGGGCCTGCTTGCCGCCGGCCATCAGCATGGCCGTCAGCGCCGAGGGCTCGGCGCACCATCCCTGCGGGTACGACGCGTTCTCAACGTTGGCGCCGATGTGGATGCGGCCCTGTTCGTCCAGGATGGCGACGCCGACCTTGTATTTGGAATACGGCGCGTGCGCGAGCTCGCGGGCACGCAGCGACTCGGCGAGCAGGCGATCCAGCAGATCTTGGGAGAGGTCCATCGGCGTTCCTTCACCGTTCTTTGACGTAAGGCCGGCCCAGCGCCCTCGGGGCGATGGCAGAGCCGATGAAGCCAGCCAACAGAACGACCGTCAAGATGTACGGCAACGCCTGGATCAGCTGCACGGGAACTTCGCCCCCGCCCAATGCCGCGGGCAACGCCACGCCCTGCATGCGGATCGCCACCGCATCCAGAAAACCGAACAGCAGGCAGGCGCCCATCGTCGGCAGCGGCTTCCACTTGCCGAAGATCATCGCGGCCAGCGCGATGAAGCCGCGCCCGGCCGTCATGTTGGGCGAGAAGGACGCGTTCTGCGCCAGCGTGAGATACGCGCCCGCCAGGCCGCACAACACGCCGTTCATCAGCAGCGCCCGATAGCGCAGCCCTTGCACCGACATGCCCGCCGCTTCGACCATGGCCGGGTTCTCACCCACCGCACGCAGGCGCAGGCCGGGGCGCGTGCGCTCCAGGAAGAACCACACCGCCGCAACCATCAGGAAGGCCGCATAGACCAGCGCGTTGTGGCTCAGGAAACCGTGGCCAAAGACGGACGCGAACCAGTGGCCGGGCTGCGGCTCGGCAAAGCCGGGCACAACCGCCGTCAGGCGCACGTCGGATTCGATGGGCGGCGTCTGCCCGCCCTGCTGGAACCACGCGATGCCCAGCACGACAGTGAGGCCGGCGGCGATCATGTTCAGCGCGACGCCGGACACGACCTGGTCGCCCCGGTTGGACACGCAGGCGAAGCCGTGCACCAGCGACGCGAGACAGGCCACGCCGACGCCCGCCAGCAAGCCGTAGGCGGTGGAATGCGTGACCGAGGCTGCGGCCGCCGCGGCGAAGGCCGCGAACAGCATCTTGCCCTCCAGACCCAGGTCCACCACGCCGGCACGCTCGGACAGCACACCCGCCATCGCGCACAGCAGCAGCGGCGCGCTGACGCGCAGCGTGGACGCCAGCACCGAGGCGATCAGGACTTCATCCATCAGCGGCCTCCCTCTTTGCGTTTCATGACCGCATAGGCCTTGGCGAACAGCGGTGCGCTGACGGTGGCCATCGCGCCGGAGAACAGCACGATCAGGCCCTGCGCCGTGACGACCATCTCGCGGCTGAAGCCCTGCAGCTCGAACGACACCTCGACGCCGCCCTGGTACAGCACGCCGAACAGCAGCGACGCCAGCACGATGCCGACCGGATGATTGCGCCCCATCAGCGACACGGCGATGCCGGTGAAGCCGGCGCCGGCGACGAAGTCCAGCGTCAGCTTGCCCTGAACGCCGGAGATCTCGTTGATGCCCACCATGCCGGCCAGGCCGCCGGAGATGGCCATGGCCAGCAGCACCTGCAGCCGCGGGCGGATGCCGGCATAGTGCGCGGCGCGCGGCGCACTGCCCACCGCACGCACGGCGTAACCGGCAGCGCTCTTCCACAGGAACCAGCCGACGAACACGCAGGCGACCAGCGCAATAACGAGGCTGAGGTTCAGCGGCGACGACGGCAGCTCGTAGCCCATCGCGGCGGCGATCTGGTGCAGGCCGGGCATGCGCGCCGACTCGGCGAACTCGGCGGACTCGACCGCCATGCTGCCGGCCGGGCGCAGCCAGTTCACCAGCAGGTAGCCGTTCAGACCGGCCGCCAGGAAATTGAACATGATCGTCGTGATGACGATGTGGCTGCCGCGCCAGGCCTGCAGGTAGGCCGGCACGGCGGCCCACAGCATGCCGAACAGCGCGCCGGCGATGACCAGCAGCGGCAGCATGACCGCCGCCGGCAGCGAGGCGCCCAGCCACAACGCCACCAGCGCCACACCCACACCGCCCAGCGTCGCCTGGCCTTCGCCGCCGATGTTGAACAGCCCGGCATGGATGGCGACCGCCACAGCGAGGCCGGTGAAGATGAAGGTCGTCGCGTAGTACAGCGAGTAGCCCAGGCCACGCGCACTGCCGAGCGCGCCGTTCAACAGCACCGTCAGCGCCTGCCAGGGGCTGTGGCCGATGACCATGACGACGAGGCCTGCCACAACCAGCGCTATGGCGAGATTCCACAGCGGCAGCAGGCCGATGTCGATCCAGCGGGGAAGTTGCAACGGCTGGCTCATGTCTGCCCCTCGCCCGCGACTTCACGCAGGCGATTCCCCGAGGGGATACGAGCCAGCTCGGGAGCGGCCCAGCGCTCGGCTCGCTTCATGCAGCAGCCCTTTCTTCTTGTGCGGCCATCAACAGGCCAAGGCGTTTCTCGTCGCACTCGTCGATGGCGAGTTCACCGGTGATGCGGCCGGCGTTCATGACCAGCACGCGGTCGGCCAGCGCCAGGATCTCGTCCAGCTCGCTGCTGACGAGCAGCACCGCGCAGCCGGCGTCGCGCAGCGCGCGCAGCTGGCCGTGGATGAACTCGATGGCGCCGATGTCGACACCGCGCGTGGGCTGGCCCACCAGCAACACGGTCGGCTGCTCGCCGATCTCGCGGGCGAGGATGAGCTTCTGCTGATTGCCGCCGGAGAACTTGGACGAGCCCAGGTTCTCGTCGCGCGGGCGCACATCAAAGCGCTGCTGCATCTGCTTCGTCGCGTCGCGCATCGCGGCGTGGTTCATCGCCGCACCGCGGCGGTACTTGGGCAGGTTCTGGTAGCCCAGGACCGCTGATTCCCAGGCCGGAAAGCTCATGACCAGACCGACCGCGTGGCGGTCTTCGGGCACGTGCGCGAGCCTCAGCCCGCGGGCCTGCGCGGTGTCTAGCCAGGCTTGCGGCGCGAACGGCTGCCCGCCCAGCTCCATGCGACCGCCCTCAGGCGCGCGCAGGCCCGACAACACCTCCAGCAGCTCGCTCTGGCCGTTGCCGGACACGCCGGCCACACCGACGATCTCGCCCGCCTTCAGCGTCAGGGTGACGTCCTTTAGCGCTGGCACGCCGTTGGCATGCTTCAGGCTGAGGCCGGACGCCTGCAGGCGGACCTCGCCGGCACGGACTTCCAGACCCTCGGGCCGGCCCAAGGTGACCTTGCGACCGACCATGGACTCGGCCAGCGCCCCCTCGCTCCACAGCGTGATGTCGCGCGTCTCGACCACCTGACCCGCGCGCATCACCGTCACGGCGCTGCACAGGCTCATCACCTCGCGCAGTTTGTGCGTGATGAGGATGATGGTGGTGCCGCGCTCCTTCAGCTTGCGCAGCGTGACGAAGAGTTGGTCCGTCTCCTGCGGGGTCAGCACCGCCGTGGGCTCGTCCAGGATCAGGATCCGCGCGCCGCGGTACAGCGCCTTCAGGATCTCCAGCCGCTGCAGCTCGCCCACCGGCAGTTCGCTGACTCGCGCGTCCAGGTGCACCTGCAGGCCGGTCTCGGCCATCAGCGCGTCGAGCTGGGTCCTGACCCTGGCCTTGGACGGCGTCAGGAAGAAGCCGCCCTCGGCGCCGAGCATGATATTTTCCAGGCAGGTCAGCGTCTCGACCAGCATGAAATGCTGGTGGACCATGCCAATGCCCAGCTGAATGGCCTGCTGAGAGTTGGCGATGTGGACGGTCTGGCCGTTGACCTCGATGGTTCCCGAGTCGGCCTGGTAGTAGCCGTACAGGATGGCCATCAACGTGCTCTTGCCGGCGCCGTTCTCGCCGACAAGGCCGTGCACGCTGCCCGGCGCGATATCGAAAGACACCTCGCGATTGGCCTGCACGGCGCCGAAGCGCTTGGAAATGCCTTGAAGGCGGACAGCGGGTTGGGCTTGCTCTGGCATGTCAGCGCGAGATCGCTCTTGAGTCAGTTGAGGGCAAGCTGCCGGCGGGTCCGCCGGCAGCTTCGCCCCGCAAGGCCATCAGTACTTGCAGGCGTTGTCCGCCATGTAGTCGGCCACCTTGACCTTGCCGGCAATGATGTCGGCCTTCACGGCGTCGACCTTGGCCTTCAGCGCCGGGTTCAGCAGCTTGGCGTTGTTCTCGTCGACCGCATAGTCCACGCCGCCTTCTTTCAGGCCCAGCACCTGCACGCCGGGCTTGGCGCCCTTCAGCACGTTGTAGACGGCCACGTCCACGCGCTTGACCATCGAGGTCAGCATGACGCCGGGCTGCAGGTGGTTCTGGTTGCTGTCCACGCCGATGGCCAGCTTGCCGGCGTCCTTGGCCGCCTGATAGACGCCCACGCCGGTGCCGCCGGCAGCGGCGAAGACGACATCGGAGCCCTTGGCGAACTGCGCCTTGGCGAGTTCACCGCCACGCGTCGGGTCGTTCCACGCCGTGGACGTGGTGCCGGTCATGTTGGAGAAGACCTCGATCTTCGGATTGGTCTTCTTGGCGCCCTGCTCGTAACCGCACTGGAACTTGCGGATCAGCGGGATGTCCATGCCGCCAACGAAGCCGACCTTGCCGGTCTTGCTGACCATGGCCGCCATGGCCCCGACGACGTAGCTGCCCTCGTGCTCCTTGAACAGCACGGACTGCACGTTGGGCAGGTTCACCTGGGCGTCGATGATGGCGAACTGGGTCTTGGGGAAATCCTTGGCCACCTGCTGCAGCGCCGAGGCCTGGGCGAAACCGATGCTGATGATGGGGCTGGCGCCCTTCTCGGCCATGCGGCGGATGGCCTGCACGCGCTGGGTGTCGTTGCTGATCTCGAACTCGAGGTACTTCTTGCCCGACTCCTTGGCCCAGCGCTCGGCCCCCTGGTAGCCGGCCTGGTTGAAGGACTTGTCGAACTTGCCGCCCATGTCGAAGATCACCGCGGGCTGGGACTGGGCCAGCACCGGGGCGGCGCCGCAGGCGAACGTCAGGGCCAGGGAGAGTCGAGTCAGGGTGGACTTCATGGGGCGGGTGGGGTTGTTCCGGCGAAAGGGGCGCATTGTAGAAAACATCCCTCAAGTTCTACTGGCTAGAAAAATACGGATTACCCTGCCTTCGCCCGACGCAACTTTCGATGCGCCGCACGGGCGTGGGGGAGCCAGCCCAGTGTCGCCCAGCGGCGCCACATCAACAGGCCTCGAATCCATTCGTCAGCAGCATAAGCAATCCACACGCCAACCAGACCCCAGCCCAGGTACACCCCCAGGAACCAGCTTCCCCCGGCCAGCACCAGCGCCATGGAGGCCGCCCCTGCGATGACGGGGTAGCGCGCGTCGCCCGCAGCGCGCAGCGCGTTGATGACGACCATGTTGAAGACCCGCCCCGGCTCCACCAGCACCGTCCACCACAGGAGCGTGCAGCCCAGTTGGATGATGTGAGCGTCGGAGGTGAACTGCCTCAGCAGCCAGGGGCCGGACAGTGCGAACGCGCCGGACACCACCAGCGCAACGACGACGCCCAGCCCCAGCGACTTGCGCACCAGCTTGTGCGCCGCGTGCAGCTGGCCCGCCCCGATCATGTGGCCGACGAGGATCTCCACCGCAAAGGCGACCGCCAGTCCGAACATCAGGATCACGTGCAGAAACTGCATCGTGTAGGCGTGCGTGGCCAGCGCCAGTGCACCAAGCTGGGCCACGGCGGCCAGACTGGTCATGAAGGCCAGGCGCCAGGAGATGTTTTCGGCCGCGCCCGGTATGCCGATGTGCAGCACCGTCGCCAGCGGCGCGCGCTTGAGGCGCCACCAGTCCGGCGCCTTCAGCCGCAGGTTCAGCCGGGCGCGCCACAGCACGATGTGCAGCGCCAGGCCCACGCCACGCCCGCACATGCACGCCAGCGCGTAGCCCACCAGCCCCAGGTGCGGCATGGCCAGCAACGCCACCACCAGCGTGACGACCTGGATGGCGATGACGACGACCAGCGCCTCCCGGCTGCGCAGGTGCGCGCGCATGACGCTGGCCATGGTGGCGTTCCATGCATCCAGCATCAGCGCGGGTGCCAGGGCTTGCAGCAGCGTGGCCGCGAGCGGCGCGACCTCGGGCGGTGCATTGACCAGCGTCAACAACGGCCCCGCGGCCAGCAGCGCCGCCGCGGCACCCCCGACACCCAGCCAGGTGCTGGCGCCCACGCTCGCGCGGGCGACGGCATCGGCCTGGGTGCGCCGCCCCGCCCCCAGCGCCTGCGTGACGGCCACGCTGACACCTGCGCCAATGACACGGAACAGCACGAACAGCGCCGCGAACACCTGGTTGGCCAGCCCGAACGCCGCGCCCGCGTCGTCCGACAGGCGTGCCGCCAGCAGTGTGCCGATGACGCCGATGCCGATGCCCAGCAGCAGTTCGAGCAGCAGCGGCCAGGTCAGCGGAAACAGGCGCGGGCGAGCGGACAAGGCGGTCATGACCAAGGCCTAAAGGCGGAATTCACACAAGTCACGACAAGCTCGCCAGAATGGCCCGGAATCGTATAGGAGTAACCATGCCGAAACCCGAGACCGCTATGCCTTCCCACGCGTTTGCCAGCACCGCCTCCAGCTTCACGACCGCCTCCGGCAAGGCCGGCAGGTTCTATTCGCTGCCCAAGCTCGCCGAGGCGCTTCCCAACGTGGCGCGCATGCCGGTCTCCCTGCGCATCGTGCTGGAGAGCGTGCTGCGCAACTGTGACGGCAAGAAGGTGACGCCGGAGCATGTGCAGCAGCTGGCCAACTGGCAGCCCAACGCCGCCCGCGTGGACGAGATCCCGTTCGTCGTGGCCCGCGTGGTTCTGCAGGACTTCACCGGCGTGCCGCTGCTGGCCGACCTGGCCGCCATGCGCAACGTGGCCGCCGGCATGGGCAAGAACCCCAAGGCCATCGAGCCGCTGGTGCCGGTGGACCTGGTGGTGGACCACTCGGTCATGATCGACCACTACGGCACGAAGAAGTCGCTGGACCTCAACATGAAGCTGGAGTTCGAGCGCAACCGCGAGCGCTACGAGTTCATGAAGTGGGGCATGCAGGCCTTCGACACCTTCGGCGTCGTGCCGCCCGGCTTTGGCATCGTGCACCAGGTGAACCTGGAGTACCTGGCACGCGGCGTGCACCAGGGCAAGGACGGCGTGTACTACCCGGATTCGCTGGTGGGCACCGACAGCCACACGACCATGATCAACGGCATCGGCGTGGTCGGCTGGGGCGTGGGCGGTATCGAGGCCGAGGCCGGCATGCTGGGCCAGCCGGTCTACTTCCTGACGCCGGACGTCGTCGGCTTCGAGCTGACCGGCCAGCTGCGCGAAGGCGTGACAGCCACGGACCTGGTGCTGACCGTCACCGAGATCCTGCGCAAGCACAAGGTGGTGGGCAAGTTCGTCGAGTTCTTCGGCGAGGGCACGCGCACGCTGGCGCTGCCCGACCGCGCCACCATCGCCAACATGGCGCCCGAGTACGGCGCGACGATGGGCTTCTTCCCGGTCGACGAGAAGACGGTCGATTACTTCAGGGGCACCGGCCGCACCCAGGCCGAGATCGAGGCCTTCGAGGCGTACTGGAAGGCACAAGGCATGTTCGGCGTGTCCGGCAGGGGTGAGCTGAACTTCACGTCCGTCGTCACGCTGGACCTCGGCACCGTCGCGCCCAGCCTGGCCGGCCCCAAGCGCCCGCAGGACCGCATCGAGATCACGCACCTGGCGCGCACCTTCGGCGAGTTGTTCAGCAAGCCCGTGGCCGAGAACGGCTTCAACCAGCCTGCAGAAAGGCTGGCGCAGGGCTTCGTCACCGAGTCCGGACTGCCGGTCAAGAACGGCGACGTACTCATCGCGGCCATCACGTCGTGCACCAACACCAGCAACCCCGGCGTGCTGCTGGCCGCCGGCCTGCTGGCCAAGAAGGCGGTGGAGGCCGGGCTCACCGTGTCGCCCCATATCAAGACCTCGCTGGCCCCGGGCTCGCGCATCGTCACCGAGTACCTGGGAAAGGCCGGCCTGCTGCCCTACCTGGAGAAGCTGGGCTTCAACGTGGCCGCCTACGGCTGCACGACCTGCATCGGCAATGCCGGCGACCTGACGGCCGAGCTGAACCAGGTCATCCAGGACAACGATCTGGTGTGTGCAGCCGTGCTGTCGGGCAACCGCAACTTCGAGGCGCGCATCCACCCCAACCTGAAGGCCAACTTCCTGGCCAGCCCGCCGCTGGTGGTGGCCTACGCCATCGCCGGCACCGTGACCAGGGACCTGATGACCGAACCCGTCGGCTACGGCAAGGCGGGCAAGCCGGTGTTCCTCGGCGACATCTGGCCGTCCAGCGACGAGATCTACGCGCTGATGAAGTACGCGATGTCACCCCAGGCCTTCAAGGCCAACTACGACCAGGTCGCCAAGAAGCCCGGCAAGCTGTGGGATGCCATCAAGGGCGTGAAGGGCCAGGTCTACAACTGGCCCAAGAGCACCTACATCGCGCAGCCGCCGTTCTTCGCCGACTTCACGATGGAACCCAAGCAGCTGGTTTCGGGCGTCAAGGGCGCCAAGGTCATGGCGCTGTTTGGCGACTCCATCACCACCGACCACATCAGCCCGGCCGGCTCGTTCAAGGAGACCACGCCCGCCGGCCAGTTCCTCCTTGCGAACGGCGTGCAAAAGGCCGACTTCAACTCCTACGGCGCACGCCGCGGCAACCATGACGTGATGATGCGCGGCACCTTCGCCAATGTGCGCGTGAAGAACCTGATGCTGCCCGCGCTGCCCGACGGCTCGCGCGAGGAAGGCGGCTACACGCTGAAGGGCGGCGTCAAGACCACCATCTACGACGCGGCGATGGCGTACATCCAGGAAGGGACGCCCACCGTCATCTTCGCCGGCGAGGAATATGGCACCGGCTCCAGCCGCGACTGGGCCGCCAAGGGCACGCAGTTGCTGGGCATCAAGGCGGTCGTCGCCAAGAGCTTCGAGCGCATCCACCGCAGCAACCTGATCGGCATGGGCGTGTTGCCGCTGCAGTTCAAGCCGGGCACGAGCTGGGAAAGCCTGGGCCTGACCGGCGCGGAGACTGTCGACATCGCGCTGGCCGACGAGATCAAGCCGCAGGGCGATGCAGTCATGACCGTCACGCGCGCCGATGGCAGCGTGGTGCAGGCGCCGCTGACGCTGCGCATCGACACCGCCATTGAGGTGGACTACTACTTCCACGGCGGCATCCTGCCGTTCGTGCTGCGGCAACTGCTGGCCTGACATCAGCGGCTGTCGGCTTCGGCCCACAGCACCGACGCGCCGCCGGCCGACAGACAGTCGGCGTGCGCACGGCTACGGTCATCGCATTTCAATTCTGTTGACTGCGATGACCTGGGAAGAATTTGTTGATCGTGTCGCCCGCTCCCTGCCCGACGTGGGCTGGGCGGACGTGATGCCGGCCCTGTTTGCCGGGCTGGTGACCGTGCTGGTGCTCAAGCTCGGCTTGAAGTTGCTGATCCGGCGTCTGCAGGTCATATCGCAGCACACGCGCACGACGGTGGACGACCACCTGCTGAATGTGCTGCGCCGGACCAACACCGGCCTCATCGTCGCCGTGGGCGTGCTCGTCGGCGTGGGCCTGTTGCCGCTGGATGACCGCTGGCATGACCGCGTCAGCCAGCTGTGGTTCGTCGTTGTGGCGCTGCAGATCGGCCTTTGGGGCCAGCAGGCCATTGCGCAGGTGCTCGACGCCCAGCAGCACCGGGCCAACGCCGCTGGACCGCTGTCGGCCACCGCCACGTTGATGGGCTGGGGGCTGCGGGGCGCGCTATGGGCCGTAATCCTGCTGGCCGTGCTGTCCAACATGGGCGTCAACATCACGGCGTTTGTCGCATCTCTGGGCATCGGCGGCATCGCCGTGGCGCTGGCGGTGCAGAACATCCTGGGCGACCTGTTCGCCTCGCTGGCCATCGCGGTGGACAAGCCCTTCGAGGTGGGCGACTCCATCACCGTTGGCGACGTCACCGGCACCGTGGAGCGCGTGGGCCTGAAGACCACCCGCATCCGCGCGCTGGGCGGTGAGCAGATCGTCATGAGCAACGCCGAACTGCTGAAGCGCACGGTGGCCAACTTCAAGCGGCTGCAGACGCGCCGCGTGTTGCTGAGCTTCGGCATCACGGCCGACGCCAGCGCCGACCAGGTGGAAGCCATCCCGCCGCTGATCAAGGCGCTGATCACCGCCGACCCCCTGCTGGAACTGGCCCGCGCTCACTTCAAGGGCTTCGGCACCAACTGCCTGAACTTCGAGGTGGTCTACCGCGTGAAGGACGCCAGCTACGACGTCTACATGGACCGCCAGGAGGCGCTGCACCTGGCGCTGATGCGCGCGCTGCAGCAGCGCGGCATTCAGATCGCGTTCCAGACACAGACCGTCAACCTGGTCAGCACGCCGGCCCAGCAGGTCGCCGGTGTGGCGCCGGCCCCCGCCCCGGCACAGCCCACCTCGGGCGCCGGCCAGGCGTCGACCGCGAACGCCTGAGCGGTGATCGGCATAGGGGGCCTCCATCTTAGGAGGCGCCCCTGCCACACCACCCGGCATGCGGGTCCGCACCGGGCGGTTCGAGAGTTTGAGGTCATGAGAGGCGAGGCAGGCCCAGTTGGTCGAACCAAGCAAGGGTGAGCACGCTGTTGAGTCCTGTCGTGCTGTTGCGCCACCAGCGCCGGCTGTTAGCCGCCACTCGGTGAGCCACTTCGGCCCGAGCGCCCATCGACAGCAGTTCGCGGTGCATGGTTGTTCCGCGCTTCCACTGCTTGAGCTGTAGGGCTCTGAGTCGATGGCGCAGCCACTCATCCAGCTCGCGCCAGACTTTGGGCGTTTGCGCCATTCCGAAGTACCCCTTCCAGCCCAGCAGGTAGGGCCTGAGCCCAGCCACCACTTGCGCCATGCTGCGTCCGCCTGAGCGGCCCGTGAGTGCCCGGATGCGCGCCTTGAAGTTGTCCATGGCCTTGTGGGCCACCTTGCACTTCACCTCGCGCCCCTTGGCCACCCACAGCTCGTAGCCCAGGAACTTGCGCCCGAAGGCGCTGCACACGGCACTCTTGGCCTCATTGATCTGAAGCCTCAGCTTGCCGTACATCTTCCTGAGCCACACCATCACTCGCTCGCCGGCTCGTCTGCTGCGGACGTAGACATTGCAATCATCGGCATACCTCGCGAAGCTGTAGCCCCGCGCTTCCAATGCCTTGTCCACCTCGTCGAGCAGCACGTTGGCCAGCAACGGGCTCAGCGGCCCGCCTTGCGGCGTGCCCTGTTGGCGCTCCACCACCACCCCGCCATCCATGATGCCGGCGTTCAGATACGCACGGATGAGCCGTATGACGGCGTCGTCCGGAATGCGTCTCTTGAGCCGATCAACAAGAATGTCGTGGCAAACCCGGTCAAAGAATTTGGCCAAATCCACGTCTACAACTACGCGCTTGCCTGACTGGACGTACGCCCGCGCGGCCTTCACCGCATCGTGCGCCCGCCGCCCCGGCCGGAACCCGTGGCTGTGTTCGCTGAAGGTGGGGTCGATCAGCGGTTGCAGCACCTGCAGAAGTGCCTGCTGGATCAGTCGGTCCGTCACCGTCGGGATACCCAGCTCGCGCTGGCTTCCGTCCGGTTTGGGAATCATCACCCTGCGTACCGGGTTTGGCCGGTACGTCCCCGCCAGCAGCTCTTGGCGGATCTGCGGCCACCTCGTTTGCAGCAGGTGCTGGGTGCGCTCGATGTCGAGCCCATCAACTCCCGCCGCGCCCTTGTTGGCCTTGACCCGCTTCCATGCAGCTTGTAGGTTCTCTCTCGTCAGCGCCGCCTCCAGCAGGGTGCCAGCCCCCGCCTCTTGCATTGCTGACCCTGTGCCCTGGTGTTCCTGGGACGGGCCGCGGGCTTCGTCGCTGGCAGGTTGGAGCGCGGCTTCACCGCGCCCTTCCCCCGCCCGCCCGGATGGCTCCGGCATCTGACGCATGGCCTTTGACATTCCCAGGTCCTCGGTCACTTGCTCTCGTTTGGTCCTTCGCCTCTCGCTGGTGGCCCCATCGGCCCCGCTACCCGGCTACTACGACCGCTGCTGACTCCTCGCTCCGGCATGGCCGTCGCCCTTTCAGGCATGAGGCGAGGTCTCCCCAGGTAATTGCGCACTCCTTCATCGCACAACCGCCGCATCTACGCCGCTTCGCCTTGGTCACAAGAGCTTCGTGGTCTTGAGCCCACTCGCCCTGCTCGGCAGCGCCTTCTATGCGGTTCTTGTTCATCGGCTCGCGATTTACGCTTCACGCTTCCTCCCCACACTCGGTCGCCCTCGTGCAGTTGCGCTTCACTTCGCTCGCTGTGACCAGCTCGCGGGAGGACTTGCACCTCCAGGATGTGCGCCCATGCTGGGCGCACACAAAGCAATGGCCCGGGCACCTCGGCGCCCGGGCCATTGCATTTGGTATTGATGTGTCGGGATCAGGCCGCGTCGAACGCGGCCACCAGGTGCGGGCGACCGCCGGATGTTGCGACGACACGGCGCGGCAGGCAGGTCAGCGGCGTGGTGCCGGCCCGCGTTGCACGCGCGACGGCGGCGCGGGCGGCGTCCAGCAACGCGCCCAGGAGCGGCCGCTCACCACGGCATTTGGAGCGGGGAATGACGAGCGCGAGGTCCATGCTGCTCGCTGCGCCGGCATCCGACGCCGCCACTTCCAGCATGGCTTTCACGACCAGCGTGGACGGCGTGCTGAGGCACAGGTCCAGATCCGCATCGACGACGTCGTCGCACGCCACCGGCAGTGCCTGCAGCGGCGGCAAGGAGGAGGAAATGTTGTTGTATGACATGGGGCGTCATCCTGCTTGTGGGGTCGTGCCGACGCCGTCGGGCGCACTGCTTCGTCAACGTAGGACGAAGCCTATTCCGCGTTTGTGACGGTTGTGGGGTCGCCGGCTCAGCCCCGCGCCGACAAGCGAGGCACCACCCGCACCGTCGGCGCCGCAAACAGCCGGCCGACCAGCCGTCGGGCGAAGAAGTAGTCGTTGCGCAGCCGGTCGCCCAGCGCATCCAGACCCACGCGCCCCTGCGGATCGCAGGGCACGTCCAGGCTGGCCTCGCCGGCCGTCAACGGCTCGAAGTGCAGCAGGTGCGTGGCGGGGGTGTTGCGCTGTTCAGCACCCTGCCCACCAAACGCATCGGGGAGCCGGGCCCAGGCCATCAGTGCGGGCGGATTGCGTGACATCGTGACCTCCATGAGTCATCGAACGCGGTGATATCAATATGCGCTTGCCGGCCACGGCACCCTGTAGGCACGCCCGCGCTGCCGCGGTGTGCGGCACCGCTTGTGTTTGTAGGACAGCCCCTGCAGCAGGGCTAGGCCAGCGGCAAGCTGATCTCGAACCAGAAGCAGCTGCCCTGCCCCAGCCGGCTCTCCAGGCCGATCTCGCCGCCCATCATGCGCACGAGCTGGCGGCTGATGGCCAGGCCCAGGCCCGTGCCGCCGATGCGCTGCTCGGCGCTGCCAGCCTGCTCGAACGGCTCAAACAGCCGCTCGGCCTGGTCCTCCGCGATGCCCACGCCGGTGTCATGCACCTCGAAGCGCAGCGGCACCATGCCGGCCTGCAGGTCTTGCTGCTTCAGCAAGTGCACCTTCAGCGTGACGCCGCCGACCTGCGTGAACTTGACGGCATTGCCCAGCAGGTTCAGCAGGATCTGGTTCAGGCGCTTCTCGTCGACCAGCACGGTGGCCGGCAGCCGGTCGTCCAGTTGCAGGTCCAGTGCAATCTGCTTCTCCTGGGCCATCACGCGCAGGATGTCGACAACAGCGTGCAAACGCGTGGCCAGGTCCACTGGCGCCACGCGCAACTCGGCCTTGCCGGCCTCGATGCGCGACAGGTCCAGAATGTCCACGATCAGCGTCAGCAGGTGCTGGCCGCTGCTGTGGATGATGTCCAGCCCGCTGCGCTGCTTGGGCGTCAGCCCGTTCTCCATCTTCAGGATCTGCGCGTAGCCCATGACCGCGTTCAGCGGCGTGCGCAGCTCGTGGCTCATGCGTGCCAGGAACTGGCTCTTGGCACGGCTGGCGACCTCGGCACGCTCCTTGGCAACGCTCAGCTCCAGCGTGCGGTCGCGCACCAGGTCGCCGAGATGGTCGCGGTGGGCGGCCAGCTCGGTCTCGCGCTCCTGCAGCGAGCCGATCATGCGGTTGAAGGTGTGCGCCATCGCGGCGATGTCGCGCGGCCCGCCCACAGGTGCCCGGGCGTCGCTGTCACCACCCTCCACCTTCTCCATCGCCGCAGCCAGCGCCGCCAGGGGCCGGGTCAGGCGCAGCGCCAGCAGGCGAACGGCGAACAGGAACAGGGTGGCCAGCAGCAGCGCCACGCCGAAGTTGGACAGGAACAGCTCCGCCTGTGTGCGCTTGAGCGTCTCCTTGCTGAGGATGACGCGCACATGGCCCAGCAGTTGCGGCGGGCGCTGCTCGACGTCGAACGGCGACGCCTCGGGGCGGGTCCACACCGGTGCGGCAAACGCCCAGTTGTCGTCGTTCTCCTGGTCCAGCCAGGGCTCGCTGGCGGCACCCGCAGGCGCGACCGGGGCCGGCAGCTTATTGGCGCCGGTGCCCAGTGCCAGCAGCATGCGACCGCGCGTGTCGCGGATCTCGATGCCGGTCACGTCCGGGAAGGCCAGCGACGCGCGCACGGCCTCCTCGGCGTTGTCGGCCGCCGCGTAGATCAGCGCCAGCGTGCTGTTGGAGGCCAGGTTGGCAGCCACGCGGCCGCCCTGCTCCAGCAGCGTGGCGCGCAGCACGCGGCTGCCCTGCCAGGCATTGACGGCCGCCATCAGCAGCGCCAGACACAGCGCCCCCAGCGTGACGGCCACGCTGAGATGCCGCCGGAACGAGGTCTGGCGCAGCCAGCGCACATAGACATTCAGCGGCCACGGCCTGTGGGTGATCGCCTCGGGTGCGACGGCCTCGTCGCGCAGGAGGCGCGGCGGCTGGCTGTCCAGGGGATGGGATGCAGGCAAGGCAGTCCTCAGTTGGACGGGTAGACCAGGTCGAACCCAGACTGCGCCGCCGCCACGTCCATGCCCAGGTGGGCGGCCGTGCGGATGTTGATGGCGGCCAGCGCCTGGCGCAACGGCAGCACCCCGGGCGCTGCCGTGCGGGGCGCCGCAGCGAGCCGCTGCGCTGTGGTGGCGAGGGCGCGGCCCAGCTCGCGGTTGTCAGGGTAGAACGAGAACAGCGCGCCGCGCTTCACATGCGCGACGTGGCTGGAGAACACGGTGATGTTGCGGTTCCAGCCCTCGCGCAGCACCAGCGGCAGCACCGCGTTGTCATCCACGGTGGTTGGGTCCTGCGGCAGCCACAGCGCGTCGCGTGCGGGATCGACCCCCGCCAGCAGCTGGGTGTAGGTGCGCAGCGCATCTGCCTGGTCGTTGGCGTCCTGCGCCATCAGCTCCAGTCCCTCGGCGCGCGCCGCTTCTCGTGCCAGCTTCACCAGCCAGCCGTTCAGCCGCGGGTCGAACACCACATGCACACGCCGCGCTGCCGGCATCAGCCGCTTCAACCTGGACAGCAGCAGCGCCGGGTCGGGCGCTAGCGTGTAGATGGGGAAGGCGCGCGCCTCGGACTCCTGCACGGAGGCGACACAGCCCACCATCACCGACAGCTCGCCGGCCAGAGCGGCAGCGATGCGCATGCCACCGCGGCCCAGGCCGATCAGCACCTTGATGTCCCGCCGGCGCAGATCGTCCGCGACGCTGGCCGGCGTGGCGCTGTTGCGCACCGGCAGGCTTCTCACCGGGCTGCGCAGCCGCTCCTCGATGCCTTCGATGATGCTGGCGAAGATCTGCTTGAACGGCTCACCCAGCTCGGGATAAACGACCGCGACGCCGCTGCCCCCCTCCGCTGCCAGCGCACCGCCGGACGCCAGCACGGCAACGCCACCAGCCACCTGCCTCAGCAGGTCACGGCGAGTCGCGTCGGAAGGGCAACCGGGGGCGTTCAAGTGGGAAGGTCTGACAGGGCTACGCCAGGCGCGGCGTGGCGCATTATGCAGACCGCTACCGCGTGGAACAGGCGCCGCGACCGACCAGGCGCCACCGCGCCGGTCAACCGTCTGCGCGACTTGCACGAAGCCTCGGCGCGCACCTCCGCAGACCGCACAATCGGCGCCCAACACCATCCCACTCGGAGAAGACGGACATGGGTCTTTTGTTGCGCCTGGTGGTTCTTGGCAGCGCGTGCTGGACCGCGGCGCTGCCGGCGGCGCTCGCGCAGGCGGCACCCAGCGAAGAAGAAGAGCTCGCGCAGGTCTACGGCGACAAGTCCACCATCAGCATCGCGACCGGCGCGCCGCTCGCGCTGCGCCGCGCGCCGGCCGTGGCCAGCGTCATCACCGCGCAGGACATCGCGGCCATGGGCGCCACCGACATCGACCAGGTCCTGGCCACCGTGCCCGGCATCCACGTGGGCCGCAACAACGGCGGCTACAACCCGCTGTACGTCATCCGCGGCCTTTACAGCGAGTTCAACGTGCAGACGCTGGTGCTGTTCAACGGCGTGCCGATGACGACAATGTTTGTGGGCAACCGCGGCACCGCCTGGGGCGGGCTGCCGGTGGCCAACATCGCGCGCGTGGAGGTCATCCGGGGGCCGGGCTCCGCGCTGTACGGCGCCGACGCCTACGCGGGCGTCATCAACATCGTCACCAAATCGGCGGCCGACCTGGACGGCCTGGAGCTGGGCCTGCGCGCCGGCTCGTTCGGCAGCCGCGATGCCTGGGCGCAGTACGGCGGGCAGGTCGGCCCGGTGAGCCTGGCGGCCTACCTGCGCACCGGCCGCACCGAGGGCTTCAAGGAGACCGTGCAGGCCGACGCCCAGACTGGCCTGGATGCCGCGTTCGGCACGCAGGCGAGCCTCGCCCCCGGACCGGTGAACACCGGCCATGACGCCATCGACGCGCATGTGGAAGCCCAGTACGACCGCCTGCGCGTGCGGGCCGGCTACCTGCTGCGGGACAATGTCGGCACTGGGGCCGGTGCCGCGGGCGCCCTGGACCCTGTCGGCAGGGGGCGCAACGAGCGCTGGATGGCGAACGCGTCGCTGTCCGATATCAGCCTCGCGCCGGCCCTGAAGCTGACCCTCACGGGCAGCTTCTTCCATTTCGTCAACCGCTTCCCGCAGGCCTTGCAGCTGTTTCCGCCGGGCGCGTTCGGCGGCAGTTTTCCGCAGGGCGTGCGCGGCGCGCCCAACACCTGGGAGCGGCAGCTGCGCACGGCCGCCATCGCTTCCTACACCGGCTGGAGCGGCCACCAATGGCGCGTCGGCGTGGGCCACGACGACCTGGACATGTACCGCACGCAAGAGTTCAAGAACTTCACGCTGATTGACTCGGGGCCGCTGATCGGTGTGCCCATGCCGACGCCCGGCGGCCAGCTGGCCGAGGTGCCCGCCGACAAGTCTTTCGTGACCCCGCAGCGCCGCCGCGTGAGCTATGCCTACCTGCAGGACGAGTGGAGCCTGGCGCCGGACTGGACGCTGACCGCCGGCCTGAGGCGCGACCACTACAGCGACTTCGGCAGCACCACCAACCCGCGCATGGCGCTGGTGTGGGACGCCAGCCTGGACGTGACCGCCAAGCTGCTGATCGGCCGGGCCTTTCGGGCGCCGTCGTTCTCGGAGGAGTACAGCATCAACAACCCCGTCATCCGCGGCAACCCGGGGCTCAAGCCAGAGACGATCAGCACGGCGGAGGCGGTCGTCAGCTGGCAGCTGGGCCATCAGGCGCACCTGCAGGCGAGCGCGTTCCGCTACAACATGAGCGACATCATCCGCTCCGCCCCCATCGGCGGCGGCATCGCCGAGTACAACAACGCCGGCTCCCAACGCGGCCATGGCTTCGAGCTGGAGCTGACGGTGGACGTCACACGCAACCTGCGCCTGGCCACGCACTATGCCTACCAGCGCGCGAAGGACCTCGGCACCGGCACGGATGCCGGCCACGCGCCGCACCAGATGGTGTTCGCGCGCGCCGACTGGAGCTTTGATCGCGACTGGGCGCTGAGCGGCCAGGTCAAGCGCGTGGCTGGCCGGGCCCGTGCGGCGGGCGATGCCCGCCCGGCAGTCGACGACTACACCAGTGCCGACCTGACCCTGCGCACTGGGCTGCGACAAACCGGCTGGGATCTGTCCGTCTCGGTCCGCAACCTGTTCGACGCGGACATCCGCGAACCCAGCCTGGCCAGCACCGGCATCCCCGACGACCTGCCGATGGCCGGCCGTGCGCTGGACGTGCAGCTGGCCTACCGGTTCTAGTCCAGCGAATCAGGTAGAGCGGTGGACTCCGCGCCCCAGCGGCGCGGTGCGGCGCCCTCGTAGCTGATGTTGTCGCAGGCCAGCGGCAGCAGCGTGCCAGCCGGCTTTTCGCTGGCCTCGGTGTAGCAGGGCTGCATGCCCGCGAGGAACGCCGGAAAGCCGTACTGGTAGTGCTGGCGCGGGGTGAAGCCCATGTCGGACGTCAGTGCCGCCGTGAGCGCCGCGTAGTTCATGCGCAGCCGCCAACGCCCCCCCTGCAGGTGTTGCTCGACGGCCAGCGCGGTCTGCACGTGAGCGCCGCCCGCCAGACCTTGCTGCTCGACCAGGCGCAGCATGGGCGCGATGCGCTCGTCACCCGCCGCGATGGGCCGACCATAGCCGGCGATGGCACGGTGGCGCTTCAGCTCCTCGCGCACGCAGTCGTCCAGGCTGTCACCGGCTGCCCTCGCCTGCTGCGCTCGCTGGATGAAGGTGGCGGCGCGGATGTCGATGCCGCGGCCGTAGATCTCGGCCTCCGACACGGCCAGCGCGGCGGCAACGCCCAGGTTGCCCGAGCTGCGCGCGCTGCCGGCCAGCGCGGCCACGCGGTTGTTCCAGATGCGGGCGTCCGGGTAGCTGGTGTAGACCCAGATGGCATGCAGCACCTTCAGCTGGGCCGGCGTGTAGCGCTGGCCAGTGATGCCGAAGACGTACAGCGCCATCCAGTCCATGCCGCCCAGGTCGGCGTGCAGGTCGTGGCCGCGGAACACCGCGCGCTCGCCGACGAAGGCGCCGCCCATGCGGCTGCGCAGCCGCCCGGCGTGGTGCTCGAGCGGAGAGGTCAACGCCGTCATGCGGCCTCCTTCAGTGGGTCGTCCTGCAGTTCGAGCGCGAAAAACGGGAAGTCCTTGTAGCTCGCGCCGCGTTGCTCCAGCGCATGTGCTGCCGCACCCGGCAGGCGCAGCAGCAGGTGCAGCATCTCGCCCTGCTCCGGGCTGAAGCCCAGGTCGGCCAAGGCCGCCGCAGCGACGCCGGACAGCGCCAGCGGCAGCCCCATGGCCGCCTCGACGTCGGCGCGCTGCGCCGCCAGCCAGCACAGCCGCGGGCCGCTCCCGATTGCCGCCAGGCGCGCCAGCGCATCGCGCACGATGCCGGCAGTCACCACGCCGTTGGGCTCGAAGCCCGGTGGATGGTCGGCCTCGGGCCAGATGGCCGATGCCGGCGCGGCGGCCGCAGACCAGGCCTGCGCCCAGGCGGCCACGCTCAACGCATCGGCCTGCGGCGCACGAGCCCAGCACGCCATGGCTGCGGCCACCTCCTGCGCACCGCCGTGCCGGCCGGCGCCCACGGCCAGGGCGGCCATCAGCGCCGCTGCGGCGGGCGAGCGGCCCAGGCCGGCGCACATTGCGGCATGCACCGCGGCGTCGCGCGGCCCCGCGTTGGCCAGCGCCACGGCCAGCGCGTCGAGCAAGGCGGCCTGCGGCGGCGACGGCGCCTCGTCGCGGAACAGCAGCCACAGGACGTCCACCCAGCGGACCTGGCCCAGCAGGTCGTTGTAGACGTCGTAGCCGCGGCAGCGGGCAGCGCGCGTCGCGAAGCGGTCGGCGGGCTCGGGTTGCTCGTCCCAGATGCGGGTTCGGATGGGCGTCGTCACTTCGCCGTCCCCAGCGTCTTCATGCGCACATTCATCGGCGGCGCTTCCTCACCGTCGATGCGCACGTCCAGCAGCGTCGGTCCCGGGCGGCTCAGCAAGGCCTTGAAGTCGAGCGCGTCCAGGTCCTCGGGTGAGCGAATCACATTACCTGGAATGCCCATGGACGCAGCCATCATGGCGAAGTCCACCTGGGGCAGTTCGAAGCCGATGGGCTCGGCCCCCGCCAGGCGCTGGCCGTGCTTGACCATGCCCAATGCGCCGTCATTCAGCACCACGTACAGCACCGGCAGACCCAGCTCCGCGGCGACGGTGATCTCCTGGCCGTTCATCAGGTAGCTGCCGTCGCCGGTCAGGCAGACCACCGGGCAGCGCCGGTTGGCCATCGCGATGCCCACGGCCGAGCCGATGGCCCAGCCCATGGGCGCGAAGTCCATCGTCACGCGCAGCCAGCTGGAGTTGCGCAGGCGCCGCTCCTGGCCGGCGGGCAGGTAGGTGCCGCCCGGCAGGCGCCCGCTGCGCTGTTCACGTGGCGCCAGGTAGTGCACCGCCCACGCCGCGCTGTTACCGGCGTCGGCAACGAAGCGCGTCTGCGGCGGGCAGCGTTCGCCCAGCGTGGCCACCAGGCGCTGCGGCTTGACGGGTGACGCGTCGCTGCGCGCTGCCTGCGCGCTGTCCACCATCGCGCCATACGTCTGGCGCGCCACCTGCGGATGCAGGAAGGGCAGCAGCTGCGCGTCCGGCCCTTGGTTGGCCGGAACCAGCAGCGCGATCAGCTGCTCGCAGACCGACTTGACGTGGCCGCGCACGTGCAGCCTCGCCATCGGCGAGCGCATCAGGTTCTCGTCGCTGTCGTCCACATGCACCAGCCGGCTGTTCAGCAGCGCGCCGGACCAGCCGCCGCTGTTGAACTCGCCGAAGCCCGTGCCCAACGCGATGACCAGGTCGGGCCCGTCCTGCAGCAGTGCCGCCGCGCTGGCGTGGCCGCCGAAGCCGAACACGCCGCGAAAGCGCGGGTGGTGCGGATTGATGAAGCCCTTGCCGTCCGGCGTCGTGATGAAGTGGCCGTCGGTGCGCTGCACCAGCTGCATCAGCTCAAGGGCCGCCTCGCCACAGCCATCACCGATCAACCAGACCGGCTGCTGGGCCGAGAACAGCAGCCGCGCCAGCTGGCGCACGGCCGGCAGGTCCACCAGCGCGGGAGCGCGGCGCAGCAGGCCCGCGAAGTCGGGCGTCTCGATGTCGTCCGGCAGCGGCGTGCGCATGATGTCCACCGGGATGGACAGGTGGCTCGGCCCGCTGGGTGCGCGCTGCGCCTGCATCAGCGCGTTGAACAGCTTGGTGGGCAGCTGCTCGGCATGCGAGACCAGCGAGTTGTAGCGCGTGCACGGGCGGAACATCGCCATCGTGTTGATGCCGGTGCAGCTGGACTCCTGCAGCGCGCCCTTGCCGAAGTTCTTGATCGGCGGCTGGCCGGTGATGACCAGCAACGGCACGTTGTTGTCGTACGCGCAGGCCACACCGGTGATCAGGTTGGTAGCGCCCGGCCCGGAGGTGGCAATGCACACGCCGATCTTGCCGGTCTCGCGGGCATAGCCGTCGGCCATGTAGGCCGCGCCCTGCTCGTTGCGGGCCACGATGGCCTGCGGCCCGCCGCGCCGGCCGCTGCGTGCAAGCGCGTTGTACAGCGGCTCGATGGCGCCACCGGGCACGCCGAACACGTACTCCACGCCCAGCGCGGCAAGGGCATCGACGATGAGGTCGGCGGCGTCGCGCACCTCGTGCACGGGCGTCGGGGCGAGGGTCGGGGCAAAGGTCGGAGCGAGGGCGGTACAGGCTTCCACGGCGTAGCTGGCGATGTCTGCCCACGGCGCGGCCGTGCCACGCCGCTTGGGCGCCGCACCAGCTGTCCGCAGGACGGGGGTGAGAACAGGCCCGTCACGACGGACCCACGAACGGCCTGACGGCCTTGTCTCCCCCTGCGTTCGCTTCAGGCCATAACAAGACCCGGCGAAATCTCTCGTCTGCGCATGAAGCCGTTAGCACCGCGCAGTGGCAGCAACTGTAACGAGGTGAAAGTTCACGACATCCCCGCGAACGCGGGAAAACGACAGCCCCGTGCCGGCAGTTCGTGAACTAGTGCACAACGTGGGGTCAGGGCTTGCCCCGCGCGCCAGTCAGCTGCGCCACGGCGGCCAGCGTCGTCTGCGCGGCGTTCAGGCCCAGCAGGAAATCCTTGTCCGAGTAAGTCGCGTAGAGGTCGGTGGGCTGATGCCAGTGCGGGTTCCAGCCCGCGCCGATCTGCATGCCACGCTCGTTCTCGCGCACGGAGATGGCGGCCACCAGGTCCATGAAGGGAACGGAGTCGGTGTTGGTCATGCGGTTGCCCACCGCGACCGGGTAGTCGGTCGCGTACTTCTCGTTGGCCCCGCGCATCGCCCATGCCAGCTTCGCGGACGCGTCGGCCTGCTTGCTGTTGATCTGGAACTCGACATTCACATCGGCCTCCGCCCGCTGCTCCCGCGGTGCCGTGTAGACCGGCTGCCCGCGCGCGTCCAGCACCGGCTTGCCGGCGGCGTCCAGCTTCGGCGTGGGCATGCCGTGGTCGAACAGCAGCATGTCGTGCTGGATCACACCCAGCCACGTCGGCTCCGGGTAGCGGCCCGACCCCTTGGGCGACTCGATGCCCTGCAAGCCCTGGCGCTGGGCGATGTAGGCATGGGCGCCGTTCAGGCCGGTCTCCTCGTTGTTCCAGAGGATGAAGCGGATGGACCGCTCCGTCGTCACGCCCGGCGCGTTGAACACCCGCGCCAGCTCCATCACCAGCGCCGTGCCCGAACCGTCGTCGTTGGCCGCCTCGCCAAAGCCGATGCCGTCCATGTGGGCCGACACGATGACCATTTCGTCCGGCCGCGTGCTGCCCACCTTCGTGCAGTAGAGGCTCTCGCGCGGCGACGTGCCCAGCGGCGTCTGTTCCGCATTCAGCGCGCGCAGCTTCTCGTCGGGCTGGGCCAAGGGTTCGGTGTTCACGCCGGTGGGCGCTCGCCTGCCGAACAGCGTGCCACCGCCCTGCGCCGCCGGGCCGCCCGCACGCAACGGCTGCAACTGCGCCGGCCCGCGCCTGGCCGGCTCGGTGAACTCGTAGCGCAGCCGCTCGGTGTTCGTGCAGCCGTGAGCCTTCAGCTGCGCCTCGATCCAGTCAAGCGCCGCCCGGTTACGCGCCGTGCCCTGGCGCCGGTCCCCGAACTGCGTCAGGCCCTTGATGGTGGCCTTGTAATTGTCGAGATCGAGCTGGTTGACGAGCGGGGCCACCGGATCGGCGGTGTCGACGGGTGCCAGCTGGGCAAAGGCGGTCAGGCAGGCGGCGGCAAGCGCGGCCGCAGCAAGAGCGTGTTTGGGTTGCATGGTGAGCAAACGGGGTGTGGGGTGCGGCGCATCCTAGGCCCCGTGTCAGCAGCGCCCGGCGGACCTGGTCGAAGGCGCGGATCGGCCAGACTTGCCGACAGCAGCAACGCGGGCTCGTCGCGGTCGTCAGGGTCGGTCACCAGCAGCAGTCGCAGCACACCGTTTTCGACCGTCGCCGCGATGCCCTCCGCCTTGCAGCGCAACGACAGCGGCCACACGCCCAGCAGGCGCCCGTCCGCCGCCACCGCACCGACGGCCGACCCTCGGCAGGGACCGTCCGCATAGTTGTCATCGCTCGCCTCCGCCGCCGCGCAGAACACCCAGCAGCCATCCGGCAGCGCCGCGCCGTCGGTGAAGCACAGCGGCACGCCGTCGATATCGCCGAGGTCATGGCGCGTGGTGGAGAGCGGCTCGGGCGCCTGCCCAGCACCGTCCAGCCAGCCCTGGATCGCCCGCCAGTCGTAGCTGATCAGCCCATTGACCGGGCTGGCCTGGTTGCCCCGCTGCAGCAGGCAGAAGCAATCCGCCACGACAAAGGCGCCTTCGATGTTCAGCTGCGCATGCCGTTCGTGCAGCGGCGCGTACAGCGGCGAGAGGTCGACGTCGCGCACGGCGCCCTGGATCTCACCCGCCGCGTCGAACGCCAGCAACGCCGCACGCTGGCGCTGCGGTCGCGATCCGGAGCCCAGCGCCAGCAGCGCGCCCTGCGGGCAGCGCGGCCAGGGCGGCAGATGGGCCAGCGCTTCCAGGTCGGGCTTGGCGGCCTTGCGGACCTTGGGCTCGTCGGGCAGCTCGCCGCTGAAGAGGCGGTGCCACGTGCCGGGACGCTCGCCCGGCAGGTCAAACACGGCCAGCGTGTGCTCGTCATCGGCAACGACGAACAGCCGCTGCCCCAACCGAACCAGGCCGCTGGCAGCGCTGAGGTGGCTCAGCGCGACATCTGACTCGACGGACAGAGTTCGGACGACTTGGACATCCAGCATGGCAAAGCTCCCGGCAAGCGTGCGAACCTGATCACTGCAAGGTTCAACCTCTCAGACCTTGGCGAGGAAGGCCGCCGCATCACCCGCTTCACACCGCCAGTCGGCGAAGACGCCGACCAGGTTGCATTCCACGCAGCGGCAGGCGATGTAGTACCAGCGCACGTCATGGGTGCCCGGGTACACAGAGACGCCTGACATCAGCTCGAACACCTCGTTCTCGCAAATGCACTCATGCCCTTCTGGCGCGGCATCTTCAACGCGGTAGGCGCTGTCGCCCATCAGGTGTTCCAGCCCGCAGTCGGTGCAGGTGCGGATCGCCACGCCGGCGTCTTCATCCGTCTGCAGCGCGAAGGTCCGGCCCCCGCAATCGCATTTGGACGCGGCAAACCGGACGGCCTCATGGCGATTGGCAACGCTGTAGCTGCGCAGCTCGGCTTGGGTATCGCCAGACGTGGTGCCGTACCAAAACTCGCCCTTCCTCGTCAGTGCCATTGATGCTGCTCCCTGCTCCAAGTTGGACTGCCCGGCAGGCCTGACGCCAGGCTCGCGCCGATCGATTGGATTTTGCACTGGGGGCACGTCGAGTCGTTGTCAGGGAGCCGGGCAAGGCGTGGTCGCGGAAAAGAGCTGCTACGTTCTGCAACGCCAACACGGGAGGTTGTAGCCGCCCACCTCTCTGGATCCCAGCTGCTTCATCGGCCACGCGTCACATGTCGGCCTTGCAGCGGTTGCTGTCCGTCGCTACCACCCGCCGAACTCACTCTGACCGCCATCAAGCGGACGGTGCCGCAGGTGACCGTTGGACGCAGGAGTGGCAGCTATGCGATGTGCAGCGGTCTTTGGCTCCGTTCGCGAAGAACAAGGCCACTCCACCGACCGCTCCTCCGGGTAGCGAACAGGAGCTCTCGACCCGTTGCAGACTTCAGTTTGACCTGAATCACCGCCGGAAAGCGGGCGCTCAACGATTGCGTTGAGCCGCGCCACTAAGCGTCGCCTGGACCTGCGGGTTGGCACCGCTGTATTTAACTGCGCCACCACTTTACGAGCCACTTGACTGCGGCAACTATTTCAGGAATGTATGGCCTGATTTCCGCATATATTTCCTTAACGTAGTTAACGATGCCCTCTACGACGGATATGCGGCTCTTTTCAGTAACCACCTGCTCGTCCATTTGATTCAAAAAACCCAGCTTCTTTTCGTTTGGGACAATGTCAATTATTGCCTCCACCAATGCTCCCATGTTATATTTTTCAAACGCGGAGAGCGCCACAATTTGATCCGAGGGTATCGCAAACTTTCCGGCCGCCCATTGTGTACGCTCACCGATGATCTTCATCTGAGAATGCCCAGGCCTTCTATTGGATTCGTCCCATTCGCGTATGGGGTTTATCTTATCGACTTGATTGATGACTACCAAGAAGGGGGTCTTTGCGGGATCTACGTGCTGTTTGACAATATTTTCGTAAAAGAATTCATCAACGGAAAATGTTCGATCATCTGCACGAATAACCCAAATGACCAAATCAAGTTTTGGAACCCATTGTCTATACAATTCAGAATATTCTGAATCTCGCAGCTTGTCTTCCCCTACGCCGGGGAGATCTATTAGTTTTATGCCGGAGCCGGATTCGCTAATCTTTACGAAAATCTCTTGAGGTTCGCGAGTGCAAGCATTGACATCGTCTACTTTTGCGGTGTCCTTTCCAAATAACGCATTGCAAAGACTGGATTTGCCAACGCCTGTTTTCCCGAAAATGCCAACAATCGGCACGAACGCTCCGAGTTCCGAAATCTTCTCCTCGAGATTTTGAATCATTTCATCCGAAATTTGATTTTTTCGAAATGTTTCAAATAGATCCTTGGTGAGTGCCTGCTTGATTTTCGACTTATTCATCGCCTCTCCTGTTATCGTTGCGGTGATTGAATATATTTGTTCGTGTGCAGTCGTGATGCCTAACTGCCCTGCGCATGCAATTGCTTGTCGCATATAAATATCTTCCACTCTTCCGCGGCGATATCAGATGCAATCTTTCCGAGCAAATGCCACGCCGGAGTGCCGGCCTGTTTGCCGCTTGGATGTTGCCATAACGAGAGGCGATGGCTCACGCGGAGAACCCTGGCCCCGGGTCGTCGCGCCGGGTCTACACCCGGCGGTGACGACGCCAGATCGATCCAAACTTGGGCGTCAGCGGCAAGACGGGCACCTTGAAGCAGCCCGTCGTCAACGGCCGCACCTGCCCGGGAGCCGTCACGCCGCCGGACCAATCGCGCGACGCTGCCTACTCAGGCGACCACAGATGGCGGTGCCATGAAGCCGACGCTCACCGAATAGGGGCGGACTACCAGGCTCTCAGGGAAGCTCCATCCAGCCCCATGGCTTCAAAGCCCAAGTGGGCATGGCGCGAGTGCTCCGGGCAGAAATTAATCCTGCGGTCTGGGTGCGCCAACGGCAAATAGCGCACGACCGAGCGGCCCACGGGAAGGTCCATCACCTTTCCCATCCACTCATTGGACTTTGCGTGCGCCAAGATGCCGAGTGGTGCCGACATCTCTGGAACTCGCCCGGACAAGGCCTCCCAGCTAGGAACACCATAGGATATGAGGTTGACGCATGGGAATCGGTCACATAGCGACTCGAGAGTCGCCATGAATCCCTCCTCAAGCCTGTCGTAGGACTTGGCAAAGTGCCCACTGCTGTAATTTCCTGGAGGCCGATAATCGGGCTTGAAGTTCAAGAAGAGCATCAACTCACGGCCCTCTCTGACGGCCAATGGGAACGCCCCCTTTCGTTCGTACTTGCCGACCTCAAGAATTCCTCCTTGCCTCCGCAGTGGAGCATCTACGGGGTGGAACTTCTTTCCTCTAGGTAGCGGCACGATGGGGTACCAGTCATGCATCACCATAACGGTGATGCGCCCCTTGTGCCGGTTCGCTTCGTAGGTTTGGTGCAGCGCTGCATCTGCATAGGGGTTCAGACCTATGCAAAGTCCGACACCGGCATCGACTGAGGCTTGCTGTAGTGCTTCGCCTCTTTTGACCGGATCAAAGATTGTTCTCTCGATCTCAAGAGCGCGCTTCGTGAGCGACTCGTAGTTCGAAAAGTTTGCTCTATGGAAATCGGAGGGTAACGAGCACCACGGTCGAATCCGATCAAGGTCCCAGTAAGCCCTCAACTCGGGCGTGATCACGGGAAACAGGTCGCGGTAGGCCGTCAGCAATGCCTGGACTTGATCAGTGCTGTAGAAAGTCTTTTCGTCTTTAGTCATCTTCAAAGGCGCGAATTGCGCTTTCCTGCCAAATGCATTGGCGAGAATACCGGTGCGTCACCTCCCCGTCGGCGGATCGTTCTGAAATCCTACCGAGATGCCAGTATCCAGCCGTTCTCCGACGGCCGCTGATGGCCGAGAGCGTACGAGCATCAAGGCGCCAGAAAGCTGACCTTCGTGGGAGCGGGAGCCTGCACGGTCGGCGTCGCAACGGCGCATGCTGATGGACCCTCAACTCGATGGGAGACCATCATGGGAT
>NZ_JBIGHY010000030.1:0-2768 GCF_043555865.1 Pelomonas dachongensis
TGCGTATTTCGGCGAACGTGACCGGTCATTTCGGTCATCGTGACCGACGCCGATGAAGGGCGTCGGCGAGGTCGTTTCGGTATCGTGACCGCCCGTTTCGGCGATCGTGACCGCCGGGCCGGCGGCGGGTGCTGCGAAGAGGTTCGAGTTTAGGGTTTGGGCGGCTGATCAGGTCATGGTTGGGCCTCCGGATCTGTCTTGCTGGGTTTGGTTTGCGCGCGTCCAGCGCGCCCCGTCCGACGCGACTCCCCTTCAAGGCTGAAGCGCCGGCAGTGCTGCATCAGCCGGTCCAGGATGGCGTCAGCGACGGTCGGGTCGCCGAGCCAAGCGTGCCAGTGCTCGATCGGGAGTTGGTGCGTGATGATGGTGGCGCGCTGGGCCGAGCGGTCATCGATCATCTCCAACAGGTCGGCACGCAGGGCCGCGTCGATGGGCCCAGTTCCCCAGTCGTCCAGCACCAGGACGTCAATCTTGGCCAGCGCCTGCAGCCAACGCCGGAAGCTGCCCGCGCCGTGCAAGATGCGCAGCTCTTCGCCCAGGCGCGGCACACGCAAGTACAGCGCCGAGCGCCCCTGCCGGCACGCGTACTGCGCCAGCGCACAGGCCAGCCAAGTCTTGCCCAGGCCTGTGGCGCCGGCGAAGCAGATCGTCTCGCCGCGCTCGATCCACGTCGACAGCGCCAGGCTCATCAACGCTGAGCGATCGATGCCGCGGATGCCCTCGAAGCTCGCGTCCTCGAGGGTGGCGCTGGGGTACTTGAGCTGCGCACGCTGCAGCAGCCGGGTGCGCTTGCGGTCGCCCCGGGCGTACACCTCGCGCTCAACCAGCAGGGCCAGCCGTTCTTCGAAGGACAAGCCCAGGCAGTCGCCTTGGTCGTGTTGCTGTTGGAGTGCGTCGGCGAAGCCTTGGAGCTTGAGGGCGCGCAGTTGGGCGATGGTGGCGTTGTTGAGCATGGGCGTCAGGGTTCGGTGTTGGGCGGCGGGTGTTCGAGCGGAGCGCGTCATTGGTAGTAGTCCGGGCCACGCACATTGGCGTGCGCCGGGCTGGTCCACTCGGCAGCGCTCTCCTGTGCGACGAGGTCCCGGTTGTTGGCCAGCAGATCACGCACATGCCGGTAGCGCACGGTCCCCAGCGCCAAGGCCCGCTCGCACGCCGCTTCCAAGCGCTCACGGCCGTAGGTGCGTGACAGGCTCAGCAGCCCCAGGCACGAGCGGTAGCCGTGCTCCGGATGCTTGTAGGTCTGCAGCAGCCGGGTGACGAGCTCGCCGCAGGCCATGCCGATCTGCCGGCCCCACTCGATCAAGCGCTGAGGCGTCCATTCCAAGTGCGCCCGGTGCGCGGCCGGCATGTGGGCATCGACGGTGGTGAACTTGCCGCGAAGGCTGCTGCGCGCATGGGCGGCCACCCGCTGCCCGCGCAGCAGCAGCTCCACACCGTGCTGGGTGAGCCGCGCCTCCAGCACCTGGCCCACCAGTGGATGGGGCACGCTGTAGCGATGGCCGTCGACCTCTATGTGGTAGTCGATGTGGACCTTCACAGTCTTGAAGCGCGCGAGTTCGTAGGCTTGAGCCGGCAGCGGCATCAGTGCCGGCTTGTCCAGCTCTGCGAACACGCTGGAGCGGCTGCCGGGCAGCTTCTGGAACGGGCGGTCGTTCACGCTGGGCAGCAGCTCGGCGATGGCCGCATCGACCTGCGCGACGGTGTCGAAGCGGTGGTGGCGCAGCCGCGCCAGCACCCAGCGACCCACGACTTGGACCGAACTTTCTGCGGTGGCTTTGTCCTTTGGGGAACGCGGGCGTGCGGGGAGGACCGAGGTACCGTAGTGGCGGGCGAAGTCCAGCACCGTGTCGTTGGCGCGCGGCTCGTAGCGGTCGGCCGACGCGATCACGGCCGTCGCGTTGTCCGGCACTACGAGTTGCGGCACGCCGCCGTAGAAGTGCAGCGCGCGCACCATGCCGGCGATCCAGTCTTCCAGGCGCTGCGCCGGCGTGGCGCAGGCGAACACACAGCTAGAGGCGGCCATGGCCGAGACGAAGACCTGGGCGCGGGCGCCATCACTGAGCGGCACCGTCGAGCCGGCGTAGTCGATGAACATCTTCTCGCCGGCACGCCGGTGCTGGCGCATCGAACGCTTGAGCGTGGCGGCGAAGGCCTTGTAGTGCTCGCAGAACTGCGTGTATCGCCAGGTGCGGCCCTGCGGGTTGGCGGCCACATATTCCTGCCACAGCAGCATCAGCGTCATGCCCTTGCGGTCGAGCTCGCGGTGGATGCGGGCCCAGTCGGGCACGACGATGGGAAGGGCTGCGGTGGAGCGTGGCTGCAGGGCGGTCGATAGCTGCTGCTCGCTCCAGTCCTGGACGGTGGTCCAGTCCAGGCCGGCGGCGGTGGCCAGGCTGACGTACTTGGCGACAGCGCCCTTGGAGATCTTCAAGGCCGTGGCGACCTGCTCGTGTGAGAGCTTCGCGTGCCACTTCAGGCGGATGACATCTTTGATCATGCGTAGAGAGATTCGTTGCTTGGGCATTCCGCGGCTCGATGGCAAAAGCCGTCGAGGGTAGGAGGCCCGGGTTGCGTTCTCTACGCAGCACTGCCGGCACAACCGGCGCGGCCCTTACGGGGCGCCGTCACGGCGGTCACGATCGCCGAAATGGGCGGTCACGATGCCGAAACGGTCGGTCACGATGAGCCGAAATGGGGTGTCGGTCACGATGACCGAAATCACCGGTCACGATGCCGAAATCGGCGGTCACGTTGGGCCGAAATACGCA
>NZ_JBIGHY010000031.1:0-1812 GCF_043555865.1 Pelomonas dachongensis
GCGCCATGAACTTCAATCCCGAACTATCGCGTCAGCCGGTGCTTCACCAGACATGACCCGCCGCTGGTCGCCGGAGCCGTGCCCACAGCGAGTTGCCTGGAAATGGATTTTGCAGGTCTGACTACGTGTATGGACCGGGCGGCGAATTGCTGGCCGAAATCGGGCCGCAGTCGACCAGCTACGTCTGGGTGCAAGGGCAGTTGCTGGGCATCGTGCGCAACGGGCAGTTCTACGCCAGCCACAACGATCATCTTGGCCGGCCTGAGGTGTTGACCGATGCGGGCGCCGGCGTGGTCTGGCGGGCAAAGAATGCTGCGTTTGATCGTGAGATTGCCTATGACGGTATCGGCGGGATGAACATCGGGCTTCCCGGGCAGTACCACGATGCGGAGAGCGGGCTTTGGTACAACTGGAATCGCTACTACGACGCTCAGCTTGGTCGCTACGTTCAGAGCGACCCCATCGGACTAGCAGGTGGAATTAACACTTATGCTTATGTATCTGGAAATCCCTTGCTTAGCATCGATCCCGAGGGGCTTCAAAAAGGTGGTCGTGCTGGTGGGGGGAGGCGAGCCAGCGGGTACGATTCTCCATTTGGCGTTCCTCAATATATACCGGCCACTCGCGAGACTGTCCGGCACATGGACGTCATCCCCATCAGGCCGATTCCGCTTGCGACGAATCGTTCCGTTTCAAACTATGTGGAAAATATCTTGGACATTCTTGGAAATGCAACTGGTTCTGGGAGTGCAATACGCCACCCCAGCTTGCAAACAGGAACAGATGCGTTGACGAAAATATTAGGAGCATCCTCGGGCGCTTGTGGACTGCTTGTTATCTATGATCAGCCTGGCCAATGTTCGGCGAATTCCGGAATTATGATGGTTTGTGGGCCCATCGCAACTGCGTCAAAGCCTTAGTTTAAGTTGGGATCCCAATCTGCTTTCCAAGTAGGCGCTAGATTTTCTGCTGAAAGATTTAAATGACACAACTTCGTCTGTTCCAGTCGCTGGTGGTCTTGTCGATGTTTACCTATATCGGCTGGTTTTTTCTTCCGTATTTGAATGTTGAAGTTGACCAAGAGGTGCGAAATCTACTTCGCGCCAATGGGTGGGGGGGGAGTCCGCTGTTTAGTCAATCGTGGTTTTATGGTTTTGTGTTTATTTTCCGAGTGGTTACGGCGATTTCGTTGTTTTTTTTGCTCTCGTGGGGGAGGTGGTTGCTCGCATTTTTTTTTGCTATAGATTTTCTCTCCATTGTGTTTGGCGGCGTTGTGGTTCTGTTGCCTCTGGACTTGCTAGTGCTGGTAGTTCTAAGTATGTTGGATGCTGCTGTTATTACGATGAGCTTCTCAGGTCCTGTCGGATCAGCATTCAAAGCAATGCGACGCATGCAAAAAATGGCGGGTCCGCGTCAAGGCCTGTAAGTGTCAAGACCCTCCTGTTTGTATACAGCGCTTGAACAAATGGGGCTTGGCGATCTGCCAAGCTTGAAGGGCTTGCACGGGTGAGCGGTGGTCGAGCGAGCGTTGCGGGATGTGGTGGTTGTAGGTCTTGCAGTACGCCGTGAGCGTGGCTTCCAACTCGGCGCCCGAATTGAATCGCGTCTGCTGCACGACCTCGCTGATGCGGCCATTGAAGCGCTCCACCATGCCGTTGGTCTGCGGATGGCGCGGCGGGCATAGCTGTTGGGTCTCATGTGATCATGTGCCCACTCGCAGCTGGGCCTTGTTCAAAGCCAGGGACGTGCTGCGGGAGTTGATCCGAACCCTCAAGGCCGAGCAGTCGGTCGTCAAAGTCGCATGAGCCGAGT
>NZ_JBIGHY010000032.1:0-1725 GCF_043555865.1 Pelomonas dachongensis
GACCAACGGCCTGGTGGAGCGCTTCAATGGCCGCATCAGCGAGGTCGTGCAGCAGACCCGATTCAATTCGGGCGCCGAGTTGGAAGCCACGCTCACGGCGTACTGCAAGACCTACAACCACCACATCACGCAACGCTCGCTCGACCACCGCTCACCCGTGCAAGCCCTTCAAGCTTGGCAGGTCGCCAAGCCCCATTTGTTCAAGCGCGCTGTATACAAACAGGCGGGTCTTGACAACCAGACTCTCTGTTTCACGCCTAATACCCCTCAACTTATCAGTTTGCGAAGGCAACCATGACATTTGTATTCGAAATCATCCCTGAGTCTGATAGGAAGAAGTATGGGATTGCAGATGATTCAAACTTCTATCGAGCTGGAGAGAGTCATTGGGCCATAGACCGCGAACGTGAAATATTTTTGCTTCGTCGGGCTCGGTTCGGTCTAGAGGGACCACATGATGAGGCTTTCTGGGCATTTCTCTGGAAGGGTCAAATCCTCGATGTGCATATTAAGAACGTCGACATCTCGCAAGATGAATTCGGAAAAATTGTGGACAGAAGAATAGTGCTTGGCTTGTGTAGCTTGCGAAATGAACCGACGCCAGAAATATCAAAAGTTCTGCCAGATTTGGAGTCTGCACTTGCCGCTTGTGGAGAGGCCGAACTGGTGATTCCGTACCAGCTCTACTCGCTTGAGCTTGTTTCGAAGTAAAGAGGCGTACATGACATATTCTCTCGGCCAAGCAAAAATACTTCTGCAAAGCATTGAGCGTACCCCTCAAGCTCTGCTTGGTTTGGTAAAACAGATCTCAGTAGAAGCATCCGGTTCCTTCACTGTCTTTTATGGCGGTAGATTGCCTGATGATACGAGCGCAACCGCGGCGGTAGGCAGGATGTTGGACGCTGGAGAAGACATTCGGGTAATTGACAAAACGCCTGCTGGAAAGTTCTTGCTGTCAACGGAGTTTCTGCAAGCTGCCGGGGAGGCATCTGGCTTGTCCGGAATTGATCTTCAGAGATTCATTGCGGGGCAGCTGGGAAAAAATCCTGCAACCGATTGGATATATGAGTCGAATGTAAACACAGGGCCATGGGCGGCGGCCTCAAAAAATTTTGCGGACGCTACAACTGGCGAGATGCGCTTATTGGTAACTGGCTCTGAAGTTGATAGAGTTTTTAATCAGGTTGAACTGCCAGCATTGCTCCAAAATTCGTCGGTTACTAAGATTGAGGGTTATAGTTTAGAAGTTTTAAAATCGATGCATCCAGGTGCGGCAGGAATACCGCCCGATACTGCAGATGTATTTGTTGGTCTCAAGTATGCAAACCGTAGATCTCTTGTTATAAGTGGATTTTCCACCGTGAAGGACGGGAGGGGGGAGCTAGTTTCAGTCTTGCCTGGCGGCTTTATAGCGCCAGACCTGCATGAGCTGTCCTATCTCACTAGTCATCCACAAGGACTTCAAGCTTGGAATGACTATCTCCAAGCAGCCCCTGAAAACTTCAGTACTCATAAGCAGTTCTCGCAGCTACATCTCGAGACTTGGAAGCGCCTCGTAAAGGATGGAGGCGCGATCGCCATCAAGACAGCAAAGGTCCTAGGTGTCAAGACCCGCCTGTTTGTATACAGCGCGCTTGAACAAATGGGGCTTGGCGACCTGCCAAGCTTGAAGGGCTTGCACGGGTGAGCGGTGGTCGAGCGAGCGTTGCGGGATGTGGTGGTTGT
>NZ_JBIGHY010000033.1:0-963 GCF_043555865.1 Pelomonas dachongensis
GTGCACCGGTGACGTTGATAGCCGCGTTCTGGCTGATCGCACCGCCGCTGGTCAGTGCCAGCGAGCTGACGGTGCTGCTGCCCAGCGCCAAGGCGCCAGCGCTGCGCAGCTGTGTCGCGCCGCCGGTCATGCCGACCGCGCCGGTCCAGCTGTTGCCGCTGTTCGTCAACGTGATAGCCGCGCTGCCGGCATTGAAGCTGCTGGTGCCCGTAACGCTGAGCGCGCCGGCCTGCGAAATGGCATGACCGCCGCTGTTCGCGACGAGATTGCCGGTGATCGTGCTCGTATCCAGGATCAGCGCATTGCTGTTGACCAGGGAAGTCGTGCCGCCCGTGAGGCCGACTGCGCCGCTGAAGGCGTTGGCGGTTTGGTTCAGCGTGATGGCAGCCGTGCCCGCATCGAAGCGGCTGGTGCCTGTGACCACCAGCTTGCCGGCGGTCTGGCTGATCGTGCCGGCGGCGGACTGCACGTCGAGCGAGCCGCTGGCCGTCACGTCGTGAGCCAGCGCCACGGACTGGCCGCGCACCGTGACGTCGCCGCCCTTCAAGGTTCCGAAGGTGCTGAACGCGCCGCCAAGGCTGGACAGCGTCAGCGCTGCGGTGCCGGTGTCGATGTCGCCTGTGCCGGCCGGCAGGAACAGCGTGCCGCCCGCTTCCAGCACGAGCGCGCGGTTGGCGGGCTGCGTCAGCGCGAAGAGGTTGAGGTCGTGCGCACTGCGCAGCGACACCGCGCCCCCGGTGGCCGTGATGGCGCCTTGCAGGTTGTTCAGTGCCTGCCCCAGCGTGATGGCCGCCGTGCCTGCGTTGAGCGTCGTCGTGCCGGCCAGCGTCAGCGCGCCGGTCTGCGTGATGGCGCCGCCGCTGTTCGCATCGAGTGTGCCGCCGACGTTGCCTTGCCCCAGATTCAGCGCGGCGGTGGCGTTGACCGTCAGGTTGCCCGTGCTCAACGTGCCCAGCGTCAGCG
>NZ_JBIGHY010000034.1:0-882 GCF_043555865.1 Pelomonas dachongensis
TGGCCGAGAGCGTACGAGCATCAAGGCGCCAGAAAGCTGACCTTCGTGGGAGCGGGAGCCTGCACGGTCGGCGTCGCAACGGCGCATGCTGATGGACCCTCAACTCGATGGGAGACCATCATGGGATCAGCAACCAACACCCCGTCGCGCGAGCCTTGGAACAAGGGCAAGATCGTCGGCCAGAAGGCACCATTCAAGGTCAAGGACATCTGGGCACTTCGGGTCCGGCTTCAAATGGAGAACCGCGTGCGCGAGCTCGCGTTGTTCAACCTCGGCATCGACAGCAAGCTTCGGGGCTGCGACCTCGTCGCGCTCAAAGTACGAGATGTCTGTCACGGTGATGCCGTCGCTAGTCGGGCGGTGGTGATGCAGCACAAGACGCAGCGCCCCGTTCAGTTCGAGATCACGCCAGTAACCCGTGACGCCGTGCAGCGCTGGATCAAGCAAGCCGGGCTGCGATCCGAGGACTTCCTGTTCCCAAGTCGCATGCACGGCTCGCCGCATCTCGGAACACGGCAGTACGCCCGAATCCTGGAAGGCTGGGTGGAAGAACTCGGGCTTGACCCTGCCGACTACGGGACGCATTCGATGCGGAGGACCAAGGCGACGCTGATCTATCGGCGGACCAAGAACTTGCGAGCCGTTCAGCTGCTGCTTGGGCACTCCAAGCTGGAGTCGACGGTCCGGTACCTCGGCATCGAAGTGGACGACGCACTCGAGATTTCGGAGCAGACCGAAATCTGAGAAGTCACCCGGTGGCCGTCGTTTGCCAGAGGCTGGTCGGCTGGTCGGAACGGCTGCTTCCGGGTACCAGGGCAGGTCGAGCCTCCCGGTCAGCTCGCCGATTTAGACGCAGCGCCGCGAATGGCAGCGTTGTGCCCA
>NZ_JBIGHY010000035.1:0-775 GCF_043555865.1 Pelomonas dachongensis
GCCGGTGGCGCAGCCACTCGTCCAGCGTGCGCCAGACGTTTGGCGTTTGCGCCATGCCGAAGTACGCCTTTCAGCCCAGCAGGTAGGGCCGCAGCCTCTGCACCACTTGCTCCATGCTGCGTCCGCCCGAGCGGCTGGTGAGCTCTCGGATCCGCGCTTTGAAGTTACCCAGTGCCTTGGAGGCCACTGCGCATTTCACCTCGCGCCCTTTGGAGACCCAGAGCTCGTAGCCCAGAAACTTGCGCCCGAAGGCGCTGCACACGGCACTCTTGGCTTCATTGACCTGACGCTTCAGCTTGCCGTATAGCTTCCTGAGCCACGCCAAAACCCGTTCGCCCGCCTTGGTGCTGCCCACATAGACATTGGCGTCATCGGCGTAGCGCGCTAAGCAGTAGCCCTCCATCCATGATCCCGGCGTTCAGGTACGCACGGATGAGCCGCAGGACGGCTGTATCCGGGATGCGCTTCCTGAGCCGGTCTACAAGGATGTCGTGGTTCACCCGGTCGAAGAATTTCGCCAGGTCCACGTCCACCACCACGCGCTTGCCAGACTGGACATAGGCTCGGGCGGCTTTCACCGCGTCGTGCGCACTCCGGCGCGGCCTGAACCCGTGGCTGTGTTCGCTGAAGGTGGGATCGATCAGCGGTTGCAGCACTTGCAGCAATGCCTGCTGGATCAGCCGGTCCGTTACCGTCGGGATGCCGAGCTCGCGCTGGCTGCCGTCCGGCTTGGGGATCATCACTCGCCGTACCGGCTTGGCCGGTACTTGCCTGC
>NZ_JBIGHY010000036.1:0-762 GCF_043555865.1 Pelomonas dachongensis
CCTCGTCGCCATCAGCGGCAACGGTGCGATCACACAAGCCGGCGCGCTGGACGTCAGCGGCACCACCAGCCTCAACGCCGGCATCGGCGCCATCACGCTGATGAACAGCGCCAACAGCTGGAGCGGTGCGGTAGGCCTGACGGGCGGCATGACGCAACTGCGCAGCGCTGGCGCCCTCGCGCTGGGCAGCAGCACCGTCACCTCGCTGGCGCTGACCAGCGGCGGCGCCATCAGCCAAACCGCAGCGCTCAACGTCAACGGTGCGCTGAACGTCAATGCCGGCAGCAACGCCGTCGACCTCAGCCACGCCAGCAACCAACTGGGCGGCACGGTGGGCCTGACCGCAGGTGCCACGCAGGTGCGCAGCAACAGCGCGCTGACGCTGGGCGCGCTGGACACCGCAGCGCTGACCGCCACGTCCAGTGGCGCACTCAACCTTGGCCAAGGCAGCGTCGACGGCACCCTCATCGCCGCCAGCGGCAACGGCGCCATCACGCAGGCCGGCGCGCTCGACGTGACGGGCACCACCAGCCTCAACGCCGGCAGCGGCACCCTCACGCTGACCCAGGCCGGCAACACATTCACCGGCGCCGTGAGCCTCACCGGTAGCGCCACGGCGCTGACCAACGCAGGCGCGCTGACGCTGGGCACGTTGAGCACGGGCAACCTGACGGTCAACGCCACCGCCGCGCTGAATCTGGGGCAAGGCAACGTCGGCGGCACACTCGATGCGAACAGCGGCGGCGCCATCACGCAGACCGG
>NZ_JBIGHY010000037.1:0-596 GCF_043555865.1 Pelomonas dachongensis
GTGAGCGTCTGGCCGCGCCATCTTGACTGACGACGGTCAGCCTTGTGCTTCGGTTTCGTCAGTGACCACGGTGTCCGAGTAGTAGCGAGCGACGGCCTTGTCCAGCCGTTTGAGCAACGCCGTCAGGGACTCGCCATTTCGCCGTACGAGCAGCGCGATGGTGTTATGGAAGTCCGCAGCGCAAGCAACGCACGGGATGTCGTCCCGCGGCTCAATCGAGACGCTGCCGCCATCTTGCAGGAGCTCGTCGATGTTCCTCATCGGCCCGCGGTATCTTCTGCCAATCGTGGCGTCCACCGGTGCGGCAACAGCTCGGCGAGCCGCGTGTTGGGCAGCGTCGGCAGGCGCTCCAACACGTCGCGCAGGTAGGCCCACGGGTCGTGCCCGTTCAGGCGTGCGGACTGCACCAGGCTCATGATGATGGCCGCTCGCTGGCCCGCGAGCTCGCTGCCCACGAACTGCCATGCTCGGCGCCCCATCGCCCAGGGCTTGATCTGCCGCTCCAGATGGTTGTTGTCGATCGCCACCGCGCCGTCCTCGAGGTGACGCGTGAGCGCGGCCCAATGCCCCAGTGTGTAGTCGATCGCCTTGGCCGT
>NZ_JBIGHY010000038.1:0-585 GCF_043555865.1 Pelomonas dachongensis
TGCAGCACTTGCAGCAATGCCTGCTGGATCAGCCGGTCCGTTACCGTCGGGATGCCGAGCTCGCGCTGGCTGCCGTCCGGCTTGGGGATCATCACTCGCCGTACCGGCTTGGCCGGTACTTGCCTGCCAGCAGCGCTTGGCGGATCTTCGGCCACGTTGTTTGCAGCAGGCGTTGCGTCTGCTCGATGTCGAGCCCGTCCACGCCCGCCGCGCCCTTGTTGGCCTTGACCCGCTTCTAGGCCACTTGCAGGTTCTCTCTCGTCAGCGCCGCCTCCAATAGGGCACCTGTCCCCGCCGTCGACCTTGCCGACCCTGTGCCCTGGTGCTCCCGGGACGGGCCGCAGGCTTCGTCGCTGACAGGCTGACGCGCGGCTTCACCGCGCGCTTCCCCCGCCCGCCCGGATCGCTCCGTCATCTGACGCATGGCCTTTGACATTCCCAGGTCCTCGGTCACTTGCTCTCGTTCGGTCCTTCGCCTCTCGCTGGTGGCCTCGGCGGCCCCGCTACCCGGCTACTACGACCTCGGCTGACTTCCCGCTCCAGCATGGCCGTCGCCCTTTCAGGCACAAGGCGGGATCTCCTCAG
>NZ_JBIGHY010000039.1:0-516 GCF_043555865.1 Pelomonas dachongensis
CCACGGCCGTCCACCAGCAGGTGTCTCTTGCTGCCCTTTTTTTTCCCGATCCGTCGGGTTGGGGCCTGCGGATTCCTGAGCCAGTGGCGCCTTCATCATGGCGCCGTCAACGCTCTGCCAGCGCCAGGAGATGCCCTGCATCTGGTCGTACTCAGCCAAGCCAGCCTTCCACACAGCCTCAAAGAAGCCGGCGGCCTCCCACTCGAGAAAGCGCTTGTGAATGGCGCTCGCGCTGCCGAAGCGCTCCTTGGGTAGCGCCTTCCATTGGCAGCCGGTGCGCAGCACGTAGACGATCGCCTCAAAGACCAGCCGAGCTGGCTTCGCCGGCCGGCCAGCCCCCGGCTTTCGCAAATAGATTCTGTCGGCGGCAGAGCGCACCGGAACCAGCGGTTCAACACGCTGCCAGAACTCGTCCGTCACCGCCCATGACTCAGCACGTTTCGCCAAGGTTTCGATCCAACACCGCGCCCAATGCGGCTCGGAACGGTAGTTTATCTATTTACGGATAAGTTCTAA
>NZ_JBIGHY010000003.1:0-642835 GCF_043555865.1 Pelomonas dachongensis
CGCCAGCGGCCTCACGGGCTGCGGCTTGCAGCTCGCGCAGGCTGCCCACCCCGTGGCGTCGCAGGCACCGATCCAGCCCCGAGCGAGAGACGGCCGGGTTGATGAACTCACGCACTACCACCAAGAGATCGTCCAGTGGAATCAGCGTCAGGCGGCGCACCTCGGCCACGATGGCTTCTTGCCCCTCAGTCAGCGTGGTGCTGAGTTTGTGGGGCCGGTGCGAGCGGTCCTGCACGTCCTCCCGGTTCTTCCACTTCGACGCCGTGCTGCGGCTGATGTTGTAGCGTTCGGCCAGGGCCACCACGCCCAACTCGGAATCGCGAATCTCCATGCGGGTCAGAGGTGTGGTACGGGCTTGGGCGTGGACTCGGCTCATGCGACTTTGACGACCGACTGCTCGGCCTTGAGGGTTCGGATCAACTCCCGCAGCACGTCCCTGGCTTTGAACAAGGCCCAGCTGCGAGTGGGCACATGATCACATGAGACCCAACACCTAGCTATCGCTGTTTGAGGTGGCAGGAGGGGCCACTCTCAAGCCAGTGACAAACACTTGACCAGCCGCACCAGGAAGATCGGCCACCTGCCTGATCACGGGACGGCGCAGCGCTCGACTGCCGCGCCGAGAGCGATCTTGGTCGGCAAGTCTTCACCGGTGATCCTGGCTGATCGCCCTACAACTTCCGCCGTTTGGTCCGCAACGGCTCTGAGCGTCTGCGTCACAACAAGGCGCGTCAACGTCTTCGACGCGCATGGCAGTTCCAAGTTAAGCGCAAACAGTTCCAAGTTCTGCGCAAACCGACACCGACAATCGTGCAGCTCATCCCGCCAATTCAACGGTCTGTCGCGCCGCGCTAGGTCCGCCCCAGCCCCGGGAGATATGGTGTGCTACATCAGCAACACACCCCGGAGCGCCCATGACTCCCCCCTGGACCGACCAGGCACCGATCTACCAGCAGTTGGCCGACCGACTGGCCGTGCAACTTCTGGACGGCAGCCCCTCTGAAGGCGAGGCCCTGCCCTCGGTACGCGCGCTGGCAAGCCAATACGTCATCAACCCGCTGACCGTGACGCGGGCACTGCAGGCACTCAGCGACCACGGCCTCATCGAGACGCGCCGTGGGCTGGGCATGTTCGTTACGACAGGCGCGCGACAACGCCTGCTCAAACAGGAGCGCGAGCAGTTCCTGCAGAAGGATTGGCCCGCGCTGCGCGCCAAGCTCAAGCGGCTGGGGCTTACCGCCAAGGATCTGAACTGGGAGTCGACATGAACCTCATCGAAGTCAAGAACGTCTCGCTGCGCTACGGCAAGAAGACCGCGCTGAACGACGTCTCCGTCACGGTGCCCAAGGGCCGTGTCGTCGGGCTGCTGGGCCACAACGGCGCTGGCAAGACGTCGCTGATGAAGGCGCTGGTGGGCCTGCTACCGGTGCAAGGCGACATGACGGTGCTGGGCCTCAACCCGTGCCGCGACCGCCAGAAGCTGCTGGAGCAGTTGAGCTACATCCCCGACGTGGCGGTGCTGCCGCGCTGGGCTAAGGTGCATGAGCTGATCACGCTGATGAGCCAGCTGCAGCCCAAGTTCTCGGCCGAGCGCGCGCGCACATTGCTGAAGCGCACCAGCGTGAGCGAGAACGACAAGATCAAGAGCCTGTCCAAGGGCATGGTGGCGCAGACGCATCTGGCGCTGATCGCCGCCATCGACGCGAAGCTGATGATCCTGGACGAGCCGACGCTCGGGTTGGACGTGGTGTCGCGCAAGAGCTTCTACGAGATGCTGATCGACGAATGGTGCGACGGCGAGCGAAGCGTGCTGCTCTCGACGCACCAGGTCGAGGAGGTGGAGGTGCTGCTGAGCGACGTGATCATGCTGGACGAGGGGCGCGTGGCGCTGTCCATCAGCCTGGAGGACATCGACCGCCGCTTCGTCGCGCTGAACCACGATCCGGCCGCCGCCGAGGCGATGGCTGCCGCCCACCCGCTGCTGCGCTATCGCGAGCAGGGGCGCACGACGTCGCTGTTCGACGGCGCGCCGCCCGAGCATGTCGCCAGCCTGGGCCAGCGCGTGCGCCCCAGCCTGGTCGACCTTTTCATGGCGCTGACCCGCAACCCGGCGCTGAACAGCAAGCAAGCCTGAGGACAACTGCCATGAAGACACACATTCCGACTCTGCTGCAACGCGAATGGATGCAGCACAAGCGTGGTTGGCTGATCTCGGCGTTCGCACCGCCACTGCTGTTCCTCGCGGTGCTGCCGTTCGCGCAGTTCCAGGGCGGGAAGTTCACCAGCAACTGGAATCTGGACAGCCAAGAGTTGCAGTCGGCGCTCATCGTGCTGGCAAGCGCGATCACGGTCTACGTGATCGCCATGCTGGTGGCGCTGTTCCAGCTGCCAGGCCTGGCCCGCCGCGACACGCAGGATCGCTCGATCGAGTTCTGGCTGTCTTTGCCAGGCCGCCCCGGCGAGAGCGTGCTGGCCACGGTGCTGGCCCATGCCTGGCTGGCACCGCTGCTGTGCGCTGCGATCGGCGTCCTGCTCGGCATTCCCATCGCGATGGGCGTACTGAGCCGGATCAGCGGCGTCGACACGATCTTTGCCGTCAACTGGGGCGAAGCCTTGTTCATGACCTTGCCGATCCTGCTGCGCGGACTGGCTGGCACGGTGCCGCTGATGCTGTGGCTGTCGCCGCTGATTTTTGTGCTGATGGCCGCATCCAGCTGGCTCAAGCGCCTCGGCGTGCCGGTGGTGCTCGTGGGCGGCGGCGTGGCGGTGGCGGTGCTCGACAACGTCTATGGCATCCAGTGGCCTTGGCAAGCCTTGCAGGGCCTGAACGATCAGATCGGCCGCGCCATGATCCACGACGGCGCGAGCCTGGGCACTGCCATGCAGTCGGGCACCAACCTGATGGCCTGGGCGATGCAGGACCTCGGTGGCGCGCTGGCTGAACTGGCGTCACTGCAGTTCCTGGTCTGGGCGGCGATCGCTGTCGCTGCTTTCGCCCTGGTGGTGTTGAAGCGCTCGCGCGGCGGTTGATCCAGGCTCAGCGCTCAAAAGCAAATCGGGGCCTCTCTTGAGGCCCCGATTTGCTTTGGCAGATCAGCCAGCGATCACGCCGGCGCGCCCGCGGCCGGCGGCGTCAGCCGGGCCGCCATTTCCTTGCGGAAGCGGTTCAGCTCCTGCACGCTGGCGAAGCTGCGGTCCATCAGCAGGCTCATGTTGTGCAGGATGCGCTCGACGACCCGGTTCTCCCACACGGAATCGAACTGGATCTGCTTGTCCAGCCAGTGCTCCAGCCACTGAGGATCGGGCAGGCGGCTCTGGATGGTGTCGCGCGGGAACAGCGCGGCGTTGACGTGCAGGTTGGTAGGGTGCAGGGCCTGCGCGGTGCGCCGGGCGCTGGCCATCAGCACGCCGACCTTGGCGAAAGCAGCACGGGCCTCGTCACCGAACTTGACCATGGCACGCTTCATGTAGCGCAGGTAGGCGCCGCCATGGCGGGCCTCGTCGCGCGACAGGGTCTCGTAGATGGCCTTGATGACCGGCTCGGTGTGCCACTCGGCCGCGCGGCGGTACCAGTGGTTCAGCCGGATCTCGCCGCAGAAGTGCAGCATCAACGTCTCCAGCGCCGGCGCAGGATCGAAGTCGAAGCGCACCTCGTGCAGCTCGGCCTCGGTGGGCACCAGCTCAGGGCGGAAGCGCCTGAGGTATTCCATCAGCACCAGGCTGTGCTTTTGCTCCTCGAAGAACCAGACCGACATGAACGCCGAGAAGTCGCTGTCTTCGCGGTTGTCGCGCAGGAACATCTCGGTGGCCGGCAGGGCAGACCACTCGGTGATCGCGTTCATCTTGATGGTCTGGGCCTGCTCGTCGGTCAGCAGGCTGGCATCGAACTTGTCCCAGGGAATGTCCGTGTCCATGTTCCAGCGCACAGCCTCAAGTTGCTTGAACAGTTCGGGGTAAAGCATGGCAGATCCTCGTTTAGAGCCGGGATTCTAAAAGTTTGCGGCACCTGTCCATTTCTGCCTTCGCGCTGGCGTGCTTCGGGGCTGCTCAAGGCTGGCCGGCCCTCCGTTGCGGACACCATGGCGGCCCCCAAGGCCACTGTTTTCAATCGCCGTCAGCCGACCCGATGACAACGCCGGACACCCGCCATTGAGAACAACAATCGTCGCCAGAACTCGGGACAACCCCTTGGAACTTTGCGCCACGACCTCACTCTCAAGCTACACCGGTAAAAACCCGAGTCCACACCCGTTCACGACAACACCTCACCCGAATTCAGGCCGCTCAACCTCTCTGAGATCAGGGCAGAAATCCCGAAGCCGTTCTCCTCCTCCTCCCTCCCTCCCTCGTTGGCTTCGGGGCGTTCAGCGGCCACTTTTATTCAGGCAAAGGCCCGCGTCGATCACGACGCGGGCCTTCTTGCTGAAAGGGGTGCACAGGGCTACTTCAACCAGCCCTTGCGGCGGAAGTAGATGAACGGCGCCGCCACCGACACCAGCATCAGCCCCAGCGCGAACGGGTAGCCCCAGGCCTGTTCCAGCTCTGGCATGTTCTTGAAGTTCATGCCGTAGATGGACGCGATCAGAGTGGGCGGCAGCAGCGCAACGCTGGCCACGGAGAAGATCTTGATGATCTTGTTCTGGTTGATGTTGATGAAGCCGACCGTGGCGTCCATCAGGAAGTTGATCTTGTCGAACAGGAAGGCGGTGTGCGAGTCCAGCGAGTCGATGTCGCGCAGGATCTGGCGCGACTCCTCGAACTGCTCGGCGTTCAGCATGCGGCTGCGCATCATGAAGCTGACCGCGCGGCGCGTGTCCATCACGTTGCGGCGGATGCGGCCGTTCAAGTCTTCCTCACGGGCGATGGAGCCCAGCACCTCGCCGGCCTCGGCGTCGGTCACGTCGCTCTTCAGCACGCGGGCGCTGACGGCTTCGAGCTTGTCGTAGATGCCCTCCAGCACGTCGGCCGAGTACTCGGCGTCAGCGTCGTACAGCTTCAGCAGCACGTCCTTCGCATCCTCAATCAACGCCGGGATGCGCCGCGCCCGCAGTCGCAGCAGGCGGAAGACAGGCAGGTCCTCGTTGTGCACCGAGAACAGCACGTTGTTGAACAGGATGAACGCCACGCGCACGTTGCGCGCCGACTTGCCGTCGGGGCCGTCATCGCCCTCAATGAGGAAGTCGGAGCGGATGTGCAGCTCGCCGTTGTCTTCCTCGTAGAAGCGCGCCGACTCCTCCAGATCCTCGTCGACGATGTCCTCGGGGATGGTGAGGCCGAAGCGGTCGCGTATCCAGCCCTTCTCCTCGACGCTGGGGCTCTCCAGGTCCACCCATATCGGACGCGACTGGGCCAGATCCTCGGCGGTTTCGATCTCTTCCTGAAACAGACCGCCCTTCAGGCGCCCGTTATCCAGCGTGAATACGTTCAGCATGCATCGTCTCCAGCGGCGCTGGCAGGGGGACGACGGTGGCGCCGTCCGGGGTGGCGGGGTCAGGTCAACCGTCTCACTCCGGGCGGGTGGAGTGGACGGTCACCGAGGGTGATCGCTGTCCAAGAAGCTCTCCGAGGTCACGAATAGCCAACGATTATTGCATCGCGACAGGGTCTGAAAGAAGCAGCAAAAACGTGACCCGAAAGGACGCAAACCGTCACGGTCACCCCCTTGTCACGCGGGCCCTTCGCGCGCAAACTGGACTCGTCGATTTCCCCACTCCCATCCAACTCCGCTACCTGAAATTCCCTCCTGCTCTTTCCCGTTCTCAGTTCTTTCTAGGTTCTGTTTTTCCGACCCAACCCTCTGAAAGGAGGCTTTATGAATCTGACGATCAGTGGCCATCACCTCGAAGTCACGCCCGCTTTGCGCGAGTACGTTCTCACCAAGCTGGACCGTGTGACCCGCCACTTCGACCAGGTCGTTGACATCAACGTCCTGCTGACCGTTGAAAAGCAAAAGGAGAAGGACCGTCGCCAGCGCGCTGAGGTGACGCTGCACGTGAAGGGCCGCGACATCTTTGTCGAGCAGTCTCACGAAGACTTGTACGCCGCCATCGACCAGTTGATGGACAAGCTGGACCGTCAGGTCTGCCGTCACAAGGACAAGGTGCAAGACCACCACCATGCCTCGGCCAAGCGCCTCGAGGTACCCGCCCGCTGATTGACGCGGCACCGCAAAGCGGCCCGAGGGCCGCTTTTTGCTTTTTTGCGATGCGCAATCACTTGTTGCTGCAGTGCCGCAAAACCCCCTATTCCCGGTAAGCAGATGCTGATTTGCACGCCCAAGGGGCCAACCCGCCACCCCAAAACGGTCTGCAGTTCCATAATCCGGAGCTCTGATTGACCCACCCGCCCGGTGGCGGCCGCGCCCTCCAGCGCCCCCGACACTTGGCCTCAACCCAATGAATCGTCTCGCCGCCATCCTGCCCGCCGACAACGTGTTGGTGAATGTGGATGCGTCCAGCAAGAAGCGCGCTTTCGAACATGCGGGGCTGCTGTTCGAGAACCATCACCAGATGGCGCGCGCGCTGGTCACTGACAACCTGTTCGCACGCGAACGCCTCGGCTCGACCGGCCTGGGGCACGGCGTTGCGATCCCCCATGGCCGCGTCAAGGGGTTGAAGAATCCACTCGCCGCCGTGCTGCGGCTGGTGCAGCCCATCGGGTTCGACGCACCGGATGACGAACCGGTCAGCCTGCTGATCTTCCTGCTGGTGCCCGAGGCCGCCACACAGCGTCACCTGGAAATTCTGTCGGAGATCGCCGAGATGCTGTCCGACCGGGAGTTGCGCGAGCAACTGAAGACTGAAGCCGAGGCTGCCACGCTGCACAAGCTCATTGCGGCCTGGGAGCCGCTGAAGTCCGTCGCCTGATGCCGCCAATGGGCGCCTTGCGCAAACCCTTCATCAACAACAAGACATCAGCGGGTCGAGCGCCGGCCAGTCCCAAGCCGGCCCGCGATCCCCTCGGGGGATCGGTCGGCGCACCCGCCGGCCGAGGGGCTCCATGAAACCGACCTCGATCAGCGCCGAACGGCTCTTCGAAGAGCATCGCGAAGCCCTCCGCTGGGAGTGGATCGCTGGCCATGCCCACCCGGAGCGCCGTTTTGACGAGGCCGCCGTGCGCGACGCGCAGAGCGCGGCCGACCTGGTGGGCTACCTGAACTACATCCATCCCTACAGGGTGCAGATCGTGGGCCGCCGCGAGGTGGCCTACTTGAGCCAGGAAACCACCGACATCCAGGACCGCCGCATCTCGCGCATCGTCACGCTGGAGCCACCGGTCATCATCGTCGCGGACGACTCCGTGCCCCCGCCGCGCCTGATCGCGATGTGCGATCGCGCCGAGATCCCGCTGTTCCGCACCGCCGATTCGGCCGGCCACGTCATCGACCTGGTGCGCGGCTACCTGTCGCAGCTGTTTGCCAACCGCACGACGCGCCACGGCGTGTTCATGGACATCCTGGGCCTGGGTGTGCTGCTGACCGGCGAATCCGGCCTGGGCAAGAGCGAGCTGGGGCTGGAGCTGATCTCGCGGGGTCACGGACTGGTCGCTGACGACGCGGTGGACTTCTTTCGCATCGCCCAGACCGCCATCGAGGGTCGCTGCCCCGATCTGCTGCTGAACCTGCTGGAGGTGCGCGGCATCGGGCTGCTGGACATCAAGGCCATCTTTGGCGAGACCGCCGTGCGCCGCAAGATGCGCCTCAAGCTCATCGTGCACCTGGTGCGCAAAGAGACGATGGAGCGCGACTTCGAGCGCCTGCCCTACGAGCCGCTGCACGAGGACGTGCTGGGGATGCCGGTGCGCAAGGTCGTCATCGCCGTGGACGCCGGCCGCAACCTGGCCGTCCTGGTGGAGGCCGCCGTGCGCAACACCATCCTGCAGCTGCGCGGCATCGACACGTACAAGGAATTCGTCGAGCGCCACCAGCGCGCCATCGACAGCGGCGCCATCGACTGACGCCGGGCCTGACCGGTCAGCCCTTGTTGGGGCAGTCCGTCTTGATGCAGGTCGCGTACAGCGCCAGCGAATGCTCCTGCAGCTTGAAACCGCGCTCGCTGGCGATGCTGTGCTGGCGCTCCTCGATGCCGGGGTCGAAGAACTCCTCGACCTTGCCGCAGTTCAGGCACACCAGGTGGTCGTGGTGATGGCCTTCGTTGAGCTCGTAGACGGCCTTGCCGGTCTCGAAATGGTTGCGGCTCAGCAGGCCGGCCTGTTCGAACTGCTGCAGCACGCGGTAGATGGTCGCCAGGCCGATGTCGCCACCCTCGGTCAACAAGGCCTTGTAGACATCTTCGGCGGTCATGTGGCGCTGCGCCGAGCGCTGGAAGATCTCGAGGATCTTGATGCGCGGCAGCGTTGCCTTGAGGCCGCTGTTCTTGATGTCGCTGGACTGGTTCTTGTTGAAGGTCGTGGTAGGCATGGCGCTGTCCCGGAGCTGGGGAGGGGCCCCGCTAGAATCCGCCCGATCATAGCCAGCCGGCCTCCCGGCCGGCACCTCGCTCCCCTTCTGTAGCCGCCCCATGCGTTCCCTGCTTGCCTCTCTCCCGTTGCTCGCGCTGCTTGGCGGCTGCTCCTACCTGCCCACCTGGGCCCAGCTGCCGACCGTCACGGGCGACAAGGTGCTGGGCTTCGTGACGCCCTACCGCGTCGAGGTCGTGCAAGGCAACGTGCTGACCAAGGAGATGGTCGCCCGGGTCAAGCCCGGCATGCCCAAGGCGCAGGTGCGCGACCTGCTGGGCTCGCCGCTGCTGACCGACGTGTTCCACGAGTCGCGCTGGGACTACCCATTCACCATCCGCCGCCAGGGCGCGCCGGAGCAGCAGCGCTTGGTCATCGCGGAGTTCGATGGCGACAAGCTGAAGACGCTGACCGTGCCGGACGACCTGCCGACCGAGAACGAGTTCGTCGCCTCCATCAACACCTTCAAGCCCGACGGCAAGCAGCCCAAGCTGGAGTTGAGCGAAGCGGAACGCAACGCGCTGCCGCCGCCCAAGAAAAGCGCCGAGGCGGCGCCGACTGCGGCCGCCGAAGGCCCCGCGCCCGGCCGCACCTACCCGCCGCTTGACGCTGCGCCGGCCAAGACGGGCTCCTGATGCTGAAGGTCGCCATCACGGGCGCCTCGGGGCGCATGGGCAAGATGCTCATCGAGGCCATCCAGGCCGCCGACGACTGCACGCTGCACGTCACGCTGGACAAGGGCGACGACGTCCGCGCGGGCCTGGCCGGTGCCGACGTGCTGATCGACTTCACCCGCCCCGAGGCGACGCTGGAGCATCTGGCCGCCTGCGCCGAGCTGGGCGTGAAGGCCGTCGTGGGCACCACCGGTTTCGACGACGCGCAGAAGGCGCAATTGGCCCGTTTGGCCGAGCGCACGGCCATCGTGTTCGCGCCCAACATGAGCGTGGGTGTCAACGTGGTGCTGAAGCTGCTGGACATGGCGGCCCGCGCGCTGAACGAAGGCTACGACATCGAGATCGTCGAGGCCCACCACCGCATGAAGGTCGATGCGCCCAGCGGCACCGCGCTGCAGATGGGCCAGGTCGTCGCTGAGGCGCTGGGCCGTGACTTGAAGGCATGCGCCGTCTATGGCCGCGAAGGCGTCACCGGCGCGCGCGACCCGTCCACCATCGGCTTCGCCACCGTGCGCGGCGGCGACATCATCGGAGACCACACGGTCATGTTCGCCGGCATCGGCGAGCGCATCGAGGTCAGCCACAAGGCCACGAACCGCTCGATCTACGCGCAAGGCAGCCTGCGCTGCGCGCGCTTCCTGGCGGGCAAGCAGACCGGCCTGTTCGGCATGAACGACGTGCTGGGTTTCACCGCATGACCAGGCGGCAGCGGGCCGAGCGCCGGGCCGCCCCAAGCCGGCCCGCATCCCCTGGGGGGATCGGCCGGGGTACTCGCTGGACGAGGGGCTGACATGCCTGCGGACTTCTGGGCACAAAGCGATCTGGTCGGTCGCGCAGTCGCGTTGCTGCTGCTGGCCATGTCAGTCAGCGTCTGGGCCCTGATCCTGTGGAAGACCTGGCTGCTGCGCCGTGCCCGGAAGGGCGTCGCGCGCGCCGTGCCGGCGTTCTGGGCCGCTGCCGGCGTGGCCGAGGGCCGCAGCGCGCTGCAGAGTTTCGACACCGAGGCCGTGCTGCTGCCGCTGCTCGACGCCGCCACAGCGCAAACCCATGCGGCCACGCTGGACGCCGCCGGCAGGCGCGACTCGCGTCTGACCCGCCGCCTGCGCGACGCGCTGCACCTCGTGCTGGCCAAGCTGCAGTTCGGACAGGTGCTGCTGGCGTCCGTCGGCGCCACCGCGCCATTCGTGGGTCTGTTCGGCACCGTCTGGGGCATCTACCACGCGCTGGTCAGCATCTCGGCGGCCGGCAACATCACCATCGAGAAGATCTCCGGCCCGGTCGGCGAGGCGCTGATCATGACCGCCGCCGGCCTTGCCGTGGCCATCCCCGCCGTGCTGGCTTACAACGTCTTCGGCAAAATGGTGGCGGCCTGCGAGGCAGATCTCGAAGGCTTTGCGCATGACCTGCGCGAGCTGCTGGACCACGACTGATGGCATTCGGTCGGCTTGAACGGACCGACGCCGCTCGCCCCATGAGCGACATCAACATGACGCCGTTGATCGACGTGATGCTGGTGCTGCTGGTCATCTTCATGATCACCGCGCCGCTGATGACGGCCTCGCTGCGGCTGGACCTGCCCAAGAGCGAGGCGGCCACACCGAGCGACGCGCCCAGCTCGATCGCGGTGGCCATCACGCCGGATGGCAAGCTGCACCTGGACGACGACGTCCTGGCACCGGAAGCCTTCCAGCAGCGCATCAACGAACTGGGCCGCGCAAACCAGCAGATGGAAGTACAGCTGCGCGCCGACCGGGCAGTGCCGTACGGCCAAGTGGCCGAGCTGATCGGCTGGGTGCAGGCCGCCGGGCTGAACCGCATCGCGTTCGTCGCACAAGCCGCCGCTTCGGCGCCCTGAGCGACAGGTCGCGCTGAAGGCGCCACCTAGAATTCGGCGCATGAACGCCAAGACCGAAGCGCCCAGCTACAACCCGAACGAGATCGAAGCCGCTGCCCGTGCCTACTGGACGGAGCGCGACGCTTACCGCGTCACGGAAGACGCCAGCAAGCCGCACTTCTACGCCTGCTCCATGCTGCCCTACCCCTCGGGCAAGCTGCACATGGGCCATGTGCGCAACTACACCATCAACGACATGCTGGCCCGCCAGCTGCGCATGAAGGGCTACAACGTCCTCATGCCCATGGGCTGGGACGCCTTCGGCCTGCCGGCCGAGAACGCCGCGATGAAGGGCAAGGTTCCGCCCGCGCAGTGGACCTACTCCAACATCGCCCACATGAAGGGCCAGATGCAGGCCATGGGCCTGGCCATCGACTGGAGCCGTGAGGTCGCGACCTGCCAGCCCAGCTACTACAAGTGGAACCAGTGGCTGTTTCTGAAGATGCTGGAAAAGGGCATCGCCGAGCGCCGCACGCAGGTCGTCAACTGGGACCCGGTGGACCAGACGGTGCTGGCCAACGAGCAGGTCATCGACGGCCGCGGCTGGCGCTCGGGCGCGCTGGTCGAGAAGCGCGAGATCCCGGGCTACTACCTGAAGATCACGCAGTACGCCGAGGAGCTGCTCTCAGCCGTCGCTGATCCGGCTGACCCGAACTACCTGAGCGGCTGGCCCGAGCGCGTGCGGCTGATGCAGGAAAACTGGATCGGCAAGAGCCAGGGCGTGCGCTTCGCTTTCCCGCACACCATCGAAGGCGGCGGCGGCCGGCTGTGGGTGTTCACGACCCGCGCCGACACCATCATGGGCGTGACCTTCTGCGCCGTGGCGCCGGAGCATCCGCTGGCCACCCTCGCGGCCAAGGACAAACCCGAGGTCGCCCGCTTCATCGAGGAATGCAAGGCCGGCGGCACCACCGAGGCCGAGCTGGCGACGCAGGACAAGAAGGGCGTGCCGACTGGCCTGTTCGTCACGCACCCGATCACGGGCGCGCAGGTCGAGGTCTGGGTCGGCAACTACGTCCTGATGAGCTACGGCGACGGCGCCGTCATGGGCGTGCCGGCGCACGACGAGCGCGACTTCGCGTTCGCGCTGAAGTACCAGCTGCCGATCAAGCAGGTCATCGACGTCGACGGGCAGGCTTACGACGACAAGCAATGGGCCGAGTGGTACGGCGACAAGCAGAAGGCGCGCTGCATCAACTCCGGCGTGCTGGACGGCCTGGGCCATGTGGACGCTGTCAACAAGGTCGCCGATCTGCTGGCCGAGAAGGGCCTGGGCGAGAAGAAGACCACCTGGCGCCTGCGCGACTGGGGCATCAGCCGCCAGCGCTACTGGGGCACGCCGATCCCCATCATCCATTGCGACGACTGCGGCGTCGTGCCGGTCCCCGAGAAGGACCTGCCCGTCGTGCTGCCGGACGACCTGATCCCGGACGGCAGCGGCAACCCGCTGAACAAGCACGCGGCCTTCCTGAACGTCGCCTGCCCCAGCTGCGGCAAGCCCGCCAAGCGCGAAACGGACACGATGGACACGTTCGTCGACTCGTCCTGGTACTTCATGCGCTATTGCGACCCGACCAACGACCAGGCCATGGTCGCGGACGGCACGAAGTACTGGATGCCGATGAACCAATACATCGGCGGCATCGAGCACGCCATCCTGCACCTGCTGTACGCGCGCTTCTGGACCAAGGCGATGCGCGACCTCGGCCTGGTGACGATCAGCGAGCCGTTCGAGAAGCTGCTGACGCAGGGCATGGTCTTGAAGGGCGCGTTCTTCCACAAGCCTGAGGGCGGCGGCAAGGACTACTACTGGGACCACGAGATCGACGTCATCCACGACGACAAGGGCGGCATCGCCGGCGCCACGCTGAAGAAGGACGGCACGCGTCTCGAATACGAGATGACGACGATGTCCAAGTCCAAGAACAACGGCGTGGACCCGCAGGCGCTGATCGACCAGTACGGCGCCGACACGGCCCGCCTGTTCGTCATGTTCGCGTCGCCGCCGGAGCAGACCCTGGAGTGGAACGACGCCGCCGTCGAAGGTGCGCACCGCTTCCTGAAGCGCGTGTGGAACTTCGGCGCGCGCAACGCCGAGGCCATCAAGACCGGCGGCACCGACTACGCGACGCTGAACGGCGACGGCAAGGCGCTGCGCCGCGAGGTGCACAACGTGCTGAAGCAGGTCAGCTACGACTACGAGCGCATGCAGTACAACACCGTCGTCTCCGGTGCGATGAAGCTGCTGAACGCGCTGGAAGGCTTCAAGGCCGAAGGCCAGGCGGCAGCGATTCGTGACGGCTTCTCGGTGCTGCTGCGCGTGCTCTACCCCGCCACGCCGCACATCAGCCACACGCTGTGGCAAGACCTGGGCTTTGCCGCAGAACTGGGCGACCTGCTCGACGCGCCCTGGCCCACCGTGGACGAAGCCGCGCTGGTGCAGGACGAGATCGAGTTGATGCTGCAGGTCAACGGCAAGCTGCGCGGCTCGGTGAAGGTGCCGGCCGGCGCCGACAAGGCCGCCATCGAGGCTGCCGCACTGGCAAACCCGGAGTTCGCCAAGTTCAGCGAAGGCAAGGCGCCGAAGAAGGTCGTCATCGTGCCCGGTCGTCTCGTCAACATCGTCGTCTAAGACCATGAGCCCCCACGCTCGCTTTCGCTCGCTGCCCCCCGAGGGGGCGCCAGCCGCCTCGGGGCGGCCCAGCGCCGGCTGGATGCAACGCCGTCACCTCCTGTCGCTCGGTGCCGTTGCGCTCGCCGGCTGCGGCTTCGAACTGCGCCGTGAGCCCGAGCTCCCGTTCGGCACGCTGGCCCTGACCGGCTTCCCGCCGGACTCGCCGCTGGCTGCCGGGCTGAAGCGCCAGATCAAGCGCACACCCGTGCAGCTGCTGGAAGACCCGGCCCGCGCGCAGGTGGTGCTGGAAGCGCTCAACGAGCACCGAGACCGCTCGGTCGTCGCCTCCACCAGCGTGGGCCAGGTGCGTGAATGGCAGCTGAGGCTGCAGTTTGACTACCTGATCCGCAAGGCCGACGGCGAACTGCTGGCGCCCAAGGTCGAACTGCGCCTGTACCGCGACATGAACTACACCGAGACCAATGCGCTGGCCAAGGAGCAGGAAGCCGCCAACCTGTACGGCGCCATGCACTCCGACGCCGTCGCGCAAGTAATGCGGCGCCTGGCCGCGGTCAAGATCGCCAGCTGATGCAACTGCGCGCGGAAGGCCTCAGTGCCCATCTCGCCAAGGGCCTGGCCCGCATCTACACGGTGTACGGCGACGAGCCGCTGCTCGCGCAGGAAGCGGCCGACCAGATCCGCGCGGCGGCCCGCGTCCAGGGCTTCAGCGAGCGCCAGGTCTTCATCGTCAGCGGCGCCTACTTCGACTGGGGCCCTGTGCTGGCCGCCGCGCAGGCGATGAGCCTGTTCGCCGACCGGCAGTTCATCGAGATCCGCATCCCGAACGGCAAGCCCGGCAAGGACGGCTCCGAGGCGCTGCAGCGGTATGCCCAGGCCGCACCCGACGACGTGCTGACGCTCGTCACGTTGCCGCGCCTGGACAAGACGCAGCTGAGCAGCGCCTGGTTCACCGCGCTGGACGGCAGCGGCGTGTCCCTGCGCGTCGAGCCGGTCGAGCGCCGCGCGCTGCCGGCCTGGCTGGCGCAGCGGCTCAAGGCCCAGGGGCAATCAGTGCCCGAGGGCGAGGACGGCCAGAAGGCGCTGGCCTTCTTCGCCGACCGCGTGGAGGGCAACCTGCTGGCCGCGCACCAGGAGCTGCAAAAGCTCGCGCTGCTGCACCCCCCGGGCGAGCTGACGCTGGCGCAGATCGAGGCCGCCGTGCTGGACGTGGCGCGTTTCGACGTGTTCAAGCTCAGCGAGGCTGTGCTGTCGGGCAACGTGCCGCGGCTGCTGCGCATGCTGGACGGCCTGGAGGCCGAGGGCGAGGCGGCCGTGCTGGTGCACTGGAACCTGGCCGAGGACGCGCGCGCGCTGGCCCGCGTGCGCGGCGCGCTGGATGCCGGCCGGCCTCTGCCCATGGCAATGCGCGAGGCGCGCGTCTGGGGCGCCAAGGAGCGCCTCATCGAGCGCATCGCGCCGCGGCTGGACAGCAGCCAAGCGGGCGCGCTGGTGCAGGCGGCCCAGGTTTGCGACGGCCTCGTCAAGGGCCTGCGCCACCCGGACTGGCCCGGCGATCCCTGGGCAGCGCTGCGGCGCCTGGCATTGATGCTCGCCGAAACCGCCAGCGGCAGAAACGGGTCAGTTCTCACGGTCCGCTGAGGCCTGATCGGCTATCGTCGTGGCGGAAGTCCCGCCGCCATGCCTTCAGCCATCCGCCTCCTCACCGCCCTCACCGCTCTGGCCCCGGTGGCCGCTGCGGCTGTTCCTGTCACGGTGCAAATGCGCGGACCCGGCGGCCAGCCCGTGGCGAACGCCGCCGTGGCTGTCGAGGTGCGCGGCCGCACCGGCAAGACCGGCAGCGCCAAGGCCGAGATCGGACAGCGTGACCGGCAGTTCACGCCGCAGTTGCTGATCGTGCAGACGGGCACCGCCGTCAGCTTCCCGAACTTCGACACCGTGCGGCATCACGTCTACTCGTTCTCGCCGATCAAGGTCATCGATATCAAGCTCTACACCGGCACGCCGACCGAGCCTGTCGTGTTCGACAAGCCCGGCGTCGCCGCGTTGGGCTGCAACATCCACGACACGATGAGCGCCCACGTCGTGGTCGTCGACACACCGCTTTTCGCAGTGAGCGACACCAAGGGCCAGGCCACGTTCGACCTGCCGCCCGGCACGCACGCCGTGAAGGCCTGGCATGCCGGGCAGAAGACCCCCACCTTGCAGCGCCTGAAGCTGGAGGTGCCCGGCACCGGCGGCGCCGTCGCGCTGACCCTGGAGGAGTAGGCGCCGATGCGCTGGCCGGCCTGGCTGCACCTGAACCGCCTGCAAGGCCGCATCGTGGCCTTGTTTCTGGCCCTGCTGCTGGCCGTGCAGCTGGTCAGCTTCAGCGTCATCCGGGCCAGCATCACGCACAACGCGCAAGCCTCGCTGGCCGCCGATCTGCAGACCGGCGAGCGCGTGCTGCGCCGGCTGCTGGCCCAACAGTCCGGCAAGCTGCATGACGCCGCCGAGCTGCTGGCCAAGGACTACGGCTTTCGCGGCGCGGTGGGCCTGTCGCTGGCCGAGGCCGATGCGGTCGAGACCATCAAGGATGCGCTGGACAACCAGGGCGCCCGTATCGGCGCTTCGGTCGTCGCCTATTTCGACCAGCAGCTGACGCTCGTGGCCGCCACGCGGGACGGGGCGGCGGCCTTCGGCCCCGTGCTGCGGGATCTGTCCAGCCGCGGGGAAAGCACCGCGCTGGCCGTGCAGGGGCGGGAGGCCTACCAGTTGGTGGCCGTTCAGGTGCGCACGCCGGCACCAGTGGGTTGGGTCGTCATGGGCTTCGCGTTGAACCGCGAGGTGCTGGACGACCTCAAGGCCTTGTCCGACCTGGACAGCGTGTTGCTGCTGCAGCCGGCAGGCCGCCCGTGGCTGGACATCGTGGGCAACCTCAGCCCCGCATCCACGGCCGCGCTGAAGACCGACCTGGGCGCCGAGCCACCGGCCGATGGCGTGCTGGAGCTGGCCGGCGAGCGCATGCGCGCCCGTTTTGTCGCGCTGCCCGTGGGCGAGCAGCGGCTGGGCGTGCTGTTGCTGCGCTCGCTGGACGCCGCGCTGGCCCCGTACCGCCAGCTGCAGCTCATCCTGCTGGGGCTGACGCTGCTGGGCGTGGGCGTCTTCGCGCTGGTCAGCGTGCTGCTGGCGCGCGGCATCAGCGGGCCCATCACCAGCCTGTCGGCCTCGGCGCGCCGGCTGGAGGCGGGTGACTACGAAACCCCCGTCCCCGCGGCGTCGGATCTGGCCGAGGTGGGCGAGCTGGCGGTGGCGCTGGAGGGCATGCGCGAAGGCATCCGCCGCCGCGATGCGCTGGTCAACAACCTGGCCTACGTGGATCCGTTGACGCAATTGCCCAACCGCGCGCGCTTCGCGCAGGTGCTGCAGCTGCACATGGACCGCACCCACACGCCGGCGGCCGTGCTGATGCTGGACCTGGACCGCTTCAAGCGCGTCAACGACGTGCAGGGCCACGACGTGGGCGACCGCCTGCTGCAGGCCGTGGCGCTGCGGCTGCAGCAACTGTGCGAGCCCATGCAGTCGGTGCCGGCGCGACTGTCCGGCGACGAGTTTGCGCTGTTGCTGCCGCAGGCGGACGCGCGCACCGCCAGCGAGGTCGCGTTGGTCATCCTGAAGGACTTTGAACGCCCTCTTCAGATTGATGACGTGACCATCGACCTGGGCGCCGGCATCGGCATTGCGCTGTTTCCGGAGCATGGTCAGGAGGTCAACACGCTGCTGGGCCGCGCCGAACTGGCCATGTACGCGTCCAAGAGCCGCCAGTGCGGCAGCCTGATCTATCACGCGCAGCTGGACCCCGGCAGCCAGGTGTCGCTGTCACTGCTATCGGACCTGCGCCATGCCATCAAGCATGAAGAGTTGCGCCTGTACCTGCAACCAAAGATCGACCTGCAGTGGGGCCGCGTGGTGGGCGCCGAAGCACTGGTGCGCTGGCAGCATCCGACGCGCGGCCTGGTACCGCCGATGCAGTTCATCCCGTTCGTCGAGCAGACCAGTTTCATACGCAAGATCACCGCATGGGTGCTGGAGAGGGCAGCACAGTTCGCACGCGAGGCCCGCGATGCTGGCCTGAACCTGAGGCTGTCGGTCAACCTGTCCACGCGCGACCTGATGGACCAGGACCTGCCGGGCAAGATCGAGGCACTGCTGGCGCCGCTGCAGGTGCCGCCGGCGTCGCTGTGCCTGGAGATCACCGAGAGCGCCATCATGGACGACCCCGCGCGCGCGCTGTCCACACTGGAGCACCTGCACGCGATGGGTTTCAAGTTGTCCATCGACGACTTCGGCACCGGCTACTCGTCGCTGGCCTACCTGAAGCGGCTGCCGGTGGACGAGCTGAAGATCGACAAGAGCTTCGTCATGGCGATGGAGCGCGACCTGGACGATGCGCGCATCGTGCGCTCCACCATTGAGCTGGCGCACAACCTGGGCCTGAGCGTCGTCGCCGAAGGCGTGGAAACGGCCAAGGCCTGGGGCCTGCTGTCGCGCCTGGGCTGCGACGAGGGCCAGGGCTACTTCATCGCCAAGCCCATGCCGCAGGACGAGTTCATCCTGTGGGCGCGCAACTGGCAGCCGCCGGAGGCGGAGGCGCTGATGGCCGAGAGCGTGATGGCCAAACTCGGCTGAGGTGCCCTCGCCCGACGGGCCGGCTTGGGGCGCGGCCCAGCGCTCGGCCCGCAATGCCAAATGCCGCTGCGTCAGTTGTCGCGGTCTTCGAGGGCTTCACACAGCGCGTTGAGCGCCGCCGTCACGGTCTGCACGCGCACCGCATGGCGATCACCGCCGAAGTTCTCGCGCCACACCTGCGCCGGCCGGCCGGCGTGCACCAGCGCCAGCCACACTGTGCCCACCGGCTTAGCCTCGCTGCCGCCCGTGGGCCCGGCCACGCCGGTGACGGCCAGGGCCCAGTCGATGGGCGCATGCGCCAGCAGGCCGCGCGCCATGTGTTCCGCCACCTCGCCGCTGACGGCACCATGCAATGCGATGAGCCCCTTGGGCACGCCCAGCAGCTCGGCCTTGGCCTCGTTGCTGTAGCTGACGACGCCGCGCTCGAACCAGGCACTGGAGCCCGACAGGCTGGTGCACGCCGCGGCAATGAGGCCACCCGTGCAGCTCTCGGCCGTGCCCATGCGCTCGCGGCGGCGGATCAGCGCGACGGCGATGCGGTCGATCAGGGCGTCGGCGTCGGAAAACATGGCATCACCCCATCAGGAAGCGGTACAGCGCGATGACGGCAAGCGTACAGCCGGCCGCGACGAAATCGTCGATCAGGATGCCCAGCCCCTGCCGCCAGCCGACGGCCACCCCGCGCTCGGCCTTGAAGAGCCGGTCGGCCCAGCCCACCGGCCCCGGCTTGGCCGCGTCGAAGAAGCGGAACAGGCCAAACGCAATGGCCTGGCCGACGAACGACGCCGGCGCAATCAGCCACAGCACCACCCAGAACGCCAGCACCTCGTCCCAGACGATGGATCCCGGGTCCGGCGTTTTCATGTGCTGCGCACAGCGCGTGCAGGCCCACCAGCCCACCACCGTGCCGATGCCGATCAGCAGCGCCCAGGCCGCATCGCTCATCCACGGCGACAGCACGGCGAACGCTGCCCACGCCCACAACGTACCGACCGTGCCCGGCGCGCGCGGCGCCAAGCCGCTACCGAAGCCAAGCGCAATCCAGCGCGCCGGGTGCCGGGCCATGAAGGCCAGCGTCGGCCGGACCGGTGCGCCGGTCATGCCGCAAAATGGTCGAAGCTGCGCAGGCCATGCGCGACCGCCGTGCCTCGCGCGTCGACCACGCGCAGCCCCGGGTCGGCCTCGATGACGCCGATGCGCGTCAGCGCCACGCCCACGTCCGGCAACGCGGCACCGCGCGGCGCCGTGAAGACCAGTTCGTAGTCGTCGCCGCCCGCCAACCCGCATTCACGCTGCAGCGCCTGCGGTTGCGCGGCCAGCACGGCGCTGCGCGGCAGCGCGTCCACCTCCACACGGGCGCCCACGCCCGACGCCGACAGGATGTGCCCCAGATCGCCCAGCAAACCGTCGGAGACGTCGACCGCCGCCGTCGCGATGCCACGCAACGCCTGGCCCAGCGCGACGCGCGGCGTCGGGCATTCCATCGCGGCGCGCACCACCTCAAAGCCATCGCCCGCCAGCGCCACCGTGCCGCGGAAAACTTCCAGCGCGAGCCGCGCATCGCCCAGCCGGCCCGACACCCAGATCTCGTCGCCCACGCGCGCACCGCTGCGCAGCAAGGCCTGCCCCGGCGGCGCTTCGCCGAAGACGGTGATGCAGATGTTCAGCGGGCCCTGCGTCGTGTCGCCGCCGATCAGCGGGCAGCCGTGCGCATCGGCCAGCGCCAGCAGCCCGCGCGAGAAGCCGGCCAGCCAGGCCTCGTCCGCGCGCGGCAGCGCCAGCGCCAACGTGAAGCCGCGCGGTGTCGCGCCACACGCCGCCAGATCGCTGAGATTGACAGCCAGCGCCTTGTGGCCCAGCCGTGCCGCATCGACCGTGGACAGGAAGTGCCGGCCCTCCACCAGCATGTCGCTGGAGACCAGCCAGCGCGCGCCGGGCGTCGGCACCAGCACGGCGCAGTCGTCGCCCACGCCCACCTCGACGCCGGCCACGGCGGGGCGCTGGAAGTAGCGCCTGATCAGATCGAATTCACCCATGGAAGGTATTCTCGATGCGCATGACCGGGGGACAGCTTTGACAGCTTGCGGTGGCATGATTCCCACCCCGCCGGCCGGCCTTAGCTTGTTCCACGTCATGAAGAGCCCCGAAGAAAAACGCGCCCAACTCCGCCAGGCCGCTCTCGAATATCACGAGTTCCCGACGCCCGGCAAGATCGCCATCGCGGCGACCAAGTCACTGGTCAACCAGCGCGACCTGGCGCTGGCCTACTCGCCCGGCGTGGCTGCGGCTTGCGAGGAGATCGTCGCCGACCCGGCCAACGCGTTCCGCTACACGTCGCGCGGCAACCTTGTCGCCGTGGTCTCCAATGGCACGGCCGTGCTGGGCCTGGGCAACATCGGCCCACTGGCCTCCAAGCCGGTCATGGAAGGCAAGGGCGTGCTGTTCAAGAAGTTCGCCGGCATCGACGTCTTCGACCTCGAAGTCGATCAGAACGATCTGGACAAGCTGGTCGACTGCATCGCCGCGCTGGAGCCCACCTTCGGCGGCATCAACCTCGAAGACATCAAGGCGCCGGACTGCTTCTACGTCGAGCGCGAGTTGCGCAAGCGCATGAAGATCCCCGTCTTTCACGACGACCAGCACGGCACGGCCATCGTCGTGGGCGCGGCCTTCCTGAATGGCCTGAAAGTGGTCGGCAAGAGCATCACCGACGTCAAGCTGGTCACTTCGGGCGCCGGTGCCGCCGCACTCGCTTGCCTGGGCCTGCTGGTCAAGCTCGGCCTGCCGCGCGAGAACATCTTCGTGACCGACCTGGCAGGCGTCGTCTACGAAGGCCGCACCGAGCTGATGGACCCGGACAAGGCCGAGTACGCCCAGCAGACCGACGCGCGCACACTGCGCGAAGTCATTCAGGGCGCCGACGTGTTCCTGGGCCTGTCCGCCGGCGGCGTGCTGAAGGCCGACATGGTCGCGACGATGGCCGCCAAGCCGCTGATCTTCGCGCTGGCCAACCCGACGCCAGAGATCCTGCCGGAAGAGGTGCAGGCGGTGCGCAGCGACGCCATCATGGCCACCGGCCGCACGGACTACCCGAACCAGGTCAACAACGTCCTGTGCTTCCCGTACATCTTCCGCGGCGCGCTGGACTCGGGCGCGACGACGATCAACGTCGAGATGGAGATCGCCGCTGTCCACGCCATTGCAGATCTGGCGCAGGCTGAACTGAGCGAAGTGGTCGCCGCCGCCTACGTCGGCGCGACGCTGAGCTTCGGTCCCGAGTACCTGATCCCCAAGCCCTTCGACCCGCGGCTGATGATGCGCATCGCGCCCGCCGTGGCCAAGGCCGCCGAGGACTCCGGCGTCGCCGCGCGGCCCATCCAGGACTGGGACGCCTACCGCGAGAAGCTGCAGAGCTTCGTCTACGCGTCGGGCAACACGATGAAGCCGATCTTCTCTGCGGCCAAGCGGGCGCCGAACAAGCGCATCGCCTACGCCGAGGGCGAGGAGGAACGCGTGCTGCGCGCGGCGCAGGTCGTGGTCGACGAGAACCTGGCCCGCCCGACACTGGTAGGCCGCCCGGCCGTCATCGCCGAACGCTGTGAGCGCTTTGGCCTGCGCCTGCAGCAGGGCCGCGACTATGACGTCGTCAACGTCGAGCACGACGACCGCTACCGCGACTACTGGCAGACCTACCTGCGCATGACCGAGCGCAAGGGCGTCACTCAGCAGCTCGCCAAGATCGAGATGCGCCGCCGCCTGACGCTGATCAGCGCGATGCTGCTGCACAAGGGCGAGGTCGACGGCATGCTGTGCGGCACCTGGGGCACCACGGCCACGCACCTGGCCTATATCGACCAGGTCATCGGCAAGCGCGCCGGCGTCAAGACCTACGCCTGCATGAACGGCCTGATCCTGCCCGGCCGCCAGGTCATGCTCGTCGACACCCACGTCAACTACGACCCCGACGCCGAGCAGCTCGCCGAGATCACCATCATGGCCGCGCAGGAGATGTGCCGCTTCGGCCTGACGCCGAAGGCCGCGCTGCTGTCGCACAGCAACTTCGGCACCAGCGACAAACCCTCGGCCGTGAAGATGCGCGACACGCTGGCGCTGCTGCAGCAACTGGCGCCGTGGCTGGAGGTGGACGGCGAGATGCACGGCGACACCGCGCTGGACGCCGGCTACCGCAAGCAGCTGATGCCGCACAGCCCGCTGACCGGCGAGGCGAACCTGCTGGTGCTGCCCAACATCGATGCCGCCAACATCTCCTACAACCTGCTGAAAACGGCGGCCGGCGGCGGCATCGCTATCGGCCCGGTGCTGCTGGGCGCCGCCAAGCCGGTGCATGTGCTGACGCCGTCTGCCACGGTGCGGCGCATCGTCAACATGACCGCCCTGACCGTCGCCGACGCCAACGCGGCACGCCCCTGAGCCACGGGAAAGCGCCCCGACCCTCCCAATTGACAGAAGTTTGCAGTCGGAAAAGCGTGTCACAACGCCGACACGACTCAATTGAATCAAGCACTTAACGAGGTGTGAGCGCAGGCTCACATACCCCCACTCGCGCCTTCACCACTGAGGGCTGGCTTGAGCTTTCGGGGCCGCTTCGGTACCATGTTGGTTTCGAATTCAGGGTAAACCCGTGTTCTTGCTCCCGTGGTTGAGGCGTTCCGGCGCCTTGGCGGCCACCACCGCCCTGCTGATTTCCGGCTTTGCCGGCAGCGTGCAGGCCAAGGAAGCAGCACCCGGCACCGTGCCTGCTCTGGCTGACATCAGCTTGAGCGCGCTGCCCGTCCAGGCCCAGGAAACGTACCGCCTCGTCCACGCGGGCGGCCCGTTTCCTTACAGCAAGGACGGCACGGTGTTCGGCAATCGCGAACGGCTGCTGCCCCGCAAGGCGCGCGGCTTCTATCGCGAATACACGGTCAAGACCCCTGGCGCGCGCAACCGCGGCGCCCGCCGCCTCGTTTGTGGCGGCGAGCCGCCCCGCGCGCCCGAGGTCTGCTACTACACCGCCGATCACTACGCCAGCTTCCAGCGCATCCGCGCGGCAGCGGCGCGGTGAAGAGCGAGCGAAGACGAGTTTTGGCAGTTTTGTGACTTGAAAGGAGGAACGCGACCATGCTTTTGCAGACCGTCCGTCCCAATATCGTGCAGGCCATTCGGGCCTACCGGGTCGAGGACTTGATGCAGGCCGCCCACGAAGCGGGCCAGCATTTCCTGTACGCCAACCTGTCGGAGGCGCAGTCCAAGCAGGACGTCCTCGACGGCATCGCGCAGGCCTTCCTCTTCCCCGCCCACTTCGGCAAGAACCTGGACGCGCTGCATGACTGCATGACCGACCTCGTGCACAAGGCCGGCAGCCAGCCGGGCTTCGTCGTCGTGCTGGAACAGCTGCCGGACAACGTGCGTTTCGACCGGGAGGCCCGCGAGCAGCTGCTCGATGTCTTCCGCGACACGGCCGACTACTGGGCGGACAGGAAGGTCGCCTTCCGCTGTTTCTATTCTTTTCAGTAGCCCGCTCCCAAGAAAACGGGTCATGGGAGCGGGCTGCTGAGGTGGCCCCGGTGATTGAAAAGCCTGCCAAGACGGCGAAGACGACGATTGGCAACCCCAACTTCGGCGTGAACATGCCGATGATGTGCAGCGCCTTCGACACGTCCATGTGGCTGAGCGCAGCCTGACGGCGTCGCGCGCACCACGATGAAGAACGGGACCCTCGGGTCCCGTTTTTTCATGGCGACGTCGGCAGCTCCAGCGCCAGCGCGACGAACTCGGCGACCGGCACCTCCTCGGCGCGGCGCTGGAGGTCGAAGCGGCCTTCGTAGCCGCGTTCAGCCAGCCACTTGCCCAGGCTGTTGCGCAGCAACTTGCGGCGTTGCGAGAACGCACTGGCGACCAGCGCACCCAACAGCGCCGCATCCAGCGCCGGGGGTTCACGCAGCGGCTGCATGCGCACGATGGCTGAATCTACGCGCGGCGGCGGGTCGAAGGCCTCGGGCGGCACGTCCAACACGGACTCCACGTCGTAACGCCACTGCAGCATGACGGAAAGGCGCCCGTAGTCCTTGCTGCCGGGCCCGGCAGCCATGCGGTCCACCACTTCCTTCTGCAGCATGAAATGCTGGTCCACCACCACGTCCACGGCGCCCAACAGGTGGAACAGGATAGGCGTGGAGATGTTGTACGGCAGGTTGCCGACCACACGCAGCTTCGCGCCCTTGGCGGCGGCCAGCGCGTTGAAGTCGACCTTGAGCACGTCGCTCTCGATGACTTCCACGTCGCCGCGCGTGCGCAGCCGTGCGGCCAAGTCGCGGTCGAGTTCGATGACGGTCAGCGGCGCAGCACCTTGGGGGATGCGCGCCAGCAGCGGCAACGTCATCGCCCCCAGGCCGGGACCGATCTCGACCAGCGTCTGACCCGGCTGCGGGTCGATGAGGTCGATGATCGCGTCGATCAGCATCCGGTCCGTCAGGAAATGCTGGCCGAAGCGCTTGCGCGGAATATGCGATTTCATGGATTCACCCAGCCACTGCCGTGGAGCCGGCTTTGCCGGGCCGCTGGCAGTGCGTCAATCCAGCCACTCGCGCACCTCAACGAACGCCTTGGCGCGCAGGTCCGTGACCCACTCCTTGTAGGCTTCGTCGTACTTCTGCTCGCGCAGCGCGCCGCGAGCCTGCTCCCGCAGCTGCTTCGGGTCGACGTCGACGGAGCGGCGCTCCAGCACCTGGATCAGGTGCACGCCAAAGCGCGACACCACCGGCCCGGAGATGCCGTTCAGCGGCAGTGCGTTCATCGCTTCCTCGAACTCCGGTACGAAGCCGCCCGCGCCCATCCAGCCCAGGTCGCCCCCGGCCTCGGCGCTGCCGTCCTCGGAGTTGGCCTTGGCGATGTCCTCGAACTTGGCCTGGCCGGCCTCAATCTGGCGCTTGTACTCGGCCAGCCGGCGCGTGGCGACCTCCGCGGTCAGCTGGGCCGACGGCCGCAGCAGGATGTGGCGTGCGTGCGTCTGCAGCGTCTGGTTCAACGACGCGGAGCCCTGGCGCTCGATGACCTTCAGCACGTGAAAGCCCGCGCCCGTGCGCAGCAGCGTCGGCGCGACCTGGCCCGTCTTCAGGTTCTTGACGGCGTTGACGAAAACATCGGGCAGGCGGTCGGCGGGACGCAGGCCGATCTCGCCGCCGCGCGCCTTGTTGCCGTCCTCGGACACCTCACGTGCAACCTTGGCGAAGTCCTCACCCGCCAGGACGCGCGCCAGCGCCGCTTCGGCCTTGGCACGGCGCTCGGCCACGAGACTTTCCGCCGCTCCGTCGGGCACCGGCACCAGCACCTGGGCCAGGTTGATCTGGCCGCTCTGCTCCAGCGCGGCACGGCGCTTGTCCAGCCAGGCGTCAATCTCCGTGTCGGTGACCTTGATGCGGCCCTGCACTTCGCGCTCGCGCACGCGCTCGGTCATCATCTGGTCGCGCAGGTTCTCGCGGAAGCTTTTGTAGTCGGTGCCGTCCTGCTTGAGCCGCTCGCGCAACTGGGCCATCGTCAGCTTGTTCTGCGCCGCCACGTTGGCGACCACGCGGTCCAGCTCCGCCTCGTCAACACGGCTGCCGTTCTCGCGCGCATGCGTGATCTGCACACGCTCTTCGATCAGCGCCTCCAGCGCCTGCTTGCGCAGGCCGGCCGTCTCGGGCATGGCCTCGCCACGCTGGCGTGCCTCCTGGCGCAGCCGCTCGGTGCGCTGGACGACCTCGCTGGCAGCCACGACGTCCTGATTGACGACCGCGGCGATGTAGTCCCCCGGCTGCAGCGTGGGCGTCTGGGCGGCGGCGTTGAAGGCGGCCAGGGCCAGCGTCACGGCAAGGATGGAGGGAGCGAGGCGATGGATCATGGTAGGAAATCTGAACTCGCCGAGCGGTCGGAGCTCAGCCTGCGGTAACCGGGCACATTGTCCTTCAAGACTTTCAGGGCATTGGAGCCGAGCTGGGACAGGCCGACGAGCTCCAGCTGCAACATCATGCGCGTGTTGGTCTCGGCGCGGCCGGTGGACAGCCGCTCGACGCCGAAGCGCAGCAGCCAGCAGCCGGCGTCGTACTCGAAGCCGGCCACCGAGTCGGTCAGGCGCTTGTCGCGCAGCGAATACTGCACGCGCCCAGCGCTGTACCAGGCGCCGCCGCAGCTCTGGCCGTTGGCGCCGCGCTGCGTGACCGGCGTGCCGTAGATCGGCCATTGCCACGCGAACTCGACCTGCTCGCTCTGCGCCCGTGCCAGACGGTAGGCCACGCTGACCGTCTTGTACGGCCCCGGCGAGTAGCGCGCCCGCACGACCGAGCGCTCGAAGCGGCTGGTTTCCGGGTTCAGCTGCAGCGTGCTCTCGGCCCACCAGCGTTCGTCCAGTTGCGCAGCCGCAGCCAGCAGCAGGTCGGAAAAACGCTGCGTGACCGGCTGGCCGTCAGGCGTGACGCGCTGGTCGCGGAACAGCACGCGCTGCACCGCGCCCACGCGCAGGACTTCCCCGCCCTGCGACGCGCTGATCCAGCGGCTGGTGGCGCCAAAGCTCAGCGAGTGCAGGTCCGACACCCGGTCAACGCCCGAGAACTGGTTGTCGGTATAGATGGAGTCGAAGTTGAAATCCTTAGGCGCGGCGTCGAAGTTGGGCAGGCTGAGCTGCTCGCGGTACGGCGTGTTCACGTACAGCAGGCGCGGCTCCAGGCTCTGGCGCATCGCGCGGCCGAACAGCTTGGTGTCGCGCTCGAACACCCAGCCGTGGTCGATGCTGAACGTCGGGATGACGCGGTTCACGCGGCGCCGACCGTCGTCCAGCGCGCGGTCCAGGTCGTACGCCGCGGCGTTGACGGCCACTCGCGGGATGAACCACCAGCCTTCACCACCGACCGGCGCGGCCACATGGCCCAGCGCATGCATTCGCTGGCCGCCGCGTGCCTGGGCCGGCAGCGCCGAGCCTGGCAGATCAAAGCGGTTGTATTCCAGCTCCAGGCTGCCTTCCAGCCGCGCCTTGCGGCCCCAGGGCCGGAAGCTATCCAGCACTGCCTCGTCGGCCGCCGTCGTCACGCGCACACCCAACTGGGGGCTGCGCTGGTAGGGCGAATCGAACTGCGCCAGCGCGTCCGTGCCCTGCAGCGTCTGCCAGTGCTGCAGCCGCGCATAGGTGTCGATGACGCCCCAGGACAGCTCGCGCTGGCGGGCCAGCCGGAAATCGCTGGGGAGCAGCCGCGGCGTCTGGCTCTCGACGCGACGCGACAAGTCCTTCCAGTAATCGTCGTCGGACACGCGCTCGCTGTTGAGCCGGTAGCGCCAGTCGCCCAGCCGGCCGTCATTGGCCAGCCGCAGCGACCAGCGCGAATCGCCGAAGACGCGATCCTTGGGCAGGAGGCCGATGTTGATCTGGCCGGCATGGCCGGGCTCCAGGTAGCGGAACTCACCATCCACGCCCACACCGCGCTTGGTCATCACGAACGGCGCGATGGTCGCGTCGCGCTGCGGCGCGATGTTCCAGTAGTACGGCACGCCAAGCTCGAAGCCGCTGCGGTTGTCCAAGAAGATGTTGGGCGGCAGCCAGCCGGACTTGCGCGCGGAGCTGAGCGGGAAGCTCAGCGCCGGCGCGGCCAGGATGGGCACGCCCTGGAAGCGCAGCACCGCGCCCTCGGCCTGTCCCTCGTTGCCGGCCAGGTCCAGGCGCAGCTCGCGCGCTGTGATCTGCCAAGCCGGCTCCCGGTTGTCCACCACGGGGCAACTGCTGTAGCTGCCGTCAGTGGCGCTGAGGTGCTCGCTGTCCTGGAAGCGCACGATCTTCGCCTTGCCCGCGCCGCCTGTGGCCGCGAGGTAGAAGCTGGGTGTGAGGAACTCGCCCTCGAAGCGGCTCACGTACATCTGCAGCAGCGGGCCGGTGAAGATGTTGCCGTTGTGGTTGATGCGCACCTGGCCCTCGGCCCGCGCGAAATCGTCGGCGACGCGGTAGCTCAGCTTGTCCGCGTTCAGCAGCATCTCGCCGTAGCGCAGCTCCACCTCACCTTCGGCCTCAGCCTGCTGCTCGGTCTGCGCGGCGATCTGCCGTGCGCTGATGGCCAGCGCCGGCCTGCCGGCGCCGGGCTTCAGCGGCGCGCCCAGCATGCGACTGGTCTTCAAGGTCATGCCCTCGTCGGGCAGGGCCTGTTGGGCGTGCGCCGACCCCCAGGCACCCAGAGCCAGGGCAATCAGGGCGGACAGCGGAGCGGGAAGGGGGGCGGAGGGCGGGCGCGGCACGGGCGGCAGGAGGGGGCTACAGGCGCGCGCATCCGGGTGGATTGCCGGGCCGCCTTCTTAGAATTTCATTATCCACGAGCCCCCGCTGCCATGACATCCCCGACCGCCGACCTCATCGTTGCACTGCAAGCCAGCCCCGCCGACCACGACCGGCTGATGCGCGCCGCCTGCACCGCGCTGCTGGCCGACACCACCGCACCCCAGCCGCCCGACGCCGACGCGCTGCGCGCGGGCATGTCGCGCATCGCCGACACCGGCCTGGACGTGGTGTTGCAGCGCCTGCTGCTGGATGCCCCGCAGGGCTCCCCGACCGACGCACTGGCAGCGCTGCTGCGCCCCGCCGAACTGTCCTGGGACGAGCCGCAGGAAATCGACTGGGCCGTGCGCCACTGGCAAGACTGCCGCGCGGCCGGGCTCCTCGATGAAGAATCGGCCGCCGACTTCGGCGAGTACTGGCGGCGCATTGAGTGGAGCGCGATGAGGCACCACCTGGCGCTGCTGGGCCAAGGGCACCCCGAAGAGCGCCGGCTGCTCGCCCGCATCGCCAAGATCTCGGCGCGCTATGTCGCCCTCGGGTTTCTGAAGCGGGCGATGGAAGCGCGCTACCCCGAGTTCTTCGACCTGGGCTTCAGCCTGCGGTAGTCCTCAGGACCGCGTCGCGCAGCCCGCTGCCACCAGCCACGGGTCCCTGTCCTCGCCGCCGAAGATCTGCAGCAGGAAGTCCAGGAAGGCGCGCGTGCGCGCCGGCACGTACTTGCGCGTGGGCATGCCGGCCCACAGCGTGATGCTGAACAGCCGCCACTGGGGCATCACGCGCTCCAGCGCCTGCTCCAGCAGCGCGTCCTCGACCATGAAGCTGGGCAGGCCGGCGATGCCCAGGCCGTGCAGGGCGGCGGCGTAATTGGTGTCCATGTGCGTGGTCGACAGCGTCGCGCGGCTCGGCAGCATGGGCAGCGTGATCTCTTCGCTGCCGTCGCCGCGCTGCAGCGTCAGGCCGCGCGCCATCGCGGCCGTGGGCGGCACCAGCGCATCGTGCTGCTTCAGGTCGTGCGGATGCTCGGGCCGGCCGCGCCGGTCCAGGTAGTCGGGCGACGCGCACAGGATGAACTCGCTGCGCGCCAGCCGGCGTGCCACGAAGTCGCCGTCCAGCGGTTCGCGCGCCTGCCAGAGGGTCAGGTCATAGCTGTCGTCCACGGTGTCCACCGGGCCCGGCGACGTGATTTCCAGCGTCACGTGCGGGTAGTCGCGGTGAAAAGCCGGCAGGTGCTTGGCCAGCTGGTGCACGGCGATGGCCGGCGGGCACAGCACGCGCAGCAGGCCGCGCACCTCCTGCGTGGCGGAGGCGGCCAGCGCCGCCGCCTCGTCCACGTCGGAGAGGATGCGCCGCGCGCGCTCCAGGTAGGCCTCGCCGATCTCGGTCAGCGACAGCCGCCGCGTCGTGCGGTTCAGCAGCCGCGTGCCCAGGTGGTCCTCCAGCTCGGCCACCAGGCGTGTGACGACGGCGGGCGCCAGGTCCAGAGCCCGCGCGGCGCCGGCGAAGCTGCCTTCGTCGATGACGCGGACGAAAACGCGGATCGCGCGGAGCTGGTCCATCTCCTCGTCGTTCAGGGATGCGCTGCCATGACCTGCGCGACGGCGGCGGTGAGTCGCTTGCCGTAGGGCACATGCAGGAACTCGTTGGGGCCGTGCGCGTTGCTCTTGGGGCCCAGCACGCCGCAGACCATCATCTGCGCGCTCGGAAAGCCCTTCTGCAACATGCTCATCAGAGGGATGGTGCCGCCCTGGCCGATGTAGCCCACCGGCGCGCCGAAGTGCGCCTGGCTGGCGTCGTTCAGCGCCTGGCTGAGCCACGGCGACAGGTCGGGCGTGTTCCAGCCCGTCGCGCCGTAGGCACCGGCGCGGCCGTCGGGCGTGAACGTGACCTTGGCGTTGTAGGGTGCGTTGTCTTCGAGCAGCGCCTTCAGCTTCAGCGCCGCCTCGTTGCCGTCCACCAGCGGTGGCAGGCGAAGGCTGAGCTTGAAGGCCGTGTACGGCCGCAGCACATTCCCGGCGTTCTTCAGCTCGGGGAAGCCGTCGGCGCCCACCACCGACAGCGTCGGCCGCCAGGTGCGGTTCAGCAGCACCTCGACTGGGTCGTCCGTCACCGGCAGCACCGGGCCGCCGTCCGCGCCACAGGCCCAGGGCATGCGCTTGTAGACCTCGTCCTTCAGGATGGCCGCGGTCGCCTGCGCCTGCTCCAGGCGCACGCCCGGGATTTCGCAGTGGAAACTGTCCGGCAGCAGGCGGCCGGTCTTGCTGTCCTCCAGCCGGTCCAGCACCTGGCGCAGGATGCGGAAGCTCGACGGCACGGCACCCGACGCGTCGCCGCTGTGGATGCCCTCGGTCAGCACCTCGACCTTCAGCACGCCCGACACCATGCCGCGCAGCGAGGTGGTGAGCCACAGCTGGTCGTAGCTGCCGGCGCCGGAGTCCAGGCACACCACCAGCGACACATTGCCCAGGCGGGGCTTCAGCAGGTCCAGGTAGGCTGGCAGGTCGAAGGAGCCGCTTTCCTCGCAGGTCTCGATCAGCCCCACGCAGCGCGGGCGCGGGATGCCCTGCTGGTCGAGCGCCATGATGGCTGTCAGCGACGCGTAGACCGCGTAGCCATCGTCCGCACCGCCACGCCCGTACAGCAGGCCGTTTTCGTACTTGGGCGTCCACGGACCGAGGTCGTTGCGCCAGCCGCTGAACTCGGGCTGCTTGTCCAGGTGGCCGTAAACAACCACCGTGTCTTGCGAACCGGCCTTGGTGGACGGCACCTCGAAGAAGATCACCGGCGTGCGGCCGGGGATGCGGATGACCTCCAGCTTGAGCCCGGCGACCTTCTTGCTCTCGACCCACGCGGCGGCCTGCGTCAGCACCTTGTCGATGTGGCCGTTGGCGGCCCAGTCGGCATCGAACATCGGGCTCTTGGCCGGAATGGCGATGTAGTCGGTCAGCGCCGGGACGATCTCCTCGTCCCAGACACGTTCGGCAAAGGCCCCAAGCGCGGTCGCTTCGTCGGCTTGCAGGGGCAGGTGGGGATCTCGTGCGTTCATGGCGTACTCCTGTCGGTGCGCTCGTGGCGCGCCTGTGGACGGCCAATGAGTTTAGGCGCTCCCATAATGCGCCGTCACACGTCACCTCATGCGCCTGACCCGCCTGTTCCTGCTGACCACCGGCCTGTTGCTGGCGCTGGTTTCCGCCCTGCTGCTGCGCTCAGTCTGGGCCGACTGGCGCCAGGTGGCCGCGGCCGAGCTGGGCCTGGCGGCCATGCAGCGTGCCTACCTGGGCATGAAGGTGGCCGAGAAGGCGTCGGCCGAGCGCGGCCCGGCCATTCCGGTGCTGAACGACACGCAGCCCGCCGACCCGGCCAAGCGCGCGCGGCTGCAGGAGTTCCGCCGCATCACCGACGCGTCATTTGACGAGGCGCTGGCCGCGCTGGGGGACTCCACCGACCCGGCCTCGCTGTCCGCCCGCGCGCAGCTGGCGCAGGCCCGCCAGCAGCTGGACCGCGCCCGCGCCGAGGTCGACCGCGTCGCCGCGCTGCCGCATGCGCAGCGCAGCGCGCCCGGCCAGCGCCTCACGCGCGCGCCCATCGACCTGATGTTCGCCGTCATCGACACGGTGCTGGCCGGCGTGACGACGCAATCTGCCGCCGCCGAAGCCATCTACCCGGAGCTGGCGATGCCGCTGGTCGGCGCGCGCTATGCGGCCGAGCTGCGCGAGTACGCCGGCCGGCTGGGCTCGCAGTTCACGACCCCGCTGGCCACCGGCCTCGCGCTGGGCCGCGAGGAGCAGCGCGAGATCCCGCTGCTGACGGGCCGCATCGAGCAGCTGCGCAAGCTCATCAGCCTGCAGGCCCGCGCCAGCCGCGCCGAGGCACCGCTGCAGGCAGCCATCGCCAAGATGGAGGCGCAGTACTTCGGCACCGACCTGCCCTTCATCGCCGTGCTGACCGAACGCGGCCTGGCCGGCAACGACTATGGCGTGGACTCGGCCTCGTTCGTGGCCCGCTACGTGCCGCCTATGAAGAGCATCGTGGAGCTGCGCGACACGATGTTCAGCGCCGCGCGCGACGCGGCCCGCCAGCGCGTGGCCGACGCGCGCACGCGCATGGCCATCAACGCCGGCCTGGGCCTGGCGGTGCTGTGCATCGAGCTGGCCGTGTTCCTGCTGATCCGCCGCCGCGTGCTGCAGCCGTTGCTGCGCATCACGCGCGCCATGAACGCCGTCATGGAAGGGCGCGACCTGCCGGCGCGCGCGCTGGCCCGGGTGGTGCGCGACGACGAGATCGGCGACATGAAGCGCGCCGTGGTGGCACTGCAGGCCGCCACGCAGCGCCGTCGCGAGCTGGAGGCCGAGCGGGAGCAGCTCATTGCCCAGCTGCGCCATGCCAGCGACACCGATTTCCTGACCGGTCTGCTGAACCGACGCGCCTTCACCGAGCAGGCGGCCGGGCTGCTGGCGCAGGCGCGCCGCCATGGTTGGCCGGTGGCCCTGATCGTGTTCGACCTGGATCATTTCAAGCGCATCAACGACCAGCACGGCCACCCGGCCGGCGATGCCGCCCTGCGGGCGGTGGCCGACATCGCGCGCGGCCATGTGCGCCAGGGCGAGCTGCTGGCCCGCCACGGCGGCGAGGAGTTCATCCTGCTGGCGGTGGACTGCCGCGCCAGCGAAGCCCGCCAGCTGGCCGAACGGCTGCGCCAAACGCTGGCCGACGCGCCCATTCCGCTGCCGGACGGCGTCGTGCTGCACGTGACGTCCAGCTTCGGCCTGGCCTGGGTCGAGGCCCGCCGCATCGCCGACCTGGACACGCTCTACCGCGATGCCGACCGCGCCCTCTACCGCGCCAAGGCCGAGGGCCGCAACCGTGTGTGCAGCGCCGCAGACCCGCAGTCGCTCGACGTGACCTAAGCACGCCTGGCCGCAGCGGCGACGCCGGATCGGGGAAAACGACGGCCCGACCGGCACGTGCTGAACGTAGGCTCGCCGCATGCGTCTTCTGCTGCTGTTGCTGGCCGCCCTGCTGCTCGCCGGCTGCGCCTCTGGTCCCAAGTTCACCATCGACGACGGCCGCAAGGTCGACGAGACCCTGCTCGCCGGCATGCGTGCGTACGGCGCCGGCGAGCGCCTGATCCGCCCCGCCATCGCTCGCAGCGCGGCGCTGCAGGACAAGGTTTGCGACAAGCAGTGGGAGCTGCCCTTCGCCGTCGCCACCAGCGAGGGCTGGAGCACAGACGACCGCGTCGCCTGGATGCGCGCGCTGCAGGTGGACGAACGCCTGACCGTCATCGCCGCCACGACCGACTCGCCGCTGCCCACGGGCACGCGGCTCAACCATGTCGCCGGCCAGACCAGCGACGACGGCGAGAAGCTGCTGGCGTGGCTGGCCGAGGCGCGCGACGCCGGCAAGCCCTTCAACGTCGGCACCACGGCAGGCAAGGCGGTGCAGATCCAGCCCTTCGAGGTCTGCCGCGGCTACACGCGCTTTGCGCCGCCCAGCACGCCGCAAATGCAGGACTACCACTGGCTGCTGAGCCTGCACCCGCTGGAGGTCACGCTGGCCGAGCCCACGCCCGACGAGGCGCTGTGGCTGGTGCTGTGGACGCAGGGGCTGTCCGAGGAGGGCGGCGCGCGCATGAAGACCTACCACTACGCGGTCAAGATTGCCGGCACGCTCTACAACCTCGCCACGCTGGCCTCGGGCGTGAAGGCCGCCGCGCTGGCGGCTGATGCCGCCCTGAGCGCCGCCAAGAGCGCCGCGGCCAACGTGGCCAGCGAGTACCTGAAGAACCAGCTCATCGAGCAGGGCCGCGCGCTGGCAATGCAGCGACTGCGCGAAGGCCTGGTCGACGCCGCGCAGCAGCTGACGCGCCAGCAGGTGCTCGACGTGATGCAGGCGGCGGCCGCCAACCGCGGCTCGCTGAGCGGCATCTCGCGCATCGCAGCGACGGCTTTCGAACGCGCCGACGCCTGGGCCTTCACGCGCATGGCCGCGCTGGGTGCGCCGCCGCTGGCCGGCTTCACGCTGCACCACAAGCTGGTGCAGCGCAGCCTGGCCGCCAACTCGATGGTGTTCGACGCCGAGCGCTTGGCCGCGCTGAACCAGGTGGCAGCCGCCCGCGGCTTCGAGGCCGAGGTGACGGCCATCCTCGGCGGCTTGCGCGCCGACGCGTTGATTGCCGAGATCGGTGCGATGCCGCTGGCCTCGGCACAGACCCGCTTCTCCTTCGACAACCCCGACGACCCGGGCGCTGGCCGTTTCTCGCGCGGCCTGGTGGACGCCCTGTTGGACATGCCTGCCGAAAGCGGCGCCCGCAAGAAACCATGAAGTTTGCCCCTGCCCTGCTGTTGATCGCCGCGGCCACCGCCGTGGCGCAGATCCCGCCGCCCGAACCCGCGGCCTCCGCACCTGAGGCCTCCGCACCCGAGCCGCAGGCCGCGCCCGCGCCGCCGCCGCCCAGCTGTGCGCAGCTGACCAGCCGTGCGCTGTCCGCCGACCTGAAGGCCGCCACCGCGCAGTCGCAGCACCAGCCGCTGCAGGCCCAGGTCCAGCTGCACGACGCGGCCGTGGCCCAGTGGGGCGCGGCCATCACGGCCTGCGACGGCCGCGCGCGCGACCGCGCCCAGCGCAACCTGGCCGACAGCCAGAAGGCGCACGACGCGCTGGCCGAGAAGCTGCAGGCCGGCAGCCAGTGCGAAGGCGCCCACCGCGACGCCGGCGCGCTGCAGGAGCTGGCACGCAACGCGTTCGGCGAGCGCCGCTTCGGCGACGCGGCCAGCCTGTACCGCAAGGCCGAGGGCATGTGGGAACTGGCCGCCGAACAGTGCAGCGGGAGCCAGCAGCAGACCGCGCAGCGTCGCCGCGAGCAAAGCGAGATCGACGGACACAACGCCGAGTTCTGCGCGCCGCCGTTCGACCGCGCGCGGGAGTTCTCCACCAAGCTGCGCAACACCGGCGCCGCGCTGCCGCTGGCCGAACGCCAGACGCAGAGCCAGATCGCCGAGACGCTGTGGCGCGACGCGGCCGGCTTGTGCAAGGGCAGCGCGCAAGACCTGGCGCTGAACAACGCCCAGGCGCTGGCCCGCGAGCGCGGCACGCCCTGGGTGGCCACCGCGTTGCCCGGGGCGACGCCCAGGCCCCGGCTGCCTGCAGCCACCACGGCCGTTGCTGCAGCGGCCCTCAAGCCGGCCACGCCGTCGCCGGCCGCAGCCGCCCTGGCCACGGCACCGGCCCTCGCAGCCGCAGCCACCACCACGACCGCCTTGCCAACCGCGGCCGCGCCGCCGCTGCGCCAGGCCGCCGCCACACCCGTCGTGCCGCTGCCGGCCACACCGGCCGCAGAACCGCCTCTGTTCGACCGCACGGCCGGCGACACGCGCTACGTGGGCCGGTTCGTCCGCGAAGCCGACGACACGGTGACCGGCACGGGCCGCGTCGAATGGAAGAACGGCGATGTCTACGAAGGCCCGCTGACGCGCAGCGCGCGCAACGGCGTCGGCGAGATCCGCTGGGCCACCGGCCAGCGCTACAAGGGCGACTGGGTCAGCGACCGCGCCACCGGCCAGGGCCTGATGGTGTTCGCCAACGGCAACCGGTTCGAGGGCTCGCTGGTGGACGGCCAGCCCGAGGGTACGGGCAAACTGACCTACGCGTCCGGCGACATCTACACCGGACAGATCCGCCGCGGGCTGCCGCACGGCAAGGGCAGCTACGTGTGGGTCAGCGGCCAGCGCTACGAAGGCGACTGGGTGGACGACAAGCCACAGGGCGAGGGCCGCATGCGCTTCGCCAACGGCAACGCGTACGAAGGCCAGCTGCTGGCCGGCCTGCCGCATGGCCGCGGTCGCATGGTGTTCCCGGGCGGCGACATCTACGAGGGCACGTTTGCCGACGGCAAGGCGCACGGCAACGGCCACTACGCGTGGAAGAGCGGCGAGCGCTACGAGGGCGCGTGGTCACGCGGCCTGAAGCACGGCGCTGGCGTCTTCCACTGGCCCACCGGGGACCGGTGGGAGGGCATATTCAAAGACGACGAGCGCACGGACGATGGGCATGTGGTGCGCCAAGGGAGTTGAGCGCAGGGGTGCTCCCACCCGCGTTACGTGTCGCCCAGCGCCTGCCGTTGGTATGCCGGAATCTCCAGCAACAGCAGTGCACGATGAGCGCGGCCGACTCCCTGCCCGGAGATCCGTGGGGCTCAATCCAGGTGCCGCTGGCACGCCGCCGAACGCGGCGCCAAGGCACGCGACGCCGCCAGTGGTCAGACTGCGGACCGACAGTTTCACGCGCTACCGTCGTCGCATCTGCCGAAGGAGTCCTGCATGAAGACCTTGCTCATCGCGGCCACACTGGCCATCGCCCTCGCCGCTCCCGCCGCGCAGGCGCGCACCGCCCCGCATCACGACGGCAGCCAGCTCAGCAGCGCCGTGCAGGCCAAGGCCGGCAAAAAGAAGGTCGCCAGGGCCAACAAACACAAGAAGCACAAGAAGCACGCCAAGAAGGGGCACAAGAAGTCGGCCTGAGATCAACCGCGAATCGAGGGCGTCGGGCTCCTATCGGGCAGAGCGCCGGGCCACCAAGGGCCCGAGGCCCCTGGCCTGTCGTAGGCACAAGCAGTCCGCAGGGACTGCGTGTGTCCGACTCCAGTTCACCAAGCCGGCCCGTCTGGCGATGTGCGAGCGGATCGATGCCGGGAGCATCCGTCCCTCGGGGGACCGACGGGGATCGCCAGCGTTCAGCAGGGGCGATCCCGGGCGGGGGACTTCACTCCCGCTCGAACTTGAACACCGCCACGCTGGCCATCAGGTTGGGCAGCGTGCGCACCACCTGGCCGTCCTGCAGGCCGAAGCTGTCGAGGATCTTGAGTCGGTTCTTGCGCGCCAGCACGCCGAAGTCGGCATGCGTGCCGACGCGGATGTTGGGCGTGTCGTACCACTGGTAGGGCAAGGCCTTCGTGACAGGCATGCGGCCCACCAACACCTGCAGGCGGTTGCGCCAGTGTGCGAAGTTGGGGAAGCTGACGATGCCTATCTTGCCCACGCGCGCCGTCTCCTTCAGCATCTGCTCGGCATTGCGCAGGTGCTGCAGCGTCTCCAGCTGCAGCACGACGTCGAAGCTCTGGTCCTCGAAGATGGACAGGCCTTCTTCCAGGTTGCGCTGGATGATGTTGACGCCACGCTTCACGCCTGCCAGCAGGTTGGCGTCGTCCAGCTCCACGCCGTAGCCGGTGCAGCCCTTGTGCTTGATGAGGTGCTCCAGCAGCTCGCCGGTGCCGCAGCCCAGATCCAGCACGCGTGATCCAGGCGGCACCAGCGCCGCGATGGCGGGATCGAAGCTCATACCGCCACCCCTTTGATCTGCAGCGGCCGGGCCGCCGCCGGGCACAGGTTGCCGGCGATGCGCTCGAAGTAGGCGCCCAGCACGCCGTGGTAGCGCGGGTCCTCCAGCAGGAAGGCATCGTGGCCGTGCGGCGCGTCGATCTCGGCATACGTGACGTCCAGCCGGTTGTCCAGCAGGGCCTTGACGATCTCGCGCGAGCGCTCAGGCGAGAAACGCCAATCGGTCGTGAAGCTGGCGATGAGGAACTTGGCACGCGCCGTGGCGAACGCCCGCGTCAGGTCACCCCCGTGCTCGGAAGCTGGATCGAAGTAGTCCAGCGCGCGCGTGATGAGCAGGTAGGTGTTGGCGTCGAAATAGTCGCTGAACTTGTCGCCCTGGTACCGCAGGTAGCTCTCGATCTGGAACTCGATGTCCTGCGTCGAATAGCCCAGAGCGCCGGTCTTCAGCTCCCGGCCGAACTTCTCGGCCATGACGTCGTCGGACAGGTAGGTGATGTGGCCGATCATGCGCGCCACGCGCAGGCCGCGCTTGGGCACCACGCCGTGCTCGTAGAAGTGGCCGCCATGGAAGTCGGGGTCAGTGACGATGGCGCGACGCGCCACCTCGTTGAAGGCGATGTTCTGCGCCGACAAGTTGGGCGCCGTCGCGATGGCGATGCAGTGGCCCACGCGCTCCGGGTAGCGCAGTGCCCAGTCCAGCGCCTGCATGCCGCCCAAAGAACCGCCCAGCACGGCAGCCAGCTTCAGGATGCCGAAGCGCTCCACCACGCGGGCCTGCGCGTCCACCCAGTCCTGCACGGTCACGACCGGGAAGTCCGCCCCCCACGCGCGGCCGGTCGCGGGGTTCACGTGCATGGGGCCGGTGGAACCGAAGCAGGAGCCGAGGTTGTTGACGCCGATGACGAAGAACTTGTCGGTGTCCAGCGCCTTGCCGGGGCCGATCAGGTTGTCCCACCAGCCCTCGCTCTTCGCCTGACCGGGGTAGGTGCCGGCCACGTGGTGGCTGGCGTTCAGCGCATGGCAAACCAGCACCGCGTTGCTGCGCTCGGCATTGAGCTGGCCGTAGGTCTCGACCATCAGGTCGTAGGCCGGCAGGCTGGCACCGCTGCGCAGCGGCAGCGGCTCGTCGAAATGGAAACTCTGCGGCGACACGTCGCCGACGCTACGGCCCGTCATGGCCTCACTCCAGAAAAAACAAAACCGGCGCCACTTGCGGGACGCCGGTTGGTCGGAGCGCCCTGTTTAGCGGCATTTGTAGAGCGCCCGCAATCCGGAACAAATCGGCGCTATGGCTACATTCTAGGCCCGTCGCCCCAGGAGCGGCGCGGCCTGTGGCTGCCCAAGGGTCAGACCTTGAACTGAGCCACGGCGCCCGTCAGCAGCTGCAGCTGCTGGCGCAGGCTGTCGGCGGCCGCGGCGGACTGCTCCACCAGCGCCGCGTTCTGCTGGGTCATGTGGTCCAGCTGCGTGACTGCGCCATTGATCTGCACGATGCGCGCACTCTGGTCGGCCGCGCCGGTGGCCACCTCGCCGATCATGTCGCTGACCTGCTGCACGTTGTCGACGATCTCCTGCATCGTCTGCCCCGCATGCTGCACCAGCCGCGCGCCCGCTTCGGCGCGCTCCACGCTGGCGCCGATCAGCGTCTTGATCTCGCGTGCCGCGCCGGCCGAGCGCTGGGCCAGCGCCCGCACCTCGCTGGCCACCACGGCGAATCCGCGCCCCTGCTCTCCGGCGCGCGCGGCCTCCACGGCCGCATTCAGCGCCAGGATGTTGGTCTGGAAGGCAATGCTGTCGATCAGGCCCACGATGTCGCCGATGCGCCGCGAGCTGTCGTTGATCTGGTCCATCGTCGTGACGACCTCGGCCACCTCCTGGCCGCCGCGCCGCGCCACCTCGGCCGCACCCGCAGCCAGCTGGCGCGCCTTGCCGGCAGCATCGGCGCCGTGGCGCACGCCGCTGGTCAGGTCCTCCATCGAACTAGTCGTCTCCTGCAGGCTGGAGGCCGCCTGCTCGGTGCGCTGGCTCAGGTCCTGGTTGCCCGAGGCCACCTCGCTGCTGGCCGTCTCGATGCTGTGCGCCGAGGTCTTCACCTGGCGCACCAAGTCGCGCAGGCTGGACTGCATGGCGTCCAGCGCCCGCAGCAGGTCGGCCGACTCGTCGCGGCCTTCCACGCGGATGTTGTTGCCCAGCTGCCCGCCGGCGATGGACTGCGCCACCGTGCCGGCATAGCGCATGGGGTTGATGATGGTGGCGGCGTTGATCAGCGTCAGCGGCACCACCAGCACCATGACCAGCACCAGCACCGCCAGCGAGCGCCAACCGATGCGCGCAATCTCGGCACCGAACTCCGCCTCCGCGGCCAGCGCCTGCTGCTCGACCAGGCCGGCCACGCGCTCCACGCGCTGCTCGATCTCGCGCATGGCCGCTTTGGGGCGGTTCAGCATGCGGTCGGCCACCTTGGCGGTGTCGAAGCCGCCGGCCTCGATCTGGTTCAGCACGCCCTGCGCGCCATTGCGGTAGTCCTGCAAGAACTTCAGCGCCTCGGCGGCGGCGGCCTGGTTGTCCTCCTGCTTTCCGGCCTGCAAGCCCTGCAGCGACTTCTGCAAGCGCTCCGCAGCCTCGTTCCAGCGCTGGCGCAACTGCTTCACCTGGTCGGCATCCTCGTAGGCGATCACCATCTCCTTTTCCTGCAGGCGCACGTCCGCCAGCCCCTGCCGGATGGCGGCGAGGTTCTGCAGGTCGCGCATGGCGTGCGTCGTGACCTCGCTGTTGAGCGTCATGAGCTGCCGCCCGCCCAGCAGGCCCGTCAGGCCCAGCGCGGCGAACATCAGCAGCACCAGGGCGATCGCGCCGTGCATGCGGGTGCGGATCGTGAAACTGCGCATCCAGGTGGCCAGGTCCATGACGTCTCCTCGGTCGTGTGCCGGCCATGCTAATGAAGCGGCCGCTGATGGCAAGTGCCGGCGCCGACGCCAACGCCCACACCGGGCGTCACGGGACGCCCCACGCGGATCGTTGCGACGCTCAGGGCCAGTGGCGCTGGAACACGGCGGCGACGTCCGCGTGCTGCTCGACGCGCGCCAGCTGCGCGTGGAAGGCCGGCCGCTGCGCCAGCAGGTCCGCCCGCGCGCCGGACCACCGCGACACCACCGTGGCCAGCAACTCCAGCGCGCCGGGCGAGCCGGCGTCGAAGCCGATGCCGAACTCGTCGGCGAACACCTGCCAGTGGTGATGCAGCCGCGCGCGGGTGCCAGCCCGGATGCGCTCCTTCATCGCGTCATCGCAGGGCTCGCACCAGCGCTCGGGGTAGTCGAGCACGCTGATGGCCGCATAGCAGTTTGCCGCGATGTAGACCAGCCCGCGCAGTGCCCGTGCCCGCGCGCCGGCGTCCAGCGGCAGCAGCAGGCCCGGCGCCGCGGTCAGGCCCAGGTGGATGAGGATGGCGGCGCTCTCGGTCATCACCGTGCCGTCGGCCAGCACCAGCGTCGGGATCTGGCCCAAGGGGTTGACGCGCAGCAAGGCGTCGTAGCCGGGGCCGGGTGTCCAGGTGGCGGCATCCACGCCGGTGTAGGCCAGCCCCGCAACCACCAGCGCGGCCTCCACGGCGGCGCTGCCGGAACCCTTGCTGCCATAGAGGGTCAACATCGCAGACTCCTTCGTCGAACGTGCAGAATCGGCACACAAGATCATGTGCCCAGCACCTGCCCGGCCGCCATCCCGACGATCCACGCCCAGCTTCGGCCGTGTCAGCGTGAGCGTGCAGGGCCGCGTGCTGATGTCGCGCGCCGAAGGGCCGTTCGACGCGGGGCTGATGGCGGCCGTCAAGCGCGCCATCGCGCTGGCCGGCAAGCGGCTGCCGGTGGACCACCGCTTCGGCGACCTCGTCGAGATCCGCGGCAGCATGGCGATGGACGGCGACGCCCTGGCCCAGCTGCGCCAGAGCATCGAGGCGTTCACGTCGCGCGGACTGGTGGCCATTTCAACGGTGTTCGTCGTGCAGCCGGGCATTCCCGGCATCGAGCGCCTGCCGGCGCTGATGGACATCTGGCGCGCCACGCGGCCGGTGCGGCGCGCCGACAACTTCGAGGCCGCGTGGGAGATGGTCAATGCCGACCTGGTGGCCGCAGGCTTGCCACCGCAGGCACCACCACCGCGCGCCTGAGCGGCGCCGTGCCCCCTCGCCGGGGGCTGCGTTGGGTCCGTTAGCATGAACAGCAGGCCAGGACCGGCCGGTCGTGATCGGCCGCTTTCGGCCCGGCGGGTATTGATGAAACAACAGGCTCGACCGCCTCATGAAACGTTGAGCAAGAACCAAGGGAGCATCGTGTCAACATTCCTGAAGCCCACTGCGGCATTCGTGCTCGGATGGATGCCTGCGATGGCTTGGCTGGTCGCGATGCCGGCACGAGCGGACGTGAGCCTTCAGTTGGAGGTGGGCCGCCACGTCCAGGCGAAGGCCGGTGCGTCGGGCGTTCCTGCGGACCGCCAATCCACGCTGGACGTGGCGCTCAGCGACAAGTCCATCAGGGTTGCATCGGCCGACGCGACCACCGTCTACGACTTTGCTGCCCGCAAGCGTTGGGTGATTGATGGCCGCACGAAGACCCGCGTCGATTACTCGCTGTACGACACCGTTGGCTTTCGCACCTACGAACTCAAGAATCGCAACACCTTGGGAGCCGCGATGTCCGCAGCAAAGCTGGGCGACTCCGTCATGGCGCAAGTCGACAATGAACACAACCTGTCAGTGCAGGACAAGCCGTCCGCGCCGCTGCAGGTCAAGACCGAGGGCGCTGCCGAGGTGTTCTATGCCGGCCCGAACGTGATGTTTCGACGCGGCGCCCGCCTGATGCCCGCGTCACCCGGCGAGGCGCGGATGTTCGCCCAGCTGGTCCGGTACACATTTGGCGGCCATCCGCAGATTCTCAGTGCGCTCGCCCAGGCGGATTCAATCCCGGCGCAGTTCTCGCTGGTCACCTACGACGCCGGCGGAACCACCACGCAGACGGTGGTCGTTCGGCATGTGCACTCAAACCCGGTGCCCCCATTTGACGCGTCGGCATTCCCGCTGCGGCCGGCGTCCGGATCAGACCACCCAGTGGACCAGGCCCTGGACCGCGCGGCGGCGCTCACGCCGGACGACATGTCGAGCGCGCGACAGCGCAGCAAGGATGAGCTGGAGAGCGCGCTGCGCGAGGGACGGGGACTCGACGCCTTCCTGGGCTTCTATGAGTGGACCCTGATGACCGGCGAGGCCCCGGCGCCGCTGACGGCGGAGCAGAAACAGCTGATCCAGACCAACGACGCCGTGCGCCGGCTGACGGGAGCGCTGAGCGCCAAGTCCAAGGATGCCCTGACCCAGGCGATCGCCGACCTGGCCGATATCGGCAAAAGCACCACGACCAAGACGCACATGCTGCGGATCTTCGAGGCGAACAACCGCGCGATGCTCGGCGAGCGAGGGGCCGCTCAACAGCTCTTCGTTGAAGTTCTGAAATCCCATCCCTTCATCGCCGGTGCCTACAAGGATTTGGGCGACACCTTGTTTGTCGAGTACGACACGCCGCGCGCGTGGCGCTGCTGGGATATCGGCCGAAAGATGGCGCCTGGTTTTGCCAACTTCCGCGCCATCCAGCAGTTCGAGAGTTCGCTGGCTGCGCGGCATCCCGAGTTTTTCTAGGCAGATCGTCGGCCTGATCGTCCGATCAACGCGCGTCGGCTGGCGGCCCTGCGGCGTCACCTACCGTCCAGCGGCCACGGGCGCTGCGGCGGTCTCAGGCGCTCCCACCACGCGCCCAGCGCCAGCACACCGGCATCGTCGAAGCGGCGGCCGATGATCTGCAGGCCGATGGGCAAACCTGCCGCCATGTAGCCCGCGTTGATCGCCAGCGCCGGCTGCTCGCTCATGTTGAACGGCAGCGTGAACGCGATGTGCTCGAAGGGCCGCGCCGGGTCGTGCAGCGGGCTGGCCTGGTGGGCGGGGTAGGCCGGCATGGGGCTGACGGGCGACAGCACGAAGTCGAACGGTTGAGGCCCGTCCATGGCCGCGTTGGCTGCCTCGCGCAGCGCCTGCATCTGGCTGTAGCCGTTGAAGACGGCGGCGCCGTCGTAGCGGGCGGCGGGCGCCACCCAGTCGAGGATGTAGGGCAGCACCTTGACGCGACGCTCGGGCGGCAGGGCCGAAATGTCCAGCCACGAGCGCATGCGCCAGAAACGGTCAATGCCGTCGGCCATCGCGCGCGTCGTGAACGCGGGCACCGGCTCGACGATGGCGCCCTGCGACTCGAACGCGCGGGCGGCGGCAGTGACGGCCGCCAGCACCTCGGGTTGCGGTGCCTCGCCCCAGCCGGCGTCCAGCCACAGGCCGATGCGCAGGCTGCGCAGGTCCAGCGGGCGCGGCAGCACGGCACCGGGCGGCAGCTGCGTGGCGTCGCGCGCATCGGGCCGGGCCAGCGTGGCCAGCATCAGCGCGGCGTCGTCCACCGTGCGCGTCAACGGCCCGGCGACGCGGCCGGCGTAGGCCGGCTGGATGGGTACGCGCCCATGGCTGGGCTTGAGGCCCACCAGGCCGCACCAGCCCGCGGGCAGCCGGATGGAGCCGCCGATGTCGGTGCCCAGGTGCAGCGGGCCGTAGCCTGCGGCGGCCGCGGCGGCAGCACCGGCGCTGGACCCTCCGGGCGTCAGCGACGTGTCCCAAGGGTTTCGCGCTGGTTCGGGGTAGAGGCTGGACAGGCCCGAACTCAGCATGCCGTAGTCGGGCATGGTGGTGCGCGCCCAAGCAATGGCACCGGCCTCGCGCAGCCGCGCGGCGGGCGGGGCTTCGAAGCGCGCCACGGCGTCGTCGGGCGTCGCGGCCGTGCCCAGCCGGTAGGCCGCGCCGGGCACGGCGATGTTCTCCTTCAACGTGACGGGCACGCCGTCCAACGCGAGCGGTGTGCCGGCCCGCCAGCGCGCCTCGCTGGCCCGGGCAGCGACCAGCGCCGCATCGGCCTCAACGGCGCACAGCGCATGCAGCTCGCCTTCGCGCGCGGCGGCCTGCGCGAGCACCGCCTGCATCACGTCCACCGGCGACAGCGTGCCGCTGCGGTAGGCAGCCAGCAGCTCGGCCGCGCCGAGGGCCGAGATCACTTCTTCAGCTTCTCGGCGGCCTTCAGCATCGCGTCGATGTGGCCATCGGGGTTCATGCTGGCGTGCACAGCGGCGATCTTGCCGTCCGTGCCGATCAGGTAGGACACACGGTCGGCCATGGTGCCGGGCACCATCTTCAGGTTCACTTCGTAGTCCTTGATGGTCTTGCCGGCAGCATCCGCGGCGACGGCGAACTTGTTGCGGCAGGCCTCCACGCTGAACTTTTTCAACGTGTCGATGTTGTCGTTGGACATGCCGATGACGGTGGTGTTGAACGCCTTGAACTTGTCGGTGGCCTCGGCGAACTGATGGGCTTCGACCGTGCAGCCGCTGGTGAAGGCCTTGGGGTAGAAGTACAGCACCACGGGGCCTTTCTTCAGCGTCTCGGCGAGGCTGAACTTGAAGGCCTGGCCGCCCACGGCGGCTTCGGCAGTGAAGTCGGGCGCCGGCGCACCCACGCTCAGGGCCGCCTGGGCGGCGGGGATGAGCAGCGCGGTGAACAGGGCAGTCAGCAGTCGGGACATGGCAAGGCCTCGGTGGTCGGATGGGGCACAGGATAGCCAAGCCGGCATCACCCGGCGGCCGGGTAGGTCAAGTCGATCTCAACAAACCGTCAGCCAGCCATTGCTGCAGTGCGGCGACCACGGCCGGCGCGGTGCCGGCGCGCTCGCAAAGCATGGCGAACGGTTCGCCGTCGGCCACGGCCTGCAGCAGCACGGCCTCCAGCGGCTCCACCGAGCGCCAACGCGTCTCGCCGTGTTGGCGCCAGGCCAGCAGCGTGTGCTCGTGCGGCTGTGGCTCTTCCAATGTGGGCGGCTCGTCGCCGGACTCAGGGTCCCACTCGCGCAGCGCCCGCCAGCCGGGCTCGATGGCATGGGACAGCGGCACGCGCTGCGCGCCGGGGTGCAGGCGCAGCACCAGGCCTGCCCAGTCGTCCGGGCTCAGCGCGGCCAGCGTGGCGGAGTGCAGCAGCGGCGCGTCGGCGGCGTCGAAGGCGCTGCGCAGCGCCCAGTCCATGCGCGCGAAGTCGACGAGGCTGGCATGCGGCACGAGGTCGTCGCCAACCTCGGCCATGAAGTCAGCCAGTTGGTGACCGAACCAGCGGATGGACGGGTGGCGGCTGGGCCGTGCGGCGATGTAGGCCTGGGCCAGCGCATCGAAAGCCTCGTCGCCCAGCGCACGGGCCAGCGCGGTGTAGTTGTCGGCCAGCGCCTCGACCAGCCGCGCACGGTAGGCGTGGCGGTAGACCGCCAGGCCCGTGGAGAAGTCGCCGGCCAGGAGGTCGGTGGCGTCGGCGCCGTCGCGGATGGCGGCGGCAAGCCCCTGCTGTTGTGCGGCGACGTTCATGCGGCAAGCGCCCGCGCGCGACCCAGTTCGGCCAGCAGCTCGGGCAACGGCGGGATGTGGTCGTCGCGCTCGATCATGGTGGGCACGCGGCCGAAGCGCTTCAGCGCATGCGCGTACAGCGCCCAGACCTCGTCGCGCACCGGGTGGTCGTGCGTGTCAATGACGATGTCGCCCCGGTCCTCGTGGCCGGCCAGGTGGATCTGGCTCACCAGGGCCGCGGGAATCGCGTCCAGGTAGGCGACAGGGTCGAAGCCGTGGTTGCGGCCGGACACGTAGACGTTGTTGACGTCCAGCAGCAGCCGCGCGCCGGTGGCCTGCAGCAGCTGGACGATGAAGTCCCATTCCGTCATCTCGTCGGCCGTGAAGCGCACGTAGCTGGACACGTTCTCCAGCACCAGTGGCCGGCCCAGCAGGTCTTGGGCTTGCGCGATGCGGCCGCCCACGTGGTCCAGCGCGGCGCGGGTCAGCGGCACGGGCAGCAGGTCGTGCAGCTGGCCGTGCGCATCGGCGCTCCAGCAGAGGTGGTCGGACACCCAGCCGGGCTGCAGCCGGTCGGCCAGCCCCTTCAGCTCGCGCAGGTAGGCCAGGTCCAGGGGCTCGGGCCCGGCGACGGACAGCGAGACGCCGTGCATGACCAGGGGGTAGTCCGCGCGAATGCGCTCCAGGTGCGCCAGCGGCGGGCCACCCGGCACCAGGTAGTTCTCGGAAATGATCTCCAGCCAGTCAGGCCGCACGCTGGCATCGACACCGGCCTCGAAGGCGGCGTAATGCTCGGTGCGCAGCCCGAGGCCGAAGCCTTGGATTCGGTTCATGGCAGGGGAGGAACGGCGCGGCGTCTCAGGCCGCCGCGCCTCTGGCGATGGGCTTACTTTTCGACTTTTCCGCCGGCCTTGGTGCATTCGTCGGCGGTCTTCTTGCTGACCCAGCCCTGGCCCTTGCAGCCGTTCTGGCCCTTGCAGCCGCTCTTGGCGGTCTTGCATTCCGACGAGCCCTTGCAGCTGTTCACGCCGGAACACTTGACCATGCCGTCGGCCGCCGCGGCGGTGGTGGGCACGGCAGTCGCGAACAGAGCAGCAGCAGCGGCTGCAATGCCCAGGCCGTTCTTCAGGGATGCGTTCATGGAGGTCTCCAAAAGGATGAGTGGTTGAGATCGGGTTCACCACAGGTCGAGACGGGTTGCGCCGCATCGACTTGCCAGCCTGCGTCGGACGGAGCACAGCACTCCTTACAGCCGGCGCACGCATTCTGATTACCTGCCGTTATGGCCGCAATGCCGCGTGGCATTCGTCATGCCTCGATGCCAGGGGCTAGAGTGCGGCAGCTTTGCTGCCGCCCCCCATGCTGAACACCGAAACCCCGAGCACCCGCCACCCCGACCTGGACACCTACGCCACGCCCGCGCTGCTGGAGGCCTTCATCGACGACCAGAACGCCGCTGTCGCCGCCGTGAAGGCCGCGATGCCGCAGCTGGCCGCAGCGGTGGACGCCGCGCTGCCGCGCATCCGTGCGGGCGGCCGGCTGCTGTACGCCGGTGCCGGCACCTCGGGTCGCCTCGGCGTGCTGGACAGCGTGGAGCTGTACCCGACCTTCTCGTGGCCGCGCGAGCGCGCCGTGGCGGTAATGGCCGGGGGCGCGGGCGCGATGTTCGTCGCCGTCGAGGGCGCCGAGGACGACCGCGCGCAAGGCGGTGCCGACCTCGCCGCGCTGAAGCCCGGCCCCAACGACGTGGCCCTGCTGCTGGCGGCGTCGGGCGGCACGCCCTACGTGCTGGGTGCAATGGAAGCCGCACGCGCCGCCGGCGCACTGACCATCGGCTTTGCCAACAACCCGGATGCACCCGTCACGCAGCAGGCCGACATCGGCATCACGCTGGACACCGGCGCCGAGGTCATCTCCGGCAGCACGCGGCTGAAGGCCGGCACCTCGCAGAAGATCGCGCTGAACACGTTTTCGTCGGCGCTGATGGTGCGACTCAACAAGGTCTACGGCAACCTGATGGTGGACCTGAAGGCCACCAACGCCAAGCTCGTGAAGCGGGCGCTGGCGCTGACGGTGCGCGCCTCGGGCGCCAGCGAAGCCGACGCACAAGCCGCGCTGGCCGACTGCGACCACCATGTGAAGACGGCGCTGGTGATGCTAAAGCGCGGCATCGCGGCCGGCGAGGCACGGGCGCTGCTGGATGCGGCGGACGGCAGCGTCAGCCAAGCGCTGAGCGCATGAAACGCTCCCCCTGGGTCTGGATTCCCAGCCTCTACTTCGGCCAAGGCATTCCCTATGTCGTCGTGATGACCTTGTCGGTCGTCATGTACAAGAACCTGGGCTTCTCCAACACCGACATCGCGCTGTACACCAGCTGGCTCTACCTGCCCTGGGTCATCAAGCCGCTGTGGTCGCCACTGGCCGAGTTGTTCGGCACCAAGCGACTGTGGGTCACGGTGCTGCAGTTCTTCATCGGCGCGGCGCTGGCCGGCGTGGCGCTGACGTTACCCGGCGAGCGCGCCTTCCAGATGACGCTGGCGGTGTTCTGGCTGATGGCGTTCGCGTCGGCGTCGCACGACATCGCGGCTGACGGCTACTACATGCTGGCGCTGCCGCAGCACCAGCAGGCCGCCTTCGTCGGCGTGCGTTCCACCTTCTACCGCCTGGCCAACATCGGCGGTCAGGGCGGGCTGGTCTACCTGGCGGGTGAACTGACCGAGCGCACCGGCAGCGCCGTGCAGGCCTGGAGCTGGGTGTTCTGGCTGCTGGGCGGCCTGTTCGTGCTGCTGGCCCTGTGGCATGCGCTGGTGCTGCCGCGGCCGGCGGCGGACGTGCGCGGCGTGGGCGGCGGCGCCGCACGCGGCCTTGTGGCCGAGTTCTTCGCCGTGTTCGCGAGCTACTTCAAGAAGCCCGGTATCCTCGTCGTGCTGGGCTTTCTGCTGCTGTACCGCTTCCCCGAGGCGCAGCTGCTGAAGCTGGCCACGCCGTTCCTGCTGGACCCCGTCGATCAGGGCGGCCTGGGCCTGTCCACCAAGCAGGTGGGCATCGCCTACGGCACGGTGGGTCTGACGGCGCTGACGCTGGGCGGCCTGGTGGGCGGCTGGGTCATCTCCAGGTTCGGGCTCAAGCGCGCGCTGTGGCCGCTGGTGCTGGCCATGCACGTGCCCAACGTCGCCTTCCTGGCACTGGCGCTGACGCACCCGACCAGCCTGGCCGTCATCAGCGCCGCGCTGGCGGTCGAGCAGTTCGGCTACGGCCTGGGCTTCACGGCCTACCTGATGTACATGATCCTCGTGGCCGACGGCCCGCAGAAAACCGCGCACTACGCGATCTGCACCGGCTTCATGGCGCTGGGCATGATGATCCCGGGCATGTGGAGCGGCTGGTTGCAGGATCACATCGGCTATGTGCCCTTCTTCGCCTGGGTGCTGGTGGCCACCATTCCCAGCTTCGTCATGACGGCGCTGATCAAGGTGCCCGAGAACTTCGGGAAGAAAGCCGACGCGTGAACAAGCGCTTGCTGAGCCTGGACGCGTTCCGCGGCTTCGCGATCGCGGCCATGCTGCTGGTCAACAACCCGGGCGACTGGGGTCATGTCTACGCGCCGCTGCTGCATGCCAAGTGGCATGGCTGGACGTTCACGGACTGGGTGTTCCCGTTCTTCGTCTTCATCAGCGGCATGGCGATGACGATCAGCCTGGCCCGCCGCGCGCAGGCCGGTGCGGACAAGACCGCGCTGCTGCTGAGCACGTCGCGCCGGGCGCTGGTCATCATCGGCATCGGCTTGCTGCTGAACCTCATCCCCAGCTTCAACTTCGACACGGTGCGCATCCCCGGCGTGCTGCAGCGCCTGGGCCTTTGTACGCTGGCGGCGGCGCCCATCGTGCTGTGGTGCAACTCACGCGGCGTCGCGCTGTGGGCCGTGCTGCTGTTGGCGATCTATTCGCTGATTCAGCTGTGCCTGCCGGTGCCGGATGCGGACGGCGTGGTCCACACGGGCTTGCTGGAACCCGGCAAGGACGCCGGGGCCTGGCTGGACCGGTTGCTGATGGACGGCCACCTGTGGCGGCAGGCCAAGACCTGGGATCCCGAGGGCCTGCTGAGCACGCTGCCGGCCGTGTCCACTCAGCTGCTGGGCGTACTGGCCGGCTATGTGATTGCGTCGAACCGGCAACCGGCCGAGAAGACGATGACCTGGATGCTGTGGGGCCTGGCGTCGCTGTGGCTGGGGCAGGTGCTGGACGCGTGGCTGATGCCCATCAACAAGTCGCTTTGGACACCGCCCTTCGTGTTCACGATGGCCGGCTGGGCGCTGGTGGTGTTCGCCGTCTTCCACTGGCTGCTGGACGCGCTACCGCAGCCGCTGGCCCGCGCGCGCTGGGCGCGGCTGCTGCACCCGCTGGTCGTGTTCGGCATGAACGCCCTGTTCCTGTTCGTGCTGTCGGGCTTCATCGCCAAGATGCTCTACACGATCAAGCTGGCCGACGGCTCCAGCCTGGGCCGCGCGCTGTATGCGCCACTGCGCGATTCGGGGCTCGCGCCCGTCAATGCCTCCCTGCTCCACGCCCTCGCGTTCGTGCTCGTCATGTACGCGGTGGCGTGGCTCATGTATCGAAAGAACTGGTTCGTGAAGGTCTGATGCCATGAAACGCCGTGAACTGCTGAGCCTCGCCAGCCTGCCCTTGCTGACCGCCTGCGCCACACCGCCCGCCCCCGTGTCTCCCGGCGAGGCCGCGCTGAACGCCACGTCCGCGCCCGCCGCCGGACCGGCCGCCGTGATGGGCCCGCCGCCGCCGCGCGAATGGCGCGCCGCGTGGGTCGCCACCGTCGCCAACATCGACTGGCCCAGCAAGCCGGGCCTGAGCGCCGAAGCGCAGCAGGCCGAGATCGTGGCGATGTGCGACACGGCCCAGCGCATCGGCCTGAACGCGCTGATCCTGCAGGTGCGCACAGCCAACGATGCGCTGTACGAATCGAAGCTGGAGCCGTGGAGCGAGTACCTGACCGGCACGCAGGGCCAGCACCCCGGCTACGACCCGTTGGCCGTGTGGCTGCGCGAGGCCAAGGCGCGCGGGCTGGAACTGCACGCCTGGTTCAACCCCTACCGCTCGCGCCACAGCTCGGCCAAGTCGCCGGTGCACGAGAGCCACGTCAGCCGCACCCACCCCGACTGGGTGCGCCGGTACGGCGACCAGCTGTGGATGGACCCGGGCGAGCCGGCGTCGGCCGAGCACACGCTGGCCGTCGTGAGCGACCTGTTGAGCCGCTACGCGGTGGACGGCGTGCACATCGACGACTACTTCTACCCCTACCCCATCACCGACCCCGCCACCAAACTGGAGGTGGACTTCCCCGACGAGCCGAGCTGGCAGAAGTACGTGGCCAAGGGCGGCAGCTTGAGCCGCCACGACTGGCGCCGCTACAACGTCAACACGCTGGTGCAGCGCCTGTACGCGATGGCCCACGAGGTGCGCCCCGGCACGCGCGTGGGCGTCAGCCCCTTCGGCATTCCCAAGCCGGGCATGCGGCCGGCTGGCATCAGCGGCTTCAGCCAGTACGACAAGCTGTATGCCGACGTGGAGCTGTGGCTGCGCGAGGGCTGGATGGACTACCTCGCGCCGCAGCTGTACTGGCCGCGCTCGCAGACCGCCCAGGCCTTCGAGCCGCTGCTGCAGGCCTGGCGCGCCAACAACCCGCTGGGCCGGCCCATCCATCCGGGCCTGTTCACCAGCCGCATCAACGACACGCCACAGAGCTGGCAGCCCGACGAGGTGCTGGCGCAGATCGAGATCATCCGCCAGCAGTCACCCGGCAGCGGCCACATCCACTTCTCGATGGTGGCGCTGCAGCAAAACCGCAAGGGCCTGGCCGACGCGCTGCGCGCGGGGCCGTACGCGGCGCCCTGACGGCCGGCGCGCATGAGCGGTGTGCGCCTCGCCGAGCCCGACCCCGGGTGGCCGGCGCAGTTCGACGCCACCGCCGCCGCGCTGCGCGCGGTGCTGGGCGACACCCCTGGCGCCATCGAGCACATCGGCAGCACCGCCGTACCCGGCCTTTGCGCCAAGCCCGTGCTGGACTTGATGCTCGGCGTCGACAACCTGGCGGCCGTCGAAGCCCGTACAACCGCACTGGCGGCGCTGGGCTATCGCTACCGGCCCGCGTACGAGACCGAACTGCCCGAGCGGCGCTACTTCGTGCGGGATGCGACGGGTGACATGCCGCGTGTGCACCTGCATGCCGTCGTGCGTGGCGGTGTGCTGTGGCGCGATCACCTGGCGTTTCGCGACGCGCTGCGGGCCGACGCCGCACTGGCACAGCGCTACGGCGAGCTGAAGCGCGCGCTGGCCGCTCGGCATGCGGCGGACAAGGCGGCCTACACCGAAGCGAAGGCGCCGTTCATCCGTGCCGTCCTGGCGGCCGGGAGGTGCTGAGTGACACGCGCATGACGGCGACAGGGCGCTTGCGTCTGTTGCATCTCGCTTCCCCCTAACCCCGCAGCGCCGCGCCTGTTGTCACGCCGGGTTCACGCGCACTGCCTAGCGTGCGCGCATCGACTCAACGGAGACCCCGATGCGCCATTTCCTCACCCGCCTGGCCCTGCTCGCGCTGGGCGCGGCCGCCCTGCCCGCCTCCGCCCACGACTTCGACAACGACCGCCGCGGCGGCCATCACGACCCGCGCGGCCGTGACGGTATCGCCAGCGTGCAGATGGGCCCGCGCCCGTTCTTCCTCGTCAACGAGATGGCGGACAGCCCGCTGAAGCAGCGGCTGCAGCGCTGCGCCGCCACGCGCGAGCAGTACCAGCCCACGCTGTTCTCTATCGGCCACCGCGGTGCGCCGCTGATGTTCCCGGAGCACACCAAGGAAAGCTACGAGGCCGCGGCCCGCAGCGGCGCCGGCATCGTCGAGTGCGACGTGACGTTCACGAAGGACAGGCAGCTGGTGTGCCGCCACGCGCAGAACGACCTGCACACCACCACCAACATCCTCGCCACGCCGCTGGCAGCCAAGTGCGTCACGCCGTTCACGCCGGCGCAGTTCGATGCGGCGGGCACGCTGGTCGCCCCGGCCGCGGCCGAGTGCCGCACATCGGAGCTGACGCTGGCCGAGTTCAAAACGCTGCGCGGCAAGATGGACGCGTTCAACCCGCGCGGCCGCACGGTGGCCGAGTACATGGCCGGTACGCCCAACTTCCGCACCGACCTGCACGCCGGCCCCACCAGCGGCACGCTGCTGACGCTGAAGGAGGCCATCGCGCTGTTCAAGCAGCTGGACGTGAAGATGACGCCCGAGCTGAAGTCGCCCAGCGTGCCCATGCCGTTCAACGGCTACACGCAGGCCGCCTACGCGCAACAGATGATCGACGAGCACAAGGCGATGGGCGTGCCGCCGCGCGACCTCTGGCCGCAGAGCTTCGACATCAACGACGTGCTGTACTGGGTCAGGAACGAGCCGGCCTACGGTCGCCAGGCCGTGTACCTGGACGACGCCAACGTGGTGGCCGACCTGCCCACCGCGCAGCAGCTGAAGGCCTACCGCGCCGCCGGCATCCGCATCGTCGCCCCGCCCATCTTTGCGCTGCTGGCGGCTGACAGCAGCGGCAACCTGATGCCCTCGGCCTACGCCCGCAACGCCAGGGCGGCCGGGCTGGACATCATTGCCTGGTCGCTGGAGCGCAGCGGCATCCTGGCCGATGGCAACAACGGCTTCTACCTGCAGACGGTCGATGCCGCCATCAAGCGCGAGGGCGATGTCTACCGCGTGCTGGACGTGCTGGCCGAGCAGGTCGGCGTGATGGGCGTGTTCTCGGACTGGCCTGCCACCACCAGCTTCTACGCCAACTGCACGGGCCAGCGCTGAGCGGCCGGCTGGCCCGGCTTTCGACCGCCGGCCACTGTGGCGGCGCAACCACCCATGCCGCCCTGGGGCATGGGCCGCGCCCACAGCACGCCTGCCTACACTGAGCCCGCGCCTTCCACCCGGAAGCCGCCGGCCCGGACGACCGGGCCCGCCTGACCGACGCCCGGGACGACCCGGGCATTGCGCGCACGACGCGCCAGGAGACGGGCCATGGCCTGGCTGCTTCTCGTCATTGCCGGCCTGTTCGAGGTCGGCTGGGCCATCGGCCTCAAGTACACGGACGGCTTCACGCGCCCCTGGCCCACCGCCGGCACCGTGGCGGCCATGGTCATCAGCGTCGCGCTGCTGGGCGTGGCGATGCGCACGCTGCCGGTGGGCACCGCCTATGCAGTGTGGACCGGCATCGGGGCCGTCGGCACGGTGGTGCTGGGCATGGTGCTGTTCCACGAGCCCGCCACGGTCGCCCGCCTGACCTGCGTGGGCTTCATCCTGGCCGGCATCGTGGGCCTGAAGCTGACCGCCTGAGCGGTGTGTGAACCATTCACCCACCGAGGTGCCGCAGGCGGATAGCGCTGTCTTTCTCTCCATAATCCGCGCGCCAAGAACGCACAAGGAGACAGGGATGGATGGGCTGAGCCGGGCGCTGGCATGCGCGACTGCAGTGACGATGGCACTGACACTGGCGATCGCACTGGGCGGAGTCGCTCCGGTGCAGGCGGCGGCTGACACGCCGCCCCTGCCCGCCGAGATCTTCTTCAGGCATCCGGCTGTGCTGCAGGTCAAGCTGTCGCCCGGCGGCCGCTACGTGGGCCTCACACGCGTGCACGACAACCGCCGCGCCGCCCTGCTGGTGGTGGACCTGCAGAGCAGTGAGCCGGCCAAGGTGGTGGCGTTCTTCGCCAAACAGGACGTCGCCTGGTTCGACTGGGTCAACGACGAGCGCCTGCTGTTCCAGCTCGGCAAGATCGAGCCAGCCCGCCACACCACGCACCTACCGGGGCTGTACGCGGTCGACGCGGATGGCGGCAAGCTCGCCGAGCTGATCTGCAGCGAGATCGACTCCTGCATGCAGCAGTCGGACTCCCTGCGCCCCGACCACGTCTTGCTCAGCGTGCCCCGGCAGCAGCCTGGCGTGCGGCCCGATGAAGTCATCGTCGGCCGGTTCGACTTCCAGTTGCGGCATGTCGAGCCCAAGTGGCTGAATGTGAAGAGCGGTCTGGTGCGCAAGATGGACATGCCCCCGCCGCCCGAGCGGGCGGTGCAGTGGATCTTCGACAGCAAGGGCCAGCCACGCGTGGCCATGAGTCTGTACGACGATGATGGCCGCGGCGTGCTGCACTGGCTGGCGCCCGGCGCGGACCAGTGGCGGCAACTGGCCAGCTTCAAGCTCGTCGAGCCGCCGTTCACGGCGCTGGGCGTCTCCGACGATGGCCAGCTTTACGTGACCGAGCCGCGCGGCCCGGCCCGCGAGGCGGTGCTGACGACCTTCGACTTCGCCGCTGGCAAGCCCGCCGCGCGACCCCTCGTGCAGGCGCCCGGGTTCGACTTCAGCGGCGAGCTGCTGCACGGCGCCCCCGGCCAGGGCGTGCTCGGCGTGAGCCTGCATGCCGATTCGCAGGTGACGGTCTGGACCGACCCGGCCATGAAGAAGTTCCAGGCCGAAGCCGACGCCCGCCTCCCCGGCCGCGTCAACCGCATCGACTGCCGCCGCTGCGGCGCGCCGGACATGGTGGCGCTGGTGCACTCCTACGCCGACCGCGACCCTGGTCGCTACCTCCTTTACCGCGCTGACACGAAGCGCTGGGAGAACGTCGCCGTCGTCATGCCCGGCACGCGTGCCCAGCAGATGGCGGCGGTGGATTTCCAGCGCATCCAGGCCCGCGACGGCCGCGACCTGCCGGTCTGGCTGACGCTGCCGCAAGGCGTGGCGCCGGGCCAGCCGGCGCCCGCCGTCGTGCTGGTCCACGGCGGCCCCTGGCTGCGCAACGGTCACTGGCGCTGGGAGCCGATGGCGCAGTTCCTGGCCTCGCGCGGCTACCTCGTCATCGAGCCCGAGTTCCGCGGCAGCCAGGGCTATGGCGATGCCCACTTCAAGGCCGGCTTCAAGCAGTGGGGCCTGGCCATGCAGGACGACCTGGCGGATGCGCTGCTGTGGGCGCGCAAGACGAGCCTGGCCACCGACAGCGCCTGCGTGATGGGCGCCAGCTACGGCGGCTACGCCACCGCCATGGGTCTGATCCGCCATCCCGAGCTGTTCCGCTGCGGCGTCAGCTGGGTCGGCGTGGCCGACCTGCCGCTGCACCTGGAGGGCGGCTTCTTCGTCGTCGACGACCTGCACGGCTATGCGCGCCGGCATGCCTACCCCGAGCTGATCGGCGACGCCAAGAAGGATGCCGCGCAGCTCATCGAGGTGTCGCCCGTGCACCAGGCGTCACGCATCAAGGCGCCGCTGCTGCTGGCTTACGGCGCCGACGACGTGCGCGTGCCCAAGGACCACGGCCGCCGCCTGCGCGACGCGATGACCAAGGCCGGCAACCCACCCGAGTACGTCGAGTACGAGAACGAGGGGCACGGCTGGCAGCAGATGAGCACGCGGCTGGACTTCGCGCGGCGCGTGGAGAGCTTTCTGGGCAGGCACCTGAAGCCGGCCGCCCCCTGACGCGCGCGGCACGGCGCCATCGCGCCTTGCAAAAAAACATCGCCTCGCCTTGATCCAGCGCAGTCTGGCACCCTTGACGCCCGCGGGGGATATCCCTCCATACTCTTCCCGCGGGCGACACGCACATCAGGGAGAAGGGCATGAGAAGCCAAGCGGCACTGCAGCGCCACCATGCCGTCATCAGCGGGCAGGGGGACACCACGCTGGTGTTCGTGCACGGCTTCGGCTGTGATCGCAACATCTGGCGCTTCGTGGCGCCTGCCTTCGAGGCCCAGCATCGCACCCTGGTCTACGACCATGCCGGCTGCGGCGACGCGCTGGCGGCCTGGGATGTGCAGCACCACGCCAGCCTGAAGGGCTACGCGGCCGACCTGCTGGCCGTGCTGGACGCGGCCGGGCTGGAACGGGTCATCTGCGTCGCCCATTCCGTGGGCGGCGTCATCGCGCTGCTGGCGGCCGAGCAGCAACCCCAGCGGTTCGAGCACCTGCTGATGCTGGCGCCGTCGCCCCGCTTCATCAACGATCCGCCGGACTATGTCGGCGGCTTCGAACGTGAAGACCTGGACGAGATGTTCCACCTGATGGAGTCCAACCATTTCGGCTGGGCCCGCTTCCTGGCGCCCATGGCCATCGGCGAGGCCAATCCGCAGGAACTGGTGCAGCAGTTCGAGACGGCGCTGTGCGCACTGGAGCCGCGCATCGCACGCCATTTTGCGCGGCTGGCCTTCCTCGTCGAGGCCCGCGCGCTGGTGGGCCGGGCCCGCGTGCCCGCAACCATTGTCCAGAGCCTGCACGACAGCGTCGCGCCGCCCGAGGTGGGGCGCTGGATGCACCGCCACATGCCGCTGAGCCGCCTGCGTGAGGTCGACATCTCAGGCCACTGCCCGCATGTCAGCCACCCGGCATTGACCATGCAGTTGATCCAGGAGGTGCTCGATGCCCGGACTGCCGCCGGAGCTTGAACGCCTGCCCGTCGGTGTGCTGCGTGTCGGGAGGCAGGGGTGCATCCTGGCCGCCAACACCTGCGTGGGCGACTGGCTGGGCCGGGCGCCTGCGTCACTGGTTGGCCACCCGGTGGACGAGCTGCTCAGCCGTGCGGGGCGGGTGCTTTACCACACGCACCTGCTGCCCACGCTGCATCTGCACGGCGACGTGCAGGAGCTGAGCCTCTCGTTGCGCGCCGTGTCCGGCAACGTGCACGTGCTCTGCTGTGCCAGCCTGGTGGAGGGGCCCGACGGGCAGGTCGCTCAGCTGGTGCTGTCGCCGATGCGGGAGCGGCTGCGTATCGAAGCCGAACTGGCCCGGGTGCAGCGCGCCGCCGACGCCGCACCCCTGGTGTTGTTCGAGTGCGTGCGCGACGTCGATGGCCAAGCCTGGCTCAGCTACGCCAGTGCCGGCCTGATCTCGCTGTATGGCCTGACGCCGGAGAGCGTGCATTTCAGCGATGGCCCCTGGCTCGACCGCGTGCATGAGGACGACCGCGCCGCCCTGCTGGCCGCGAGGGACGCGTCCGGGCGCGCGCTGTCCATCTGGTCGTCGCAGTTCCGCGCGCGCGTGGCCAACGCGGCATGGCGCTGGCACCGGTTGCACGCCCAGCCCTATGCTGACCCTGACGGCCGCATGATCTGGTACGGCGCCATCGTCGACGTGAGCGAGCAGATCGCCGTCGAAAACGCCGAGCGCGAGCGCGACACGGCGGAGCGCGCCAGCCGCAGCAAGAGCGACTTCCTGGCGCGCATGAGCCACGAGCTGCGCACGCCGCTGAACGCCATCATCGGCTTCTCGCGGCTGCTGGAGCAGGCCCCGGGCGGCCACGACGCACAGGCCCGCCAGCGGCTGGGCATCATCCACGGCGCCGGCCAGCAGCTGCTGCGGCTGATCGACGAAGTGCTGGACATCACCCGTATCGAGTCCGGCCATCTGCACCTGGACCTGCAGCCGGTGCGGCTGGCGCCGCTGGTGGAGCAGGTGTGCCTGTCGCTGGAGCCGGCCCGGCTGGCGCGCGGCATCGGCCTGGAACTGCAGCTGGAGTCAGACCTCACCGCCCGTGCCGACGAAGGCCGGCTGCGGCAGGTGCTGAACAACCTGGTGTCCAACGCCGTCAAGTACACCCGACCCGCCGGGCACGTGGCCGTGCAGATGAGTCTGGAGGCCGAGTGGGTGCGCATGCAGGTGCGCGACGACGGCCCCGGGCTCAGCGCCGCCCAGCAGCGCCAGCTGTTCCAGCCCTTCAACCGGCTGGGCGCCGAGGGCAGCCGTGTGGAGGGCACGGGCCTGGGGCTGGTCATCACCCGACACCTGCTGCACGCCATGGGCAGCGCGCTGCAGCTGCAGTCCAACGAGGGCGAGGGCTGCTGCTTCAGCTTCACGCTGCCACGCGCCGCAGTGCCCGACGCCGCTGCACCCCGCCCTCAGCGGCCACCCGCGCCGCTGGTCGCTGCAGCTGGATGCTGGCGTCTGCTCTATGCCGAGGACGATCCCGTCAACGCGCTGCTGATGGAGGCGGTGCTGGCGGGCCTGCCGGGCGTGACGCTGCGCGTGGCCACCAGCGGGGACGCTGCCTGTGAGCTGGCGCGGGCCGATCCTCCCGACCTGCTGCTGCTGGACATGCACCTGCCCGACATCGACGGCCGCCAGCTGCTCCAGCGACTGCGGGCCGACCCGCGGCTCGCCGCCGTGCCAGCGGTGGCGGTGTCGGCCGACGCGATGCCCGACGAGATCAGCCGCACCCTGGCCGCCGGCTTTGCGGCGTACTGGACCAAGCCGCTGGACATCGAACGCGTGCCCGACGACCTGCGCGCCCTGCTGGCTCGCAGGACCGCAGGCGCCGCCCCCTGAGTCAGTACTCAGAAGAACCCGAGCGCGTTCGGCGAGTAGCTGACCAGCAGGTTCTTCGTCTGCTGGTAATGGTCCAGCATGCCCTTGTGCGTCTCGCGGCCGATGCCGGACTCCTTGTAGCCGCCGAAGGCCGCATGTGCCGGGTAGGCGTGATAGCAATTGGTCCACACCCGGCCGGCCTGGATGGCGCGGCCCAGCCGGTAGGCACGGCTGCCGTCGCGCGTCCACACGCCGGCGCCCAGGCCGTACGGCGTGTCGTTGGCGATCTGCAGCGCCTCGGCCTCGGTCTTGAAGGTGGTCACAGCCAGCACGGGGCCGAAGATCTCCTCGCGGAAGATGCGCATCTGGTTGTGGCCCTGGAACAGCGTCGGCTGGATGTAGTAGCCGCCCGCCAGGTCGCCGCCCAGCTGCGCGCGTCCGCCGCCGATCAACACCTTGGCGCCCTCCTCCTTGCCCAGTGCCAGGTAGGTCTCGATCTTGTCCATCTGCATGGCCGAGGCCTGGGCGCCCATCATGGTCTCGGTGTCCAGCGGGTTGCCCTGCTTGATGGCCGCCACCCGCTTGATGGCGCGCGCCATGAACTTGTCGAAGATGTTTTCCTGGATCAGCGCGCGGCTCGGGCAGGTGCAGACCTCGCCCTGGTTGAACGCGAACAGCACCAGGCCCTCGATCGCCTTGTCGAGGAAGGCGTCGTCCTCGGCCATCACGTCGTCGAAGAACAGGTTGGGGCTTTTGCCGCCCAGCTCCAGCGTGGCCGGGATCAGGTTGGCCGCCGCCGCCTGCGCGATCTGCCGGCCCGTCGCCGTGCTGCCTGTGAAAGCGATCTTGCCAATGCGCTTGCTGGTGGCCAGCGGCATGCCGGCCTCCTTGCCGTAGCCGTTGACGATGTTCAGCACGCCCGGCGGCAGCAGGTCCGCGATCAGCTCCGCGAACAGCAGGATGCCGATGGGCGTGCTCTCGGCCGGCTTCAGCACCACGCAGTTGCCGGCGCCCAGGGCGGGCGCCACCTTCCACGCCGCCATCAGCAGCGGGAAGTTCCACGGGATGATCTGGCCGACAACGCCCAGCGGCTCGTGAAAGTGATAGGCGATGGTGTTGCCATCGATCTCGCTGAGCGCGCCCTCCTGCGCCCGCACGCAGCCGGCGAAGTAGCGGAAGTGGTCCACAGCCAGCGGCACGTCCGCATTCAGCGTCTCGCGGATCGGCTTGCCGTTGTCCACCGTCTCGGCGTAGGCCAGCAGTTCCAGGTTCTGCTCGATGCGGTCGGCGATCTTCAGCAGCACATTGGCCCGCTCGGCCGGCGGCGTGGCGCCCCAGCCGGCGGCGGCGGCATGGGCGGCGTCCAGCGCCAGCTCCACGTCGCGGGCGCCTGAGCGCGCGGCCTGCGTGTAGACCTTGCCGTTGATCGGCGAGATCACGTCGAAATACTGGCCCTCGACCGGCGGCTGGAACTTGCCGCCGATGAAGTTGTCGTAGCGGGGCTTGTAGGCAATCTTGGCGCCAGCGGCGCCGGGGGCGGCGTAAACGGTCATGGGCTTGTCTCCGAAACGGTTGGATGCCCGGCGTTGAACGGCCGGGTCGCCTCGGCAAGCGCAATGCGCATGCCAGCGCCGCTTGCAACGACAGCGGCCCATGCAGCGCCGAAACACCGCACCGCCGCGCCGGCCACTGTCACAAAACGGAACAGGCTGCCCGGCGCGGCGCGCCGTTCCGGCACAGCTGGGGCGCAAAGCCGCCAAGCGCTTGACGCGGCGCGCTGTCAGGCTACTGTCCGCCGCAGAGCCTTCAATACGAGGCCGCCAGGAGACCTGCCGCATGTCCGCACCCACCCCGCCCGAGCGCATCCGCCTGGCCCGCCGCCAGTGGCTGGACACCGGCACCGTCGCCAGTGGCCTGATTGCCGGCCCGCTGCAGGCCAGCTGGGCGCGCTGCCGCGATTTCGGCCTCGCGCCAGAGGGCCGCCCGCAAGGCGCACCCCACGCCAGCGCCGCCCAGCTGGCCCGCGCGCTGGAGCACCGCCACGCGCTGATGGCCCACGCCCGGCCGGTGATGGCCTTCCTGAACCAGCAGGTCCAGGGCAGCGACAGCCTCGTGCTGCTGGCCGACGCCCACGGCCTGCTGCTGCACGCTGCCGGCGACGATGCCCACTTTGCCGACCGCGCCGCCCGCGTCGCGCTGCGCCCCGGCGCCGTGTGGAGCGAGCAATGGCGCGGCACCAACGCCATCGGCACCGCGCTGGCCGAGGGTGCCCCGGTCGTCGTGCACGCCGGCGAGCACTACCTGGCGCGCAACGGCTTCCTCACCTGCGCCGCCGCGCCCATTGCCGACCCCGCCGGCACGCTGCTCGGCGTGCTCGACATCTCCGGCGACCGCCGCGGCTACCACCGCCACACGCTCGCCCTGGCCCGCAGCGGCGCGCGGATGATCGAGCACCAGCTCTTCCTGGACCGCTTCCGCGCCGGCCTGCACCTGCGCCTGCACGCCCAGGTGGAGGGGCTGGGCACCGTCACCGAAGGCCTGCTCGCACTCAGCGAAGACGGCTGGGTCACCGGCGCCAACACCGCCGCGCTGGAACTGCTGGGCCTCACGCGACCGGACATCGGCGCCGCCACCGTGGAGCGCGTGCTGGGGCTGGATGTACGCGCACTGCTGTCGCTCGGCACCGCACCGCGCGCGCTGCCAGGGGGTGCCGGCGCCGCCCCGCTGTGGCTGCAGCTGGAGCCCGGCCAGACGCTGCGACGCAGCCCCCTCGCGCCCGTGGCACGCCCGGCACCCGTGCGCTGCACCACCGACGCCGCCTGGCGCCCGCAGGACGCGCTCTCCGCGCTGGACACCGGCGACGCCGCCTTGCGTGCGCTGCTGGCCCGCACCCGCAAGCTGCTGGAAAAGCCGGCCATCCCGCTGCTGCTGCAAGGCGAAAGCGGCACCGGCAAGGAGCTGCTGGCCAAGGCCATCCACACCAGCAGCGCGCGGCGCGACAAACTGTTCGTGGCCGTCAACTGCGCGGCGCTGCCCGAGACGCTGATCGAAGCCGAACTCTTCGGCTATTGCCCCGGCGCCTTCACCGGCGCCAACCGCCATGGCGCGCCAGGGAGGATTCGCGAAGCCCACGGCGGCACGCTGTTCCTGGACGAGATCGGCGACATGCCGCTGGCGATGCAGGCCCGGCTGCTGCGGGTTTTGCAGGACCGCCAGGTCACGCCGCTGGGCGGCGGCGCGGCGGTGGCCGTTGACTTCCGCCTGATCTGCGCCACCCACCACCGCCTGAAGGACGAAGTCGCCGCCGGCCGCTTCCGCGAAGACCTGTACTACCGCCTCAACGGCCTGACGCTGAGCCTACCGCCGCTGCGCGAGCGGTCGGACTTGGACGAGCTGGTCGCCCGCCTGCTGAAGGCCGAAGCGCCGGAGCGGGCGCTGCGGGTCGATGACGAGGTGATGGGCTTGTTCAGCCGCTACCGCTGGCCGGGGAATGTGCGGCAGCTGGCGAACGTGGTGAGGACGGGGGTGGCGTTGCTGGACGACGGCGAGGACGTGGTGACGGCGGCGCTGGTGGGTGACGAGGTGCGTGACGCGCCGGAGGCTGCCAGCCTTGAGCCAGCGTCAGCGGCGCCGCTGAGCGGCGAGCTGCGGCAACTGGCCGAGGCCCACATTCGCGAAATGCTGGCGGCTGTGGGCGGCAACGTGTCCGAGGCGGCGCGGCGGCTGGGGGTCAGTAGGAATACGTTGTACAGGCGGTTGCGCGGGTAGCACTCGACGTGGGAAATTAGATTTGACCTGAACCGCTTCGGAAATGGCCGACGTGCCGCGTCGCCGCGAGGAGGCGCTGCAGTGGAGCCGGTCCTGGTGCACACCGCCTTGGGGGCGCCCGACGGCACGACGCCGCGTTGGCCGAACTGCTGGCGATGGATCTGGTGCTCTGCCGCCTGCTGGTGATGGGCGACTTTCCTGTGGCACGCCTCCGCCTGCGGTATCAGGCATATGGATGTCCACGGTGGCATTTCCACCTACACGCCTTTGGCGGCCAGCTGCCTAGATTTGCGGTTTGCCACGTTGAAAGCCAGCTATGCACGCCCTTTTCGTCACCACCAGCGCCACCCAACTCGCGCCCGATCATCCGACTGGCCTGTGGCTGGAGGAGTTCGCGGTGCCCTACCAGGCGGCCATCGAGGCCGGCATCACCGTGACGGTCGCCTCGCCCCAGGGTGGCGTGGTGCCGCTGGACCCGAAGACCGAACCAGACGACAAACAGCGCGAGCAGTGGGCGCAGGCCCTGGCCGCGCTGCAGCACAGCGTGACGCTGGCGTCAGTGCAGAACGAGTACTTCGACGCGGTGTTCATCCCTGGCGGCCACGGCCCCATGGTGGACCTGGCCACGGACACGACGCTGCACGCGCTGGTGGCGCGTCACGATGCGGCCGGTAAGGTGATCGCGGCGGTCTGCCACGGCCCGGCCGCGCTGGTGCAGGCCCGGCGTGCCGATGGCCAGCCCTTCTTCCAGGGCCGCCGCGCGACGGGCTTCACCAATGCCGAGGAGTTTCTGGCACGGTTGAAGGATGTCGTGCCCTTCCTGCTGGAAGACGAGATGAAGGCCAGCGGCGCCGACTTCCATTCCGCGCTGCTGCCGATGCTCAGCCACGTCGAGCAGGACGGGCACCTCATCACCGGCCAGAACCCGAGTTCGAGCGAAGCCGTGGCCAAGGCCCTGGTGGCGGCGCTGGCGGCACGCTGAGCCGGTGCCGGGGGCGTGCCCGGCCGGCAGCACGCCGGCAGCACACCGGTTGCAGCCGGCGAGGACGCGGCACCGGCCTACGCGGGCCGGGCGGCGCACTGCCTAGCATCGCTGCGCCCCCAACCGCACGTCAGCAGCAAGCACTGCGCAATCTCATGAAGGTGTCCATGTCATCCCACGCGGTCGTGATCCTGGCCACCGTCGCCGCGACGCTGGTCGTGGTGCTGCTGTTCCAGAACCTGTGGACGGCCGAGAAGAAGATTGACGTGCAGCTGCCCAAGCTCTACGAGACGGACGACGCGGAGTTCCGTCGCTCGTTGAGCGCGCTGCTGGGGCCGCCGCTGCTGGAAGGCAACCAGGTGGAGACGCTGCTCAACGGCGACCGGATCTTCCCGTCCATGCTGGCGGCCATTCGCTCGGCGCAGCACACCGTCAACTTCGAGACTTACATCTACTGGTCGGGCAGCATCGGGCGCGAGTTCGTCGACGCCCTGACCGAGCGCGCCCGGGCGGGTGTGAAGGTGCATGTACTGCTGGACTGGGTCGGTAGCCTCAAGATCGACGACGGGATGCTTGAAGAGATGAAGGCCGCTGGTGTGGCCTGCGAGCGGTTCCACGAGCCGCACTGGAGCCACTGGGGCCGCCTGAACAACCGCACGCACCGCAAGCTGCTGGTGGTGGACGGCCGGGTGGGCTTCACGGGCGGGGTGGGCATCGCCGACCAATGGCGCGGCGACGCGCGCCATGCGGGCGAATGGCGCGACACACACTTCCGCGTGACGGGCCCCGTGGTGGCGCAGATGCAGTCGGTGTTCCTGGACAACTGGATGCGGGCCACCGGCGAGGTGCTGCACGGCGAAGCCTACTTTCCGGCATTGCAGCCCACGGGCCCGTATGCGGCGCAGATGTTCAGCAGCTCGCCCAGCGGCGGCAGCGAGAGCATGCACCTGATGTACCTGCTGGCCATCACGGCAGCGCGCAAGACGATCGACCTGGCCAACTCGTACTTCGTCCCGGACGACCTGACCATCCGCACGCTGATCGATGCCGCCCGCCGCGGCGTGAAGGTCCGCGTGCTGACGCCAAGCGGTCACATCGACTCCGAGACCGTGCGCAAGGCCTCGCGCAGCACCTGGGGCCCGATGCTGGAAGCCGGTATCGAGTTCGCGGAGTACGCGCCGACGATGTTTCATGTGAAGGGGCTGGTGGTGGACGGCGTGTTCTCGTCGGTGGGGTCCACCAATTTCGACAACCGCTCGTTCCGGCTCAATGACGAGGCCAACCTGAACGTGCTGAACGCGGAGTTCGGCAAACAGCAGCAGGCGGTGTTCGAGGCCGACTGGGCCCGGGCACAGCGCATCACGCTGCAGGCCTGGCGCGACCGCCCGCTGTCGGAACGGGCGTGGGAAACGCTGGCGCGGACGCTGCGCGCGCAGCTTTGAGCGCGGCAGATCCAATATCGCCGCCGCTGCGTACCAAGCCCATGACCGTCAGATCCTGCCTCGCGCTACTCGCCGCCCTGCTCGTGACCGGTTACCTGACCGGATGTTCGGCAACGGGGCCGCTGAACGCGCTCGCCCCCAGCGCCACGCACACCCGCACGGTCGGCACCGCCTACGGGCCCGGCCCGCGGCAGCAGCTGGACGTCTACCGCCCCACGCGCGCTGCGCCTGCGGGGGGCTGGCCGGTGGTGGTGTTCTTCTATGGCGGCTCGTGGAACCAGGGCGAGCGGGGCGACTACGCGTTTGTCGGCGAAGCGTTGGCCTCACGCGGCGTGCTGACGCTGGTGGCCGACTACCGCCTGTACCCCGAGGTGCGCTACCCGGACTTTCTGCGCGACAGCGCCGCGGCGCTGGCCTGGGGCCTGACGCATGCCGGCTCGCTGGGCGGCAACCCCCGGCGCGTGTTCGTCATGGGGCATAGCGCGGGCGGCTACAACGCAGCCATGCTGGCGCTGGACTCGCGCTGGCTGGCGCCCCAGGGCCACAAGGCCCAGGAGTTGGCCGGCTTCATCGGGCTGGCGGGCGCGTACAACTTCCTGCCCACCGACAACCCGGACGTGCAGCCGGTGTTCTTCCACCCGCGCTACCCCGAAGGGACGCAACCGTTGCAGCACGCCGGCGTGGGGGCGCCGCCGAGCTTCCTGGGTGCGGCGGTCAAGGACACGCTCGTCGACCCGCAGCAGAACTCCGCCGCGCTGGCCACCCGGCTGCAGGCTGCCGGCGTGCCGGTCACGCTGAAGTTCTACGACCGCGTCGGCCACGCCTCGCTGATCGGCGCGTTCGGCGCGCCGCTGCGCTGGCTGGCACCGGTGCTGGACGACGTGGCCGCGTTCATCGACCAGACCCCTCCCACCGCGCCGCCCCGCTGACGCGGCCCTAGCCGCCAGGCCACTGGAGTTGGCGCTGCCGAACTTCGGCAGCGCGGTGGGGCGCCGCCCAGAAGCAAGCCCCACGCACCCCTGGCGTAACCCTGATGAGCGACGCCCGGTTTCACCTCTAGCATGCCGGCACGCTGACCACGACCGCCTCCCGGCGCCGTGGCGACGCGCCTCCCAAGGCCCACGGTCGACTCGAAATGACAACGCTGTCCAACCAGACTTCCGTCGTGACGATTCGTTGAGCTTTGGGCCAGAAAAGTTTCAGCCGATTTCAACCGCATGAGCACGAAACCCCTCCGCATCCGCAACCCCTGGGCCTGGGTGCCGTCGTCCTATCTCGCCGAAGGCATCCCGTTCGCCATGGTCATCTGGGTGGCCGGCACGATGTTCAAGGACCTGGGCCACAGTGATGGCGAGATCACGCTGGCCACGGCCAGCATCGGCATCGCGTGGTCGCTGAAGCCGCTGTGGGCCGCCTTCCTGGACATGTTCAAGACGAAGAAGTTCTTCGTGCTGTGGATGGAAGTGGTCATGGCGCTGCTGCTGTGCGGCATTGCGGTCGCGCTGCCGCTGCCCAACTACTTCCAGATCACCATCGCCCTGCTGTGGGTGATGGCGTTCGCGTCCGCGACGCAGGACATCTGCGTGGACGGGGTCTACATCACCGCGCTGGATGCCAAGGGCCAGGCCAAGTACATCGGCGTGCAGGGCGTATTCTGGAACGTAGGCCGGCTGTTCGGCACCGCACTGGTGGTGTGGTTCGCGGGTTCGCTCAAGGAAGACCACCGCCTGAGCAACACCGAGGCCTGGCAGTGGGCGATGGGCCTCTCGGCCGCGACGATGCTGCTGCTGGCGCTTTACCACCGCTTCATGCTGCCCACGGGCAGCGTGGGCGATCGGCCGGTGAGCGTCAAGGCGGCCTTCGGCAACTTCTGGGAAGCGATCGTCGACTTTTTCAAGAAGGACAGCATCTGGGGCATGCTGATGTTTGTCTTCCTGTATCGCAGCTCCGAAGGCCTGCTGCTGCAGCTGGCGCCGCTGTTCCTGCAGGCACCGGTCGAAGCCGGTGGCGTGGGCCTGTCGCTCAAGGACAAAGGCCTGATCGACGGCACCATCGCCACGGTGGTGAGCCTGTCGGCGGGCCTGCTGGGCGGCATGTTCCTGTCCAAGTTCGGCCTGAACCGCCGCACCCTCGTGTTCATGGCGCTGTGCCTGAATATCCCGCACTTGTGCTTCGTGGTGCTGTCGCAGCTGGCGGGCCCGGGCCACTCGCTGTCGTTCTGGACAGTGGCGACGCTGGTGACCGTGGAGAAGTTCGGCTACAGCTTCGGCTTCGTGGCCAACATGCTGTACATGATGCAGCAGATCTCCCCGGGTCGATTCCACATGACCCACTATGCGTTCGCCAACTCCATCATGAACCTGACGCTGGTGCCTACGCAGATGATCTCGGGCCCGCTGGCCGACGCCGTCGGCTACAAGACCTACTTCATCGTCGTGATGTTCGCGGCCATTCCATCGGTGCTGGGGGCCATGTTCGCGCCGTTCCCGCGCAAGCCGGACAACGGTCCGCCGCAGGCGCCGGGCCGGCACTGAAAACGACTGTCCGTGAAGTGCGCCCACCCGCCTGGATGACTGGTGCGCGCTTCGCGTGTAAAATCCATCCCAGATTCGCGCAAGGCCGTTTTCTCAAGGTCTTATCTGCAGCCCCGCTGGCCACCCCCTGGCCCTTCTTGCGAGCGGCTCGCTTCAGCAACTCCCGGTGAGTGTTCTTGAGTGTTTCTGCCTCTGCACAGCATGTCGCTGGCGGAGTTCTCTTCAATTTCAAATCCAAAAGGAAACACCATGACAACTGAAATCGGCACCGTGAAGTGGTTCGACGACGGCAAGGGCTTCGGCTTCATCACGCCTGACAGCGGCGGCAAGGACCTGTTCGCCCACCACAGCGAAATCAAGAACAGCGGCGGCTTCCGCTCGCTGGCTGAAGGCGCGAAGGTGGAGTTCGAGACCAAGCAAGGCCCCAAGGGTCTGCAGGCTTCGAACATCCGCTCGCTTTGAGCGACCCTGGGCGTCGCACGGCGCCCACAAGGCAGCGGCGGCCTGACGGCCGCCGCCGCAACATTCAGAAGAAGAACATGAACAAGAACAACAATATCGAAGTGGGACGGTATGTCGTCTCCCCCATGACTCAAGCTCGCGATGGTGGCGGTTTCGACGCCCTCGTCTCGATCCGGTCCGGCCAGGGCATGGCCAGCGTGGACCGCGTGATGCAATTCACGCCGCGTTTTCAGAGCCAGACGGCAGCCTTGCGCTACGCCCGGACTGAAGGCCTGGCCTGGGCGCATTGCCACTGACCCCGCGCGGCTGTCGCAGGCCGCATCTGTCGCCGGCACGGCCACGTGCCCGGCGTCCCGCCCAACTTATCGAAACGGAGCCCCACACTTGGCCAAGGAAGAACTGATCGAAATGCATGGCGTAGTCGACGAGATCCTGCCGGACTCGCGCTTTCGCGTGACGCTGACGAACGGCCACAAGGTCATCGCCTACACCGGCGGCAAGATGCGCAAGCATCACATCCGCATCCTGGCCGGCGACAACGTGTCGCTGGAAATGTCGCCCTACGACCTGAGCAAGGGCCGCATCACGTTCCGCCACCTGGCCAACCGCGGCCCGGGCCCGAACTCGCGTTGATGATTTGAGGCCCGCCGCCGGCGGGTCACGAACGCCATACGCCAGGGTCACTCCAGACCCTGGGGTGCGTGGCTTCAAGCCTCGCAGCGCTGGATCTCGACAGTGGTGTGCACGATCTCGTCGTGCACGGACAGCCATTCACGCACGCGGGCCGGCGTCAGGCCGGGGTCATGCGTGACCAGGCCCAGCGCACAGGCATAGCTGGCCCGACCCACACGCCAGACATGCAGGTCGGAGATGACCGTTTCACTGGCTGCGCCGTGCGCCGCGATGACCTCGCGGATCTCGTCGACGACGGGATGGTCCATCTCGCGATCCAGCAGCACCACAGCGGTATCGCGGATCAGGCCCCTGGCCCAAACCGCCACGACGGCGGCGCCCACGATGCCCATGACCGGGTCCAGCCAGATCCAACCCAACCACCAGCCGCCGGCCAGCGCCGCGATGGCCGCGACTGACGTGGCCGCGTCGGCCACCACGTGCAAGTAGGCGGACTTGAGGTTGAGGTCGTGGTGGTGCCCGTGGCCCTGCGAATGGCCATGATCGTGGTCGTGGTCGTGATGTGCGTCTCCCAGGATCAGCGCACAGACGAGGTTGACGACCAGCCCCAGCACCGCGACCGTCAACGCTTCCGGATAGTGGATGGCCTCAGGCTTCAGCAACCGCTCGACCGAGCCCCAGACCATCAGCGCGACCACCCCCAGCAGGAAGATAGCGCTGGCAAAGCCCCCCAGCACCTCGATCTTCCAGGTGCCGAACGCAAAGCGCGTGTCGCCAGCATGCCGGCGCGCGGCGGCGTAAGCCGCGACGCTGAGGCCAATGGCGACGGCATGACTGCTCATGTGCAGACCGTCGGCCAGCAGGGCCATGGAGTTGTAGTACCAGCCCGCGGCGATCTCGATGAGCATCATCGCGGCGGTGATCCACAGCACGCGTCGCGTGCCGCGCTCGCCGGCCGCGTTGCCGCTGTCAAAAACATGCGCGTGCCGCCATGCGGCGAGGTCGTGGGTGTGCATGGGATGGCCGAACTGCGGGGGACACGGCATTCTGCGCCGCTCGCATGCCCCCACCACCCGGGCGGCCATCGCCGCGGGCGCCCCACGGGCGCTGCATCGCGGCCTCACTAAAATCTCGCCCTTTTTGCTCGCGCGACGCCGCGACGCCGCGCCTGCCTGTGACACCGCCTGCCATTTCCACCACCGACCCGCTGCCGCGCCTGCTGCTGCAGTGGGGCATCGCGCCCGCACCCGCGGCGGCGCCGGTGGCTGCGCGCCTGGGCGCGGGGTTGGGCTGGGCCGATGCGATCGGGCTGTCGCAGGTGCTGGCGACGGCACCCGGCAGCGCTGCCGACGCCGCTACGCGGCGCGAGGCGCTGGACTGGGCGCTTGCCGCGCTGGAGCGGCTGCGCGCGGACCTCGCCGCCGGCTTCGACGACGCGCTGCTGTCGCGCGACGCGGACGACGTGGCGCCCGACAACCTGCCACTGGCCGACCTGCTGGCGCCGTTTCGGCTGCACCACGCACAGCAGCAGCGCGCGATGGCCGCGCGCGTCGCCACGCTGCGCGACCGCCTGCGGCCCCGGCTGGCCGAGGTGTCGGGCGAACTGGCGCGGCTGGCGCAACTGGACGCCGTGCTGGAGCGCGCGATGGCTGGGGCTGAGCGGCAGGCGCTGGCCGGCCTGCCGGCGCTGCTGACCAAGCGTGCCGAGACCCACCAAGCCGTAGACCCGCGCCGCTGGCGCGCTCGCTTTTGGGCCGACCTGCAGCGCCTGCTGCGCGCCGAGCTGGACCTGAGACTTCAACCGGTGCTGGGCCTCATAGAGCCCCTTGAGGCCTTGCACCCGACCGGATCCCGATGAACCGTTTCCTGAACGCCCTGTACCCCCTCGCGCTGGCCGCCGGTCTTGCCGGCATCGCCGGCGCCGGGTTGGCCGCCGCGCGCCATCACCCGGTGGCATTGGCGATGACGCTGCTGATCGCCGCTTTCTTCGCCGTCGGCGTGTGGGAGCTGACGGCCTTCCGCCGCGCCAGCCGCGAACTGGGCACGGCGCTGGCGGGCGACGCCGGTGACGGCTGGATCGCGCGCGTGCCCGCCGCTTTGCGCGCGACCGTACAGCAACGCCTGGACGGCTTGCGCGTGGCGCTGCCGGGGCTGGCGCTGGCGCCGGCACTGGCCGGGCTGCTGGTGCTGCTGGGCATGCTGGGCACCTTCATCGGCCTGGTGCTGACACTGAGCAGCACCGCCACGGCGTTGGGCGCGTCGGCCGATCTGGCCGCACTGCGCACGGCGCTCGGCGCGCCGGTGCAGGGCCTGGGCCTGGCGTTCAGCGCCAGCGTGGCCGGCGTGACCGGCTCGGCCATGCTGGGCCTGATGGTGGCACTGGCCCGCCGCGAGCGCGCGGCCACGGTCGCGCAGTTGGACACCGCGCTGCTGGGCCCGTTGCGCCCGCTGACGGCCGCGCACCGTCGCGAGACCGCGCAGCAGGCCGCCGACGCCGCCGCGGCCGAAACGGCTCGCAGCCACCAGCTGCAGCTGGTCGATCAGCTGCAGCAGTTTGCGCAGCGCATGGCCGACCAGCTCGCCGCGCAGAACGAGCGCTTCCACGGCGAGACCAGCAAGGCCTACACGACGCTGGCGAACAACGTCGACGCGACACTGCGCACCAGCCTGGCTGAGGCCGCGCGCCTGGCCGGCGCGGCCATCCAGCCCGCCGCCGAGGCCGCCATGGCCGGCATCGCACGCGAGGCCGCCGCACTGCACGAGCGCGTGGGCACGCAGGTGGCCGATCAGCTGGGCGCACTGGGCAGCCGCTTCGAGGACGGGGCCGCGCGCCTCGCGCAGCAGCATGAAGCCGCCGCGCAGGCGCAGGCCGCCGGCCTGGCACAGCAACGCGAAGCCGCGCTGCGTTTGCTGGCCGACACCGGCACCGCGACGCAGCAGGCCGTGGATCGGCTCGCCGAACGCGGGGCCGCCGAGGCGCAGGCGCTGCTGGCCGCGCTGAACGACGCTGCTGCGCGCCAGCAGGCGGCACTGGCCGAGGCCGAGGCCGAGCGCGCGGCCACGCTGCAAGGCCAGGTCGAGGCGCTGGCCGAACAACGCAGCGCCGCGCAGCAGGCCGTGGCGCAGACGGCGGCGCAGTTCGCCGCGCAGACGCAGGCGCTGCTGGACCGCGTTGCCGCCGCACACGCCGCCCAGCAGGCCGCGCAAGCCGAGCAGGACGAACAACGCCGCGCCGAGGCACGCGCCGACACCGAGGTACTCGCCGAGCATCGCAGGGCCAACGAGCAGCTGCTGGCCGCCCAGCGCGAGGCCGCGCAGCAACTGCTTGCCGACAGCGGCGCGCGAGCGCAGGACGCGCTGACCGCGCTGACCACCGGCTTCGCGACACAGACCCAGGACCTGCTGGACCGCATCGCCGAGACGCAGACCCGCCATGCGGCGCTGCAGGCCGACATCGACGCACAGCGCCGTGCCGAGGCACGCGCCGAAGCGCAGGCCATCGCCGAGCAGCGTGAGGCCAACGAGCAGCTGCTCGCCGCGCAGCGCGAAGCCGCGCAGCAGTTGCTGGCCACCAGCGGCCAGCGCGCGCAGGACGCACTGGCCGAGCTGAGTGCCAGCTTCACCGCGCAGACGCAGGCCGCCATCGGCGCGATGGCCGAGGCCCATGGCCAGCTGCAGTCGGCGCACGCCGCTCACGACGCAGAGCGCCTGGCCGCCTGGCGCGCCGAGCTGCACACGGCCGGCAGCACGCAGCTGGCGCAGCAGCAGCACCTGGCCGACGGGCTGCTGGCGCACACGCGCGAACTGGTCGCGCAGGCCCAGGCGCACTCGCAGTCGACGCTGGCCGAGGCTGGCGCGCTGCTGCAGGCCGCCGGCGAGGCGCCGCGCGCCGCCGTCGAAGTGGTCGCCGCCCTGCGCGAGCAGTTGGCGCAGAGCCAGGCCCAGGACCGCGCCGCGCTGGCCGAGCGCGCGGAGCTGATGCAGACCGTGTCCACGCTGCTGGCTTCGCTGCAGCAGGCGGCCGGCGAGCAGCGGGCGGCCATCGAGGCGCTGGTCGGCAGCGCGGCGTCGCAGGTCGGCACGCTGGTGGACAGCTCGGCCGCTCAGCTGGAGGCGCTGGGCCAGCGCTTCACGGCCCAGGCCGACACCACCGGGCAGACGCTGTCGGACGCCGCCACCATGCTGGCCGCCAGCGCCGCCGACATCGCCAGCCTGGGCGAAGGCTTTGGCGCCGCGGTGGAGCAGTTCCAGGGCGCGAACGCGCAGCTGGTGCAGCACCTGGCCGCGCTGGAGGAGCGTCTGGCGAGTGCCATGACGCGCAGCGACGAGCAGCTGGGCTATTACGTGGCGCAGGCGCGGGAGGTCATCGACCTGTGCCTGGGCTCCCAGAAGCAGGTGCTGGACGCGCTGCAAAACACGGCGGCTGCAAATGGATGAGCCGCTGGAGATGGAACAGGAAGGCGTCGGGGCGCCTGCCTGGGCGGCGTTCGGCGACCTGATGGCCGGCGTGCTGGGCGCCTTCGTGCTGGTGCTGGCCGCCGCACTGGTGGGCCAGCTTGACCTGGCCAACCAGCTGAAGGCCGAGGTCGAGCAGCGCCAGGCCGAGCAGGCGCGCCGCGAGGCGCTGGAGCGCGCGCTGGCCGGCCCGCTGGCGGATGGCCGCATCACGCTGGTGGAGGGCCGCATCGGCATCAGCGGCGCAGTGCTGTTCGCGACCGGCTCGGACCAGTTGCATGCCGACGGCCGCGCGCTGATCCAGAGCCTGGCCACGCCGCTGCGCACCTACCTCGCGCAGCGCGACGAGATCCTGATGGTCAGCGGCTTCACCGATGACCGCGCGCTGGTGAAGGGCATGTCCTTCGCCGACAACTGGGAGTTATCCGCCCAGCGCGCGCTGAACGTGGCAAGGGCGCTGATGGCCGAGGGCCTGCCGCCGGACGTGGTGTTCGCAGCCGCCTTCGGGCCGCAGCAGCCGGTCGCGTCCAACGACGACGCGGCCGGCCGCGCGCTGAACCGGCGTGTGGAGATCGCGCCCACGCCGCGGCCGCGGCGCGCGGTGGCGGCGCCCGCCCCATGAACGCCACGGCGATGGGCGATCCCGTCGCCTGGGCCGAGGCCCAGCCGGCCGACGCGGTACGCCGCCGCGTGCTGCAGGCGCTGGCCCGCCGCGCCGCCGCGCAGCCGCCCGGCGCGCTGCGCGAGCAGTTGATCGACCGGCTGCAGCAGCGCTCGGCCGTGCTGCCGGTGCCGCTGCCCTGCCCCCGCATTGCGCGCACGGCCAGCCCGTTGACCGCCTTGCTGGAAGACCTTCAGGCCCATGCGGGCCCCGAGTTGCGCCACGTGCAAGCACACCAACGCACCTGGAGCCAACTGCGCGTGGCGCGGCGCATGGCCGAGGTCAGCGCGCCGGTGCCCGATCACCTGGGACCGCTGAACAGCCAGGTGCTGGTGGCACGCGCCCTGCAGCAGCTGCAGGCGCTGGCGCCCAATTACCTGCAGCGCCTGCTGACCCAGCTCGACGCGCTGGCTGCGCTCGCACCGCTGCAGGCTGCCGCCGAGGCGGAGAAGCCGGCCCGCCAGGCCGCGAAGAAGGCCGCGCCGCGCCGCCGCTGAAACCCGCCCTCGGGTTTCAGCTTACCGACCGACCCGAACCCGGAAGCAGGCTCAGGGAAATCCCAATTGGAACGGTGTTCCAGATATACGAAATTCTGTTTCGTTCGGTGCAATACACCGTTTTGGATACCTCGACCGTCAATGACTGACGGGCCGGAGCCGCCGTTCAACTCCCCCGCCTTGCCCTTGCCCGTCGGAGCCCTTCCAGGACTCTTGCGCTGACGCCCCCTGCGGCCGAATACCGGCTGCTGATCGCAACAGCAAAGACTGGAGACAAGCAATGAACGGATCTCTGATGGCCCGCCGCCTGTGGCGCGGCTTCCTGGCTCTGGCGCTCGTGGCCGCCGCCGGCAGCGCCGCTGCCGCGCCCGGTGTGCGCACGGTGCCGGCCTGCACAAAGGTCAACATCAGCGCCACCATCGACGTGCCCGCCGGCACGACGTGGGACGGCGTGGCCAAGTACGGCAAGTGGGTCTGCCTGGTGGGCACCGCGTCCAACATGAAGGGCACGCAGAGCGAGAGCCAGGTGCCGATGTTCAAGCTGAACAACGGCTCGACGGTGAAGAACGTCGTCATCGGCGACGGCTCGCTTGGCAGCGGCACCAACCTCGCCGCCGGCGGCGCCGACGGCGTGCACTGCTACGGCGTCTGCAACATCACCAACGTCTACTGGGCCGACGTCGGCGAAGACGGCGCCACCGTGCGCAAGCTCAGCGGCGTGACCAGCAAGCTGACCATCAGCGGCGGCGCGGCCTTCAAGGCGGCCGACAAGCTGTTCCAGCACAACAGCGACGGCACCCTGGTGATCCAGGATTTCTACGCCAACAACATCGGCAAGCTGGTTCGCTCCTGCGGCAACTGCTCCACGCAGTACGCGCGCAAGGTCACGGTGAACGGCGTGCGCCTGGGCACGGTGAACTCGTCCGGCGTGGGCGTCAACAGCAGCTACGACAGCAAGTCGGGCATCGCCGGCCAGTACGACGTGGCGACCATCACCGACTTGGTCTACAGCGGCTCCAAGCCCAAGTGCGAGGCCTACGTCGGCACCGGCTCGGGCAGCGAGCCGAAGAAGGACACCAGCAGCAGCAACATCGCGCGCGCCTGCGTGTTCAAGTGATGAAGGGCCGGCCGCTTGCCTGGCTGCTGGCGGCGGCCGCCGGCCTGGGGGCCCTGGCCACCGGGTCGGTGCCCGACGCACCGGCCCCGCAAGCCCCGCCCCTGGACTTACGCACGCCCAGCCCGGTGCTGCAGATGATGGGGCTGGCCGCCCCCACAGCCGCCGACGCCCCACCCCCTGCACTGGATGAACAGCGGCTGACCGGCTGGAGCGATCCGCGCCAGCACGCCGACGCCGTGCTGGCCCTGCAGCGCGCGCCTATGGATGCCGAAACCCGCGAGCAGCAACTGCAGCAGGTGCTGGCCCGGTGGGCCGAGACCGCGCCGGAACAGGCTGCGCGCTGGGCGTTGACCACGCCCGGTCAGGGCGCGCTGCTGGCGCCGCTGCACGACCGTTGGCTGCAGCACGACGCGCGCTCGGCCACCGTCTTCGCCCGCAGCCTGCCGGCCGGTGAACAGCGCCAGGCCTTGCTGGACGAAAGCCTGGCCCGCTGGACCGCGCAGGACGGCCAGTCCGCGCGCGACTGGCTGCGCTCGTACGCGCCGCAGCCCGAACTGGACGAAGCCATCGCCCGCCACGCCAGCGCCGACGAGCTGGCCCGCCACTCACCGGCCGAAGCCATGGACCTGGTGGCCCGCATCGCCGCGCCCGAGCGCCGCTGGCAAGCCTGGCAGGCGCTGGCGCGAAACCTGCACGACATCGCGCCCGAGCAAGCGGCAGCGCTGCTGGCCCAGGCGCCGGGCCTGTGGCCGCAGGAGCGCGCACGGCTGTTGGAAGGGCTGCGCTAGCCGCCCCATCACCTGCGCTCATACCCGCATGGCCGACCCGCATGGCCGCTGCGGGCCGGCCCCGAGACGGGGAGGCGGTGTGCGCTGCAACAATCCGGGCATGACCACTGTCGCCCGCGTCCTCGCCCCCTGCCTGGCACTGCTGCTCAGCGCCTGCGCCAGCGTGCCCACGCCCACACCGGCGCAGCCTGTGGCCGGCAGCGCACCCCCGCCACTGATCACGCCCGCCGGCACCATCCGCCCGCCACAGATCGACCGCAGCCACACCTCGCAGAACCAGGACAGCCGCAGCCTGTTCATCGTGCTGCACTACACGGTGCTGGATTGGGAGAAGTCGCTGAAGGTGCTGACCACCGGCGGCCAGGTGTCCAGCCACTACCTGGTGCGCGACAACCCGGCCATCAGCTACCTGCTGGTCGACGAGAACCGCCGCAGCTGGCATGCGGGCGCCAGCTTCTGGGGCGGGCACAGCAACCTGAACTCATCGTCCATCGGCATCGAGATCGTCAACGCCGGCTACGTGGACGGCCCCGCCGGTCGCGTCTACGCGCCGTTCCCGCAGGCCCAGGTGGATGAGGTCATCGCGCTGGTGCGCGACATCCAGAAGCGCCACAACGTGCGGCCCGAACGCATCATCGGTCACGCCGACATCGCGCCCGGCCGCAAGCAGGACCCCGGCCCCAACTTCCCGTGGAAGCAGCTGGCCGACGCCGGCCTGATCCCGTGGCCGGACGGCCCCACGGTGCTGGTGAAGACGCTGGAGCACGAGGTGGCGCCGCGCGACGTGGCCTGGCTGCAGGAGCGCCTGGCGCGCATCGGCTACAACGTGTCGCGCACGGGGCAGATGGACCCGCTGACCAAGAACGTCGTCTCGACCTTCCAGATGAAGTACCGCCCGCGCGACATTTCCGGCACGGTGGACGCCGAGACGGCTGCGCTGATCGAGGTGGCGGCGACGCCCGCCACGATGCGCGTGAGCGGCGCGAGCGAGGGCGAAACCCGCCCCTACACGTCGCGCTGGTAAGTTCGCCTCGTGCTCGCCTTCCTTCTCAAACGCCTGGCCACACTGGTGCCGACGCTGATCGGCATCACGCTGGTCGCGTTCGGCCTGATCCGCTTGGTGCCCGGCGACCCCATCGAGGTCATGATGGGCGAGCGCCGGCTGGACCCGGAAGCCCACGCCGCGCTGGTCAAGCGCATGGGGCTGGACCAGCCGCTGCCGGTGCAGTACGCGGACTACGTCGGCAAGCTGCTGCAGGGCGACCTGGGCGAGAGCCTGGTCAGCCGCGAGCCGGTCAGCAAGGAGTTCGTCGCGCTGTTCCCGGCGACCGTGGAGCTGGCCGCGGCGGCGTTGCTGTTCGCGGTGGGCCTGGGGCTGCTGCTGGGCGTCAGCGCGGGGCTCAAGCGCGGCTCGCTGCTGGACCAGGGCGTGATGGGCACGGCCACGGTGGGCTACTCCATGCCGGTGTTCTGGTGGGGACTGATCCTCATCATGTACTTCTCGGTCAACCTGGGCTGGACGCCGGTGTCGGGCCGCATCGGCATCGAGTATGACCCCGAGCGGGTGACCGGCTTCATGCTGATCGACGCGTGGCTGTCGGGCGAGGAAGGCGCGTTCAAGTCCGCGGTGATGCACCTGATCCTGCCGGCGCTGGTGCTGGGTACCAGCACACTGGCGGTCGTCGCGCGCATGACGCGCTCGTCCATGCTGGAAGTGCTGCGCGAGGACTACGTGCGCACCGCGCGCGCCAAGGGCTTGTCGCCCACGCGCGTGGTCGTCGTGCACGCGCTGCGCAATGCGCTGATCCCGGTGCTGACGGTGGTGGGTCTGCAGACCGGCAGCCTGCTGGCCGGCGCCGTGCTGACCGAGACCATCTTCAGCTGGCCCGGCATCGGCAAGTGGCTGATCGACTCCATCGCGCGGCGCGACTACCCGGTCGTGCAGGCCGGGATCCTGATCTCGGCGCTGACCTTCATCGTCGTGAACCTGGTGGTAGATGTGTTGTACGGCGTGGTGAATCCGCGGATTCGTGGCGGGGGGCACTGATGAGCGCCGTGTTGATCGAGAAGCAGCCGCCAGGCCCGTTCCGCGAGTTCTGGCTGGGCTTCACCGCCAACCGCGGCGCCTTCATCGCGCTGATCGTGTTCGCCGTCATCGCGCTGGCAGCACTCCTCTCGCCACTGATCGCGCCCTACAACCCCACCGAGCAGTACCGAGACCACATGCTGACCCCGCCGGTCTGGGCTGACGGCGGCAGCACGCGCTTCCTGCTCGGCACGGACGAGCTGGGCCGCGACATGCTGAGCCGGCTGCTGCACGGCGGCCGCACGTCACTGGGCATCGGGCTGGCGGCGGTGACGCTGTCGCTGCTGCCGGGCGTCATGCTGGGCTTGCTGGCTGCTTTCTTCCAGCGCTGGCTGTCGCCGGCCATCATGCGCGTGATGGACATCGTGCTGGCGCTGCCGTCGCTGCTGCTGGCCATCTGCGTCATCACCATCCTCGGCCCCGGACTCATCAACACCGTCATCGCTATCGCGATCGGCGCGCTGCCCGGCTATGTGCGGCTGACGCGCGCTGCCGCGCTGGCCGAGATCGGCCGCGACTACGTGACCGCCAGCCGCGTGGCGGGCGCGAACGTGTGGCGGTTGATGTTCATCACCGTGCTGCCCAACTGCATGGCGCCGCTGATCGTCAACGCGACGTTGAGCTTTTCGTCGGCCATCCTGGAGACAGCCGGCCTTGGCTTCCTGGGCCTGGGCGTGCAGGCACCCACGCCCGAGTGGGGCACGATGCTGTCGGCGGCGCGCGACTACATCACCCGCGCGCCGTGGGTGGTGACGTTGCCGGGGCTGACGATTCTGGTGACCGTGCTGGCCATCAACCTGATGGGCGACGGGCTGCGCGACGCGCTGGACCCGAAGCTGAAGAAAGTGGCTTGATGGCGCTGTTGGAGATCAAGAACCTGCGCGTGCGGTTCGGCAACTTTCCCGCCGTGGACGGCGTGGACCTGACCGTCGACGCGGGCGAGTTGCTGGGCATCGTGGGTGAGTCCGGGTCCGGCAAGTCGGTCGGCATGCTGGCCGTGATGGGCCTGATCGACGCGCCCGGTGTGGTGACGGCTGACGTGCTGGCGTTCAACGGCCGCGACCTGCTGAAGCTGTCGCCGCGCGAACGCCGCGCGCTGATCGGCCGCGATGTGGCCATGGTGTTCCAGGACGCACTGACCAGCTTGAACCCCAGCTACACGGTGGGCGCGCAGATCGCCGAGGTGCTGAAGGCGCACCTGGGCCTGCGCGGCTCGGCGGCGAAGCAGCGCGTCGTCGAACTGCTGGAGCAGGTCGAGATCCCCGATGCCGCGAACCGCGCAAGCGCCTATCCGCACCAGCTGTCCGGCGGCATGAACCAGCGCGTGATGATCGCGATGGCCATTGCCTGCGGCCCGAAGCTGCTGATCGCCGACGAGCCGACGACGGCGCTGGACGTGACCATCCAGGCCCAGATCATGGCGCTGCTGCTGAAGCTGCAGCGCGAGCAGGGCATGGGGCTGATCATGATCACGCACGACCTCGCGGTGGTGGCCGAGATGGCCCAGCGCGTGGCCGTCATGTATGCCGGTCAGGTGGTGGAAACCGGCCCGGTGCCCGCGCTGTTCGACGCGCCGCGCCACCCGTACACGAACGCGCTGCTGGCCGCGATCCCGGAACACAACAAGGGGGCGAAGCGGCTGTCCGCGCTGCCCGGCATCGTGCCCGGTGCGCTGGGCCGGCCGGCGGGTTGCCTGCTGTCGCCGCGCTGCCCCCGCGTGCAGCCGCGATGCGTGGCCGAGCGCCCGACGCTCGAACAAGGCGTGCGCTGCTTCTACCCCGTCGAGGCCGCAGCCCATGTCTGACCTCCTGTTAGAAGCGACCGACCTCGCCAAGCACTACAACGTCAGCCGCGGCCTGTTCAAGCCCAAGGCGACCGTGAAGGCGCTCGCCGGCGTCAGCTTCACGCTGAAGCCCCGCAAGACACTCGCCGTCGTCGGCGAGTCCGGCTGCGGCAAGAGCACGCTGGCACGCCAGCTGACGCTGATCGAGCCGCCCACGCGTGGGTCGTTGAAGATCCGCGGCACCGACGCGGCGACCGCCGACGACAAGACGCTGAAGGCCTTGCGCCGCGACGTGCAGATGGTGTTCCAGAACCCGTTCGCCTCGCTGAACCCGCGCAAGACCGTGGCGACGACGCTGGCCGAGCCGCTGCTGATCAACACGCCGCTGAGTGCGGCCGAGCGCCAGGAGCGCGTGGAGCAGCTGGCCACCAAGGTGGGCTTGCGCCCCGAGCACCTGCGCCGCTACCCGCACATGTTCTCGGGCGGCCAGCGCCAGCGCATCGCCATCGCGCGCGCCATGATCCTGAACCCCGGCATCGTCGTCGCCGACGAGCCGGTCAGCGCGCTGGACGTGTCCATCCAGGCACAGATCCTGAACCTCTTCATGGACCTGCAGGACGAGTTTGGCACCGGCTACGTGTTCATCTCGCACAACCTGTCGGTCGTCGAGCACGTGGCCGACGACGTGATGGTGATGTACCTTGGCGCCGCGGTGGAGGTGGGGGCCAAGAAGACCCTGTTTGCGCAGCCGCTGCACCCCTACACGCGGGCGCTGATGAGTGCCACGCCGGCGCTGCGAGCCGCCGACCGGCGCGAGCGCATCGTCATCCACGGCGAGCTGCCCAGCCCGCTGAATCCGCCGTCGGGCTGCAGCTTCCACAGGCGCTGCCCGCTGGCGGTGCCGCGCTGCGCGCAAGAAGTGCCGCTGCTGCGCGAGGTGCAGGGCCGTCAGGTCGCCTGCCACGTCGTCTGAGAGCCCTGCCGGCGCGGGCGGCCATAACCGCCACACATGCCTCGCGGCGATACCGTGATGCGCGGAGTGTTGCTGCGGTGCCGACTCTGCGCGCTTGACCTCTGACATCGTGCGGCTCGCATCGCAAGAATCTTTGCATTCGGCAACGCGAGGACAAAAGATCATGAAGTTCAAGCCCACACCCATCGCCTGCGGCCTGGCCGCGCTCCTGTTGAACCTGCACGGCGCCGCGGTCGCACAGCAAACTGAGACCCAGGCGGAGAAGGACGCCAAGGCCAAGCAGTCGCTGGAGGCCGTCGTCATCACCGGCATCCGCGCCTCGCTGGAAACCTCGCTGGAGGCCAAGCGCAACGCGTCGGCGAACGTGGACGTCATCACGGCGCTGGAAGTCGGCAAGATGCCCGACAAGAACCTGGCCGACTCGCTGCAGCGCGTCGTCGGCGTGGCCGTGCGCACCGACTACGACGAGGCCGAGAAAGTCGCGATGCGCGGTGCCAACCCGGACATGTCGCTGATCCTGTTCAACGGCCACACTGTCTCCGGCGGCGACTGGTACCTCAACGACCAGGCCTCCAGCAGCCGCTCCACCAGCCTGTCGCTGATGCCTTCGTCGGTGCTCAACGCCGCCACCGTCTACAAGACCTCGCAGGCCAACATCGTCGACGGCGGCCTGGCCGGCACCATCAACGTGACGACCCGCAAGCCGCTGGATTCGCCCAAGGGCTTCAGCGGCGCGGTGCGCGCCGGCGCGGTCTACGCCGACCTGCCGGGCAAGGCCAGCCCGCAGCTCAACGGCAACGTGAACTGGAAGAACGAGGAAGGCACGCTGGGCATCATCGGCCAGCTGTTCGCCGAGAAGCGCTACGTGCGGCGCGACACGGCCTCGCGCTTTGCCTACGGCGCCAACTCCGGTTGGGACCAGATCAACACGACCACCATGCTGGGCATCACCGATGCCTCGCTGGCCGGCACGGGCCTGAAGGCGGCCGACCTGAACGGCGTGCGCCTGCCGGGCTCGATGTCCACCGAGTTCGTCGAAGGCGTGCGCGATCGCAAGGGCGGCATGTTCTCTGCGCAGCTCAAGCCCACCAGCAGCACTGAAGTCGGCCTGACCGGCTTCTATTCCAAGATGGAAGCGGCCAACTTCGGCCGCGCCAACATGGGCGCCATCTATCAGATGCTGACGGGCCAGTCCGGCCCGTTGGGCGGCATCACGCCCACCAACGTGGGCGGCCAGCGTGTGTACGCGTCGATCAAGAACCCGGTCATCGTCGATGAAACGACCGTCTACGGCGACAAGCTGCGCGTGCTGAAGTCGGCCGAGATCTCGTACGCGAACGGCCTGCCGGCTCAGTACGTCGGCGACTCCGAAGGCTTCTACCGCAGCGGCGCCTACGCCAGCTCCGGCTTCCTGGACCTGGACGGCAAGTGGGTGGTCAACGACAAGCTGACCCTGAAGGGTCTGCTGAGCACGACCAAGGGCATCGGCCACACCGACATGGACCGGGGCCTCACCTATTCGCGCTACGGCCAGGGCGTCAAGTACGACATCACCGACCTGGAGAAGGCGCCGGACTTCAGCTGGATCAACGCCGGCAGTGGCACCACGCCGCTGGCCAGCACCGCGGCCCCCGGCACGCCCGGCTACCGCCTGACGGGCCGCAGCGGCCTGAACCGCTATCACACGATCGACAGCGAGAAGAGCGTCGCCATCGACGGCGAGTACGTGCAGGACAGCGGCATCTTCAGCTCGCTGAACTTCGGCTTCCGCAATGCCGACCACCGCCGCCAGTACGGACTGTCCACCGTGGCCCTGAAGTCCGCGTTCGTGGCCGCCAACGCCCCCGACCCGGCCCTGGCCGTGCCCTACCCTGGCGACTTCGGCAATTACCTGGGCGGTAACTTCGACAACACCGGCTTCTACTTCTCGAAGGAAACGCTGACCCAGCTGTTTGGCGATCTGGCGAAGGAGACCAACCCGCAATGGGAGCGTCGCATCGCCAACTCCATCGACATGCGCGAGATCCAGAGCGCGGCCTACCTGATGCAGAACCTGGACGGCGACAAGTGGTCGGGCAATGTCGGCGTGCGCCTGGTGCGCACCATCGTCACATCGCGCACCCCGGTGCCCCTGCCGGCGGGCAGCTGCGTGCGCATCGAGCCGGGCAAGCCCTTCGTGCCCTGCGCCAAGTACCCGGACGCCATCATCGACGTCAGCGAAGGCCAGCCCTACTACGACAACGTGCCGTTCAACGGCGCCACCGGCACCATTTACCGCAAGGAAACCACCCGGCGCACCTTCGACGACATCCTGCCCAGCCTGAACCTGCGCTACGACTTCGGCCAGGGCCTCATCGGCCGCCTGGGCCTGTCCAAGACCATCGGCCGCCAGAACTACAACCTGTATGGCGCCACCTTCTCCAACCAGACCTGCACCTCGCAGGGCTGTACGGTCACGGGCCCCAACCCCAACCTGAAGCCGCTGGCCTCGCGCAACCTGGACATCTCGCTGGCCTGGTACTACGCCAAGCGCTCCATGCTGTCGATCTCCGCCTTCAGCTCGCTGATCGACGGCTATGCCAAGACCGGCGGCACCTCATCGGGCCAGACGGTTGACCTGTATGACGGCACGACCAACACCGTGCGCACTTACATGATCAACAGCTCCACGCAGCAGAAGGCGCGCATCCGCGGCGTCGAGCTGGCCTGGGAGCAGCCGCTGTTCTGGGGCTTCGGCTTCCAGTCCAACGCCAGCTACGCCGAGACCCGCGTGGAAGACGGCCGCCCGATGAACGGCGCCTCCAAGCTCGCAGGCAACCTGGGCGTGTACTGGGAGAACGACGTGTTCAGCGCCCGCTTGGTCTACAACTACCGCGGCGACTACGTGTCGAGCACCACGGCCCCGTCGCCCACGGCCAACAGCCAGGGGATGTCCAATATCGGCGGCGTGCTGATGCCGTCCGCGCCGACGATTGCCGCACCGGTGTCCAACGTGGCGTTCTCCGCCAACTACAACATCACGCCGGCACTGCAGCTCGCCTTCAGCGCAACCAACCTGACCAACCCGGTGCGCGCCACCTACCGCTACAGCGAGGCGGAACAGCAGAAGGTCGACGCCAGCGGTCGCCAGTACTACCTGGAAGCGCGCTACAAGTTCTGACCCCGTCCTCCAAGACAAAGGGCCGGCATCCGCCGGCCCTTTTACTTTGCCTGGCGCACGCTCAGCGGTTGCGCTTGCCCACCTCGTTGCCCACCAAGCCGCCCGCCCCCGCGCCGACGGCGGCACCCGCGGTGGTGCCCGTCACCGCACCACCGACGATGGCGCCCGCAGTGGCACCGACGACCGTGCTGGTCTCACGCGGCGACATGCCGGCGCAGGCGGTCAACGCGAGCATGGCGGCGGCCGCCAAGGAGATGATGGTCACGCGCCAGTAAACGGCGCCGGTCTGTGGAGCGGGTGTCGTGGTCAGTGGGGTGTTCATGGTCGGGTCCTTTCCGGCGATGCCCGGGGGATTCAGTGCATGACGCCACTGTCGCCGCTGCCCGCTGCGGGCGGGGCCAGCAGCCGGGCCGACGACCTGTCGGACAACGTCCACCCGAACAGCAAGAAGCCACCCGCAGGTGGCTTCTTCAGAACGCACGCGATCCTCAGCCCTTGACGCTGAGGCACTCCTTCATGAAGGCCTTGCGCTCGTCGCCCTTCTTGCCTTTGGCATCGGCGTTGCAAGTCTTCATCCTTTGCTGCTGCGGCGTGGCACTCACGGCAGCGGCGGCCGGTTTGGCGGCCAGGCAATCCTTCATGAAGGCCTTGCGCTCGTCGCCCTTTTTATCTCCAGCGTCTTTGTTGCAGGTGACCATCTTGGACTGCTGGGCCGTGGGCGCCTTGTCGGCGGCCTGCGCGGCCATCGCGGCACAGCCGAGAGCGATGGCGAGAGAGATGCGTTTCATCGGGTAGCTCCTTCCTCTGGAGGTGATGGGCCGGACGATTCAAGCATGGCCGCATGACGCTGCCAAGCGGGGCGCCACGATTCACGCCCGGCTGTCAGCCCGCTCACAGGATGCGCCGCGGGTGGGCCATCGCCTCGTGCGCCGCATGCAGCCGGCGCACCAGCACGCGGATGAAGCCGCGGTCGAAGCGGTGCTGGCATTCGGAGCTGAGCTGGCCCAGCGACTCGGGCGTGAACGAGATCGTCGTGCACTCCTGGCTGACCTTGATGTCCGTGCTGTGCCGGCGCAGGTCGGGGTTGGGCGCCAGGTAGGCCATCTCGCCCACCGACGTGCCCTGCCCCAGCGTGGCCACCAGCCGGCCGTCGCGGAACACGTCCACCTCGCCCTGGGCAATGATGTGGAAGGTGTTGCCCTCCTGCCCGCGCTTGAACAGCGCGTAGCCGACGGGATAGCGCTTCCAGCGCGCGCGCCGCACCACCTCCCACAGCTGCACGTCACCAAACTCGGCGAAGAACTCCAGCGCCCGCAGCATGTTGAAGCGCTCCGAGTCACGCACCTCGCCGAGTCGGTTCATGGGCACCTGCTGGCCGGCCACGAGCCCGGACAAGGCCTGCGCGAAATCGTTCCAGTCGGTGTAGCGGTCACGCGGGTGCTTGGCCAGCGCGCGCATCACGACGGCGTCCAGCGCGTCGGTCACGCCCTGGCGCTGGCCCAGCAACGACGTCGGCGGCTGGTGGTAGATCTGGTGCATCAGCGCCATCTGGTGCTGCGCATCGAACGGCGGCCGGCCGGCGATCAGGTGGTACAGCACGGCGCCCAGTGCGTAGATGTCGGCGCGGCTGTCCACGTCGCCACCGTCAATCTGCTCGGGCGGCATATAGGCCAGCGAGCCGACCCGGTGGATCTGCGTCGCGTCGGCGTTCAGGTTCAGCGCCGAGCCGAAGTCGCTGACCTTCACGTCCACCACCTCGCCCGAGCCGTCCAGCACCGCCAGCAGGTTGGCCGGCTTCACGTCACGGTGGATGACGCCCTGGCGGAACACATAGCCCAGCGCCATCGCGCACTTGAAGGCCAGCTCGACGATCTGATCCAGCGGCAGCAGGCGGTCGCTGCGGCAGAAGTGCTTCAGCGTGACCCCGGGCACGTACTCCATGACGAGGTAGGGCGAGGCATCTTCCGACACCGCGTCCAGGATCGCCACCACGTTGGGATGGTGCAGCTGCCCGGCCAGCGCGGCCTCGGCGCTGAAGAAGCGGTTGCTGAAGTCGCTGGACGGCGCATCGGCCGGTGCCGCCCAGGCGCGCATGCGCTTGATGGCGACGTCCACGCCCTGGAACGGGTCGCGCGCCAGGAAGACATCGCTCGTGGCGCCTTCGCCCAGGCGCTTGAGCACCTGGTAGCGCCCGATGTGGGCGGGCAGATCGTCGGCGGGAGCGGTCACGCGAGGCATGATACGGGCCGCCCCGCCGGCATTCCCAGGAGGCTTGTCCCTTGTTCTCGCACCTCTGCATCGGCACCCGCGACTTCGGCCGCGCGCTGGCTTTCTACCGCCCGCTGCTGGCGCTGCTGGGCGTGGCCGAGCGCTTTTGTGACCCCGATGCGGACTGCGCAGGCTGGCAGAGCACACCCGGACCGCGGCCGCTGCTGGTGCTGTCGCGCCCGTTCGACGGCGAACACGCGCCCGGCAACGGCCAGATGGTCGCGCTGCTGGCCGCCAGCCGCGCGCAGGTGGACGCGGCCCATGCACTGGCGCTGTCCCTCGGCGGCACCTGCGAGGGTGCACCCGGGCCGCGGCCGCACTACCACCCGAACTACTACGGTGCCTACTTCCGCGACACCGAGGGCAACAAGCTCTGCGTCGCCTGTCACGAAGCGCCGCAAACGACGGCCGGCTGAGTCAGCGCCCCAGGCGGCCCGTACGTTCAAGGGCTGCCTTCTAAAATCCCACCCATGATCCAAGCCAAGCAGGCGCTGCTGACCGCACTCGCCGACTCTCTGCAACAAATCGCACCCGGCTCGAATGCCGTGGCGGCGTTCGAATCCCCCAAGCAGGCCGCCCATGGCGACTTCGCCTGCACGGCCGCCATGCAGCTGGCCAAGCCGCTGAAGGCCAATCCGCGAGAACTGGCCACGCGCCTGATCGCCGCCCTCGAGGCCACGCCGGCGTTCCAGCACTGGGTGCAGTCGCTGGAGATCGCAGGCCCGGGCTTCATCAACATCCGCCTGAAGCCGGCCGCCAAGCAGGCTGTCGTCGCGGAGGTGCTGGGAGCCGGCGCGCAGTTCGGCCACCGCGCCGCCACGGGCAAACACGTGATGGTGGAGTTCGTCTCCGCCAATCCCACCGGCCCGCTGCACGTCGGCCACGCCCGCCAGGCCGCTTTGGGCGACGCACTCTGCTCCGTCTTCAAGACCCAGGGCCACGACGTGACCCGCGAGTTCTATTACAACGACGCCGGCGTGCAGATCGCCACGCTGGCCAACTCCACGCAGATGCGGCTGAAGGGCTTCAAGCCCGGCGACGCCGAATGGCCCGAGGCCGCATACAACGGCGACTACATCCAGGACATCGCCGACGCCTTCCTCGCGAAGGAAACCGTGAAGGCCGACGACCGCGAGTTTTCGGCCTCCGGTGACATCAACGACCTGGACGGCATCCGGCAGTTCGCCGTGGCCTACCTGCGCCACGAGCAGGACCTGGACCTGCAGGCCTTCGGCCTGAAGTTCGACAACTATTTCCTGGAGTCCAGCGTCTACAGCGGCGGCCAGCTGGAAGCGGCGGTGCAACGCATCGTCGACGCCGGCAAGACGTACGAGGAAGGCGGCGCGCTGTGGTTCAAGTCCACCGACTACGGTGACGACAAGGACCGCGTGATGCGCAAGAAGGACGGTGGCTTCACCTACTTCGTGCCCGACGTGGCCTACCACGTCAACAAGTACGAGCGCGGCTACACGCAGTGCATCAACATCCAGGGCACCGACCACCACGGCACCATCGCCCGCGTGCGCGGCGGCCTGCAGGCGCAGGGCCTGGGCATCCCGGAAGGCTTTCCGGACTACGTGCTGAACAAGATGGTCACGGTGATGAAGGGTGGCGAGGAGGTCAAGATCTCCAAGCGCGCCGGCAGCTACGTGACGCTGCGCGACCTGGTCGACTGGACCAGCCGCGACGCGGTGCGCTTCTTCCTGATCAGCCGCAAGGCCGACACCGAGTTCGTGTTCGACATCGACCTGGCGCTGAAAGCCAACGACGAGAACCCGGTGTTCTACGTGCAGTACGCGCATGCGCGCATCAGCTCCGTCATCCGCAAATGGGCGGCCGAAATGGGGGGGGACGTGACCGGCGTCGCTGGAGCCGACTTCAGCCTGCTGACCGCACCGACCGAAGAAGCGCTGATGCTGAAGCTGGCCGCCTACCCCGACATGCTGACCGGCGCCGCGCAGGGCCTGGCCCCGCACGACATCGCCTTCTACGCCCGCGACCTGGCCGGCGCGTATCACTCCTACTATGCGGCCGAGCGCGTGATGGACCAGGCGCCCGAATTGAGCCGCGCCCGCGTGGCCCTGCTGGTCGCCACCCGCCAGGTGCTGGCCAATGCGCTGACCGTGCTGGGCGTCAGCGCCCCTGAACAGATGAGCCGCGAGGCGGCTCAGGACCAACCGGAGACCGAATGAGTTCTGCATCCAAGCCTGCCAGCCGCAAGGACCAGAAGGGCGGCTTCGTCCTCGGCATGATCGTGGGCCTGCTGCTGGGGCTGGCCGTGGCGCTGGCCGTGGCGCTGTACATCACCAAGGTGCCCATCCCGTTCGTCAACAAGGTGCCGCAGCGCACCGCCGAGCAGGACGCCGCCGAGGCCGAGCGCAACCGCAACTGGGACCCGAACGCCCCGCTGGCCGGCAAGGCCGCACGCAGCGCCAGCGGCGTGGTTGCGGGGCCGGCCGTGCCCCCGCCCGGCACGACGGCCAGCGCAGCCGTCGCCGCTGCAAGTGCCGCCGCCACCGGTGCGCTGGCCACGGCTGCCAAGCCGGTCGCCACCAAGGCGTCGGCAGCGGCCAGCACGCCCACGCCGGCGGGCGCCGAGGCGTACATCTTCTTCGTGCAGGCCGGCGCCTACACACGTCCGGAGGACGCCGAGGCCCAGAAGGCCAAGCTGGCCATCCAGGGCTTCACGGCCAAGGTCATGGAGCGTGAACAGGCCGGTCGCACGGTGTTCCGCGTCCGCCTGGGCCCGGTCGACACGCGTGACGAAGCGGAAGGCCTGCAGCGCAAGGTTGAGGGGGCTGGCTTTGAGGCCAATCTCGTTCGTGTACAACGCTAGTTCGCACCCATTGAAGGAAGACTGACGCCATGAAGCGCCGCGATTTCGCCTCCCTGCTCGCCGCCGCCCCCCTGGCCGGCGCCGCCACCGCCGCCCTTGCCCAGGGCGGTCCCGTCGAAGGCCGCCACTACCGTGTGCTGTCCAAGCCGCTGCCGGGCCAGCCCGGCAAGATCGAGGTCGTCGAGTTCTTCTGGTACGGCTGCCCGCACTGCTATGCGTTCGAGGACAGCATCGAGGCCTGGTCCAAGCAACTGCCCGCCGACGTGGCCTTCCGCAAGGTGCACGTGGCCTTCCGTGCGCAGCTGAAGCCGCACCAGCGCATGTTCTACGCGCTGGAAGCCCTGGGCAAGGAAGCCACCGCCCGCCCCGCTATCTTCAAGGCCATGCACCAGCAGGGCCAGGCGCTGGACGACCCCAAGACGCAGGCCAAGTTCCTCGCCAACCTGGGCGTGGATGCGGCCAAGTACCAGGACGCCTACAACTCGTTCGGCGTGCAGACCAAGTGCACGCAGGCCGAGAAGCTGTCCGAGGCCTACAACATCGACGGTGTGCCCACCCTCGGCATCGGTGGCCGCTTCCTGACCTCGCCCAGCATCGCGGCCGGCGGCCAACAGCTGCCCGAGCACGAGCTGCACGGCCGCGCGCTACAGACCACCAACTTCCTGCTGCAGCGCATCCGCAACAAGGCATGAGGCGCCGCGACGCCTTCCGTGCTGGCGTCGCGGATTCGCGGTTCGAGTTGTCACGTCGGAAAGGCTGACGACGGTTGCAGGCCCCTAGAATGGCCTGCAACTTCCGTGCCGCCATGACTTCGCGTCTACTGCCCCTGCTGATCGCCCTCGTCGCCCTGCCCAGCCTGGCGGAAAAGGCCGACCGCACCAAACCCCTCGTGCTGACGGCCGACAAGCAAGGCCAGATTGACAGCGTGAACCAGCGCACCGAGCTGCTGGGCAACGTTGTCATCACGCAGGGCACGCTGGTGTTGCGCGCCGAGAAGGTTGACGTGCGCGAGACGCGCGACGGCTACCACCAGGCATACGCCAACGGCACGGCCGGGCAGCCGGTCAGCTTCCGCCAGGCGCGCGACATCCCCGGCGAGGCCATCGAGGGCACGGCCGACCAGTTGGAGTACGACACCAAGTCCGAGACCGTGCGCTTCCTGGGCAATGCCAAGGTGCGCCGCACGCGCGGCGCCACGGTGGCCGAGGAGGTGACGGGCGCCGTCATCGTCTACAACAGCCGCACCGAGGTGTTCACGCTGGAAGGCGGCAGCGCCTCGCCCAACCCCAACGGCCGCACTCGCATCGTGCTGATGCCCAAGGCCCAGCCCGGCGACGAGCCCGCCTCGGCCCCCGCGGCGGCCATGCCGCTGCAGCCCTCCACCACGCTGACGCTGCCGCGCAAGCCTTCATGACGAGCCCGGCGGTGACTTCAAGCCCCCGCGACCTCGCCTCGACCGGCGCGCTGGCGGCCTGCGGCAGCCGGCTCGAAGCCGAGGGCCTGGCCAAGAGCTACGGCGTGCGCAAGGTCGTCAAGGACGTGCACGTCCGCGTGGACTGCGGTGAGGTGGTGGGCCTGCTAGGCCCCAACGGTGCCGGCAAGACGACCAGCTTCTACATGATCGTGGGGCTGGTGCGCTCGGACGCCGGCATCATCCGCATCGACGGCTCGGAAGTACAGCGGCTGCCCATCCATGCGCGCGCACGGCTGGGCCTGAGCTATCTGCCCCAGGAAGCCTCCATCTTCCGCAAGCTGACGGTGGAGCAGAACATCCGTGCGGTGCTGGAGCTGCAGCAGGACGAGCGCGGCAAGTCGCTTGGCAAGGCACGCATCGACGAGCTGCTCAACGGCCTGCTGCACGACCTGTCCATCGAAGGCCTGCGCAACAGCCCGGCACCAGCGCTGTCCGGCGGTGAGCGCCGCCGCGTGGAGATTGCCCGCGCGCTGGCGACGCAGCCGCGCTTCATCCTGCTGGACGAGCCGTTCGCCGGCGTGGACCCGATCGCGGTGCTGGAGATCCAGCGCATCATTGGCTTCCTGAAGGCGCGCGGCATCGGCGTGCTGATCACGGACCACAACGTGCGCGAGACGCTGGGCATCTGCGACCGCGCCTACATCATCAGCGAGGGCGCCGTGCTGGCCGAGGGCACGCCCGACGAGATCGTGGCCAACGCCGACGTGCGCAAGGTCTATCTCGGCGAAAACTTCCGCATGTAGCGGGACGGGTGATGAAACAGACCCTCCAGGTCCGCCTCAGTCAGCATCTCGCGCTGACGCCACAACTGCAGCAGTCCATCCGGCTGCTGCAGCTGTCGACGTTGGAGCTGCACCAGGAAGTCGAGCAGATGCTGGCCAGCAACCCGCTGCTGGACACCGAGGAAGAGTTCACCGTCACGGCGCCCGAGCTGGCCGCCAATGCACCGGCCGAGAGCGGCACCGAGGCGTCCGCCGGCGAGTCGGAAAGCAGCGATGCGCCCGAGCTGAATGCCGAGGACTTCGGCGGCACGGAGCGCGAGGACTGGGAGAACGGTACCGAGAAGGACGACTTCGACGGCATCCGCGAACTGCCCAGCAGCAGCTCCGGCAGCAGCGGCGACGACGACGGCGAACGCGAGAGCCAGGAGTCCGCGGAGCTGACACTGGCCCAGCACCTGACGCAGCAGCTGGCGGGCATGTTCCTGTCTGCCGAGGACCGTGCCGCGGTACACGTGCTGATCGAGTCGCTGAACGAGGACGGCTACCTCGAAGACCCGGTGGAAGACATCGCCGCCGCGCTGTCCGGCGACGCAGACGAAGAGATGCGCGAGGACCTGCTGGACCGGCTGCGCATCGCGCTGCGGCTGCTACAGAGCATGGACCCCGCGGGCATCGGTGCGCGCAACCTATCCGAATGCCTGGTGCTGCAGCTGCGCACGCAGGCCAAGAGCGCCGCGCAGGTGATCGCCATCCTGATCTGCAAGGGTCATCTGGAACTGCTGGCGCGCCGCGACATGCGCCGGCTGATGGCCGAGACCGGTGCCGACGAGGCCCTGCTGCGCGAGGCCCAGCTGCTGATCACGAAGCTCGAACCCAAGCCCGGCCGCCGCTTCGCCACCGGCGCCGCCGCGGCCATCGTGCCCGACGTCATCGTGCGCAAGAGCGGGCGCGAGTTCCGCGTGATGCTGAATCCCGAGGTGGCGCCCAAGCTGCGCATCAACGAGCTGTACGCCAACGCGCTGCGCGCCACGCGCGGCGGCATCAGCAACTCGCCGCTGGGCGGGCAGTTGCAGGAGGCGCGCTGGTTCATCAAGAACATCCAGCAGCGCTTCGACACCATCCTGCGCGTCAGCCAGGCCATCGTCGAGCGCCAGCGCGGCTTCTTCACGCACGGCGAGCTGGCGATGAAGCCGCTGGTGCTGCGCGAGATCGCCGACGAGCTGGGCCTGCACGAGTCCACCATCTCGCGCGTGACGACGGCCAAGTACATGGCGACCAGTTGGGGCACCTTCGAGCTGAAGTACTTCTTCGGTTCGGGCCTGAGCACCGAGGCCGGCGGTGAGGCGTCCAGCACGGCCGTGCGCGCGCTGATCAAGCAGTTCGTGGCGGCCGAGGACATCAAGAAGCCGCTGTCCGACAGCGCGCTGGCGGGCATGCTGGAAGAGCAAGGCATCCAGTGCGCGCGGCGCACGGTGGCCAAGTACCGCGAAGCAATGAAGATCGCACCGGCGAATCTGCGCAAGGCGCTGTAGCAGACCGCGCCGCTCAACCCGCTGGCGACTGCTCCTTGCGCCACTCTCTGGGCGACTGCCCCGTGTGCGCCCGGAACGCTCGGGACAGCGCCGCCTCGCCGCCGTAGCCCACATCTGCCGCGATGTGCTTGAGGGCGTGTCCTTCGCGCAACCCCTTCTGCGCCAGGCCGATGCGCCAGCGCTGCAGGTAGACACCCGGCGTGCAGCCGACGACGTCGCGGAAGCTGTTGGCAAACACCGTGCGTGACATGCCCGCCTGAGCCGCCAGCTCCTCCAGCGGCCAGTCGCGCTGCGGCGCGTCGTGCAACGCCACCAGGGCGCCGCGCAACCGGGGGTGGGACAGCCCGGCCAGCATGCCGGACTCGACCCGCCCCTGCGCCATCAGCTCGCGCAGAACCCACACCAGCAGCACCTCGAACAACCGGTCCAGCATCAGCTGGCGTCCGCAGTGCGACGCCTCGGCCTCGGCAAACAGCTGCTCCAACACCGGCGCGCAGCCCGGCATCGACGCCAGCGGCAGGCAGACCCACGGCGGCAGGGCGGCGGCGATGGGATGACCGGCACCGCCCTCGAAGGCCATGTGCGCACACAGAAACTGCGCGCCGCAGTTCGGGTCGGTCACGAAGCGGTGCGCCAGCGGGCGCGGGTATAGCAGCAGGCTGGGCTCGGCGATGCGCAGTGGCTCGGGGATGCCGGCGTTGTGCACCGTCACGTCGCCCTCGCGGATGAGGTGCAGCTGGCCTCGGCCGGCTTGCGGCTCCAAGCTGTTGACGCCGCACAACGGCCCGGTCTGGAAGGTCTCGGCGCGCACAGCGAAGTGAGCGAACAAGGCGGCAAGTCGGTCGGCCATGTCGGTACCAAATGCAAAGAAACGCGTACTTAATGATATTTCAAGTACGGACATCCCCGGCAAAGTTCGTTCCGTCGCAAGACAGATACCACCACCCCCCGACACCATCCAGGAGCCCACCATGATCCGCCAACCCGCTTTCAACCGTGCCGTGCTGCAACTGCTGACCGGCGCCATCGTGCTCGTCGGCGTCTCTGCGCAGGCGCAGTCTTACGTGACCGACCTGGAGACGGGCCAGCGCGTCAGCGTGCAATCGACCGTGTCGCGCGCCGAGGTGCTGGCCGATCTGAGGATTTACCAGGAGTCCGGCCTGGCCGCCGCCGCACGCGTGGCCGACGAGACCGGCCAGCCAAACAGCCCCGCCCTGCAGGCCGCCCGCGAGCGCTACGCCGCACTGCGCCATGGCGAACGCTACGCCGCGCTGGTGGCCCAGTACGCCATGCGCAGCGGCGCGACCACCCGCCCCGCCGCCAAGGCCTGATCGCCCCTTTCCCTTTGCACCACTCATCCACCGAAAGACCGCCATGTCCGCCTTCACCCGACTCGCCCTCGCCACCACCCTTGCTCTCGGCGGCTTCGCTGCCCAGACGCAGGCCACCGCAGCCCCGACCGCCGCTGCCGCAGTCGCCAGCCAATACATCGCCGCCGCCGACGGCACGCCGCTGTACGTCAAGGACTGGGGCCCGCGCAACGGCCCGGTCGTCGTCTTCAGCCATGGCTGGCCGCTGAGTTCGGACAGCTGGGAGTCGCAGATGCAGTTCCTGGCCGAGCGCGGCTACCGCGTCGTCGCGCACGACCGCCGCGGCCACGGCCGCTCGGGCCAGCCCTGGGCGGGCAACAACATGGACCAGTACGCCGACGATCTCGGCGCCGTGCTGACCGCGCTGGACCTGAAGCAGGTCACGCTGGTGGGCTTCTCCACCGGCGGCGGCGAGGTGGCGCGCTACATCGGCCGCCACGGCACGGCGCGCGTGGCCAAGGTGGCGTTCGTGGCGGCCATCACGCCCATGATGGGCCAGTCCGCCACCCACCCCGAGGGCGTGCCGACCGCCGTCTACGACGGCCTGCGCCAGGCGGCGCTGGGCAACCGGGCCCAGCTCTACAAGGACGTGGCCAGCGGCCCGTTCTTCGGTTTCAACCGTCCGGGCGCCAAGCCCTCGCAAGGCCTGATCGACAGCTTCTACGCGCAAGGCATGCAGGCCAGTTCCAAGGGAACCTATGACAGCATCGATGCCTTCTTCAACTCCGACTTCCATGAGGATCTGAAGAAGGTCAACGTGCCCGCGCTGGTGATCCACGGCACCGATGACCAGCTGCTGCCCGTCGACACCACCGGCCGCGCCACCGCGAAGCTCGTCAAGGGCGCCAGGCTGATCGAGTACGCCGGCGGCCCGCATGGCATCACGGACACGCACAAGAACCGCCTCAACCAGGACCTGCTGGAGTTCATCGGCAAGTGATGGGGCGTGGCACCGCCCGGCGCCCGCCGGGTGGCACTAACGCCGGACCTGCAGCGGCGGTGGCAGCTCGTCACCCGCCTGCCGCCGACGGAACAGCGCGGCGCGGGCCAGCACGATGGTCGTCACCGGCGCGGTGATGGAAAGCACGATGATGATCAGCCACACGTGCAGCGCCAGCCCACCGCTGCGGGTGCTGAAGTGGACGATCGACGCCAGCGTGACGATCCACGCGCCGAGCGTGGACGCCAGCGCCGGCGCGTGCATGCGCAGGAAGAAATCCGGTAGGCGCAGCAGGCCGAGCGCGGCCGTCAGCACCACCCCGCCACTGATCAGCAGCAGCGCTGCAACGATGATCTCGCCAAGCGGTGGCATGGCCATCACACCACCTCCCCGCGCAGCAGGAACTTGGCCAGCGCCACCGAGCTGACGAAGCCGAACAGCACCATCAGCAGCGCGCCCTCGAAGTACATCTCGCTGTCGTAGCGGATGGCCAGCACCAGCATCACCAGCATGCCCACGATGTAGATGAAATCCAGCGCCAGCACGCGGTCCTGGGCGGTCGGGCCGCGGAACACTCGCAGCGTGCCGACGACCATGGCCAGCACGTAGAGCCCGAGCGTGACGGTGATCGCGAGGGAGAGGAAACCGCTCATGTCTGCTCCCTCCGGCCTGCGGCCTGCCGCCCACAGCGGCAGCGAGCTGGCTTGGGGCGGCTCGGCGCTGCGCTCATTCAAAGATCTCCTTCAGCGGTTGTTCGTAGTCGGCCTTGAAGTGCGCGATGAAGGCGGCTTCGTCGTCCAGGTCGAAGATGTGGATCATCAGCGCGCTGCGGTCGGCGGCCAGTTCGCTCCAGACGCTGCCGGGAATGACGGCCGTGATCATCGCCAGCGCGGCCAGTGCATGGGCGTCGCGCAGGTCCAGCGGCACGACGACGAAGGTGCCGCGTGGCGGACGTGAGCGAGCGCGCATGACACCCAGGGCCACCTGCAGGCCGGAGCGCACGACATCGCGCCCGACCCGCAGCACCAGCCGCACCAGCACGGACAGGTGCTTCATGCGCGGGGGCCGCGGGCGCAGCGGCGCCAGCAGGAGCGGAATGGCGAGCGCGGCGACGACGCCGACCAGCGCCTGCCCGGCGCTGAAGCTGCGCGTCAGCAGCATCCAGCCGGCAAACAGCGCCAGCGACAGCCAGGGGGCGGGCAGCCAGCGGTTCACGGCGTGCCTCCCGACGCGCGCACCACCGGCTGCGCGCCCATCACGGCATCGATGTACAGCTCCGGCGCGTGCAGCGCGTCGGCTGACGCGCGCGTGTACTCCAGCACCGGTCCGGCATGCAGCACCATCGCCACCGCACCGGCCAGCAGGCCGGCAACGGGCAGCGTCTCGATGACGCGCAGCCGCGGCGGCGGCCGGTCGGCGGCCCAGAAGTGGCGCATGCCCACCCGCATCAGCGACACCGCCCCGCACAGGCCCGACACGATCAACAACACGAACAGCGTCCACGCCGCCGTGCTGCGCAGGTCGATCAGCGCGGTCAGCATGGCGAGCTTGGCGACGAAGCCGGACAGCGGCGGCAGCCCGGCGGTCACCATCGCGCAGAAGGTGAACGTCACGCCCAGGAAGGCCAGCGCGGCCGGAATGGCGCGGCCGATCAGCGCCTGCTGGTCATCGTCGAGGTTGACGCCGCTGGGCACATCGGCGTCGATGAAGCTGGGCAGCGCGCCGTTGCCGTCATCGATCTCGGGCGCACCGACCTCCACCTGCCGCGCCCGCTCCAGCAGTTCCACCAGCAGGAACAGCGCGCAGCCGGCCAGCGTGGAGCTGCCGAGGTAGAACAGCGCACCGCTGCTGAGCGCCGGCGCGTCGAAGCCGATGGTGGCGATCAGCGTGCCGGATGACGCGATGACGCTGAACCCCGCCAGCCGCGCCAGTTGCTGCGACGCCAGCATGCCCAACGCGCCGAAGCCCAGCGTGGCAATGCCGCCCCAGATGAGCACCTCGCCGCCGAACCCGGCCGATGCGCCGGCGCCGGCCGGGAAGCACAGCGTCCACAGCCGCAGCAGCGCGTACACGCCCACCTTGGTGAGGATGGCGAACACGGCCGCCGCGGGCGCGCTGGCCGCGCCGTAGGCCGGCGGCAGCCACGAGTTCAGCGGCCACAGCGCTGCCTTGGCAAGGAAGGCGATGGCCAGAATGGCCGCACCGGCGTGCAGCAGGCCGCGGTCACTCTCGGGCACCAGGGGCAGCTTCTGCGCGATGTCGGCCATGTTCAGCGTGCCAGTCACGCCGTACAGCACCGCCACGCCGACGAGGAACAGCAGCGACGCGACCAGGTTGATGGCGATGTAGTGCAACCCGGCGCGCACGCGCGGCGCGCCGCCGCCGTGCAGCAGCAGGCCGTAGCTGGCGGCCAGCAGCACCTCGAAGAACACGAACAGGTTGAACAGGTCCGCCGTCAGGAACGCGCCGTACAGGCCCATCAGCTGCAGCTGGAACAGCACGTGGAAGTACACGCCGGCCTGCTGCCAGCGCGCCAGCGCGTACAGCGCGGCGGCCAACCCCACCGCGCCGGTCAGCACCACCATCAGCGCGGACAGGCGGTCCGCCACGAGCACGATGCCGAATGGCACCGACCAGTTGCCCGGCAAGTAGATGCCGAAGGCCGCCGGCCCACGCGCGTCCACGCCCTGCAGCAACGCGACCGCGATGGCCAGGCCCAGCGACGCCGACACCACGCTGACGATGGCCTTGAACCCGCGGTAGCGGTCGCCCAGCAGCATCAGTGCCGCCGTACCCAGCGGCAGCAGCACCGGCAGCACCAGCAGGTGTTCGAGCGCGATCAAGGCGCCTCCTCCTGGCCGTCCACATGGTCGCCGCCGGACAGGCCGCGCAGCGCCAGCAGCACGACCAGGAACAGCGCCGTGGTGGCGAAGCCGATGACGATGGCCGTCAGCACCAGCGACTGCGGAAGCGGGTCGCTGTAGTTGACGAGGTCCGGCGCGAGGCCCGGACGCACGATGGGCTCGCGGCCGATGGCCAAGCTGCCGACGCTGAAGATGAAGAAGTTGATGGCATAGGACAGCAGCGACAGGCCGATCAGCACCTGGAAGGTCCGTGGCCGCAGCACCAGCCACACCCCGGCGCCGGCGAGCACGCCGATGGCAAGCGAGACGACGATTTCCATCAGGGCGCTCCTGCTTCTTCAAGGGGCGCCGCCAGCGGCTGCCGGCGGCGGGCGCGCAAGGACTGGTGCGCAATGGCGGTCAGCAGCAGCAGCGTGGAGCCCACCACCACCGCGAAGACGCCGAGGTCGAACAACGCGGCCGTGGGCAGGTGCACCTCGCCCACCAGCGGCCACATGACGTGCGCGGTGTGGGTGGTCAGGAACGGATGGCCCAGTGCCAGGGCGCCCGCACCGGTGGCCAGCGCCACCAGCAGGCCCACGGCGATCCAGCGCGTGGGCATCAGCTCCATGCGCGCCTCCACCCAGCGCGTGCCGCTCACCATGTACTGCGCGATGAACGCAATGGCCAGCACCAGCCCGGCGACGAAGCCTCCGCCCGGCTCGTTGTGGCCACGCATGAACAGGTGGAAGGCGAACAGCCCGGCCACCGGCAGCAGCAGCCGCACCAGCACGGCCGGCACCTCCAGGTAGGGCGGCAGGAAATCATCGCCGTCGGCATCGGGGTCCGTCAGGTCGGCGCCGGCGGCGACCTGCTGCTGGGCCGTCTGGCTGACCGTCTCGCGCGCCGGGCGGAAGCGGCGCAGCAGCGCGTAGACCGTCAGGCCGACGATGCTCAGCACGGTGATCTCGCCCAGCGTGTCGAACGCGCGGAAGTCCACCAGCATCACGTTGACGACGTTCGTGCCCCCGCCCTCGGGCAGCGCGCGGTCAAGGAAGAACGGCGAGATGGACAGCGGCGCGTGCCGCGTCAGCAGCGCGTACGACAGCGCGGACAGCCCGGCGCCGATCAGCACGGCCAGCGTCAGATCGCGGCGGCGGCGCCAGCGGTTGCGCTCCAGCACGCGCGCCTCGCCGGTCTCCAGGCGCTGCGGCAGCCAGCGCAGGCCCAGCAGGAACAGCACCAGCGTTACCACCTCCACGGACAGTTGCGTCAGCGCCAGGTCGGGCGCCGAGAACCACGCGAAGGTGATGCACAGCGCCAGGCCGACGATACCCAGCATGGTCAGCGCGGCGAGGCGGTGGAACTTGGCCTGGTAGGCCGCGCCGAGCGCGCAGGCGCCGGCCACGATCCACAGAAGCACGAACTCGGGCGTGGCCGGCACGCGCGCGCGGTCGCCCCAGCTCAGCGGCACGATCAGCGACGAGGCGACGCCCGCCAGCGTGGCGATCAGCAGCATCGCGAACAGCTGCGGCTGCAGCCGGCGCGTGCTGAGCCGCCATGTCAGGCGGCGCGCGCTGTCGGACGCCAGCGCCATTGCTTGCTCGAACAGCCGCTTGCCGTCCAGGCCGCTCAGCAGCGGCGTGCCGCGCAGCGTCTTGAAGCGGGCCGCAAAGCGCAGGTAGATCAGCAGCCCGCCGGCCATCGCCACCAAGCTCATCATCAGCGGCGTGTTGAAGCCGTGCCACAGCGCGAGGCTGTAGTCGGGCAGCGTGCCCCCGACCACGGGCCGCGCAGCGGTTTGCAGCAGCGACCCGACCGACCAGCCCGGCAGCGTGCCGACGACGACGCAGGCCAGCACCAGCAGTTCAACCGGCACGCGCATCCAGTGTGTCGGCTCGTGCGGCTGGCGCGGGCAGTTCACCGGCGGGTTGCCGAAGAACACGTCGTGCCCGAAACGCAGCGAGTAGACGACCGCGAAGATGCCGGCCAGCGTGGCCGCGGCCGGCAGGCCGTACTCGATGGCGGGATGCGCACTGACGAACACGGTCTCGGCGAAGAACATCTCCTTGGACAGGAAGCCGTTCAGCAGCGGCACGCCGGCCATCGCGGCGCAGGCCACGATGGCCAGCGTGCCGGTGAAGGGCATGAAGCGGTACAGGCCGTCCAGCCGGCGCATGTCGCGCGTGCCGGTCTCGTGGTCGATGATGCCCACCGACATGAACAGCGACGCCTTGAAGGTCGCGTGGTTCATCATGTGAAAGACCGCCGCCACAGCCGCGACGGGACTGTTGAGGCCCAGCAGCAGCGTGATGAGGCCCAAATGGCTGATCGTCGAATACGCCAGCAGCCCCTTCAGGTCGTTCTGGAACATGGCCACATAGCTGCCCAGCAGCAGCGTCGCCAGGCCCGCGCCGCCGACGATCCAGAACCATTCGTCCGTACCCGCCAGCACCGGCCACAGCCGCGCCAGCAGGAACACGCCGGCCTTCACCATCGTGGCCGAGTGCAGGTAGGCGGATACCGGCGTGGGCGCCGCCATCGCGTGTGGCAGCCAGAAGTGGAACGGGAACTGCGCGCTCTTGGTCAGCGCGCCCAGCAGCACCAGCGTCAGCGCCAACGGGTACAGCGCATGCGCGCGCACCACGTCGCCGGCGGCCAGCACGGCATCCAGCTCGAAGCTGCCGACGATGTACCCCAGCACCAGCACACCGGCCAGCAGTGCCAGCCCGCCCGTGGCCGTGACGGTGAAGGCCATGCGGGCGCCGCGGCGCGCGTCCTTGCGGTGCGTCCAGTAGCCGATCAGCAGGAAGGAGAAGACGCTGGTCAGCTCCCAGAACACCACCAGCTGCACCAGATTGCCCGACACCACCACGCCCAGCATGGCGCCCATGAAGCCCAGCAGCAGCGAGTAAAAGCGCGCGGCGGGGTCGTCCGGCGACAGGTAGTAGCGCGCATAGATGATGACCAGCAGGCCCATGGCGCTGACCAGCATCGCGAACATCCACGCGAAACCGTCCAGCCGCACAACGATGTCCACGCCCAGCGACGGCAGCCAGGCCAGCCTCTCGGAGACGACCGCGCCGCCGCTCACGTCCGGGTACAGCAGCGCCAGCGGAATGATCAGCGCCAGAGCGATGAAGCCGGCCCACAACGACTCGACGTTGCGAGCGTTCGTCGGCAGCAGCGCGGCGACCGCACTGCCCAGAAACGGCAATGTGAGGAGAAGCAGGAGGGACATCGCGGGGCAGTCTACTTTCTCGATGCGACGACCCCGGTCGCGGCCCGCCGATCAGTCCTTGGACGGCCCTTTCTCGGGCGCCAGCGGCTCGAACAGGAAGCGCATGCCGCGCGTGTAGCTCTCCGCCTTCGTGCCGGCGTGCCGCTCGCCGTCGATGGTGCGGTTTTGGTAGACCAGTTCGGGATGCTTCAGCGCCGGCAGCAGCGCCTGATAGCGCTTGATGCCGGCCAGGAAGGCGGGCCACTCGTGCTCAGCACCGGTCACGTACAACCGCGCCTTGATGGGCTTGCCGGTCTCGGCGTGGGCCTTGGCCTGGCCGATGATCCAGTCGTTGCCGGCGACGACCGCGGGGCTGGCGGCGATGTAGCCCTTGAACAGATCCGGCTTGGCATACATCGCATGCAGCGTGAACAGGCCGCCCAGCGAGCTGCCTGCCAGGTAGCGCTGCGCGGGGTCGGCGCGGTACTCACGCTCCAGCAGCGGGAAGATCTCGCGCTCCAGCGCGGCGAGGAACTTGTCCGCCTGGCCGGAGCCCTCGCCCATCGCCACAGGGGACAGCTCCCAGCGCCGCAGCGAGCCGTAGTCCAGGTTGTCACCCGCGTAGCCCAGGCCGACCACGATGAACTCGGGCACCACCTGGTCGTAGGCCAGGTTGTTGTACGAGGCGACGACGGTCGCGAAGTCCCAGTAGCCGTCGGTCACGTACAGCACCGGATAACGGCGCTTGGGCTCCTTGGCGAACGATCCTGGCAGGTGGATGTGGAGCTGGTAGCTGCGGCCATCGGCATTCTTGGGCAGCGCACGCAGCAGCGAGTTCGGGATGGTGTGTGCCGGGTAGGCCGGCGCCGGGTCGGCGGCCTGCGCCTGGACGGCGCCGAACAGGAAGGCCAGGGTCAGGACGAATCGCTTCATGGCTTGTCTCGGTCTTTGGATAACGCTGTCCAGTTTATGGCCGGCGACAATCGCGCGGTGAGCCTGCCCAACAAGTTATCCCTTTTCGTGTCCTGCCCCGGTGGCGTCGAACCGCTGCTGGAGGAGGAGCTCAAACGCTTCCTGCCGCCCGGCGTACGCAGCAAGGTGGAACCGCTGCGCGGCGGCTGCGGCCTGGTCGGCGGGCTGGAAGACGTGATGCGCATCAACCTTGAGAGCCGGCTCGCGCAGCGCGTGCTCATCGAGCTGATCGAAGGGCCCTACCGCCACGAGGAGGACCTGTACGCGCTGGCCCGCCGCGTCGACTGGCGCGACTGGATCACGCCGCGCGAGACCATCCGCGTCGACACCATCGCGCAGCGCTCGCCGCTGAAGAGCCTGAACTTCACGACGCTGCGCATCAAGGACGCGATCTGCGACCAGCTGCGCGAATTCACCGGCGAGCGCCCCAGCGTGGACACGCACTCGCCCGACCTGCCCGTGCTGCTGCACGTCGGCCCCGAGCGCGCGGCCCTGTACGTCGACACCTCCGGCGAGCCGCTGTTCAAGCGCGGCTGGCGTGTCGACAAGGGCGATGCGCCGCTGAAGGAGACGCTGGCTGCCGCGATGCTGGCCGCTGCTGGCTGGCGCGGTGACAGCGCGCTGCACGACCCCTGCTGCGGCTCCGGCACCATCCCCATCGAAGCCGCGCTGATTGCCTGCGACTCCGCGCCCGGCCTGCTGCGCCGCTTCGCGTTCGAGCGGCAGATCCCTTTCTCCACGCCCGCGCTGAAGGCCGCCTGGGGCGAGATGGCGCAGGCGGCCCGCGCACGCATCCACCCGCCCGCCGTGCCCATCTACGCCAGCGACGTGGCCTTCCGCATGGTCGACTTCGCGCGCCGCAACGCCGAGCGGGCGGGCGTGGCCCAGTACATCCAGTTCAACGGCGGCGATGCGCTGGAGCGCCCGGCGCCGCAGCTGCCCGACGGCATGCCCGGCAGCATCGTCATGAACCCGCCCTACGGCGAGCGCATCGAGGTGCGCGGCAAGGCGGCCATGTCACGTGACGCACGCGGTTCCGAGGAATTGGACGCGGGTGACGACTTCTTCCCGCGCCTGGCCGCGCACTGGAAGCGCCAGTACACCGAGAACCCGGCCGGCTGGACCGCCTGGATGCTGAGTCCGGACATGAAACTGCCCAGCAAGATGCGGCTGAAGGAGGCGCGCCGCGTGCCGATGTGGAACGGCCCGATCGAATGCCGGCTGTTCCGTTTCGACCTCATCAAGGGCTCGGCGCGCAAACCGGCGGGCGACGCGCAGGCTGAAATTCAGGCCGACGACGGGGCGCGCTGACGCACCGCGAGGAACACCAGCGCCACCGCGCACAGCGCGATGGGCACCAGGCTGGCCAGGTTCATCCACTGCCAGCCGCCCGTCGTCACCAGCGCGCCGGACGAGAACGAGGTCAGCGTCATCACCGTGTAGACGCCTGTGTCCATCAGGCCTTGCGCGCGCGTCTTCTCCTCGGGGCGATAAGCCTGCGTGAACAGCGTCGTGCCGCCGATGTAGAGGAAGTTCCAGCCCACCCCCAGCAACAGCAGCGCGCCGAGGAAGTGGTCGCGGTCCTGCCCTGACAGCGCAAACGCCACGCAGCCGACGTTCAGCGCCACGCCCATCCACAGCACGGGCTGCACGCCGATGCGCTTGATCAGCGGCCCGGTGAAGAAGCTGGGCACGAACATGCCCAGCACATGCCACTGCAGCACCAGGCCGGCGTCCGAGAATGGCAGGCCGCACTGGCCCATCGCGATGGGCGTGGCGGCCATCAACAGGCTCATGACGCCGTAACCGAGCGCACTGGCGGCCATGGCGACGAGGAAGACGGGCTGACGCACCAGCGCGGCACCCGAGCGGCCGCCCGCACCAGCCGCCGGCCGGGGCAGCGGCGGGAAGTCGATCAGCGAGATCAGCCCCAGGCCCACCACGGCGATCACGATCAGCAGCAGGTACGCGCCGGCGAACGGCGCCGTCAGCAGGTTCTGGCTTTCGCGCGCCAGCAGCGGCCCGAGGAAAGCACCCAGACAACCGCCGCCCAGCACCCAGGAGATGGCGGCCTCACGCCTGGCCGGCGCGACAACCTCAGTCGCGGCGAAGCGGTACAAAGCTGCGTTGGCGCTGTAGTACCCGCCCAGCAGCGTCGCCGCGACGACGCCCCAGAACTGCTGGTGAAGCACGCTCCACAGCGCCATCGCGGAGCTGGCGATGGCCACCAGCAGGCCGATCTGGAAACCGAGCCGCCGGCCGAAGCGCAGCTGGTGCCGCCCCACCAGTCGCGCGGTCAGCGCGCCGCCGGCCACGTAGGCGCAGATGGGCAGCGTGGCCATCCACGCCTGCGGCGCGAGCGCCAGGCCGACCAGTCCGTTGATGGCGATCAGGCAGACGTTGTTGGTCAGGAACAGGCCCTGGGCCAGCACCAGCAGCGCGAGCTTGCGGTTCACGCCAGCGCGATCCAGGAAAGCACGGCCAGCGGCGCCGTGTCGGCGCGCAGGATGCGCGGGCCCAGGCTGATCGCCGCGAAGCCGCGGGCGCGCGCCGCGTCCTCCTCGGCCTCGCTGAGGCCGCCCTCGGGGCCGCTGAGGAACAGCGCCCGCTGCTGCGGGAACGCCGCGAGCGGCTGCGCGGCACGCGGGCTCAGCAGGCCACGCCACTCGTCGTAGGCCGCCGGCAGCGCTCCCAGCCAGGTCGACAGCGGCAGCACGGGCTCGATGCGCGTCGGCACCGTGCGGCCACTCTGCTCGGCCGCCGCGATGGCCACGCCCTGCCAGTGCGTGCGCTTCTTGTCGGCCCGCTCGCCGCTCAAGCGCAGCACGGAGCGCTCAGCCACCAGCGGCTGCAGTGCCACGGCGCCCAGCTCGGTTGCCTTCTCGACGAGGAAGTCCATGCGATCGTTGGCCGGCATCACGACGGCCAGCGTCACCGCGCAGCGCAGTTCGCGCTGCGGCTGCGCGGCGTGCAGCAGGTTCACGCGCACCTCGCTGCGGCCCATCGCCGTGACCTCGGCCTGCCATTCGGGGCCGCTGCCGTCGAACAGCGTCAGCGCGTCGCCCGGTTGCAGGCGAAGCACCTGCACGTGGCGGGCCGCACCGGGCGGCAAGGCAAGTTCACCGGGCGCGGCGAGTGGGGTGTCGACGTAGAAGCGGGGCAAGGCGGACGGACGTGGCAAACGTGGCGGACGGGTCCGCCAGTGTCACCGATCAGCGCAGGCCCAGCCCCAGCGCGAAGCGCACCGCCGCAGCCGCTTCGTCGCCCTTGGCCTTCTGCACGCGCTCGACCAGGTTCTGTGCCAGCGTCTGCAGGGCCGGCAGGCTGTCGGCCTTCTCGACTTCAAGCGCGAACAGGTAGCCCTTCATCGTGCCCAACAGTCGTGGCGCTTCACCGCTGAGGTAGCTGTACAGCGCCGCGCGGTCGTTCAGCAGCGCCGGCGCCGGGGCGGGCGCCGTCGCAGGCGCAGCGGCAGGCGGGACCGGTGACGCAGCCGCCGATGCCGCCGGCGCGGGCGCCAGACCTGCCGAGCCTTGCGGAGCAATCAGCCCGTGCTCACGCAGCGCCTGCAGGTCCTCCGGCGTGGCGCCTGTCACCAGGCGCAGCCATTCACCCAGCGGCTTGCTCGCGTCCAGCACGAGCAGCAGGTTGCGCGCCGCGCGCGACAGCGGCAGCGCCCGCGCCCGGATTTCGGCGCGGCCGGCCTCGGTCTTGGAATGCAGCAGTTCAAGCACGGTATTGACGGTCACATCCTGGAACGATCACCGCCTGCGTGCGGTCACGGAGAAGGCCGGTCATCAGGCCTTGTCCCGCAGTTCGCGTCGCAGGATCTTGCCCACCGGCGTCTTGGGCAGGTCGGTACGGAATTCGACGACTCGGGGGCGTTTGTAGCCCGTCAGGTTGGCTTCGCAGTAAGCCCGCACATCGGCCTCGCTCAGATTCGGGTCTTTCTTCACGATGACGACCTTCACCGCCTCGCCAGCCTTCGCATCGGGCACGCCCACGGCCGCGCATTCGAGTACGCCGGGCATCTGCGTCAGCACGTCCTCGACCTCGTTCGGATACACATTGAAACCGCTGACGAGGATCATGTCCTTCTTGCGATCAACGATCTTGAAGTAACCGCGTTCGTCGACGGTGCCGATGTCGCCGCTGCGGAAGAAACCGTCGGCCGTCATGACCTTGGCCGTCTCGTCGGGGCGCTGCCAGTAGCCGGCCATGACCTGCGGGCCCCTGATGGCGATCTCGCCGGGCTGGCCCGCGGGCACCTCGTTGCCATCGTCGTCCAGAAGCTTCAGCTCGGTCAGCGGCAGCGGCAGGCCGATGGTGCCGCTGTAGGCCGTGCTGTCGGTGGGGTTGCAGGTGGCGGTGGGTGAGGTCTCGGACAGGCCGTAGCCCTCGACAATGGGGCAGCCCGTCTTCTCCAACCACAGCTTGGCCGTCGCCTGCAGCACGGCCATGCCGCCGCCCACCGAGATGACCAGCTTGCTCCAGTCCACCGAGTTGAAGTCGGGGTGGTTGGCCATCGCCATGAACAGCGTGTTGACCGCCGGGAAGCTGTGGAAGCTGTGGCCCTTCAGCTCTTTGAACATGGCCGGCAGGTCGCGCGGATTCGGGATCAGCACGTTGGCGCCGCCCATGTGCATGGACAGCATCATGTTCGCGTTGAAGCCGAAGATGTGATACAGCGGCAGCGCGCAGATGGTGACGATCTGCTCGCCCTTCGGGATCTTCTTCAGCGCCGGCTGGTACCAGGCCTCGTTCTGCAGGATGTTGGCGACCAGGTTGCGGTGCAGCAGCACCGCACCCTTGGACACGCCGGTGGTGCCGCCGGTGTACTGCAGCACGGCGATGTCGTCAGGGCCCAGCTTGGGCGCCTTGTAGCTCTTGCCGCGGCCCTGGGACAGCGCGTCGTTGAAGCGCACGGCGCCGGGCAGCTCGAACGCCGGCACCATCTTGCGCACGTTGCGCACCACGTAGTTGACGATGCTGCCCTTCAGCAGGCCCAGCATGTCGCCCATGGCGGCCAGGACGACGTGCTTGGTCGGCACGTTCTGGATAACCTGCTGCAGCACCGAGGCAAAGTTCTCGATGATGATGATGACCTTGGCGCCCGAGTCCTTCAGCTGGTGTTCCAGCTCACGCGGGGTGTACAGCGGATTCACGTTGACGACCACATAGCCCGCGCGCAACACGGCCGCAACGGCCACCGGGTACTGGAACAGGTTGGGCATCATCAGCGCGACGCGATCGCCCTTCTCCAGCCCCAGTCCCTGCAGATAGGCGGCCAGCGCGCGCGAGGCTTCATCGACCTGGGCGAAGCTGATGCTCTTGCCCATCATCAGGTAGGCGGCCTTGTCGCCATGCTTCTTGAAGCCGGTGTCGAGCAGGTCGACGAGGCTGGGGTAGACGGACGTGTCGACGTCGCGCGGCACCTCGGCCGGGTATTGCTTCAGCCAGATCGGCTCCATGCCCTTGTCTCCTTTAGATGGGGGTGATTCTGACCCATCGCTGACAGTGCACCGATCAGGGGATTCGATAGCGCGCCCCAGCCGAGCGCACCGCCGCGGGGATCAGTCCACCGCCTTCAGCATGTCCTCCACCACCTTCTTTGCATCGCCGAACACCATCATGGTCTTGTCCATGTAGAACAGCTCGTTGTCCAGGCCCGCGTAGCCGGCGGCCATGGAGCGCTTGTTGACGATGATGGTCTTGGCCTTGTAGGCCTCAAGAATGGGCATGCCGTAGATGGCGCTGCCCTTCACATGCGCGGCCGGGTTCACGACGTCGTTGGCGCCCAGGATGATGGCCACGTCGACCTGACCGAACTCGCCGTTGATGTCCTCCATCTCGAAGACCTGGTCGTAAGGCACCTCGGCCTCGGCCAGCAGCACGTTCATGTGGCCGGGCATGCGGCCGGCCACCGGGTGGATGGCGTACTTGACGGTGATGCCCTTCTCAGTGAGCTTGGCGGCCAGTTCCTTCACGGCATGCTGGGCGCGCGCCACGGCCAGGCCGTAGCCCGGCACGATGACAACGCTCTCGGCGTTGCCGATCACGAAGGCCGCGTCGTCGGCGCTGCCGCTCTTGACGTTGCGCTGCGCGCCACCACCCGACGCCGCGGTCGCGGCATCGCCGCCGAACCCGCCCAGGATGACGCTGAAGAACGAGCGGTTCATCGCCTTGCACATGATGTAGCTCAGGATCGCGCCCGAGCTGCCCACCAGCGAGCCGGCAATGATGAGCATGCTGTTGTTCAGTGAAAAGCCGATGCCCGCCGCCGCCCAGCCGGAGTAGCTGTTCAGCATGGACACCACCACCGGCATGTCAGCGCCGCCGATGGGGATGATCAGCGTCACGCCCAGCACGAAGCCCAGCGCGACGACGATCCAGAAGTCCATCTGGCTCTGGCTGTGCCAGAAGCCGAACACGAAGAAGGCTGCCGCCAGGCCCAGCATGGCGTTCAGCGCATGCTGGCCCTTGAACTGCACCGGCGCGCCCTGGAACAACCGGAACTTGCTGCCGCCGGACAGCTTGCCCCAGGCGATGACGGAGCCGGTAAAGGTAACCGCGCCGATGAAGGCGCCCAGCGCCAACTCGATGCGGTTGCCGCCCGGGATGTCGCCGCCTTTGACGGTGATCTGGAACGCCCAGGGCTCATAGGCCGCCGCCGCCGCGATGGCAACCGCCGCCAGGCCGATCATGCTGTGGAAGAAGGCGACCAGCTCGGGCATCTTGGTCATCTCGACCGTCTTCGCCTTCCACGCGCCGAAGCCGCCGCCGACGACCAGGCCCAGCAGCACCCAGCCCAGGCCCGCGGCGGAGTCGGCCAGCTTGACGATGAGCGCGGCCGTCGTGAACGCGGCGATGGCCATGCCCACCATGCCAAACAGATTGCCGCGGATCGACGTCGTCGGGTGCGACAAGCCCTTCAGTGCCTGGATGAAGCAGACGCTGGCGAGCAGGTACAACAGCGTGACCAGGTTCATGCTCATGACTTGCCCTCCGCCGATCCAGAAACGGTGGCCTTCTTTTCCTTCGTCTTGAACATCTCCAGCATCCGCCGCGTGACGAGGAAGCCGCCGAAGATGTTCACCGCCGCCAGGGCGACCGCCAGCACGCCCATGCCCTTGGCCAACGGCGTCTCGGTCAACGCCGCCGCCAGCATGGCGCCGACGATGACGATGGCCGAGATTGCGTTCGTCACCGCCATCAGCGGCGTGTGCAGCGCGGGTGTCACCGTCCAGACGACGTGGTAGCCCACGTAGATGGCCAGCACGAAGATGATGAGATTGATGATGGTGTGGTCGACGATTTCCATGCTCAGCTCCGTGTGACCTGGCCGTCTTGCGTGACGCGGCAGGCCGCGACGATGTCGTCATCCAGCGGCACGGTGAACGTGCCTTCCTTGGTGATGACGAGCTTCAGGAAGTCCAGCACGTTGCGCGCGTAGAGCGCGGACGCGTCGGCCGCCACCAGCGCCGGCAGGTTGGTCTCGCCGACCAGGGTCACGCCGTGCTTCACGACCGTCTTGCCGGCCTCCGTCAGCGGGCAGTTGCCGCCCGCTGGCGCCGCGATGTCGACGATGACCGAACCCGGCTTCATGGCCTTGACCATGTCCTCGGTGACCAGCACCGGCGCCGCGCGGCCAGGAATCAGCGCGGTCGTGATGACGATGTCTGCCGCGGCCACGCGCTTGGCCACCTCCACCTTCTGCCGCTCCAGCCAGCTGGGCGGCATGGGCCGCGCATAGCCGCCCACGCCCTCGGCCGCTTCCTTTTCCTCGGCCGTCTCGTAAGGCACCTCGATGAACTTGGCGCCCAGCGACTCGACCTGCTCTTTCACCGAGGGCCGCACGTCGCTGGCCTCGATGACGGCGCCCAGCCGCTTCGCCGTCGCAATGGCCTGCAGGCCCGCCACGCCGACGCCCAGGATGACCACGCGCGCTGCCTTCACGGTGCCGGCGGCCGTCATCAGCATGGGGAAGAAGCGCTGGTACTTGTCGGCCGCGATCATCACGGCCTTGTAGCCGGCGATGTTGGCCTGGCTGCTCAGCACGTCCATGCTCTGCGCCCGCGTCGTGCGCGGCGCGGCTTCGAGCGAGAAGCTGGTCAGACCGGCAGCCGCGATGGCGTTCAGGCCGTCGCGGTCAAACGGGTTCAACATGCCGACCAGCGCGCCACCCGGCTTCATCAGCGCCAGCTCGTCGGCGCCGGGTGCACGCACCTTCAGCACCAGCTCGCTGGCCAGCGCTGCGGCCTGGTCGACGATCTCGCAGCCCACGGCCTCGTAGGCCGCGTCGGTGACGCTGGCCGCCACGCCCGCGCCCGATTCGATGCGAAGCGCGTGCCCGGCGGCCTTCAGCTTCTTGGCCGTCTCGGGCGTGACGGCCACGCGGGTCTCACCAGCCGCGCGTTCGCGCGGGACACCTATCTGCATGCGCTCCTCCAGAGGGCAGGGGTTGCGCGGCAGCTTACACAATGCATGCCTCAGCCCCGTGCGGGAATTCGAGAGGAAGAAGCATGTCCGCCACAGAACGATTCCGCCCCAGCGTCACCGTGGCCGCGGTGGTGGCGCGCGAGGGCCGCTATCTGCTGGTCGAGGAGGAGACGGCCGAGGGCCTGATGCTGAACAACCCCGCGGGCCATGTGGAGCTGGGCGAGGGGCCGATCGAGGCCGTCGTGCGCGAGGCGCTGGAAGAGACTGCGCGCCACTTCGTGCCCGAGGCCTTCCTGGGGGTCTATCTCGCGCGCTTCCTGCGGCCGGCGCGCTCCGAGGATGTCACCTACGTCCGGCTGGCCTTCACCGGCTCGGTGGGCGAGCAGATCGCCGGCCGCGCGCTGGACGACGGCATCCGCCGCACGCTGTGGCTGACCGAGTCCGAACTGGCCGCCTGCGCAGACCGCCACCGCAGCCCGCTGGTGCTGCAATGCGTGCGCGACCACGCGGCCGGGCGGCGGCTGCCGCTGCAGGCGGTGTTCGCGCATGGGTCGCTGCAGGCTCCGCTGACAAAGGGCTGAGAATCCCGCGCCATGGTGACAAGTTCCGACTTCATCGAGGTCTATGACCAGGCCCTGACTCCCGAGGCGTGTAAGGCGCTGATCGAACGCTTCCAGGCCAGCAAGCACGTGCAGCGCGGCGAGACCGGCAGCGGTGTGGACGTCAGCATGAAGGACAGCTGGGACATCGCCATCAGCCGCCATCCCGAGTGGGCGGATGCCTGCACGCAGCTCAACCAAACGGTCATCGCCGGCTTCAAGCACTACCTGCGCCGCTATGCGCACCTCGCGCTGGCGCCGTTGAAACTGCAGATGAACCAGCCCGACGGCAGCACCGCGCTGCTGGACGCCGACGGTGTTGCCGCCCTGGACGACGATCACCTGATGGGACTGATCGCCAAGGTCTTCCGTCCCGGCGCGATCAACCTGCAGCGCTACCTGGCGGACCAGGGCGGCTACCCTTACTGGCACTGCGAGCAGTACCCCCGGCTCGACCAGGGCGAGGCGCTGCACCGCGCCGTGCTGTGGACGGTCTACCTGAACGATGACTTCGAGGCGGGCGAGACCGAGTTTCTTTACCAGGGCCGCAGGATTGCGCCTCGCACCGGCAGCCTGTTGATCGCGCCAGGCGGCTTCACGCACACGCACCGCGGCAACCGTCCACGGGGCGGCGACAAGTACATCGCCACCAGCTGGGTTCTATACCAGCGCGCAGAAAGCCTGTTCGGGCGGGGTTGAAGGGCGCTTTGGGACAATCGGGCCCATGAGTTCCCTGAAAACGCTCCGTGTCGTCGTCGGCCTGTCCGGCGGCGTCGACTCGGCCGTCACCGCCCATCTGCTGAAGCAGCAAGGCCACGAAGTCGTCGCCATCTTCATGAAGAACTGGGAGGACGACGACAACGACGAGTACTGCTCCACGCGGCAGGACTTCCTGGACGCGGCGTCGGTCGCCGACGTGCTGGGCATCGAGATCGAGCACGTCAACTTCGCGGCCGAATACAAGGACCGCGTTTTCGCCGAGTTCCTGCGCGAGTACCAGGCCGGCCGCACGCCCAACCCCGACGTGCTGTGCAACGCCGAGATCAAGTTCAAGGCCTTCCTGGACCACGCGATGCGGCTGGGCGCCGAGAAGATCGCGACCGGTCACTACGCCCGCGTGCGTGAGGTCGACGGCGAGTTCCAACTGCTGAAGGGGCTGGACCCGCTGAAGGACCAGAGCTACTTCCTGCACCGGCTGAGCCAGGCGCAGATCAGCAAGGCGATGTTCCCGGTGGGGCATCTGCCCAAGACCGAGGTGCGCCGCATCGCGGACGAGATCGGCCTGCCGAACGCGAAGAAGAAGGACTCGACCGGCATCTGCTTCATCGGCGAACGGCCGTTCCGCGAGTTCCTGAACCAGTACCTGTCGCATCAGCCCGGCCCCATCAAGGACGAGCGCGGCCGCAAGCTGGGCGAGCACGTGGGCCTGTCGTTCTACACGCTGGGACAGCGCCAGGGCCTGGGCATCGGCGGCTTGAAGGACAAGGGCGCTGCGCGCGGTGGCGGCGAGCACGAACCCTGGTTCGTCGCGGCCAAGGACATCGAGCGCAACACGCTGATCGCCGTGCAAGGCCACGACCACCCGCTGCTGCTGAGCCCCGCGCTGGTGGCGGACGACCTGAGCTGGGTCGCCGGCCGACCGCCCGTGACCGGCATGGCGGCGGCCAAGACGCGCTACCGCCAGGCCGATGCGCCGTGTAGCGTGGCCTTCGACGCCCAAGGCCGGCTGGCGCTGCGCTTCCCCGACCCGCAATGGGCCGTCACCCCGGGCCAAAGCGCCGTGGTCTACGACGGCGACGTGTGCCTGGGAGGCGGCGTCATCGCCGCGGCGCTGCCGGCCTGACCTGAACGGGCGCTGGCGCGCATCACAATGCGCGCCCATGAATCGTTTCGACCGCCTGCTGGCCCGCCTCGCCGAACCTGGCGTGGTGCTGCGGCTGGCCGCGCTGGTGGTCTGCGCGATGGAGCTGGTCAGCGCCGGCGCGGCGCTGCTGGGCGCCCGCACCGAGCCGTATGACGGCCTGGTCGCCTGGGTCTGGCGCGCGGCCGGCGGCAGCGCCAGCGACCGCGGCCTGCTGCTGGTCTGCGTCGCGCTGCTGCTGAGCTTCGTCGCGCTGATCTGGCGGCTGGCCAGCCAGGGCTCGCAGGGTGTGGCCGTGAACCGGCGCCTGGCCTGGCTGTTGCTGGTGGATCTGCTGGCCTTCGGCGTGACACCCGCCCTGCCCTTCCTCGTCACCGCGCTGGCCGCCGTGCTGCTGCCGGCGCGCATGGCGCTGGGCTTCGGTTTCGCGCAGGTGCTGCTGAACACCGGCATCTACGCCGCGCCGCAGGCCACCGCGTGGCTCGATCAGCTGGGGCTCTTGTCATCCATGGTGGCACTGCACGGCCTTGCCTTCGGACTGGGCCGCATGGCCGCTGCCGAGGCCGAGAAGCGCCGCTGGCTGCAGGCCGTGCTGGCCGAGCAGATGGCCGGCGAGCACCTGCTGGCCGAGCAGATGCGCTACAGCGAACGCATGGAGATCGCGCGCGAACTGCACGACCTGATGGGCCACCACCTGACCGCGCTGAACCTGCAGCTGCAACTGGGCAACGCGCTGCTGGCCCGCGCCGATGCCGGCGGCGCCGGGCAGGCGCTGGACCGCGCGCAGCACGTCGCCGCGCAGCTGCTGGCCGACGTGCGCGAGTCCGTCTCGCAGCAGCGCAGCTCGCAGCGCATCGACTTGTCGGCCGCACTTCACGCACTCGCCGAGGGCATCGCCAGCACGCGCATCGCACTGACGCTGGACAACGCCGCGCGCGACCTCGGACCGCGCGCCGCGCATGCGCTGCTGCGCTGCGTGCAGGAAGCCGTCACCAACAGCGTGCGACACGCCGGCGCACGCCGCGTGCACGTGGAACTGCGCGGCGAGGGCGACGATGTCTGCGTCAGCATCGACGATGATGGGCGGGGCGCGCCGGGGTGGCAGCCGGGCCGGGCCGAGCGCTTTGGCAACGGTTTGTCGGGCATGGCCGAGCGCATGACCGAACTGGGGGGGCAGATGCGCGTGACGCGCACCAGCCCGGGCTTTCGAATCGAGCTGAGATGTCCGCGATGGGTGTGATCAAGATCCTGCTGGTCGAAGACCAGCAACTGGTGCGCGAAGGCCTGAAGGGCCTGCTGGCGCTGCACGATGACCTGCAAGTGGTGGGCGAGGCCAACGACGGCGCCGAGGCGCTGGAATGGCTGACCGCCATCTCGTCCGGCGACCGGGCCGACGACATGCCCGACGTGATCCTGTCCGATATGCGCATGCCGCGGCTGGACGGCATCGGGCTGATCCGCGCACTCGCCGCCCGCGCGCTGCGCCTGCCGGTCGTGCTGCTGACCACCTTCGACGACACCGCCGCCTTCGACGAGGCCGCGCGCGCCGGGGCCAAAGGGTTCCTGCTGAAGGCCATCCGCCCCGAGACGCTGGCGCAGGCGCTGCGCGACGTGCACGCTGGAGGCACCGCGCTGCGGCCGTCCCTGACAACGCGCATGGAGGCCAAGGGCGGCGAACGCGCATTCACCGCAGCCGACCATCCCGACCCGCTGTCGCCGAAGGAACTGCAGGTGCTGCGCCTGGTGGCCAGTGGCCGCAGCAACACCGAGATCGCGGCCCTGCTGGGCAACAGCGAGGGCGTCATCAAGAACCACTGCTCGGCCATCTTCTCCAAGATGGGCGTGCGCGACCGCACGCAGGCGGTGCTGCGCGCTATCGACCTGGGGTGGATCTGAGTGCTGCCGGCGCGGCGAGCTCAAGCACCCAGTAGCGCTGCAGCTTGCCCGGCCCGCTGACGCAGGCCAGGCCGACCTCCTCGAAATCGGCCGCCATCAGGTTCTCGCAATGTGCCGGGCTGGTCAGCCACTGCGCCAGCGCTTCGTCCAGCGTCTCCGGGCCGCCGGCCAAGTTCTCGCCCGCCACACGCATCACGTAGCCGGCCTCGCGCAGCCGGGCGCGCAGCGATGCGCCCCCTGCCCCAGAATGGTCGAGCCGATCGCGGGCGGCGAGTTCGCCGGCGTAGCGCCACGTCGACGCAGCCAGCAACGGCTGCCAGCGCAGCGCCTGGACGGCGGGCCAGAGGATCTCGCCGCACCACTGCGGTTTCGCCCGCAATGCGTTCAGCGCACGCAGGGCGGACTCGGGGTCGGGCTGGCAACTGCCGTTGGCCAGCGCCGGGGCAGCCAGCGCGCACATCAGCAAGGGCAGCAAACGCATGGAAGCATCCTAGTTGTTGCCAAGCCCGCCGCACCCGCCGACCATCCGCCCATGAAACCTCACCACCTGCTTGCCCTGCTCGTGGCCTCGGCTGCCCTGAGCAGCTGTGCCCAGACGCCTACGGCGCCCTCTGCCCCTGCGGCGTCCACCGCCGCGCCGCCAGCGGCCCGTCTCGCCCGCGAGATGCAAGCCCTCATCGGACCCGCGGCCTGCACGTCAGACTCGCAGTGCCACACCGTCGCGGTGGGTGCCAAGGCCTGCGGCGGCCCCGGCGGCTACTGGGCGTGGTCCAGCGTCGCCACCGACGAGGCGCGCGTGCGCGAGCTGGCCCAGCGGCAGTCGCAGGCGGAGGCAGCAGAGATCGCGCGCTCCGGCATGATGTCCAACTGCGCCGTCGTGAACGATCCCGGCGCCCGCTGCGAAGCACGCCGCTGCGTGCTGCGCGAGGCTGCGGCGGCCAACGCGGCGCGCTGAGGGGCAGACCCCAGCAACGATCGAACCACAAAAAAGGGCGATGCGCTCGCGCGCATCGCCCTTGCGGACGAGTTCCGTTTTACTCCGACAGCGCGGCGCCCTTGCCGACCGTGATCGAGGCAGCCGCCACCGGCAGCGCGCCTGGCTCGACAGCGATCGTCGTGCTCGCACCGGCCGCGTTGCCGCCGACGGTGTACGACGCCATGCCGAAGTAGCGTTGGCCCGGGGTCAGGTTGGACCAGCTCATGCCCGCCGACGCGGTGCGACCGGCGTAGGCCCGGCTGGGCAGCGCCACGGTGAAATTGCCGACCGTGTCATTCGGGGCCACCACCCACTGGTGCAGCTTGTGCGCGGTCGACGTGGCGCCAGCCGCATTCTGATAAGCGATCACGCAGACGCGATAGGTGCCCGCGGCCGGGGTGCTCAGTTGCACCCATTCGTCGCTGCCCGAGTTGCCGCTGAGCGCCAGCGCCGTGCCGGCGCTGTTGACCAGCAGCAGATCCAGGTCGTCGTACTGGCCCGCGGCATAGCCCGAGGTGTCCTGCGAGTAGATGGCAAAGCGCGCCACCATCGTGCCTGCAGGCACCACCACGTCGGTGCGGGTGACAGCACCGGTGTTGGCGCCGGGCGTGGCCGCATTGCAGGCCGCAGTGACCGCTGCGGTCGAGCCTTGGTTGATGCCGGTGGTGGTGCGGCTGGACACCGTGGACGCCTTGAAGCCCTTGATCGCCCCCATGGCGCCGTCGAAGCCGGTGCCGAGCGGGAAGACCTTATTGCCCGTGACGGCCGCGCTGCTCAGCGCCGCGGGGGCGGTCAGCAGGTTGGCGCGGGCAACCAGAGGACTGCGCACGAGGTGCGTGCCGTCGTTGAGCACGACTTGACCGAAGTTCCAGGCGTTGTTCGTCGCGGTCGTACGGGTCAGCTTGACCTGGAAGGCCTTGGTCTCGCCCGGCGCCAGCGTCAGCGAGCTCGGGATCACCTCGGCGTTGAAGCCCGGGATGGTCGCCGTCCCGGTGTAGGTGGACGGCACGCCGGACACGTTGGTCACCTTGCGGTTGAAGACGTGCGTGCCAAGCACGGAGGAAACGTGATAGCTCGGCAGGTTCAGGTCCGTAGCGGTGAGCGAGCCGGTGGTCGCGCAGTTGATGGCCGGTTGCAGCGTGCCAGGCCCGGCCACGCCGGCCGCGCCGACGCCGCACAGGAACTTGTTGTAGTCCTGCGTCGTGATGTCGTAGACCAGGCCCGGGTTGGCTGCGCCGTTGGGCTGCACGAAGCCTGCACCCTGCCCCCAGGGCAGTGCGCCCTGCTGGACGCCGGTCAGCGTGTTGAAGACGCTCTTGGTCGAGGTCATCATCGCGGAGCGGATCGCGGCGGGCGACCAGCTCGGGTACTTGTGCATCAGCAGCGCGGCGATGCCGGCGATGTGCGGGCTGGACATGGACGTGCCGGACAGCAGCGCGTAGTTCGGCCGGCCGACCTGGCCCGTGGCGATCATCGCGTCGTGCTCGGCAATCGTGTAGTCGGGGGTGTACGCCGCGAGGATGGCGGAGCCCGGCGCCGCGATGTCCGGCTTCAGCAGGTTCAGGTTGCCCTGATTGGGACCGCGCGAAGACGAGTCGCTCATAGCCGGAGCCGCGACCGTTGTGTCCTGGATGGCCTGCAGGTTGCCCAGCGAGGCCGTACCAGCAGGGTTGCTGGCGATGTACGACTTGATCACGTCGCCGTTGGCGGTGGTCACGTGCACGGTGGAGAGGGTGTGCGCCTGATTGATGATCGTGTTGGCGAATGCAGGCACGTTGGCGATGACCACGCCTGCAGCGCCGGCCGCCTTGGCGTTAGCGCTCTTGTTGACCAGCACGTTGTTGCCGCGGTCGCAGACGACGATCTTGCCAGCCACTTTGGCCGGGTCGAGCAGGGCCTTCGTGGTCCAACTGATGACGCCGACGCCGGGCTGGTTGATGGCCGCGTTCGCATCAGCTGTGCCGAAGCACTGGGCCAGCAGGCTGGTATCGCCCGCGGACAGGCCGGACACGCCGGCGTCCACTGCGCGGATCAGCGGCGCGGAGGCGGTGCCGGGGTTGGACGAGGCACCCGCCACCGTGGTGCCGTTGCCCAGCACCACATCGCCGGTGAACAGGCGGTCGTGCGTGGCGTTGCCCACCGTCGTCATCCACGGCGCCAAGTGGGCCACCGTGTTGCCGGGGCCGCTGTTGCCGGCCGAGGAGGCGACGAAGATGCCGGCGTCGACTGCGGCCTTGAAGGCGACGTCGGTGGTGTCAGCGATGTTGGTCGTGGAGCCGCTGATCGAGTAGTTCAGCACGTTCACGCCGTCATGGATGGCCCATTCGATGGCCTTGATGGCGTCGGAGCCGTAACAACCGTTCTGGTAGTTGGGCCAGCGCGGATCCGGCACGGTGGTGGCCGGGTTGCTGCGCGTGAAGCAGATCTTGTAGACAGCCAGTCGGGCGCGCGGCGCCATGCCCGAGATGCCGGGCACGGGCACTGTGCCGTTGTCCATGATGCTGGTGACGTTGCCGTTGCCGCCGGCCGTGGAGGCCGTGTGCGTGCCATGGCCGCCGTTGTCGCGCGGCGACAGGAACTCGGCCGGGTGCAGCGACTGGCCCGACAGCGCGATCTGCTGCAGGAAGGTCGTGCCGATGAAGCGTGCGCCGATCAGCTTGTTGTTGCAGTGATCGGCCGTGAAGGCGGGGCCAGTCTCGCAGGTGCCGTTCCAGCCCGCAGGGGGCGGACCATAGGCCAGGGTGCCCGACGCGTCGTGCGTGGCGCGGCCCTGCGCGTCCACTTTGTCGGCGAAGGAGGGGTTCTCTGGCCAGACGCCGCTGTCGATCACGCCGATGACAATGTCTTCGCCGGCGGCGGTCTGGCCGCCGAGCTGCGACCACAGGCCGCCAGGCGCGTTCAGGCCCAACATGGCCGGTGTGTAGTTCGTGTCCAGTTCGCGCGGCACGTCGGCCTCGATGTTGGCCACGGTCGGGTCGTTCTTCAGCTTGCGGACCTCGGCGTCGGTCAGCATCGCCGCGAAGCCGTTGAAGGCCAGCGTGTAGCGGTGCAGCACCGGGGCGCTGGACACGTCGGCCAGCACCTTGTCCTGACGCGACTCGATGTAGCTGATGTAGTTCTGGACGTTCTGCGCGCTGACATTCAGCCGCGAACCGGGCGCTGGCTTGGTGGCCGCGAGGCCGGCGACGCCGCCGCTGTAGGACGCGGTCGGCGCGTCCATCAGCTGGACGATGTAAGGGTTGCGGGCTTCCTGCGCCGCTGCGGCGGCAGTCATGCCGGCCAGCATGGCCATCACAGCCCATTGGGCCTGGGTACGCTTCATCATGGCGATTCCTTCGACGTTCGTGGCTTCAGACGTTGCGGCGGCGGCGAGCACCGGCGGCGGCCAGCAGGCCGAGGCCGACCAGCGCATAGCTGCCCGGCTCGGGGATCACCGCGATGTTGTCCAGGCCGAACTTGGCCAGGTTAAAGCTGGCGCCAGCCGTGCAGCTACCGGCGTCCCAGAGGCAGGCCGTGAAGGAGACCTCGGTGAAGGCCATGTCGGAGAAGGCCGAGCTGAAGTCGAAGTGGGCGAAGGCCGTGGTGCCGTCATTCAGCAAGCCGTCGAGAACAAAGGTCTCGGTCATCATGCCCGCGCCGGTGCCGCCGTTCACGATCAGCTGGCCGAGGCCGGGACCGAACAGGCTGCCATCCAGGAATTCGGCGATGAAGCCGGCGTCGAAGCCGGCCAGGCGGAAGCTGCCGCCGTCACCGCGCTCCATGCGCACGCTGCCGTCATTGAGTACGCCGTAGTAGCTGGAGCTGGCGCTCGGGCAGATCGACAGGGAACAGGCCGAGGAATCCGCCGGGGCCAGGCCGTTGATGGTGGCGCCTACGAAGCCGGCGCCGTTGGGGTCCACCGCCGAGAACTTGAAGCCCGTGTCGGTGAAGGTGTCTCCTCCAAAATAGACGCTGCCTGCGTTGGCCGGGTTTTCGAAACCGATGGCGATGGTCGCCGGAGCAGCCCAGACGCTGCCGCAGATGGCAGCGCTCGCGAGAGCCAACGCACCCTTGATCAAATACTTTTGCATATCAACTTTCGTGAGTTGCGATCATTGGATCGGCGCTTGTGTGGCCTTCCGTTGAAGACCGTACCGCTCCCCGCTTGATCGGCCACCGGGAGCCCGCCAACATCGTTTTCGAATCGTGCGAGTCCATCACCTGTGACTTTTCACACGACCAGGCGGCCGATTCTGTCGAGCCCTAGGCGACCTGAAATAGCGATTTCCCCGCCCATCCATTCGCGGGGGCGGCATGTCGGATTTCTCCCCACAGACGCGGCGAGGGGATTGCCGATAGCGCCGACTGCTGCTGTGCAGCTCAGGGCGCCGAAGCTGCCACAGGCGCTGAGGACGCTGCCGCCGGCCCGCCGGCTGCCCGAGCAACGAAGATCCAGTCGCTGGCCCGCTCCAACGGGGCGCCGTCGGCGGTGCGGGTGCGCAGCATCGACTGGTTCGAACGGCTGCGCACGCCTGCGAAGGCCGCAGCGTCGGGCGCGCCGGCGGGCGGCGGCAACTGCTCCCAGTCCGGCAGGCCAGTGAAGGGGTCGGCGTACAGCCGGCGCAGGTGGTGGCGCGTGACCGCCCCGCGCCGATCCTCCAGCAGGTCCTCCCAGCGCTTCGGGTAGGTCGCCGCGGCCCCGCCGCCAGCGCGCAGGTAGGACTCGATCGCAGCCGCGATTTCACCGCCACGGAAGGCCAGTTCCGCTTCCCGCTCGCGCTGTGCGCGCTGCAACCATGCGGTGCCCAGCGCCGCCAGGCCGGCGGCCGTCAGCGCCACCAAGAACAGCACGGCGAGATAGGTAAAGCCGCGCGCGGTGCGGCGGCTGGCAGGCGCGGCACGCATCACCAGTCGGCGTACAGCGTCCCATCGGCCGCCCGCCCGGCCGCACCGCTGCGCACGTCCCAGAGGTTGCCGCTGGTCTGCATGTCGCCCGGGGGCGGCAACTCCAGCCAGGTCTCGCGGCTGGCGGTCAGCGGGTCTTCCGGCACCTCGCGGATGTAGCGCGCGTCGGCCAGTTCCTGCAACGACTCGGGATAGCGCCCTTTGTCGGCAGCGAACTGGTCGATGGCGTCGCGCATCGTCGTCAGCGACGTGCGCAGCGCCGTCTCCTTGCCTTTCTGCAACGAGTTGAAATAGCGCGGGGCGACGATGGAGGCAAGCAGCGCCACGATGGCCATGACGACGATCAGCTCGATGAGGGTGAAGCCGCTGCTGCGGCGCAAGCGCCACATCACCAGTCCCTCAGCCGGCTGCCGTCCAGCGCCTTGCGCTCCGAGCGCGAGAACACGTCGAACACATCCTTGCCGGCGCGCGGATCGTCGGGCGGGCTGTCGTAGGCACGCAGGCCCCAGGTCTCGGCGGCGGGCAGATCGGCAGATGCGAACGGGTCGCGCGGCAACCGCCGCAGGAAGTAGAGCTTGCCGCCATTGGGCGATTTGGCATCCGCCACGCCGTCGACCAGCAGCTGCAGCCGCGCCGGGTAGCCGCTGTCCTCCGGGCTTAGCACGACATGGCCGGCCTCGGCGGCACGCTTATAGGCGTCCAGCGCGTCGCGCAGCGTGCGCAGGCCTTGGCGCAGCTCGTGCTCGCGTCCGCGCTGCACCGACAGTTCCAGCAACGGTCGCGCTGCGGAGGCGAGCACGCCCAGCAGGGCCAGCACGACCAGCATCTCGATCAGCGTGAAACCTCGCCCGTCGCGCCGCGAGTACACGGCGCGATCCCCCGGGGGGATGTCGCCAGGCTTGGGACGGCCCGGCGCCGGGCCTCGCCCACGCGCATGGTTCATGGCGACTTCACCGCGTCCACGGTGACCAGGCCGCTGCCATCCACGCGCACGGCCGCAGACTCGCCGTTGAGCCCCGCCGCCGTCAGGCCGATGACGCCGATGCTGAGCACCTGGCCGGCCGCCGAAGGCAGCGCGCGCAGCACCACCACACGCTCGCCGCGCGGCAGCAGCTCCACCGGGTAGCGGCCGGCCGTGGCGGTCGGCAGCGGCTGGGCCGGGGTCAGGCGGCTCGCGTCGTACTCCAGTTCGCCCTTCACGTTCAAGCCGCTGTCGTTCTTCAGCGCGATGGAGACGGTGCCCCCGGCGGGGATCTGCGGCGTGACGTCGAGCTTCAACGTGGCCTCGTCGGCGGGCGCCGCCGGCGCCGCCGCCGCTGCCGGTGCGACCGTCGCGCCCGCAGCCACCGCGCCACTCGGCCCCACACCCACCCGCGCCTCGCGCCGCAGCAGGCTGCTGTACGCGCCGGGGCTGGCATCCACGCCACTGGCCAGGCGCGTCAGCGACGCGTCCGGCACGGCCAGGTTGCGCACCACGCGCGGCGTGATCAGCAGCACGACCTCGGTCTTCAGCCGGGTGTCGGTCTGGGTGCCGAACAGCCGCCCCAGCATCGGGATGCGCGACAGCCCCGGGATGCCCGCGGCACTCTTGCGGTCCTCGTCATTGATGAGGCCGGCCAGCACCTGGGTCTCGCCATCGGCCAGGCGCAGCACCGTGGACGTGTTGCGCGTGCCGATCTCGTAGGCCGTCGTGCCGCCCGGGCCGGTGACCTGGCGGATCAGGTTGCTGACCTCCAGGCCCACCTTGATGACCACGTCGTTGTCGAGCTGGATGGTGGGCTCCACGTCCAGCTTCAGGCCGATGTCGAGGTAGCTGACCGACGCCGCCACCGACGTGGAGCCGGTAAAGTTGGTCGTCGTCGTGAACACCGGCAACTTCTGGCCAATGTGAACTTTGGCCTTGTCGCGGTTACGCACGCGGATCTTGGGGTTGGCCAGCAGGTTGGAGTTGCCGGCCGTGCCGCGGATGGTGGCAACCAGCGCAGGGTTGGCAATGCTGGCGCGGAAGGCGCCGCGCTCGTTCAGGAACACCTGGCCCGACACCTGCCCCACCACCTGGCCCAGGCCGTTCAGCGCCGGCAGGCCGTAGTTGACCGTCTCGGGCCACTGCACGCCCAGCGCGTCGACCTGGTCCGTGGCCAGCTCCATGACCTCCACCTCCAGCATGACCTCGGGCTCGGGCAGGTCTACAGACGCGATCAGCTTCTCGACGAAGCGCAGCACTTCGGGCGTGTCGCGAATGACCAGCAGGTTCAGGCGCTCGTCGATGTGGATGTCGCGCACCTTGGCGATGGTGCGCACCATCGCCTGCACCTGCTTCACGTCGGCGTTGGTCAGGTACAGCGTGCGGGTGATCAGCTCCTGGTGCTCGCGCTGCTTGGCGGCGGTGTTCGGGAAGATCAGCACCGAGCTGTCGTTCAGCAGCTTGCGGTCCAGCTGCTGCGTGCCCAGCACGACGCGCAAGGCCTCGTCCATCGTGACGCCGCGCAGGAACACCGTCACGCGCGCGTCGGCGCGCACGTCCTTGTCGAACACGAAGTTGATGTTGCTGCTGCGCGCCAGCGCCTCGAACACCTGGCGCAGCGGCGCGTCGCGGAACTCCAGCGTCACCGGCTTCTGAAAGTTGGGGCCCAGCTCGCCGACGGCCGACTCCAGCGGGCGCGACTGTGCGACCTGCGCGGCCAGCAGCCGCGCGCCGGGGTGCTGCGGGGCCTCGGCCAGGATCTCGCGTGCCACCGCGTCAGCCTGCGCGATGCGGCCAGCCTTCAGCGCGGCGCGGCCCGTGGCCAGCTGGGTCTCGTGGCGGCGGCCCCGGTCGATGTCCACCGTCAGCGCGGCCAGCCGCGGGTGGCGCGCATCGGCCAGCGCCAGCTGGCTCAACAGCGCCTGCGCCTCGTCCCAGCGGCCGGCACCGCGCAGCGCCTCGATCTGCAGGATCAGCCGCGCCGTCGCCTGCTCGCGGGCACGCACCTGGGCGGCGCGCAGCTGCGGGTCGGTGGGGTCCCGGGTGATGGCGTCGTCCAGCACGCGCAACGCCGCCGGCCACTGGTTGGTGCGCCCGAGGTCTTCGGCCTGGCGCAGCGCCGGGTTGGCGCAGGCGGCGAGCAGCAGGGCGCTGAGGAGGACGAAAAGCTGCTTCATGGCACTTGCTTGAAAACGATGTTCTGGGGGAGCTTGCCCGGCAGCCAGGTCAGGCCGACGCCCCCGGGGGTGACCTGCTCGACGCGCCACTGGCCGTCGATGACGTCGCCGCGCTTCACGCTGAGTGTGCGGTTGGGGCCGGCCAGCAGCGCAATCTCCACGGTCTGCCTGCCTTCACCTTCGACGAGGCGACCGATCATCTGGTAGGGCGGCGGCGGTGCGGACGGCGGCGCCGGAGCGACGGCGACGACCGGAGCTGGCGGCGGCGCTGGCGGGGGCGGTGGCGGCTGCCAGGCGGACAGCTGCTCGGCCGAGGCCTCGGCCCATGGCTGGCGGACCGCGGTCTGCGAGGAAGGGCCTGATGACGCCGCCGACCCCGCAACAGGTTTGCGAACGGGTTGGACCACGTCGACCGGCACGTCGCCCTCGCCGGGCTGCGTCGCGAACCAGACGGTTGCGGCCAGCGTCGCAGCGAGCGCGACGGCGAGGGCGATCTGGCGGGCCGGCAGCGTCATGGCGCGGCCCTGCCGTGCAGCGACCATTGCAGTTCGGCGTCGACGTCGGCGCTGACGGGGCTGGCGCGGCGCAGCTTGACGGCGTCCAGGCTCAGCGCCGGGTCGTGCGCCAGCGCGGCGGCGATGAAACGGCGGATCTGAGCGTAGTTGCCGGTCAGCGGCATGCTGACGCGCAACCGCTCCAGGCCGTCGCCGCTGGCCAGCCGGTGCTCGGTGCGGGCACCGTTCAGGTCCAGCCGTATCGCCAACTCCAGCAGGTCGGCCAGCCGCTGCTGGCGCGTCGCCGCGGTGGGCAGCGCGGCCTGCCATTGCTGCACGCTGACCGGCGCGGCCGTAGCGGCAGCGGGCCGGGCCTTGGCACGCAAGGCCTGCGCCTCGGCCTGCAGCGCGGCGGCCTGTGCGTCCCAGCGCTGGCCCGCAAGCACGGCCAGCACCGCCAGGCCCAGCGCTGCCAGGCCTGCGACACCGGGCCAGCCGAGCGCTTTCCAGATTGCCTGCAACCTCGTCATGAGCCGCCTCCGGTCGGCACCCGCGCGCTGATCTCGAAGCGCTGGCCGGCCAGGCCCGGTTCGGCCGCCGAGAAGCGTGACAGCACGACCTGACCCCAGCCGGGCGTGCCGCCCAGCTGCTCGGCCAGCTGCAGCGCCAGGCCCTTGTCGGGCGTCAGCCCTTCCAGGCGCAGCTCGCCGCGGCCTGCGCTGGCGTCCAGACCCAGCCAGGCGATGGACTTCGCGTTGGCGCCGGTGGTCTCGACGCGCGTCAGCAGCGGCTCCCAGGGCATGGCCAGCATCGCGCGCGCTTCGGTGGCGCCGCGGTTCTCGGCCGGCTGCGCGGCGCGGCGTGGTTGGGGCTTGGGGGCCGGCCGCAGCTGCGCAACGCGGTCGCGCGCGGCCTGGGCGGTGTCCAGCGCACGGTGGCTGTCGGCCGCACTCCACGCGGCCGTGGCCAGCACCAGCGCGCCGGTGGCGGCCAGCGGCCAGGCCAGCGGCGAGCGCGCGCTGCGCGGCAGGAAGTCCGGCTGCGGCGTCGCCGGGCCGGGTTGCGGCGTCAGGTCGCTGTCGGGCGTGCCGATGGCCAGCGGCACGTCGCCCCCGAGGTCAGCCAAAGTGTTCACGCGCCGTGACTGCAGCGCCGTCACGCGGCCCCGGTCGAGCTGGACGACGACGGCCACCTCACCTTCGTGCCACACCGCGCGGCCCGATCCAGCGCGCGTCGCTGCCGGCAGCGACGCCAGCCACACCGCCCAGGCCGGCCGCACGGCCGCGACGTGCACGCGCTCCGATCGCAGCGCCGCCAGGTCCATGCCATGCAGCGCCGACGCACCGGCTGCATCACCCGACTTCCACGGCGCGATGGCGAAGCGCTGCGCGGTGGCGCCGAAGTAGTGGGCGAACTGCTGCTGCGCGTAGGCCTGCACGGCGTCCAGGTCGGCCAGCGGCAGGCCGGGCTCCACCGCCAACTCGTGAAGTGCCCGTGCAGACACGACCAGCTCCACGGCCGAGCCGGGATGGTCGTTGCACCAGGCCGCGAACTCGTCGCCGCCCGGCGTGATGAACACGCGCCTCGGCTTGGCCAGCCGCGACTTCAACCGCTCACTCATCGAGCGTGACACGTTCCAGCTCCTCGAAAGTGGTCTCGCCGCGGCACACCGCCGCCAGCGCCATGTCGCGCAGCGACTTCATGCCGCGCGCCTTGGCTGCGGCCTTGATCTCGGACATCGGCGCCCGCGCCGCGATCAGGTCGCGCAGGCCGTCGTCCAGCTTCAGAAGCTCGGCCACCGCACGCCGGCCCTTGTAGCCGGTGCCGCGGCAGTGGCCGCAGCCCTCGCCTTTCAAGAACTGACCATCCACGACGCCATGACGCGCAAGAGTCGCGGGATCCGGCGTGAACGGCTGCGCGCACTGCTTGCACGTCAGCCGCACCAGCCGCTGCGCCAGCACGGCATTCAACGCCGACACGACGTTGTACAGATCCAGCCCCATGTGCATGAAGCGGCCGATCACGTCGAACGCGTTGTTGGCATGCACGGTGCTGAACACCAGGTGGCCGGTCAACGCGGCCTGCACGGCGATCTGCGCGGTCTCCGCGTCGCGGATCTCGCCGACCATCACGCGGTCGGGGTCGTGGCGCAGGATGGAGCGCAGGCCGCGCGAGAAGGTCAGGCCCTTCTTCTCGTTGACGGGGATCTGCACCACCCCGCTGAGCTGGTACTCCACCGGGTCTTCGATGGTGATGATCTTGTCGGCGCCCGTGTGGATTTCGGCCAGCGTCGCGTACAGCGTGGTCGTCTTGCCGGAGCCGGTCGGGCCGGTCACCAGCAGCATGCCGTGCGGCTGGCGCGCCTGGTGGCGGATGGCGGCGCGCTCGTCGTCGCCGAAGCCCAGCGAGTCGAGCGTCAGCGACCCGGCACGCGCGATGGCGGCACGGTCCAGGATGCGGATGACCGCGTCCTCGCCGAACACGCTGGGCATCACGCTGAGACGGAAGTCGATCTCGCGGCCCTGCACGCGCAGCTTGAAGCGGCCATCCTGCGGCAGCCGGCGCTCGCCGATGTCCAGCTCGGCCATCACCTTCAGCCGCGACACAAGTTGCTCGGCCACCGGCGGGCCATCGACCTGGCGCACCAGCGCCATAACGCCATCGACGCGGAAGCGGATCACCGCGCCGCGCGACGTGCATTCGATGTGGATGTCCGACGCCGCGTCTTGCAGCGCGTCGTAGATCGTCGCGTTCAGCAGGCGCACGACGGGACTGGCCTGCTCGCTGAGCGCCAGCGCGGACAGCTCCTCGGTGTGATCCTCGACGGCGGTCAGCGCTTCTTCCACATCAGACAGCGCGCGGAAGTCCGCCTCGCCGGCGCCAAGGAAATGCGTCACCGCGTCGGCCGACGCACGCTGCCAGCCGACCGGCGCGTTCAGCCGCGCCTCGACGCTCTGCAGCAGCATCGCGTCCTCGTCGCGCTCTGCCAGCAGCACGCGCTTGTCATTGGCGCCCACAGCCAGCACCGCCCGCCAGCGCTGCGCCTGGGCCTGCGGCCATTGCTCGAAGTCGAGATGCCAGGGACCTTGCTCAGCCGGCAGCCAATCGTGCAGCGTCGTCGTCACTGGACCTGCTCCACCAGCTGAAAGATCGGCAGGTACATCAGCACGATGATCCCGCCGATGAGCACGCCCATGATCAGCATCAGCGCCGGGTTCACGAGACGCGACAGCAGGTCGGTCAGCCGCGCGGCTTCCTCATCGTGGAAGGCCGCGGCGCGCTCCAACATGGCCGCCACCTCGCCGCTGCGCTCGCCCACGCGCAGCATGCGGCGCGCAACCGGCGTGGCCAGGTCTTGCGCATCGAACGCGGTGGACAGGCGCTCGCCGCGCTCGATCTGCGCCGCCGCCGCCTGCACGGCGGCTCGCCACGGTGCGGCCACCACGTCGACGACGATCCTCAGCGCCGCCAGCGCCGGCACGCCCGAGGCGAGCAGCATGGCCAGTGACCGGTACAGCCGCGCCAGCGCCAGCACGCGCAGCCGCGGGCCCAGGCCCGGCAGCGTCCACAGCGCGGCCTGCAGCCGCTGGCGCACGGCGGGCTGGCGGAACAGCGCAAACACACCGAAGGCGACCGCCGCCAGACCGCCCACCACCCCGCCCGGATGCGCGCCCGCGGTCTGGCCGAACTCGATCAGCACGCGCGAGGCCCACGGCAGCTCGGCGCTGGTCTGCTCCAGGATGCCGGAAAAGCGCGGCAGCACGTACAGCAGCAAGAACAGGATGACCGCGCCGCCCACACCCAGCAGCATCAGCGGGTACACCAGCGCGGCCACCAGCCGCGAGCGCAGCGCGTCGACCCAGGCCAGGTAGCGCGCGTGCTGGGCCAGCGCGGTCGACAACTGTCCGGTGCGCTCGTTGGCCGCGACGATGGCGACGATCAACTCGTCGAACGCCTGCGGTTGCTGGCGCAGCGCCGCTGACAGCGGCTGGCCCTGCTCGATCTGCGCGACCACGCCGTCCAGCGCCGCGCGCACGCCGGTCTGGGCTTCCTTCTCGCGCAGCGTCTGCAAAGCCTCCAGCAGCGCGATGCCGGCATCCAGCAGTACGGCCAGCTCCTGGCTGAACAGCTGCAGCGGGAAGCGCGCGTTGCGGCGCCACGGGCGCATCGGCTTGCGCTCGGCGACCTCGCGCACCTCCAGCACGTGCTGCGGCGCTACGCCCAGCACGGCGGCGACGGCGGCGCGGTCGGGCGCATCCACGCGCTCGCTGCTGACGGCGCCAGCGCGCAACACCCGCGTTTGAAAAACAGGCACGGTCAGCGCCGCCCGGCCGCCCGAAGGCGCTGGCCCGCCCCCTCGGGGGGCAGCGAATGCAATACGCATGGGGGCTTCATATCACCAGCTGGTGAGGTCGGCATCCTCACCCTCGCCGCCGGGGCGGCCATCCTTGCCCAGGCTCAGCAGGTCGTACTCGCCATGCTCACCGGGGCTGCGGTATTGGTAGTCGTTGCCCCAGGGGTCCTTGGGCACCGCCTTGCTCAGATACGGGCCGGACCACTTCGGCTCGTCGGCCGGCTTGCTCACCAGCACGGCCAGGCCCTGCTCGGTGCTGGGGTAGCGACCCACGTCCAGCCGGTACTGGTCCAGCGATTTCTGCAGCGCGTCGATCTGGGCCTTGGTGGCCTTGACCTCGCTCTTGCCGATCTGGCCGAAGAACTTCGGCCCGACATAGCCGGCCAGCAGGCCGATGATGACCATGACGACGAGCAGTTCGAGCAGCGTGAAGCCGCGGGCGCGGAGTTTGTGTGTCATGGGCGGGCGGGTACTGCGGGACGGCGACTGTTCAATGCCGCGCCGCCCCCGGCAATCAGGATTTGACCGACCTCCATTCTGAGGGGCCGGCGTGACAGCCCGCTCAAGAGGATTGCGCCAGCGTGCAAAGGCTCGCCGCGTTGTCCGCGCACGGCCCCTGCCAGCGGATCTGCACAGCCGCCGCCGGCGGCAGCGGCGCGCGGCCGTCCAGCGGCTGGCCGCGCTGGCCCGTGAACTCGGCCAGCGTCGCCCAGGTCGTGCCTCCCCCCAGCCGGTACTGCAGCGCGTAGCGGCTGCCCGGGCGCAGCGCGCGCGTGCGGATCTGGTACTCGCCGCCGACGATGGCGAACGTGGGCGTGTCGCGGAACGGCTGCGCCAGCGGCTCGCCGATGAACACGCCCTGGCCCGGCCACTGCACGGCCTTCCAGTAGGCCTCGATGGCGGTCGCACCGCGCCAGTAGTGGTCGATGAGCACCGACGCCCGCGAGAACTTCTGCTGGAAATTGCAGGGCTCCTCCACGGTGCCGTAGCTGGCCGTTGCACCGGCGTCCAGCCAGGCCGTGATGGGCATCTGCCCGGCGCCGCCAGGCAGCAGGCCGCCGGTGGACGTCAGCGTGTCGGCCAGCGCACCGGGGCGGAACTGCAGCGTGTCCAGGCTGGCCACGCTGCGCAGCCCAGTCAGGTAGAACAGCACGCCGGCCTTGCCGGTCAGCGCGTTGGCGCTGCCGGCGCCGCCGCTGTTGTCCACGTAGTTCAGCTGCAGCGCGCCGCCCCAGGCGGCCGGCAGCGCCGCGAAGTCGGCCCAGCGCACGCTGCGGTCGGCGTCGTTGGTGCGCACCAGCCAGCCCTCGCCCGCCGGCCGGGTCGCGTCCGCTGACACGCCGCGGTTGATGAGTGCCTGCGCGCCGGCCAGCGTCGCGGCACCCAGCAGCATGGACGGCCGCAACTGCAGGTCGGCCCGGGGCCGGCGCGATTCGCTGTCGTACAGCGGCGACGCCGCCGTCTCGGTGCAGACTGCCGTGGCGGGGCTGGGGTTGCAGTAACGCGTGTCGTAGCCCAGCGTCATCGCGCTGGTGATGCCCATGGCACAGGCGCCCACGACGCGGCTGGGCGCTGCCCAGGCTAGCAAGGTGGCCTGCACGCCGGGTGCGGCGGCGGCCAGCTTGGCGTCGATGTCGGTTTTTAGCAACGCGAACTCGGCGGCGGACAAGGTCGCCGACGCTGTGTTGACGCGGACACGGATCAGGTTGGCAGCCGGCACGCCGCGCGCCGCCACATAGGCCGCGCCGGCGGCTTCGGACAGCGCATCGCCCTCGGCCACGATGACCGCCAGATCGGCGGCGACGAGGCCGCTGGCGGGCAGCGTCAACGTGAGCGTCTGCCCCGTTCCTGCGCTGGTGGGCGGGGGGTCGCTGATCGTGCCAGACGACGCGCCACCACCGCCCCCACCGCACCCGCTCAGCACGGCAGCCAGCAGCCAGTAGACAGGGCGATGGACAAATGACATGCGATCGATTTTCACCCCCACGCGGCCAGGCCAAAAATGCACAATATTGGGGCGCAAAGTGTCGTTTGTGTGCCGCGAACCCGGAGTTACCCCAGTTTCGTGCACCTTGCAGGGGCAATACATTCCTGTCACTCGATGCGGTTCCGGGGCTCTCCCCAGGGCCGCCAGGCGGGTTGTGAGGAGACAAGACAAGCGCATAGCGCATATGGTTGCTTCGTAATCCCGAAGACAATCCGACCGGCCACCAAGGCACCCCTTGGTGGCCGTTTTATTTTCAGCCCCTCTCCCGCACTCGCCGCTGAACGTGTGCGAGCCCGGTCGCTCCGCCGCCGGAGCAGCTTGGGAGGGGCCCGGCGCTCGGCCCATGCAAGGCACGACGGCCGCGCATCGATGTTGGAATCGTTGGAATGCTTGAACTCGTCACCGTCGCCTTCGCCTCGCTGCTTGCCGGCTTCATCGACGCGGTGGCAGGCGGCGGCGGGCTGATCCTCGTGCCGGCGCTGTTCAGCGCGTTTCCGAACGCGGTACCGGCCACGCTGCTGGGCACGAACAAGGGGGCGTCCGTCTGGGGCACCGGCTGGGCCACGCTGCAGTACGTGAAGCGCGTGCAGTTGCCCTGGCGGCGCCTCATGCCGGCGGCGGTGCTGGCGGGCGTCGGCAGCTTCGCCGGCGCTTGGGCGCTGACGATGGTCAGCGCCGACGGCCTGCGCAAGGCGCTGCCGCTGGTGCTGCTGGCCGTGTTCATCTACACGCTGGCCAAGAAGGACCTGGGCCGTGAACACGCGCCGCGCTTCAGCGGCCGGGCCGAGGCGATGGTGGCCGGTGGCATCGCGCTGGCCGTGGGTTTCTACGACGGCTTCTTCGGCCCCGGCACGGGCAGCTTCTTCATGTTCCTGTTCGTGCGGCTGCTGGGCTACGACTTCCTGCACGCGTCGGCCACGGCCAAGCTGATGAACCTGCTGACCAACGTGTTCGCGATCTCGCTGTTCGTCAGCAAGGGACACATGTGGTGGCACGTGGCTGCCATGATGGCCGTGACCAATGTGATCGGCAGTCTGCTGGGCACGCGGCTGGCGCTGAAGCACGGCGCGGGCTTCGTGCGCGGTGTTTTCATCGTCGTCGTGGGGGCGCTGATTCTGAAGACGGCCTACGACGCCTTCCTGCGCTGACGCGGCAATGCGTGGCAACTGGCATACGATGACTCCTTTGCTGTTCCCGACCTAACGCCATGCCCGTCGATCCTCAACTGCGCAATCTGGACATCGAGATCCCGACCCAGCCCGAGGTCTTGGTCAAGCTCTCCCTGCTGATGGCGGAGGAAGACATCGACCTGCAGGCCATGTCGGCGCTGGTCGAGAAGGACATGGCGCTGGCCGCCGCGGTCATGAAGGCGGTGAACTCGTCGCTGTACGGCCTGAGGGGCCGCGTGCAGACGGTGCACCAGGCGCTGACTTACCTGGGCATGCGCGAGGTCGCCGCCATCACCTTCGAGATGGGGCTGCGCGCCGCCTTCCCGGCTGCAACGGAGCTGGAAAACGTGTGGACGCGTGCATCGCAGCGCGGCCTGCTGATGGGCCGCATGGGCCAGATGCTGGGCGTGGACCCGTGGGCTGCGCATTCGGCCGGCCTGTTCGAGGAATGCGGCAAGGCGGTGTTGTACCGCCACGCGCCAACCCACTATCCCGCCATGCTGCGCGCGGCCACGCGCGACGCCGAGCTGGTGGAGCTGGAGCGGACGGCCTTCGGCGTCAGTCACGACGCGCTGGGCGCCGCGCTGTGCGAGAGCTGGGGCCTGGCGCCCGCAGCCGTGGCCAGCGTGCGCCACCACGTCGAGGTGCAGTCCTCGCTGACGATGCCTGAGAGCCTCACCCGCCGCAGCGTGTCGGCCATCTCCACGATCGCATGGGCGCTGCTGCTGCACCCCGATCAACTGGACGAGGTGGCCAGCCAGATCGCGCCGCAGGCGCAGCTGGACGAGACGCTGGTGCTGCGCGCCGCTCGCCGCGTCAGCGAGCAGCTGGAGGCCGCCAAGGAACACGGCCGCTGACCGTGGCCGTCAGGCGGCGAGGCTGAGGCGGTCGCGGCCTGCGTGCTTGGCGATGTACAGCGCCTCGTCGGCTGCCTGCAGCAAGGCCTGCGCGCTCAGGTAGGGGTGCGCCGGGCTCGCAGCCGCTAGGCCGATGCTCAGCGTCAGCTGGCCGTCGCCATCGGGCAGCCGCAGCGCCCGCCACTCTTCGCGCAGCGACTCCAGCACACCCTGCGCTTCCGCCATGCCAAAGCCGGGCAACAGCGCCACGAACTCCTCGCCGCCCAGCCGCGCGACCAGGTCGGTGTCGCGCTTGAAGCGTGTGCCCAGCAGTTCGGCCAGGCGCTGAAGTGCCGCATCCCCGGCGGCCTTGCCATGCACGCGGTTGAACTGGCGGAACTGGTCCAGGTCCAGCACGGCCACCGCTAGCAGGCTGCGCTCGCGTTGCGCGCGCTTGAACTCGCGACGCAGCGCCTCGTCGAACACGCGCTGGTTGGCGATGCCCGTCAGCGTATCGACCCGCGCGAGGCTGGCCAGCTCGCGCCGGTTGGCTTCCAGCGTCGCCTGGGCGTGGTCCAGCTGCCGGCGCTGCTCGCTCAGCTCGCGCTGCAGCTCGCTGGCGGACTGCTCCTGCTGCCACAGCGAATCGCGGGCGCGCAGCATCGCGTGGCCGATGCGGTCCAGCTCGCCGTCCAGCCGCGGTGCGGCGCCCAGGCCGTCGTTCGGCAGCGGTGTGGCACATTGCGATTCCATCGCCTCGCAGCCCGCCGCCAGATGACGCAGCGGCCTCAGCATCCACAGCTCCACCAGCAGCAGCTGCGCCGCGCTGAGCAGCACCACCAGCCAGGTCAGGCGGGCCAACGCCTGGGCATTGGGCAGCTCGCCGGCCAGACTCCACTCGAACACGGCGACGGCCAGCGCGTTGAGCAGCGGCAGCGCCAGCGTGAGGCGCAGACGCAGCGACCCCAGCCCCCGCGTGGCGGGGCTCGGCAGCTCATCGACGGATTCGTTGCTCATCTGCGGTTCGGCCAGCGTCGCTTGATTGTGGGCCGCGCGTCTGCCGCCGTGCAGGCCCGGCGCCTCGGGGTTTGTCAGGGGGGCGTCAAGGGAGGCAGAGGAGACGGCACGGCTCAGGCCGCCGCCGCGCCGGTGTCGTCGCCGTGCGCCACCGTGCGGTTGCGCCCGGCCCGCTTGGCGGCGTAAAGCGCGCGGTCGGCCGCTGTCAGCAGCTCGGCGAAGCTGACCGCCCCGGCCGGCAGCATGGCCAGGCCGGCGGACAGCGTGGCGCTGAGCGTGCCGCCCTCGGGCGTCACGAACGGCGCGTCCTGCACCAGCGCGCGGATGCGCTCGGCCACCTCGCGGGCACCGGCCAGGTCGGTGCGCGGCAGCAGCACGACGAACTCCTCGCCGCCGTAGCGCGCGGCCAGGTCGCCGGTGCGCAGCGAGCGCAGGATGAGGCCGCCCACCTGGCGCAGCACCTCGTCGCCGACCTGGTGGCCGTGGCGGTCGTTGACGGCCTTGAAATGATCCACGTCCAGGAACAGGCAGGCCAGCGGGTACCGGTGGCGCACGGCCTGGCTGAACTCGATGAGGCTGCGGTGGTCGAAGTAGCGACGGTTGTGCACGCCGGTCAGGCCGTCGGTCATGCCGGCGCGGCGCAGGCGCTCGCGGTTCAGCATGCTCTCGATGGCGATGGCCGCGATGGCGCACAGCCGGTCAAGGAACTTGGTGCCCGACACGGCGTCGTACCGCTCGGGATCGCGCGCGCCGAAGTGCAGGCTGCCGATCAACAGGCCCTGGCGGATCAGCGGCAGCAGCGCAGCGGAGCGCATGCCGGCGCCGGGCTCGAAGGCCTGCGCGACGAGGTCTTCGCCGTGACCGGGACCGACCAGCCGCGTCGTGCGGACAGCGCCGAAGATGTCCTTCAACGGCCCGTGGTGCTCCAGCAGCCGCGGCGCCTTGGCCATGGGCAGCGTGGGCAGCGCGCGGCGCAGCTCGCCCTCGGGGTCCAGCAGCCAAAGCTCGGCGGCGTCCAGGCCGAAGTCGTCGCGGCACTCGACCAGCAGAAGCGTGACCAGCTCCTCCATCGAGCTCACCGCCATGAGGCGCCGCTCCAGCGCGTCGAAGCGGTCGAGCTTGCGCTCGTTGTCATGCGCGGCCTCCAGCAGCGACTGCAGCTGCTGGCGCAGTTCCTGGATCTGGGCGTGGGGATCGGGCGCGCTCATGTCGCGGTGATTGTCACGGCGCCGCGTGAAAAGTTCCGTCGCCCGCCGCTGATGGGGTCCGTGAAGGCGATCTCGCGCGCCACGAGCTGCAGCGGCGCGTCGAAGCGCGGCGGGTTTTCGTGCGGCTGCAGCACCGGATAGATGCGGTCGCCGACGAGCGGCAGGCCCAGCGCGTTCATCTGCACGCGCAGCTGGTGGCGCTGGCCCGTCAGCGGGCGCAGTTCATAGCGCGCCAGGCCGCCGTCCAGCCGCTCGACCAGGTCGATGCGCGTCTCGGCATTGGGCTCGCCGGCCACCACCTGCATTTGCATGAAGCCGTCACCGTCAGGCTCGGCCAGCCGGTGCCGCACGACGCGCGGCCAGGGCCCGTCGCCCGCCGGCGCGACGGCCTCGTAGACCTTGTCGACGGCGCGCTCGCGGAACAGCCGGTGGTAGGCGTCGCGGTCCTCGCGCCGCACGCTGAACACCACCAGCCCGGCGGTCTCGCGATCCAGCCGGTGGATGGGGATGAGGTCGGCCAGCCCGGTGGCGTGCCGCAGCCGTGCCATCAGCGTCTGGCGCGCATAGATGCCGCTGGGCGTGACGGGGAGGAAGTGCGGCTTGTCGACGACCAGCAGGTGCGCGTCCTGGAAGACGATGCGCTCGTGGCCGGGGATGTCGGGTTCCGTCTCCAGGTGGCGCCAGTAATAAACGCGGCGATTGGGCCGGTAGGCGCCATCCAGGGGGTGCCCGTGGTCGTCGACGACGTCGCCCCGCGCCAACCGCTCGATCCAGTCGTCAACGCGTGGGAGCCGCTCCGCCAGGAAGTCCGCCATCGTGGCCCACGTCCCGGGCGGACAGAACACTGCGCTGGCGGCGACACCGTCGCGCAGCGGCAGCACAGGTTTGGCGGGACGGCTCACTCGATGCGCGGCCCGCCGCGCGCGCGCTCGTCCATGTAGACGTTCAGGCGGCGCTGGTCCGAAGGTGTCTGCCGCGCCCCGCGCCACTCGCGCACCCAGGCCTCGCGGTCGGGCTCGCGGGCCAGCTGGCGCACGGCGGCATCGATGGCCTCGATCTGGCGCCGGCCCTCGGGCGTGCGGCTGCAGGACACCGTGGCCAGCTGCGTCGTGAAGCCCTCGGCCAGCGGCAGCGCCACCAGCGCGCCGGGGTCTTCCACACGCTTCAGGTAGTCGCTGACGACCGCTGGGTACTCCAGCGTGTAATCCATGCGGCCCGCACGCAGCATTCCCAGCAGCCGGTTGCTCAGCTGCGCGCCCGTCGCCAGACGCGGCACGACGTGCTGCGCCAGCAGGCGGTCGATCTGCGGGCCAAACGAGCGGTCGGTGGCCAGCAGCAGGCGCATCTCGCGGCGCTTGAGCAGGTCTTCCAGCGTCAGGCGGCCGTCCTGCGGCCGGCCGGCGGCCAGCGCCTCGGCCACGTCGCGCCGCACGATGACGTGGATCTCGCGCGAGGCCAGCGACGGGTAGAGGTGAGAAAAATACAGCCAGTCGACGCGCCGCGGCGTGCGCACGTGCAGCGCGGAGCACAGCGTCTGGCCACTGCGGCTCAGCGCCTCGTAGCGCGACGTGCTGGCCTCGACGAACTCGTGGCGGTGCTGCGTCATGCGCGGCAGCAGCACGCGCAAGAAGCCATCCACCTCGCCGCCGGCCAGTTCATCCACGCTGCGTGGTGCGCGGCCGTCGATGAAACTGAAGTGCGGCGGCAAGTCCTGGGCCACCCAGCGGATGGTGTCGGCCTGGGCGCCAGCCGCGGTCAGCAGTGCCGCCAGGGCCCAGACCCCGCGCATGCTCAGTCGCCTTCCACCCACTCCATGCGCGCGCCCAGCTCGCCGATGTGCTCGACGAAATTCGGATGTGCGCGACGGATCGGCGTCGCGTTCTTGATCACGCTCTTGCCAGGGATGCTGGCCGCCACCATCAGCAGCGCGATGGCCACGCGGATGATGTACGGGCTCTCGACCTCGGCCGGGCTCAGCGGTTTGCCGCCGAAGGTGATCATGCGGTGCGGGTCCGAGAGGAACGCATGCGCGCCGAACTTGGCCAGCTCGCTGGTCCAGCCCATCGCACCGTCGTAGATCTTGTTCCAGAACATGACGCTGCCCTCGGCCTTGACGCCCAGCGCGACGAAGATGGGCAACAGGTCCACCGGCACATAGGGCCAGGGCGCGGCCTCGACCTTCTGCAGGATGTTGCGCGTGAACGGCTCTTTGACCTTCAGCGGGCCATTCGTCACGCAACGGCTCCAGCCGTCCTCGTGCACGATCTGTACGCCGAACTTGGCGAAGGTGCGGTCCAGCAGCGGGAACATCTCCGGCGCGCCGTTCTTGACCTGCACGTTGCCGCCGGTGATGGCGCCCAGGGCCAGGAAGGTGACGATCTCGTGGAAGTCTTCGGTGAAGGTGTAGTCGGCGCCGCCGAGCTCCTTCACGCCGGTGATCTTCAGCTTGGACGTGCCATGGCCATCGATCTTGGCCCCCAGCAGCGACATGAAGTTGCAGAACTCCTGCACGTGCGGCTCACTCGCGGCGTTGGTCAGCGTCGAGACGCCGTCGGCCAGCGCCGCGCACAACACGAAGTTCTCGGTCGTCGTGACGGAAGCGTAGTCGGTCCAGTGGTCGTTGGCCTCCAGCCGGCCGCTGTGGCCGTTCTCATCTGCCTGATGCACCACACGCACCACAAGCCCGTCAGGATGGCGCTCGACGCTGGCGCCGAAGCGCTGGAACACCTCCACGTGCGGGTCGATCTCACGGGCGCCCAGCGTGCAGCCCTTGACGTCGTCCTCGATGCGCGCGGCGCCGAAGCGCGCCATCAGGCCGGGCACCAGCATGATGGACGAGCGCATCTCCTCGGGCAGGCGGTCGGTCGCCGGGTCGAAGTGGGTGTCGCGGTGGTGGACGTCGAGGATGCCGGTCTTGAAGTCCAGCTCGACCTGCGAGCCCAGGTTGCGGAAGACCTCGACGATCTTCTTCACGTCGGTGATCTCGGGCACGCCGCGCAGGCGCACGGGCTGCTTCGTCAGCAGCGTCGCGCACAGGATGGGCAGGACTGCGTTCTTGTTGGCCGAGGGGGTGATGCGGCCCGAGAGGGGCGTGCCGCCGTGGACGATCAAGTGGGACATCGAATGAGATTTCAGTGCGCGCAAGCGGCGCGCAATGGCATTGTCGACGTTTGGGGCGGGGCTTACCCGCCGCCGCCCGGAAGGTTTGCTCCGGGCTGTGGGAATCATGCTGGCCGCCCTGCATGGCGGCCCGTTCTCGGTCCGGCCTCAGTCCTGCGCCGCCGGGTCGAGCCGACGGGCGCGGTTCAGCCGCCAGGCGTCGGCCGGGTCGGTGAAGACCTGCGCCGCCGTCGTGCCCGTCTCGCGGCCGGCGGCGTCGATGGCGATGCGCTTGTCGAACACGTAGCACTCGCCTTCCCAGTCGGTGGCCGCGTCGGGGAAGGCCTCCAGGAAGTTCAGGATGCCGCCGTCCAGTTGGGCGACCTTCAGGCCGCGCTGCTGCATCCACGCGGCCGTTTTCTCGCAGCGGATGCCGCCGGTGCAGTACATCGCCACCGTCTTGCCCTGCCACGCGTCGCGGTGCGCCTCCACATAGTCCGGGAAGTCGCGGAAATGCGCCACGCCGGGATCGATGGCGCCGCGGAAGCGCCCCAGCTTGAACTCGAACGTGTTGCGGTTGTCGAGCACGACGGTGTCGGGATCGGCCAGCAGCTCGCGCCAGCGCTGCGGGCTGACGTGCGTGTCAGTCGCCCCGCCGCCGCTGACGCCCGGCACGCCGAAGGCCACGATCTCGCGCTTCACGCTGACCTTCAGCAGGCTGAACGGCATGCGCTCGCAGGCGTTGTGCTTGAAGTGCAGGTGGGCCAGGCCGGGCCGCAACTGCAGCGCCGTCTCGAAGGCATGAACCGCATCGGCCTCACCCGCGATGGCCGCACTGAGGCCTTCCTCGGCCACCAACACAACTCCGCCGAGCGACAGCGCCGCGCCGCGTTCGCGCAGCCATTCGGCGAAGCCGGCGGGGTCCGCCATCGGGGTAAAACGGTAGAAGGAGCTGTGCAGCAAGGGCATAGGGCCGAATTGTCGACTCGTACACTGCGGAAAACTTGCCCCCACGCTCGCACGGGCTTGCTGCCCCCCCCGAGGGGGACGCGCAGCAGCTTCAGACGGCCGAGCGCTCACTGCCATGTCCCGTCTCAAAGTCCTCCCCCAGTACCTGATGCCCAAAGGGGCCATGACCCGCCTGGCCGGGCGCATCGCCAGCAAGCCGCGCGGCGGCATGACGACGGCGACCATCCGCCGCTTCGTCGCGCGTTACGGCGTCAACATGGACGAGGCGGCCGAGCCGAGCATCACGGCCTACGCGACCTTCAACGACTTCTTCACCCGTGCGCTGAAGCCCGGCGCCCGTCCGCTGGCCGATGCACCGCTGATCTGCCCGGTGGACGGCGCGATCAGCCAGGTGGGCCGCATCGAGGGCGACCAGGTGTTCCAGGCCAAGGGCCAGAAGTTCAGCACGGCGGCGCTGGTGGGCGGCGACGCCCGGCTGGCTGCCAAGTTCCAGGACGGCCTGTTCGCCAACCTCTACCTCAGCCCCAAGGACTACCACCGCATCCACATGCCCGCCGACGGCCGGCTGGTGCGCATGGTGCATGTGCCAGGCGCGCTGTTCTCCGTGAACCCGACGACGGCGCGCGGCGTGCCGGGGCTGTTCGCGCGAAACGAGCGGGTCGTCTGCGTGTTCGAGAACGACACGCTCGGCACCTGGGTGCTGGTGCTGGTGGGCGCCACCATCGTCGGCAGCATGACGACAGTCTGGCACGGCAGCATCGCGCGCAAGGGCCCGGTGCGGGAATGGAACTACGCGCCCGGCCAGGTCAGCCTGAAGCAGGGCGACGAGATGGGCCGCTTTTTGCTGGGCTCTACGGTCGTCATGTTGTTCCAGAAGAGTGGCCTGCAGTTCAACCCGGCGTGGCAGCCCGGCGGCGCGATCCGCATGGGCGAGCTGATGGCGCGCTGACGCGCCGTTCTCAGGGCGGCGCCGGCTTGTCGGCGCCCAGAAGCGCGGCCGCCGCGTCGGGCAGCAGCGGCTGCGACAGCAGCCAGCCCTGCAGGTGCGTGCAGCCCAGCCGCTCGACCTCAGCGGCCTGCACTTCGGTCTCTACGCCTTCGGCCACGACGGTCAGCCCCAGCGCCTCGGCGACGACGCACGCCGCACGCACGACGGCGCCGGCGGACGCCTCCGGCAGCGGCTCCACCATGCTGCGGTCCAGCTTCAGGGTTGTGATGGGCAGGCGGCGCAGCAGCGTCAGCGAGCTCTGCCCGGTGCCGAAGTCATCGAACGCGACGCCCATGCCGGCCTCGCGCAGCCGTGCCAGCTGGGGCAGCACACGTTCCATGTGGGTCATGGCCGCGGTTTCGGTGATTTCGACCTCCAGGTTCGCTGCATCCACGCCGTGGGCGCGCACCAGCGCCACCAGCCATTCCGCGAAGCCGGCATCCTCGAACTGCAGCGGCGACACGTTGACGGCCACTGGCAGCACTGCCAGGCCCTGCTGCTGCCAGGCGCGCAGTTGCTGGGCGGCCTGGCGCAGGATCAACGCACCCAAGGCCACGATCTGACCGGTGCGCTCGGCCGCGGGAATGAAATGAGCCGGGCTGACGCGTCCCTGGCCTGGCCGCTGCCAGCGCACCAGCGCCTCGAAGCCGGCGAGGCGGCGCGTGCCGGCTTGGTATTTGGGCTGGTAGTCGAGCTGGAACTCCTGCAGCGCAATGGCGGCAGCGAGCGCCTGCTCGATCTCCAACAGACTGCCCGAGGCGGCGGCCATGCCGGGCTGGAAGACCACCACCGTGGCGCCCGCCTGCTGCTTGGCCTGGTGCATCGCTACATCGGCCGCGCGCAGCAGCGCGGCGCCGCTGGCGCCATGGTCAGGGTAGCGCGCCACGCCGACCGACATGTGCACATGCAGTGCGCGGTGGCCCACTGTGAACGGCGCGTTCAGCAGCGCCAGCAACTGCTGGCCGGCGAGTGCGGCGCCGGCGTCGTCGCGCACGCCCGGCTGCAGCAGCAGGAACTGGTCCTCTCCCAGCCGCGCCAGCATCGCGTCCGCCGGCATCGCCGCACGCAGCCGCGCGGCGATGGCCTGCAGCAGCGCGTCGCCGGCCTCGTGGCCCAGGCTGTCGTTGACGAGCTGGAAGCGGTCCAGGTCGGCGGACAGCAGCGCGAAGCCGGGGCTGCCGGGCGTGGTCATGCCGGCCAGCCGCGCCAGCGCGGCGTGGCGGTTGGGCAGATCGGTCAGCTCGTCGTGCAGCGCCTGGCGCCGCAGCGCCTCGGTGGCGCGCTGGCGTTCGGTGTCGTCCAGCATCAGCACCAGCACCGCGGGGCCCCCCTCCCATTCGAAGTAGCTGGAAATTCCACGCACGTAGACGGCGCTGCCGTCACGGCGGTAGCGCTCGCCCTCCCAGGCGATCTGGCCGCCCCGCTGGCGCAGGAGCTGGTCGTGGCGAGCGTAGGAGGCGTCGATGTCGGCCGGCCCGATGACGGCCTCGATGGAGCGTACATCGCCGCCCGCATCCAGCCCGAACATCGCCATCGCCGCCGGGTTGGCATAGACCGCGCGGCGCTCGCGCACGACCACCAGCCCCTGCATGGACCGCTCGTAGAGCTGGCTCAGCCGGTCGCCCATGCGCGCGGTCTCGCGCTGGGCGCGTTGCACGGACGCGAGGATCTGCGACATGGCCAGCAGGCCTTGCACGCAGGTGCCGGCGACGTGCGCAAAGATCGATTGCGCCAGCGGGTCTTCCAGCGGGCTGATGAAGTGCAGCACGCCAGAGACCGTGAAGGCCGCCGCCACAAAGCGCTCGGCACGTCCACCGCCCTGCCACATCCACCACGCCGACAGCCAGGCACTGCAGGCCAGCGCGATGGACGCGAGCCAGATCGCGGCGGGCTGGTTGACCAGCGCCGTGCCCATGACCGCCAGCATCAGCAGCGCGAACAGCGGCACGTGACGCCGCCAGGCCCAGGGCCGACCGGTGTAGTGCGCCGCGCCGGCCAGTTCCAGGGCCATCGTCGCGATCATGCACAGCGTGGCGATGCTCGCCTGCAGCTGGTAGTGCAGCGACTGGAAGTCCTGCGGCAGCAGCGCGATGCCCAGCGTCAGCGTCAGCGCCAGCGTGATCTGCGACCAGCCCCAGTCACGGATGTGCCGATAGCCCGGTTGCAACTGCGCCAGTCCCAGCATCGCAATGCCAAGCAGCGCGATGAAACACGAGCTGAGCAGCAGCAGCGGGATCATGCTGCGATGCTAGCGAGCAGGTTGCTGCGCGGGCAGGGGAAACCCCGACCAGCCCACAGTTCATGCGGACTCCGCCACGCTCAGGAAAGGGATTCTTCACCTTGGCTGCGGCGGGCAGCGTGCGGCCGCACCTGGCCGCCGCGGTGTCACCAAACCAGCGTGACCACGCCGCTGGCCGGCAGCTCGTAGCTGAAGCGCGCGCCGGCACCCTGCACGTTGAAGCGGCGCGCCTGCGCGGCCGAGTTGCTGACGATGAGCACAGTGCTGCCGTCCGGGTTGGTGAAGGCGACATGGTCCAGACCGGTCTGTTTCGCGTCGCCGCCTTCAGACTCGATGCGCCGCGCGTCGCGCCGCACGAAGCGGCTGGCGTGGCCGAAGGCGTAGTACTCGATGTTGCGCGTGACCTGGCCGGTCTTGGGGTCGATGGTGACGACGCCGCGGCAGTCCTTGCAGCCGCCCCGATGCGGGCCGTGTTGCGGGTCCAGTGCCAGGTTCCACATCAGCACGCCGCGCGCGCCGTGGCGGGTGCTGCCGATGATGAGGTTGCGCATCATCCACGGCAGCGTCTCGGCCCATTGCGGCTTCCATTCGCCGCCGGAGCATTCGGTGAACCAGACGTCCAGCTCGGGGAAGTGCTTCGCGACCTGCGACTGCGCGGACACGTCGCCCGCGTAGCAGTGCCAGGCCACGCCGGACACGTATTGCCGCGCCGTCGCGTCGGACAGCATGGACAGCGGGCTCCAGGGCTCGTCCCAGTTGTGGTCCCACTCGAGGATCTGCGTCTGCATGCCGCGGGACTTCAGCAGCGGCCCGAGGTGCTGGCCGACGATGTCGGCGCGGGCGCGCGGCGTCAGTCGCATGCCAGGGTAGTCGGGCGGCTCGAAGTGCGGCTCGTTCTGCAGCGTCAGCGCGAAGATGGGCACACCGGCGGCCTTCATCTCGTCGACGTAGCGCACCAGGTAGTTCGCGAACGCGCCGTAGAACTCGGGCTTGAGCTGGCCCTGCACGAGGCTGTCGGTGGTCTTCATCCAGCCCGGCGCGCTCCAAGGCGAGGCCATGACCTGCAGCTGCGGATTCAGCGCCAGCGCCTGCTTCGTCGCCGGGATGACGTCGGCGCGCTCCGGGTCCAGCGAGAAGTGCTTCAGCGTCGGGTCCGTCTGGCCGGGCGGCATGTCGTTCAGGCTGTAGTGGCGGCGTGAGAAGTCGGACGCGGCGATGGTCAACCGCGTCAGGTCGAAGCCCACGCCGTTGCCTTCGCGCGTGAACAGCTCCTGCATCAGCGCGTCGCGCTGCGGCTGGCTCATGCCATTGCGGATCAGCCAGGCCGAACCCTCCGTGATGGCCGCCCCGAAGCCGGCCATGCGCTGGTGCTGGCGCTGGGGGTCGAGGCGAATGACGACGTCGGCCCCGGCCGAGGGCGCCGTGACGGCGCTGGGCGCCAGCAGGTGCTGCTTGTCCGCCGTGGTCAGATGGGCACGCACAGTCTGTGCGTTAGCACTGCAGGCAATGGCTGCCACCATCGCGAGGACGGCTGTCTTCATGTTGTCTCCTGGCTCGTTGTTCTACAGGCGCTGTTCGGTCGTCGCGTCGAAGACGCCCAGCGCGGTCTCGTCGATGTCGAAGGTCAGCGTGTCGCCCATTGCGATGCGGCGGCCGTCGTGGACCAGTACCGACATCGTCTGCGTGCCCCGCTTCATCCAGACGACCTGGTGGTTGCCCATGGGCTCGACCAGCTCGACCATGGCGCGCCAACGGCCGTCGGCCTGCAGGCGCACATGCTCGGGGCGCACGCCCAGCACGATGGTCTGGCCTGGCTTCACGCGGCCGGCGGCGAGTTGCAGCGACAGCGCGCCATCCAGCGTGACGCCGTCCGCAGCTACCGTGGCCGGCACGAGGTTGATGGCCGGCGCGCCGAGGAAGCCGGCGACGAACAGGTTGGCGGGCCGCTCGTAGACCTCGGCCGGCGTGCCAATCTGCTGGATGACGCCACTCTTCATGACGACGATGCGCGAGGCCAGCGTCATCGCCTCGACCTGGTCGTGCGTCACGTAGACCATGGTGTTGCCCAGCGTCTGGTGCAGCAGCTTCAGTTCGCGGCGCAGCTCGGCACGCAGCTTGGCGTCGAGGTTGGACAGCGGCTCGTCGAACAGGAACACGCCGGCCTCGCGCACCAGCGCCCGGCCGATGGCGACGCGCTGGCGCTGGCCGCCGGACAGCTGCGCCGGCTTGCGGGCGAGCAGCGGCGTGAGCTGGAGCATGTCCGCCGCCTTGGTCACGCGGCGCGCGATCTCGGCCTTGGGCGTGCCGGCCACGCGCAGGCCGAAACTCATGTTCTTCTCGACGGTCATCGTCGGGTACAGCGCGTAGCTCTGGAACACCATGCCGATGCCGCGCTCGGACGGCTCGGCGTCGGTCATGTCGGTACCGCCGATGTGGATGCGGCCACCGCTGACGTCGATGAGGCCGGCGATGCTGTGCAGCAGCGTGGACTTGCCGCAGCCCGACGGGCCCAGCAGCACGAGGAACTCGCCCTCGCGGACCTGCAGGTCGAGGCGCTTGATGACCTCGTTGGCACCGAACTTGATGCTCAGACCCTGGATGTTCACGCCACTCATTTCACGGCTCCGGCAGCGATACCGCGCACGAACCAGCGGCCGGATATCAGATAGACGAGAAGGGGGACGGCCGACGTCAGGATGGTCGCGGCCATGTTCAGGTTGTAGAGCCGCTCACCGGTCGTCGTGTTGATGACGTTGTTGAGCTGCACCGTCATCGGCTGGTGCTCGCGCCCGGCGAAGGTCAGGCCCAGGATGTAGTCGTTCCACACGCCGGTGATCTGCATGATGGCCGCGACGATCAGCATCGGCGTGGACATCGGCAGCACCAGCTGCACGAAGATGCGCCAGAAACCGCCGCCGTCTACGCGCGCCGCCTTGAACAGCTCGGCCGGCAGGCCCGCGTAGTAGTTGCGGAACAGCAGCGTCATGATGGGCATCGCGAACACGAGGTGCACGAGCACGATGCCGGGCAGGCTGCTGTAGACGCCGATGGCGGCTTCCAGCTTGACGAGCGGATAGATCATCACCTGGATGGGGATGAAGGCGCCCAGCATCAGGATGCCGAACAGCCATTCACCGCCGCGCGGCTTCCACCAGCTCAGCGCATAGCCATTGACGGCGCCCAGCAGGATGGGGAGCACGACGGACGGCACAGCGATGGTGACGGAGTTCCAGAAGCCGCCGCGCACACCTTCGCAGCTGACGCCGGTGCAGGCCTCGCTCCACGCGGCGCGCCAGGCATCGAGGCTGATCGCCGACGGCAGCGCGAAGATCTGCCCGAGGCGGATCTCGTCCATGGTCTTGAACGAGGTCGTCAGCATCACGTACAGCGGCAGCAGGAAGAACACCGCCGCGACGCCCAGGAAGGCGTAGACGCCGATGCGGGCCCACAACGCCGTGGGTTTGCGCTTCTTGGCCATCAGTGGCCTCCCTGCGTCTTCTGGCGGCTGCGCATGTAGACCAGCGGCGCAATGAGCGCCAGTACCGTGAGCAGCAGCATCACCGCGCCTGCCGAGGCCAGGCCCAGGTTGGCGCGCGCGAACAGGTGGTCCATGATGAACTTGGCCGGCACGTCGCTGGCGTTGCCGGGGCCGCCCTGCGTCATTGCGACGACGGTGTCGAACACCTTGACGACACCGACCGCCAGCAGCGTGAAGACGGTGGCCAGCGTCGGCGCCATCATGGGCAGCACGATGGAGAGGTAGACGCGCCAGGTCGGGATGCCGTCCAGCCGCGCGGCCTTCCAGATTTCTTCGTCAATGCCGCGCAGGCCGGCCAGCATCAGCGCCATCACCAGCCCCGCCCCTTGCCAGGTGCCGGCGATGACGACGGTGTAGATCACCATGTCCTGGTCCACGATCCAGTCGAACTGGAAGCTGCTCCAGCCCAGTTGCTGCATCGCGTGCTGCAGGCCGCTGTCGGGGTTGAGCACCCACTGCCAGACCAGGCCGGTCGCGACGAAGGACATCGCGTACGGGTACAGGAAGGCGGTGCGCAGCAGGCCCTCGCCGCGCACCTTCTGGTCGATGAACACGGCCAGCAGGAAGCCCAGCAGCATGGCCGCCACGATGTAGAGCACCCCGTAGATGGCGAGGTTGTGGATGGCGTGCATCCAGCGGTCGCTCTCCAGCAGCCGCTCGAACTGCTGCAGGCCGACGAAGTCGTCGCGCGGGAAGGTGCGCGAGCTGGACAGCGAAGTGCGCACCGTCCACAGCACGGTGCCGACATAGCCGACGCAGACGATGAGGGCCAAGGGCAGCAGCGCACCCCAGGCCGCGAGGCCACGGCGTTTCATCGCATCAGTTCCTCAAGGCGGAAACGATGTCTTTCTGAACCTTCTCTACCGGGACGTTGCGGTTCCAGTAGCTGGTCAGCACGTCCTGCAGCGCACCGTTCTGGTCCGGCGTGATGAAGATCTCGCCATTGGCCAGGTGGCGCGACTTGTCCTTCATCGCCGCCACGCCCATCTGCGCGCAGATGTCCATCTTGCTGACGTCCACGTCGGTGCGGATGGGGATGGAGCCCTTCTTCATGCTGAAGGCCACCTGCGTGGCCGGCTGCGTGATGACGCTGGCCAGCAGCTGCTGCGCCTTGATCTGGTCGGGCTTGCTGGTCTTGGGGAAAACCATCACGTCACCCTGGATGATGTACGGCGCCTTCGGGCCGAAGCCAGGCGCGCAGCCGTAGTCCTTGCCGGCTTCCTGCTTGGCCTGGGCGAACTCGCCCTTGGCCCAGTCGCCCATGATCTGCACGCCGGCGCGGCCGTTGATCAGCAGGGCGGTGGCGTCGTTCCAGTTGCGGCCCGGCGACCCGCGGTCGGTGTAGCTCTGCAGACGCTTGTAGGCCAGCAGAACCTTCTTGAAATCCTCGCCCAGGATGGCCTTGGCGTCGCGGTCGCGGAAGACCTTGAGGTACAGGTCGCGGCCGCCGAAGTGGGCCAGCGTGGCAGTGAAGACGATGCCGTCCTGCCAGGGCTGGCCGCCGTGGGCCAGTGGCACGAGGCCGGCGGCCTTGAGCTTGTCCAGCGCGACGAACAGTTCGTCGAAGGTCTTAGGATCCTCGGCGATGCCGGCCTTCTTGAACGCGGCCTTGGAGAACCAGAACCACGTCATGTTGTGGATGTTGACCGGCGCGGCGTAGTAGTGGCCGTTCACGCGGATGGCGCTCAGCACGGTCTCCGGCAGGAACTTGTCCCAGCCGTCGCGCTTGGCGACCTCGTCGACGTTGTTCAGGTAGCCCTGGTCGACGATGTCGCGGAACTGCTGCGTGGTGTTGAACTGCGCGGCGGTCGGCGGGTTGCCGCCGGCGATGCGGTTGATGGCCACCGAGCGGGCCTGCTCACCCAGCGCGATGGCGGTGTCCACCCAGACGCCGCCCTGGGCCTTGTACGCCTCGGCCAGCGTCTTGGCGGCGGCGGATTCGCCACCGGACGTCCACCAGTGGATGACCTCGGCCTTCAGTTGGGCATGGGCGGGCAGCGCGGCGGCGGCGAGCGCCAGGACGGCCAGGGCGTGGCGGCGGAACTTCATCTTGTCTCCGGAATCTTGTGGATGGCGGGGCGCAGTGTCCCTTGGTACGCCACCCTCGCGTGTGAGGGTCGACCCTGTAATTTTTCATTTAGAAACTGCGTATTCCCTCCTGAATGCGCAACTTTTCTTGTTAATTATTCATTCAGGAACTGCCCGTACCAGAGGCCGCTGTCCTTGAGGACGCGCTGCTGCGTCGCGTAGTCCACATAGGCGATGCCGAAGCGGCGCAGATAGCCCTCGGCCCATTCGAAGTTGTCCAGCAGGCTCCAGGCGAAGTAGCCCTTCACCGGCACGCCGGCGTCAACGGCGACCTTGAGTGCGGCCAGGTGGCGCTGCAGGTAGCGCAGCCGCTCCGTATCGTGCACGCGGCTGTCGGGGGTCAATACGTCCTCGAACGTGGAGCCGTTCTCGGTGAGCTGGATGACGGCGGGGTTGTAGTCGCGCTGCACGCGGGTCAGCAGATCGATGAGGCCCTGCGGCGAGACCTCCCAGCCGAAGCCGGTGCGCTCCACGCCGTCCTTCTCGACGATCTTGGCGCGCATGGGGCTGTGCGTGGCCTGCGGGTCGTCGGCCACCATCTCGGGGAAGTAGTAGTTCACGCCGAGAAAGTCGGTCGGCGTGGCGATCGCTTCCAGGTCGCCGGCCAGGACTTTCGGCGCGGCACCGCCGACCAGTGCCAGCGTGTCCGCCGGGTAGCCGCGGCCGAACAGCGGGTCCAGGAACCAGCGGTTGCGCAGGCCGTCGTGGCGCACCAGCGCGGCCTGGTCGGCGGCGCTGTCCGATGCCGCGGTGATGGGGTGCAGGCTCAGCGTGATGCCGATGTCGGCCCCGGGCACGTTGTTGCGGATGAGGGAAACAGCCTGGCCATGCGACAGCAGCACATGGTGGCTGGCCTGCAGCGCGTCAGCGAGGCTGGTACCGCCGGGGGCATGGATGTTCTCCCAGTAACCCATCATGCAGGAGCACCACGGCTCGTTGTGCGTGATCCAATGCTTGACGCGGTCGCCCAGACGGCGCGTGACGACGTCGGTGTACTCCAGGAACGCCGCGACCGTGTCGCGCGACGTCCAGCCGCCTTGCTCCTGCAGCGCCTGCGGCAAGTCCCAGTGGTACAGCGTGGCCCACGGGTCCAGGCCGCGTTCCAGCATCGCGTCGACCAGGCGGTCGTAGAAGGCCAGGCCCGCCTCGTTCACGGCGCCGCGGCCCGAAGTTCCATTCGGCAGGATGCGCGGCCAGGCAATGGAGAAGCGGTAGGCGTTGACGCCCAGGCCCCGGGCCATGTCCAGGTCCTGCGGATACCGGTGGTAGTGGTCGCAGGCGACGTTGCCGTTGGACCCATCGCGGATACGGCCTGGCTCCTTGCAGAAGCGATCCCAGATGGACTCGCCCTTGCCGTCTTCCTGGCCGGCGCCTTCGATCTGGAATGACGAGGTGGACACGCCCCAACGGAAGTCGGCGGGGAAGTCTTTGCGGGTCGGGGCGTTGTTGAAGCTCATGCTGGCGGGGGTGAGGCGCCGGCGGGAGCCGGCGCGGTTTCAGGGAACGAAGGATCGATCAGAACTTGTAGCTGCCGCCCAGCAGGTACTGGCGCCCGTAGGACGTGTAGCGCTCGGGCAGCGTGGCGTTGGGATCGGAAGCACCGGTGGAGATGCCGACGCGGGTGCGGTACGGCCGGTCACGCAGGTTGTTGACCTGCAGCGTCAGCGACAAGCCCTTCAGCGCACCGCTGTCGAACGCGTAGCCCAGCTGCGCGTCCATCAGCGTCTCGGCCGAGATCTGGCTGGGCACGTTCTCGCCGAAGGTGCCGCGCACGGTCGTCACGAACGCCGATCGGTGGCGGCTGCCGATGCGGGCGGAGATGCCGTGTCGCTCGTAGTACACGACGAAGTTGGTGGCGATGCCCGACAGGCCGTCCAGCGGATTGCTCAGGTTGTTGTCCTCGTGCAGCGAGCTGCGCGTGTTGGCATAGCTGAAGCTGAGCCCGATGCCGTCCAGCGACGGGCCGATCAACCCCGCGTCCAGCGAGCCGCTCAGCTCGGTGCCCGCGATCATGCCGCCGTTGCCGTTGGCCTTGGTGCTCAGCAGGCCGATGTTGCTGATGGGCGTGTAGGTCGTCGGGTTGGGGAAGCCGGTGAAGTCGAACGGGATCGACTGCGAGTAGACGAAATTCTTGATGTTCTTGTGGAAGACTGCGGCCGCCACGTAGCTGCGCTTGCTGAAGTAGTGCTCGATGGACAGGTCCACGGCATCGGCGCGCCACGGTTCCAGGTTGGCGTTGCCGCCGCTGGCCGACCAGGTGCGGTCCGTGCTGCTGACGTTGATGCCCGAGAAGCCGGCGCGCATGTCCTCCATGTTGGGCCGTGCCAGCACCTTGGCCAGGCCGAAGCGCAGGATGGTGCTGGCCGTCAGGTCCGCCGACAAGTTCAGGCTGGGCAGCGTGTCGGTGTAACTGGTGCCGCCGGAGGTGGGGTCGCTGGCGCTGGTGGTCGGGTTCCACAGCAGGCCGTTGCTCCACTGCTTGGCATGCACGACACGCAGGCCCAGGCTGCCATGGATGGGCACACCCCAGTCCCATTCCATGCCCAGCTTGGCGTAGGCCGCGGTGACCTTCTCGTGCACCGACCAGATGCGGCCCGGTGCCTGGTCCGCCGACGCTGCCACCGTGTCGTACAGCCCCAGCACGCTCGGCACGTCGAAATTGACCATGCGCAGCGGGCTGCCGGCAAAAGTCAGGTCCGTCGGCTCGCGCAGCAGGTTGGCCGGGATCAACGTCGGCGCGCGGTTGTTCTTCAGGTTGTAGTAGACCTCGGTGCGGTTCATGGACTTGTCGCGCTCGGCGTAGTCCAGGCCCACATCCACGCTGCTCAGCCAACTGTCGAACGTGCGGCCGGCGCCCAGCTTCAGCGCCTTGATCTCGTCGCCCACCTTGGGGAACTGGCTGCGGCCGTCGCGGCCCCAGTTGGCCGGGTCGGTCAGGTAGACAGCCTGCGGGTTCGCAAAGTCGAAGCCCGGCTTGAACGTCGAGCGGCCGTCGCCGGTGACGATGTGGACGTCGGTCCACTGCACGCGGCTCAGCGAACCGGCCTGCACCTCGGCGTTCTGCTCGTCGCGCTTGGCCTTGGACCAGCTCAGGTCGCCCAGCAGCTTCCAGTCGCCCAGCTTCAGCTCGTTGGACCAGCCCACGGCGCGGATGTCGTCCTGGCGCTGGTTGTAAGTGGTCAGCGCCACCGGCGTGGTGTTGACGACGGTGCCGCCGGTGATGATCTTGTCGCCATTGACCATCGTGGTCGTCGGGTTGCTCCAGCCCGCACCCGACCAGGTCGCCATGTCCGACATCACCGTGCGGCGCGCCTCGGTCTGGTCGAACTTGGAGTAGTACAGGTCCAGCGCGCTGCGGAAGTTCTCGTTGGGCTTGTACTCCAGCACGCCCATCAGGCCGTCGCGCTTCTGGCGCGACGACGCGGCGCCCAGCTCGAAGCCCTGCAGTGCCACCGCGTCCAGCGGCGCACCCGGCAAGGGCGCGCCCCAGTCGTTGGTGTTGGCCCACCACCAGCTCTTGTAGTGCTGCTCCTGGTTGGGCGAATCGAGGTGCGCGAAGCCGATGGCCGCGCCGAAGGTGCGGTCGGCCGACTGCGTGACCCACGACGCGCTGAGGCGGTTTCCGGTGGCCGAGATCTCGGGATTCAGCGAGCCGTTGGAATTGCGCTCGATGCGCGCACCCACCACCCTCTGCGGCTGCGCGAAATCCAGCGGCCGCAGCGTCTTCATGTTGATGGTGCCGGACAGGCCTTGCGCGGCCAGGCTGGGGTCGGGTGTCTTGTAGACGGTGGCGGCGTTGATCAGCTCCGACGGGAACTGGTCGTATTCCACCGAGCGGTTGTCGCCGGTGGAGACGATCTCGCGGCCGTTCAGCAGCGTCACGCCATAGCGCGGCGCCATCCCGCGGATGCTGATGACGGACGATCGGCCCGCCACGCGCTGGGCGGTCAAGCCCGGCAGCCGCGAGATCGCATCGGCGATGGACACATCGGGCAGCTTGCCGATGTCCTCGGCCGAGATCGCCTCCACGATGGCGTCGGCATTGCGCTTGGTGCTGATCGACGATTCGAGGCTGGCACGGAAGCCGCTGACCGTGACGGTGTCCAGCTTCTGGCCGGCGGCAGGTGCGGACGCGGCGGCTGCCGGCGCCGGTGCGGCCTGGGCCCAGGCCAGCACGGGGGCACACAACAGGCTGGCAGCCAGTGCGACCGGGCGTGCCGCACGCGGCGGCGCGGCGCGCCGCCTGGCGCGCAGGGGGGTATGACTCATTTTTTCGTCTCCTGGTTCGTCTTGTTCGCTGGCCTGGATGTCGGCTTCATCTGGGAAGATGTGGAACCGGTTCCAAACTCGCCGCAAATCTAATGCGTCCACAAATGCGCTGTCAACCGAAGCGGCCCAGGGGTTGACGTTTTTTTGCTTCAGCCACTACCGTCGCGCTCCCGAAGAAAGCAAAAGCCATGAGACAAGCTCCCCTCTCCATCGCCACCGCCCTGCTGCTGGCTACCGCCGGCAGCCAGGCATCCGGAACCGATTCCATCGTGCAGGCCTGGCCCACCCGCCAGCCGCAGCGCGATGCAGCGCTGGAAGCGCGCGTAGAGGCCGCGCTGAAGACCTTGAGCCTGCGCCAGAAGGTCGGCCAGATCGTGCAGCCCGAGATCCGCGCGATCACGCCGGCCGAGGTGCGCGAGTACGCCATCGGCACCGTGCTGAACGGCGGTGGCGGCTGGCCCGGCGACGACCGCGCGGCCTCGCCGGCGCAGTGGAAGGCGTTGTCCGAGCAGTTCCAGGCCGCCGCGCTGCAGGCCACGCCGGGCATCCCGCTGATCTGGGGCACCGACGCCGTCCACGGCCACAACAATGTGCGCGGCGCCACGCTGTTCCCGCACAACATCGGTCTGGGCGCAACGCGCAACGCCGACCTCGTGCGCGACATCGGCCGCGCCACGGCCCGTGCAGTGCGCGCGTCGGGCCTGCACTGGACCTTCGCACCCACGCTGGCCGTCGTGCAGGACGTGCGCTGGGGCCGCACCTACGAGAGCTTCGGCAGCGACCCGGCACTGGTGCGCCAGCTGGGCCGCGCCGCCGTGGAAGGCCTGCAGGATGGCCTGAAGGACGGCCGCGGCGTGCTGGCCACCGCGAAGCACTACGTCGCCGACGGCGGCACACGCCGCGGCATCGACCAGGGCGTCGCGCAGGCAACACCCACCGAGCTGGCCCAGGTGCACGGCGCCGGCTACCTCGGCGCGCTGGACGCCGGCGTGCTGACTGTGATGGCCTCCTTCAGCAGCTGGACCGACACGGCGGCCTATGTTGAGCACGGAAAGATGCACGGCAACCCGACGCTGCTGACCGGCGTGCTGAAGGAGCGCCTGGCCTTCGACGGCCTGGTGGTGAGCGACTGGGACGGCGTGGGCCAGGTGCCCGGCTGCAAGAACGAGGACTGCCCGGCGGCCATCAATGCCGGCATCGACGTCGTCATGGTGCCGTTCCACTGGAAAGCCTTCTTCGACAACACCGTGCGCGCCGTGGAACAAGGCCGCATCCCCACGGCCCGGCTGGACGACGCGGTGCGCCGCATCCTGCGCGTGAAGTTCAGCATGGCGATTCCGTCTGCCGTACCAGCCACCGTGGAGGCGTTGCAAGCGCCCGCGCTGGCGCGCCGCGCGGTGCGCGAGTCGCTGGTGCTGCTGAAGCACAAGCCGGGGCTGCTGCCGCTGAAGCGCACGGCGCGCGTGCTGGTGGTTGGTGCGGCGGCGGACAGCATGGCCCAGCAGGCCGGCGGCTGGAGCGTCAGCTGGCAGGCGCGCGACGCCAGCAACGCCGACTTCCCGCAGGGCACCACGCTGCTGGTCGCGCTGCGCCAGCGGCTGGGCGACGCGCAGGTCACGTTCGACGTGGACGGCAGCAGGCACGACCCGGCCCGCTTCGACGCCGTGGTGGCCGTCATCGGCGAGGCACCCTATGCCGAGGGCGAGGGCGACATCCGCGTCACCGAGAACCTGCGCCACAGCAAGCGCTACCCGCAAGACCTGGCGGTGCTGCACAAGGTCGCCGGCCGCGGCGCGCCGGTCATCACGCTGCTGTACTCGGGCCGGCCGCTGTACGTGAACGACCTGCTCAACCGCAGCGACGCCTTCGTCGCCGCGTGGCTGCCCGGCACCGAGGGCGCGGGCCTGGTGGACGCGCTGGTCGCACCGGACGCCGGCAACACCTGGCCCGGCTTCACGGGCCGGCTGTCGTTCCCGTGGCCATCGAGTGCGTGCCAGTTCAGCGTGCACGCCACCCAGCCGCAGTGGCCGGTCGGCGGCGGGCTCAGCGGCAAGGAAACCCGCGCCGTCATCCTGCCGCTGCCCGACCCGGCCGACCCGCAGCCCCTGTGCCCCCTGTGATCCAATCCGCGCCGCAGATCTAGGGGGCGCATGGCAACGATCAAGGATGTGGCGCGGCTGGCCGGCGTGGGGGTGGGCACCGCGTCGCGCGTCATCAGCGGAAACGGTTCCGTCGCACCCGCCACGGCCGAACGTGTGCGCAAGGTCATCGCGCAGCTGAAGTTCCGCCCCTCGCATGCGGCGCGCACGCTGGGCGCCGGCTCCTCCAAGCTGATCGGCGTCTACATCCCGTTCCTGCGCGGCACGTTCTACACGCCGATCCTGCGCGTCATCGACACGGTGCTGCGCGGCCAGGGCTTGCACATGGTGGTGGCGTTCGGCGAGGGCATCGAGGACGAGCGCGTCGAGACCACCGACGGCATCCGCTTCCTGCTGGACCGCGACTGCGACGGCCTCATCGTGCTGTCCAACGCCATCCAGGACGAGGACATCAAGGCGCTGGGACCCGCGCAGAAGCAGGTCGTCGTGCTGAACCGCAACTTCGACCGCATCAAGGACCAGTGCTTCATGGCCGACCACGTGCAGGGCGGCGTGCAGGCCGCGCGCGCGCTGCTGCAGCACAAGCACAAGGATATCGCGGTCGTGTCCGGCCCCACCACCTCGCCCGACAACGTCGCCCGCCTCGCCGGCTTCATGGGCGAGCTGGCCGCGCGCGGGCTGGACATGGGCAAGGTCGTCACCGTACCCGGCGACTTCTCCAACCAAGCCGGCTGGGACGCCGCCGAGACGCTGCTGGCGCTCAAGAAGCGCCCCACCGCGGTCTTCTGCGCCAACGACGAGATGGCGATCGGGCTGCTGTCCCATTGCCAGGAACGCGGCGTGTCGGTGCCGCACGAGGTTTCGGTGCTGGGCTATGACGACTCTCCCAGCGCCGAATTCGCAGCGCCCCGGCTGACCTCGGTGCACATCCCCAGCCGCGACGTGGCACTCGCCGGCCTGCACTGGCTGCTGAACCGCTGCTACGACACGGACCTGCCCGTCTCGCGGCAGTTCGACATCTCGGTCGCCTGGCGCGCCTCGGTCGCCGCCCCGCCATCCCGCAAACGCAGCTGAAGCCACCCGGCCGGCAGAGGCCACAATCCGGTTTGGTTACTTTTCACCAAATCCATGCCCCACCGCGTCCTGACCGGCATCACCACCACCGGCACCCTGCATCTCGGCAATTACGTCGGCGCCATCCGGCCGGCGGTGGCGGCCAGTCGCGCGCCCGGCGTGGAGAGCTTCTTCTTCATGGCCGACTTCCACGCGCTGATCAAGTGCGACGAGCCGGACCGCATCGCGCGCTCCAGCCGCGCCATAGCCGCGACGTGGGTGGCCGCGGGCCTGGACACCGACCGCGTGACGCTCTACCGCCAGAGCGACATTCCCGAGATCCCCGAGCTGACCTGGCTGCTGACCTGCGTGACGGCCAAGGGCCAGATGAACCGCGCCCACGCCTATAAGGCCGCGGTGGACGCCGCCGTCGCCGCCGGTGAAGACCCCGACGCCAACGTCAGCATGGGCCTGTTCAGCTACCCGGTGCTGATGGCCGCCGACATCCTGATGTTCAACGCGCACCAGGTGCCGGTGGGCAAGGACCAGGTGCAGCACATCGAGATGGCGCGCGACGTCGCCCAGCGCTTCAACCACCTGTTCGGCCAGGGGCGGGAGTTCTTCGTGCTGCCAGAGGCCGTGACCGACGCCGAGATGGAGCTGCTGCCCGGCCTGGATGGCCGCAAGATGAGCAAGAGCTACGACAACGTCATCCCGCTGTTCGAGGGCGGCGCCAAGGCGCTGAAGGACGCGGTTGCGCGCATCGTCACCGACAGCAAGCTGCCCGGCGAGCCCAAGGACCCCGAGGGGCAGGCGCTCGTGGCCCTCCACGATGCCTTCGCCACGCCGGAGCAGCGCGCCGCCTTCCGCACTGCGCTGCGCGAGGGCCTCGGCTGGGGAGAGGCCAAGCAGCATCTGGTCAACCTCATCGAAGCTCAGATCGGCCCCATGCGCGCCCGCTACGACGCGCTGATGGCCAACCCGGCCGAGCTGGAAGCCATCCTGCAGGCCGGCGCCGCCAAGGCGCGCGCCATTGCCGTCCCCTTCCTGAAGCAGCTGCGCGAGGCCGTGGGCCTTCGCCCCTACACGGCCACCGCGACGACCGCGCAGGCCAAGGTGGAGAAGGCCGCGCTGCCGCTGTTCAAGCAATACCGCGAAGCCGACGGCAAGTTCTACTTCAAGCTGCTGTCGGCCGACGGCACGCTGCTGCTGCAAAGCACCGCCTTCGACCAGGGCCGCGATGCCGGCCAGTGGGTGGCACGGCTCAAGCGCGAGGGGCTGGTGGCCGACGCGCCGGTGACGCGCGAAGCCGCTGACGCCGACATCGCCGCCGCGCTGGCCGCCTTCCAGGGCGAGTGATGCAATGACAGCACCGGCCATCACAGAGCTGCTCGCCGGCACGGCACGCGGGGACGCCGCGTCGCTGCAGCAGCTTTATGCAGCGCTGTACCCCGAGATCAAGCGGGTGGCGCGCGTGCGCCTGGCGCAGAGCGGACCCAATGGCCGCATGGCCGGGCTGGACACGACCGCTCTGGTGCACGAGGGCTTCCTGCGCATGGCCGACCAGCAGGGCCTGCAGGGCGAATCGCGGGGCCAGTTCTTCGCCTACGTGGGCCAGGTCTTGCGCTCGGTCGTCATCGACCACCTGCGCACCGAGGGCCGCGACAAGCGCGGGGGCGACGCCATCATGGTGACGCTGTCCGCCGCCACCGACGTGGCCGCCGTGCAGACCCAGGCCGTGGACCTGATCGGCCTGGACCAGGCGCTGCTGCGGCTGCGCGCCATCGACACCGGCCTGTACGAGCTGATCGAGATGATCGGCTTCGCGGGGCTGTCCATCGCCGAGGTAGCAGAGCTGCGCGGACTGTCCACGCGCACCATCAACCGCGAGCTGCTGAAGGCGCGCGCACTGCTGCAGGAACTGCTGGGCGACCCGCCCACCACCGTCTACTGATGGATCGCCTGCCGGCCCAGGACTGGCAGCGCCTGTCCGCCCTTTTCGACGAGCTGGCCGACCTGCCCACCGGCGAGCGCGAGGCGCGGCTGGCCGCGCTGCAGCCACCCGAGCTGGTGGCGCGGCTGCGCCGCATGCTGGCCTCGCTGCCGGATGAGGACTCCACGGTGCTGGTCGGCCCGATCGGTTTCGAGGCGCAGCTGGCGCAGGCGCTGGGACATGGCCCCGGGCAGGAGGCGCACGCCGCGCAGCCCGGCGACCGCTTCGGCGCTTGGTGCCTGGCCGAGCTGCTGGGCGAAGGCGGCATGGGCCAGGTCTGGCGCGCGGAGCGGGCCGATGGCCTGTACCAGGGAGAGGCCGCCATCAAGCTGCTGCGCGAGGACCTCGCCGGTCCCGGCCTGGCCGCGCGCTTCGCCCGCGAGCGCGCGCTGCTGGGGCGGCTGACCCACCCCGGCATCGCGCGGCTGCTGGACGCCGGCGAGCAGGACGGCCGCGCCTTCCTGGTGCTGGAACACGTGTCCGGCAAGTCGCTGTCTGACCATGTGCGCGCACAGGACCTGAACCTGGCCGCCCGCGTGCGGCTGCTGGTGGAGGTGGCGCGCGCGGTGGAGCACGCGCATGCGCAGCTCATCGTGCACCGCGACCTCAAGCCCAGCAACGTGATGGTCGACGACACCGGCCAGACAAAGCTGCTGGACTTCGGCATCGCCGGTCTGCTGGACGACTCGGGCCAGCAGGCCGACAGCCAACTCACGCTGGTGTCGGGCCGCCGGCTGACCCCGGCCTACGCAGCGCCCGAGCAGATCCTGGGCGAACCCATCGGCGTTGCCACCGACATCTACTCGCTGGGCGTCATGCTGTACGAGCTGGCCAGCGGCCGGCTGCCGTTCGGTAACCGCGGCGCCAGCCGCACGGCGGTGGAGCACGCGGTGCTGCACGGCGAGGCACGCCGCATCACGCGCTCGCTGGGCGCGGCTGAGCCTGGCGGGCCGAGCGAGTCCGGCCCTGGCCGTGCCGCCGACGCCGCGCGCGCCGCGGGCGACCTGGAGGCCGTGGCCGCCAAGGCGCTGCGCAGGAACCCGGCTGAACGCTACGCCAGCGTGGGCGCCTTCATCAACGACCTGCAGCGCTGGCTGAACCAGCGCCCGGTCAGCGTGCGCTCGGAGGACTGGCGCCACCGCACCCGCCTCTGGCTGCGCCGCAACGCCGCGCTGGCGAGTGGCGGCGCGCTGGTGCTCGCCGCGCTGAGCCTGGGCCTGGGCGTGAGCCTGTGGCAGCGCAACGAGGCGCAAGCCTCGGCACGCCAGAGCGAGGAAGTCACGCGCTACCTGACGGAGCTGCTCGCCTCGGCCAACCCGGACAAGCACGGCGGCCACATCCCCACGATCTTCGAGGTGCTGGAGAAGAGCCGCGCGGACCTGCAGCGGCGCTTCGCTGGCGACGACCTGACCTACATCCGCGTGCTGGAGGTGCTGGTCGCGACGTACTCGGACATGAACCGGCACGACATCGCGATCCCGTTGGCCAAGGATCTGATCACCGTCAGCGCGCGCCACTGGGGCGATGACGCCGAGCCGACGCTGATCGCGCGGCTGCAGCTGGCGCGCATCTACACGGCGTTGAGCTCGCCGCTGCAGGTCATCGCGCTGTGCGAGCCCATGCTGCCGGCGTTCGCGGCGGCGCGCGAGGGCACGGAGCTGAACGACCAGTACGAGAGCATGCTGTACCAGCTCATCGTCGCCTACGCGGGTGTGGCGCGCATCGACGATGCGATGGCGACGCACGCCAAGGCCTGGCCGCTGGTGCAGCGGCTCTACAAGCCCAGCGAGTACGAGTACGTCTACTACAACAGCTACCTTTTCCAGGTGCGCCTGGCCGAGGGCAGGCTGCTGGACGCCGAGAAGACCATCGCGGCCACCCAGTCGTCGTGGGCCACCGCGCCGCCGCACCGCGCCCGCTTCGTGCACCGCCAACGCATGCACCTGTGGGGCATGGAAGCTAGGCTGGGCCGGCCCGGAGGCAGCATTGAGAACGCCCGCGCGCTCATCGCCGACATCGACGCACTGATGGGGCCTGGCAATTCCAGCAGCCAGCGCATGCGTGCCGACCTTGCCCGCCACTTCGTCGAGCTGGGCCGCTACGCCGAGGCCGTGCAGGTCTATGCGGAGCAGGAACGCCGGCTGCCGCCCGAGGCCGCCGAGCACCCCACGCTGCGCCTGCCGCGCGAGAGCGCCGCACTGCTGGCACGCGCGCTGGCCGAGCCCGAGCGCAGCGCCGAGTGGCTGCGCAAGGCGCGGCGCGTGGCCGACGAGCTCGCGAGCAGTCCCGACATCTCGGGCCCGCCGCGGGCCGAGGCCAGCCTGGCCGTCGTGCGCGCGAGCCTGCGGCTGGGCGACCTCGCGCTGGCCGAGCGCACGCTGGCGCCACTGCAGGATCTGCAGGCCCAGCCGTGGCTGGCGGCGCACGCCCAGTTGCGCAGCCGCATCGCGCAGATGCAGGGTGAACTGGCACGCGCACGCGGACAGCGCGAGGCCAGCGTGCCGGCACTGCGCCAGCGGGTGCAGTTGCTGGACGGACTGCAGCAGCCTCAGGGCCTGCCGCACTGGCGCGCGCAGCTGGACCTGGCGGCCAGTCTGCTCGGCACGCCCGAAGCAGCCGAAGCCCTGCGACGCGCCGACACCCTGCGCCCGGACTGGCTGACCGAGCATCCGCTGGACACGCTGCGCGCCGAGCTGGGCCGCGGCCAGTGGCGCCCGCTCTGGGCCGGCCAGCTGTAACGCGGAAGTCGAGCGGAAGTGACGCGAAAGTAGAGCGGGCGCTCTACAGCAAATCACGTTTCAGCGTGTTTACCCGTAGCAGTGCACCGCCGGGGGGCAGTTAACTTGACGGGTCCGAAAAAAATTGAGGAGACCGCCCATGGCCACCATCGCCGCCGACCAGCTCGCCCTGCAGCGCCTGTACCACTGGGAGCGCACGGCCGGCAGCCGCGTCACGCTGACGCAACCCATGGGCGGCGCCGGGTTGCAGGACTTCACCTGGGCGCAGGTGGGCGACCAGGTGCGCCGCATGGCTGCATTCCTGAAGGCCAGAGGCGCCGCCGAAGGCTGGCCGGCCGACGCCAAGGTTGCCATCCTGTCCAAGAACTGCGCGTGGTGGCTGATGAGCGACCTCGCCATCTGGATGGCCGGTTATGTTTCGGTGCCGCTGTACCCGACGCTGGCGCCCGAGACCATCACGCAGATCCTCACGCACAGCGAAGCGCGCTTCGTCTTCATCGGCAAGCTGGACGGCTGGGATGGCATGAAGCCCGGCGTGCCGGCCGGCCTGCCCGGCGCCAGCTATGCGCTGTCGCCCGACGACGCGAAGCAGTGCTACGAAGGCTGGGACGCGATCTGCGCTCGCACCGCGCCAATGCAGGGCGAGGTGACGCGCGGCGCCGATGAGCTGTGCACCCTCATCTACACCTCCGGCACCACCGGCCTGCCCAAGGGCGTGATGCACACCTTTGGCGCGTTTGCATGGGCGGTGGATGCCGGCCTCAGGCGCATCCCGATGGCGGGTTCGGATCGCATGCTGTCCTACCTGCCGCTGGCGCACGTGGTGGAGCGCACGCTGGTGGAACACGGCTGGCTCGCGCGCGGCATCCGGGTGTACTTCGCCGAATCGCTGGACACCTTCACGGCCGACCTGCAGCGGGCGCTGCCGACGGTCTTCTTCTCAGTGCCGCGGCTGTGGGTCAAGTTCCAGCAGGGCGTGCAGGCCAAGATGCCGCAGCACAAGCTCAACAAGCTGCTGCGCCTGCCGATCATCGGTGGGCTGGTGCGCAGGAAGGTGCTCAAGGCACTGGGCCTGAACGAATGCAAGTTCGCCGCGGGCGGCGCCGCGCCCATGCCGGTGGCGCTGCTGGAGTGGTATGCAGCGCTGGGCCTGCACATCAACGAGGGCTACGGCATGACCGAGAACCTGGCCCTGTCCCATCTGACCCTGCCCGGCAAGACTCAACACGGCACCGTGGGCCCGGCCTACGAGGGCGTACAGGTGCGCATCGCTCCCGACAGCGGCGAGCTGCAGATGCGCAGCCCTGCGCTGATGCTGGGCTACTACAAGGCGCCCGAGCAGACCCAAGACGCCTTCACCGAAGACGGCTGGCTGCGCACCGGCGACAAAGCCAGCCAGGACGCCGACGGCTGCGTGCGCATCACCGGCCGCGTGAAGGACTTGTTCAAGACCAGCAAGGGCAAGTACGTGGCGCCCGCACCCATCGAGGACAAGCTGGGCATGAACCCCAACATCGAGGCCTGCTGCGTGGCCGGCGCCAACCTGAACCAGCCGCTGGGCATCGCGATGCTGTCACCGCAAGGCCTGGCGCGCGCCGGTAGCGACGCTGCCGGACTGCAGGCCGAGCTGGCCGCGCATCTGGAAGACGTCAACGCCAAGCTGGACCCACACGAACAGCTCGACACGCTGGTACTCATCAAGACACCCTGGACCGTGGACAACGGCTTCATCACGCCGACCTTCAAGGTCAAGCGCAACCGCATCGAGGAGGTCTACGCGGGCCAGTTTGATGCGTGGGCGGGCAAGCGTGCGAAGGTGCAATTCGGGGATTGATGCGGGCCATGGACAAGAAAGAAATACAGGCAGAAGTGACCCGCCGCCTGGCGCAGGAGAACAGCAAGACATCGACGTTCAAGGCCCTGAAAGGCAAGGGCGTGCGGGATGCGGTGCTGGCGAACATGATTGCGTCCTATGCCGAGCCGGCGCGGGTCGAAGCCCACACACTGGCCGTCAAGATCCTTGTCGGCATCAGCTGGCTGCAATTGGTGCTGGCCGTGATGGTGGTGCTGATGCTCGGCGTTTCCTTCGGCTGGCTGATGGCGCTGGTGCTCACCGCAGCCACGGGCGCGTTTTGCTACCTGTTCGTGTGGGGTTTCAAGAACCACAAGGCCGGGGTGTACAACGCATGGCTCTTCCTGACAGTCATCAATTTCCATCGGCACTTCAAGGATTTCGCGGAAGCGCCCACGATGAACACGATCTTGCTGCTCCTCAACATCGGCCTGCTCGGTTTCATCTTCTACTTGCGATCCAAGCTGTTTCCGGACATGGTGCTCGTCGGCCCCATGAAGGTCCGCGGCGAGTACAGGTTTTCCAGCTAGCCGCGCCAGTAGTCGGCACGCCCGTAGTGCGCACGCAAATGCTCCACCCACAATCGCACCCGCAACGGCAGGTGGCGTGACTGCGGGAACACCGCGTAGATGCCGTTGGGCGGCGCCGCAAACTCGTCCAGCACGCTGACCAGCCGGCCGGCCGCGAGGTCGGCCTCCACCTCCCAGGTGGAGCGCCAGGCCAGGCCCAGGCCGGCCACGCACCAGTCGTGAAGCACCTGGCCGTCACTGCAGTCCAGCCGGCCGTTCATGCGGGTTTCAGGCCGCAGGTGCTGGACGGTGCCATCGATCTGGAACGCCCAGCCGCGCGTCTGGCTGGCTTCGGAGCTGAGCGTCAGGCAGGCGTGCCGCGCCAGCTCGTCCGGGTGTTTCGGCGTGCCGGCGCGCTTCAGGTAAGCGGGCGACCCGACGCACAGCCGCCGGTTGTCGGCCAGCCGCGTGCTGACGAGGCTTGAGTCCGGCAGGTCGCCCACGCGCACGGCGCAGTCGAAACCCTCGTGCACGATGTCCACGACGCGGTCGCTGAGATTCAAGGACAGACTCAGTTCCGCGTGCTCGGCCAGGAAGCCCGGCACCAGCGGCGCCACGTGGCGGCGACCGAAGCCGGCTGGCGCCGTCACGCGCAGGTGGCCACTGGCCTTCAACCCGCCGGCACTGACAGCGGCTTCCGCGTCGGCCAGTTGCGCGATAAGGCGCTGGCAGTCCTCCAGGAAGGCTTGGCCCTCCGGCGTCAGCGTCAGTCGCCGCGTCGTGCGCAACATCAGCTTCACGCCCAGCCGCGCCTCCAGCGCATCCATGCGCCGGCCCATGACCGCGGGGGCGACGCCCTCGGCCTGCGCCGCCGCAGTGAGGCTTCCCTTGGCCGCGACCAGCGCGAAGGACTCGATCTGCTTGAGCTTGTCCATGCCGCGATTGTGCTGACGTGACGATGCAAAAGCGATGGCGAACCCCAGCAGCTTTGCGTTTTAGTCACAGATACCCTGCGTGCACTGCAGCAAATAAGGGCTCGCGCGGCGGCAAGATGCAGGGCAATCTTTCAACGTCGTCCGCACCTCCCTGGAGATCGCCATGCCCCGCACCACGCGCCACCGCCTGCAGGTCGATGCCGACCTGGCCCGCTTCATCGACACTGAGGTGCTGCCCGGCACCGGCATAGCGCCCGACGCCTTCTGGGCCGGCTTCTCGGCCATCGCGCACGAGCTGGCACCCAAGAACCGTGCGCTGCTGGCCGAGCGCGACCGGCTGCAAGCCGAGCTGGATGCGTGGCACGAGGCTCACCCCGGCCCTATCGCTGACATGCCGGCCTACCGCGCGTTCCTGACCCGCATCGGCTACCTCGTCGACGTGCCGGCCACCGTGAAGGCCACGACCGCCAGCGTCGATGCCGAGCTGGCGCTGCAGGCCGGCCCGCAGCTGGTGGTGCCGATCCTGAACGCCCGCTACGCGCTGAACGCGGCCAATGCGCGCTGGGGCTCGCTGTATGACGCGCTGTACGGCACCGATGCCATTCCCGAGACCGACGGCGCCACGCGGGCCGGCGGCTACAACGCGGTGCGCGGCGCCAAGGTCATCGCCTTCGCCCGCCAGGTGCTGGACCAGGCCGCACCGCTGGCCTCGGGCTCGCATGCCGATGCGACCGGCTACCGCATCGCGAACGGCCAGCTCGTCGTCACGCTCGCTTCGGGCACGACCGGCCTGAAGGACCCCGCCGCCTTCGCCGGCTACCAGGGCGACGCCGCCGCGCCGACCAGCGTGCTGCTGGTCCACCACGGCCTGCACCTGGACATCCGCATCGACCGCAGCACGGCCATCGGCGCCAGTGACGCGGCCGGCGTGGCCGATGTGGTGCTGGAGTCGGCGCTGTCCACCATCCTGGATCTGGAAGACTCCGTCGCCGCAGTCGACGCCGAGGACAAGCTGCTGGCCTACCGCAACTGGCTGGGCATCCAGCTCGGCACGCTGACCGAGGAAGTCGCCAAGGGCGGCACCACCTTCACGCGCCGCCTGAACGCCGACCGCGTCTACAGCGCGCCGAACGGCGGCACCGTCACGCTGCACGGCCGCTCGCTGATGTTCGTGCGCAATGTGGGCCACCTGATGACCAACCCGGCCATGCTGCTGGACGACGGCGGCGAGATCCCTGAGGGCATCATGGACGCGGTCGTCACGACGACCATCGCGATGCATGACCTGAAGCGCCGCGGCAACTCGCGCACGGGCAGCGTCTACATCGTGAAGCCCAAGATGCACGGTCCGTCCGAGGTAGCCTTCGCCGCCGAGCTGTTCACGCGCGTGGAGCAGCTGCTGGGCCTGCGCGACAGTACCGTCAAGCTGGGCATCATGGACGAGGAGCGCCGCACGTCGGTCAACCTGCAGGCCTGCATCGCCGCCGCGGCCAGCCGCGTGGCTTTCATCAACACCGGCTTCCTGGACCGCACCGGCGACGAAATGCACACCGCCATGCGCGCCGGCCCCATGCTGCGCAAGGGCGACATGAAGACCAGCGCCTGGATCCAGGCCTACGAGCGCAGCAACGTGCTGACCGGACTTGCCTGCGGCCTGCGCGGCCGCGCCCAGATCGGCAAGGGCATGTGGGCCATGCCCGACCTGATGGCCGCGATGCTGGAGCAAAAGATCGGCCACCCCAAGGCCGGCGCCAACACAGCCTGGGTGCCCTCGCCCACCGCGGCCACGCTGCATGCGCTGCACTACCACCAGGTCAGCGTGAGCGCCGTGCAGCAGGAACTGGAGCAGGTCGACCTCGCCGCCGAGCGAGACGCCATCCTCAACGCACTGCTGACCATTCCCGTCGCCCCCAGCGCCGACTGGACGCCGGAGCAGCGCCAGCAGGAGCTGGACAACAACGTGCAGGGCATCCTCGGCTACGTGGTGCGCTGGGTGGACCAGGGCGTGGGCTGCTCCAAGGTGCCGGACATCAACGGCGTGGGCCTGATGGAAGACCGCGCCACGCTGCGCATCAGCAGCCAGCACATCGCCAACTGGCTGCGCCATGGCGTGGTCACGGCCGAGCAGGTGCGCGAAACCTTCGCGCGCATGGCCCGCGTGGTGGACAGCCAGAACGCCGCCGACCCGGTCTACAAGCCGCTGGCCGACCACCCGCAGGACGCGGCCATGCAGGCGGCGCTGGACCTGGTGTTCAAGGGCGAGGCCCAGCCGAGCGGGTACACCGAGCCGCTGCTGCATGCATGGCGGCTGAGGGTCAAGCAGGAGGCGCGCGGCTGACGAGACTGCTAGGCTGGACGCATGAATCCCGCCTTCCCTCTCAAGTCCGCACTGACGCTCGCACTGGTGGCCTCAGTGGGCGCAGCCAGCGCCCAGGTCGACGGCCTGCAGCGCTGCCGCGCTGTCTCCGACACCCACGCCCGACTGGCCTGCTACGACGCGCTGGCAGACGCGCGCCCGGTGCCCTCTGCGCCGCCCGCGCCACTCGCAGCACCGGCCGCACCGGTGGTTCCCACTCCGGCGGCCACATCCGCGGTCAAGTCGGCCGACACCTTCGGCCTGCCCTTCGCGCGACCCGTTGGAGAACCGCAGACGCTGCAGAGCAGCGTGGACGCCGACTTTGCCGGATGGCGCCCGAACCAGCGCATCAAACTCGCCAACGGACAGATCTGGCAGATCACCGACGGCTCCTCGGTGTCGCTGCCACGTGGTGAGCGCAAGGTGTCGGTGCGGCACGGCATGTTCGGCTCATTCCACCTGGACATCGAGGGTTTGAACACCTCCCCCAAGGTGAAGCGCATCGAGTGAAGCCCGGACTCGCGCCGGCAGCACATCGAACGCAACAGTCAGTCGGTGGTCGGGCTCGCCAAACTGGATTCAGCTCTGACGTGCTGAAGAAGCCAGCGCGGCAAGCGCCGCGTGCACCAGCGCCCACCGGTCGCACCGCTGATGTCTCGCTGGCTGAAACATCGCCTCAGCCGGCATTGCCGGACTGGCTGCGATCGCGCATCCACTTGGACAACAGGTATTTCATACCCTGTGTCGGCGGGCGACCGGCATGCAAAGTCAACGGGTCGATCTGCCCGTCCGGCCTGACGTTGTCCCATGCCAATGCATCGCCCACACCGCCGCGAAACTCCAGCCCGAGTTCCGGGAAGCCGGTTGCACCGCCCTCGAACCCGTCGTTCAGGTAGACCACGCAGGTGGCGACGCGTTGTCCCCAGCGATCCAGGTCGGCGCGCGTTGTCGTGCGCTCCGGGTCGATCCAGTCGCAGTGGGGCAGGTACTGCTGGCCGACCTGGTAGCGCAGCAGCGCAAAACCCTCCCCGTTCTCGACGGGGTGCCCGAGGGCTGCGGCGACACGCAAGTCCAGGCTTTGGACAACGGCATCAGCCTCCAGCAAGCCGAACATTGCAGCCTCGTTCGAGCGGATCGGATCGACCGCTGGCCTGCCGTCAACGCCGGTGATGCGGGCGGGCCGCAACAGCGGCAAGCCCTTCAAAGCCATGTAGATGCACTCGTCCGGCGACAGCAGGCCCGGCCAGGCGACGATGCGCGGATGCTCGTTGCGCACCGCGACCGCCGGCAGGACCCGCTCATGCGGCCAGGCAACGCCACGCAGCACGACGTCCCAATCGAGCGGGAAATGCGGCCTGATCGGTGGCATGCGTTCGATGAACATCCTGGCAATCGACTCGCCACCCGCAGCTGCCCGTTGCAGCAGCGCCCTGCGAGTCTGGCTGTGCTCAGGGACATCAGGCATCAGCATCGCCAGCTGAACGGCCGCACGCGGCTCACCGCCCCGCGCCGCCTGTGAAAGCAGCGACAAGACTTGCCCGAAATCGCGCGCCAGGCCGCCAGCGCCCGCCGCGACAAGTTGCGCATAAAGCGTCATGGCGGGAAGGTACCCGCGCTGTGCCGCGTCGCGCACGCGCTCGACCGCAGCAAGCAAGTCCACCGGCCCCGCCATGCCGAGGAGATCCCAGACACCGAGTTGCAGCAGCGCAGGCAAGTGGGCGGCCTGCGCGGCCTGCTGGAGCAGCGTGCGGGCACTGGCGACATCGCCATCGCGAGTGCGCGCTTGCGCATCCTTGAACAGCCGCGCGGCATGCGCCTCATCAGGGCTGGTTGAAATCGCGGCGATGGTCATATACCCAGTTCGTTGCGTGGCGGTGATGTCAGGCGGGCAGCAGATCGAAGGCGACCGTCAGACGCGGCATCTCGCCGCTGAAGGGTTCGGTGCCATGCCACATGTACGACGGGAAGAGCACCAGACGCCCCGGCTCGGGGCGCGCCCAATGCTCGGCCTCCATGTCCCGACTCACCGGGATCCCGGGTTTGCCGAAACGCAGCCAGCCCTCACGCCCCCCCGCGCCCACGACCGCTGGCAATTCGATATGACAGGCCGTCGACAGCCACCCCTCCTGGTGAACATGGTCGACATGATGCCCGCTCGGCCACAGCCAGACCGACCAGTCGCCCTGAATCCGCACACGACCGGTATTGCGACGACGAACCGCGTCATCCCCTCGCCCCAGTCGCTCAAGATGGCGTCTGATTGGCGCCATCACTGACTCCGCCAGCGCGGACAAGGCCGGTGTATTGCGAGAAAGTAGATGGGGCAGTTGGCTGCCACCACGCACGGAGTGCCCGAAGGGGTGGGCACGAAACGGATGCGCGGCCCTCAACTCGTTCGCGACGTCGGCCACATAGGCCTCCAGACTGTCCCAGCCTGAGGGCACCCCAAGCGGATAGGACGCCACCAAGCGCTCATAGTCGTACAACTCACGATAGCGCGCATCGCCCATCAGCCGCCAAGCCGTCGCCTGCAACGCGATCGCGTGCTGGTTCATCGGCTGGGCCGCGACCAGATGGCCTGCGGCCTCGCTGGCGCCCGGCCCGTCACCCACCGCCAGACGTGCCCGCGTCAGCGCCTCGACGGCGCCGAAGTCGCCCGGCGCCGTCTGCAGGCAGGCTTCGGCCAACGACAGCGCCGCGTGGGGCCTTCCCAACAAAGCCTCGAGATGCGCCGCGTAGGCCAGCGCCGCCGGCGGACAACCAGCTCGCGCAACCAAAGGTTCCAAGGACGCACGCGCGCCTTGCTCATCGCCCATCATTTCCAGGGCCTGCGCCTTGACAAACGCAAGCATCGGATCGGCGTCAGCACGTTCTTCAGCCTGACGCAGCCCGCGCAGCGCCTGCGCTGTGTCGCCGCTGGACATCCAGGCCAGCTGGGCGGCCTCGAACTGGGCCGCCAGCAGATTCGGGCGCAGCGCGAGCGCCCTGCGGTAGCTTTCAGCGGCGGACACAAGGTCGAGCAGCCCCAGCTCGGAGCGCGCCCGTACCAGCCAGGTTTCGGGCGCATCCAGCCCGGCGTCCAGCGCAGCCTTTGCAAAAACCAGCGCCTCGTCGTGACGGCCGAGATCTCCGAGCGCAGCCGCCAGGTTGTGTTGCGCCACGGGCTCGGCAGGGAATCGCTCTTGTGCTTGGCGATACAAGTTCAATGCCTGCGCGGTCTGCCCGCTGGCCTTCAGCCGGCCGGCTTGCCGCAACAGGTCCATCAGTGTCGGTTGCATGGCGTCACCACTGCGCTCCAGATCGCCGCTCGCTGCGTCGCTTGCGCCCTTCTAGAAGCGCAGGCTGCTGACTTCCTCAGCGCCAACAGGAACTGGTGGCTCGCGATCGGGCATTGCCAAAAAAAAGACGGCGGGATTCGGCCCCGCCGTCTTGCGTCATGCGTCAGTGACGCTGTTCGATGCGCGTGCTCAGAACTTGGCGTTCAAACCGACAAAGTAGCGCCGGCCGAGCACGTCAAACGTCGACGGATCGGTGTTGGCTTGGACGTTCGGCGAATACAGCCTGGGTTGCTGATCGGCCAGATTCGACACGCCGGCACGCACGGTGATGCTCTTCGTGATGGCATAGCGCGCCGAGATGTCGTGGTACCAGGTCGCTGCGGTGCCCGTGTTCGTCACAGGTGAACCGCCGGTGACCGTCTCGGCATTGACCATCTTGTCGATATAGCGGTTGAGCAACTGAACGCTCAGGTCGCCCCACGAATACGTGGTGGACAGGCTCGCGCGCCACTTGGGAATGGCGGTGCCGGTGGTGGACCCGATCGAGCCGACAAAGTCATTGACGGGGCTGAGCACCGTGGTTTGCTGCTTGTTCTTCTCGGTCCAGGTCGCAACAGCATTCCACCTCAGCGAGCCCAGTTGCTGGAGGCTGAGCGCATAGTCGAGGCCGAGGTCGATGCCCGAGATCTTCTGGGATGCCTGATTGCGGGACAGTTGAACCAACTTGATCACGCCGCCGTTATTGGGATCGCGAGAGAAGAGTTGGCACCACTCATTGGTCGGGCTGAAGTTGGGGTTGGCGCCGTCACGGTTGAAGCAACGCTGGACGATGGTCGGCGCATCGACAGCATCGATCTTTTCCTTCAGATCGATGGACCAATAGTCGATCGTCGCCGACAGGTCTCTGGTCGGTTGCAGCACCAGCCCTGCCGTGAACGACTTCGACTTCTCAGGCATCAAGTCCGGATTGCCGGCCGTGATGCCGTTTGCCTGGCTGCTCGGCTGGACATAGCCCGCGGCACCGGCCACAGCCGACTGGGTTGTACACAGTGCTCGCACCTGAGCGGCGCTCGCGCCAGTGCGGTAGCTGCTGGTGTTGGTGCAAGGATCGGCATTGGTGAACGTCGGGAAGTTGTTCACCGGCGGCGCGAAGAGCTCGGTCACGTTCGGCGCACGGACGGCCGACTGAGCACCGCCGCGCACGCGAACCGTGTTGTTGATCGCCCAGTCCATCGTCAGCTTGAAGCTGGAGTCCTTGCCGGTGAGCTTGCTGTCCGAGACGCGAGCGCCCACAGTCGCGGAGAGAGACTTCACCAACGGCACGTTGCGCAGGAGCGGGATGACCGCCTCGGCGAAGACGTCCTTGAACGCCAGCTCGCCCTTCACAGGGTTTTGCTCGTTGAAACCAGCGACCTGACCGGGCTGCAATCCCGAGTCGGGCTTGAAGTCATAGTCGAGCCCGCGATAGCTCAGGCCGAAGACGGCATCCAGGCTGCCGGCCGGCAGTTGAACAACCGGACCCGTGACGGTACCTTCGATCACCTTCTGAACCACGGTGGTCAGATTTTTCGCCTCCAGGCTGATGTATTTCTGGCACTCGACCGAGATCGGCGCGTCGCCAAATGGATTGAAGCCACCGGCGCAAAGCGAGGCACCACCATCGGCTGCGTTGATAAGGGCTTGCACGCGGGGCAAGCGCACATTGCCGCCCTGGGATTCGTTCTGGACAGAACGGCCATAGCTGGCATAGAGGTCATAGGTCCAGTCGCCCAGCAACTCGCCGCTCGCACCGACGATGCCTTGCCCGACATCGTGCGTGTTGTAGGAAGTGCGGCCACCGAGTGCGTTGAACCGCTTGCTGAAGGACACCGTCGCCGTTGGATTGTCGCGGGCGGCCAGCAATGTCCTGGCTTCCGCGCTCAAGAACGGGTTGGTCACAGGCACGAAGAAGCCGGTAGTACCGCCGGCCGGCGTCGGCGCCAATTCGGACTGCGCGTTGTAGTTGGTAAATTGGAATGACGCGTAGGGACGGAAGTTCTTGTTGACTTCGTAATCCATGGACGAATAAACCGACCAGCGCTCCATCGGCAGGACCAGTGCGTTGTCCGGCTCGAAGTTGTATGAGAAGTTGTCCGGGTAGAACCTGGTGGCAATGTGGCTTTCGGGCCCGCGATAGTTGACGACCTCCCGGGTCGCGTTGCCAGCTACGCCGGTACAAAAGAGCGTCCCATCCGGATTGAAACCGAATCCAGCCGCCCCACCGTTCTGATTGCACTTGTTGGCGCCGAAGATGCCGTCGACTGCGGCCTGGGAGGGCGCGTTGGTTCCGACCCCAATCGAACCGTTCGGGAAGATCGTGGTGGAGGTCGATGCCTGGGCCGAGAACTCCCGCGCGCCTTTGTAGATGGAGTCACGCTTGAAGAAGCTGGCCCCGAACACAGCCGACCCGCGCCCGCCTTCGAAGGTGCCGCCCAACGTCATCGAGGCAGAGCTCTCCTTGCCGTCGCTGCGATCGGTCATGCGGTGGTGGGCATCCAGCTCGAGACCCTTGAAGTTCTTCTTCATGATGAAGTTGACGACGCCCGAAACCGCGTCCGCGCCGTAGGCCGTCGCAGCGCCGCCGGTGATCACTTCAACCCGCTCGATCAGGGAGGTGGGGATGGTGTTCGTGTCGACCGTACCGCCGCCCGTCGAGCCCATGGCGCGGCGGCCGTTGATCAGCACGAGGTTCCGGTTGGAACCGAGGCCACGCAGATCGATGAACGCGCGGCCATTGCTCGACGGATTGTTGGACTGCGAGCTGAGGCCGGCTGTGACTTGCGGCAGGGTGTTGAGGAACTGCTCGACGGTCACGATACCGCTTTGGCGGAGTTCCTCGGCGGTCACCGTCACGATCGGGCTTTCCGCCGTCGCGTCGGACTTCTTGATCCGCGAGCCTGTGATCTCGATGCGCTCCAGTTTCTGGGTGTCCGCCTCTTGGGCGAAGGCGCTGGTAGCACCGAGCGTACCGATCAGCGCGGCCACAGCGGCGCTGCGGGCATTTCGTTTGAACATGAGTAGTCCTTTGTGAGGGCGTTCAAGCTGTGTGTTGGACAGGAAATCGGGAAAAACGACCGCGTGCACGGTCACTTTTTCACCCGCGAAGTCTGGCGACGCGCGAATTCAACCCTGCCCCGGGTTGCCCCCAATAGACCCCCTACAAGTGCCAAAAGACAGGGTTCAGCAAACAAAATTCAGGGGTTACCCCAGGAAACAAGTTCGAATCACGTTGTCACATCGCCACACACGGGGGAAGCGGCGAAAGAGGAAAACGGCCCCTGTCGGTGAAATCCGACGCCTGAAGGCGCGTAGCCGAACGTTTCCAGATCAATTCCGCGGTGAAGCTGTCTCTTTCCTGACACAAACCGCGCGGTCATTCTTCAGGTGGCCAAAAGTCATCGGCGCTGCACCATCGCTGACCAGCTGGTAAAAAAACACAATAAATCAGTGACTTACGGCATGGGGCAATTGGCAGATCGACGTCTGGGGTGGCCCAGCCCCCGTTTCCAAAGCCCTTCCCCTGACTTTCCCGGGGCCCCTTCCGACCGGGCACGTCCTGAGAATGGCGACCGGTTTCCTGATCGGGAACACGTGTAGGCGCCTGACTCGGGCGGCTCGCGCAGTTCATGACCCATCGGTCAAATTGGAGTTTTCATGCACAAACGAACCCTGCTCTCCAAGGCCGCTGTTGCGGCTCTGGGGTTGATCGCCTCCTCGGCTTTTGCACAAACGCAAGGCAATGCGCAGCAACTCGAGCGCATCGAGATCACCGGCTCCGCGATCAAGCGCCTCGACGCCGAGACCGCTGTTCCGGTGACCGTCATCAAGATGGATGACCTGAAGTCGCAAGGCGTGACTTCGGTCGAGCAGATCTTGGGCCTGCTGTCGTCCGTCCAGGGCACGCAGAACATGGCCTCGGCCGTCGGCTCCGGCACCGGTGGCGCGACCTTTGCCGACATGCGCGGCCTGGGCGCCAACAAGACGCTGGTGCTGCTGAACGGTCAGCGCATCGCCAACAGCGCGACGGGCTCCGCCTCCGCGCCCGACATGAACATGATCCCGTTCGCGGCGATCACCCGCGTCGAAGTGCTGCGTGACGGCGCCTCGGCCCTGTACGGCACGGACGCCATTGGTGGAGTGATCAACTTCATCACCCGCAACAATTTGACCGGTGGCTCGTTCAGCGCCGGGTACGACGCCCCTCAGAAGTCTGGTGGCTCGACCAGCAGCGCCAGCGCCACCTATGGCTTCGGTGATCTGGGCAGGGATGGCTGGAACGTCTATGGCGCGCTGAGCTACAAGAAGCGCAACGAGATCTCCGGCACCGAGCGTGATTTCAACAAGCGCTTCGTGGGCGGCCTGTCCAACAGCACCTTCCCTGCCAACTATCAGGTTCAGCAGGGTGGCGACTTCTACAACCCCATCGCCACGGGTTGCGCCGCCCCCAACCTGATCTCAAACGCCGCCGGTTGCCAGATCGTCACCCCGCCCTTCGTCAGCATCAGCCCGAAGAGCGAGACGCTGTCCGGTCTTGTCAAGGGCACGTTCGACGTGAGCCCCGCTCTGCGCCTGGGTGCGGAACTGTTCTATTCGAAGAACTCGGTGGAAGTGCAGACCGCTCCCGTGCCCTATGGCAGCTACTGGATCAACCCGGGCACGACCTACTTCCCGACGGCAGCACTGACCAAACCGAACTACAGCCCGACCTTCGATCCGTACGAGTTGAATGGCGAGCCTTTCAACAGCCCGACCGCCCAGTTCCCCAACCCGGTGAACCTTCAACAGGGTGGTGTGCTCGTCTGGTTCCGTGACGTCTTCAACGGCCCGCGCCGCGACAAGTCCACAGGCGAGCAGTACCGCGCCCTGTTCACGGCAGAAGGCAACGCAGCCGGCTGGGACTACAAGGCTGCCCTGGCCTACAACAACACCGAGAACAACCGCAAGCTGACGGCCGGCTATGCCAACGGCGAAGTCATCGGCGAAGGCCTGATCCGCGGCATCATCAATCCGTTCGGCGCACAGACGCCTGAAGCGCTCGCGCTGATCCAGGGGGCTGCACTGAAGGGCCTGCTGAGCACCAGCGAAGGCAAGGTAACCAGCTTCACCGCCTCCGCCGGCCGCGAACTGGGCGACTGGTTCAACGCGACACGCCCCGTTCAGATCGCCGTTGGCACCGAGTACCGACAGGAAGAGTACGTCGACTTCAACCACCGCGACTTCGCCGCCCTCGTGTCAGCCAGCACTGGCGTGGACCCGGATGCCCGCTCCGAAGGGGATCGCAAGGTCTACGCGTTCTACGGCGAACTGAACGTGCCGCTGACCAAGGAGCTCGAAGTGAGCGCCTCGGTGCGGTACGACAAGTACAACGACTTCGGCAACACCACCAACCCCAAGGTCAGCTTCCGCTATCAGCCCCTGAAAGAACTGCTGGTGCGCGGCTCGGCGTCGACTGGCTTCCGCGCGCCCTCGCTGTATGAACTGAATGCCACCACCGGCTTCACGAACACGGCAGGCAACACGAACAACCCGCTGAACTGCCCCGGCGGCGTGCTGGTCAGCGGGGCCACTTCGGGTGCCAACTGCAAGACACAGTTCCAGTCCTATTTCGGCGGCAACAAGGATTTGAAGCCGGAGGAGTCCAAGAGCTTCACGCTGGGCCTGGTGTTCGAACCCGTCAAGGGGTTCACTACCAGCGTCGATCTGTGGTCCGTGGAGGTTGAGCAGCAGATTGGATCCATCGCGGAAGGCACGCTGTTCCTCCCCGCCAACCAGCAGATCTTCAGTCAGTACTTCAAGTACCTGCCGGGCAACCTGCTGTCGCAGAACACTCGTGACTGCCAGGGTGGCCCGACGTCGCCGACCTGCGGTTATGTCGACGTGCGTACGCAGAACCTGGGCGGCGTGAAGACCAACGGTATCGACCTGGGCTTGCAGTACCAGGTGGCTACGTCGATGGGCCGCCTGGGCTTCGAGTACCAGGGTACGTTCGTCAACAAGTACGACTACCAGGACTACAAGGACGGCCCCTGGAACCAGAACGTCGGAGTCTTCTCGGGTTCCGGCCCGGTCTTCAAGTGGCAGCACAACTTGAGCAGCAGCTGGTCCAAGGACGGCTGGGGCGCGGGTCTGGCCCTGCACCACAAGTCCGGCTACGTGGATCAGGACCCGACCAACAAGGTCAAGGCCTACACGACGGCTGACGCCTATGTCAGCTTCTCGCCGATGAAGGCTGTCTCGCTGCTGCTGGGCGTGCGCAACCTGACCGACCGGGATCCGCCGCTGACCTACCAGAACGAGCTGTTCCAGAGCGGTGGCTGGGACTCGCGCTTCTACGATCCGGTCGGCCGTACCGTCTACGTGCGCGGCACCGTCAACTTCTGATCGGTACCCCGTAGCAGACGCGAAAGCGGGAGGCGCAAGCCTCCCGCTTTTTCTTTGTCCGACCGCCACGACGCGTCAGGCGCGAACCGCCGGCCAAAGCTGGCTACTTAGAATCTCGCGCCCGTCTGCATGTCGACCACCGCCTCCTTGAACTCCACGCTCACCTCCACTGGCGCTGCCGTCCCGCCTTGCGACGTCCTCATCGTCGGCGCCGGCCCTGCCGGCAGCGCCTGCGCGCGTGTGCTGGCGCAGGCCGGTGTCGACGTGATGCTGGTCGACCAGCACCCGCCGGGGCGCGACAAGACCTGCGGCGATGGCCTGATCCCTGACGCGCACCAGGCGCTGGCGCGGCTGGGGTTGCTCAACGAGGTCATGCGCCGTGCGCAGCCGGTCAGCCATGTGGGCTGCATCGGCCCGCGCGGCGGGCGTGTGGATGTGCCGGGCTCGCTGGCCGTGCTGCCACGCAAGGAACTCGACGCGGTGCTGCTACAGGGCGCCCGCGATGCCGGCGCACGCTTCGAGCAGGCCCGCTTCGAGGCGGCGCTGGAAGCGGACGGCCGCGTCGTCGGCGCGCGCCTCAAGCGCGGTGACGAGGTCGTCGAAGTGCGCTCACGCTGGGTCGTGCTGGCGACCGGCGCAGTGCCGAAAGCGCTGACGGCCGCGGGCATGTGCGAGCGCCACACACCCAGCGGCATCGGCCTGCGCGGCTATGTGAAGGCGCCGCAGATGGTGGGCAAGATCACCTCGCTGGAAGTGATCTGGGACCAGGCCGTGCGGCCGGGCTACGGCTGGATCTTCCCGGCGCCCGATGGTCACTTCAACATCGGCGTGGGCGTGACCGACTCGCACCGCGTGCTGGGCGGGCGGGCGCTGAAGAAGGACGTGAACCTGCGCGAGATCTTCGAGCGCTTCGTCACGGCCTACGCGCCGGCAGCGGAGCTGATGCGTGTCGGCGAGCTGGTGGGCGAACTCAAGGGGGCGCCCCTGCGCTTCACGCTGTCGGGCGCCAAGTGGACGCGGCCCGGCCTCCTCGTCACCGGTGAGGCGGCGGGCTCTACCTACTCCTTCACGGGCGAGGGCATCGGCAAGGCGATGGAGACGGGCATGCTGGCGGCCGATGCCCTGCTGGCCCACGCCGACGACACGCGCGCGCGCGCGGCCTATGAGGCCGGCCTGTCAGCGCTCAAGCCCAAGTTCCAGCTCTACGAGGGCGCCAACCGCGTCAATGCCCACCCCTGGCTGGCCGATCTGGTGATCTGGCGTGCCAAGAAAAGCCCCCGGGTGCTGCGCCGCCTGGCCGGCGTGCTGAACGAGACCAGCAACCCCGGCAACATCGTCAGCCTCAAAGGGATCACCCGGCTCTTCTTCGAGTGAGTGAGGGTCAGACCCGCTCGACGATGAGCGCAATGCCCTGCCCCACCCCGATGCACATCGTGCACAGCGCGTAGCGGCCGCCCGTCACCTCGAGCTGGTTGATAGCCGTCGTCACCAGCCGCGTGCCGCTGGCACCCAGCGGGTGGCCCAGCGCAATGGCGCCGCCGTTGGGGTTCACGCGGGCGTCGTCGTCGGCCAGGCCCAGGTCGCGCAGCACGGCCAGGCCTTGCGCGGCGAAAGCCTCGTTCAGCTCGATGACGTCCATCTGCGCCAGCGTCAGGCCGGTCAGCGCCAGCACCTTGCGCGTGGCCGGCGCGGGGCCCATGCCCATGATGCGCGGCGCCACGCCAGCGGTGGCCATGCCCACCACACGGGCCCGCGGCGTCAGGCCGTGGCGCTGGACTGAAGCCTCGCTGGCCAGCAGCAGCGCGCAGGCGCCGTCGTTGACGCCGCTGGCATTACCGGCCGTCACGCTGCCATCCGGCGTCACGACGCCCTTCAGCTTTGCCAGCGCCTCCAGGCTTGTTTCACGCGGGTGCTCGTCCAGCAGCACCCGCAGCGGCTCGCCTTTCTTCTGCGGCAAGTCCACCGGCACGATCTCGCGCTCGAAGAAACCGCGCTGCTGCGCGGCGATGGCCTTGCGCTGTGAGGCCAGCGCCATGCGGTCCTGTGCGTCGCGCTCGATGCCGAAGTCGCGCGCCACGTTCTCCGCCGTCTCGGGCATCGAGTCGACGCCGTGCGTCGCCTTCATCAGCTGGTTGACGAAACGCCAGCCGATGGTGGTGTCGTAAACCGCATTGCTGCGGCTGAAAGCCGACTCGGCCTTGGGCATCACGAACGGCGCGCGGCTCATGCTTTCCACACCGCCGGCAATCAGCAGCCCGGCCTCGCCGGCGCGGATGGCACGGGCCGCCGTGCCCACCGCATCCAAGCCCGAGCCGCACAGGCGGTTGACGGTGCTGCCCGGCACTTCAACCGGCAGCCCGGCCAGTAGAGCGGCCATCCGGGCCACGTTGCGGTTGTCTTCGCCGGCCTGGTTGGCGCAGCCGTACAGCACGTCGGCCACCTCGGCCCAGTTGACGTTCGGGTTGCGCGCCATCAAGGCCTTGATCGGCAAGGCGGCCAGGTCGTCGGTACGGATGGAAGACAGCGCCCCGCCGTAGCGGCCGAAGGGCGTGCGGATGGCATCGCAGATGAAGGCGTCGGTGGTCATGCGAGATAGGGCGACACGCGATAGCGCTCGCCGCGGTAGTGTTGATCGAGCCGGTTCAGCAGCGCGACGACGGTCGGCACGCCCCAGAAGGCCAGCCACTCGAACGGGCCGGCGGGATAGTTGACACCCAGCTTCATCGCCGCGTCGGCGCCGGCCTCGTCGCAGACGCCCTGCTGCACCGCGTCGGCGGCCTCGTTGATGAGCATGGCGATGGTGCGCGCGACCACCAGGCCCGGCAGGTCGGCCACGGCACGCGGCACCAGGCCCAGCCGGGTCAGCCAGGCCGCCGTAGCGGCGTCGCCCGCATAGGCTATGTCGCCGGCCGGTGCCAGCGGCAGGTCGAACACAGCCGTACCCGGCCCGAAATCGGCGGCGCGGCGGCCGTCCGTCAGGCGCAGTTCCCGGCCGTCGACGGCCAGGCCGACCCAGTCGCTGGCCATGTCGCGCACGGCCTCGGGCAGGTTGGCGGCAAAGCGCTCGGCCAGCGCGCCGCGGCCGTGCACGACGAGCCGGGCCGCACGCGGCGACGCGGTTCCCACGTCGGGCAGCGCCGGCGCACCTGCCGGGTAGCGGTAGAAACCACGCCCGCTCTTGCGGCCCAGGAAGCCGGCATCCACCAGCTCCTGCTGCACCAGCGACGGCGTGAAGCGGCGGTCGAAGAAGTTGGCGGCGAACACCGACTGCGTCACCGCGAAGTTGGTGTCGTGGCCGATCAGGTCCATCAGCTCGCAAGGGCCCATGCGAAAGCCCGCGGCGCGAAGGACCGCGTCGATGACCTCGGGCGCAGCCGCACGGTCCTGCAGCAGCATCAGCGCCTCGGCGTAGTAGGGCCGGGCGATGCGGTTGACGATGAAGCCCGGCGTGGAACGCGCATGCACCGGTACCTTGCCCCAGCGCGCGGCCAGCTCGAACACGGCCTGCGCGACGGCGGGGTCGGTACCCAGCCCCGACACCACCTCCACCAGCTTCATCAGCGGCACCGGGTTGAAGAAGTGCATGCCCACCAGCCGCTCGGGCCGGCGCATGCCGCGCGCCAGCGCCGTCACCGAGATGGACGAGGTGTTGGTGGCAATGACCGCATCGTCCGGCAACAGTGCCTCCAGCTCGGCGAACAGTGCGCGCTTCACGTCCAGGTTCTCGACGACAGCCTCGACGACCAGCTCGACGTCGGCCGCCATGGCTTGTACGGGCGTGATGCGCGCCAGCGTCGCGGCTGCCGCCTCCGCCGTCAGCTTGCACTTGGCGACCAGGCCTTCCAGCGTCTGCGCCAGCTTGGCCTTGGCGGCCTCGGCGGCTCCGGGGCGGTTGTCGAACAGCTGCACGGCGTGGCCGGCCTGCGCGGCCACCTGAGCGATGCCGGCGCCCATCAGGCCGGCGCCGACGACCAGCACGCGGGACTGGGAGAGATTCGGAATGGTCATGCGTCGGGTTTCCAGTTCGGCGCGCGCTTGGCGAAGAAGGCCGCAAAGCCCTCGCGGGCCTCGGGCGTGGTGCGCACGCGCGCAATGGTCTGCGCGGTCAGCTCGCGCACCTCGGCCGTCACGGGACCGGGCGCGAGCCGCGCGTACAACTGCTTGATCTCGGCCTGGGCCCGCGGGCCGCAGACCAGCAGGTCGGCGACGAGCGTGTCGACGGCGCCGTCCAGCGCGTCGGCCGGTACCACGCGCTGCACCAGGCCCGCGCGCAGCGCCTCGGCCGCGTCGATGCGGCTGGCCGTCAGCGCGAGGCGCCGCGCCTCCCGCACGCCCACGGCATTCACCAGATGGGGGCCGATGACGGCGGGCAGGATGCCCATGCGCGCCTCGCTGACCGAGAAGCTCGCGGCGTCGGACGCGACGGCCATGTCGCAGGCGCACACCAGCCCCACGCCGCCGCCCAACGCGGCGCCCTGCACGCGGGCGATGGTGGGCCGGGAGCACTCGGCGATGCGCGCCAGCATTGCAGCGAAGCGGCGCGCATCGTCGAGGTTGTCGTCCTGCGACGCGGCGGCGGCGCGCTGCATCCACTGCAGGTCGGCGCCGGCGCTGAAGTGCCTGCCGGCCCCGGCCAGCACGATGACGCGCACCGCGTCGTCCTCACCCAGCTGCACGAACGCGGCATCCAGCTCGGCGATCAGCACCTCGTCGAAGGCGTTGAAAACGGCCGGGCGGTTCATCGTCAGCACGGCGGCGCCGTCGGCGCGGCGATCGAGATCGAGGGCGGTCCAGGCAGGCATGGCGGCATTCTGCCTTTTCCCGACCGATCGGTCGAACAACCATCCATGCGCGCCTTTCTGCCATTCGCCGCCTGGCGTGACGACGGGACGCAGCGCACTTCTAGACTGCGTGCCATGTCAGTGCCCTCCCGTCTGAGCCGCTGGCTCACCTCCGACTGGTCACAGTGGTTCTACCCCGGCCCGCGCCGCGCCTTCAGCGCCGAAGAGATGGCGCGAGCTGGCCAGCAACCCTGGCCCGGCGGCATCGATCACTACGTCTACGGCAACCTGATCCTGCTGCTGGTCGTCTACGCCAGCGCCAATCGGCAGTACGTGTGGGTGTGGCCGGTGGTACTGGGCTTGGGGTGGTTCACGCTGGCCGTGGCCCGCTGGCTGTGGCGCACGCCCACGAGCCGACGGCTCAACCTCGTTTGCTATGTCGTCGGCTTCGTGCTGGCCGGCCTTGCCATCGCCGTCGTCAAGACCGGCGCGCGTGAACAGGTGGAGACGCACTTCCCCTGGATGCTCGCCATCATGACCGCCGTGTTGTCCGCCTGGTGGCTGCTGACGCTGTTCCGCGCCCAGCAGATCGAGGCCCGGCTGCGCGAGCTGGCCGAGCAAGACGCCGCGCTGAAGCTGTCCACCCGGCTGGCCGCCGCGCAGATCCAGCCACATTTCCTGTTCAACACGCTGGCGTCGCTGCAGCACTGGGTGGACACCGGCGACGCCCGCGCCGCGCCGCTATTGCGCGACTTCACCGGCTACCTGCGCGCCACGCTGCCGATGTTCGAGCGCGACCTGCAGCCGCTGGGCGACGAGATGAAGATGGTGCAGCGCTACCTGGCCATCATGCAGGCGCGGCTGGGCGCACGGCTGCGCTTCGACATCCAGATGCCGGACGACCTGGCCGCCACCGAGCTGCCGCCCGGCCTTGTGCTGACGCTGGTGGAGAACGCCATCGCCCACGGCGTGGAGCCGCAGTTGCGCGGCGGCCAGGTGGACATCGCCGTGCACCGTGACGCCGTCGGCCACGTGGTCGTCAGCGTGCGCGACAACGGCCCCGGCCCTGCCCCCGGCTGCACCGACGGCGTGGGCCTGTCCAACACGCGCCGCCGGCTGCTGCAGGCCCTGCCCCACGCCACCTTGACCCTGGACGACGCCGACCCCGGCTGCATCGCCACACTGACGCTATGAACCTGACCGCCCTGATCGCCGACGACGAGGAAGCCCCCCGCGAGCAACTGCGTGCCGCGCTGACCCGCCTGTGGCCCGAGCTGCGCATCGTCGCCGCCAGCGAGAACGGCGCCGACGCCTGGGACGACTGCCTGGCGCACGAGCCGGCTGTCGCCTTTCTGGACATCCGCATGCCTGGCCTGACCGGCATCGAGGTCGCGCGCCGGCTGTCGTCGCTGGCCACGCCGCCGCTCATCGTGTTCGTCACCGCCTTCGACGACCAGGCGCTGGCTGCGTTCGAGACCGGCGCGGTGGACTATGTGCTCAAGCCCGTGGACGACGAGCGCCTGGCGCAGACGCTGGCCCGGCTCAAAACCCGCCTGGCCCGCCCGGCTGCACCCGACACCGCGGCCCTCACGCGCCTGCTGGCCGGCCTGGCTGCACCGAAACCGGCGCCCCGCCCCATCCAGGCCAGCGTGGGCCGCGAGGTGCAGCTGATCCAGCCCGAAGACGTGCTCTATTTCGAGGCCGACCAGCGCTACACGCGCGTCGTCTACACGGGCGGAGACGCGCTGATCCGAACACCGCTGCGTGAGTTGCTGACCCAGTTCGATCCCGACCAGTTCTGGCAGATCCACCGCAGCGTGCTGGTCAACAGCCGCTGCATCTCGCGCGCCGTGCGCGTGGACGAAGGCACGATGGTCGTCACGCTGCGCGGGCGCGACGAGAAGCTGCCGGTGTCGCGGCAGTTCCAGGGCTTGTTCAAGGGCCAGTGACGCAGCCCGTGGAAACCCCTGGCTGCACAGGTCGGCGGCGTCCCCAGAATCCGCGTCTTCACAAGAACACCCACGGCACCCGCCCACCCGCGAGCCGCCGCAGACCCTCATGTCCAGCCCGCTGCCCAGCCCACGCTTCGACCACTTCTACCGCTACGACGAACTGACCGCCCTTCTGTTCGCCTACGCGGAGGCGCGCCCCAATCTCGTCTCGGTGCGCGCCATCGGCAAGAGCTACGAGGGCCGCGACATCTGGGTCGTCGTCGTCACGAATCTCGCCAGCGGCATGGACATCGACAAGCCGGCCATGTGGATCGACGGGAACATCCATGCCGCCGAGCTGACCGCGTCCACCACCTGCCTGTACTACCTGCACCAGCTGCTGACGCAGCACGGCGGCACGTCGGCCGAGGCGCAGCAGATCAACCGGCTGCTGGACACGCGCACGCTGTACCTGGTGCCGCGCCTGAACCCCGATGGCGCCGAGCTGGCCCTGGCCGACCGGCCGCGCCACATCCGCAGCTCCACGCGGCCCTACCCCTACACCGAGCAGCCGGTCGACGGCCTGACCGTCGAGGACGTGGACGGCGACGGCCGCATCCTGACCATGCGTGTGCCCGACCCGCACGGCGGCTACAAGAAGCACGCCGGCGACCCGCGCCTGATGGTGCCGCGCGAACCTGGCGAGCACGGCGGCGAGTACTTCCGGCTGATGCCGGAAGGCTTCATCAAGCACCACGACGGCCTGACGGTGAAGCTCAACCCCGACCGCGAGGGGCTGGACCTGAACCGCAACTTCCCCGGCGAATGGCGCCAGGAGTTCCAGCAGCTGGGTGCCGGCCCCTACCCCACCAGCGAGCCCGAGGTGCGCGCGATGGTGGAGTTCATCACGAGTCATCCCAACATCGGCGCGGCGGTCAGCTTCCACACGCACAGCGGCGTCATCCTGCGCCCCTGCGGCACGCGCAGCGACAAGGACATGACGCCCGAGGACCTGTGGCTGTTCCAGCAGTTCTCGGCGCTGGGCGAGAAGCACACCGGCTACCCGGCCGTCAGCATCTACGAAGAGTTCCGCTACCACCCTAAAGACGTCATCACCGGCACGCAGGACTGGGTCTACGAACACCTGGGCGCGCTGTTCTGGGTGGTGGAGCTGTGGTCGCCCAACAAGGAGGCCGGCGTCGAGGGCTACAAGTGGATCGACTGGTTCCGCGAGCATCCGGTTGAGGACGACCTGAAGCTGCTGCGCTGGAGCGACGAGAAGTGCGGCGGCCAGGCCTACGTCGCGTGGACGCCGTTCCAGCACCCGCAATTGGGCGCCGTCGAGATCGGCGGCTGGGACAAGATGAACTACTGGCGCAACCCGCCACCGGCGCTGCGCGAACGCGAGGCCGCGCGCTTCCCGGCCTGGATGACGCAGATTGCGATGAGCCTGCCCAAGCTGGAGCTGATCCGCACCGAGGTGCGGGCGCTGGGCCCGGACATGTGGCGCGTGCGCATGGCCGTCGCCAATGCCGGCTATCTGCCGGCCTACGTGACGCAGCGCGCGCTGGAGCGCAAGACCGTGCGCGGCGTGATATTCGAACTGCACATGCCCAGCGGCGACCCGGCCATCAGCCTGGTCAGCGGCAAAGAGCGCATGGAAGGGCCGCAGCTGGAAGGCCACGCCCCCCGGCAGAGCCAGCAGGCGTTCCTGCCCAGCAAACAGCCCACAGGCGATCGTGCCGTGGCCGAGTGGGTCGTGCGCGCGCCGGTGGGCACGCGGCTGACGCTGTCGGCCAGCGCGGAGCGCGCGGGCGTCGTGCGGACCGAGGTGGTGCTGGACTGAAACCGCGCGCCGGCGCGTCAGTCCGCCTGCCGGTCGCTCTCCCGGGCGGCGAGGACGGCCTCGCGCCACAGCCGTCCGGGAATGAAGGTGCGCAGCTGCTCCATGGCCTTGGCGATCAGCGCCGGGTGCAGGCCGTGGTCCAGGTGCGGCAGCAAGTCGGCCGTCACGTCGGCACCCAGGTCCACCAGCGCCTGCGCCGCGTCGACGACATGGCGGTACGGGAAGCGCTGATCCGCCAGCCCGTGGAACAGGTGCACGCAAACGTCCTGCGGCGCGGCCTCGGGCCGGGCCAGGTGGCTGCCCGCAAACGCCATCACGCGCCCCACCAGCGCGGCTTCCGCCTGCACCGCCTCCAGCGCCAGCAGCGCGCCATCCCCCACGCCGGCCAGCGCGACGCGCTGCCAGGGCAGATCCCGCTTGCGCGCCTCCATGCGCAGCCGCTCGATCAGGGGGGGCAACGCCGCCGCCACGCCCGCGTGGCTGGGCGCCGCCTGCGGCCACCAGCGGCAGCGCCCTTCGCCGTCGCGCAGCGGCGGGTGCAGGTTCAGCGTGACCGCTTTGGGGTACTGCGCCTGCAATGCGGCGGCCAGCGGCGCCAGCGTGTCAGGCCCGTCGGGCGCGATGGCGCTGTCGGGCAGCAGCACGAACAGCAGGTCGGGCGGGGCAGCATCAGGAACTGAGGTCATTGGTAGACGTTGATTCTTATTAAAGCCCGAAGGCCAGTTTCTGAGCCAACGCCCCCTTTCAAACCGTGCGTGCGAATTTCCCGCACACGGCTTACCAGTGGTCTGTCGGCTCGCAGCATTACGCGGAGCTCCCTATGACGGGAGTTCTGCCGGAATAACGGATGGTCCCGCGCAGGCGGTGGAGTCCAAGGTTTTCGAAGTAGTCGCGATCCCATCGCCGAGCACGTCCCGCTGGCAAGTTACGACCCGCACGTTTGATCCGCAGGCTCCGCAGCCGTCCCACGACATAGTTGTCCACGTCGAGGAAGTGATTGGCCGCGTTTCCCGTTTGGAAGTATTGACCCCAGCCACGCAGCACCGGGTTGAGCTGGGCGATGACGCTCCGCACATCCTCATGGCACCGCCCGCGTGGGGTCAGTCCTCGTACACGTTCTCGCACACGGTTCATTGCTTTGCGGCTCGGCCAGTTCTGCAAGTAGTACCGCTTCAGACCCTTCTGCTGCCACAGCCGGCCGCTCATGCGTTTGTGCAGATGGCACCCCAGGAAGTCGAAGCCCTCCTGGCCTTGCGTCAACACCGCACGTCGCGTCTTCTGTGGATGCAGCTTGAGCCCCAAGCGGTCCAGCACATGCTCGATGCGGCTTTGTGCTTCCTCGCAGCCACGCGCCGTTCGGCACATCACCACGAAATCATCCGCATACCGCACCAGCTCGCCCAGGTGCCGGCCATGCCTGGCCCACACCCGGTCCAGCACGTGCAGGTAGATGTTGGACAGCAGCGGCGAGATCACGCCGGCCTCCATCACCCCCGCCTGCAACCACTGCCTCACCAGCTTGAGCACCCGCCGATCGCTGACCCGCTGACTCACCAAGGTGAGCAGCTTGTCGTGGTCGATGCTGCCGAAGTAGTTCTCGATGTCGGCGTCCAGCACGTGATCCGCACCCGCGTTGGCCAGTTGCCTGATCCGCTGCAACGCCATCTGCGCACTGCGCCTCGGCCGGAACCCGTACGAGTCCGGACCGAAGTCCGCCTCGAAGATCGGCTCCAGCACCAGCTTGACCGCCATCTGCACCACCCGGTCTCGTACCGTCGGGATGCCCAGGGGCCGCTTCGCCCCGTCCGCCTTTGGAATGTAGGTGCGCCGCACGACCTGCGCCCCGTACTCGCCTGCACGCAGTACCTCGCCCAGCTCCTCCAGGAAGCGCCGGACTCCGTACTGCTCGACTTCGCCAATCGTCATCCGATCAGCGCCCGCTGCGCCCTTGTTACGGCGCACGCGCTTCCACGCCTCGTGCAGGATGTCAGCCCTGCACATATGGTCGTACAACGCATGGAAGCGCCTTTCCGGCGCCCGCTTGGCTGCGGCCCAGAGCTGCCTTTGCAGTTGTCGCACTTTGTCGCTCGATACAAGGTCGACGGGGTTGTTAGGTCCGGTCTTGCCGGCCATTCCCTCGCGCTTACCCGCTCCATCAGCATGACCACCGCAGGGACCCTTCCCTCCAGCCGCGTTATGCCGCACGGCCTTCGTCGATGGCGCTTGCGCCCCACCGTCCAGTACTACGATCCCCTCGGACTCCCGCTGCACACGTCTCGACTTCGCCTTGGGCTTATACGAGCGCGCTTGCCCCGACTCGGGCCGCGCAGACGGGTCTCTCACGTTCCACACCAATCCTTGCACGCGTGCTGCGCCCAATACCCCGCCGCAGTCCCCGGCGCGCTTCGGTTCTTGCGCCAAAGATGTTGCCTTCGCCGTGATATGAGCGGCTCGGCCTGCGGGTTGTAAATCTGACGAGGCTGCAGGCTTCACTTCATGTTGCGGCCCGCGTGCTTGCTTCCTGCTGAGCGGCTCTCGCCGGTTCACAGGCTTTTGACACCCCGCTCGGGCACAGAGGTCTCCCTCCACTACCTGGGGTCTGCTACCCGGCGCACCGACGCCTACCGGGACGGGACTCTCACCCGTTGGATTGGTGCAGCATGCAGCGGCTCTTCCTTGCCCTTGCAGGCTCAGCTTTGCTTTTGCTTCGTGACGCACCATCACCGGATTGTCGGCGTGTCGGCTGGAACAGCGCCCCCCGATGAAACGCGGCAGGACGGCACGACGGTCAGCACGGGATGCACGAATGTTGCGACGCAGCAACGACTTGCCACGCCGCATATAGATGGACGATGCATATCCAAATCTGATTCAGAACAGCGAAGTTCTGAGCGATCCGACTGTGCCCCGTCAGTTTCGAGGGCGACCGCTCTCAAGGTGCCTCTTATCTGCATTCTGACAACCTTGTAGAACTTGCTTCAACTTGGGCCAGAGTTGTCAAGAGGGACATGCCTGACTTCTTGTGCATCGAAGGCAAACGCCACACTCATGTCACGCAGTTCACTCGCCTTTACCTCCATGAAATCCTCAAGACACTTTCCAAGGCTTGCCGTTACGTTGACGGCGCTGGCAGCCCAGGCTTGCTGCTTCCAAGCTGCTGCGCAGAACAATCAGCAACTGGAACGCGTCGAAGTCACGGGCACCAACATCAAGCGCATCTCGCGTGAGACCGAGTCGCCCGTCGATGTGATCACGGCCAAGGACATCCAGGCCAGCGGCGCCCGCACGGCACTCGAAGTGCTGAAGATGGTCCCGTCGATCGGCAACGATGGCTACAACGACACCGCAACGCAGAACGGCTTCTCGCGCGGCGTCTCCACCGTGTCCCTGCGCAACCAGACTGCCACGTCGACCCTGGTGCTGATCAACGGTCGTCGCATGGCGCCATCGGCCTATGCCAACCCGAATAACGGCACGACGACGCTGTACGACCTGAATTCGATTCCGGTGTCGGCCATCGAGCGCATCGAAGTGTTGAAAGACGGCGCCTCGGCCGTCTACGGCTCCGACGCCATCGCCGGTGTCGTCAACTTCATTACGCGCAAGGACTACCAGGGCCTGCAGGTCAAGCTGCTGGCCGGCGCCAATGACGCGCGCGAGTACGAGCGCCAGACCGTCAGCGCCACGCTGGGCTTCGGGGACTTCGCGCGCCAGGGCTACAACGTCTTCATCGGCCTCGACTACACCCACAAGGGTCGGAGCATGGTCGGCGACTCGACCGACGAAGACATCCACGCCGCCGACTACCGAGCCATCAACCTGCGCCGCAACCCGTACGGCAGCTTTCTGTACAACAACCAGCCTTGGTTCATCCGCGAGAACGGCACGACAGGCTCGCGCAGCTTCCCGCAGACCGCCGCCGTGCCCGCCACCAACACGGTCAATACGGCAAACTGCGCCGACTCCGAGAAAATCGTTGGCGAGACCGCTCGCTACAACATCACGACCAACCACCTGCTGGGTCGCACGTTCTGCAACTACAACCTCGACCAGTTCGCCGAGATGCAGAGCCCGGGCGATGACCTGAACCTGTTGACGCGCGGCACGCTCAAGCTCGGCGAGTCCATGGAAGGCTTCGCAGAGTTCATGTACAGCCGAAGCGAGCGGCAGTACCTCGGCGCCCCGCGCACCATCAGCGGCCTGACGGTGGCCAACAACTTCAACGGCACCGGCCTGGCCGCGAGCTTCCAGCCCATCCTGGAAATCGGTCATCCCGACAATCCGTTCACCAACGCGCGTGCCGCGGTCCAACTGCGCTTCCCCACCGCACCGGGCGGCTTCGACCTGACGAACACCGGTGCTCGCGCGCTGGTCGGTGTGCGCGGAACGGCCGGTGCAGACATCGACTGGGAATCCGCAGTGTTGTGGAACAAGTCGGACCGCGACGAGTACTACTACGGCTTCCTGCGCCTGCCGGTGCTGCGCCAGATGCTGGGCCCGGCCTTCGGCGGCACGAACCGCTCGCTGGCCTCCATCTCGGCGGACCCGGACCTGTCGCGTCCGCTGCTGAACAGCGGCTCCGCCGAAGTGCTGCAGTGGGATGCCAAGGCCAGCACCACCATCGGCAAACTGGCCGGCGGTGACGTCGCGCTGGCCGCCGGTATCGAAATCCGCCGCGAATCCATCGACATCAAGGCCGACCCGGAGAATCTCGCCGGCAACGTGCTGGGTCTGGCCAATACCGCCGTCAAGGGCGATCGCGTCGTCAAGTCGGCTTTCGTCGAAGTCGTCGCGCCGGTGCTGAAGGGCCTCGAGCTGAACTTGGCCGGCCGCGTCGACAAGTACCCGACGCTGAAGACCAACTTCGTACCGAAGATTGGCGTGAAGTGGCAGGCAGCGGACACGCTGGCCTTCCGCGGCAGCTATTCGGAAGGCTTCCGTGCCCCATCAGTGTCGCAGGTGAGCCCGGGCGGCGCCCAGTTCTTCCTGAACGGCCTGGTCGATCCGGTGCGTTGTAACACCGAAGCCACGCCGCCGGTGCCGAAGCCGGGCGGCGAAACCGCCGACTGCAACAAGAGCGTCGCCGGCGTGGGCGGTGGCAATCCGACGCTGAAGCCCGAGAACTCGTACAACACGTCGATGGGCCTGCTGTTCAGCCCGACGGCCGGTGTGGACCTGGTGCTCGGCTACTGGAAGATCCGCAAGAACAACGAAGTGGCGCTGACCGACGGCCAGTCCGTGATCGACCACCCGGAGGCCTACCCCGCCGGTTCGCTGGTGCGTGACACCAACCCGAACCTGCTGTTGAACGGTCAAGCCGGCACCGGCCCGCTGCTCACCGTCTCGACGCCCTGGGTGAACCAGGGCACGACGATGACCTCGGGCATCGACTTCGAAGCCCGCGTCGCGGCGACGGTGATGGACGGCGTGCGTTGGAGCAACTCGCTGACGGGCCAGTACACGCTGAAGTACGAGCGCATCGAGCATCCTGGCTACGCCAGGAACAACCTGGTGGGCACGCGCGGCGGCTTGGCCGACTGGTCGACCTCGGCACCCGATGTGCCGCGCCTGAAGATGCGCTTCACGTCGTCGCTGGAGTCCGGTTCGCACACGCTGACGGGCGCGGCGAACTACGTCAGCGGCTTGTCCTTCATCCGCCGCATGGATGGCACCAACCTGCCGGAAGCCGGCATCACGCCGCTGTACTACTCGGGCACGAGCTGCCAATACGGTGGTGCGCTGAACGACCAGAACCTGTTCAGCCGGGCAGTCCTGGGCGTTGCACCCACTGCGACAAATGGCCGCGACCTGTACATCAACCGCTATCCGGGTTGCAACATGGCCAAGTGGGTCACCTTCGACGTGGGCTACACGTACAGCGGATTCAAGAATCTGACGCTGAGCCTGAACATCCAGAACTTCACCGACGAGAAGGCGCCTTACGACCCGATCGGCGCTACGGGATCGCAGCTGGGTCACAACCCGGGCCTGCACAACCCGTACGGCCGCTACTTCACCGCCTCGGCGAGCTACAAGTTCTGGTAATCGCCGCGCTGCTGGGCAGCAACTTCAAAGGGCACCGCGAGGTGCCCTTTTTCGTTCTGGTCCGCTGACGGGGCAAAGAGGCTGGCCATCAGCCGCCCCCAGTCTTGCCCGCGACTCACACCTTCATCGAGAACGGCGTGAAGTTGGTGCCGCGGTCGTAGTGGTCCACGCCCTCGGCGCGCTTCAGAAATCGGACGACCTTGGCCGTCACGGGGTACATGACCGCCTCCCAGATTGTCTTGAACAGGTACTGGGCAACGATGACGGCCACCAGTTGTTCGGTGGCCCAGACGCCCCAGAACGCGATCAGGAAGAACACGGTCGTGTCGACGAACTGACCCACCACCGTGGAGCCGACGATGCGCGCCCACAGGTAGCGGCCTTGGGTCGCGATCTTCATCTTGGCCAGCACGAAGCTGTTGGCGAAGCTGCCGCACGCGAACGCGACCATCGAGCCCGCCACGATGCGCCAGGTGTTGCCGAACACCGCTTCCAGCTGCGGCTGGTAGACGGCCATGAACTCGGTGGGCGCGGGCGGCTGGTGCACGACGACGTAGGCCATGAAGGCCGAGAAGGCCAGCGCGCCGAAGCCGGCCCAGACGACGCGGCGGTCGTGCTTGTAGCCGTAGACCTCGGTCAGGATGTCGCCAAAGATGTAGCTGATCGGGAAGAAGAACAGGTCGGCGCCATAGGTGACCGGGCCGAAGAACGGCAGCGTCAGCTGCGCCTGCTTGGCCGCCCCGATGAGGTTGGAGCACAGCAGCACGCAGACGAAGGCCGCCATGATCAAGTCGTAGTACTTGAACCGGGGCGGTGCGGTGGTGGCGTTCATGGGCTCCCTCCTGTTGGAGCCTGCATTCTCAGTGCGACGCCAGCAGCTTCACCAGCGTGGCGTGCAGTTTGGGAGGGTCGATGGGCTTGGTCAGGAAGTCGTTCATGCCCGCGGCCAGCGCGTCGTCGCGCTCGGAAACCAGCGCCGCGGCGGTCAGCGCGACGACAGGCAGCTCCTCGGCCGAGAACTGCCGGCGCAGCTCGCGCGTGGCGTCGTTGCCCCCCATGACGGGCATTTGCACGTCCATCAGCACCACGTCAAACGGCTTGCCGACGCTGGCTGCCGCGTGCACGGCCTCGATGGCCTGGCGGCCGTCGCTGGCCTGCGCCACCTCCATGCCCCACTGCTCCAGCTGCGCGACGGCGATCAGCATGTTGACCGGGTGATCCTCGGCGATCAGCACGCGCCGGCCGTGCAACGCCTCCGGCACGGCCCGCGATTCGCGCGGCTGGTGGGCCATCGGCGCCGGCGCGCCGGGCAGCGGCAGCTCGGCCCAGAAGGTGGAGCCCTGGCCGCTGCTGCTGTGCACGCCCACATCGCCGCCCATCAGCACCGCCAGTTCGCGGCAGATGGACAGCCCCAGGCCCGTGCCGCCAAAGCGCCGCGTGGTGGACTGGTCGGCCTGCGTGAACGGCTGGAACAGCCGCGCCTGCTGCTCGGGCGCGATGCCGGGGCCGCTGTCGCGCACCTCGATGCGCACCCACTCGCCGGCGCTGCCCTGCGTGTTGACCGACATGGCCTTCACGGCGACGGTGACGCTGCCCTGTTCGGTGAACTTCAGCGCGTTGGTCAGGTAGTTGGACAGGATCTGGCGCGTGCGCAGCGGGTCGCCGAACACCCAGCCGGGCAGCGCCGGATCGATGTCCACGGCGAACGACAGCCCGCGCGCCTGCGCCAGCGTCAGGTAGGCCAGCCGCATGGACCCCAGCAGGTCACGCAGCGAGAACGGCTGGCTTTCCAGCGTCAGCCGGCCGGCCTCGATCTTGGACAGGTCCAGGATGTCGGAGATCAGCCCCGACAGCCCTTCCGCGCTGTCCATCATCTGGTTCAGGTAGTCGCGGCGCTGCGCGTCGGACAGGTCGGGCTGCTGCGCCAAGCGGCCCAAGCCCAGCAGGCCGTTCAGCGGCGTGCGGATCTCGTGGCTGGTGTTGGCCAGGAAGGCGCTCTTGGCACGGCTGGCGGCCTGCGCTTCGTCCTTGGCGTGGGCCAGCTGGTCTTCCACGCGGCGGCGCTCGGTGATGTCTTCGATGATCCAGATGGTGCCGCCGCGGCTGGGGTGGGCGGGGTCCACGGCCTGGGCCAGCAGCCGCGCGAGAAAGGTGGAACCGTCGCGCCGGCGCATGGTGCGCTCGCTCTCGACCTGCTCGCCGGCCGCCAGGCGCGCGCCGATGGCGCGGCCAACGGCCTGCCAGTCCTCCACGCTCGGCCAGACCACGCTGCCGTGCTGGCCCAGCAGCGCACCGCGCTCCCAGCCGAACATGTCCTCGACGCGCGGGTTGGCCAGCACGAACTGCTGGTCACGCGTCAGTGCGATGCCGATGGACGCGTTCTCCAAGATGGCGCCGTGGACCAGCCGCGTGCGTTCGCTTTCGGACACGTCACGCGCGTAGAGCACCAGGTAGTTCTGCCCGTCCATCTCGAACGGCGCGACGGACACCAACATGGCCACCGCCGTGCCGTCCTTGCGGCGGAAGCTCACCGGCAAGTTGCTGGCAATACCGTCGCGGCGCAGGGCCTCGCGGATCGCGTTGCGGTCGTGCGCCTGGTGCCAGATGCCGATCTCCTCGGACGTGCGACCCAGCACCTCGGCGCTGCTCCAGCCGCTGAGCTGCTCGAAGGTCTTGTTGACCATCGCGTAGCGGCCGCTGTCGGCCTCGGTCAGCGTGATGACCTCGGGGCTGGTCGCCACCAGGTGCGACAGCAGGCCTTCCGAGCGGCGCAGCGCATCCTGCGCGCGGCTCTGCTCGGTCTGGTCGGTGAAGAAGGTCAGCGTGGCCGGGCCGGATGCCGTCTCCACGCGCACGCTGGTGGCCTGCACGAGGCGGCGCCGGCGCGACAGCGTGCGCAGGCGGAACTCGGCCATCGGCTGCATCGCGCCGGGCGCCAGGCCCTCCAGCCGCACGGCCTGCTGGCGCGCCGTCTCATCGTCGCCCGGCTCGTAGTGGCTGAACAGGTCCTGGCCGATCATGCTGGAGCGCTGCGCGTAGCCGAACATGGCCATCGCGGCCGGGTTGGCGTCCACCACGCGGCCCCAGCGGTGCAGCACCAGCGGGCTGGGCGAGCGGCGGAACAGCTCGCGGTAGCGCGTCTCAGTGGCATGCAGCGACTGCTCGGCGGCGACCTCGTGGGTGACGTCCCGGCCGACGCCCCAGTAGCCGCGGAAGTTGCCCTTGGCGTCGAAGCGCGGCTCGCCGCTGATGGAGACCCAGCGCGGATGCCCGTCCGCGCCGGTGCGGCGCGCCACCATGCCCTGGAAGGCGCGCCGCGACTCCAGGTCCGCGCGGTGGGCGTCCAGCTCGTCGTCGGACACGCCCATGCCCTCCACCTCCCAGGGCGTCTTGCCCAGTCTCGAGGCCAGATCCAGCCCCGAACTGCCGGGCCGCTCCTCCGCCACATGCGTGAAGCGGAACTCGCGGTCCATCTCCCAGTACCAGTCCACCGCCATGCCCAGCAGGCCGCGAAAGCGCGCAGTGCGCTCCTCGGCCTCCGCCAGCGAGCGCTTCACCATCTTCAGCACACCGACGCCGGTGATGAGGCCCGAAAACAGCATCGCCGCCTGCGCCGAGGCCCGCAGCAGCAGCTCGGGAGACGTCACCGACCGGGTGGGCCAGCCCAGCGCCTCGGCCAGGCCCAGGCCGAACAGCGCCGCGGCGCCCAGCGCCGTCAGCGTCAGCCCGGCCCACAGGCCCAGCAGCGCGGTCGCAAAGGCGACCACCAGGCCCATCAACGGCAGGCTCATGGACCACAGGCCCAGGTCGCGCGATACCGACACAACGACGGGCAGCGCCATGACCAGCGCCAGCATGCCCAGCGCCAGCCACGGCCCCTGCTGCCGCGACCGCTTCAGCAGCAGCAGTCGCAGCAACGCCAGCCCGGCAATCAGCAGGGCGAAGGCCGGTGGCACCCAGCCGCCCTGCCACTCCTGCGGCGCACGCGTGAACCACAGCAGCAGCGCCACCGGCACGAAGATCTGCGCGCAGGCCAGCAGAAAGACGCGTGACGCCTGCCAGCGCATGCGCACGTGCAGCTGCTCCCGCTGCTGCTCGGGCGGCAGGGCGTGGCCGACGAGGCTGCTGAGTTCCTCGGCCGTCCTGCCCATGTCAGCGCTGCCCGGCCGCCCGAAAGCGCTGACGCGCCAACGCGGGGGGCAGCGAACGAAGTGAGCGTGAGGGCGTCATGTCCTCAGGCAAGGCTGGCGCGTGTGGCGAGTGCGACGTCGCGGGCGCGGGCGGCAAAGTCGGCACCGCTGCCGGCGTACAGCACCGCACGCGACGAGTTGACGACCAGCGGCGCCCCGCGGCCGGCCGCCTGCACGACGGCGGCGGCGTCACCGCCCTGCGCGCCCACACCCGGCACCAGCAGCGGCAGCGTCGGCGCCAGCTCGCGCACGCGGGCGATCTCGGAGGGGTAGGTGGCGCCGACCACCAGCCCCAGCTGGCCGTTGCGGTTCCACTGCGACTCGGCCAGATGCGCCAGATGCTCGAACAGGCGCGGCTGGCCCGGCACGTCGGCCAGGCGCTGCATCTGCCAGTCGTCGCCGCCCTTGTTGGACGTGCGGCACAGCAGGATGGCCCCCTTGCCCTCGTAGGCCATGTAGGGCTCCACGCTGTCGAAGCCCATGAAGGGCGACAGCGTCACCGCGTCGGCCTGGTAGCGCTCGAAGGCCTCGCGTGCGTACTGCTCGGCGGTGGAGCCGATGTCGCCGCGCTTGGCGTCCAGGATGACCGGTACGCCCGGTGCGACCGCATGGATGTGGGCGATCAGCCGCTCCAGTTGCTCCTCCGCGCGATGCGCGGCGAAATAGGCGATCTGCGGCTTGAACGCGCAAACCAAGTCGTGCGTGGCGTCCACGATGGCGGCGCAGAAGTCGTAGATCTTGCTGGCGTCGCCGGCCCAGTCGCCCGGGAAACGGCTCGGCTCGGGGTCCAGGCCCACGCACAGGCGGGAGTGGGAAGTCAGGGTCTGCAGCTGGGCGGCGAAGTTCATGAGAGCGCGAGCGAGGCGGAGATCGGCGGATTCTCGGCGAGCACGAACGCGGCGAACGCCTCGGCCGGCAGCGGCCGGCTGAACAGGTAGCCCTGCACGGCCTGGCAGCCCTGGCGGCGCAAGAAGTCCAGCTGGCCCTGCGTTTCGACGCCTTCGGCCAGCGTCTCCAGCCCCAGCGCCTCCGCCATGCGGATGATGGCGTCGACGATGGCGCGGTCCTCGACGTCGTCGGTCAGGTCGCGCACGAAGGACTGATCGATCTTCAGCTTGCCGACGCGGAACTTCTTCAGGTAGCTCAGCGACGAATGGCCGGTGCCGAAGTCGTCGATGGACAGCTGCACGCCGCGTGCATGCAACTCCTTCATCACGATGATGGCGGCGGCGGGGTTCTCCATCGCGGCACCTTCGGTCAGCTCCAGCTCCAGGCGCTCGGCGGGCACGCCCACGTGGGCCAGCACGCGTCCGACGAGGTCGGGCAGGTCATCGTGGCGGAACTGCACCGCCGAGAGGTTGACCGCCATGGTCAGCTTAGGCAGTCCGGCGAGGTCCCAGCGGTGCAGCTGCGACAGCGCCTCCTGCAGCACCCATTCGCCGATGGGCAGGATCAGGCCCGTGGTCTCGGCGATGGGGATGAACTCGGCCGGCGACACCCAGCCCAGCTCCGGGTGCTGCCAGCGCAGCAGCGCCTCGGCGCCGATGATGCGGGCCTGGCCGTCGGAGGAGAGCGCGAGCTGTGGCTGGTAGTGCAGGCTCAGCTGGTGCCGCTCCAGGGCGCGGCGCAGCGCGTTCTCCAGCTGCAGTGTGCGCGCCGACTGGGCCTGCATCTCGCTGGTGAAGAAGCGGTAGGCGTTGCGGCCATCCTTCTTGGCGCGGTACATGGCCGCGTCGGCGCACTTGAGCAGGTTGTCGAAGTCGTCGCCGTCGGTCGGGAACATCGCGATGCCCATCGACGGCGTGACGGTCAGCTCCTGCTGGTCGACCTGGAACGGCGCGCTGGCCAGCGCCATCAGCTTGGTGGCCAGGTGGGCGGCGCCGGCGATGTCGGTCAGCGGCAGCACCAGCACGAACTCGTCGCCGCCGGTGCGGGCCACGGTGTCCTGCTCGCGCACGGCACCGCGCAGCCGCGTGGCGAGCTGCACCAGCAACGTGTCGCCGATGCGGTGGCCCAGCGTGTCGTTGACGTTCTTGAAATGGTCGAGGTCCAGGAACAACACGGCCAGCGGTTCGTCGCCACGGCGGGCGATGTCGATGGCCTGGCTGGCGCGGTCGGCCAGCAGGTGGCGGTTGGGCAGGCCGGTCAGGCCGTCGAACATGGCCAGCCGCTGCGCGCGCGCCTCGGCGGCCTGCTGCTCGGCGATCTTCAGCTGCAGCTCGGCCACCGTCTGGCTGAGTTGCTCGGTGCGCTGCGCGACCAGTGCCTCCAGCTGCTGCTTGGCGTTCACCAGTTCCTGCTCGACCAGCTTGCGGGACGTGATGTCCTGCGTGATCCAGATGGAGCCGCGCGACAGGTCGCTGCGGTCGATGGCCTTGCTGCGCACCTCGCACCAGACCGGGCTGCCATCCTTGCGGCCCAGCAGCAGCTCGCCGTGGAAGGACTCGCCGCTGGCCAGCGGCTGGTAACAGAGATCGCCTGCGGCCTGCCAGTCCTCGTCGCTGAGGTACCAGGTGCGCGACAGCTGCCCGTCCAGCTCGCCGGGGCCGTAGCCGAACAGCTGCTCGAATGCGCGGTTGCAACGCGTGACGCGGCGCCCGCGCAGGAACACGATGCCCACCATCGCGTGGTCGAAGATCAGCTGCTGCTCGGCGTGCAGGTCGGCCAGCTTGGCATCGGCCAGCTTGCGATCGTGGATATCGTCGACGATCCAGATCGAGCCAGCGGCCGGGTCCTCGGGGTTGATCAGGCGCCCGGTCAGGTGGGCCCAGAACTTCTCGCCGTTCTGGCGCAGCATCAGCTGCTCGCTGCGGAAGGTCTCACCGGCGGCCAGCACCGGGTAGGCACGCCGGCCCAGGCTGCGCGCGACCTCCTCGCTCTCATACAGCTCCACGCTGCTGCGGCCCACGGCCGCCTCAGGGCTGGCGAAGCCGTAGATCTCGGCGTAACGCTGGTTGCAGCGCACCAGCGTGCGGGCCTTGACGAACACGACGCCCACACCCGCATTGGCCAGGATGACGTCCAGCTCCCGCAGCGCCTGGCTGAGGGCGGGGTTGTCGCGGGTGTCGGGCGCGAGGCTCATGAAGGGCAGGACAAGGGCAATCGATCAGGTAGCGATAACAGCAGGCGTGAACCGGCTATTGTCTGGATCCATGCTGATCCTGGACACCGAACGGCTGGCGCTGCGTGAATTCACACCGCTTGACGCCCCCTTCCTGCTGCGCCTCGTCAACGAGCCCGGCTGGCTGCGCAACATCAACGACCCCGGCGTGCGCACGCTGGACGACGCGCTGCGCTGGGCCGAGGGCCGGTTGTTCAAGGCGTACCGCGAACTGGGTCACGGTTTCTGGGCCCTACAGCGGCGCAGCGACGGCGAGCTGGTCGGCATGTGCGGCCTGTTCAAGCGAGCGGCGCTGCCCGAGCCCGACCTGGGCTACGCGCTGCTGGCCTCGCACGAAGGCCAGGGTTACGCGCTGGAGGCCGCGCGCGGCTGCGTCGCCCACGCACGCGAGCGCCTGGGCTGGCCCACGCTGATGGCCATCACGGCGGTGGACAACCCGCGCAGCGTCGCGCTGCTGGGCAAGCTGGGCTTTGCCGAGCAGGGCCAGGAACAGCTCGAGGGCTACAGCGGGCCCTCGAGAGTGTTCAAGCTGGCGCTGTAGCACCAGCAGCCGGCAAGCGTCAGACCCTCTTGGCCAGGTCTTGCGCGATGCCCGTGTAGCTGCCCGGCGTCATCTTCAGCAGCCGCGCCTTCTCGGCCTTGGGCAAGTCCAGCCCTTCGATGAAGGCGCGGATGGATTCCTGCGTGATGGCCTTGCCGCGCGTCAGCTCCTTGAGCTGCTCATACGGGTTGGGCAGGCCGAAGCGGCGCATCACCGTCTGAATCGGCTCGGCCAGCACTTCCCAGGCGGCATCGAGGTCGTCAGCCAGTGCGACCTCGTTCACCTCCAGCTTGCCCAGGCCCTTGGCCAGCGAGTCGTACCCCAGCAGCGCATAGCCCAGGCCCACGCCCATGTTGCGCAGCACGGTGGAGTCCGTCAGGTCACGCTGCCAGCGGCTCACCGGCAGCTTCTGTGACAGGTGCGTCAGCACCGCGCTGGCCAGGCCGAAGTTGCCTTCCGCGTTCTCGAAGTCGATGGGGTTGACCTTGTGCGGCATCGTCGAGCTGCCGATTTCGCCCGCCTTGGTGCGCTGCTTGAAGTAGCCCAGGCTGATGTAGCCCCACACGTCGCGCGACCAGTCGATCAGGATGGTGTTGGCGCGCGTGAACGCGTCGAACAGCTCGGCCATGTAGTCGTGCGGCTCGATCTGGATGGTGTACGGGTTGAAGGTGAGCTTCAGCTGCTTCTCGATGACGCCCTTGCTGAAGGCTTCCCAGTCGTGCCTGGGCCAGGCCGACAGGTGGGCGTTGAAGTTGCCGACCGCACCGTTCATCTTGGCCAGCGGCTTCACGGCCGCGATGCGCGCGCGCGCCGTGACGAGGCGGGCCACGACGTTGGCGATCTCCTTGCCCACCGTCGTCGGGCTGGCCGTCTGGCCGTGCGTGCGGCTCAGCATCGGCACGGCAGCGAACTGGTGCGCCATCTTGCGCAGCGTGGCGACGATGCCGTCCAGCGCCGGCAGCATCACTTCATCGCGCGCCGCCTTCAGCATCAGCGCGTGGCTGGTGTTGTTGATGTCTTCGCTGGTGCAGGCGAAGTGCACGAACTCACCGGCGGCTTCCAGCTCGGGGTGGCCAGCGAAGCTGCGCTTGATCCAGTACTCCACGGCCTTCACGTCGTGGTTGGTGGTGCGCTCGATGGCCTTGATCTCTTCCGCATCGGCCTCGCTGAACTTCTTCACCAGCCGGCGCAGGCGCGAGCGCGCGGCGCTGCTCAGCGGCTTGAACTCCTTGAAGCCGGCGTCGCTCAGCGCGATGAACCATTCCACCTCGACCTGCACACGGCGGTGCATCAGACCGAACTCGGACAGCAGCGGGCGCAGTGCGGCCACTTTGGCGGCGTAGCGGCCGTCCAGCGGCGAGAGGGCGCTGATCGCGGAGTAGTCGGAGGTGGTCATGGCAGCCGGGCGGATCGTGGAAAACCCGCGATTCTAGTTTTCGCTGAAGAAGCGCACCCGCTCCGCATCCGCAGGGTGCGTGGAGATCGCGATGGCCAGCGGGTGCTCGCCGACGCCGGCGTGCTTCTCGGCGATTCGCTCGAAGAACACCGCCATGCGCGACGTGTCCACGCCGCCCGCCCGCGCCAGTGCACGGCCGTAGAAGTCGGCCTGGCGTTCGTTGTCGCGCGAGTAGGCGTTGGTGGCCAGCAGGGCGGGCGCGGCGGCCAGCAGGCTGGAGAAGTCACCCAGGATGACCGACGTGACCACCCCGATGGCGCCGGCCCGCAGCAGCATGCGCAGGCCATGGCGATGCTGCACATGGCCCAGCTCGTGGGCCAGCACGGTCAGCACCGCGTCGGGCTCGTCGTTCAGCAGCTTCAACAGCGCGTCGGTGATGACCACGTCGCCGCCGGGCAGCGCGAACGCGTTGGGCCCCAGCGCCTTGCTGCCGGCGCGGAAGTGGATCTCGTAGCGCGCCGGCAGCGCCGGCGCGCCGGCCGTGCGCGACTGCGCCAGCATGCGCTGCCAGCGCTCGCGCCAGGCCTGCTGCTGCGCGGCGCTCAGCTGGGTGGGATGCAGCCAGTCACCGTCGAGGCTGGCCAGCAGGTGCTCGCTGAGGCGCTGTTCCGCCGCCGGCGGCAGCGCGTCGACCGCATGGTCCACCGCCCAGGGCAGGCCCCAGCGGTAGGCGGCGGCAAGACCTGCCACCAGCAGCACCAGCGACAGCACGGCCAGACGCCAGCTCTGCTGCCAGCGCACGACGAGGCTGTCGGCCCGCCCGGAAGCCTGCGCCCAGGCGTCGAACGCAGCGGCATCGCCAAAGCTCAACAGGCCGCCACCCGGCAGCAGGATCTGGCGCTGGCCATGACGCTGGCGCTCGGGCCAGGTCAGCGCGGTCAGCGGCGCACTCTGATCGCCGAAGTGCAGCGTGCGGCCGTCTAGCCAGACCTCGACCGGCCGCGCGCGGGCGCTGATGCCGTCGAACCAGTCGCCGACCAGCCGCGGCGCGTTCATCACAGCCCCATGTCGATGCCGAAGAAATCGCCGGCGGCCTCGCCGGTCGCATCCTCGTGGCCGGCGCTGGCTGTCGCCACCCAGTGCTCGGGGTCGGAGCTGCTGTCGATGTGGACCGACTGCAGCCGCAGGCGCGCCGCGGACACGGCGGCGAACGGCCGGTACAGGCCCAGCGTCACCAGCGTCAGCAGCCAGTTCTTCAGCGTCAGACGGCACAGCGAACGGAACTTCAGCTGGCTGCGGAAGGCAAGCACTTCGCTGCGTGTGCCATTCCAGACCAGGTTCTGCAGCCGCGCGGCCCCGTAAGGCATCACGATGGCGAAATAGACCACGTAGCCCAGCACAACGCCCAGGCCCACGAAGGCCAACCGCAGCTCGCGCGGACCGTCCAGCGCCGTCGACAGCGCCGTGAAGGCCGCCACGATGAGGCCCATCAGGAGCATCGGCGGCAGCGACACGCCGATGACCTTCAACGACAGCAGGTACATCTCCGCCACCGACAGCTTCACGCGCGACTGCTGGCCCGCGATGCGGTAGCCGTTGTGCTGGTAGCGCTTGAACAGCGCCAGCGACCAGGGCGCCAGCAGCATCATGCAGGCGGCACCCACCATATAGACACCCACGGCCGGCGTGAATCCACCTCCTGCCTTCATCGCCTCGGGGTCCATCAGCGAGGCGCCGCCCACCAGCGCGATGGCCGGCAGGTAGCTGGGCGCGCAGGCCAGGTAGGCCGCCTTCAACGAACCGTCGAAGCGCATGCGCAGACCGCGCCAGCTGGTGTTGCCCAGGCGGAACTGCAGCGACGCACGCCACAGCGCCGGCCACACAGCGCACAGGATCAGGAACGCCACGATGGCCGCCACCGGCGACAGGTGCCCGGCCGCGCTGTACGCGCCCATCAGCACGATCAGCAGCAAGAAGCCGCGGAACATCTTCCAGGCATCGCCATGGAAGCTCAGCGCCTGGCCGTCCACCAGCGTGTTGGCATAGAAGTAGCGGATGCGCCGCGCCTTCGCGAACGGGAAGTACAGCCCCAGCGTGACAAGAATGAGCAGCAGGTTGACGGCCCAGATGCGGAAGTACTCGCTGCCGGAACCCGTGAAGCGGATTTCCAGGACACGCGAGCGCGTTTCAGGCACGGCGGGGGCCGCGCCGGAGCCAACCGGCACGGAGTCGATGTCTTGCATGGGAACTCCCTGAATGATCGCCACCGTCTGGCGCGGTGGACCGGACGACACTCTGACGAGTGCCGCCGGGGCTGGCAATCCCCGCTTCCCTGGGTGTTGTCGGCCCCAGCCGACAGGCGTTTTTCACGCCCGATGGCCCAGGGGGCGCTGGCTAGAATCGTTTCGACCTGTTATCCCCTTGTTTGCCCTATGACGATGAAGTTGATCGGATCTCTCGGCAGCCCTTACGTGCGCAAGGTGCGCATCGTGATGGCCGAGAAGAAGCTCGACTACCAACTGGTGCTCGAAGACGTCTGGGGTAGCGATGCCATCCTGAAGATGAACCCGCTGGGCAAGGTGCCCTGCCTGGTCATGGAGGGCCAGGACTCCATCACCGGCGCCGTGTTCGACTCGCGCGTCATCGTCGAGTACGTGGACACGCTGTCTCCCGTGGGCAAGCTCATTCCCGACCGCGGCCGTGAGCGCTGTGAAGTGCGCACCTGGGAGGCGTTGGCCGACGGCATCGTCGACGCGGGCCTGTTGATCCGCATGGAGCGCACCTGGGTGCACCGCAGCGAGGCGCAGCGCAGCCCGGCCTGGATCGATCGCCAGTTGACCAAGGTGACGGCGGCGCTGGCCGCGATGAGCCAGGGGCTGGGCGACAAGACCTGGTGCTCGGGAAACCATTTCTCGCTCGCCGACATCTCGGTCGGCTGCGCTTTGGGCTGGCTGGCGTTCCGCTTCCCCGAGATCAACTGGCGCGAAGATCACCCAAATCTCGCGCGCCACATGGACAAGCTGTCCCAGCGCCAGAGCTTCATCGACACGGTCCCGGTCGCGGCCTGAGCCAGCGGGCCGCGCGCCGGGCCGCTCCCAAGCCGGCCCGCCAGGGCGATGTGCGCGCGGCTCAATGCCGCGAGCATCGCGGTCCCCACGGGGGACCGGCAGGCCCACCGCGTCCAGCGGGTGGGACTGGACGAGGGGCCTGCAATTCAGGCGATCAGCAGTTCTCGCGAGCGGACGTGAAGCAGGCGCACCAGGCGCCAGATGCGGCGCTCGATTTCGGCCGCCTCCAGCTTCCACAGTGGCACGATCTCGGCCAGCAGCAGCCCCTGCGCGAGCAGCGTGAGCAGGTGGCGACTGGACTGCTCGATCTGGCGGCCTGCGGGGCTGGCATCCAGCGCCGCCGAGGCCTGGCGGGCCGTCACCAGCGGGCTGCGCTCAATGCCGAAGGCGGCCAGCGCCTGGCGGGCCAGCTGCGGGCTGAGCATCGCGCGGCGGTCGTGCAGCCGCTTCAGCGCATCGACCAGACTGGCACCGTTGCCGTCATCGACGTGGTACGCATTGGCGCCCGCACTCAGCGCGGCGAACAGCTGCAGGTCGTCGGCAGTGGGCGTCAGCAGCAGCAGCTGCGGGCGCACCGGCAGCCGCCCCAACTCCATCGCCACGCGCATGGCGTGGGCGTCGAACAGGCGCAGGTCGCTGGCGACGATGTCGGGCGCCAGATCGGCGATCTCGGGCAGCGCATCGGTCAGGTTGCCGCCGCTGCCGGCCAGTTGCATGTCGCGAGCGCCCAGCAGCTGCGAGCGCGTGCGCTGCAGCGCGGTATCGCCGAGTCGGAGCAAGTAGACGGTGGGCATGGCGCGGCACATTGTCCGCGTTTCGCCATGCATCCCCCTAACTTGCAAGCCTCAACCCCCATGAATTGGCGGTTGCCACTCGGTCAGGGGGACGGCTGTATGGCCCCCTGCGGTGCGAAGCTGTGCGCGCTGGCCAGCGGCCAGTAGACGCGGAAGGTGTTGTGCGGCAGCTCGCCCTCCAGCAGCGCGCCGCGCTTCACAAACGGCAACAGGTTGGCCAGCAGCTTGACCTCGTGCTTGTCCAGCCGGTGCACGATGTGCTGGGCGGTGATTTCTTGCGGGTGGCACAGGCCGGCGGCCTCAACCAGCTCCTTCAGCGCCTTCAACGTGCCCTGGTGGAAGTTGGCGACGCGCTGCGCCTTGTCGGGCACGACGATGGCGCGCTGGCGGTGCGGGTCCTGCGTGGTCACGCCGGTGGGGCAATGGCCCGTGTGGCAGGCCTGGGCCTGGATGCAGCCCAGCGCGAACATGAAGCCGCGGCCCGAGTTGCACCAGTCGGCACCCAGCGCCATCAGGCGCACGATGTCGAACGCGGTCGTCACCTTGCCGGCGCAGCCGATCTTGATCTTGTCGCGCAGATCCAGGCCCACCAGCGTGTTGTGCACCAGCAGCAGCCCCTCCTGAAGCGGCGCGCCGACATAGTTGGTGAACTCCAGCGGCGCCGCACCCGTGCCGCCCTCGGCGCCGTCGACGACGATGAAGTCCGGCGTGATGCCCGTCTCCAGCATCGCCTTGCACAGCGCGAACCACTCCCACGGGTGGCCGATGCACAGCTTGAAGCCGGTGGGCTTGCCGCCCGACAGCTCGCGCAGCTGCTCGATGAACTGCATCATTTCCACCGGCGTGGAGAACGCGCTGTGGCGCGCCGGCGAGATGCAGGCCACGCCCTCGGGCACGCCGCGCGCAGCAGCGATCTCCGCCGTGACCTTGGGGCCCGGCAGCACGCCGCCGTGGCCCGGCTTGGCTCCCTGGCTGAGCTTCAGCTCGATCATCTTGACCTGCGGGTCGCGCGCGCCGGCGGCGAACTTCTCGGCGCTGAACGAGCCGTCGTCGTTGCGACAGCCGAAGTAGCCGGAGCCGATCTCCCAGATCAGGTCGCCACCATGCACGCGGTGATGCGTGCTGATGGAGCCTTCGCCGGTGTCGTGCGCGAAGCGGCCGTCCTTGGCGCCCTTGTTCAGCGCCAGGATCGCGTTGGCGCTGAGCGCACCGAAGCTCATCGCCGAGATGTTGAACACGCTGGCCGAGTACGGCTGCGCGCGACCCGTGCCGATGGTGATGCGGAAGTCGTGGCTGCTGAGGTGCGTGGGCGCCAGCGAATGGTTGATCCACTCGTAGCCGCGCACGCCGACGTCCAGCTGCGTGCCGAACGGCCGCTGGTCCGGGTCACCCTTGGCGCGCTGGTAGACGATGGAGCGCTGTGCGCGCGAGAACGGCGCGGCGTCGTTGTCGCCCTCCAGGAAGTACTGGCGGATCTCGGGGCGGATGAACTCCAGCAGGAAGCGCAGGTGACCGATGACGGGATAGTTGCGCAGAATGGAATGACGCGTCTGGCGCACGTCGCGCAGGCCCAGCAGCGTCAGCGCCAGGAACAGCAGCACCAGCACGCCGTCCACCAGGCCTGCGGTCCAGCTGATCGCGAAGAACAGCGCCAGCAGGCCGCACAGCATCCAGCTCGCATAGCGCAGCGGGAAATGCGTGTTCAGGCTTCTCAACCAGCCGGGCCAGGCAAGCATGGGTTCTCCTCTTCCACCGTGACCGACGGATGCTAGTCGCTCGGGCGCACACAATCGGCGCAAAACCACCCCAGGAACCTCGCGATGAAGTCTGTGTTCTCCAAGATCGGCTGGCTGTTTTCCAGGGCCTGGTGGCTGCTGGACGGCACGCGGCGCGCGTTGATGAACCTGTTCGTGCTGCTGCTGATTGTCATCGTCGTGACAGCCTGGCTGACGCGCGGCCCCGCGCCACTGGCGCCCAAAACCACGCTGGTGCTGAGCCTGAACGGCAACCTGGTGGAGCAGTTCTCCGGCAGCCCGCGCGAACAGTTGCTGGCCCAGGCGCAGGGCCGCAGCACCGCGCGCCAGACGCGGTTGCGCGATGTGCTCGCCGTGCTGGACCAGGCCGCCAGGGACGACCGCATCGGCGCGCTGCTGCTGGACCTGGACGAGTTGCGCGGCGCCGGCCTGAGCAGCCTGCACGAGGTGGCCGCCGGGCTGCAGCGTTTCAAGAAGAGCGGCAAGCCCGTGCTGGCCTATGCCGACAGCTACAGCCAGCGCGCCTACTTCCTGGCGGCGCTGGCCGACGAGGTCTACCTGCACCCGATGGGCAGCGTCGCGCTGGAGGGTTTCGGCCGCTACAACGTCTACTACAAGGACGCGCTGGCCCGCCTGGGCGTGACGGCCCACGTGATGAAGGCCGGCACGTACAAGAACGCCGTCGAGATCTACACCGAGAACGCGCCCAGCCCGGCCACGCAGGAGTCGCTCGGCCTCGTTTACGGCGAGCTGTGGAGCGGCTTCACGGCCGCCATCGAGACTGCTCGCAAGCTGGAGGCCGGCAGCATCGCCAGGGACATCGCCGAGCTGCCGCAGCGCCTGGCCGCCATGAAGGGCGACGCGGCCCAGCTGGCGTTGCAGCAGAAGCTGGTCGACGGCCTGCGCACGCGCGACCAGATGCGCGAGCTGCTGATCGCCAAGGGCGCGCGCGACGAGCAAAACAAGACCTTCCTGCAGGTGTCGCTGGGCGGCTACCTGGCGCAGGTGAAGGCCGCACCGCAGCCCAGCACGCTGCAGCCGGGCGTGGGCATCGTCGTGGCCGAGGGCGAGATCGGCGACGGCGAGGCCGGCCCGGGCCGCATCGGCGGCGACTCGACCGCGCGGCTGATCCGCAAGGCCCGCGAGGACGACGCCATCAAGGCCGTCGTGCTGCGCGTGAACTCGCCGGGCGGCAGCGCCTTCGCGTCCGAGATCATCCGCCGCGAGCTGGAGCTGACGCGTGCGGCCGGCAAGCCGGTCGTCGTCTCGATGGGCGACGTGGCCGCCTCGGGCGGCTACTGGATCTCGACCAGCAGCGACGCCGTCATCGCCGATGCCGGCACCATCACCGGCAGCATTGGCGTGTTCGGCCTGCTGCCCACGGGCGAGGGGCTGATGGACAAGCTGTCGCTGCACACCGGCGGCGTGACGACCACGTGGCTGGCCGGCGGCTACGACGCGCGCCGCCCGCTGGACCCGCGGCTGAAGGCCGTCATCCAGACCAGCATCGACCACGTGTACGACCGCTTCACGGCGCTGGCCGCGCAGGCGCGCAAGCGCACGCCCGAGCAGATCGACACCGTGGCCCAGGGCCGCGTGTGGACTGGCGCGCAGGCCAAGGAACGCGGGCTGATCGACCGCCTGGGCAGCCTGGACGACGCGGTGCAGACGGCGGTGCAGTTGGCCAAGCTGGACGTGAAAGCCGGCGATCGGCCGCCGCTGGTCTACGTGGAGCGGGACATCAGCCGCAAGGAGCGGCTGCTGGCCTCTCTGGCCGACGTGATGGCGCCGTCGCTGGTGCAGTCACTGGGACTGGACCTGCTGCCGGCCGCCTTCACCGAGGAACTGACCGCGCTGCGCGACCTGGCGGCGGCATCGGCGCAGGGCCGCTGGGAGCGGGTGGCGGTAGCGCACTGCCTGTGCGGCCCCCCCTGAACGGACCTCAGCGCAGCCGCGCGCTGCTGACGATCAGGATGCCGGTCGCCTCGGTGTAGGCCGGGTGCGAGGTTCCGGTGCGGAGCGCCACCGTGCCGGCAGGCCCCGGCACCAGCGTCGCGTAGTCGATGGCCGCGCCGGCCGGCAGCGACAACGTGTCCAGCAGCGCATAGCTGGCCAGGTCCGCCACGATCAGGCGGGGCGTGGCGCCAGAGGCAGTGTCAAGGCACAAGACCCGGCCCGCTGTCGCAAAGCGGCAGCCGGTGCCGTAGCCAAGCTGGCCATCCAGCTCAAGGCCTGGCGCGCGAGCCAGCCGGTTGTTAACGAGCAGCCGCTCCCCCAAGCGGTCTATCGTGCGCTGGTAGAACCCGCCGCCGAAGCTGATCACCTGGCGCTCGGCCAGGCCGTCGGCCAGCACTTCCAGCCGGCGCAGGCCGAACTCGGTGGTCTCGTTGTTGTAGCCGTAGACCGACTGCCCGTCGGCGCCGAAGACGATGAGGTTGGAGCCCGTGTGCTCCTGGCTCTGCCGGGGCTGCAACTGCATGGCGCGCACCAGGGCGACGCCACCGTGCTTGGGGCTGACGCCGGGGCGCGCCAGGGCCACCGCAAACAGGTCGGCATCCACCGGCGAGGCGGCCAGCGTCTCGACCACCAGCTGGCCGTAGAAGCTCGACGACGGCAGCCGCACGCGGCCCAGCTCGACAAAGCCGGGAAGGGCCAGCCGCACCACCTCGCCGCTGCCGTTCAGGCCGACGTAGATCGACGCGCCGTCGGCCGCGATCGCCATCGCGTTGGGCTCCGAGCCGACGGGCAGCGAATGCGTGACGGCGCCGCTGGCCGGGTCGATGACGGCGATGCGATTGCCCGTGCCCACGGCGGCGCCCGGCACGCTGGCGTAGTACACGCCACGCCGCGCGTCGAACACCAGGGCGTTGTGCAGCAGTGCGACGCTGCGGGTCGCCACGTCATCGACGACGACGGCCTGCCCGGCGACCATGCCCTGCACCAGCCGCAGCGTGTGCAAAGGCTCCACCGCGCCGCGTGTGGAGTCCTGGTACTGGCGGTCCGCGCGCAGCAGACCGATGCCGGGGCCCCACCAGGTCTCTTCGGTGCCCGTGAACACGTAGTCGGCCGGGTAGCCACCGCCGGCCAGCGACTTCGAGTACATGGCCGCGATGCGGTAGACCGTGCGAAAGCGCGCCGCTTGCACCGTGCGCGCTCCGATGCGGTAGTCCTCGAAGCCGACAAAGGTCTGGGCAAGCTCGAACGAGAAACCCTCGTGCACGCCGTCGCCATCGACATCCTCGCCGTAACTGCCCTGGCGCAGCAGGCGGCGCACGCTGCCCACGGCGTAGAAGGGTTCGGCGTACTCCAGCGGGTCGCCGACCAGCTGTGCGGCGGCGTTGGGCAGGCCGCCGGTGAATGGGGCAATCACCTGCAGACCCTCGGCGGTGCGCCGGTAGTCGCTGGTCGATTTGCCGGCAACCGGGTCTGTTTCTTCCCAACCGATGGTGCCTGGGGCCGCGCGGGCGACGATGCGCACCGCCACCGTGCGAGTGCTGGCGCCCGCACCCTCGGTGCGCTCGTACGTCCAGTTGTCACCGACCGCCAGCGGGAAATAGTTGTCGGCGCGCCGGTCCACGCGCGCGCCTGCGGGGTTGTCATCGCTGCGCAGCGTGGCCGGGGGCGGTCGGCTGCCCGCCGGGACAACCGGTGCGGCCGCCACCGGCGGTGGCTCGGCCCCGCCGCCACCGCCACCGCCGCCGCAGGCGGCAAATATCGCCGAGGCGATGACGACGCACCACCGGGCCACACAGCGCTGTGCAGCCATCTCTGTCCATGCCTTCATGGTTTTCTTTTGCCGACTGAACTCGGCCTCCCCGGCGGTGATTGTCGCCAAGCGGCGGGCTTCGTTCAGTCAGCCAAACCCGGACACGGCCGGCCTCAACGAGGCCGTGGAGATCAGTACACCGGGTCCGGCAGCTTTTCCTTCGCCACCACGCGCTGCGTCGCAGGACGCTCGAACACGCGTGCCAGATACGCACCCAACGCCGGGCGCGTTTTGGCCGGGTTGGCCTGCATGCGCGTCCAGCGGCACAGCATGAAGGCCAGCGGGTCGACAGCGGTGTAGTGCTCACCCAGGAACCACGGGCCGCCGTGGCGCGCCAGCTCGGCGTCCATCTGGTCCAACATCGGCGCCACCTGCGCCTCGGCGCGGGCCTTCACCTCGGCGGCGTCGCTGGCCATGCGGTCGGGGTAGAAGTAGTGGATCAGCATGGACTGCAGCGTGTTGGTCAGCCACGTCATCCACTTGTAGTACTGCGCCCGCTCAGCGGTGCCAGGCGCCGGCGCGAAGCCGGGGTGGCAGTCGGCCAGGTGCATCAGGATGGCGGCCGTCTCGTACAGCACGAGGTCACCGTCGACCAGCGTGGGGATCAGGCCGTTGGGGTTGAGCTTCAGATAGGCGGGCGACTTGTGCTCGTTGTTGGCGCGGTCCACCTGGCGCAGCGTGAACGGGATGCCCATTTCTTCGAGCAGGATATGCGGCGCGAAGCTGGCGTTGCTGGGGAAGTAGTGCAGTTCGATCATGGCGGGCAACCGGGCGAGAGGAAGCGCAGCACTTTAGACGGCGCAGCCCGCCTCCGCCTTCGCGCCACCCGCGCGATACCGCACGGCCGTCATCTCGGCCAGGATGCTGAGCGCGATCTCCGGCGGCGTGCGCGCGCCGATGTCCAAACCCACGGGGCCGTGCAGCCGGTCGAGTTGCTCGGCACTCAGGTCGAAATGCTCCGCCAGCCGTGCCTTGCGCTTGGCCTGATTCGCGCGCGAGCCGATGGCGCCGACGTAGAAGGCCGCCCCCTTCAGCGCCTCCATCAGCGCGAGATCGTCGAGCTTGGGGTCATGCGTCAGCGCGACGATGGCCGTCGCGCCATCGGGCTTGAAAGCGGTGACGACGTCGTCGGGCATGTCGCGGGTCAGCGCCACGCCCGCCAGCGCGAAGCCGTCGGCGTACTCCTCGCGCGGGTCGCACACGGTCACGCCGTAGCCCAGCGCCAGCGCCATCTGCGCGAGGTAGTCGGTCATCTGCCCAGCGCCGATAACCAGCAGCCGCCATTGCGGGCCGTGGTGGCTGACGAGCTGCGTGTCGGTCAGCACCAGCGTGTCGGCGCCCGGCGCGGCGTCGGCCAGCGTGACGGTGCCGGTCGCGAGCGCCAGCGTGCGCCGCACGCGCTCGCCACGGGTCAGACGCGCCAGCAGGTCATCGACCCCCGATTGCGGCCCCAGCGGCTCCAGCATCAGCTCCAGCGTGCCGCCGCAGGGCAGGCCAAAGCGGCGCGCCTCTTCCGCCCCGACGCCGTAACGCAGCGGCGTGGGCCTGGCGAGGGTCAGGCTGCCGGCGCGCAGCTGGGCGATCAGGTCGTCCTCGATGCAGCCGCCCGACACCGAACCGGCGATGAGGCCATCGTCACGCACCGCCACCAGCGATCCCACCGGCCGCGGCGCAGAACCCCAGGTGCGCGTGATGGTGCCCAGCACGACGCCGCGCGCTTCGGCTCGCCAACTGGCGGCCGTGCGCAACACGCTGAGGTCGAGGTTGTCCATCGCTGCCGGGTCGCTAGTTGAAAAGGCCGCTAGCGTAAGCGGCCCGCGCCCGGCGCGTTGGCGCGAGGTTTCTCAGTTCTTGCGGCCGAACACCAGCAGCAGGCCGCCGATGGCGATGGCGCCGACACCCAGCCAGACCGGCAGATTGACGTGCTCGGTCTCCTTGGCCGACAGCTCGACGGGGCCGACCTTGGCCACCGTGGTGTCCTTGGTGTAGCTGAAGCCGCCAAGTGCCAGCGCGGCAGCGCCGGCGACGAGCAGCAGGATGCCGATGATTTTGGTTGCGCCCATGGTGGGTCTCCCAGGTTGAGGTGGCCGCAGTGTGGTGGCTGCACCTGCCGGTGCGGATGTAACGAAGGCGCGAGCCGCTGTCAGACAACGCCGACAGCGGCTCATCTCACGGGTAGGACTTCAGCGTGGCGGTGTTGCCGCCCCCCTGGCAACGCGCCGGCTCGCCCACGTCGTTGATCACGCGCTCGATTGCACCCTTGTCTACCAGGCACACGGTGATCAGGGAGCGGAAGCGCACGCCCGGAACGTCGGGCGCCTCGATGGCACGGTCCAGCACCACGTCGGGCTTCAGGAACACGCTGTAGACGCCCAGGCCCCAGGCCTCGTGGCGCGTCACGGTATCGGCGACTTGGTACGAAGCGAAGCCGCGACCGCCGGCAGCGTTGGTCCACGCGCCTTGCGTCGGCGGGTCGTACGGGATCTCGGACTGGTAGAAGTAAACACGCCCACCGTTGCCTCGCCAGACGACCTGCTCCTGCTGGAAGTGCTCCACGAACAGGCCGTAGATGGTCACGTCCTCGCCGTTGACCCACAGGCCATGAGCGGATGGGTTGTCGGTCCAGCTGACACCGGCGCCATGGTCGGCGCGCCAGATCCAGGTGTGGTCCACCAGCGTGTCGTGCGCATTGATGCGCAGCGCGGTGTGAACCTGGCCCGCCGCCGCGCCGCCGACGCGGAAGAACAGATCATGCAGCGCAATGGGGTTGCGCTTGTGGCGGCGCTTGCTGCCGACGGGCGCGACTTCCATCAGCACGCCGGAGTTCTGCCGGCCGGCGTCCAGGAACAGGCCGGCGACGGTCAGCCCGTCCACGTCGGCGGTCTTCACCAGCGGCACGCCGTTGTCGGAGCGCAGCGTCGGAAAGCCGATGCCTAGCACCACCGTGCCGGGCCGGTCGATGCGCAGCGTCTCGGTCAGCAGGTATTCGCCGGGTGTGAACAGCAGGTGCTTGCCCGCCGCGAGCTGCGCGTTCAGCGCCGCGGCCGAGTCGCCGGGCCTGGCGATGTGAAAGCGGGCGATGGGCAGCGTCTTGCCCGGCGTGATGGCGCCGTTGGCCCACGAAATGCCCGCGCTGTCGCGCCGCAGCGAAGGCACGCGCACCGCGTAGCGGCCGTCCTGCTCGACGAACAGGTAGGGCTTCTCGCGCACCAGCGGCGTCTTGGCGATGGTCGTGAAGCGCTGGCCCGGGGTCGGAAACTCGCCGGCCGGCGCCTGCGGCACGCCGACGAACACCATGTTCCAGTTGGAGCCTGTCCAGCTGCCCCATTCGCTGTTGCGAGAGATCCATTGCTGCTGCGTGGCCGAGTCGACGCGGCCGTCCACCCGCACGTCCGAGAACCAGCCGCCGCTGGCCCAGCCGTTGTTCTGGTTCAGCCGGATGTTGCCGCGCACGTGCATGCGCCGGAACGGAATGGCCTGCGACACGGCCCATTGCATGGTGTTGTCGCCCAGGCCCAGCGTGGGCGTCACCGCAAAATTCTCGGCGCCGCGCCAGAAGTTCTGCGTCGCGTTGTCGCCGTCCAGGAAGGCGTTGGACCGCAGATCGCCGATGACGTGCACGTCGCCCGGGCGCCGGCCCAGCCCCAGCACGTGCGTGTAGAAACCCACCGGGATGCGCAAGTTCTCGTAGGTGCCCGGCAGCAGCAGCACGGCGTCGCGGCGCGGGCCAAAGTGGTTGGGCTGCTGCGCCGTGTAGATGTCCAGGATGCGCTGCTGCAGGCCCGGCGTGGACGGGCTCAGGATGTGCACGTGGGGGCCGAAGTCCGGCGCCGCGGGCGGCGCCGCGGCGGCCGGCAGGGTCAGCGTCGCGGCCACCAGCAAGGCGGGCAACAGGGCGGCAGGGGCGCTCGGAAGCGCAGCATCGTTCTTTGCAGTCTTGCGTGGCATGTCTCGTCCTCGCCAGTGGGCTGGCTGTCGTGGCTGCCCGCGCCGGCGCGGGATTGGAATCGATTCCAATCCCGACATTGAATCACATCAGAAGCTGGAGCCCGGCTGCTTCAGGAATTCGATTTCCTCCGCCGTGGAAGCACGTCCCAGGATGGCGTTGCGGTGGGGGTAGCGGCCGAAGCGATCCACGATGGCCTTGTGCTTCAGCTCGAACTCGTGCGTGCCCTGCGGCGCGCGCGCCTTCATCAGCGGCTCCGCCACCGCGTGGATGGCGGCGGACTCGCTGTGCATGTAGGGCATGTAGAGGAAGGCGCGCCGCTCAACCGGCAGCGCGAGGTCGGCGCTGGCGGCCACGGCCTCCTGCGCGAGCGCGAGCGCCAGCGGGTCGGCGGCAAAGGCACCGGGCGTGCCGCGGTGGATGTTGCGGGCGAACTGGTCCATCACGATGACCTCGGCCAGCCGACCCTCGGGCGTCGTGCGCCAGCCGAACAGCTCGCAGCGCAGGGCCTGCGCATGCAGCGCGCCGAAGCGCTGGCGGATGGCTGCGTCGAACTCGGGATCGACCCGCCACCACTGGGCGGGCTGGGTCTCCTGGAACCAGAAGGCGAGGATGTCGTGCGGCATGGCGGGCTCGGGGCGGTGGGCGTCGCCCGGAGTCTGCACGACGCAGACCAGCCAGCCGCGTGAAACAGCAGGCAACTTGTCGCAACGCATGTGAGCCAGACCCGCCAGTCGCGACTTCATCGAATCACCGCGATACATGCCGGCGCGCGGCATCGCGCGCTTGGTGCAGACTCCCCCCAATGAATCTGCACATTGACGAGACCCACACCCCCCTGAGCACCGAACAGAGCCTGATGGGCTGGCGCCGCGAGTTCTGCGTGGAACTGCTGGGCGACGGTCAGGCGCGCGTGTTCCTGCGCGCCGTGGAGGCACCGTCGCTGAAGGCCACCGATCTGCACCGCGGCGTGCTGTTCCACCGCGTGGGTGCAGGCTTTGCCGACATGAACGGCTGCGTCGCCGCCGCCCGCGAGCCGCTTGAGCGGCTGGCGCGCACCGCCGTGCGGCAGCAGCCCAGCAAGGACAACTTGTTCGCCGCGGTGACTTACGACCGCGGCCTGTGGGATCAGGTGACCAGCGCCGTCGACCAGTGGCAACGCCGGCCCCCGGCGTCGAGCCGAGGCGTCCAGGCGACGGTTGCGACCCGCGACCGCAGTCATCGGCAGTAGCCCACCGTCACGACCACGCCGGCCACTACCAGGCCAGGCTTGCCCCCACCGACCCGAAGCTCACGCCTTGCCCCTGCGCGTCACGGCTGCGGCCGATGCCGGGCGTCAAGGTCCAGCCGCTGTCGCCCGCCGCGATCGCGGCCTTCAGCTGCAGGCTGCGCAGCTGGCCGCCCTCGAACACGCGGTCCTGCGTGAGCTCGCCGCTCAGCGCCACGCGCTCGCTGACGCGGTAGGTTGCACCCAACTGGTGGCTGCGTTCCAGCGCAGCCTCGTCGCGGTTGACGACCGACACACGCGGGCCGGACAGCACCCCCAGCAGCCCCTGCAGCCCCGGCGAGGCCGCTGTCGCCTGCTGCGTGCTGCGGCTCCGGTAGCGGCTGTGCAGGGTGGCGCCGTGGAGGCTGAGGCGCGGCGTCACCACCACGGCGCCATGCAGGCCGACGCCCTGGCCAGACAGGCGCTGCTCGACCGCCGCCCCGGCCACCGTGCCGCCCGCACGGGCACGGCGGTGCGTGCCCTCCACGCCGACGCTGACGCCATCCACCGGTTGCCAGTCCACCGCCGCGGCCAGGTCGGTCCGGCACAGTTGCTCGCCGTCGCGGCGCAGGCTGGCCGTCAGTCCGGCCTGCCAGGTCTTGCCCGCCACGCCGCCGCCCAGCGAGACCTGGTGCGGCCGGTAGGTCGCGCCCGCCGCGTCGCGACTGCGGGAACGCCCGACGCCGGCTTGCACCCAGCCCGTGCGGCCCACCGGCACACGAGCCGCTGCGGCGGCGCTCTGGTTGCCAAGCGCATCACGCTGCACGGCGATGCTGACGGTGCGCCTGTCGGCAGGGGCCTCGGCGTCCTGCGCCGGGGCGAACGTGGGCGCCATCAACGCGGCGGCGATGGCGAAGTGTGCTGCTTTCATGGGGTTGTGCTGGGAATGGCAGGCGTTCATCAGCACAACGCCGGTGCGCAGCGCATCCATCCCGGCCGAAAGTAACAAGTGGTTCCTCAGCGGACGTGCGCTCGTCCTACACGTTGATCAGCGGCGTCCGGCCCCGGCCGGACGCGCCGCTGCCTAAATTGCAGATTCAGCGGTGCGCATCGGGTGCTGCCGCTTCCGATGAAAGGAACTCCCCATGAAGATCTCTCGAATCGCTTCGCTCGTCATCGTCGGCGCCATGGTCGCCCCCCTGGCCGCTCACGCCCAGGACAAGCCTGCCGCCAACGCCAAGGTGTGGGTCAAGGACTCGGTCGTGACGACCAAGGTCAAGGCCCAGCTGGCCGCCAGCAAGGTCTCGTCGCTGGCCACCGTGCATGTCGACACCGACGCCAACGGCCACGTGCAGCTGACAGGCAAGGTCGCCAGCCAGGCCGAGAAGGACCGCGCCGAAAGCATTGCCAAGGCGACCGAGGGCGTGAAGATGGTCGACAACCAGCTGACCATCACCGCCAAGTAAGCCCAGCCAGTGGCCTGCCGGCATGAGCCGGTGGGACCTGCGGCACCCGCCGCCCTCCCGCCAACGCCGGGAGGGCGGCTTCCTTTGTGCGCGTGCTAATGTGCCGGCGCTCAAAAAACGCGCCATGTACAAAACCTCCAATAGCCGCACCGCGCCGACGCCGCACCGCCCCTGCCACCGCTCCCGCCGCTGCCCGCGATGACGGGCCGCCTCGCCCCCTCCAGTGCTACGCATAGCGCCACCCGCGAGGCGCTGCTGCGCATGGCAGCGCGCACTTTGATCGGCATCGTGGCGGTGGTGGGCGGCGTGGCGGCGCTGACCGGCCTCGTCGAGGCCGCGGCGGGAATGCGTGCGCTGTGGGGCAACCAGCGCCTGCTGATGGGCCTGGGCATGCTGGGCGTGGGCGGCTGTGCCGCGCTGCTGAGCCGGGCAGGTCGACAGCGGGCCGCCACCACGCTCGTGCTCAGCGGCACGCTCCTCATCCTCGTGGCCCATGCGGCCCACATCGGGCTGGGCGTGCACACGCTGATCCTGGGGGCCGGCGCACTGCTGATCGCGCTGGCGGGTGGCGTGGCCGGCAATGGCGCGGCACTGGCGCTGGCCCTCCTGTACATGCTCGCCATCGGCGCGCTGGCGCTGGCCGAGGCCAGCGGGTGGCTGCCGGGCCTGGGCGCCGCCGTGCAGCCCACCTTGGCCAGCCGCGTCGTCGCCCACTTCCTCATCGCCGTCAGCGGCCTCGCGTCCGCCCTGTTGCTGAATCGCATTCTGGGCGCCGCGCTGGCCCGCGCCATCAGCGAGGAGGCGCGGCTGGCGCACCTGGTGCAGGCCGCGCACAACTGGGCCTGGGAGGCTGACGCGCGCTTTCGCATCACCACGCTGTCCGACGAGTTCGAGGCCCTCAGTGGCCACAAGCGCGATGACTTCCTGCGCATGGGCGAGCCCGGCGGCGCGGCGCTGGTGCGCGATGCCGAGTACTTGGCGCTGGTGGATGACGTCCGCGCCCGCCGCCCCTACCGCGACCGCATCAACGGCTTCCAGACGCCCGACGGCCGGCTGCTGTGGACCCTCAGCTCCGGTGAACCCATCTTCGACGCGGCGGGCCAGCACATCGGCTGGCGCGGCGTCAGCCACAACATCACGGGCGAGCGGCTGGCGCTGCAGCAGCACCAGCGCACCGCCAGCATGCTGGACCGGCTGCTGCGGGCCAGCCCGGACGCTATCTGCGTGGCACGCATGGCCGATGGCCGCATCTGCTTCTCCAATGCCGGCTTCGGCGCGCTGATCGGCCGCAGCCGCGAAGACCTGCTGGGCCGCACGGGCCGCGAACTTGGCCTGTGGCCCGACAGCCGCGAGCCGCAGCGCCTGGCCGCCGCGCTGGCCGCCAGCGGCATCGTGCGCGACTTCCGCTCGGCCATCCTCGTCAACGGCGAATGGCGCGAGCTGCTGGTGTCTGCCACGTCGCTGGACTGGGAAGGCGAACTCGCCACGATGATGATCGCGCGCGACATCACCGAGCCCGAACGCGCCCGCATCGAGGCCGAAGCCATCCTGGACCACGCCAGCGTCGGCATCGCGCTGACCCGGGGCGAGCGCTTCGAGCGCGTGAACCGGCATTGGCGGGACATCTTCGGCGGCGCCGAGCCGCGGCAGCCCGATGGCAGCCCCGGATTGCCGACGACCCACGAGATCGCCAGCGCGGCGCAGGCGTTCGAGCGCGATTTCACGCGCCCGGATGGGCGCCGCATCACCGTGCAGTTCAATGCGCGCCGCCTGCCGTCGACCGTGGCCGGCCGCCAGGACAGCGGCAGCGCCACGCTGTGGGTCGCCGAAGACGTGACGACGCGCCGCCGCCAGGAGCGCGAGCTGCAGGCGGCCAAGCAACAGGCCGAGACCGCCAGCCACGCCAAGAGCGCCTTCCTCGCGACGATGAGTCACGAGATCCGCACGCCGCTGAACGGGGTGCTGGGCCTGGCGCGGCTGCTGCAGGCCGAGGACGACCTCGACACGCGCCGGCCTCAGTACCTGGCCCACCTCGCCGCCGCGGCCGAATCGCTCAACGAGATCGTCTCCAACGTGCTGGATCTGTCCAAGATCGAGGCCGGTCACCTGGAGCTTGAAAAGATCGAGTTCGACCTGCACGCGCTGGCGCAGGCCAGCTTCGAGGGCTGCGCAGCGCTGGGCCGCGAGCGCGGCCTGCAGATGCAGATCGTGCTGACGCCCGGGCTGCCGCGGCTGGTCATCGGCGACCCCCTGCGAGTGCGCCAGATCATGGCCAACTTCCTCGTCAATGCGCTGAAGTTCACCGAGCAGGGGCACATCCGGCTGCGCCTGTCCGCCGCCGGGGACGAGCACGTGCGCATCGCCGTGGAGGACAGCGGCATCGGCGTGCCCCAGGAGCTGCAGGAGCGGCTGTTCCGGCCATTCGCGCAGGCCGACGACTCGACGACGCGGCGCTTTGGCGGCACAGGGTTGGGCCTGTCCATCTGCCGCGAACTGGCCACGCGCATGGACGGCCGTGTGGGGCTGGACAGCGACGGCCGCCACGGCTCCACGTTCTGGGCCGAGCTGGCACTGCCACGCTCGCTGACCATCGACGACACCGCCGCGCGCCGGCGCATCCCCATCCCGCAGCGACACCCCCTGGCCGGCCAGCGCCTGCTCGTGGCCGAGGACAACCCGGTCAACCGCCTCATCATCACAGCGCTACTGCAGCGCCTGGGTGCCGAGGTCATTGAGGCCGAGGACGGCGAGCAAGCCGTCGCCCTTGCGCGTGCCCAGGCCGGCCGCCTGGACGCCGTGCTAATGGACCTGCACATGCCCAAGGTCGACGGCCTGCGCGCGACCCAGCTGCTGCGCGCCGACCCATCCACCGCTGAGCTGCCCATCCATGCCTTCACCGCCGCCGTGCTGGACCAGGAACGCCAGGCCGCCATGGCGGCGGGCATGAACGGCTTCATCGCCAAGCCGGTGGCGGAGGCCGAGGTGCTGCGCGTGCTGGGCGGCATCTGAGGCCGCCGCGCGGCCGCGGCTGCAACAGCGCTCAGTGCGCCTGCGCGTCCTGCAGGCGCCGCATGTCCGCCAGCGTCTTGCCGGGCTCGTCCCGGAAGCGCTCTTCCAGCACGGCCAGCGTCTCGATGCGGTCGACGCGGAAGCTGCGGAAATCCTCGCGCAGCTCGCACCAGGCCGACAGGGTCCACACCGGCCCCCAGAACAGGCAGGCCAGCGGGCGCACGACACGCTCGCTCTTCACGCCGCCCAGGTCCAGGTAACCCAGCCGCAGCTTGGCGCGCGCCTCGGTGGCCTCGCGAAGCGCGGTCAGGTGGGCGCTGGTGGCCGGGTCCAGCGCGCGCAGTGGCGCGTACAGCGCCAGGCTCTCCGCCGCGGCGCGGGCGTCCAGCGGCAGCACGGCCAGGATCTTGCCCAGCGCGTTCTCGGCCTGACGGGCCAGCGCCGCATCCAGCTGCGACTCGGCCATGCGCACGGTCGCCACGAGGGCCTGCGCCTCCTGCTTGCTGAACATCAGCGGCGGCAGGTCGAAACCGGCCCGCATGCGGTAGCCAACGCCGGCCTCGCCCTCGATGGGCACGCCTTGCTGCGCCAGCGCCGCAATGTCGCGGTAAACAGTGCGCATGGACACCTCCAGCCGCTGGGCCAGGTAGTCGGCCGTCGTGAGGCGACGGCCGCGGATGAGCTGGACGATCTGGAAGAGGCGGTCGGCGCGGCGCATGGGAGAGCACTGTAAAGCCCGGGTGCGGCAGCGAGGCACGCCCGAGGGCATGGCGAGGCGGGCAGCCAGCAAGAAACGACGACGCTGTGGGCTCGCGCCCACGAGGAGGACCAACGCCGCTGGCGAACCGAAGCGCCAGGCCAGCGGGCGTGCCTCGCTGCCGCACCCGTACTCCGCGGGCACGGCCCTTGCGAAAGGAAGGGTTCACCGACAACGAGGTCGAACACGATCATGGCCATCTACGCTTCCTCGCAGGCCCGCGGCACCGAGCGGGTCGATGTGGTCACGCTGGGCGCCATCAGCGTTCCGCAGCCTGCATTCACGCCCGGCCAGCTGTTCGTGGCGCAGGCAGCGCGCCCCGCAAAAGGGCAGCGTCAGCCCATTGCCGTGCACAGCTCCACCAGCGTACCGTCGGGGCAGCGCACGTAGGCCACCACCTGGCCCCAGGGCTTGGTGAGCGGCTCGGCCAGCGGGGTGGCGCCAGCGGCCACGGCGCGGTCGAAGGCGGTCTGCACGTCTGCCACCGTGAAGCCGATCTCCATGCCCAGCGGTTTCGCGCTGGCGTCGGCGGCGACATAGTCGTGCTGCACGCTGTCGCGTGCGGTGGCGTGGTCGACGAAGGCCAGCTTCACGCCGTCCGCGCCGGTGTCGACCTCGCCGTAAGCGCCGCTCTCGTGCAGGAAGCGGCGCGGCAGGCCGAAAGCCTGGTCGAAGAAGGCCAGCGAAGCGGCCACGTCGGTCACATAGACCAGGGTGTAGGCGAAGTTCATGCGTCGATCTCCCGAAAGTTGAAGGCCCGCATGGTCGCCGCGGCGGCTGTCACCCCGTGTCAGCAGCAGACGGGCCCCCGGTGGTGGCGCCCGCCGCTGCAGCTAGCATGCGCCTCAGCCAAAAAACCCAGGGACCACCCATGACCTTCCAGGACTCCATCCGCACCTGCTTCAGCAAGTATGTCGACTTCTCCGGCCGCGCCAGCCGCTCGGAGTATTGGTGGTTCTTCCTGTTCGTGCTGCTCGCCTGCATGGCGGCGATGTTCATCAGCGACATCCTCTACTACCTCGTCTCGCTGGGCACGCTGCTGCCGTCACTGGCCGCCGGTGCGCGCCGCTTGCACGACACCGGCCGCAGCGGCTGGTGGCAGCTGTTGTGGCTGCTGCCGCTGATCGGCGCCATCATCCTGATCGTGCTGCTGGCGCAGGAAGGCAAGGCCGACGGGGACGCTCCGCTCTCCAGCTCCTGACGCGGCGCGCGGGAACAGCGCGCACTGGTCTTGCCAGCCGACCTCACTTGAGCGCGTCGACCTGCTCCTCGCGCATCTTCTGAAGCCGACGGTGCATGCCGCGCCACGAGCCGCGGTGACGGGCACCCCAGATGAGCATGCTCGCCAGGCTCCAGCAGACCAGGAAAGCGAAGATCAGCACGCCCCAGGCCAACAAGGTGCCCAGCGGCCTGTAGTCGCCACTGCGCCAGGCCAGATGGCCGCCCATCCAGGCCCAGGCCAGCAGCGCCAGCGGCAGCAGGACGAGCAGGCTGCCGATCACCAGTCCCAGACGAGGGAACGCCTTGGCTGCGGGCGCCAGCAACCACGGCAGCACCAGCACCGGCACGAACATCGCCATCTCCGGCGAGACCACAAACCAGGCGAGCGCCCCGGCAGCCACCACCCCCACCACCGCCCGGACGATGCCGGCGCGCCCGCCGTCGTCGCCCGAGGACGGCATGGGTTCGACGTCGGACGCACCGGGGCTGCTGCGGCGTTGCAGCTCGGCCTCGGCGGCCTGCCGTGCGGGAGCGGCCAGCCCGCCCGCTCGCAGGCGGCGCTTCAGCTCGCTGGTCGGCATGGCGCGGTACAAGGCCTCCAGCGAACGGCGCTTCTTTTCGTTGGCAAACATCATGAGGGAGGCATGCTAGGCGCGCTCGCCCTCCGAGGCTCCGCCACGCGAAGCGATCCGTGACATCAGGCACGGCGGCGCTTCACTCCGCCAGCACCTGACGCACCGCGCGGCCCCACTGCGCCATGCGCGTGTGGGCCTCGTCGCGCGACATGCGCGGCTCGAAAGCGCGGTCGAGCTGCCAGATCGTGCCGACCTCATCTGCCGACGCGAACAGGCCCGCGCCGATGCCGGCGAGCAGCGCCGCGCCGAGCGCCGTGGTCTCCGTGATCTGCGGGCGCAGGACCGGCAGGCCCAGCAGATCGGCCTGGAACTGCATCAGCAGGTCGTTGGCGCTGGCGCCGCCGTCCACACGCAGCTCCGTCAGTGCAGCGCCGTCGGCCTGCATGGCCTGCAGCAGCTCGGCGCTCTGGAAGGCGATGCTCTCCACCGCCGCGCGAGCGATGTGGCCGCGCCCGCTGCCGCGCGTGAGCCCCACGATGGCGCCACGCGCGTCGGATCGCCAGTGCGGCGCACCCAGGCCGGCGAAGGCGGGCACCAGCATCACGCCGCCGCTGTCGGGCACGCTGCCGGCCAGCGCCTGCACCTCGGCGCTGGAGCGGATCAGCCCCAGACCGTCGCGCAGCCATTGCACGACGGCGCCGCCGACGAACACGCTGCCTTCCAGCGCGAAGCCGCCGTCCGCGGTGCGCGTCGTCACCAGGCCGTGTGCCGAGGCACGCGCCTGCGCGCCGGTGTGCATCAGCAGGAAGCAGCCGGTGCCGTAGGTGTTCTTGGCCTGGCCCGGCTGCAGCGCGGCCTGGCCGAACAGGGCCGCCTGCTGGTCACCCGCGATGCCGCAGATGGGCACGCCGAATTCCACCGCCTGGCCGAACCCGCCGGCCGACGGCCGCACCTCGGGCAGCAGCGCACGCGGAATGCCGAACAGGCCCAGCAGTTCGTCGCTCCACTCGCCGGCGTGGATGTCGAACAGCAGCGTGCGCGACGCGTTGCTGATGTCGGTGGCGTGGACTTTCCCATCCGTCAGCTTCCACAGCAGCCAGCTGTCCACGGTGCCGAAAGCCAGCTCGCCTCGTTCGGCCCGCTCGCGTGCACCGTCGACGTGGTCGAGCAGCCAGCGCAGCTTGGTGGCCGAGAAGTACGGGTCCAGCACCAGGCCGGTCAGCGCGCGCACGCGTGGCTCCAGGCCCTGCTGCTTCAGCTGTTCGCAGAAGTCGGCCGTGCGGCGGTCCTGCCAGACCAGCGCCTTGTGCAGCGGCTCGCCGGTGCTGCGGTCCCAAAGCACCGTGGTCTCGCGCTGGTTGGTGATGCCGATGGCGGCCACCCTGCCCCGCGCCTGCGCCAGCGCCTCGCGCGCGCACGCCACCTGGCCGGCCCAGATCTCGGCGGCATCGTGCTCCACCCACCCGGGCTGCGGAAAGTGCTGCGTCAGCTCGCGCTGCGCCGAAGCCAGCAGGCGACCCGCGCGGTCGAACACCAGCGCGCGTGAACTGGACGTCCCCTGGTCCAGTGCAAGCAAAGCATCCATGGCCATCACTTAGAGTCGTTGTATGAACGATTTTGACGTGCTGGTCGTCGGCGGCGGCATCAACGGCACGGGCCTGGCCCGCGACCTCGCCGGCCGCGGCTGGCGCGTGCTACTGGCCGAGGCGCAAGACCTGGCGCAGCACACGTCGTCGTCGTCCACCAAGCTCGTGCACGGCGGCCTGCGCTACCTGGAAACCTGGGAGTTCGGCCTCGTGCGCAAGGCGCTGCAGGAGCGCGAGGTGCTGCTGCGCAGCGCGCCGCATCTGATCCAGCCGTTGCGCTTCGTGCTGCCGCATGCGCCCCACCTGCGACCGTCCTGGATGATCCGCGCGGGCCTGTTCCTGTACGACCACCTGGCCCGCCGCGAACTGCTGCCCGGCTCGCACGCACTGCGGCTGAAGGGCTCGGTGTACGGCGAGCCGCTGAAGCCCGAGTTCACGCGTGGCTTCGTCTACTCGGACGGCTGGGTGGACGACGCGCGGCTGGTGGTTGCGAATGCGCAGGACGCCCACGCCCGCGGTACCGAGGTGCTGACGCGCTGCGCCGTCACGCGCGCCGAGCGCGGCGCGGACGCCTGGCGGGTCACGCTGCAAGACGGCCGCACGTTGCGCAGCCGCGCGCTGGTCAACGCCGCAGGGCCGTGGGCCGAAGCCTTCCTGCGCGGCCAGGGCCTGCCGGCGCGCCGCCTGCGGCTGGTGAAGGGCAGCCACATCGTCGTGGACCAGCGCTTCGCGCACGACCACGCCTACATCTTCCAGAACCCCGACGGCCGCATCATGTTCGCGCTCCCGTTCCAGGATCGCTTCACGCTGATCGGCACGACCGACGTCGAGCTGGCCGAGCACGAGCCGCCACCTGCGCACGCGCAGATCGACGCCGACGAGATCGCCTACTTGTGCGGGCAGGCGAGCAGCTACCTGGCCCGGCCCGTCACGCCGGCGGACGTCCGCTGGAGCTATGCCGGCGTTCGCCCGCTGCTGGACGAAGGCGGCTCGGCGTCGTCGGTGACGCGCGACTACCTGCTGGAGACGGAGGCAAGCGGCGCGCCGCTGCTGAACGTCTGGGGCGGCAAGCTGACCACCTACCGCAAGCTGGCCGAGGACGGCGCCACGCAGCTGGGCCGCCTGCTGGGCGACGAGCGTCGGCCGTGGACCGCCGACGCGCGGCTGGCCGGCGGCGACCTGGGCGCGCATGGCGTGGACATCGCCGGCTTCACCGCCGCGCTGCTGGCCCGCCACCCGAACCGACGCGCCGCACTCGTGTCCCGGCTGGCACGCGCCTATGGCAGCGCCGCCACCGAGCTGCTGGGCGCAGTGCCGGGAACCGAGATCGCACCGGGCCTGTTCGACAACGAGCTGCGCCATCTCGTCGACCACGAATGGGCACGCAGCGCGGACGACGTGCTGTGGCGGCGCAGCAAGCTCGGCCTGCACTACACCGCCGAGCAACGCGAGGCCGTCGCCGCCTGGTTCGGTAGCCGCTGAAGCCTGCGGCATGATGCCGCCCCATGTGGACTGGTGTGCTGTTCGCCCTCGCGGCGGGATTGATGTGGGGGCTGGTGTTCGTTGCGCCGGTCATGCTGCCGGCATGCCCACCGGCGCTGCTGACGACGGGCCGCTACCTGGCCTTCGGGCTGCTCGCGCTGCCCCTGGCGCTGATGGACCGCCGCGCGTTGCGCGAGCTGAAACCGGCCGACTGGTGGGAGGCAGCCAAGCTCAGCGCGATCGGCAACTTCCTGTACTACCTGACGCTGTCGGCCGCCATCCAGCGCGCCGGCGCGCCGCTGCCGACCATGATCATCGGCACGCTGCCGGTGGTCATCGCAATCTGCGCCAACCACCGCAACCGCGTGCGTGACGGCCAGCTGCCGTGGCTGAAGCTGCTGCCGTCGCTGGCGCTGATCGCCGCGGGCCTGGCGCTGGTCAATCGCGACGAGCTGCACCACCTGCAGGCTGGTGACGGTGACTTTAGACGTTATGCCGAGGGCGCGCTGCTGGCCATCGCTGCGCTGGCATGCTGGACCTGGTACCCCATCCGCAATGCCGACTGGCTGCGCGCGCATGCGGATCGCTCCCCCAGGGTCTGGGCGACGGCGCAGGGGCTGGTCACGCTGCCGATGGCAGTCGTGGGCATGGCGATCGTGGGAGTCGCCCATGTGGCAGCGCCGGGCGTGCTGACGCCGGAGGGTTACGCCTTCCCGCTCGGCGCGCAGCCGCTCGCCTTCGTGGGCCTGATGCTGGCCATCGGCCTGCTGTCGTCATGGCTGGGGACGCTGTGCTGGAACGAGGCCAGCCAGCGGCTGCCAACCTCGCTGTCTGGCCAGCTCATCGTGTTCGAGACGCTGGCCGCGCTGGCCTATGCGTTCACGTGGAACCAGCGCCTGCCGCCGCCAGCCACGCTGGCGGGCATCGCCCTGCTGCTGGCCGGCGTGGTGTGGGCGCTGCGGATCAAGCCGGTGAAGCACGCGGCCTGACATCCGACATCAGACCGGTCGGGCGATGCGAAAGCCGACGCCACCGCCTCGGAACTCAGGCGCGCTCTTGCCGCGGTAGGCCGAACGCAAGGCCGGTGGATAGCTGAACCAGGCGCCGCCACGCGTGCCCCGGAAAGCCGGCTCACCGCCTTCGATCCAGGCCGAGCCGTCGGTTGGCGCGCCGCCCAAATCCGTGTGGCCGAGGTCCTGCACCCATTCCCACACATTGCCGGCCATGTTGTACAGGCCGAAGGCATTGGGCTTGAACACCTTGCCGGCCACCGGGTAGACCGCGCCGTCGCTGCAATTGACGCCCGCCCAGGTCACGTCGGGGATCTGCGCCCTGCCGGTCACGTCCATGCCGTTGGCGTGGGCGCAGGCGGCGCTGAGGTCGTCGTCATTGCCCCAGGCATGGCGGCCGGCTTCGCCAGCACGCGCCGCGTATTCCCATTCAGCTTCACTCAGCAGCCGGTAGCCCTTGGCCGGCACCTGCTCGTTCAGCCACGCCAGGTAGGCCTGCGCGTCGTGCCAGCTGACACAGGTGACGGGATGCTCGTCGGTCTGCGCATAGCCGGGATTGAGCCAGTGGTGCTCGCTGCTCTTGCCCCATTTCTTGCCGTCCAGCACATGGCAGGCCTCGCCCATCGCCAGCTCGGTGCGATAGCCGCTGGCGTTGACGAAGCGCGCGAACTCGCCCCGCGTCAGCTCGAACTGTCCCACCGCCAGGCGATAGCCGATGGTCACGCGGTGCTGCGGACCTTCGTTGCTACGGCGTCCTTTCTCGGTCTCGGCAGAGCCCATCAGGAAGCTGCCGCTGGGCAGCACAACCAGCGTCGGGCAATCGGTGCAGTCCTTGATCGTCTGGCCGACGGCAGGTGCGTCCTTGGCCGACTGCGGCTCGGTGGCGTGCGCCGGCATCAGCGCGATGCCAAGCGCGGCGCTGGCGAGGCCACGCCAGAAAGTCGAGGGAGAACAGGTCATGGGAAGATCCGGGTTGCGTTGCAGTGGCAAGGCCGGAGACGGAAAACTCCAGGCGACGCGAATGTTAGGAAAGCCACCCCTTCATCACGAAGCCTTACGCGACGGAATCAGGCTCGGGGCGCTTGAACTCCGAAAGCGGGGATGCGAACTCGCAATCGCACGCAAGACCCGGCTCCGCGGGTCTGCCCCATCAGGCCGGGAACACCTCGACCGCACGCCGCCCATCGAAGCCGTCCGCCTCGCCGCGCTTGCTGTGGCCGCGCGCATTGCTGACGACGCGGGTATCGCCGATGCGGTAGTCGTGCCGGCAGTGCAGGTGGCCGTGCAGCCACAGCTGCGCGCCCGGCAGTAGGTCCTCGTCGTTGTTGCAGAAGCTGGCCGTGCCCGGCTGGCGGCCGTAGCGCGGGTCGGCGCTCTTCAGGCTGGGGGCGAAGTGCGTGATGACGACGGTGGCGTCCCAGTCGCCGCTGCGTTGCAGCTCGTCGGCCAGCCAGGCACGCTGCTCCAGGCCCAGCTTGCGCACGGCGTCCACGCCGAACGGCTCGCCGAAGCGTGTGGACTGCATGACGTTCTGAAAATAGCCGCCGGCCCGCATCGCGCGTTCGCGGCCCGACGGGCCGAAGGCGTCGAAGTCGCACCAGCGTGTGCTGCCGATGAAGCGCACCCGCCGGCCTTGCGCATCGGCAAGGACGACGGCCTCGTCGTCCAGTATGCGCAGGCCCAGCGCCGTGACGTGGGCCCGCAGCGCCTCGCGCGCGTCGTCCACGTCGCGGCGGTCGAACTCGTGGTTGCCGGGCACGAACAGCACCGGCACCGGCCAGTCGCGGAACAGCTCGAAGCTGCGCCAGCTCGTGTCGATGTCGCCGGCCAGGATCAAGAGGTCGGCGCCCGAGGCGGGCACCGGCTCGTAGCTCTCGGTCTCCAGATGAAGATCGGAGAGCAGCTGCAGCCTCATGCCCGTTGGCGACAGCGCTGGGCGCTGCGCGCCGGCGGTCTGTGCCGCAAATCGTCAGTTAGCGCCATGGCAGGTCTTGTACTTGCGACCGCTGCCGCACGGGCAGGGGTCGTTGCGGCCCACCTTCGGCGTGTCGCGCTTGATGGTGTCGACGCGGTAGCGCTCCTGCTCGGTGAGGTCCGCCAGGTCGGCCACCGTGACGACCATCTCCTCGATGGCGTCGTCCAGGTCCTTCAGCGGATGCTCGCGGTTCAGCGTGGCGACGACTTCCTTCTCCTCCGGCGTCTCGGCCGGCAGGTGGCGGTACAGGCGCGCCATCGCGGCGGCGATGTCGTCGTTGGGCAGGTCCGCCAGCTCGGGGAAGCACAGCGCCGCATGCTGGAAGCCGGCGACCCAGGGCATCAGCGCGCGCGAGATCGGGCCCAGCGCGTCGTAGCTGTCGCGCGCCGCGCGATCCTCGTCGCTCGCATCCTCGGGCAGCGGCTCGGGCTCGGCCTCTTCGTCGACGTCCAGCACGACGGGGTCGAACCAGTTGTCCTCTACCAGGCTGCGATTCAACGCGGCGTGGCGGCGCTGCACCAGCTCCGTGATGCGGGCCAGCCAGGCGGCGTCGACCGTGTCGGGCAGCAGGCCGCCGTCGTAGTCGAAGATGTTGGGCAGCCACTCGTCCAGCTCGATGAGGCGGGGCTGCACGATGACGCCGCACAGGTAGCCGTCCAGCATGGAGGCGTCCAGCGGCTGCAGCGGCTCGGGTGTTTGGGCGAGGAGTTCGTCGAGTTCGGCGAACTCGGCATCGGTCAGGTCTTGGGTGCTCATGGCGGGGATTGTCCTCGTCAGACCGTCTTCTGCTCCAGCACGAAGTTCGCGCCGTCGTACTGGCCCAGCTTCTCGACCAGCAGCGGCAGGCATTCGGCCAGCTCGTCGTGCAGCGTGAATGGCGGGTTCACCACCAGCATGCCACTGCCCAGCATGCCGAAGCCGTTGGCGTCGGGCTGGGCCACCGTCAGCCGCGCGTGCAGCCAGCCCTTCTTGGCCATCGCATCGGCGCTGGCCTTCAGGCGCGGCACCATCTGGGCAGACTCCAGCAGCACGAGCTGCGGGTACCAGATCATGACCACCGTGTCGGCGGCTCGCTCCAACGCCTCGCGCAGCGCCGCCAGCACCTTGGCGTAGTCGGTCTTGATCTCGTAGGACGGGTCCATCAGCAGCGCCGCGCGCCGCGTGGGCGACGGCAGCTCGGCCCGGATGGCGCTGAAGCCGTCGCGGTCGCTGACCTGCGTGTTGGGGCGGCTCTCCAGGTAGCTGGTGAGGATGCGGTGGTCGGTAGAGTGCAGCTCGTAGGCGCGCAGCCGGTCGGTCTCGCGCAGCAGGAAGTTGGCGAGCGCGGGCGAGCCGGGGTACTGACGCAGCTGGCCATCGGGGTTGAAGGCGCGCACCAGGCTCATGTAGTCGGCCAGCGGGGCGGGCAGGTCCTTGCGGTCGTAGAGCCGGGCGACGCCGTCGGAGTACTCCGCCTTCTTCTGCGCGTAGCGACCCTCGACCGAGTAGCCGCCGGCCCCGGCGTGCGTGTCGATGAGCGTGTAAGGCTTGTCCTTCTCGCCCATGTACCGCAGCACGCGGGTCAGCACCAGGTGCTTGAGGACGTCGGCATGGTTGCCGGCATGGAAGGCGTGACGGTAAGCGAGCATGGGCGCGATTGTCGCGCCTGTGTCGCTCACCAGCTGCTGGGCCCAGCGCCGGGCCGCGCCCAAACCGGCCCATCTGGCGATGCAGGCGGCTCAATGCCGCCTGCATCGCCATCCTCTCGGGGGCTGAGGCCGGACATGACAAGTACAGCGGACTTGTCGTGCCTGCCGAAGCGTGGCGGCGCTGCCGCCACGCGGTCTGCAAGACCGGTCAGACCTGTCCGCGTTCAGCGGGACGGGTCTGGACGAGGGGCTTGCGGAACTGCTCTCCAGACGGTGTTGGACAAGTCGTCGGCGACGATGACCGCACCCTTTGCGTCCACCGTCACGCCCACCGGGCGGCCCATGGTCTTGCCGTCGGCCTGGAAGCCGGCGACGAAGTCCACCGGGGCTCCGCTCGGCTTGCCACCCGAGAACGGAACGAAGATGACCTTGTAGCCCACCGGCTCCTTGCGATTCCAGCTGCCGTGCTGACCGATGAAGGCGCCTTGCGCAAAAGGCGCCGGCAGCCCGCCTTGCGAGAACGCCAGCCCCAGCGGTGCAGTGTGCGACTGCAGGGCGTAGTCGGGCCTGACGGTGGCCTGCACCTTCTTGTCATCGCCGGGCTTCACGCGCGGGTCAGCGTTGGGTCCCCAGTAGGCATAGGGCCAACCGTAGAAGGCGCCTTCGCGCACGGAGGTCAGGTAGTCGGGCACGAGGTCGGGACCCAGCTCGTCGCGCTCGTTGACCACGGTCCACAGCTGTTGCGTGCCGGGCTCGAAGGCCAGCGCCGTGGGGTTGCGCAGGCCGGTGGCGAACGGGCGCACGGCGCCGGTGGCGGCGTCGATCTGCCAGACCAGCGCGCGGTGTTCCTCGACCGCCAGGCCACGCTCGCCGACGTTGCTGTTGGAGCCGATGCCAACGTAGAGGAACTTGCCCTCGGCGTCCACGGTCAGCGCCTTGGTCCAGTGGTGGTTGATGGCCGACGGCAGCAGGGCGACGGTCACGGGCGCCGCGGCGGCGCGCGTCGCGCCGGCCACGTAGTCGAGCCGCACCAGCGCGTCCTGGTTAGCGACATAGATCTTGTCGCCGGCGAACGCCAAGCCGTAGGGCGCGTTCAGGTTGTCGGCGTAGACCCAGCGGCCTTCATAGGTGCCGTCGCCGTCGGCGTCGCGCAGCAGCGTGAGCTGGTTGCCGCCCTTGACCTTGGTGTTGCCTTGAGCCTTCAGGATGCCCGCGATGAAGTCCTTGGGCGTCAGCTTGGGCGCGCCGCCGCCGCGGCCTTCAGCGACGAGGATGTCGCCGTTGGGCAGCACCAGCGTCTGGCGCGGGATCTTCAGGTCGGTGGCGATGGCCTTGATGGTCCAGCCAGCCGGCACCGTGGGCATGCGGCCGTCCCAGCCGGCGGGCTCGGCGATGCGCATGTCGGGCAGCAGGCCGCGCTGTGGCTCAGGCAGTTCGGGGTTGGCGCCGTGTTGGCCGGGGCCGGCGGGCGTCTGCGCCACCACATACGTCAGCGAGGCGGCCAGCGCCGCGGCGGCAGCGAGGGCCAGGCCGGTCTTGTGCGCGGCCTTCATGCCAGCCTCCTGCGCAGCAGGCTCAGGCCCACGCCGCCCGCTGCGGCGGCGAGCACCGCCACCACGGCCGACAGCGCCAGGCCGGCGGGCATGGTGGCAAAAGCGTCGCGGGCGTGCACCAGGGCGTTGATGAAGCCGAGCACGAAGGTCGCCAGCAGCAGCAGCAGGTAGACGACGTTGCCGCGGCGGCGCAGCACATCCACCAGCGCGAACAGCAGCGCGAAGCCGGCGAGCACCAGCGCCCCGGCAATCAGCCATGACGAGAAGTTGATCCACTGGACCTGGAAGCTGCTGCTGTAAGCCCAGTCGCTGAGAAGCGCCCCGAGGAACAGCGGCAACGCGGAGAGGGCGATGACGGCATGCATGGCCTAGGCTTGGCAATCCGAGTGCCCGGCGTTGGTACCGCCCTCTCCGGCAGTGGCGTATGCAGCAACCTGTAAAAGTTGCTGCAAATCCCTGCGTTGGGCGCGCACAACCGCGCCGACAGACCACCTGGAGGCCAGGCAAGCCGCATGCCTTGTGCTGCGCATGAGCGAAATGCGTGACTGGATTCCGTACTGCGGTGCCGCACCTGGCCCCGATGCGTGGCTGGGCCGCTGGAACCTCGACCCCGTACTGCTGACGGCGCTGGCGTTGCTGGCATTGGCGCTGTGGTGGCCCGCCGCCTCTGCGCCGTCTCCGTCGTCTGCCCGCCCACGCACCGCGCTGCGATCGGCCTGGGGCATGACGGCGCTGCTGTACGTGTCGCCGCTGTGTGCGTTGAGTTCCGCGTTCTTCACGGTGCGCGTGGTCCATCACCTGGCGCTGGTGCTGCTCATCGCGCCGCTGCTGGCGCAGGGTTTGACTCATCGCCTGGCATGGTGCCGCATGCACCCGCCGCTGTGGACCTGCACGGCTCTGGCCACCGCCGTGTTCTGGATCTGGCACGCACCAGCGCCCTACGCGGCGGCGCTGTCGTCGGACGCGATGTACGCGCTGATGCAAGGGTCGCTGTTGGCGAGCGCCACGCTGTTCTGGATCGCCGTGCGCCGCGCCGCGCCGGCTGCGGCGATGGCCGCCATCCTGGTGTCGACGGTGCTGATGGGCCTGCTGGGCGCACTGATACTGTTCGCCGCCGCGCCGCTGTACGCGCCGCACTTCGCGTCGACGCTCGCCTGGGGTGTGGCGCCGCTGGAGGACCAGCAGCTGGCTGGGGTGCTGATGTGGGCGCCGGGCAGCCTGGCCTACCTGGGCGCCGCGGTGTGGATCGGCTGGCGCTGGCTGCGGGCCGAACGCGGGCTGAGCGCCGCATGAATCTCGTCCAGGCCATCGAATGGGCGGAGGGCCACCACCGGCGCGGGCTGTACTCGCCCATCGGCGTGGGCTTTCACTGGGTGATGGCGGCGCTGATGATCTTCCAGCTGGGCTTCGGCTGGTACCTCAGCTGGCTGCCGGCCGGGGGCGACAAGCTGCTGGGCTACCAGACGCACGCGGAGGTCGGCCTGACCCTGATGGTGCTGGGCTCGCTGCGCTTCCTGTGGCGCAGCCAGATCGGCGGGCCGGACAACGTGGATGAAAACTCTTTCAGCGGCCGTGCCAGCCACGCGCTGCAGGTCTGGTTCTACTTCAGCTTCTTCGCGCTGCCGCTGAGCGGCTGGGTCATGTGGTCCACGCTGCCAGGCGACCTGCCGCTGTCCATCGCCGGCGTCATCCCATTTCCCAACCTGCCGTTCGACCAGCTGTCCGAGCAGCTGCAGTTCACGCTGATGCAGGGCGCGGCGACCGTGCATGTGTGGATCGTCTGGATCACCGCGCTGGCCATCCCCGGCCACGCTGGCGCAGCGGTGCTGCACTACGTGGTCAAGCGCGACCGCGTGCTGCCGTCCATGCTGGACCTCAACGGGCCGGACCAGCCGGGCGTGGTGGGGTCTGCGCCAGATGCCGACTCAGGCCGTCAACCTCCTCGGGCTTGAGTGCCTGCGCCACCTTCAACATCTGATGATTGCCATCATTGCGCCGCTTGCTCACCTGCCAGTCCCGCAGCTGCTGGGCCAGGTACGTCGCTGGCTGGCCGGCCAGCGGCGGGCCCAGCGGCGTGCCTTCGCCCTGCACCCCATGGCACTGCTGGCAGGCACGGACGTAGAGCGCCGCGGTGGCCGCAGGCGGGGCTCCGGCCGCGCTGGAAGCGCTGGCCGCCAGCGCCGGCACGGGCAGCGCCGCGTAGTAGTTGGCCACCCGCACGCGCTCGTGGCTGTCGAGAAAGCGCGCCACGTCGCGCATCACCGCGTGGGGACGCAGGCCGGCGGCGTAGTCCTCCATCTGCTTTTGCAGATAGCCGGCGGGCAGGCCGGCCAGGCGCGGCGCGTCGAAGCCGTTGCCCTCGCCACGCGCACCGTGGCAGCTGACGCACGCGTAGCGCGCACCGGCCTCGCCGCCGCTCATCGCGATCAGCTCGCCGCCGCGGCTCCAGCGGTCGTCGCTGGGCGCCATGCGGTCGGTGCAGGCGACGAGGGGAAGCAGCAGCAGGTACAGAGGCAGGTGACGCATGGCAGCTGAAGAGATGACGGTTGCAATCATGGCAAGGCGCGCGCCAGCCTTGGGTCTGCTGGTGCCACAGCTGTTGGTGTCCGTGCTGCTGGCCGCCTGCGACGGCCCGCCAGACCGCACGCCCACGCTCGGCGACGCCGACGTGAAGCGCGGCCGCCAGCTCGTCACCGACAAGGGCTGCGTGGCCTGCCACGCCTTTCCCGACGTGAAGTGGCCGCGCGGCGGCCTCGGACCGGCGCTGGACGGCTTCGGCCGCCAGGGCCTGATCGCCGGGCGCCTGCCCAACCAGCCTGGCGTGCTGATGCAGTTCGTGCGCGATGCGCCCGCCCAGATACCCGGCACGGCCATGCCGGCCATCCCCATGACCGACCAGGAAGCCCGTGATGTCACCGCCTACCTCCTCCAGCTCCAGCCTCGCTGAGGCCCTGAGCGGCTGGCCGCCGCCAGTGCTGGACCCGGCCGGCCCGTTCTCCAACTCCGTCACCACGCTGGCCTGGGTGCTCATCGCGCTGGTCACGCTGATCTTCATCGGCGTCTGCGCGGCGCTGTGGGTGGCGCTGTACGGCAGCGACGCGCTGCGCGCCAAGCTCGGCGGCGAGCGGGTCGTCAAGTGGTTCGGCCTCGTCATCCCGGCCGGCGTGCTGCTGTTGCTGCTGGTGTGGGGCCTGACGCTGGTTCGCGGGCTCGGCACGGTGCAGGGCGACGAGCTGCGCATGCGCGTTTCCGGCAACATCTACTGGTGGCGCGTGTCCTACCTCGACGCTGCGGGCCGCGAGCTGCACGCCGATGCCAACGAGCTGCACATCCCGGTGGGCCGACCGGTCGTCGTGGACATGGTGTCGGAGGACGTCATCCACAGCTTCTGGGTGCCCCGGCTGGGCGGCAAGATGGACATGATCCCGGGTCGCACCAACCGGCTGAAGCTGCAGGCCGACAAGCCGGGCAGCTACGGCGGCCAGTGCGCCGAGTTCTGCGGCGGCGCGCATTCACTGATGGGCTTTGTCGTCATCGCGCATGAGGCCGCGGACTGGCAGCGCTGGATGGACGCGCGGCTGAAGCCTGCGCCCGCCGGCCTCAGCGTCGAAGCGCTGCGCGGCCGTCAGCTGTTCAGCGAGTTCGGCTGCGCGGCCTGCCACCGGGTGGCCGGCACGGACGCGCAAGGCATCTCCGGGCCCGACCTCACCCACGTCGGCTCACGCAGGTCGCTCGGCGCCGGCATCCTGCCCAACACCCGCGCGACGCTGATCGGCTGGATCGCCGACAGCCAGTCCATCAAGCCCAACAACCGCATGCCGGCCTACCGCTCGCTGAAGGCGGACGAGCTGAACGCGCTGGCCAGCTACATGGAGTCGTTGAAGTGATGCAGCCTGCTGCTCCCGGCGTGCAGGGCGCCATCCGCGACAACGGGCCGTCGGAGACCGGCTTCGACACGAAGCTCTACGCGCGCTTCCCCACGCAAGGCGGCAGGCCCGCCGGCGAGCTGGAAGCGCTGGAAAAAGTCTGGGAGACGCCGACCGGCTGGCGGGCCTTCAGCGCCGTCAACAACAACTTCATCGGCTTCCTGTTCATCGTCACGGCCTTCGGCTTCTTCGTCGCGGCGGGCATCCTGTCGCTGGTGATGCGCGTGCAGCTGGCGGCACCCATGGCCGGCGTCGTGCCGCAGGAGACCTACAACCAGCTGTTCACGATGCACGGCTCGGTGATGATGTTCCTGTTCGCCGTGCCGGCCATCGAGGCGGTGGCCGTGATGCTGCTGCCGCAGATGATCGCGGCGCGCGACCTGCCGTTCCCGCGGCTATCGGCCTACTCGTACTGGGCCTACGCCATCGGCGGCACGGTGTTCTTCGGCTCCATCTTCTTCAGCCTGGCGCCGTCGGACGGGTGGTTCATGTACCCGCCGCTCAGCTCGGGCGTGTACTCCAAGGGCATCAACGCGGACTTCTGGCTGCTGGGCATCGGCTTCATCGAGATCAGCGCGATCGCCGGCGCCATCGAGCTGATCGTGGGCGTGCTGCGCACGCGCGCGCCGGGCATGACGCTGGCGAAGATGCCCGTCTACGCCTGGGCCGTGCTGATCTTCGGCGTCATGATCATCCTCGCCTTTCCGGCCATGATCATGGTGACCTTCCTGCTCGAGCTGGAACGCGCCTTTAACTGGCCGCTGTTCGACGCCACACGCGGCGGCGACCCGCTGCTGTACCAGCACCTGTTCTGGTTCTTCGGCCACCCGGACGTCTACATCATCTTCATCCCGGCGTCGGCCATGGTGTCGACCATGGTCGTCACCGTCGCGCAGAAGAAGCTGGTGGGGCATGAACTGGTGGTGCTGGCGATGATCGCCACCGGCTTCATCAGCTTCGGCGTGTGGGCCCACCACATGTTCACGGTCGGCCTGCCGGGGCTGTCGGCGGGCTACTTCTCGGCGGCGTCGATGGCGGTGGCGATCCCCGCCGGGGCGCAGGTGTTCGCGTGGATCTGCACGCTGGCGGCCGGCCGCGTGCAGCGCAACGTGCCGTCGCTGTTCCTCGTCGGCGGTATCCTGATCTTCGTCATGGGCGGCCTCACAGGTGTCATGGTGGGCATGGTGGCCTTCGACGGCCAGGCGCATGACACCTACTTCGTCGTCGCGCATTTCCACTACGTGCTGATCGGCGGCATGGTGTTCCCGCTGCTCGCCGGCTTCTACTACTGGACGCCGATGATCAACGGCCGGCAGCTGTCGGAGAAGGTCGGCCGCTGGGTGTTCTGGCTGTGCTTCACCGGCGTGCACGTGTGCTTCCTGCCCATGCACTTGAGCGGCCTGATGGGCATGCCGCGGCGCGTCGACACCTACCTGCCTGACCGCGCCTGGGACCTGCCCAACCTGATCTCCACCGTGGGCGCCTTCATCATGGCGGCTGGCGTGGCGCTGTTCATCGTCGATGCGCTGCGCTGCTACCTGCGCTTTGGTTCCGGCGGCAACGCGCGCAACGCGTTCGGTGGCGGCACGCTGGAATGGCTATCGGCCGGCAACTACAGCGTGCGCTCCATCCCCGTGGTCAGCCACCTGGAGCCGCTGTGGGCCGACCCCCAGCTGGCCGCGGACGTCAACGCCGGCCGCTACTTCCTGCCGAACAGCGCCACCGGCCAGCGCGAGACGCTGGTCACCAGCCCCACGCGTGCCGAACCGCAGTACGTGCAGATCATGCCGGGGCCGTCGTGGTGGCCACTGCTGTCCGCCGTGTTCACGGCCGGCGCATTTCTGCTGCTGACCGTGCAGGCGCTGACGCTGAGCGCCGCATGCGCCGTGCTGACCGTCGTGTGCCTGATGCGCTGGGTGTGGGGCAACGACCGGCACATCGCGCAGACCCACGTCGATGCCGGCGGCGGCATCCGGTTGCCCACCTACGTGGCCGGCCCGCAGGCCCACGGCTGGTGGGCCTCGGTGCTGCTGTGCATCACGCTGGGCATGATCTTCCTGATGGCCATGTTCGGCTACCTGTACCTGCACGGCGCGCATCCGGACTGGTGGCGCGTCGCCGCGCCGCGCAGCACACTGGGGCCGGGTCTTGCGCTGCTGGGCGTGGCCGCCGCCAGCGCCTGGGCCGCCCGGCCGCTGATGGCGCGGCTGAAGCGTGGCAGCGGCACGAGCGCGTCGCTGATGGGCCTCAGCGCGCTGTGCCTGGCCACGGCGCTGGGCGTGGACGTGCGCGACTGGTGGGAGGCCGGCCTGCGCGGCGACGCCAGCGGCCAGGGCGCGACGGTCTACGCGATGCTGGCCTGGCACGGCAGCGTCGTCGTCGCGGTGCTGCTGTCGGCGTTCTATTACGCACTGCGCTGGATGCGCGGGCTGGCCCCCGGCCCCGTGAACAAGACGCTGGAGGCGCTGCGCATCCTGTTCATGTTCGCCGCCCTGGAGGGCACGGCCGGCCTGCTGCTGCCACGCGTGCTGCCCTGGAGCGGCCTGTGAAGCCGTCGAGCTGGCCCCCGCTGCTGACGGCCTTCACGATCTGGTTCGTGCATTTCATGGCCTGCTGGGCCGCGGGCGAGCTGGTCTGGCCCCAGCAACGGGCAGCCAACGCCACCGCCTGGGCCGCGACGGCGCTGGCGCTGCTGGCGCTGGGCGCGCACGCGGTGCACCTGCAACGCCGGCACGTGGCCGGCGCCCTGCCCGGCTGGCAGCGCCGTTTCGCGCAGGGCGCCACGGCCCTGGCGACCGTCGCCGTGCTGTTCAGTGCGTTGCCGGCGGTCGTGCTGCTGCCTTGAGACTTCTTCTTGCTGCGCGTCCTCAGCAGCTGACGCGCGCCATGGCGGAGGGACGCCATGTGGTGAACGGACAATCAGCGCTCACCTGGACCCCCCATGACCGACGCCCGATACACGACCCTGCCGTCCTGGCCGCCTGCCTACCCGGCAAGCGGCGCCAGCGCCACGCTGAAATGCCTCAACGAGGACTTCCTCGTGACCGAGCTTCCGCTGCAGCTGCCCGCCGGTGAGGGCGAGCACCTCTGGCTGGACGTGCAGAAGAACGGCGCCAACACCGCGTTCGTCGCGCAGCAACTGGCGGTCGCCGCCGGCGTGAACGAGTGGGACGTGGGCTATGCCGGCCTGAAGGACCGCTACGCGATCACCCGCCAGTGGTTCAGCATCTATCTCCCCATTGCCAAAGGGAAAGGCGAAACCCCCGTCCTGACCGGCCTTCAGCACCCGGAGTTCAAAGTGCTGAGCCAGAGTCGCCACGTGAAGAAGCTGCGCCCCGGTGACCTGCAGGGCAACGCCTTTCGCATCGTGCTGCGTGACGTGAGCGGCGATCGCGATGCCATCGAAGCCAACCTGAAGGCCGCTGCATCACAGGGTGTGCCCAACTACTTCGGCGCTCAGCGCTTCGGCTTCGACGGCGGCAACGTCGAGCAGGGCCGCGCCATGCTGGCGCGCGAAATCCGCGTGCGCAACCCGAAGAAGAAAGGCATCTACTTGTCGGCGGTGCGCTCATTCGTCTTCAACGAGGTGCTGGCGCTGCGCATCCGGCAACGACTGTGGGGCCAGACGTTGCCGGGCGACGTGATGGATGAGGCGGGCCTGCCCACCGGGCCGCTGTGGGGACGGGGCCGCGTGGCCAGCACCGATGACGCGCAGGCGCTGGAGAACAGCGTCGCTGAACAGCACGCCACCCTGTGCGACGGCATGGAACACGCCGGACTGGAGCAGGAACGCCGCGCCCTGGTGGCGCGCCCGGTGGACATGTCATGGCAATGGCCGCAGGCCGACCAGCTGGTGCTGACGTTCGCGTTGCCCGCCGGCAACTACGCCACGTCGGTGCTGAACGAGATCCTCCACACCGCCGAGCCTGAGCGGCACACCGACGCCGAGGCCACGGCTGCCGAGTGACGCTACCAATCGCCGAGTGCGGGCGGGTGCAGGCGCTGCCCCTGAGGTCCGCGATAGCACATCCCGCAGCAACCGCACGCATCGCAGGGCTGCCGCAGTCCGCTTAGCCTGCGAACCATCGCACCTATCCTTTCCCCATCCATGCCCACGCTTTTCGACCCCGTCCGGTTCGGCGACATCCAGCTTGCCAACCGCCTCGTCATGGCCCCGCTGACCCGCAACCGGTCGCCGCGCCAGACGCCGCATGCGCTGACCGTCGAGTACTACCGCCAGCGCGCCAGCGCCGGCCTGTTGATTACCGAGGCCACGCAGATCCGCCCCGACGGCCAGGGTTACTTCGACACACCCGGCATCCACACGCCGGAGCAGATCGCCGCCTGGAAGCAGGTGACCGACGCCGTGCATGCGGAGCGCGGCAAGATCGTCGTGCAGCTGTGGCACGTGGGCCGCATCTCGGTAAACAGCCTGCAGCCGGGCGGCCAGGCACCGGTGTCGTCCACCGCTCGCGCAGCCAAGACGCGCACCTACGCCGCCCACGGCGAGCTGGTGCCCACCGACACGCCACGCGCGCTGCGCGCCGACGAGCTACCGCAGCTGATTGCCGACTACGCACAGGCGGCGAAGAACGCGATCGAAGCCGGCTTCGACGGCGTGGAGGTGCACGCGGCCAACGGCTACCTGCTGGAGCAGTTCCTGCGCGACAGCGCCAATGACCGCACCGACGGTTACGGCGGCGCCATCGAGAACCGCGCGCGGCTTCTGGTCGAGGTCATGACGGCCGTGGCCGGCGCCATCGGGGCGGGCCGCACGTCGCTGCGCCTGAGCCCGGTCACGCCGGCCAACGACATCGGCCAGGACAGCGATCCGCAAGCCCTCTTCAACCATGTCGCCGACCAACTCGCACCGCTGAAGCTGGCGTTCCTGGAGGTCGTCGAGGGCGCCACCGGCGGCCCGCGCGACAACGCGCCATTCGACTACGCCGAGCTGCGCCGCCGCTTTGCCGGCCCCTACATCGCCAACAACGGCTACGACCGGGCCATGGCTCTGGACGCCGTGGCCAGCGGGCGCGTGGACGCGGTTGCCATCGGCCGGCCGTTCATCAGCAACCCGGACCTCGTCGAGCGCATCCGCGACGACCTGCCCTGGGCCACGCCGCAGAAGGAGACCTTCTACGGCGGCGGCGCCGAGGGCTACACGGACTACCCGACGGTGCGCGCCGCCTGATCAGGACTGGAAGGCACCGGGGCTGAGCGCGGGGCCGGCGAGCGCCAGCGTGCCGCGCGGGTGGCGGTACTCGCGCGACGGGCTGAGCTTCAACCCCTCGGCCTCGCCCATGTCCTGCGCCTTGCCGCGCAGGCCGGAGCCGGGCTTCAAGCGGAAGTCCTCGCGCACCGCGCGCACGAACTCCTCCCAGCCGGCCGTGAAGTTGGCGCGCCGCGTCCAGTGGCCCTGCGCCGCCAGCTGCGGCGTGCCGACGAGCAGGTTGTTGGCCACCATCACGTCGATGTTGGGCGGCGTCACGCGCAACCAGACGCCGCCGTTGGCCTTTTGGTCCACCAGCGTGTTGTGCACCAGGTAGAGCGCCTGCCGAGGCCACTTGGCGCCCTCCACGCCGAACGAGATCACGTGCGGGTTGTCCGTCGTCGAGCTCTGCATGATGAAGTTGCCCATCACCACGGCCACGCCGCCGTTGGGGAACTCCAGCTCGTAGCTGGCGCGCCCGCCGACCTCGTCGGTGAGGCGGTTGTAGAGGATGTGGTTGACCGCCGCGCGGCTCTTCAGCAGATGGCCCAGCAAGCCACCGTGGAAGTAGCTGCCCGTGACGGCCAGCCGCTTGATGGTGCCGACGTAGAGGTTGTGCGTCAGGCCGCGGCGCAGCGGGATCGCGGCGAACTCGCAGTCGACGATGTCCAGCTCGATGCTGTCGTCGTTGGACGCCAGCAGGCCGTTCTCGTTGTCGCGGAAGCCGCAGTTCACCAGCGTCAGCGAGCCCGCCTCCAGACGGATGCCCGCACCGTTGCCGTCGGGCACGCTGCAGCCGAGGAAGTCGAAGCCCTCGATGCGCAGGCGCCGGCCGGTGGCGACGAACAGGCCCTTGCCCTGCGCATGCGCACCGGCTGCGACCACACGCACGCGGCCGCCCACCGCGCGCAGGGTCAGGTCGTGCTGCGGCCACACGGCGACATCGGCGATGTAGTCGCCCGCGTCCACCTCGATCAGCGTGCCGTCCCGGGCCTGGCGCGCCGCCGCCGCCAGCGACCGCACGGCCTGGCGCGGCCCGACCTTCAGCACCGGCCCGGCATGCGCGGCCAGCGGCAGCAGGCCGGCTGCGCCCAGCAACAAGCGCCGTCGCATCAGCCCTTGCCCTTCATCCTGGCCTTGAACAGCTCCACCACGCCCACCTCGCGCGGGCCGGGTATCAGCTCGAAGGCCTCGCCCGCGGCGACGCGGCCTTCGCGCCCCACGCCCAGGTAGAAGCCGCAGTAACCGCTCTGCACCATCAGCTTGGCGGCCTGGTTGAAGCCCATGTGCGCGTTGAATTTAAAGCAGGGCTGGCGCGGCTCGGTGACGACCAGCTCGCAGTCCGCGAAGCGCAGCACGTCGCCCAGCCAGACCTTGCCTTCCTGCAAGCCTTGCAGCGTCAGGTTCTCGCCCATGTCGCCCGGCTGCAGAGCGCCGGCCACCTGCGCCTGGCCGCGCACGGTGGTCCAGAACGCGTAGTGCTCGTGCGGGTAGGCGTACACCGCCTTGGCCGGCCCGCCATGTACGGTAAGGTCGGCCTGTTCGTCGCCGTCCAGCCCCAGCGGGCCGACGGCGACGGCGCCCTCGCGGGCACGTTTGCGGATGGCCGAATCCACGGCCTGGCCTGTGGTCGCCACGAAGTGCTCGACGCGGGCAGTGTTGACGCTGAGGAGTCGCATCGGGCCATTGTCCCGGAGCCGCGCTTCAGGGTCATTTCGGCGTCTTGGCCTACAAGTCAGGGTGTGACCCACCACTAGGCTTGGCCAAAAACTTCAAGGGAGACTGCATGACTGCACTCGACAGTGGGGCCCGTGTCTGGGCCGGACTGGCCGTCACCCCATCGAGCGAGTTGATGTTCATCGTCGGCGTGCTGCTGGTGGGCGCGCTGGCCGGGGAATTCATTGCCGCGACGACGCGGCTGCCGCGCGTGGTGGGTTACACGCTGGCCGGCTGTGTGGCCGCCGCGTTCGGCCACGGCGTGACCATGCCGCTGGCCGGCGCCGCACAGATCGTCACCGACCTCGCGCTGGGCCTGTTGCTGTTCGAGATCGGCAGCCGCGTGCGGCTGGGCTGGCTGCGGCGCAATCCGGGCCTGGCCGTCACCAGCCTGCTGGAAGCCACGCTCAGCGCAGTGGCCGTGGCCTTCGTGATGCGCTTGTTCGACGTGGGCTGGCAGACGGCCATCGCCTGCGCCATCCTGGCCATGCCGGCACCCGCCGCGGTGTCGGGCCGCGTCGCCTTGGAACTGGGCGCCGAGGGCCAGGTCACGCAGCGCGCGTCGCTGCTGACGGCGCTGAACACGCTGTACGCCGTCGTTGCGATGCTGCTGATGCGCACCTGGTGGGCCGCCGACGACGGCGGCAATGTGGGCGACGCACTGGCCGGCCTGTCCGTCTCGCTGCTGACGACGGTGGGCGTGGCCGTGCTGCTGGCCGGCGCCACCTACCTGGCCGCGCGCCGGCTGGACCTGCGCAACGAGAGTGCGACGGTGCTGCTGTTCGGCCTGGTGGCGTTCTCCATCGTCGCGGCGCGCGCCATCGGCGTGTCCACGCTGCTGATGCCGCTGCTGGCCGGCCTGCTGCTGCGCAACACCAGCGAGCGGCCGTGGGTGTGGCCGCGCCACTTCGGCACGGTGGGCGCCGCGCTGGTGCTGATGCTGTTCGTCATCGTCGGCTCGGCGTGGACGCCGCAGATCCTGGTGGCCGGCGGCTTCGCGGCGCTGGCGCTGCTGGCCACGCGATTCGTCGCCAAGATGCTGGCTATCGTCACGCTGTCGCGCTGGTCGGGCGCCAGCCTGAAGCAGGGCCTGGCGCTGTCCATCACGATGACGCCGCTGTCCGCCACGGCGCTGGTCATGCTCAGCGAGTTGATGCGCGCCGAGCCCGAACTGGCCAAGGGCGCGGTGCCCATCATCCTGGCCAGCATCGCGGTGCTGGAGCTGTTCGGGCCCATCGCCGTGCAGTTTGCATTGCGCCTGGCGGGTGAACTGCCACCGGCGCCCAAGCGCTTTTGGCACCTGAAGCAGAACAAGAAGGAGGGCTCCTGATGAGCCTCGGCCAGTTCTCCAAATCGCAGCCGTTGACGCTGGGCGTCGAGCTGGAGCTGCAGATCGTCAACAACGACGACTACGACCTCGCGCCCGTCTCGGGCGACCTGCTGCGGCTGGTGAAGAAGCACAGCCTGCCCGGCGCCATCACGCCCGAGATCACCAGCAGCATGATCGAGCTGTCGACCGGCGTGTGCACGGGCTATGGCCAGGCGCTGTCGGAGCTGGGCCAGATCCGCGACGCGCTGGTCAGCTGCGCCGACCGGCTGGACGTGAGCCTGTGCGGCGGCGGCACCCACCCCTATCAGCACTGGAAGCGCCAGCGCATCTTCGAGACGCCGCGCTTTCACGAGCTGTCGTCGCTGTACGGCTACCTGTCCAAGCAGTTCACCATCTTCGGCCAGCACGTCCACATCGGCTGCCCGAGCGCTGACGAAGCGCTGGTGCTGCTGCACGGCATGAGCCGCTTCATCCCGCACCTGATCGCGCTGGCCGCGTCGTCGCCGTTCGTGCAGGGCGAGGACACAGGCTTCGACTCGGCGCGATTGAACTCGGTGTTCGCATTCCCGCTGAGCGGCCGTGCGCCGTTTGTACAGACCTGGGACGACTTCTGCGTGTACTTCGACAAGATGACCCGCACCGGCGTGGTCGCGGGCATGAAGGATTTCTACTGGGACATTCGCCCTAAGCCCGAGTTCGGCACCATCGAGGTCCGCGTGCTGGACACGCCGCTGACCATTGAGAAGGCCGCCGCCATCGCGGGCTTCATCCAGTGCCTGGCGCACTGGATCACGGTCGAGAAGCCGTTCAAGCTCAGCGAGGACGACTATCTGCCCTATACGTTCAACCGTTTCCAGGCCTGCCGCTTCGGACTGGACGGCACCTTTGTCGACCCCGAGACCGGCGAGCACCGCGTGCTGCGCGACGACGTGCTGTCGGTGCTGAGCCGGCTGGACGCGCACGCCGCCGACCTGAAGGCCGAGCCCGCGCTGCAATACCTGCGCCGCGAGATCGCCGGCACGGGCAACGACGCGACCTGGCTGCGCCAGATCGAGGCCGACGAGCACCTGCTGGCCGAGGTGGTGCGCCGCGCGACGCGGCGCTGGCACGGCTGAGGGCTTCCAGCCGCCCGTCTAGCCGCCTTCGTGCTCTTCCACGCCCGCAGGCGGCGGCGCCTGGCGCTCGGCCGCCGCGCCGTGCCAGCGCCGCAATGCACGCTGGAAGAACAGACTGTTGGGCAGCTGCAGGCTGGTGCCGTTGCGCAGGTCGCCGGTCTCCTGCAGCGTCGTGTAGACCATGTTGATATCGACGACCCGGCCCTTCATGCCGGGCTTGTCCCCGGTCTCCAGCAGCTCCACGACGTCGCCGATGCGGAACGCACGCGTCATGTAGATCAACAGCGTGCAGAACAGGTTGGACAGCACGCTCCAGGCAGCGAAGAACGCCACCGCGCCGACCGTGGCGAAGCCGGTGAACGCCGTCCACAACACCGCGCCGGACACGCCCAGACGCTCCAGCGCCCACAGCAGCGCGCCGGCATAGACCAGCACGCCCACCACGCGCAGGAAGATCGAGGTGACATGGGCAGGCAGCGCATAGACGCTGGTCAGCCGGCGCAGCCCCTGGCGCACGATGCGCATCAGCAGCCACGCGACGAGCAGGATCAACGTGACCTCGAACACCGGCACCAGGATGTCGAGCCATTCGGCTGCCCAGGCGGGCAAGCGGTCGTGCAGGGATTGGAGGATCTTTCTCATGGACTTGGCTTATGGAACGCTGCGGCCGGCGGGAGGCCCGGCCGTCACCGCCTAGTGTCACCGCTGGACGGGTAGCCGCATGCGCGCGGCTCTGCGTCGGCGCGACCCGGCGCCGCCGACGGCGTGTGTGCCCAGGCCTACACGCCGGCCTGGCGCAGCGTCTGCACCAGCATCTGCTGCAGGCTGTCCACCGCCTTGTTGCCCTTGGACGCCTGGCTGCGGTAGGCGGCCACCTCCATCGGCTGCAGCGGCCCCAGCCCCTGCTCGGCACCCAGGCGTTGCAGATGGGCAGGGGCGCTGCACTGCGTCAGAACCGCCACGGCCAGGCCGCTTTCCACGGCGGCGATCTGGCCCGCCAGGCTTGAGCTGTTGTAGACGATGCGCCAGCGCCGCCCCTGCAGCGCCAGCGAATGGAGGGCGCTGCGCCGGCCCAGGCTGGCCTCCTCGTAGACGGCGATGGGCAGCGGGTCGCGCGTCCACACGTCGAACTGCGGAGAGCCCACCCACACCATGGGCTCATGGAACAACAGCGTGCCGCGGCGTGCGTGGTCGCGCGACACCAGCGCCAGGTCCAGCTCGCCGCGTTGCACGCGCGGGATCAGCGCGGTGGACTGCTCGCAGTCCAGCTGGATCTCCACGCCGCCATGCCGCGGTGCAAAGCGCTTCAGCACCGGCGTCAGGTACTGGCTGGCGTAGTCGTCCGGAACGCCCAGCCGCACGACGCCCGAGATCGCCTCGCCCTGCAGCGCCGCCTGCGCCTCGGCCTGCAGGTCCAGCATGCGCCGCGCATAGCCCAGCAGCGCCTGGCCCTCGTGGGTCAGCTGCAGCAGCCGCGGACCGCGCAGCAGCAGCGAATGGCCCACGGCGTCTTCCAGCTTCTTGAGCTGCATGCTGACGGCCGACTGGGAGCGGTGCACCGCCACCGCGGCGCCGGACAGCGAGCCGGCGTCCACCGTCGCGACGAAGCACTTCAGCCAGTCGATCTGCAGGTCGCGCATGGATTCGATAAGCGAATGGTTGTCCACTGAATTATGAGCTTTTCGAGTTCACGCCACGCCCGCACAGTCGCGCCATGCTGTCCCCTGCCGCCCCTTTGCCCGCGCCGCTGGACGCCCGCGCCAGCGGCCTGATGCTGCTGCTGTGCCTCACCTGGGGCCTGCAGCAGATTTCGCTGAAGGCCGTGGCCGACGCGGCCAGCCCGATGCTGATGGTGGCGGTGCGTTCGGGCATCGCGTTGCTGCTGCTGGCCGTGCTGATGCGTCATCGCGGCGAGCGGCTGGTGCGCGCGCACTGGGCGCCCGGCGCGGTCGCGGGCGGGCTGTTCGCGCTGGAGTACGTGTTCGTCAGCCTCGCGCTGCAGCTGACGCAGGCATCGCACGTCGTCGTGTTCCTGTATGCCGCACCGCTGTTCGCGGCGCTCGGCCTGCACTGGCGGCTGCCGGCCGAGCGACTGGGGCGGCGCCAGTGGGCCGGCATTGCGCTGGCCTTCGGGGGCGTCGCCATCGCCTTCCTCAACGGCGACACGGCACCAGGCGCTGGCCTGTGGGGCGATCTGCTAGCGCTGCTGGCTGCGCTGTGCTGGGGCGCCACCACAATCACCATCCGCTGCACGCGGCTGGCCCAGGCGCCAGCCACCGAGACGCTGCAATACCAGTTGATCGGCGCTTTTGCGCTGCTGCTGCCGGTGGCGCTGCTGTCCGGCCAGTGGGCGTTCGATGCGACAAGTCCGCGCGTGTGGGCGCACCTGGGCTTCCAGGCGCTGGTGGTGTCGTTCGCCAGCTTCCTGGCCTGGTGCTGGCTGCTGCGCCGCTACCTGGCGTCGCGGCTGGGCGTGTTCTCGTTCCTGACGCCGCTGCTCGGTGTGCTGCTGGGCGCCTGGCTGCTCGACGAGCAGTTGGAGCCGGCATTCATGGCCGGCAGCACCGCGGTGCTGGCGGGCATCGTGCTGGTCAGCCTGCGCGACGGGCCCCGCGCCCGGCTCAGAACCCGTGTCAGCGCGGCGCCGGCTCGAGCCGCGTGGCGCGCCAGCCGTCGATGAGCTGCCGCGCCAGCGCGGGCAGCGCGCCGCGACCCACCCGCTTGGCGAAACCGAAGCGCTCGCCGGCGTAGATGCGGTCATAGGCCAGGCGCGACACATGGGCGGGCCAGCCCTGGGCCGCCATCAACGCCGAGAAGCGCTCCAGTTCCGGGAGCGACAGCTGCACCGGCCGTTCGCCGCTGGGTACGACCTCGTCGAGGACCAGGCGGGCCGAGCCCAGCTCGCCGCGGATGCGGCGCGGGCCGAAACTGGGCAGCGGGACGGGGCGGTGGCGGCGTGTCATGGCGCCATGATGGAACCGACCACCCCGTCGCATGCGTCGAAAAACACCGCTTCGCCGCCCATGCGGCACCACCGACGCCGGGCGCGTGGCATTGTTCACGCCACTCCCGCCCATCGGGCCTCGGTGTAACCTCGCCCACCCCATGAGTCACAAGCCCACCACCGTGGCCGAACTGGGCGAGTTCACGGTCCTCATCGACGTGCGTTCGCCGGCCGAGTTCGCGCTGGACCACATCCCCGGCGCCATCAACTGCCCCGTGCTGGATGACGAGGAGCGCCGCGTCGTCGGCACGACCTACGTGCAGGTGTCCGCATTCGAGGCACGCAAGATCGGCGGCGCCATGGTGGCACGCAACATCGCCCGGCACCTGGACGAGCAGTTCCGCGACAAGCCCCGGGACTGGCGGCCCCTCGTCTACTGCTGGCGCGGCGGCATGCGCAGCGGCAGCTTCGTCAACTGGTTGCGGCTGGTCGGCTGGGACGCGCAGCAGCTCAAGGGCGGCTACAAGGCCTGGCGCGCGCACGTCATCGAGCAGATCGCGCAGCGCGCGCCGGCGCTGGACCTGCGCGTGCTGTGCGGGCCTACGGGAAGCGCCAAGACCCGCGTGCTGCAGGCACTGGCCGCGCAGGGCGAGCAGGTGCTGGACCTCGAAGACCTGGCCGCCCACCGCGGCTCGGTGCTGGGCGCGGTGCCCGGGCGGCCGCAGCCGTCGCAGAAGGCCTTCGAGACGCAGCTGGCGCATCGCCTCGCCGCCCTGGACCCCGCGCGCCGCGTCTGGGTGGAGGCCGAGAGCCGGCGCATCGGCCGCATCACCGTTCCCGAGCCGCTGCTGCAGCGCCTGCGCGAAAGCCCGGTGGTCGAGATCGCCGCGCCGCCGGATGCGCGGCTGGCCTACCTGTTACGCGACTATGCCTGGCTGGGCGACGACCGCCCGGCGCTGGCGGACAAGCTGGACGGCCTGCGTGAGCTGCTGCCCCGCGACGTGCTGGCACAGTGGCGCGAATGGGCGCTGGCCGGCGCGCTGGCGCCGCTGTTCGAGGCCTTGATGGCCCGCCACTACGACCCGCTGTACGCCCGCTCGCAGGGCCGGCATCTCGCCGGCCTGCCGAACGCTCACCGCGTGGCCTCCGACGACCTCTCCGACGCTGGCATCCAGTCCCTGGCCGGCCACATCGCCTCACTGCCATGACCCACACCTCCGCTCCCATCCCGCGCCTGACCTCGCTGTCCCATGGCGGCGGCTGCGGCTGCAAGATCGCGCCGGGCGTGCTCAGCGAGATCCTGAAGAACACGCGCCAGCTGCCGGTGCCGCCGCAGCTGCTGGTGGGCATCGAGACCGCGGACGACGCGGCCGTCTACCAGCTCACCGACGACATCGCGCTGATCGCGACGACTGACTTCTTCATGCCCATCGTCGACGACCCGTTCGACTTCGGGCGCATCGCGGCTACCAACGCCATCAGCGACGTCTACGCCATGGGCGGCAAGCCCATCATGGCGCTGGCGCTGGTGGGCATGCCCATCAACGTGCTGCCCGTGGACGTCATCGGTCGCATCCTGGCCGGCGGCGAGTCGGTCTGCGCGGCGGCGGGCATCCCCATCGCCGGCGGCCACACCATCGACTCCGTCGAAGCCATCTACGGCCTGGTCGCGCTGGGCGTGGCGCACCCCAAGCGCATCAAGCGCAACTCGGATGCGCGCCCGGGCGACCGGCTGGTGCTGGGCAAGCCGCTGGGCGTGGGCGTGCTGTCGGCGGCGCTGAAGAAGGAGCAGCTGTCGGCCGACGGCTATGCCCGCATGGTGGCCACCACGACCCAGCTGAACACGCCGGGACCGGACCTGGCCGCGCTGGACGGCGTGCACGCGATGACGGACGTGACCGGCTTCGGCCTGGCCGGCCATGCGCTGGAGCTGGCGCGCGGCGCGGGCGCCGGCGTGGAGATCGACTGGGCGCGCGTGCCGCTGCTGCCGCAGGTGCGCGAACTGGCCGAGGCCGGCTTCGTCACCGGCGCGTCGCGCCGCAACTGGGCCGGCTACGGCGCAGAGGTGGCGGTGTCCGCCGATTTCCCCGCGCCCGACCGCGCGCTGCTGACCGACCCACAGACCAGCGGCGGTCTGCTGGTGTCATGCGACGCGGGCGCGGTGGACGAGGTGCTGGCGGTATTCCGCCGCCACGGTTTCGACGCGGCCGCGGAGATCGGCACCGTGGTCGCCTCGAACGACGTGGGGTCGCGCTTGCGCCTGCGTTGAGTTGTCGAAGTTCTCTGAATCCTGAACGCGGGGTGCATGGGAATTCAATGAGGTCCAGTGCCGACCTCGACCACTTGCTCCCGCCTCCGCGGAGCTGATCCCCCAGGGGCGAACCGCGGCCACCCAGGCTCACGCGCGCCCAGAGGCCGCGTGAGATTTCAAACCGCATGCTTGGGGCGACGTCGCCGTCCTGTGCGCGTTTGGGGGATGTCACCATGACGCCCATCCGCGTCATTGATCCGGTCGAGGTCCGGCGCGGCCTGGGCCACGATATCCACAACCTGAGCCGCGTGCCCTGGCAGGTGGACTGGCCGAGCGCCGTTCAAGAGGGGTTCACGTTAGCCATGGCTGGGGGCCGAGGCCGGCCACGCCAGGACGAACGCTTCGTGCGCAAATGGCTTCAGCTCAGGCTAAATGCGCTGGTTCGGGATCGCAGCGTCGCGCCTGACTTCACGGTTGAACTGCTTCGGCGACTGGATGCCAAGCCATGCCCAGCGATGCCTGGTGACCTGAGAGATCCTGCCTAACGGCACTCGCCGTGGGACCGATGCGTCCGTCGACCGGCTGAACAAGGACGGCGCATATGCCGCCACGAACCTCGCCATGCTGTCGGCCCGCGTCAACCGCACCAAGGACGCCTGCGGTTTCGGTGAAGTCTAGGGCTTGGCGAAGAAGCAGGAAGCCACGGTGCGTATTCCACTGACCGCGGACAGTGTTCCAGGCGATCGCGGACACCCTGAGTGGGTTCCTGAGTGACGGGCCGCATGGGTAGGGCAACCGCCCGCCATCAATTTGGAACGGTGTCCGCGATCAGCGTGGAACGGCGTGCTGGGTCAGGCCTGGGATGCTCCCCGGCGCAGCGACTCGCCCTTGAGCGCGATCCTGGCTCAGCAGTAGCTGGCTGATCTGCCCGACTGTCAGCGTCGACGCTACGCGCACTCGAGGCGGGGTCGGAAGGCATGGCTGTGGGAATCTTCTGAAGGGGTTCCCAGCCTTGGGCTTGCTGGATCAGGTGGACAAGCTGCTAGACGCACACGTCGCCCCAACTCGGTCTCGTTCGCCGAAAGACCGCAGAAGGCGCGCTGGCGTCGACGACTACTGTCTGGCATTTTGATCTGTGGCACAGGAGCGCAGCTTCCCGCGCGCCGCGCCCCCAGCCCTATGGTCAAGGCCTTGGAGGCTCAGCTGGGCGTGCGCCTGTTGACTCGCATCATCCGAACTGCGGGCGTGCAAGCAGGACCCGCGTAAAATTCCGTCAAGAACACGCCGCGTACTGCCAGTATTACCCTAGGTGGAAGACACGTTCTCAGGATCCAGATCCGCATCCCCGCTACCCGCTGTAGCGCCTGGGTTGCCGCAGGTTGATCTGGCCCAGCAGCTGCAAGAGGCCATGCTCCTGGGCGGACGCAGCAGCATCGCCCCACCCGAGGCGGCGCTGGCTGCATGCGTAGCCGCCATGGACCTGGCCGCACAACTTCATCTCCCGCTAGAGCGTGGCCGTGCAGCCGAGCTGCGCTGCCTCCATCTTGGGCGGCTTGGCCGTTACGCGGACGCCGTGAAGGCTGCACATGAGGCGCTGCCACTGCTGCAGGGCGCTGATCAACGGAGCGAACGCTGCGCGGTGTTGCGCACTCAGGCCCTCGCCGCGAGCGAGTCCCAAGCTTTCGAGACCGCGCTAGGCGCCGCGAACGAATTGGTGCGCCTGGCGCGTGACCACGATGCCAGCGCCGCGCTCGACGCTGCCATGGCGCTGGCGGCATGCTTCGAACGCATGGGCGACCCCTGGCAGGCCGAGCGCGTGTTGGCCGACGCGTTGCGCGTCCATGGCCCAAATGCCAGCAACTGGCTTAACCTGGCAGCTAACAACAGTCTCTGTGTCATCGGCATAGGCATGCTGCATCGGCTGCTTGACAGCCAGGCGGACGATGCCGAGCTGCAATCGCTGCTGGTGCACACGCGCGGCGCTGCTGAACGCGCGCGCGACCTGCTGGAACAGCTTCCCAACCCGGCGCACAGGGTGCCCATTCTCGGCAACCTGGCCGAGGTGATGCTGCACCAGGGCGACCTTGCCGGCGCCGGTGCACTGCTGCGCCAGGTGCTCGAGCTGGCACAGCAGCACGGCCTGCAGGCTCATGCTTGGCGCATGTGCACCTCGCTCGCCGACTGGCATCTGGCACAGGCGCAGCCCGAGCCGGCTCTTGAATTGGCGCTGGGTGTGATCAAAGAGATGGGAGCCATTAGGCAGCAGCAGACATTGATCCGTGCCCGACGCTCGGCCTACCGTGCCTGCCGCGCCCTCGGTCGTTTCGAGCAGGCGCTGCAGCATCTGGAAGTGGCTGAGCGCGAGGAGCGCCGCGACCTGACAAAAAAGATGCGAGCCCAGTCAGAGCTTTTCGTATCGCGCGCCGAAGCTCAGCAAGTGCAGTGGCAGGCCGACGACGCACGGCTGGAGGCACAGCAGCAGCGCCAACGCGCTGCCGAGGCAGCCGCCAGCGCCGAACGCGACCCTCTCACTGGACTGGGCAATCGCCGCCATCTGGAGCGCCGCTGTGCCGAGCTGTTGCCCGCAGCTCAACGCGAGCTGCGCCCGCTGGCTCTGGCGCAGCTGGACATCGACCACTTCAAGTCCATCAACGACCGCTTCGGCCACGCCACAGGCGACCGCGTGCTGACGCTTTTGGCCCAACTATTGCAGGACGGTATGCGCGCCAGCGACGTGGTGGTGCGACAGGGGGGCGAAGAGTTTGTCATCGTGCTGCCCGACACCGATCTGTCAGCTGCAACCGACGTCTGCGAACGTCTACGCGAACGCGTCGCGACCCATCCTTGGAGTCAGCTGGGTGGACCGGACTGGCAGGTCACTGTCAGCATCGGTCTGGCAACCGCGCCGCCGTACGAGCTGGCTCCGCTGCTCGAGACTGCCGATGCCGCACTCTATCGCGCCAAACGCGGCGGACGGAATCGGCTCTGCGTGTAGGCTCATTGGGCTGCCTCCATGCATGGACTGTGCTTCAACGCTGAAGCTCCTATCAGGCATCTTCTCAAGCCAGCTTGAATATGGCGACGGCGGAGACCATCTGCTCGGCCTGTGTCTTCAGGCTCTCGGCTGCCGCAGCGACTTCCTCCCCAAGTGCTGCGTTCTGCTGTGTGGCTCGGTCGATCTGGGACACTGCCTCACCCACTTGGGCAACGCCAGATGCCTGCTCGGTGCTGGCGGCGCTGATCTCGCCCAAGTCAGTGACACGGCGAATGGAATTGACCACCTCGTCCATGGTCTGTGCTGCCTTGTCAACCAGAGTGGTGCCTTGTTCGACGCGCTCAGCGCTGGCAGAGATGAATGTCTTGATTTTCCGGGCTGCTTGAGCACTGCGCTCCGCAAGACTCCTGCCAGCAACGGTAGGCCTGCCTCGGCGGTGGGCAAGACGGCAAGCAGTCGCCGGCATTCCTGCGCAACCTCCTCGCTTCCTCCGTGCTCGCAGGGCTTCCACCGCCAAGGCTCGCTCGCTTGTGATGCGAGATCCTCGTCGTCTCAGTGACCCGATGCCCGGTCCACCCTGCGCGCGGCGTTCGGCCGCTTGCTGTCGCCGCAATCTGAACAGCGGCCATAGAGCGTCAACTCGTGACGCTCCACCACGAAGCCTCTCGGGGCCAGGCCGGCCAGATTGCCGGGGCAGGCGTGCACCTCGAAGACGCGCTGGCAGCTGTCGCACTGGAAGTGGTGATGATGGCCAGCGCCCGCGAGCTCGTAGCGAGGCACTTCTCCCGGCAGCGTGACGGCGAGCAGCTCGCCCTCCTCGACTAGGGTGCGCAGATTGCGGTAGACGGTCGCCAGGCTGAGCCCCGGGGCCGCAACCTCGGCGGCCTGCAGGATTTCCTGAGGCAACAACGGGCGGGCGGCCTCGGCGATGGCCTGCCGGATGGCGGTGCGCTGGCGAGTGTTTCTTTCCATAGGCCGAATTAGACCTTCTCTTTATTGCACATGCATTCGCATTATGATTAAAAGCCGAATGTCACGGCCCTGCGCAACGCGCCATTTCCCATGTCTTTGCATCCGTCACTGCATCTCATCACTCTCGCCATCGCAGCTCTCGGCGTTGATGCCGCCTGCGCACAAGCTGCGCCGGACGCCCCCGCCGCCTTGCCGGCCGTCGAGGTGGTCGGCCGCACTGCCTCTGGCGCCTACCACGCAGGCGAGGCGTCTGGCGCCAAGACCGAGCTGCGCCTGAGGGAGCTTCCCCAAGCGGTGCGCGTACTGACCCGCCAGGCCATCGACGACCTGGGCGCCACCAAGCTGGACGACGTGCTGGACTACGTGGGCGGCGTCTCACGTCAGAACAACTTTGGCGGTCTGTGGGACAACATCGCCGTGCGCGGCCTGGCCGGCAACGAGAACACCGGCATGGCCACGCTGCTGAACGGCTTCTCGTCCAACCGGGGCTTCAATGCGCCGCGTGACCTGGCTGGCGTCGAGCGCATCGAGTTCCTCAAAGGTCCGGCGGCCGCGCTGTATGGCAGCAGCGAGCCAGGCGGCACGCTCAACATCGTGTCCAAGAAGCCGCTGTGGCAGGCCGGCCATGCGCTGGAGGTCTACGCCGGCAGCTTCGACCTCAAGCGTGTCGCGCTGGACAGCACCGGCCCCGTGAGCGACGCGCTGGCCTACCGCCTGAACATCGCGGTCGAGGATCGTGACAGCTTCCGTGACCACATCCATGCGCGCCGTGAAGTGGTCGCCCCCGCCTTCAGCTGGAAGCTGGGTGCCGACACGACGCTGGACTACAGCGCCGAGCTGTTGCGCCACCGCACGCCGCTGGACCGCGGTGTCGTTGCATCCACGGCCGGCGAGCTGGGCATCATCCCGCGCGAACGCTTCCTCGGCGAGCCGGCCGATGGCGACGTGACGGTGGACAACCGCACCCACCAGCTCATCCTGTCCCACGACTGGAACGACCACTGGCGCGGCCGCCTGGGCCTCGCCTATCGAGAGACCGGCATCCACGGCTTCTCGACCGAAGCGACCGCGCTGCAAACCGATGGCACGCTGACACGCCAGCGCCGCCTGCGCGACTACGACTCCGACGACCTCGCGCTGCAGGCCGAGCTGCAGGGGCGCGTGCGCGCTGCCGGCGTGGTGCACGAAGTGCTGCTGGGCGCCGAGACTTTTCGCTTCGACATGGACACGGTGATGCTGCGCATCAACCCCAGCACCGCCAGCCCCTACGCGATCAACATCTACCAGCCCGTCTACGGCCAGGCCCAGCCCACGCCTGTGGCCAACACGGACACCTTGGAGCATCAACGCGGTACCGCGTTCTACGCGCAGGACGCCATCACGCTGGCGCCGCAGTGGCGGCTGCTTGCGGGGGTGCGGGTGGACAACTACCGCCAGTCGCTTCTGAACCGGCGCACCGGCGTCACCACCCGGCAGGATCCTTCTGCCACGTCGCCCCGCATCGGCATCAGCTGGCTGCCCACCGCGCAATGGACGGTCTACGCCAGCGCCGGCAAGTCCTTCCGCCCCAACGTCGGTACCGACTTCAACGGCCAGGCCTTCGCACCCGAGAGCGGTCGTGCGCTGGAGTTGGGCGCCAAGTGGGAAAGCGCTGGCCAGCGCATGGGCCTGACGGCAGCACTGTTCGACATCCGCAAACGCAATGTGCTGACGGCCGACCCGGGTGCGCAGACGGACCCCGCCCGCACCGGCTTCTCAATTGCCGCCGGCGAGGTCGGCAGCCGCGGGCTGGAGCTGGATTTCGCGGGCCAGGTCAGCACGTCCTGGCGCGTCAACGCCAGCCTCGTGTGGAACGACGTGGAAGTGCGCCGCGACACCGCACTGCCTGCAGGCACACGGCTGCTGAACGTGCCCAAAGTCAACGGCAGCCTGTTGGCCGTGTACGAAGGCTCGTTCACCAATGGCCAGCGCTACGGGCTGGGAGGCGGCGTCACGCATGTCGGCGCGCGCATCGGCCAGACCGCCACGACCTTCGAGCTGCCGGCCTACACCACCGCCAAGCTGGTGAGCCACTGGCGCATCAGCCCGACGCTGCGTGCCACGCTGGACGTCGACAACCTGTTCGACACCACCTACTACACCAGCTCCTACAGCAGGGTCTGGGTCACGCCAGGCGCTGCGCGCACTGTGACCCTGGGCCTGCAAGCGAAGTTCTGACCATGTCCGCTGCCCCCTCTTCCAAAGCCGCGCTGCTGGACGTTTCTGATGCGGTCGCCGGCTATGGCCAGCGCGACGTGCTACAGGGCTTGACCCTGAAAGTCGCACCGGGTGAGATCTATGCGCTGCTCGGCGCCAACGGCGCCGGCAAGACCACCACCATCAGCCTGCTGCTGGGCTTCGTGCAAGCGCGGGCCGGCCGCGTGCGCGTGGGCGGCATCGACCCCTCCGCCGATGCTGCCGGCGCCCGGCGACAGATCGCCTACATCCCGGAAAACGTCGCGCTGTATGAACACCTCAGCGCCCGCGAGAACCTGGCCTATTTGCTGGACCTCGCCGGCCAACCGGCCAGCGACGCAAGCGTGCGCGAAGCACTGTCCGCGGCGGGCCTGGGGAGCGCGGCGCACGACCGGCGTGTGGCAGGCTTCTCCAAGGGCATGCGCCAGAAAGTAGCCATCGCCCTGGCCCTGGCCCGCCACGTGCCGGCCCTGCTGCTGGATGAGCCGACCTCGGGGCTGGATCCACAAGCCAGCGCCGAGTTCACGCGACTGCTCGTTGACCTGCGCACTCGCGGCGTCGCGGTCCTGATGGTCACGCACGACCTGCTGGGCGCTGCCGATGTGGCCGACCGCATCGGCTTCCTGCTGGCCGGCAAGCTGGTGGAGGAAGTGACCGCGGACGGACCGGACCGTTTTGACGTGCGCGCTCTGCATCGGCACTACGCGGTGGCAGAGGGGGGAACATGAGAGCCGTTTTTCGCATTGCCCGCGAAGAGTGGCGCCTCATGTGCCGGGACCGTGTCGCCGTGCTGGGCCTGGCGCTGCTGCTGCTGCTCGGCACGGTCGCTGCCTTCACCGCCTGGGACCAGCGCGGTGCGGCACAGGCCGACCGCCAACGGCACCAGACGCAGGTCGACCAGGAATTCGATGGGCAGCCGGATCGACATCCCCACCGCATGGTGCACTACGGCCATTTCGTCTTCCGGCCACTGAACCCGCTGGCTGCGTTCGACAGCGGCATCGACCCCTTCACCGGCCACACGCTGTTCCTCGAAGGCCATCGCCAGAACAGCGCGAACTTCGGCGACGTGCGCCAGTCATCGCTGCTGCTTCGCTTCGGGCAGCTGACGCCGGCCTTCGTGTTGCAGGTGCTCGCACCACTGCTGCTGGCCTTCCTCGGACACGCGGCGGTCGCCCGTGAACGCGAACGCGGCACCTTGCGGGTGCTAATGGCGCAAGGGCTGCGCCCGGGCCAGCTGGTGGCCGGCAAACTGCTGGCGCTCGCCGCGGCAGCGGCGCTGATGCTGCTGCCGGCGGCGCTGGCGCTGGCAGCCATAGCCCTGGACGACCCGGCCAGCACCCCGCTGGCACTCTCCATTGCACTGGCCCATGCGGCTTGGCTGCTGCTATGGACGCTGGGCGTGGTGCTGGTATCGACGTGGGCACGGCGCAGCCGCGATGCCCTGATGGCGCTGTTGGCGGCATGGACCGTCGGTGTCGTGCTGATACCCCGGTTGGCGCCCGAACTGGCTGCTGCGCAGCGGCCGCTGCCCACGCGCCTGGAGACCGACATCGCGGTGGCACGTGATCTCGCAGCCCTCGGGAACAGCCACAACCCGGATGATCCGCACTTCGCAGAGTTCCGCCGCCAGGTGCTGGCCAAGTACGGCGTCTCGCGTGTCGAGGATCTTCCGGTCAACTACAAAGGCCTGGTCGGGATGGAGGGCGAGCGACTGACCAGCGAGCTGTTCGAGCGCTACGGGCGCGAAAGCTTCGCGCGCCAGCATGCGCAGTTGCGTCATGTGGCGCTATTTTCCTCGATCAGCCCCGTCATCGCGCTGCGCGGCATCTCCATGGCCGCAGCCGGCACCGACCTGTGCAGCTACCAGCGTTTTCTTGAACAGGCCGAGAAGCATCGCTACACCTTGATGCAGTCGCTCAATCGACTCCAGGCCGAGCAGTTGAGCTGGGCATCTGACCGCAACAGCCGCGAGAGCCGCATCAGCAAGGATCACTGGCACGGGCTGGCGTCCTTCCACTTCGAACCCGAGCCCATGGCCGCCACGCTCCAGCGCATCGCGCCGCTGTCTGCCGTGCTGGCCGCCTGGCTGCTGGCACTCGCCACCGCGATGGCATGGGCCACCCGGCGCCTGCAAGGAGCGATGCGATGAGCGCGCTGCGACATGAATGGCGGCTGCTGAGCCGCTCCCGTTGGGCCATGGCAGCGCTGTTGCTGTTGCTGACCTTGTCCGTGCTGGCCGTCTTCAGCGGACTGCGCGAGGTGCGGCGCCAACAGGACACCATCGCTCGCGTCGCCGCGCTCCAACAAGAAGAGCTGGCGCAGCAGGCACCGAAGCTGACACGCGACGGCAATGCGGGCACGGTGGGCTACTACGCATTCCTGGGCACCTGGGACGCGCCCACGCCGGCCGCCTTCCTCGCGCTGGGCCTGCGCGACGCCACGCCCTACGTGCTGCGCGTGCGCGCGCTCGCCTTGCAGTCCCAGCTGCACGAGGGCGAGACCTACAACCCTGAGCTGGCCCTCGCCGGCCGCTTCGACCTGGCGTTCGTCGCGGTCTACCTGTTGCCACTGTTCCTCATTGCCCTGCTCTACGACCTCGTCAGCAGCGAGCGACAGTCGGGCCGCCTGGCGGCACTGCTGGCCCTGCCACGGGCCGGCCGGGCGCTGTGGTGGCGTCGCGCGGGCTTGCGCGCCGGCCTGGCTTCGGCCTGTGTGCTGTTGCCGATGCTGGTCGGTGGAGTCGTCAGCGGCCTGCCTGCCCAAGCGCTGGCAGCCATCGCGGCGGCCGTGCTGGCCTATGTCGCCTGCTGGACGGGCCTGGCCTTGCTGGTCGGTCTGCGCGGCGGCAGTTCGGTGGCCAACGCCACCGCGTTGATGGGTTGCTGGGCTGCGCTGACGTTGGTCTTGCCCACCCTGGGCAACGCCGTGCTGAGCCGGGCGGTGCCGGTCCAGCAGGGCGCGGCGCTGATGCTGGCGCAGCGCCAGGCCGTGCATGGCGCGTGGGACGTATCGCGGGAAGACACCCTTGCCCGCTTCTTCCGCAGCCATCCGCACTGGCAGGGCACCGCGCCGCTGCCCGCCGGGTTCCACTGGAAGTGGTACTACGCCTTCCAGCAACTCGGCGACGAAAGCGTGGCACCGCAGGTCGCCGCCTATCGCCAGGCCCTGCTCGCGAGGCAGCGGGCGACGCAGACCCTGGGCCTGGCCCTGCCGGGCGTAGGCCTGCAGGCGGTGCTGCACCGCATTGCCGACACCGACCTGCTCGCGCAACTGGCCTACCAGGATGCCATCACGGCATTCCACGCCAGGCTGCGGGAACAGCTCTATCCCTACCTGTTCGAGGAGCGACGGTTCGAAGCGCAGGACTTCGCCCGCCTGCCCCGCTTCGAGCCCCGTGCCGCGGCGCTCGACATCCCGTGGGGGCCACTCGCCGCGCTGGCCCTCGCCGGTGTGCTGACATGCGTTCTGGCAGCACGTGCTGCCGGTCGCGTGGCAACGCGGGACGCCGCATGAAGATGTCGACCCGCTTCAGGCTGCGCCGACCCACGCTGTCTCTGATGAATCAGGGCGCCCGTCAGCGCATGACCACCGCTGCAGCGCCCGTGGCGCTGTTGTGGCTGGCCGTGGCCTGGGCCCTGGGAGCACCATGAGCCTGATCAACCTGCGCAACCTGACGGTGTCCTACCGGGGCTATCTGGCGGTGCACCAGGTCTCTGGCGCGTTCGAAGCCGGCTCGCTCACCGCCATCGTCGGGCCCAATGGCGCTGGCAAGAGCAGCCTGCTCGGCGCCATCGCGGGCCAGCTGGTGCCTGCAGAGGGAGAAGTGGCGCTGGCATCGGGCCTGCGGCAGCGCATGGCGTGGCTGCCGCAGCAGACCCTCGTCGACCGCAGCGTGCCGCTGGAGGTGGCAGACCTCGTGGCACTCGGCACCTGGGCCAAGACCGGCAGCACGCGCGCGGTGACATCTGCGTTGCAAAGCCGTGTCGACGCCGCGCTGGACGCGGTCGGCTTGGCCGGCTTGCAGCGCCGCCTCATCGTCGAGCTGTCAGCGGGACAGCTGCAGCGGGCGCTGTTCGCGCGCGTGCTGGTGCAGGACGCGCAGGTCATCCTGCTGGACGAACCCTTCAACGCCATCGATGCCCGCACCACGGCCGACCTGCTGGCCCTCGTGGCCCGTTGGCACGCACAGGCCCGCACGGTGATCGCCGTGCTGCATGACCTGGACCAGGTGCGCGCAAACTTCAGCCGCACCCTGCTTCTGGCACGCCGCTGCATCGCCTGGGGTCCCACCGCCGAAGTCCTGGACGCTGAACACCTGCTAAAGGCACGCCGCATGGCCGAATGCTGGGGCGCCGACGCACCGCTGCGCAAGGAGGCCGCGTGACGACCTACGAGTTGCTGGCCGCCCCCTTTGTTGACTTCGGTTTTATGCGCCGCGCCCTTGTGGCCTGCCTCGCGCTGGCGTTGGGCAGCGCGCCCGTGGGCGTGCTGCTGGTGCTGCGCCGCATGAGCCTGGTGGGCGACGCCATGGCCCATGCGCTGCTGCCAGGCGCCGCGCTGGGCGCGGCAGTGGCGGGTTTCTCGCTGTGGGCGATGAGCCTGGGTGGCTTCCTGGCCGCGCTGGCCGTTGCCGTGGCGGCGAGCTGGCTCACGCAGCGCACCGCGCAGCGCGAGGACGCGAGCTTCACTGCTCTCTACCTGATCGCACTGGCCGCCGGCGTCATGCTCGTGTCCAGCCGCGGCAGCAGCGTGGACCTCATGCACCTGCTGTTCGGCAGCGTGCTGGCGGTGGACGATGCGGCGCTGCTGCTCGTCGCGGGCGTGGCATCCGTCAGCCTGCTGGCCCTGGCCGCCGCCTACCGGCCACTCGTTGTCGCCTGCATCGACCCAAGCTGGCTAAGGCAGATGGGCGCAGGCGGCTGGGCCGGCACCGTGCTGCTGGTGCTGGCCGTGGCCAACCTGGTGGCGTGCTTCCAGGCGCTGGGCACGCTGATGTCCGTGGGCTTGATGATGCTGCCCGCCACCTCGGCCCGCTTCTGGGTGGCGCGCATTGCGCCGCAGATGGCCGTCGCCGCGCTGCTGGCACTGCTGTCCGGTGTGGCCGGGCTGCTGCTCTCCTTCCATGGCGAGCAGGCATCGGGCCCGGCCATCGTGCTGGTAGCCGGAGGCTTCTACCTGCTGTCGCTGCTGTTCGGCACGCGCGAGGGGCTGCTGTGGCAGGGCCGGCGCGGGGGACTGGCATGAAGCGGCGCCTGCTGCTCGCTGCCGCAGGCGCGCCACTGCTGCCTGCGGCCGCGCCTGCGCCGCTGCGCGTCATGACGAGCTTTTCCATACTGGCCGACCTGGTGCGCGAGGTCGGCGGTGACATGGTGTCGGTGAACAGCCTGGTGGGTCCGGACGCAGACGCCCATGTCTACAAACCCACGCCGCGCGACGTGCGAGGCATCGCCGCAGCGGAGGTGGTCGTCGTCAACGGGCTGGGTTTCGAGGGTTGGCTCGAGCGACTGTTGACGGCGAGCGGCACCCGTGCCGCTGTTGTTGTGGCCACAGAGGGCATCCAGCCACGGCTGGCGGGCTTGAGCGTGGACCCGCACGCCTGGCACGATGCCGCGCTGCTGCAGCGCTACGTGGCCACGCTGGCCGCGGCGCTGGCGAAGGCGCGTCCCGGCGCTCGAGAGGTCATCGCGGCCCGGGCGCGCAGCTACACCGACCGGCTGGCGGCGGCGGACGCCGACATCCGAAGCCGCCTGTCCCGCGTGCCGCGCGAGCAACGCCGCGTGTTCACAGCCCATGATGCCTTTGGCTACTTCGGCGCGGCCTATGGCGTGGACTTCCTGTCGCCGCAGGGCCCCGGCACCGGCCACGAGCCGTCAGCCGCAGACGTGGCCCGGCTCGTGCGGCAACTGCGCCGGGACCGCGTGCGCGCCGTGTTCGCCGAGAACATCGCCGACGCCCGGCTCATCGAGCGCATCGCGCGCGAAGCCGGCGCGCGCGTGGGCAGGCGGCTGTACTCCGACGCGCTGTCTGGCCCGGCCGGGCCGGCGCCGACCTGTCTGAAGCTGTTCGCCCACAACGCCGATGCGATCTGCACCGCGTTCGGCGTTTGAGAGATTCACCCGTCGTCCAGGAGATGCTCATGCCATCCACCTTGTTGCCCACCACCGTCCTGTCCGGCTTCCTTGGCGCCGGCAAGACCACGCTGCTCAACCACATCCTGCGCAACCGCGAGGGCCGGCGAGTGGCCGTCATCGTCAACGACATGAGCGAGGTCAACATCGACGCCTCGTTGGTGCGCGACCATGCAGACGCGGCAGGCGTGGGCCTCTCGCGGACGCAGGAAGCGCTGGTGGAGATGAGCAACGGCTGCATCTGCTGCACGTTGCGCGACGACCTGCTGCAGGAGGTGCGCCGGCTGGCCGCCGAGGGCCGTTTCGACTCCCAGGGCCACCCAGCGGGTGCCCGAGGCGCTGCAGACCTCGACCCAAATCACACCGCTGGAGGCCGTCAGCAGCTTGGACACTGAAGGCGCCAGCGCGCCGAAGACCATGGCGGCCAGCGCCAGCCAGGTCAGGCGCCGGTGAAGCCAGGACCCCAGGCGCACGGCTCAGCCCCTCACGCAGCGAAGCGCTGCGATGAAAGAGGACGGCTGCAGGATGCGCATGGGCTGCCTGGGCGGGGGGGTCAGAACTGGTAGCGCGCCGTGGCCGACACGTAGCGGCCTTGGGCGGGCGTCACCCAGCGCGCGGTATGCAGATGGCTGGAGACGTAGTAGCCCTTGTCGAACACATTGCGCACGGCCAGTTGCAGCTCCAGCGCCTGGCCACCGTCCAGCTTCGCCGTCCAGCTCTGCACCAGGTCCATGCGGGCATAGCCGGGCAGCACGGTGAGGTTGGCTTCTTCGGCAAAGCGGCGGCTCTGCACGGCGAGGTTGGCGCCCGTCTTCCAGCCCTGGCCCCAGTCGAACTGGCCCCACACAGTCAAGGCATGCTTGGCCACGTTGGGCACCTGTTTGCCGCCGTAGACGGCGTTATAGCCGTAGGTCGCGTCGGTGTAGGCATAGCTGAGGTTGGCAGACAGCCGGTCGGTGAGTTGACCGCTCAGCGAGGCTTCGATGCCCTGCGAGCGCGCTTCGCCTGCCAGGTTGAAGTCGAAGTTGTTCGCTGTGCTCAGGTCGGACGAGATCATGTTCGTCTGCTTGAGACGGAACACGGCCAGGTCGGAGTTGAGTCGGCCGCCGAGCCACTGCGCCTTCCAGCCCAGTTCCGCCTGGGCCGAACGGCGGCTGGGCAGGGACTGGTTGGTCGACGACGCGACCTGGTTGGGTGCGGTGCCGGTGGAGACGTTGGCGTAGACCGTGTCGGCCGTGCCGAGCCGGCGCAGCACCGCGAACTTGGGCGACCAGCGCGACTCGTGCACCGCCGTCACGGCCGCCGCGCCGTAGCGGAAGTTCTGGCGGTCCAGCCGGGCGCCGGCCACCAGCGTCCAGTCGCCCAGATCGACCTGGTCCTGCAGCGACGCACCGAAGGCGTACAAGTTCTGCGTGGTCAGCGAGACCGGCAGCGAGTCGTGGTTGGCGGGCACCGTAACGCGCCCATAGACCGGGTTGAAGACGTTGATGTTGGGACTTGTTGCCGCAGGCACGGAGCGGTTTGGCTGATGGAGCGACTCTTCGTAATAGTCCAGCCCGAAGTAGAACTGGTGGCGCACGCCTGCCAGCGTCTGCTGGCGTTTCAGCGAGGCGGTAGCGGAGTCGATGCGTCGTGTGGTGCCCGGCTCCCAGGCCGAGACGCGAGCCCAGGTGCCGGGCGGCTGGTTGGCCAGCGGCGAGCCGTTCAGCAGGTTCTTGATCGAGGTGGAGTCGGCTTCGAGGTGCGTGACTTGCCCTGCCAGGCGCGTGGCGTCATCCAGCGCGACGTCACCCGCCACATCGACGAGTCGGTTGCGCGTGGTCGAGTCGCCGAAGGGCTCGCCGAATTGCCGGTCCAGTGGCACGGCCACCGGGCGGCCGTCCAGCGACGGCAGGCCGTAGTCGGGCTGGTAGGTCTGGTTCGTGGCCTCGATGCTGGCGCGCAGGTGGTAGCGCGAGCCGCCGCTCTTGGCCAGGCCCAGCTTCACGCCGTCTAGGCGGTCAGGCACATGGCGCCACTCGCTGGTCTGCGAGCGGGTGGCCGTGATGCGCGCGGCCAGTTCGTTGTCGGCGGACAGCACGCGGTTCAGGTCCAGCGCCAGTTCACGGGCATTGGCCGTGCCGCCGCTGGCGACCACCGAGCCGAAGTTCTTCAGCTGCGGTTGCTTGGTCACGATGTTGACCGTGCCGCCCGGCTCGCTGCGCACGCCGACCGCCGCGCCCGGGCCGCGCAGCACGTCGACGCTCTCGACGAAGGCCGGCGTGTAGGGGTAGTTGGACAGCCGCACGCCGTCGCGCAGCACGCGGTTGGAGCCCGTGCCGTTGTCGGTCACGGCACCGCGCAGGATGAAGAACTGCGTGTGGGAGCCATTGAAGCCAGAGTCGGCCTGGGCGCCGGGCACGTTGCGCAAGGCGTCCTGCAGCGAGGTGACTGCCTGGTCGCGCAGCAGATCAGCCGGCACACGGCTGATGGAGAACGGCGTCTCCAGCGGTGTGGCCGTCGTGCCCAGGGCCAGGCTGCTGGCCGAGGTGTTGTCGCTGGTGCCGGTCACGCGCACGGGGGGCAGCGTGCTCGGACTGGGCTCGCTGGCTTGAGCGGCTACCAGCGTGGGGAGTGCCGCAAGGATGAGCGCGAGTTGGGTCTTTTGCATGGAAAGGATGAGCGGCGGTTGATGGTTGAAGAGAGGAGACATGAAAGGACCCGACATAGCGCTCAATGCGGAGAGTTCGAAGCGCGGAGCCCGTGTCGCCGAGCCACGGCGCGCACACGCCAGCGCCAGACGCCGGTCAGGAACAGCACGGCAGGCAGCAAGCCGGCCAACATCAACAACACCCGCAGCCCCAGGCCGCCGACCGAGCCGTCATGCAGCGGATGCAGCCAGTTGTTGACGATGTCGCCCGCGCCGAAGCGTTCGCGGTCCCGTGTGGCGAGCAAGGCTCCGGTGGTCGGGTCGATGTAGGCGTAGCTGTGCGGGAAGCGATCGCTCGGGTCGCTGGGTTGCTGCACGCGCACCCGGACCACGCCCGGCCCAGGCCCTGGCGACTCGACCCAAGCCAGCCGGGCATTCGGAAAGGCAGCACGCGCCGTCGCCAGCGCAGCCGCCAGCGAGACCCGAGGCCCTGCCGGGGCCGAGGCCTGCAGTTTGGGGGGCTTGGTCGGTGCACCGACGGTGGCGGCCAGCACAGCATTGCTTTCGTTCGGCAGCGCCAACATCACGCCGGTGACAGCCAGCATCAGCAGCAGTGGCAGTCCCACCAAGCCGGTGAGCTTGTGGATGTCGCGCAGCCGTCGCGACCGCACAGCATCGCGCTTGAAGCGCAGGGCATTGGCCCAGCTACCCCGTGGCCACCAGGCCCACAGGCCCGTGAGAAGCAGCACGGTCACTACCAAGCCGGACCAGCCAACGATGGCAATCCCGGTGTCACCCAGCAGCAGCGACATGTGCAGGTCGTAGAACCAGGTCATCAGGTAGCTGCCCCAGTCCGCCTCGCGCAGCACCTGGCTGCCGTCGGGCGACAACCACACCATGGTGAACGGGATGGCGTGGCCCGCGTGCGCCGGCACATGTCGGGCGGCGATCACACCGGGCTCGCCCTTGGCCTCGAAGCGCCAGGCACCAGTGCGTTCGGGCCAACGCGCCTTCACCGTCTGCAGGGCGCGGTCCCACAGCGGCGAGTCCCAGCCCGGCGCGGCGGCCGTCGAGTGAACCCGGATTTCCGGGTGCAGCGCGGCGTCGAGCGCCTCGTAGAACACCAGGGCCGAGCCGGTTAACCCTAGCAGTGCGAAGAGCGCGCCCACACCCAGGCCCAGCCAGAGGTGGAGCCTGAGGATGAAGACGCGCAGGCGCTGGGTCATGCTCAGAACCGGGCCAACAGCGACACCTCGGCGCTGCGCGGCGCCCCGAGGTAGATATTGGTCGTGGGGTAGCCCGAGTACTCGCCGTAGAACGCGTTGGTCAGGTTGCGCCCTCGCAGGGTCAGCGTGGTGCTGCGGGACAACTTCCAGGCGACGGTAGCATCCAGCGTCGTGTGGCCGTCTACACGGATGGTGTTGGCCGTGTCCGTGAAGAAGCCGGATGCGTGCCGCACAAAGCCGCTGATGGACACCGGCAGATCCGGCACCGTGTAGCTGACGAAACCGTTGGCGGTCGTGACCGGCGTGTTGATCGGGCGATTGCCGGTCCGCACGGCACCGCCAGCCTCCACCAGCTTGTCGTAGACAGCGTCCACCACGCCGACGCCTGCACCGAGCGTCCAGCCTGCGCCCAGATTGGCCGCGGCGTTCAGCTCCATGCCGCGCGAGGACTGGCTGCCGCCTTGCACGGTCTGCGAGGGGTTGGCCGGGTCGCGGGTCAGGATGTCGTCCTGGCGGATGTAGTAGACCGCGCCCGTCAGCGACAGCCGCCGGTCCGCCGTCATCGTCTTGAAGCCGGCCTCCGCCGAGCGCCCCTTGGTGAGCTTGAAGCCGGTGTTGACGATGGATTGCAGCAGCATGGTCGACACCGGCGCCGTGGCCGACGTCACCTGCGCATAGATCGACGTGGCAGGCGACAGGTCATAGGTGCTGCCCACGCGCCAGGACAGCGGGTGGTACTGCGGGTTGGACGTCTGCACCGTGTTGGGGGTCACGTTGAAGTTGGTGACACCGCGCTTCAGGTCGATGTCGTCCCAGCGCAGGCCGGCGACCAGCAGCCACCCAGGCGTGAGGTTCAGCGCGTTCTCAGCGAACAGGGCGCGAGTGTTGAGCTTGGAGTCGAAGTTGACGTTGCCTACTGTGTAGGCGCTGTCAGCGGTCGGGAAGCTGCCCACGACGGGCGCGTAAAGGTCTACTGCGGCCAGCGCGCTGGTGCCGGAGCTTTGGCGCAGGCTGGACAGGTCGGTGTGGTTGAGCTCCACGCCCGCCGTGAAGCGGTTGCGCAGGCCTGCGAGCTCGCCGGCCTTGGACAGCGCGGTGCGCGCGTTCCAGAACTGGTGGTCGTGATAGAAGCGCTGCACGGTGCGCGAGAAGCTGCCGTTGGGGAAGCCCGTGGTGGGCGCGACGAAGGTCTGCGTGTCGCTCAGCACAAAGGCGCGGTCGGCCTTGTAGGCCGTCAGGTCCGTCCCGAGCGACCAGCCACTGCCAAGCTGCCAGTCGATCCGGCTGCGCACCGTAGTTTCGTCGGCGCTGGAGTAGGCGCCGTCGGGGTTGTAGTTCTGGTGGCGCAACGCCTTGTCGATGACCAGGCCGTTGGCGCTGCGCAGGATGCTGCTGGGGTCCTTGGCGACGGCGGCCTGTACCAGCGGCACGCCCTGGTAAGTACCGTCGTAGCGGTCGGCGTAATGATCCACCGCCACGAGGACGCTCAGGTCGCGGCTGGGCTTGAACAGCACGCTGGCGGTCAGCCCGCGCGAGCGGGTCTCGTTGCGGTCCACGTCGTAGAGGCTGTCCGACTGCAGCTGGCTCGCGTCCACGCGCACCGCCGCGTTGTCGGACAGTTGCAGATTGGCGCCAGCCGCCAGTGTGCTGGTGTTGAAGCTGCCGTAACTGGCCAACGCATCGACATGCGTGCCGTCGAGTGTCGGCTTACGCGTTACCTTGTTGATGACGCCGGCCAGCGCTCCCTCGCCGTGGAGCACGGAGGCCGGGCCCTTGAGCACCTCGATGCGATCGAAATGCCAGGTGTTGGTGTCGCGCTGTACGACGGTGGACGTGGATACCCGCACACCGTCTTGCAGGATGGACACGGCATTGCCCGAGAAGCCCCGCATCATGACGGCGGCCGGGTTGCCCGGCACGTTGCCGGCAATCACGCCGGGGATGTCGGCAAAGGCCTCGCGGGCGGTGCGCAGGCCGCGCACCTGCAGGTCCTCCTGGGTCAGCGTCTGCACGGTGGCCGGTGTCTCGCGAGCCGTGAGGCCCAGCCGGCTGGCTGCGGCGGGTGTCTCCTCAAGCTTGAGCCGGTCACGTGCGCCGGAGACCTCCACGCGGCCCAGCTGTTCGTTGGATGTCCCTTCGTCAGCGAAGGCGGGCGTGTTCAGCATCAGGAGTGCTGCGGAGATGGCAGAGAGTGTGAACTTCATGAAATGGATCGGATGGAGAAGTAGGGATCGGCGCGAGCAAGCTGCTCAAAAACGCCAGTCGGCGCTCACGTAAGCACTGCGGCCGTCAGCAGGCGAGTAGCCCGAGGAGCCGCTGTCATACCAGGCGTAGACGTAGTGCCGGTCGGTCAGGTTCTTGAGCTGCAGCTGCAGCGACAGCTGCGGCGAGACCTTGTATTGCGCGCTGGCGTTGAGCACGAGGTACTGGCCTGCGCGCGGCTGGCCATTGGTTCGCTCCAGGTAGTAGGCACCCTGGCCATTGCCCCACAGGGACAGCTTCAGGCCTTCGCCGACCTGCTGCTCCCAGCCGCCGCTGACCAGGTAGTGCGGCACGTTCTCGATCTCCTTGCCGGCAGCGAGCGGTGCGCTGGGGTCGGGCGTGACGATGCTGGCCTTCTGGCGCGAGTAGGCCACCCAGGCGCGCGCGCCCGGGATCAGCTGTACGTTGAGCTGCAGGTCCACACCGCGGCGCAGGGTGCGACCCACGTTGCCATTGCCGCCGGCATCGGGCAGGCCGTCCACGCCCAGCACCCGGGCCACTTCGCCGGTGGCGCGCTGCTCCCAGTAAGCCAGCCGGCCTTCCAGCACGCGCGAGGGCTGCCACTTCGCGCCGGTTTCCCAGCCGGTGTTCAGCGAGGGGCGCAGATTGCGTGTCTGGGTCTGATAGGCATCGATGCCGCTGCCGATCTGGAAGGTGCGACCCCAGTTGGCATAGACGCTGGCTTGCGGGCTGACGGCATAGATCACGCTGAGCTTGGGCTGCTTGACCAGGCCGTAGTCGAACATCTTGTAGGTCTTGACGGCGAGCTGGTCGTGGAACTGCCCACCGAGCCGCTCCAGGCGCAGCGCGGGGATGATGGTGAGCGCGGGCACGGGGCGGATCAGTGCCTGCACATAGGCGCCCTGGCTGTCCTGGTTGAAGTCCCAGTCGCGGAACTGCGAGCTGCGCGCGCGGTTGACCGTGCGGTAGCGCTGGGCCTCGTTGTGCTGCCACTGCGCTTCCACGCCGCCTTCCAGCACGAACTCATGGGCCCAGCTCACCGTGGGCCGCCAGCTGGCGCTGGCCAGCAGGCCGTGATGGCGTTCGTCGTTGTCCCGCTCCTGCTGCACGCCTGCCGCCGAGAAGCGCACGAAACGCTGGTTCTCGTAGCGGTTGCGATAGGCCTTGACCGTCCAGCTGCCGGCGTCGCCCCAGCGGCCGTCCAGGTGCAGGGCGACTTGCGACGTGGTGCGCTCGCCCTGGTCGGCCACTGCGTAGTCGGGCGACGAGCGCGGCGACTGCTCGGCCTGCTCGCGGGTCAGGTAGCCTGACTCCAGCGCCTCGTTGTTGAAGTAGCGGGCGCTCAGGCCGGCGCGCCAGCCCAGGTCGCTGCGGGTGTAGAACCACTTGCCGGACAGGGCGAGCTTGCGTGCATCCGCATGGTCGCGGTAGCCGCCGGAGTCGCGCCAGCCGACGAAGTAGTTCTGGCTCCAATCCCCGGCTTCGCAGCCCTTGGCCAACTGGATCTCGCGGGTCTCGAAGCTGCCCAGCGTGAAGCTAGCCTGGCCGTCGTTGCCGCCCTGGCGGGTCTGCACATCAGCATTTCCGGCGATGTTGAAGAGGCCATAGCGCGCATCATTCGTGCCGCGCACGATGGCGATGCGGTCGATCTCCAGCGGGAACACTCCATCCAGGTAGGGCATGCCGCCCGCGTTGTCGTTGCTGGGTACGCCGTCGATCAGCAGCTTGACCGCGTTGACCCGACCCTCGCCGTTGAAGCCGCGAAAGCTGAAGCGCCCCGCATCGGTGCCTTGCTTGAACTGCGTCACCTGCACGCCGGGCGCGCGCGTCAGCAGCTCCCAGCTGTAGTCGACATGCTGATCTTCCAGCAGGCTGGCGCCCAGGACGTCCACAGAGCTGAAGACGCGACGCACGTCCAGCGGCCCGGTGCTGCGCGTCTCGACGCGCACAGTGCCCAGCGTCAGGACGGCATCCTGCGCAGCAGCGGGTTCATTGGCGGAGGCCGCGGCCGGGGTTTGTGCGTTGGCCTGTGCGATCAGGGTCAGCGTGGCCAGGGTGATCAGGGTTAGCGATGTCGGAGTACGGGCGAGCATGAGGGAGAGTGGAGGTCGACAGAAATCGGGCGAGAGAGGCAACGAGGTGGTGGATCGGTTCAGAGCTACCCGCGCCGACTGGAGCCGAGGACGTAAAAGGGAAATTTCGGGAGTCGAGTGCGCTCAAGGAAGTCTGGTCGCCGGACCGCCGAGTCGGTCTTCGTGTCCAGCGTCAGGCTCAGCCGATGGGCGCGAGGGGCCTGCATCGCCGTCATCCGCCTGGCGGCCGGCGAGTGAGTCTTCGCGGGCGAACTGCTGCGGCTGAGGCCGTTCAGCCGCCACTCGCTGCGAGCCAGGGGCAGCGGGAATCGGATCGGGCTTGGCAGCAAGATGCTCACCGACCCACAGCGACGCCTCGAAGAGGCCCAGAACGGCCAGCAGGTGGGCGGCAAGAAACCAGCGGATCCGGTTGGCCTTGGCGACATCCGGGGTCGGCTTCATGTGGCGTCCAGTTCGGCCCGGCGCTGAACCTGCAGTTCATCCTTGCGGTGGCCTTGGCACTCGCAGTCGCGCGCGTCCACGGGGGCGGGCATCACAACGGCCGGCGGGGCGGCCACTGGCAAACGCGGACGAATCTGGCCCGTGGCCAAGAGATAGCCGGTCCAGGTGGTCCACAGCACCATCGCGGTGGCCGTGGCGAGGCCGAGTTGCAGGGTGAGCGCCGTGAGGCGATTCGTGAGGTGATGTGAGTCCATGTTTGTTGCTGATCAGTGCTGGCGCCGCATTGAAGGGCGCCTGCGTAAGTAGCGACGTCACGGGTCGTGTCTGGCGCAGTGACAGCCACCGACGGTCAGCGGCAGGACACTGTTGCGATCCATCGTCGGGACGCTTGCGCAAGTCACGGCGTCGTGCAGTTCAGTGCGCCGGATGGCCGCCGTGAGCGTCCATGCGCATCAGGCCTTCGAAGGTCGCGAACTTGGCGCGGTGGCTGGCGGGCAGCCGTGCCTCGGCTGCGGCCAGAGCCTTTGCCAGGGCCTGGGCATCGGCTGCTGGCATGCCGGTATCGGCCAAGGCCTGTGCCTGACGCAGGCCTTCGCCGCCGCAGACAATGATCTGCCAGCCCTTGCCATCGCGCCGTAATACGGCGCGGCCACCGCGCTCGCCCTGCGTCCAGCCTGCCACGGCGTGCGCGCCCTGCACGACGATGGGGTCCACCGTCAGTCGGGCCTCGGGCTTGTCGAAGTTGTGCCTCAGCAACTGGCGGATGGCGGCCTGCTCGGCCGTGTCCGCCGACCAGGCGGGCGCGGCGGCCAGGGCTAGCGCGGCACACAGGGTCAGTCGTCGGGTCAGTAAAGTCATGAGGATCTCCAGGGTCAGAGGCTGAACTGCAGACCCAGTTGGCCGGAGCGCCCCGGCATGGGGTAGCCGGGGCGGTAGGCGTAGCGCTGGTCGGCCAGGTTTTCCAGCGCAACGAAGACCTCGCCGCGCGGGCCCAGGGCCGGCAACGTGTAGGCCGCGCGCAGGTTCCACACGCCGAAGCCGGCCACGCGCGATGGGTTGGGAGCCCCGTCGGCGCGCGCCTTGTTCAGCACGGCCATGCGGCTTTGCGCCTGCGCGTCGGCACTGACACGCCAGGGCCCGTCCCGCCAGGTCAGGCCCAGCGCCAGGCTGCGGCGGGGGGCATAGGGCAGATCGGCCAGCGTGCTGTCCAGCAGCGTCAGGCCGGCAAAGCTGCTCCAGGCGGGGCTCCACTGCTGTTGCCAGGTGGCCTCGGCGCCGCGCACGCGGTAGTTGCCCAGGTTGGTGAAGCTGGGCATGGCCACGGCCGGCGGGAAGGCGAACACGTAGCGCTGCTTGAGCCGGTCCTCGAACACTGCCATGTCTATGGCCGTGCCGGCGAAGGGCTTCCAGGCCAGGCCGGCCTCGACATGGTCCATGCGCTCAGACTGCAGGCTGCGCCAGCCCTGTGGCGATGCGCCGGCCAACGGCGGCACGATGGCGTTGAGCAGCGCGGCGTCAAGGCCGGGATGATTGAGGCCGCGCGATGCGTTCAGGCGCAGTGCGAGCGTCGCGGTCTCCACCACGACACCGGCATGCGGCGCGCTGCTGTTGCCAAACACGCTGTGGCGGTAAAGCCGCACGCCGGCCGAGGGCGTGGCGCTCCAGCCGTTGCCCAGTTCCACGCGCTGGGCCAGCGCAGCGTAGGGCGAGGTCAGGCGCAGCGTGCTGCTGTCAAAGGCGGTGAAGCCGTCGAAGGCGACGCTGCCCCGCATGCGGTCCACGTCCAGGCCGGCCACCAGCTCGCCGCCCGCCCAGGGCTGCAGCTGTTCGCGCCAGCGCAGGCCGGAGAGCTTGAACGTGCTGTGCGTCAGTGAAGCGTTGGGGTTGGCCCAGTCGCTGTCACCGTGGTTGCTGTAGAGCTGCAGGCGGCCCTGGCTGCTCACGTGGCGGTGCTCCAGCGACAATGCATTCAGCACGCCACGGGTGTCGAAGGTACCGGTGCGGCTGGCGGGCGTGCCCTCCTCGCCGGGGTCGCTGACACGGTTGTCGGCGCCCAGCAGCAGCAGGCCCAGGCGCCAGTGGGCGTCCAGCCGCTGGCTGGCGTTGATCATCAGGTTGGACAGCCTGCCGTCCGCGGCTTCGCGATGACCATCGGAGCGAGCGGCGCCCTGGGACAGCAGCAGCTCCGTGCCGTCGTGGCGCCAGCCCAGCGCGGCCTGTTCGGTGACCGTCGAGAAGCTGCCAGCGGTCAATCGCCCCTCGGCCCCCAGGCCCTCGCGGACGGCGCGCTTCGGGGTCAGCTCAATGGCTGCGAAAGTGTTCCCAAAGCGCTGCGGCTGCGGGCCCTTAAGCACGCCGATGCCCTGCAGGCCGTGCACCGGCAACAGGTCCAGCAGGCTGTGGTTCCACACGCCCATGTAGAAAGGGATGCCATCCACGTAGGTCTTGATCTCGCTGCCCGGACGGCTGGCGCCCATGCCGCGCACGTATACGGCGCCGCCCTCGTCGCCGCCGAAGCTGCCCACGGGGTTGAAGCGCGACACCGTCACGCCGGGCGTGCGGCGCAGTGCCGAGGAAAGGTCCAGCGCGTTCAAGTCGCGCACTTGGGTCTCGCTCACCTCGGTGGCAAGGCTGGCAAAAGCGTCGACGCGCAGGGCTTCGACGACCGGACGGCCGACGACCTGCACGGGCGGCAACACCGCGTCAGGGGAAGCCTGGGCTTGGGCGCCGGGCATGACAAGGCTCAGGGCTGCCGTGGCGGCCAGGCCGAGGCGAAAGGGAGGGGTCATCCGTTTGTCTCCGTCAGAGGTGATGAGGCGGCTTCAGCGCGCCGCCTTGGCCTTCTCCAGCTTCTCGATCAACGGATTGACCCCGGCGTCGTACATCGCCTTCATCATCCATTCGACGAGCCAGCCGGTCTTCTCGGGCGTGCCGCCCTGGATGGGCGGGCGAGGGTCGTACTCCATGTCGAGCATCACGCCCTGCGTGTACTTCTCGCCCCAGTTGTCGTTGAGCAGCGCGAGCGACATGTCCATGCCGGCGGTCACGCCGGCAGAGGTCCAGTACTTGCCATCGTTCGTCCAACGCTTCTTGGCCGGGATGGCCTTGTACTTCTTGAGGAACTCTTCCTCGCGGTACCAGTTGGTCACGGCCTGCTTACCTTCCAGCAGGCCGGTGGCGCCGAGGATCCACACGCCGGTGCAGATGGCGCCGGTGTAGGTGGTGCCCTCGTCGATGCGGCGGATCCAGTCCAGCACGCGCTCGTCGTAGGCGGCCTCGATGGTGCCGGTGAAGCCGCCGGGGATGATGAGGATGTCGAGCTGGGAAACATCGTCGATGACCGTGTCGGGAATCACCTGCACGCCCATCACCGTCTTGATCGGGCCCGGCTTGATGCCGATCAGCCGGGTCTTGGCACCCGCTTGGCCGAGCACATAACGCGGGCCTGTGAAGTCCAGGTCATTGACGCCGTCATAGACCAGGATGCCGATCTGCTTGATCGGGTGCTTGGGCTTGCCGAGGATCAGGTCCATCACCATCGAATGGTTTTCGGGCGTGACCTGTTCGGGCAGCTTGGCCTTCAGCTCCGCGTCGGCTGGCGACAGCTTCTCGATCTTGGGCGGCGGCGGCGGGCTCTCGGGCGCTGGCGACTGGCCGCAGGCGACCAGGGCCAGGCACAACCACAAGGCGAGCAGTCGGTTCGTCATGAACTGCCCCTCAGTAGTCCAGCCGCAGCGTGGCCTTGGCCGTGCGCGGGCTGCCCAGCTTGATCCAGTCCTGGACGAACTGGTGGCTGCCGGTGAAGTACTTGCGGTCGAACAGGTTGTCGACGTTGAGTTGCAGCGAGGCCTTGGCGCCCGCCCAGCCGAACTTGTAGGCCACCATCGCGTCCACGCGGGCATAGCCGGGCATCTGGAAGGTGTTGCCGGAATCGCCCTCACGCTGCCCCTGCGAGAACACACCTGCGGCGGTACTCCACTGGCTGTCGATGGCGTAGCGGGCCCACACGCTGCCGGCGTGACGCGCCACGTTGGCAAGCTTCTTGCCCCTGTAGGTAGGGTCCTCCAGCACCTCCGTGTCGGTATAGGCATAGGAGGCGATGACCGACACGCTGCGGGTCAACTGGCCGGACAGGTCCCACTCCAGGCCACGCGAGCGAGCCTTGCCGATCGTGATGGTGTCGTAGCCTGGTGCCGCAGCGATCGGCACGGAGCCGCCCCGGTTGCGCTTGGTCAGCTCGTACAGCGCCACGGTTGAGCTGAGCTTGCCATCGAAAAGCTCGATCTTGTGGCCCACCTCGAACTGCTTGGCGCGCTCCGCCTCCAATGCGACCGGATTGGGCCCCTGGGTGCTTCGCCCGTTGTTGGCAGAGACAGCATCCTGGTACTGCGCATAGATCGACTGGTTGGGCACGAACTGCCAGACGGCGCCCAGGCGCGGCGTGGTGAACGACTTCTCGTTCGGCTCGGTGCCCGGTGCGGCGTAGATGGCGCTGGTGCGGTCGTGGCGAAGAGCGACTGTCAGGGACACCCCGCTGCCCAGCGCAATCTGATCCTGCACATAGACGCTGGTCCAGCGGTTGCGGTCTTCCATGTCCAGGGGTCCGGACATGGCGAGATCGAGTGGCGGCGTCTTGCCGAGCAACGGGTTGTAGATGTCCACCGACGCGATCTGCTGGAAATAGGTCGTGCCGGTCTTGCGGCCGCTGTAGGCGTCGACGCCCAGCAGCAAGTTGTGCTTGAGGCCGCCAGCCTCCAGCTTGCCGATCAGGTCGACATTGAACTGGTCCAGCTTGTACTTGCCGTCCGGCCGCACGTAAAAGTAGTAGCGGCACAGTGGATTGCCGGTGCCGGGGCAGGTCGCGTCGGGCGTCATGCCGGCCATGTAGTCGGCGCGGTAGGTCGCGATGTCCATCTCGGACGTGTCGCTGCGCAGGCTCAGCAGCTTGCCCTTGAGCTGCCAGGCACTCGACAGCCGATGCTCGCCTTCCAGCTTCAGGCTGGTGGTTTTTCCGGAAGACAGATAGGGCGAGTCGTTGAACTGGCGCTCCCAAGGCAGGTCCGCCGGCCGGTTGCCCACGGCGGGGATGCCGTAGTCGGTGCGATAGCGCTGGTCGCTGTAGTCCAGCGTGGCGGTGATCGTGGTCTCGGCGCTGGGCCCCCAGGCCAGGGCCGCCGTGAAGGCACCGAGCTTGTCCTTCACGAAGTCGCGGATGGAATCTGACGTGTAGTAGGACGCGGCCACGCGAGCGCGCAGGCTGCGGTCGTCATTGAGCGCGCCGGAGGCTTCGAGCGCCGTGCGCCACAGGCCGTACTGACCGACCGTCTGCTCCACGCTCAGCGCCGACACCGCGCCGATCGGCTTGGTCACCACATTGACCAGGCCGCCGGGTTCGGCACGCCCGTACAGCACGCTGGCCGGGCCCTTCACCACTTCCACCGACAGTACGTTGGCCATGTTGATGGGCACGCCGGTGACCTTGCTGCCGTCGATGTAGTAGGTCGAACTGCCCGACATGGAGCCCATCGCCGTCATCGAGACGCTGGGGAAGCCGCGCAGGATGGTCAGCGGCATGGCGCTGCCGTTGAAGCCGAAATCGAACTGCACGCCGGAGACATTGCGCAGCGCGTCGCCCAACTGCAGCGCGTTCTGGTCCTCGATGACTGCGCGCGGCACGATCTGCACGCTCTGCGGGCTCTGCAGGTTGGGGGTGGCTGTCCGGTTGCCGGTGGCGGTATCCGTCGCCTTGTAGTCCTCGCGCTGGCCCTGGACCTTGACGGGGGGCAGAACCTGGGCGGTGTCTTGGGACTGCGCCTGGGCGCACAGGGCGAGGCAGGCGAGTGCCAGCGGGGTCAGCGCTTGGAGCCGATTCATGGGTAGGTCCTTGGTAGCGGAAGATGCGCCGGGCACTTGCGGTTGCCCGGCTGCGGATTCAGTGCGTCGCGTGCAAGCTCGTGGCTTGCTCGAAGTGGCAGGTTTGACAGGCCGTTGGGCGACTCGGCGTCGAGCCGCTGTCGCGATTCAGCGACGCGGCTCCGGTCAGCGTCAGTGCAGCGGCGCACGCGGCCAGCGGGACCACTGCCAGGGCGACGAGGGCGCGCAGCGCTCCGCCCAGTTCCTGCCAGTACAGGTCTTCGAGGGGGCGGGACGGTCTCATGGCAGCCACCCCGTGCGGGTCAGCAACCAAGCCAGCAGCGCCAGCGTGGCGCCGACATTGAAGTGCGTCATTGCGCGCATTGCGCGCTCGATCCATGACATGGACGGGCTCCTGAAGCTCACGCAAGGGGCGGGTGCCGCCGTGCGTGATCAACGATGGGGCGCTGACCCGGCGCAGTGCGCCCGCGGCTCAGCGGTCGTTGAGATTCAGGCGTTCAGGGGAGGTGCGCGCGGTTGAGCGCTGGCCCAGGCGAACAGCGTCCGTGGCGCAGCCAGGAACAGTTCGGGGACGTGGAAGGCGAGTGTGTCCAGCGTCAAGCCGGCCAGCGCTGCGGGAGGCAGTCCCAGCACGGTGGTGTGCGTGGAACAGTAGGGGCAGTGCTTCATGGACTGCCCGCCGGACCCTTGATCGGTCGATTTGCCGGGCTCGTCGAGCTTGACCAACTTGGCGCCGGTGGCACTGCAGATCTCAGCCCAGCCGGCAGGCGCATCGCCTCGGAAGGCATGCGACAACGTCGGCGCGAGAGCGCTCAGCAGGATGGCGAAGCACGCGATCCATAACGTGAGGGCTCTGAGGCGGCGGCTGGCCAACATGACGTGCATTCTAGGCGGCGCATGTCTTTGGGGAATGGTACGAAGCCAAGTCCCCGAGGCTGATGAGAACTTGATAGGCTGCACGATCAGCAGAGGCAGCGTCTGCGGAAAGCCACCGCACTCGGCCCACATCGCCGAAGCGGAGCGTCACCGCCAAAAGGAGCCCGACTCTCGGCGCCAGCGTTGGCTTGCTCAGCCAAGTCCGACAGGTTGGCGCGTGCTCGAGTCAGCGGCACGACATCATTGGCTGAGACGCCCATCGCTCTCTCCGGTTGGGCTCAAAAGGCCGAACCGGCCCCCACTGGGATTTGATGGACGCACGTGCTGTCGAAGCAAGTCGCCGAGTTCGTCCTGGGACAGGCCAAGAATGCTCATCCTTCTATCGCCTCCCCAGATCAGTGCAGAGCGGTAGCGGGTAGCTGATCGGCGGCTTGGCGCCTCCCTCGGAAAGAGCTTTCTCGTGAGCCGAAACTGCCCAGGATCGCAATATTCCAAGTAGGCGTCATGTCAAGCCTGGTCCAAATTTGATGTTTTGAGAGCTATATGGCAGTGAAAATTGTTCTTATAAAGACAAATCAAAGATAGACTTGACCGGTGAAAACGATCCGCATGGCACTTAGATCCCCTGCAAAGCGCACGCCGGTCTTGATCGAGTCGGCGCTTCAGAGGCTTGGCGCCCGCGTGCTCCAAGCCCGTAAGTTCCGGTCTCTCACCCGAGAAGACCTAGCCGGCTTGGCCGACATCTCCGTCTCTACGTTGCGGCACATCGAAGCTGGCTCGGAGGGAGTGGCCATCGGCAACATTCTGCGGGTGCTGCAGAGCATGGGTCTACTTGACCAAGTCGAAGAACTTTTTGACGCCAAGCGAGACCCTGAGGCCATTGCCTTTGCAGAGCGCAAGGCAACGGAGAGCCGCTGATGTCCCTCACGCCTGTCTGGGCCTGGCTGCCTCATCAATCTGAACCAGTCCTTGCTGGCGAGCTGGAGATCGGGCACGGCGCACGCTTCCTTTACTCGAAGGACTACCTAGCATCCGATGCTGCCGTGGCTCTGGATCCCGTCGAGCTCCGCTTGAGGCGCAGTGCCCGAGGCATTCCGATCCAGGCGCCCGATGGTCTCCCTGGCGTAATCCGCGACGCCATGCCGGCCGGCTATGGAGCCGACCGCCTTCGTGCAGTCCATGGGCAAGGCCTTGAGCCGCTGCAGTTGCTGGAGCTGGGCGTGCCAGACAGCGTTGGAGCCATCGAGGTGTGCCATGACATCGAGGCCAAGCTGAAATGGCGCCCGAAAGACCTGGACGATCTCAAGGTGCTGGCCGAAGAGCTGGACGCTGCCGGACCAAGCAGCCGCACGCTGCGACGCTTGGCCGATGATCTGGACACCAGCGCCGGCGGCGAGCGGCCAAAGGCAACGCTCGTTCATGAGGGACAGCTCTGGTTAGCCAAGCTGCAGGACCGTGGCGACAGGGCCGCCATGCCGGCCCGCGAGTACGTCACCATGAAGCTGGCTGAGGAGGTCGGAATTAACGCCGCCCCGGTTCGCCTGTTCACCTTCGGCTCCCACCAGGTGCTGATGGTGAGGCGATTTGATCGCAGCGGCGATCCCATGCGCCCCCAGCGCGCACTCTTCGCAAGCGCTTCGACACTGCTTCGCCTTCCTCCTGCGGCTGCAAGGGGAGACCCCCAACGCTCATACCTGCTGCTGCAAGAGCGGCTGAGCACGTGGGCGAGGGTCAGTCCGTCTGGCCCGTCCCGGCTACCTGAGCAGATCCCTGAGCTTTGGCGTCGGGTGGCTTTCAACGCCATGGTCGGCAACGTTGACGACCATGCAGGCAACACGGCTTGCATATACACAGAACGTGACGGGGAATGGGCATGGGAGCTCTCGCCTGCCTATGACATCACGCCAGCCGCCACGCATATACAGGCGCCGCTTGAGGAGGGGCCGTCTCTGGCGCTTTCCACCGGCACCGACAACTTGGCTCGAACCTCGATCGCGCGCCTGATGGGACTGGCAGAGCGCTTCGGCCTAGATGTCGGCGACGCTCGGTTGTGGCTGCGGGGTGCCGCCACAACCGTTGCAAACAGGTGGGAGGGCATGCTGCGCGACAGCGCTGCGCCGGTCATTGGCGAAGATGCCGGCGTTGAATCGTTGATTGTCAGCGCCAGACCGGCGTTCGCCTATGGCGAGTGGCTAGCACAGGTGTTGCGCTGAGGTCCGATTTAGGTCCCGTCGCTAGAACGTGCACGCAAAAGTTCATTCAACTGTGCGACACCAGGGCTGATGCACAGCAGCGAGTTGGCTAAAGATCTCTTTCATTGCTTTCTTGAATCTTGTTCTTCGTGGTTCAGGTACTTCCAAAGGTCACTCAGGGCCAGCTAATAAAACAGCTCGGCACGGCATCGGCAAGCCAGAACGTAAAGTTGGCTTGGTAGAAGACGACGCCCTCGGCATAAGCGCGCTTCGCGTCGAGCTCCAGGAGGCAAGCGGGGCCATGCCTGCCCCCCACCGACATGGCCAACTGGCGGTCGGTGGTGAGATGGACGTACTGGCGCTTCATGGGCAGCAGCCCCGTGTCACGGATCTGGCTGAGCGCGTCGCGGGCAGTGCCATGAAAGAGCACGGCCGGAGGCTCCGCCGGCACCAACTCGATCCGCTCCGCCAAGGAGTGACCGTAGTTGGCACGAACCGCATCCCCTTGGATGGCATACCGTTGCTTCTGCGGCTCGACGAGCGCCACGACGGCCTTGACGGTCTCTGGCGTCACTGCCGGGATTGACTGCCGAAGTGCATGGACCAGCTCATCCAGTGAAACGTAGCCCTCCGGGTCGAGCTGCAAGCCGCTTCGCTCAGGCGCATGGCGAAGCAGGTAGGCCATCTGCTTGCTGACTTGCTTGAGCAGCCTCTCGTTGCTCATGTGGACGTCTTCCAAGCGTTCCCGCGATCTTGCAATGCGGCGCGCAGATGCCCAGCGGGCGTGGACTTGGCGAGGCCGCGCAGGTGGAAGCAGTGATATCGCAGCACCGGCAGCTCAGGCAGCGCGATGGCAACGACACCAGCGGGCAGGCGGCAGCAGGCATTGACGACGGCGGCGCCAGCGCCCATGGCCACGAAGCTGAGCATCAACTCCCAACCATTGGCCTCCAGTGCGACCTCCCAAGACACGTCTGCTGCCCGAAGCAGTGCAGCAAGCATCTCGCGATGCGGGCGACCTCGCGGCGGCACAACCAGACGCTCCCCGGCAAGGTCCGTCAGCTTGACCCGGGTCCTTCCCGCCAGACGGTGGGACTGCGGCACTGCCAGCACCTGCCCGACCGTGGTGAGCACCATCGACTGGAGCTGATCAGGGACATCGTCCAGCGGCGCGACGCCCAGCTGTGCCTTGCCGCAGAGCACCGCAGCCAGAGCCTCCTCGCGATTCAGCGTGAGCAGACGAAGCGGCGCTGGCGCACCGTTCTGGAACGCCTTGATACCTGCATGCAGGAGGTAGAGGTATGCGCCCTCACCCGCGGCCAGCGTCACTGGCCGCTCGGCCAAGCCGTGCAACTGGGCGAGCAAGTCGGCTGTGCCATCGCGGAGCTGACGTCCATACCGGGCGATCAGCTCGCCATGCTCCGTCAACTCCAAGGAACGCCCGACACGGCAATAGAGCGGGCGGTCTAGCCGCTCGCTGAGCTTTCGTACCTTGACGTGCAAGGCGGGCTGCGAGATGTGCAGCCGTCGAGCGGCTTCACTGAAATTCAGCGAATCGGCAAAGGCGGCGAACGCCATCACGGCGTCCAGGTCGAGGTTGGAGGGGGGCGGCATGTATATCGCTGGACTATAGGCACTTTGCCATCAGTAGTTCCTGAATAGTCCTTGCCTTCCTAGCATTGCCTCCATCAACAACACATGACTCTGGGAATTCACATGCAAAAGCTAGGCATCGACATCGGCCGCGTCCTCATCGCGCCAGATGCACCCAACGGGCGCGCTGACACTTCATTCATCGGCGGCACGCTCGCCGACGCGCTGGCGACGCCGCCGTATCTCGGCATGTTCGACGTCGTTCCGTCACTTGTCCAACGGTTCGAAGGGCGAGTCTGGCTGGTCTCCAAGGCCGGCCCCCGGGTTCAAGAGAAGACGCGGCATTGGCTGCGCCACCACCGCTTCTTCGAGCGAACGGGCATCCCATCTGTCAACCTGCGCTTTTGCCTGGAGCGGGCGCAGAAGGCCGGGCACTGCGCCTCGCTGGGCATTACCCATTTCATCGATGACCGGCCCGATGTGCTGGATCACCTGGAGGGCGTTGTGACGCATCGCTTCCTCTTTGGTCCGCAACGCAAGCCTGTTGGCTCCCGCGGCGCGGAGGCGGTCATCGACTGGCAAGCGGCAGGCCAGGCCGTCATGGCCCGCCTCGGCGGCCCAGTCACGGCATGACCGTGACCTGCCAACCGTCTCGGGTCTTCTCCGTCTGGATGCACACAGGCAAGAACTTCTGGATCGTCTCGAAGTTCGTTGTCGCGTGGTCCGTCAGCTCGGTGGCCGTGTAGCTGGCACTGCATTGACGCTGCCAAACCGCCAGAGCCAGCGGCAGCACCCACTGGTCCGTGAGGTGGGGCCCCAACGCTGCATGGCTGACCTGATACGCGCGGACTTCACGCACGACCTCCCTGGCCACCTGCTCGGCGCTCACGCCCTTCTCGCCGAAGGCCGTGAACACCTCGCTGACGTGCTCGTAGACGAGGGTCGCCAGCAGCGCGTTGCCCGGACCTTCGTTCTGCCGGCAGGCGGCTTCGCGCAGCTGGGCGTTGCTCCAGCCCAGGCTGGTGCCCAGTTGCTCCAGCTCGCGACGGGCGACCGAGCGCGGCAGTGCCGGTGCGAAGCATTCGGCATAGCTCTCAACTTTCGCCCCACGGTCGTTCAAGTCGAAGGGCTGCAGGCTGTCCTTGGCAGGCCAGATCGTGGCTTCGATCTCGCCTCCACCGGCGGGGTAGAAGCCCAGCCGTCGCAGCAAGAGGTCGGCCTTCGCGCCTAGCTTGTGCAGCAGCGGCGCGTAGCTGCGCTCCAGGAAGTGGAAGGGCGGCGCCATCGGGTTGTGCGTGCCGCCGCCCAGCTTCAAGCGGCTGGTTGCGTCGGCCAGCATCAGCGCGGGCCAGACGGTCTGCAGCACGAGCGTGCAGCTGCCCGCCGTGCCGACGTTGAACTCGTAGTCGCCCGCTCGAACCGGTCCCGGCCTGAACACCAGGGACTGGGAGTTCAGCTCGGCACCGTGGACATCCGCCCCGCACACCGCGGCGGCTGCGTTCACGCACGTCAGGTGTTGGCGCATGAGGCCAGGCTTGGCGCGGCCAGCGCGAATCTTCGTCAGCGTGAAGGGCTGGCCCGTGCACATGGACAGAGCCAGCGACGTCCGCAGGATTTGTCCTCCGCCCTCGCCGACGGAGCCATCGATTTCGATCATGTTCTTCTTCTCTTGTTGTTCTAGGTTTCCGCTCCGAAGTGCAGAACGGCGTCGTGCAGATACCGGTCCAGCTGCCGCGCGTCGGCCTTGGGCCCCTTGTCCGGCGTGAAGCTCGTCGCCTCGGCCAGCTCGGCCTCGATGAAGTCGTGGATGCCCACCCAGCGTGGGCTGGTCGCCGATTCACCGGCGCGCATCTTCACTTCGAGCAGCGCGTTCACCTCCTCAAGCACCGCACGGTCGGTCAGCGTCTGGCTGGCCAGCTCAGCGAAGCGCATCGGCGGCACGCCGCGGCCTTCACGAATCCAGCGCGCCGCCAGCAAAGGGCGCAGCACGTAGAGGTACTTCTTGTATCGAACGACCTCGCCGTACAGGTGCTCGCGCAAGTTCTTCTTGGCCATCGACACATAGTGGTGATAGCCCCGCACCGGCGAGAAGCCTTCCTCGGCCAGCGTGAGCAGGCGTGAGACCCACTCGGCATCCTGCTGGTAGACGATGGGCGAGCGCAGCCACTCCAGCAGCGTCGGGTTGGACTCCTTCAGCAGTTGCAGCGTCTTGCGCAGGTCCCAGCCGTTGATGTCCAGCTCGCCGCTGATGGGCTGCTCGATGACGTCGCGGCCGGGCTCCACGGTCAGGTACCAGGGCAGGCGGTTCACGTAGATGAAGCGCACGTCATAGTCGCTGTCGGGCGACGCGAAGCCCCAGCCGCGGCTGCCGGACTCGCAAGCGAACAGCACTTTCACGTCATGCTGCTGCTCCAGGGTCGCCAGGTTCTGCAGCACGGTGGCGCGCATCTCATCCGACACGGGATGGGCGCTCAGTACGGATTCTTCCTTCATGCTCTCCCTCCTCATTCTTTTCGGCTGAGTGGGTGAAAGCACGAAGCCCTCACCCGCTCATCCCTTCACGCAAACCACCTGCTTCAGCGTGTGCACTACTTCCACCAGGTCGCTCTGCGCGGCCATCACTGCGTCGATGTCCTTGTAGGCCATCGGGATCTCGTCGATGACGTCGGCATCCTTGCGGCACTCGACGCCCTCGGTGGCCTTGACCTGGTCCTCGACGGTGAACATCTTCTTGGCCTTGGTACGGCTCATGACGCGGCCGGCGCCATGGCTGCAGCTCTCGAAGCTCTCCGGGTTGCCCAGGCCGCGAACGATGTAGCTGCGCGCACCCATGCTGCCCGGGATGATGCCCATCTCGCCGCGCTTGGCGCTCACGGCGCCCTTGCGGGTCACGAAGACGTCCTCACCGAAATGGCGCTCCTGCTGCACATAGTTGTGGTGGCAGTTCACGGCTTCGACGTGCGCCTCGAAAGGCTTGGTGATGACCGAGCGCACGGTGGCGATCAGGTTGGCCATCATCACCTCGCGGTTCTTCATCGCGAACCTCTGCGCCCAGGACACGCCGCGCACGTAGTCGCCGAAGTGCTGCGCGCCTTCCTCGAAGTAGGCCAGGTCCTTGTCCGGCAGGTTGCGCATGTTGCGCTCCGCGTCCTTCTTGGCCAGCTCGATGAAGTGCGTGCCGATGGCATTGCCCACGCCGCGCGAGCCCGAGTGCAGCATGAACCAGACGAAGCCGACCTCGTCGAGGCAGACCTCGATGAAGTGGTTGCCCGTCCCCAGTGTGCCCAGGTGCTTGCGGTTGTTCGTTTTCTTCAGGCGCGGGTGCAGTTCACACAGCGCGTCGAACTCGTCCACCAGCGTGGCCCAGACTTGGTCCACCGTTTCGGGCGGGTTCTCCCAGCTGCCAGGGTCGCGGCCACGGTGCTTGGGCGCGGAGCCGTGCGGCACCGCCTTCTCGATCGCTGAGCGCAGGGCGGCCAGGCTGTCCGGCAGGTCTTCAGCGCGCAGCGTGGTCTTCGCGGCCATCATGCCGCAGCCGATGTCCACGCCGACCGCGGCCGGGATGATGGCCTTGATCGTCGGGATCACGGAGCCGACGGTCGCGCCGATGCCCAGGTGCACATCCGGCATGGCCGCGATGTGCTTGAAGATGATGGGCAGCTTGGCGGCGTTCGCGAGCTGCTGCTTGGCCTCGGGCTCGACCGGGACGCCCTGCGTCCACATCTTGATCGGCACGCCGCCTTCAGGTTGTTCGATGTTGTAGTTCATGTTGTTCTCTTGGCTTTTCATTGGTGGACGCGACGGGATTCGAACCCGCATCAATGCAGCAACCACGGTTTCTAGGCCAGTGGCATCGTCGGCGATTGGAAACGCGCGCCAGTGACGACCCGTCATCGGAGCCGGCACCTGCATCCTCAACCGTGCTCGCCGACCAACTTGCCTGCTGCACCTGGTGCTACCCAGGCTGCCGGCATGTCAATCATTTTTGGCAGTGGCGCTCCCTTCTGTGCCAGCGCGCCCGGAATCAAAAAAGTGATGCCCCGCTGCGACAAGGGGCGGTGAAACGTCGTGCTCTACCACTGAGCTACGGTCCCCCTGATTTGGGACCGGCGGGACTCGAACCCGCGACATCGAGCTTAGAAGGCTGTAGTTCCACCTGCATTCGCAGCAAGGCATCTCAAAAAACAGCGCGACAAGGGACGGCAAGACGTAGCCGAACTGGTTGCCCAGCTGGGGATTCGAACCCCTGGCGTACCCGATGTAGTCCTGCCAGCATTCGCGCAAAACCAGAGCCCCCGCGTGGCGACTAACAGGCGGTGAGACACGTTTTGGATGTAGTCCCACCTGCATTCGCCACGCGACGACGCGTGCTGTGTTGAAAGGTTGGTGCCCCGGGTGACGAGAGTTGCAAGAGCGGCCTACGGGCTCTCCGTTGCGGGCTTGCGGGCCCGCGCGGCCAAAGGGTGCTGTACTCCTGCAGGCATTCGCCCGGGACACCTTCCAAAGGTTGGTGTCGTGGCCTTACTGAGCGGCCAGCGACACCTTGTCGATCTCACCGACCCAGTGTTCGGCGTCCATCGTGCCGGCGGCGAAATTAGCCACCATCGTGAACACTGCATCCGAGAAGCCGCCGACATTCAGGATGTCGTGCCGCTCCGCCGCCTGCGTGGTCGCGGTGGGCTGGATGTCGATGCACACCAGGCGCGCCTTCGGGTTGCGCTGCTTGAGCACTTCCCACTCGCGCAAGGTCTGCGTCGCACCGCGCCGGTTGGCGTCGACCCAGGACTCGTTGTCCGAGACCAGGATCACCACGTCGACCGCCCTTCGCTCACGGTTCAGCACCGCCAGCGGCGCGCTGCAGTTGGTACCGCCGCCACCGATCTTGGCCAAGGCCTGGGCATTGGTCATCACCGAGTCGCGAGCGTTCAGCTGCAGCTTCACCACATCCTGCTCGAACGGCAGCACCCGAGCCTGCGGGTTCTTGCGCAACACCGCCGCAGCCACCAAGGCAGCCACGTCAATGCAGCGCACGCTGGACGTCGCCGAACCCCGGAGACCCGTCACCGCCGAGCTCATCGAGCCCGACACGTCGGGGCACACCACGACACGACCCGTCAGTGCCGGCACGTTGGACAGCGCCAGCTCCATCGCATCCTGCAACGCTTCGCGCACCTGCGCCGGCACCGACTCGCCGGCCGCCTTGAAGGCGGACAGCAGCTGGTACGGCATCACTCGCGCCTTGGCCACGGCCTGGGCGTCGCTCAACTTAGCGGCCACCACCTCGGTCATGCCGGGGAGGTCGAACACGCCATGCCGCGCGAAGGTGGCCAGGTTCTGGCGCACCATCTGCCACGAGCCCTGGCGAGCGATCTGCGCCCATTGGGGGGAGGTCAGCGGCAATGCGGTCAGCATCTGGAATGGCACGTCCGGCAGCTCGGCGGCCTCGCCCTGCGCGGCCGCACGCTTGAAGCGTTCGAAAGTCTGGGTGATGGTCGGCAGAGCCGCTTCATCGAAAGGCCGGCCGATGAGCCACGCAAACCATGCGGCACGCCAGACCTCGGCAGGCTTGGGGTGAACCATCTTGACCACGTCCGCCAGCGACGGCGTGTTTCCCACGGCAGCGTTCAGCAGTTGCTTCTCGGTCGCCGTCAGCAGCCACTGCTGCACCAGCTTCTTGGGGCGCGACCCCAGCGACTTTCGACCCACGGCGCCGCTGCGCAGGATCTGCACGAAGTTGCGCAGCATCTTGCCGTTGTCGACGACGCGCGAGAACACCTGGTTCAGCAGGGCGACATCGCGCACGGCCAGGCTCGCGGCCAGCAGCGCCGGCATGTCCTTCATGTAGCCGGACTGGCGACCGTAGATCGCGGTCTTGGCGATGAAGGCGGGCTCCAGCGTCTGGGTCAGCGCGAGCACCTGGTCGAGCTGCTGCTCAGCATCCGCATAGAAGGTGCGGCTAAGGCAGCCGGTAGCCGCCAGTTGGGCGAGCCGGTGGCGGGGACCGAATGCGTAGGCCGGGGCTTGCTCGGCGTTACGGGCCGTGGCTGCGGGCAGCAGGGCACCTTTGATCGTGTGGAAGAGCTGGGTGTTGACCATGAGGTTCTCCTCTTGTGCATTCAACGTTTCGTTTGTGCCTTCTTCATTGCAACGGGTGTGCCAGGTTTACGCGGGGCGACGTGCCCAAGCGGCAAGTCCTTGATCTGATTGAATAAAACTTGCGAGTCGTTAACTGATGAACCATCAGCGCGCTGTCCGAAATGCTTTGGAGACTAGACTTGTAGCTAGTCATACATCTATTTAGCTATGCCCAAGAAAACCGTCGTCATCGGCTTCCTCGGCTCCCAGCTCGACGCCGGCCAAGGCGCGGGCCGCTGGGAAAAGTGGCGCCCGACGGTGTCCCTTGTCCAGCATGAAGACACGCTGGTCGACCGTCTGGAGCTGCTGCATTCGCTCAAGCACACCGCGCTCGCGCAGCAGCTCGTGCGCGACATCGCCAGCGCCTCGCCGGACACTTTGGTCAACCTCGTGCCGATGGACGTGGCCGACCCGTGGGACTTTGGCGAGATGTATGCCGCGCTCTACGACTGGGCGCGCGCCTACCGCTTCGACCTCGCTCACGAGCAGTACTGGGCGCACATCACCACCGGCACCCACGTCGCACAGATCTGCATGTTCCTGATGGTGGAGTCGCGCTTCATCCCGGGCGTGCTGCTGCAGACGGCGCCGCCCAAGAAGCAGCAGGCGGGCAACCCGGGCAGCTACACACTCATCGACCTGGATCTGTCCCGCTACGACGTTCTGGCCCAGCGCTTCAACCAGGCCCACGCCGAGGCGCTGGACTTCCTGAAGAGCGGCATCCCCACGCGCAACCAGCGCTTCAACGCCCTCATCGAGGAGATCGAACGCGTAGCCATCCGGTCGCAGGCTCCGATCCTGCTGACGGGCCCCACGGGTGCCGGCAAATCGCATCTTGCACGGCGCATGTTCGAGCTCAAGAAGTCTCGGCACCAGGTGCAGGGCGATTTCGTGGAGGTCAACTGCGCGACGCTGCGCGGCGACAGCGCGGCTTCGACGCTGTTCGGCCACAAGAAGGGCGCCTTCACCGGTGCGGCGGCGGACCGGGCCGGCCTGCTGCGCACCGCCCACCAGGGCGTGCTCTTCCTCGACGAGATCGGCGAGTTGGGACTGGACGAGCAGGCCATGCTGCTCAAAGCGGTGGAGGAGAAGCGCTTCTTCCCGATGGGCAGCGACCGAGAGGTCAGCAGCGACTTCCAACTGATCGCCGGCACCAACCGCGACCTGCGCGTTGACGTGGCCCAGGGGCGCTTTCGAGAAGACCTGTTTGCGCGGATCAACCTGTGGGCGTACACCCTGCCGGGCCTGGCGCAGCGTCCGGAGGACATCGAGCCCAACATTGACCACTTGCTGGCACGGTTCGCGACGGAGTCCGGTCGCGCGGTGCGGTTCAACGTGGAGGCGAAGGCCAGATACCTGCGGTTCGCGCGCTCTGCGGAAGCACTTTGGAGCGGCAACTTCCGGGACCTGATGGCCAGCGTGACGCGGATGGCGACGCTGGCGGATGGCGGGCGCATCTCGACGGCCCTGGTCGATGCGGAGATTCAGCGGCTGCAGTGGCTCTGGAAGCCCGTGGGGAATCGCCAGGCCGAGGCCGCGGTTGAACTGGGCTCGCTGCTGTCGCCAGAGATCGAGGAATCGCTGGATCTGTTTGACAGCCTGCAGTTGGAGGCGGTCGTGCGCGTCTGCCAAGCATCCTCAACGCTGTCAGAAGCAGGGCGCCGGCTCTTTGATCGGTCCCGCGCGCAGCGCACGGTCATCAACGACGCCGATCGACTGCGCAAGTACCTGCTGAAGTTCGGGCTGACGTGGGACGTGGTCAAGCGCCCGGGCTGACCGCTCAGGGTCAGCTCAGGCGCGATTCCTTCGGCAGCCGGGCGGCCAGCCATTCATGCACGTCCGCCCGAATGCGCCTGCCCTTAAGCAGGAAGTCCTCGAAGCGGCTGGGTACGTAGGGCATGAACAGCAGCGGCATGCGCGCCTGTTCCGGCGTGCGGTCGGCCTTCAGCGCATTGCACGCGCGGCAGGCGGCGACCGTGTTCATCCAGCTGAGCGGCCCACCACGAGACGCGGGCAGGATGTGGTCGACGGTCAGGTCACGCCGCTCATGCCAGGTGCCGCAATAGGCACAGGTCTGGCGGTCGCGCCGCAGGACCTTGCCCTTGCTGTAGCAGGGCGTGATGTCGAACAGGTTCAGCCGCGAGCTGCCGCGCAGCGCCAGGATCGCTGGCACTTCGAGCACGGACTGGCGCCCGGTGTCGGCATTCATGCCGCCACGCAGCACGGCCAGCGGCTCGTCGCCGAGCGACCAGGCCACCGAGTGCGTGGCAACGTGCACCGCCGCCTGCTCGACCGAGATCCAGGCCTGCGGGAGGCCAGTGATGTCCAACTGCAATACGTCGTGCATGGCGGCCTCCTTTCTGCGACAGGCACGGTTCAAGTTCTCTGGCAGAGGCGGCAGGGTTCGAACCTGCAACCTGCGGAGTCAAAGTCCGCTGCTCTTCCAATTGAGCTACACCCCACCTGGTGTTTGGATCGACGCGGGATCAGCGCCGGTAGTGATGCCGGTTCACGCCGTCAAAACCAGCCGCTGCTCAAGCAGCAGCGCTTGAAACGTCCTCCCGGATCCGCAAGGGCACGGATCGTTGCGGCCGAGCTTCTCGATCAGCTCCTAGTGCGCGTCCACGATGCGGTCACCGCGCTTGACCTGCGTCTCAGAGGGGAACCCCTTGCGGCGCTTGCTCATGACCTCGAAAGCTGGCTTCGTTCTGGATCTTCTTCATGGTGTTCTCCCGGCTGTGGTGGTCCCCTCGGCCCGGGTCGAACGGGCATGCCTTGCGGCCACGGCTTCTGAGACCGTTGCGTCTGCCATGTCCGCCAGGGGGGTGCGAATGCGCTTGGGGTTGACCGACCGGCTTCGAACCGGTGATGCAAGGGTCACGACCTTGAGCCTTAGGCCACTAGGCGACGGTCAACCCCAAACGCACTGAATCTTCAAACTGGCGCCGCCAGCGGGCTTCGATCCCGCGGCCTCCGGTTCGACAGACCGGCGCTCTTCCAACTGAGCTATGGCGGCTCCTTGGCTCTTGGTCCGTGCGGCAGGACTCGAACCTGCAACCGTCTTCGCAGAGCAGCAGCGCTCCCCCGATTGCGCCACATACGGGTCATCCTTCAATGCTCGGAATGGTTGTCGGTGACGGGTTCCGACGCCGCCCAATCGTTGCGGCCGGTTTGCGCCTGTCGAAGCGAGAGCTCGACGACAGGCTTCTGGGTCTGGTATCCCGTGCGGGAGTCGAACCCGCCTCTTCGGCTTGAAGGGCCGAGGACCTCACCCGAAGTCCAACGGGACGTTGTTGATGTGGTGGACGCTGATGGATTCGAACCACCGTGCCGTGAGGACCTGGTTTACAGCCAGGCGCAATCGACCAACTCTGCCAAGCGTCCGTGATGCGAAGCCGAGCTCCGCTGTGTGTGGCGCCTCGTGAAGGGGTCGAACCTCCGACCTCCGGCTTCGTAGGCCGGCGCTCTTCTCCACTGAGCTAACGAGGCAATGTCATCTCGGCTGTGTCCGCACGCGATCCAGGCGAGGAAAGCTCGACTGAACCGCTGCATGCCGGCTCCGTCTGCAGAACGTGCTGGGGCACACATGCACACCAGGCTAGCCAGTGCTTGTGCACGGGCACACCCGAGATGGCATCAGGTACGACTCGGCCTGCAGGAACGCCCGTCAGCGCAGCTCTGAGGGAATCGACGTGAACAGCAGGAGCCAAACAAAAAGCCCGGTTCCTGGGGGAGACCGGGCTTCTGGGGATCGCGAGATCCCTGGAGGTTGAAAGCTTCAGTGGGCTGGAGCTTTCCCCGGTCGTGTTGCATCACCCTCGTATCGGTCATGGCGCGGCTGGCTCAGTGCCAGCACGCTCTCATGGCGCCCCGCGGCGACGCACAAGGCCATCTCGCCCGGGAAGGGGCGCTTGGCGTTAGTGGCGTGGACTAGGCGAGACATGATGAGACCGAATGGGTTGGGGGTGAATCAACGAATGAGCGGATTGTGAAGAGTGTTCACGTCAACGTCAACCCTGTGGGAGCACCTAGAATGAATGTGAAGTGTTTTCACAACACAAGCCGTGTCCAGCATCTCGACGTTTCGCCGACTCAACGCCCTGTCGCTCTTCCAGGCCTTCGCCGAGGAGCGCATCGCGGCGGGCGACCCGCCCAAGGGGCTCGAGGCCGCGTGGGCTGCGCGGATCGAGGTCAGTGGCGCTACGTGGTCGATGGCCAAGAGCGGCGCCCGGCCCATCGGCGACAAGCTGGCGCGACAGATTGAGCAGCACTGCGGCAAGCCAGCCGGTTGGCTGGACGATGAGCGGGCGCCGACGGGGCTGTCGCCCGGCGAGCAACAGTTCCTGGCGCTGGCTTTGAAGGCGTACAGGGGCACAAACAGTGACGGGCGCAAACGCCTCAAGCAACTGCTCAGAACGTTCGACGGCCAGTGAACCCCGATGCGGGCAGCCCGGAGAGCTTGATTGCCGCCGCCCGCTGACACCGCTGTGTTTCATCGCGTTTCACGACGAACGACCGCAAACGGTCGCCGACTGACAGGTCCACCGCGCCACAGGCGCCGCCAGCATGGACCTATTCTTGTTTTGCATGGCACCACCCGCCTTGGTGGTTACGGCGTGATTACATTGGCTCAGACAATCCTGGCCCCAGGCCCGGTGTACTTGGGCCAGCTCCAGGGGCTGTCCCAAACACATCCCCATGATTGGAGCTTTCCCATGAACCAACCCGCCATGCAGGGCCTGCGGCTGAACCTGCCTGATTACGTGAAGAACGCCCGGCTCATCGCCTGGGTCGCCGAGATCGCGGCGCTGACCGAGGCCACCAACGTCTACTGGTGCGACGGCAGCACCGATGAGTACCAGCGCCTGTGCGACCAGCTCGTCGCTGCCGGCACCTTCAAGCAGCTGAACCCGGCGCTGCGCCCGGGCAGCTACCTCGCCAACTCCGACCCCAGCGACGTCGCCCGCGTTGAGGATCGCACCTTCATCTGCTCGGAACGTCAGGACGACGCCGGCCCCACCAACAACTGGATGGCCCCGGCCGCCATGCGCGAGCTGCTGCAGACCGGCCAGGCTGACGGAACCCCCGCGCTGTTCAAAGGCTGCATGCGCGGCCGCACGCTGTACGTCGTGCCGTTCAGCATGGGTCCGCTGGGCAGCCCCATCGCCCACATCGGCGTGGAGCTGAGCGACAGCCCGTACGTGGCTGTCAACATGCGCACGATGACGCGCATGGGCCGCGCCGTCGTCGAGTTGCTGGGCACCGATGGCGAGTTCGTGCCCTGCGTGCACACGGTCGGCGCGCCGCTGCAGCCGGGTCAGGCCGACGTGAGCTGGCCGTGCAACGCCACCAAGTACATCGTCCACTACCCCGAGACGCGCGAGATCTGGAGCTACGGCTCGGGCTACGGCGGCAACGCGCTGCTGGGCAAGAAGTGCTTCGCGCTGCGCATCGCGTCCACCATGGGCAGAGACCAAGGCTGGCTGGCCGAGCACATGCTGGTGCTGGGCGTCGAAAGCCCCACCGGTCAGAAGCGCCACATCGCCGCCGCCTTCCCCAGCGCCTGCGGCAAGACCAACTTCGCGATGCTGATCCCGCCCGCCGCGTTCGACGGCTGGAAGATCACCACCATCGGCGACGACATCGCCTGGATCAAGCCGGGCAGCGACGGCCGCCTGTACGCCATCAACCCCGAGGCCGGCTACTTTGGCGTGGCGCCCGGCACCAACGCGCACACCAACCCAAACTGCATGGCCAGCCTGCAGCGCGACGTGATCTTCACGAACGTGGCGCTGACGGATGACGGCGACGTCTGGTGGGAAGGCATGACGGACACGCCGCCCGCCCACTGCATCGACTGGCAGGGCAAGGACTGGACGCCCGAGATCGCCAAGGCCACCGGCGAGAACGGAAAGGCGAGGCCGGCGGCCCACCCGAACGCGCGCTTCACGATCGCCGCCACCAACAACCCGGCGCTCGACGAGAACTGGGACAACCCAGCCGGTGTCGCCATCGACGCGTTCATCTTCGGCGGACGCCGCTCGACGACGGTGCCGCTGGTGACCGAAGCGCGCGACTGGGCCGAAGGCGTCTACATGGCCGCCACGATGGGCAGCGAGACCACCGCCGCCGCCGCAGGCCAGCAGGGCGTGGTGCGCCGCGACCCGTTCGCGATGTTGCCCTTCATGGGCTACAACATGGCCGACTACTTCCAGCACTGGCTGGACCTGGGCGCCAAGCTGCAAGCGTCCGGCGCCAAGCTGCCGGCCATCTACTGCGTCAACTGGTTCCGCAAGGGTGACGACGGCAAGTTCGTCTGGCCCGGCTACGGCGAGAACATGCGCGTGCTGAAGTGGATGCTGGACCGCCTGGACGGCAACGGAGGCGGCACCGAGCACGTGTTCGGCGTGACACCCGGCTACGCCGACCTGAACTGGCAGGGGCTGGACTTCTCGCCGGCCCAGTTCGACGCCGTGACCCGCATCGACACCGCCGAGTGGCAGGCCGAGATGCGGCTGCACGACGAGCTGTTCGCGCAGCTTGCCCAGGGGCTGCCAGCCGCGCTGCCGCAGACGCGCGAGCGCATCCAGGCCCGCCTGGCCGCCTTGGGCTGACGCGGCGCCGTCGCCCGCCGCCCGGCACCCCGAACCTGGGGGCCGGGCGCGGCCGGGTCTTCATCTGCTGCGGCTAAGCTGGCGCTCGATGTCCAGCTCCGCCCCCCTCTTCAGCCCGGCCGCGCAGGCCCGCTGCATCCCCTTCATCGTCTTCATGGCCTTCCTGGCGCTGCGGGGTTACCTGCCCGCCGACCTGGGGCTGGACGCGCGCTGGATCTACGGCGTCCAGACCGTCGTCGTCGCCGGCCTGATGGCCTGGTACTGGCGTGGCTACGGCGAGCTGGTGCGGCAGAACCTGCCGGACGCCAGCGAGGCCGCCTGGGCCGTCATCGTCGGCATCATCGTGTTCGTCATCTGGATCCAGCTGGACGCGCCGTGGATGCAGCTGGGCAGCGCCACCGCCAGCTTCGTGCCGCTGGACGCCCAGGGCCAGCCCATCTGGCCGCTGATCGCGCTGCGCCTCATCGGCGCGGCGCTGGTGGTGCCGCTGATGGAGGAGCTGTTCTGGCGCTCCTTCCTGATGCGCTGGATCGAGAACCCCGTTTTCGAGCGCGTGGACCCGCAGCAGGTGGGCGCGCGCGCCATCGTGCTGTCGACCTTCGTCTTCACGCTCGCGCACACGCTGTGGCTGGCGGCCATCGTCGCGGGCCTGGCCTACGCGTGGCTGTACCGCAAGACCGGCAAACTGTGGATGGCGGTCATCGCGCATGCAGTGACCAACGGCATGCTGGGAGTGTGGGTCATCGCGACCGGCCGCTGGGAGTTCTGGTAAACCGCGAGTCGCGTCAGGCGCGTGTGCCGCCACCCGCCACGCCCTTGCGCTGGCCCAGCCCCGGCCGCTCCAGATCGCGGAACGCCTCGAACACCCATGACCGCAGGCCAATGACGACGCTGTAGGGCCGCTTTTCGGCCGACGGCAGCTTCTGGTCCAGCAGGTGCTGGCGCGCGAAGTCGTCGGCGGTGCGCTGCAGCCGCTCGGCCAGCTCGCGCGCATGGCCGGCGCCGAACTCGCCGTGCACCAGCGTCAGCAGTTCGCCCTCGCCGTCGAATCCGCCGGCGAAGAAGTCGGCCATCACGCACTCGCGGAAGAAGGTCATCACCGGACCCTGCGGGCGCCAGCGCAGCGTCTTAGCGACCTTCAACTTGTAGCGGTTGTGCGGGCGCAGCTCGATGACACCGAGCCGGTCCAGCTTGGCCAGCGCCGCGACCGCATCGGCCTCGCTGAGCCGGTAGCGCGCCAGCACGTCCTCCAGCGCCCACAGGCTCAGGCAGCAGATGGCCACCAGCAGCAGCTTGGGATCGGCCACGACCGCCTTTTCCTGCTCCAGGCTCAGCTCGCGCTGCGCGGGCGCCTCGCGCGCCAGCCGCGCGGCCAGCTCGGCGAAGTCCAGCTTCAGCACGCGGCAGATCTCATCCACGCGCGACAGCGGCATCTCGCCGCCCGGCGCCAGCATGCGTTTCACACTGGACTCGGACAGGTCCAGTTCGCGCGCCAGCTCGGCATAGCTGCGGCCCTGGCTCTTCAGTTCGGCCTTGATGAGGGCCACCAGCGATTGCGTGCTCGACATGGGCGCGAACGGTAGCGCATGCCGGCACCGGCGGACGCAGCCGCCGCGACGCCGCGACAAAACGACGGCTGATGCAGGGCGCGCCGTGAAGCTCGCGGCCCTCGGCAACCCCTGACCCTTCGCCTATGCTCAATCGACGCCACCTGCTGTGCTGCGGCGCCGCCGCCGGCCTGTTCACCGCGCTCGCCGCTCCCGCACGCGCCGGCCTGCTCAAATCCTGCCGCAGCGGCATTCCCGACGTGCTGCGGCCGCTGCTCGCGCGCACCTTCGACGGGGTGGATGTGCAGCAGCTGTGGGACGTGCACACCCACCTGCTGGGCACCGGTGATTCAGGTTCCGGCTGCACGGTCAACGCGCAGCTGAGCCAGTGGTGGCACCCGGTGGAGATGCTGCGCAAGCGCTTCATCCTGAACGCCGCCTGCGTGCCGGCCGACGCGCCCAGCGTCGACCGCGTCTATGTGCAGCGGCTGCGCGCGCTGGCCGACGAGTTCCCGGTCGGCGCGCGCTGGCTGCTGTTCGCGTTCGACCACGCCTGCGACGACGCCGGCCGGCCGCACGCGGCGCACACCACCTTCCACGTGCCCGACGCCTACGCCGCGCGCATCGCCGCCGAGCATGCGCAGCGATTCGCCTGGGTCGCGTCCATCCATCCCTACCGGCCCGATGCGCTGGCGCGGCTGGATGCGGCCCTCGCGGGCGGCGCCGTCGCGCTGAAATGGCTGCCGTCCAGCATGAACATCGACCTGCGCGACCCGCGGCTGCGCCCGTTCTACGACCGCCTGGCGGCCACGCGGCTGCCGGTCATCGTGCACTGCGGCGAGGAGCGCGCCGTGCCCGGCGCCGGCCGCGACGAGCTGGGCAACCCGCTGCTGGTGCGCGCGGCGCTGGAGCGCGGCGTACGTGTGGTCATCGCGCATTGCGCGTCGCTGGGTAGCGCGCTGGATCTGGACCAGATTCGCCCGCGCGAGGTCCCGGCCTTCTCGCTGTTCGCGCGGCTGATGGACGAGGACTGGGGCGGCCGGCTGCTGGGCGACATCTCCGTCGTGCTGCAGACCAACCGCCAGCCCCACGTCGGCCGCACGCTGCTGGCGCGCGACGACTGGCACCCGCGGCTGTTACACGGCTCCGACTACCCACTACCGGGCATTCCCGCCGCCGTACGCCTGCCCCGGCTGGTGGATGCCGGGCTGCTGGACGCCACCGACGCACCCGCCCTGGCGCAACTGCGCGAGCACAACCCGCTGCTGTTCGACCTGGCGCTGAAACGGCTGGCGCGCTGGCGCGGCGCGCGGTGGTCGGCAGCGGTTTTTGCGACCCGGCCGCACTTCGATCAGGCACCGGTATCGTGAAACGCTACTCCGCGGCGCTCGCCGCGCGCCTCGGAACTATTCCCGCGTGCACACCCCCCGGCTTCGCGCAACATCGCGCCCATTCCAAAACCAGCCAGGGAGCCACCATGTCATCCACCCCGTACATCCGCCGCGACAGCAGCGCCTGGCGCCTGCAGGTCTGGATCTCGTTCGGCCTCAGCGTGATGCTGTGCGGCTCCGGCCTGGCCTGGCTGCCAGGCCAAGACCTGGACCGTGCCTTCATGGTGATGGGCTACGTGTTCTGCCTGTCCACCGCGTTCGCGCTTGCCAAGTTCATCCGCGACAACCAGGACCGCACGGTCGATACGCCGATGTGGCGCATCGTTGTGTGGGCGGGCTTCGCGCTGGCCATGGGTCTGACGGGCTGGGGCCTGTGGCGCATGGAGATCCAGCCGGTGTGGAAGGCCTATCTGGGCGTCAGCTGGCTGTACCTGATCTCGAACGTGTTCACGCTGGCCAAGATGCTGCGCGACGCGCACGAGGCCGACCTGCTGCAAGCCCGCATGCAGGGCCGTCGCGAAGCGGCGGCTGCGCAACCTGACATCGGCAACGCCTGACCCCTAGGAGTCATCGACATGAAAACCCTGTTCGCCATCACCACACTCGCGCTGGCCCTCGGCCAGCCTGCCCACGCGCAGCTCAACCCGTCGGAGATGAGCGCGGCGCTGTCCGTCGCGCCCATCGTGCTGTCGGTCGGCGCGGTCAGCGCCACCGGCGCCGCGCTGAGCGCGTTGCCAGCCGGCATCCTGTCGGCCGGCGTCACGCTGACGGTGGTCAGCGTCGAGATCGTCGGCGACGCCACGGTCTGGGTGCTGGAGCGCGCGTCCGACGGCGCCCGCATCAGCCTCAGGACCACCGGCAAGCTCGCCGCGAGCGCCTTCATCAACACGGGCATCGCCGTGACCGTCTCCGTGGTCGGCGCCGGCACGGTGCTGTCCGCCGCGGGCCAGGTGATCGCCTTCATCCCGAACGAGATCGGCAAGGCGCTGCTGCACAACGAGCGGGTGAGCCGTTGAGGCTGACGCTCGCCATCGCCGCGCTGGCGCTCGCGACGGCCGCCCACGCCGGCCGCCCCTGCGAAGAGACGCCGCAGACCACGCGCCAGATCGAGCAGGGCCTCAACCTCGCGCAGGCCACAGCCAAGCGGCTGGACGCCAGCGGCGCGCAGGTGCTGATCCTGGCCCGCGCCGGGCAGGACCTGTCCAAGTACGGGCTGCGCTGGTCGCACCTGGGGTTCGTCTACAAGGACACGACGCAGCAGCCGGCCGTCTGGCGCGTCATGCACAAGCTCAACCAGTGCGGCACCGACCACGCCGCGCTGTTCCGCCAGGGGCTGGGCGAGTTCTTCCTGGACAACCCGCACCGCTACGAGGCCGCGTTCGTCGCGCTGAAGCCGGAGCTGCAGCAGGCGCTGCTGCCGCTGCTGGCGGACAACACCCACGTGCAACACCTCAACGAGCGGCGCTACAGCATGGTGGCCTATGCCTTCGGCACGACCTACCAGCAGAGCAACCAGTGGGTGCTGGAGACGCTGGCCGCCGCCGCCGCGCCAGGCATCGTCAGCCGCCGCGCGGCGCATGACTGGCTGCGCGCCCAGGGCTACCAGCCTACCGACCTGCGCCTGTCGGCCATGACCCGGCTGGGCGGCCGGCTCACGCAGGCCAACATCGCTTTCGACGATCATCCGACCGCGCGCCGCATGACCCGGCACATCGACACGGTCACCGTCGACTCGATGTTCGCCTGGCTGCCGCGCGCCGGCCTCTCCGAACCACCGCAACTCGTCCAGCCATGAGCACCGAACATCCGAACCAGTTTGCACTGCTGGGCCAGCGCCGCTTCGCGCCCTTCTTCTGGACGCAGTTCCTGGGCGCCGCGAACGACAACGTCTTCAAGTTCGCATTCACGCTGATGGTGACCTACCAGCTGCAGCTGGACTGGATGCCGCCCAGCCACGCGGGGCTGGTCATCGGCGCGCTGTTCATCCTGCCGTTCGTGCTGTTCTCCGCCACCAGCGGCCAGCTCGCCGACAAGCACGACAAGGCGCGGCTGATGCAGCTGGTGAAGAGCCTGGAGATCGCCATCATGGCGCTCGCGGCCTGGGGCTTCTATGCCAGTCACGTGCCGACGCTGCTGGCCTGCGTGTTCCTGATGGGCCTGCACTCCACGCTGTTCGGCCCGGTCAAGTACGCCTACATGCCGCAGCACCTCAACGAGCGCGAGCTGACCGGCGGAAATGGCATGGTGGAGATGGGCACCTTCGTCGCCATCCTGCTGGGCCAACTGGCCGGCGGTATCCTGGTCGACACGCCGGTCGTCGGCCCGCACCACGTCGCCTGGGCCTGCCTGGTGCTGGCCGTGCTGGGCCGCGTGACCGCACAGGCGCTGCCGCACAGCCCGTCCACCGACCCCGGCCTAGTCATCAACTGGAACCCAGTCAGCGAGACCTGGCGAAACCTCAAGCTGGCGCACGGGCAGCTGGCGGTGTTCCGCTCGCTGCTGGGCATCTCGTGGATGTGGTTCTTCGGTGCGGTCTTCCTGGCCAACTTCCCCGCCTTTGCGAAGGAGGTGCTGCACGGCAGCCCGCAGGTGGCGTCGCTGCTGCTGGCGGTGTTCTCCATCGGCATCGGCATCGGCTCGCTGATGTGCGAGATGCTGTCCAAGCGCCAGGTCGAGATCGGCCTGGTGCCGCTGGGCGCGCTCGGCATGAGCGTGTTCGCCATCGACCTGTACTTCGCCGCCAGCGGCCTGCCGGCCAGCGCGCCTTACAGCGTCAGCGCCTTCCTGGCCGTCACCGCGCACTGGCGCGTGCTGGCCGACCTGGCTTTGCTGGCGCTGTTCGCCGGCCTGTACAGCGTGCCGATGTACGCGCTGATCCAGCTGCGCGCGCAGCCCACGCACCGCGCCCGCATCATCGCGGCCAACAACATCCTGAACGCGCTGTTCATGATCGCCAGCTCCATCATTGCCGGCGCGATGCTCAGCGCGGGTCTCACCATCCCGCAGATCTTCCTGGCGGTCGGCATCGCCAACGCCGTCGTGGGCATCTACATCTTCCTGATCGTGCCGGAGTACCTGCTGCGCTTCGTCGCCTTCGTGCTGACGCGGCTGGTCTACCGCTTCAAGATCGTCAACGACCAGCGCATCCCGACGACCGGCCCGGCCGTGCTGGTGTGCAACCACGTGTCATTTGTGGACGCCGTGCTGCTGATGGCCGCCAGCCCGCGCCCGATCCGCTTCCTGATGGACGCGCAGATCTTCAAGACGCCGGTGCTGGGCTGGATGTTCAAGCTGGCCAAAGCCATTCCCATCGCGCCGGCCAAGACCGACCCGGCCACCTACGAGGCCGCCTTCACCGCCGCCCGCGCCGTGCTGGAGGACGGAGAGATGGTCTGCATCTTCCCGGAGGGCGGCATCACGCGTGACGGCACGCTGCAGCCGTTCAAGGGCGGCGTCATGAAGCTGATCGAAGACCTGCCGGACGTGCCCGTCATCCCGATGGCGCTGGGCAACCTGTGGGGCAGCTACTTCTCGCGCGTGGAGGGTGGCAAGGCGATGGTGAAGCCGTTGCGGCGCGGGTTCTGGAGCCCCGTGTCGCTGAAGGTGGATGAGCCGATGAAGCCGGCTCAGGTGTCGCCCGAGGTGCTGCGCGAGCGCGTGGCCTCGCTGCTGATGGCGTCGTCGACATGAGCGGCAACACCGGCTCCAAGGTTTGGCGCACCGTCGTCATCAGCCTGCTGATGATGGGCACGCTGGGATTCGGCCTCGCCAGTTTGTGCGGCACGATCTTCACGGCCATCGGCGTGGCCGGCGTGACGTCGGAACAGCGCGATCCTTACGCCATGGCCATCTTCGTCTTCTCCGTGCCCAGCCTGTTGATCGGCGGCGGGCTGGCCTGGTGGTGCGTGTCCGCGCTGCGCAAGCGGCTGCATGACGACAAACCGCCTTCCGCATGAGCGACAGCGCCTGGTCCACCGCCGCGTGGACGCACAGCGCCTTTGCATGGGCTGGCATGGCGCTGGGCGCAGCGATGTGGCGCCGCACGCTAAAGCACCAGCAACGCGGCGGCGCGCTGGCGCCAGGCAACTTCGGTGTGCTCGTGGGGCTGCTGATCGGCGCAGCGCTGGGCAACAAGCTGGTCTTCTTCATCGAACGGCCGGACATCGCGCTGTCTCTCTGGCAGACCCGCACCCTCGCCTGGCCCGGCCAAAGCGTCGTCGGCGGCCTGCTGGGCGGCCTCATCGGCGTAGAGATCGCCAAGACGCTGACTGGCCAGACCCGCAGCACCGGCGATGCAATGGTGCTGCCCATCGCCACCGGCCTGTGCATCGGCCGCATCGGCTGCTTCCTCGCCGGCCTGCATGACGACACCTACGGCGTGCCAACGACTGCCCCGTGGGGCGTGGACTTTGGTGACGGCACGCCGCGCCATCCGACGCAGCTCTACGAGATCGCGGTCGTGCTGACCCTAGGCCTGGCACTGCACCGCACCCGCTTCGCCACGCCGGGCCAGGCCTTCAAGTTGTTCCTGAGCGCCTACCTGCTGTGGCGCTTCGGCGTCGAGTTCCTCAAGCCGGTGCCCGTCGCGTATCCGCTGGGTTTGTCGGGCATCCAGTGGACCTGCCTCATCGCACTGGCCGTCTACACACCCCTCGTGCTGCGCGCCTGGCGCCGCCCATCTCGATTGGCCACGCCATGACACGCAAGGTCCGCCCCTACCTGTTCTACGGCACGACGCAGTCCGTCTGCACGACCTGCCTGCGCCCCGTCGAGGCCAAGATCGTCATCAAGGACGACAAGGTCTACATGGACAAGTGGTGCCCGGCGCATGGGACCGAGCGCGTGCTCGTGGCAGACGACGCGGCCTACTACCGCCAGTGCCGCGAGGTGTTCGTCAAGCCGCCCGAGATGCCGCAGCGCTTCGCGACACCGATGCAGTACGGATGCCCCTACGACTGCGGCCTGTGCCCCGACCACATGCAGCACAGCTGCCTGTCGCTCATCGAGATCAGCGACCACTGCAACCTGCGCTGCCCGACCTGCTACGCGGGCTCGGGGCCGGAACGCCTGAGCCACCGCACGATGGACGAGGTCATCGCGATGCTGGACGCCGTCGTCGCCAGCGAAGGCGAAGCCGATGTGGTGCAGATCTCCGGCGGCGAGCCGACGCTGCACCCGCAGTTCTTCGACATCCTCGACGCGGCCAAGGCCCGACCCATCAAGCACCTGATGGTCAACACCAACGGTCTGCGCATCGCGCTGGACGCGGCTTTTGCGGAGCGGCTGGCCAGCTATGCGCCGGGGCTGGAGGTCTATTTGCAGTTCGACTCGCTGCGGCGCGACGCACTGATGGACTTGCGCGGCGCCGACCTGCGCCGCCCGCACGATGAGGCGCTCGCGCGGCTGGATGCGCTGGGCCTCTCGACAACGCTGGTGATGACGGTCAAGCGAGGTATCAACGACGACGAAATCGGCGACGTGATCCGCCACGGCCAGCGCTACGGCTGCGTGCGCGGCGTGACGCTGCAACCCATCCAGAACGCCGGTCGCGTGGAGGCCTACGACGCGGCGAAGCACCGCCTGACCGTCAGCGAACTGCGGCGCCTCATCGCCGAGCAGAGCGGCATCTTCACGCTGGCCGACGTGCTGCCCGTGCCCTGCAACCCGGACACGCTGGCCATGGCTTATGCGCTGCGTGGACCGGACGGCCTCGTGCCGCTGACCCGCCATCTCGACGCCGCGACGCTGTTGTCCGGCGACCGCAGCACCATCGTGTTCGAAGGCGACCCGGCGCTGAAGTCGGCGGTGTTCCAGCTGTTCTCCACCAACCACTCGCCCGAGAGCCAGGCCAACTGCCTGTCCGAGCTGCTGTGTTGCCTGCCCAAGATCGCCGCGCCCCAGCTCAGCTACCGCGACGTGTTCCGCGTGCTCATCGTGCAGTTCATGGACGCGCAGTCGCTGGACATCCGCGCGCTGAAGAAAAGCTGCATCCACATCGCCCGGCCCGATGGACGCATGGTGCCGTTCGAGGCGTACAACCTGTTCTACCGGGATGAGCGGCAGGCGGAGCTTGAACGGATCCGCGCGGAGATTGATGGGCAGCGGGAGCAGCGGCTGCGTGTCGGGCCGAAGGCTGCCACTCACAGCGTTGGAATGCCGACGTCGCTTAAGTACTGAAAGATGGGGTCGTAGAACGCCGGCGCGCGCGTCGGGTCCTCGGGGTCGCCAGGCGGCACGACGATGACCATGCCTTGCCGAGCCCGCGTCAGCAGCACCCGATAGGCATTCTTCAGGTACAGCTGGCGCTCTGGCTTGTGGATGTGCTGCCACTTGTTGCCGACAAACTGGTGGTGACGCCAACCGCCGCTGCCGACTCGCAAGTCGGCATCCCACGCCACGCAGGCCCAGTCAAGCTCAAGCCCCTGGACGTGAAACTCCGTGGCGACATCCTCCAGGTAGTAAGAAGAACGCACATCGTCCTTGTCATCCAAGAACCAGTGCACCGGGTCCATTGGTGAGCGCACGTTGATGGCATGTGGCTTGAGCCGCTCGGCCTGGGATGACACGACGATGCCGTAGCGCTCCGTGCCGCGCGCCTGAGACTTGAGCCACTTCTTGGCCGCCGACAAGTCGCGCGTGGCAACGATCGGATAGCGACGCTGAACGGCGTTCAATGCCACGACCGCCTGGGCCGTGTCGCGGTCGAGCAAGTGCTTCACGAAGGTCGAGACATGCTCGGCCCTGAACGAGCGCATGGAAACGGCCAGGTGCAGGCCTTCGTCGAACACCACCTCGGCATGCTGCTGCAACGATGCGATCGCAGCCGTTGCCGCGTACTCGCTGTCGGTCAGATGCGGTGACACATAGACCTGCCAAGACGGGAAATGCCGTTCTATGGCCTGCAGCCATTCGCCGATGCCGGCCTCGCCCGTATTGATCTCCTGCCCACCGCCGACCAGGCAGACCACCACTGCCCAGTCCGGGTGACGGTCCATGCAGGAGATGAGGAACTCGGGCTCGGACCGATTGAAGTTGGGCCGGCCCTTCTTTTGCGCCATGAACTTGGCTGACTGTTCCAGCGTCCACGCGCGCTGCGCTTCATCGAAGATCACCACATGGTCAACGGGCGCCCGCTCGTCCGCCAGATAGGCATCGCGGAAGTGATGCACGTTCTGAATGAACGCCTCCACGGCTTTGCTCGCCTCACCTTTTCGCAGACGCATGTTCCTGGCTTTGGCCCGGGCGACTTCGTCACGGGTCAGCGCCTCACACAGAATCTTGACCAGCGGTCCATTCCCAGACAGGTAAACGCTGTGCAGCTCGCTGCTGGCGTCCATGTGCTTGGTCGCGACATCCAAGCCCACCAAGGTCTTCCCGGCGCCGGGGACGCCCGTGATGAAGCAGATGGCTTTTCGCCGCTGCCGACGTGCCGATTCGATGACCTGATCGACGACCGTCGAGGTGACCGACAGGTTCTTGGCGCCCGCATCACTGCGTGACAAGTCTGCAACCGAGTGCTGGCCATACAGAGCTGACGCAGCCTCCACGATCGTCGGCGTGGGCTTGTAGCGGCCGCGCACCCAGCCTTCCGGGTCAATGTCGGCGCCCTCACTCAAGGACAGCACTTGTTGGATGCACAAGCTCAGCGAGGCTGGCCCCGTGCTGATCGGCAACAGCACCCCGTCGTTGTGATGGCTGGCGGCGATCACGCTGACGCCGGCGGGCGCCTCTGTCGCCACGAGCACCGGCGCAATCGTCACGGCATGGCTGGGCTCGTGAAAGTTCTTCAGATCCAGCGCGTAGTCCCAGACCTGATCGAGTGCGGCGCGGTTGAAGTTCGATTCACCCACCTTGAACTCGATGACCAGCACGGTGTTGCGGATGATCACCAGCACGTCGATGCGGCGCCCCATCCGAGGCACGACGAACTCAAAGAAGATGTGGCCCGCGTGCGCCCAGTCCTCGAGCTGATGTTGGAGGATGTCGATCTGTCGAAGCCACGCATTGCGCTGCGTCGGCTCAATCGCAAAGCCCGAGTTGCGCGCCAATGCACCGAGCACGCCGACTGCCTCCGCGCGCAGGAATTCGTCCAGATTCGATGCGTAGTAGGCGCGGCTGACATTCATGCCGTTCAGTATCGAGTCTTCATCGAATTCAGCGTTGCCTGAACATCCGCCTCACCCGCAACTTGATCGCCCGCGCCCAGCGCCACACCGCGCTCGCCCGCACCCAGGCAAGCAGCTCGGCCTTCCAGTAGGTCCAACGCGCGTAAACACGCGCGAACCAGCCCAGCTGCATCAGCGCCGGCTGGATGATCTGGAACAACCAGGCCAGCAGCGCCGTGCCGACGAGCTTGGCGGCCACGATGACCGCCACGCCCAGCGTCACGCGGCCCTCGGCCACCAGCCACAGCGCCAGCAGCTTGACCGGCAGGATCAGCAGGCTGGGCAGCACCAGCACGACCAGCGCCCACCGGGGCGGCAGGCGCTTCAGCAACGCCTCGAACTGCCGCACGAGCGGCAGCTTCGCGATCAGCGCAAAGACGCGCCGCAGCGGCTCCCAGCCCCATTCCTCGAAGAGGATGAGCAGCGCCAGGACGACCCGGACGAGCCAGCGCAGCGGGGCCAGCAGGTGCTTCATCGGCGCGCTACAGCCTGACCTTGCACCGCAACCCCGCCGGCAGCTCACCCTTGACGTTGTCGATCTCCGCCACGATGCCGAAGGTGCCGGCCGCGGCGTCCAGCACCCGGTCTACCGTGCGCACCTTGGCCTGGATGGGCTTGTCGGCGAACGGCGCCTCGGGCGTCACGCTCACCATCTGCCCCGGCCTGACCTGCGTGAACGCCTTCACCGGCAGCAGCGCCTGCACCTTCAGCGGGTGCGTCTGCGCAATCTTCAGCACGGGCTTCTTGGTGTCGCTGCTGTCCATCAGCGCGCCGGGGTAGAGGTACTGGTCCACCACCACGCCGCTGAACGGCGCCAGGATCTGGCGGCGACGCAGCTGGTCGACGGCCTGGCGGTGATCCAGGCGGGCGATCTGGTTGTTCTCGGTGGCGGTCTTCAGTTCCGCTTCGGCCAGCTTGAGTTCGGCCTGCGCGTCTTCCACCGCCTGAGCCGAGACGAACTCCTCGGCGAGCAGGTCCTGCAGGCGCCGGGCCTTCTCGCGCAGCGCGCTGACCTTCGCACCCGCCAGCTGCGCCTGGCCTTGCGCCTCGGCTCGCGCCTTGGCCGAGTCCGCCGCACTGGCCTCCACGCTGCTCTCGATGCTGACCAGCACCTGGCCCTGCCGGATGGCCTCGCCACGGCGCGCGTGAACGCGCTCCAGGATGCCGACAACCGGACTGCGGATCTCCACGGTCTGCGCGGGCTCGATCATGCAGTCGTAGTCGGCGGCGGCGAAGGCTGGACCCGCGACCAGCAGGGCCGCCCAGGGCAGCAAGGCGAGGCGGGCAGGAGAGGTGTGAGGTGTCATGTCGTTGAACCGGCGATGCCGATGATGCGATGCAGCTCGCGATCCTGGCGGAGAGTTTGCTTGCGTGCGGCCCAGGCGCGGCGTTGCGCATCCTGCTGCGCCAGGCGCAGCGCCAGCCGCAGGCCGAGGCCACGCGCCAGCGCAGTGCGCAGCGGGGCGGGCAGCGTTCTGAACAGCGGGTCGTCGGCCGCCACCAGCGCGCGCACGCTGCCGACCTGGCCCTGCCGGCCGCTGCGGCCGAACAGCTGGCGGTCCACGCGCGGGGACTCGTGGTACTCGGTCAGGATGACGTGCAGCCCGCCGGCCGCGAGCGCCGCCTGGTCGGGCTTGATGTCGGTGCCGCGGCCGGCCATGTTGGTGGCCACGGTGATGCGGCCCGACGCCCCGGCGCGGCCGACGATGGCGGCTTCTTGCGCGTCCTGCCGCGCGTTCAGCACGGTGGCTTCCACGCCGCGCGCGAGCAGCGCCGTGGTGGCCGCCTCGCTGGCCTCAACGCTGCGCGTGCCCACCAGCACGGCCTGGCCGCGCGCGGCAGCGGCGATGGCGTCGTCGGCCACGGCCTGCCACTTGGCGGCGGCATCGGCGAAGCAGACCGCGGGCAGCTCGCGACGCTGCACAGGCCGGTGCGTGGGCAGCCGGCGCACGCGCAGCCGGTACGTGGCCCACAGCTCGGTGGCGGCCTCGGCCGCGGTGCCGGTCAGGCCGGCGAGCAGGTAGTAGCGGCGGAAGAAGCGCTGGAAGGTCATGCGCGCGAGCGTGTCGCGGCCCTTGGTGAGCGGCACGCCCTCCTTGGTCTCGATGAGCTGGTGCAGGCCCTGCTCCCAGCTGCGGTCGGCCATCACGCGGCCGGTGCTCTCGTCGACGATCTGCACCTTCAGCCCCTCTTCGGGCTTCTCGCCGGGCGCGAGGATGTAGTGCTGGTCACGCTGGTACAGGTGCAGCGCCGTCAGCGCCTGGCGCAGCACCTGCTCGCGCCAGGCGCGGGCGCGCCACACGGGGCGCACGCCGGCAGGCACTGGCGGGCACGCGTCCAGGGCGGCGGGCAGCAGCTCGATCTCGCGCCGGCCGTCGGCGCGGCGGAAGTGCGTGCCCTCGCGCAGCGCCTGCGCGCCGGCCATGGCCCAGTCCAGCAGCGCCGGCTCGTGGAGGCCCTCGGCCTCCTGCGACAGGATCATCGGCGTGCGCGCCTCGTCGATGAGCACGCTGTCGGCCTCGTCGACGATGGCGAAGTGCAGCGCGGGGATCAGTGGCTCGGCGGCCTCGCCTTTCACGAAGCCGCGCAGCCCCGCCACGCGCGCCGGCAGCAGGCCGTGGCCGGCGAGACGGTCCTTCAGGTAGTCGAACACCAGCTCCTTGCCGCTGACGTAGCAGACGGCATGGCGGTAGGCGGCGCGGCGCTCGTCGGGCTTCATGCCGCCCTTCACGAAGCCGCCGGCCAGGCCGAAGAACGCGAACAGCGGCCGCATTTCCTCGCAGTCGCGCTCGGCCAGGTAGTCGTTGGTGCTGACGACGTGCACGCCGGCGCCACTGGCGGCCATCACGGTGGCGGCCAGTGCGGCCACCAGCGTCTTGCCCTCGCCGGTGCGCATCTCGGCCAGGCGCCCGCTGATGAGCAGGCGCGCGCCGGCAAACTGCACCGCGTGCGGCCACAGGCCCAGCGTGCGCCGCGCGCCCTCGCCGACGGCCCCCAGCGCCTGCGCCAGCGCGACCCCGTCGCGCGCATCGGCGCGCAGCGCGGCCATCGCGTCACGCAAGCGCTGCGCCAGAACCTCGTCGCTCGCCTCGCGCAGCGGCAGCGCCGTGATGGCGGCGTTCAGCGCAGCGATGCTGCGGGCGGACTCGCTGCGCACCGGCAGCCACCCCACCGCATCGCGCAGCCAGCGCTCCAGCTTGGCATCGCCCTCGGCGCCGCGCTCGTCGCGCAGCGTGTCGGCACGGCGGAACTCGGGGCCGGCCAGCGCGCGCAGCCAGCGCAGATCGGCAACGGCGCTAGACATTCAGGCGTGACAGGAAGGCTTGGCGCAGCCGCAGCAGCCACTGCACGGCCAGCGGCGTGGCGCCGAGGTCAAAGCGCACCCAGACCTTGTCGCCGAACACCGCGCTGGGCGACGGCTGGGCCAGCTGAAGCTCGATGTCGAACACGCGGCGCAGGCTGTGGCGGCCGCCTTCATGGGTCGGGTCAACGCCGATCTCGCCGCCACCCGACGAGCCCAAAGCGGGCGACACCAGCTCGAAACCACCACCCGGCACCTCGCGGCGCACGCGGGCGTCGAGCATCGCGTACGGCGCCTGCATCAGCCGCACCTGCGCGGACTGCCCGCGGTGCTTGACCATGTCCGCGTCTTCCTGCGTGATGGCCACGCGCACGCGGTCGGTCGGGCCGGCGACGAGATACCCCAGCATCTCGCCGCGCTTGACGGCGCGGCCAGTCAGCTCGGTGGGCGCGTCAGGCAGCCAGCGGCCCGCCGTGGCGGCCGTCACGCCTAAAGCGGCGACACGCGCGCTCGCCTCGTCGAAGCGCCGCTGCCGCGCCGCCAGCTCGCTGCGCAGCGGGATGGCGCGGGCCGGCTCCGCCACCTCGGCGCGGCGCAGGCTGGCCTCGGTCTGCGCCAGCGCGGCGGCCGCCTGCGTCAGCTCCGCCTGCAGCGGCAGGTTGTCTATCTTCAGCAGCGGCGCACCGCGCGCCACCGCGCTGCCCGGCACGGCCTGCACTGCGCTGATCTGGCCGGGCGCCTCGGCGCGCACCAGCGCCTCGTCGGGCAGCCAGACGACCCCCTGGTGCACCGAGTAGAACGGCAGCGGCACCAGCCCCATGAACCCCAGCACGCCGGCCAGCAGCAGCAGCGTGCGGCGCTTGGCCAGGTCGCGCCGACGCGCCAGCGAGCCACCTTCGTCGAGATGCTTCCAGGCCTTCCAGAGCGGCATGACCAGCGCCTGCCAGCCGGCCATGATGGCCATGAGGGTGCCGACCAGCAGGTACTCGCTGGCCACGAACCAGATCAGGCCTACGGTGATGAGCAAGCGGTAGACCGGCGCGATGGCGCCGTAGACGAACAGGATGCCGCGCTCGCCGTTGGAGGCCAGCGGCGGCTCGGCGTCGCGGGCGCCGAACAGCCAGCGGTCGCTCAGGTAGACCCAGTAGGCCTGAGCGCGCTGTGCCAGGTTGGGCAGCTCCAGCAGGTCGGTGGCGATGAAGTAGCCGTCGTAGCGCATCAGCGGGTTGCCGTTGACGAGCAGCGTCGACACACCGGCAATCAGGATGACGTTGTACGCAATCGCCGTCACCAGCCCCGGCTCGGCCGCCAGCCACACGTAGACGGCCACTGCGCCCAGCGCCAGCTCGGCCAGGATGCCCGCCGCCGCCACCTGCGCCCGCGCCCACTTGGACGGGAAGCGGTACGACGAGGTTGCATCCACATAAGGCACCGGCGCGAAGATGATGAACAGCAGGCCGATCTCGCGCACCGTGCCGCCGCGCGCCTTCACGGCCAGGCCGTGCGCCCACTCGTGCACCGCCTTCACGGCCGGGTAGACGAACCACAGCAGCACGAGGTTGCTGGCAGACAGCACCCGGTCCGACAGGTTCTCGGTCAGCGCCTGCCAGTGCTGCGCGCCCAGCACCGCGGCCGGCAAGACCAGGGCCAGCCACAGCAGCGCGACCGGCGTGCTGAACAGCATGCGCGCCAGGCCCGTCTGCTTGTCGAACCACGCATCGGGGTGGAACAGCGGCAGGCGCAGGCTCATCGGGTTGAGCCAGTTCTGCTTGAACTTGGCCTTGCGCTGGCGCTCGAAGCGCTCGAACACCTCGCCGGCATCGGGCGACACCTGGCTCTGCAGCAGGTCGTTCGAATGCAGCGACGACACCAGCTGCACCAGCTCGTGCTGAGAGATGCTGGCGGCGCCGTCCTCGTGGCCCTCGCTGGCGGCGGCGCAGGCGGCATCCCAGACTTCGTCCAGCGTGCGGCGGCCGTCGCACAGCGACAGCACCCGCCAGACCTCGGGCGTCATGCGGTGAAAGCGCTGGCTGACGGGGTCGGACAGCAGCACCCAGGAACGGCCGCGCAGGCGGCGGTGCAGGGGTTCGACACCGTCGCGCAGGCGGGGGCGCAAGTGGCGAAGGGCATGCCAGTGCTCGGAGAGGAGCGCTTGCATCGATCTAGATCCAGTACTGCCAGAGCTTGAGCCGCAGCCAGGCGACGGATTCGCGCGTCCAGATCGTCAGCAGGTTGGACCGGCCCACGACGACCTTGGCCACGCCCTGCATGCCGGGGCTCAGCGCCGGCACCTCGCCCACCCACGCAGCCTCGGCGCGGAAGCCGTTGCTGCCCTCCTGCACGCTGGCCGTGGCGGTCACGCGGCTCAACTCGAAGTCGTGGCCCGCATGCGGCTGGCCGGCCAGGCGCAGCACGCCGGGCTGGCCGGTGCGCACGCGGGCGATGTCGCGCTCGGGCACATGCAGCACCACGCGGTAGCCCTCGGCGGCGATCTCGAACATCTCCTTGCCCAGCTCGACCGGCGCCCCCAGCTGCTGCACCCAGTCGCCGGTGACGACGAGGCCGTCGAGGGGCGCGACGAGCTGCGTGCGCGCCAGCTTCGCCTCCACCAGCGCGAGCTGGCCCTCGGCGCCCTGCAGCTCGGCGCCGGCCAGCGCCACGCTGGCGGCCTCGCGGTCGGCCATGGCCTGGCGCAGCTTGGCGGCGGCCTGGTCGCGCTCGCCGCGCAGCCGGGCCTGTTCCAGCTGCAGCTCGCGGTCGTCCAGCTTCAGCATGACCTGGCCCTGGCGCACCCGGTCGCCCGGCCGCACCAGCGCCTGGGCGATGAAGCCCTCGAACGGCGCCGTGACGAGCTGGCGGGTGCGGCCTTCGATGACGGTGGGGGCGGTGACGCGGTCGTCCACAGGAACCAGCAGCAGCACCGCCAGCACCAGCACTGCGGCCACGGCACCGCCTTTCCAGACCCAGTGGCCGGGGCCACGCAGCCGGGCGCCGACGCGGCGCAGCGCGCGCCACGCCTGCACCGGCAGCGGCAGCTCGGCAGCCCGCCAGTGGCGCAGCAGCGGTTCGGCCAGCGCGGCGCTGGTGCGCAACACCTGCCGGGCGGCGGGCGACGCGTCGCCCTGTGCAACCAGCACGGCGACGACCTCGCCCCGGTCCAGCAGCGGCAGCGCCCAGGCTTCGGGCTCGGTCAGCTCGCGGCCTTCGACGAAGGCGCGCTGGGCAATCTCGGTGGCCGCCTGCACGGCCGGGCTGCCGCTCTCGGCGTGGGCGACATCGGCCGCCACCCACCAGCGCGCGCGCTCGTGGCGCACCTCGAACAGCGCCAGCCTCAGGTCGGCTTCGGGGGCCAGCTCGCGCCGCGCCCAGGCCGCGGTGCGGTTGACCCAGTCCTGCGCGGCCGCGCGTGCGTCTTTATGCGAGGCGACGTGGCCCATCAGCTCCAGCAGCTCGGCCGCGCGCTGGTTGTGCGCCAGGCTGGCCGCGCTCAGCGTCAGCTGCAGCCAGCCCAGCGACAGCAGCAGCAACTGCAGGCTGCGGTCGTTGTGCGGGGCCTCAAGCAGCGCGCCGACGATGCCCGGCTGGCCGCTGGGCAGTGCCAGGTGCGTCGCGACCATCAGCTCGCCGGTCGCCACGCGGCTCAGCGCCACCGGGCTGTCGCGCGTGACGCGGGCGCGGGCTTCTGCCCAGGCGTCGGCCACGTCGGCACGCTCGAACGGCGCACGCCATGCCGCATCGGCCGCGTGCAGCGCCACGCCCTGGCAGCCCAGGCCTGCGGCATGCAGCCGCTGCAGCCACAGGGCCAGCGCAGGCGCCAGCTCGGCCGCCGGCGGCGTGGCCGCGGGAGGCGGCAGCACGGCCTCGTGGTCGCCCGTCGCCATCATGGGCCGTTCCCGCCGCGCTCGCGCGCCCGGCCGATCTCGCCCGGCTGGTGGGCGACAAGCTGCGCGTCGAGCGCCTGCCAGTCGCCCTCGCCCAGCGCGCCGCTGAGCGCGCGCAGCCTGAAATAACCCGCCCACGCATCGTGCCGCGCACGGGACAGGTCGCGCCGCGCCTCGAACAGCCGGCCCTGCGCCTCCAGCACATCGGCATTGGTCTTGATGCCCACCTCGAAGCCGCGCTGGTTGGCACGCACCGACAGCGCCTGCGAGCGCTCGGCCGTGGCCAGCGCCTTGGCCTGCGACAGCGCCGACAGCGTCGCCACGAAGGCCTGGCGCACGCCGATGACCAGCGTGCGGCGCGCCAGGTCCAGCTCACCGGCGGCCTTGTCGCGCAGCGCCAGTGTCTCGGCCACGCGCGACTGCGTGGCGCCGCTGGCGAACAGCGGGATGGTCAGCGTGGCGCCCACCGCGGTGGACGTGCCGCGGCGCGGGAAGATGCTGGTCACCGTGCCGGTGTCGCTGGAGCGCGTGTAGCTGGCGTTCAGGTCCACGGTGGGGGCATGCGCCATCGAGGCCTTGCGCGTCTCGGCCTCGGCCGTCTCCACGGCCAGCCGCGCCTGGCGCAGCTGCGGGCTCTCGACCTCGGCGCGCGACAGCCAGTCCAGCACGCTGTCGGCCCGCAGCGGCGGCAGCGCGTCCGCCACGACGCCGCGGGCCAGCAGCGCAGCCACGGGGCCGTTGGCCACCTCGACGAGCACCTGCTGGCGCAGATCCAGCTCGGCCTCGGCGGCGAGCGCCTGCGCGACGGCGCCGTCCACGCGCGCCTCGGCCTCGCGCACCTCGGGGGCTGCCGCGCGGCCGACCTGGAAGCTGCGCCGGGCCGAGGCGAGCTGCTCGCCGTAGGCCTCGCGCAGCGCGGTGGCATGGGCCAGCACGTCGCGCGACTTGAACACTTCCAGCACCGCCTCGGCCACGCGCTGCTGGGCCTCCTGCCGCGCCTGCTGCAGCGCGCCGTCGGCCTGCTCAAGCTGGCTGCGCGCGGCCTGCAGGGCCGGGTACAGCGCGCCGCGCCACAGTGGCTGGCTGACCTGGACGACGTACTGGTCGGACCGGAACGGCCGCGCCTGCTCGGCCACACCCTCGCGGTAGCGCGTGTCGCTGCTGGTGGCGGTCAGGTGGGCCGTCGGGCCATACGCTGCCCGGGCCTGGTACAGCCGCTCCTCGGCGGCCCGCAGCGACGCGCTGGTGGCGCGCACGGCGGGGTCGGCGGCCAGGGCGCGGTCGGCCAGTTCGGGCAGCGTCTGCGCGGCGACCGGCAGGGCAATGAACAGCGGAAGGAGGCGAACGACGGCAGAGCGGATCACGGCAGGCCTGAAACGGACGCGCCGGCTGCGAGGGCCGGCGCGTGAGTGTGCGCGAATGGAGCTCAGTCGCGGCGGCGACGGCGCGTGGTCAGCGCGACGCCGGCCAGCGCCACGGCGGCCAGGGCCAGGCTGGCAGGTTCGGGCACGGTGCCGCCGGTGGCGTCCTGGGTTTGCAGCGTGAGCTTGACGTAGCCCAGGCTGCCGAAGTCGCCCGCATCGACGGTGCGGATCTCGACGGTGTTGCTGCTGCCGATCAGGCCCAGGAGGCTGGCCAGGTCGTAGCTGTCCAGCCAGGCGGTGTTGACGAGGTCCACGCTTTCGTCGGCGTCCCCGTTGGTCAGCAGCCCGACGAGCTGGTTGTTCAGGTAGACGCTGGCGTTGCCGCCGAAGCCCCAGCCGCCGGAGAAGATCTGCAGCGAGGCACCGGTCACGCTGCCGCTGAAGGGCAGCAGGTTCAACGGCGCGGCGAAGCCGCCGGGCTGCCAGTCATTGGTGCCGTCGGCTTGCGGGTCGGCCAGGTCGAAGAACTCGAACGAGTCGCCACTGGCCAGTCCGATGCCGAGGCCGTCGGTGCTACCGAAGCGGGTCTCCACGACGCCAGCCTGCGAGGCCGAACCGATCACGGCCAACGCGAGGGCAAACAGATGAGTGCGGATCTTTGAGGTCATGGGATGGGGCAAACGTAATCGAGCGGGATCGTAGGTACGCCAGAGGAAGCCGACCACCCCGGAGAGCGGGGGTCAGGGAGGCTGAAATCGGGGTCACGTGGATGCGTGGCCCCGGGCACGGATGCCCGGGGTGCCTGCCATGCGCCCTGCAGGGCGGGGTTCAGGGCAGCCGATGTCATTTGCCACCCACGAGCGACTGCCACTGGGCCTTGGCACGCGCTTCCAGCTCCTTGAGCCACGCATCGCCCGAGGCGTTCGCCCGCTCCAGTTCGGCTTGGGCGATCTCCGCGGCTGTCTTGGGCAACACCGCCGCAACGGTCGTCGAACCGAGCTGCCCCTGACCGTCGGCCAGCAGCGCCATGGCCGCCACCGGGGTGACTGCGCCGTTGCCGGCCTGGATGCTCCGGACCTGCTCTGCCGCGGTCACCACGAACGGGTTGACGCCGGCCGGCGTGGGCACCGCCGTGCCGGGCAGCACCCGCACGACCATCGCTTGCTCGACGCTGGCGCTGGCGCCGTTGCTGGTTTCGGCACTGGTGACTCGCACGGTCAGCGACAGGCTGCCCGTGAAGCCCGCCGCCGGTGTGACCGAGAGCTGGGTCCAATCCCAGCCGGCCAGGTCGACCGGGCCGCCAGCGGTCACGCTGCGTGCGCCGTCGCTGAGTAAAACGCCCGCGGGCAAGCCCAGCAAGGTCACGCTCAACGTTTCCTGGCCGGTGGTGTCGGTTGACGTTGCCAGGATCCGGGGCAGCGCGATGACGGTGTCGGCCAGGCCGTACACCACCGCCGCGCCCGTGGGCAGCGTCTCGATCAGGCGGATGTCGTCGATGTTTGCCGAGCGTTGCGGCACGCCGCCGCCCGCCACCACATCGCCGCCCTCCAGCACGATGGCGATGCGGCGAACCTGGCCGTTGCCCTCGAACTTGAAGCTGAGCGATTCCCAGTTCAGTGCCGTGGCCAGGCTGGTGCCGGCGTGGCCACCCACCTTGACGCCGTCGACGTAGATGCCGATGGCGGTACCCGCGATGGGGAAGCCCAGGCCGCCCGCGTAGTCCAGGCTCAGCGTGTAGATGGCGCCCTGGATGGTGTCGACGCTGTGCTCGATGCCCGGTGTCTGGTAGGCCAGGCCGGCGCGGCTGTTGCGCAGCGTCAGCCACTGACCCCCGTTGCCTGCCATCGGTTGCACGACGACCTGGTTGCCGCCGTAGGTCATCACGCGGTCACCCGCAGCCTGGATCTCGAAGGCGCCCGTCTTGCTTGACGCCGTCGATGTGACGGTCCAGCCCTCCAGCGCCGGGCCGGCCACGATGGTGGCGGCCGTGTTCACGTTGGCCGGCGTCTCCCAGCCGGTCGCAAGCAGTTCACGGCTGACCACCACGTCACGCGGGTTCAACGTCAGCGTCGGGGCGTCGGCGACCGCGACGAACCCGGCCGTCAGCACCTGCGTGGTCGTGGCGTACGCGCCGGTCGCGCCTTCGATGGCTGTGGCCTGCAGCTGCAGGGCCACGCTGCCGTTGAAGTCGCGCGGCGGCGTCACGACGAGGGCTTCGAGCTGCCAGCCGGCGAGGTTGACCGAGCGCTGCGCGGCCGACGGCGTGAAGCTGCGCGTGCCGTCGCTGAGCGTGAAACCGTCTGGCAAGCCTGTCAGCGTCAACACCAGCGTCTCGGAGCCGTCGTTGTCGACCAGGCTGGCGACGATGGCGTGCAGTGCCAGCGCCACGTCTTCCAGCCCGGTGGCGGTGTTGCCGCCCGTGATGGTCAGCGTCGGCAGGTCGGCCACGGCAGCGATGTCGATGACCAAGCTGGCCGCCGGGCTGTACAGCGCGCCGTCGAAGGCCTTGAAGGCGAGGCGGGCGTAATGCGCCTGGCCGTTGCCCACACCCGAGCCGAAGTAGCCCGCGCCACCCGAGGCGTTGGCGGCTGGCACGAAGCGCAGGCCGCGTGCCGCGAGGCCCGTCTGGCTGAAGCGCTCGCCCACCACGACCGCCGCCCAGCTGCCGTCGACCTGCTCGCGCTGCAGCATGCCGTCGACCGGCAGGGCCGTGATCTCGACCTGCAGCAGGTCGGGCCCGCTGTCCGGGTCGACCACCGCGAAGTGCGCCCAGGTCAGCGCGAGTGCCTCATCCTCGGTGCCGGTGGCCTGGCTGTCGGCGGCCGTCGGCGCCGCGTTGGGCGTGCCGTCGTTGCTGACGGTGATGGCCACGGTGACGACGTTGGAATCGGCCTGGCCGTCGCTGACGCGATAGCTGAAGCTGTCTGCCCCGGCGAAGCCGCTGGCGGCCTTGTAGCTGAAGCTGCCGTCGGCCAGCACCAGCAGCACGCCATGCGCAGGACCACTGACCACCGAGGCGGTCAGCAGATCGCCATCGACATCGAACGCCGAGCTGAGCGGGTTCATCACCACGGTCTGGCCGGCGGGGGTCGCGAGGCTGCGGCCGGTCAGGGTCGGGGCGTCGTTGACCGGTCGCACCGTCAGCGTCACAGTGGCCATGTTGCTGGGCTGGCCGTCGATGACGAAGCGGTAGCTGAAACTGTCGGTGCCGTTGAAATCGGCAAACGGCACGTAGCTGAACTGGCCGTTGGCCAGCAGCGTCAAGGTGCCGTGCGCAGGGCCGTCCACCTGCTCGATGACGACGCTGGCCGCACCCGGCACCAGGTCGTTGGCGAGCACATCGAGTGTCGCTGCGGTGTCCTCATCGAGCGCCGCGGTGTCGCCCACCGCCAGCGCATCGGCCACCAGCTGCACGTCGCGCACGGTCATCGTGCTGGTCTGTCCGGCAAAGCCGAGCAGATCAAAGCTCAGCAGCACGGCCTTGCCGGCCAACTCTGGCGCCAACGTGACGAAGTACGTCGCACTGCCATCGACATTGACTTGCTTGCGCACCGTGCTGGCCAGGCGCTCGCGGCCATTCGTCTGCAGGTTCAGCAGCGCGTCCGAACCCGACAGGTCGATACGGCCGGCCAGCGGCAGGCCGGTGGTGGCGTCCAGCAACGCCACTTCGAAGGCGTCCATCGGCCCCATCGTGTTGGCCAGCAGGTGCGAGGCCTCGAGCGTGAAGCTCAGCAGCTTGTCGCGGGCGCCCAGTGTGAACACCTGCGACAGCTGGGCCTGGCGCGTGGCCGATTCGCCCAGCACGGCCTTGCCCTCCTGAATGACGACGTTGCCACGCACGCTCCAGCCGGCGGCATCGGTCAGGTCGCCACCACGCAGCGTCGCGTTTACCGGCAGGCCAGCGGCGAAGCTGGGGGCGGCGGCGCTGGCCGCTGCGACGGCGACAGCCTGGCGCTCGGTGCCGACCGGCGACGCGGCGGCCACGCCGGCTGCCGTGTGCTGCGTCACCGGTGGCGCGCCGAAATAGGCGTTCTGGCTGGCCAGCGCCTGCATGTAGCGGATCAGGCTGTCCACCTGCTGGTGGGTCAGCTTCTCTTCACGGTCTCCGCGGTTCAGCGCCAGGTGCAGCAGCTGGTTCACCTCGTCCGAACGCTGGCGCGAGTTGGCCTCGGCCATGAAGGTCGGCGTGGGCACGAGGACCTGCGGCCGGCCGCCGGCGTCGAGCTTGTACTCGTCGGGCAGGCCCAGGCTGTGCCCCAGCTCATGCGCGAACAACCAGCCGAAATAGCGGCCCAGCGCGACCATGCGCTGGTGGCGGTCCTCGATACCGCCCACCAGCTCCAGGCCTTGTCGCAGCGCGGCCGGCACGGAGACGAACGGGGCATCGCCGAACGCAGTGCCGTTCTGCTGCTGGTTGATCAGCCGGCTCAGCACGTATTCCTTGCTGCGGATGCTGTGCTCGTTGGTGACGGCGCCGCTGCCGGAGGTCAGCAGCGTGCCCATCTGCTGGGTGGCGAAGTCCCAGCCCGAGCGACCCGCCTCGCCCGCGTGACCGGCGATGCCGGATACCAGGCCGATGTTGGTGGTGCGCGCAGCGGTCGGGGCGTCCAGGTTGCCGGCGCTGACGAAGGAGAAGTCGATGGAGCGGTAGTAGATGTCGCGCAGGTAGATGCCGCCGTTCGGGCCGAGCGATTCCTTCACGCCGCTGGCAAGCGTTGCCAGATCGCCGGCGCCGAGGTCGGCGGGCAGCTTGTCAGCCAGGCCGGCGAGCAGGTTGTAGACGGCGAGGTCATCGCCACTCAGCGAAGCCACGGCATCGGTCTCGGTGTGCGCCAGCGCCGCCGCATTCAAAACCAGGGCACCGAGCTGTCCGAGATCAACGTTGACTTGCTGCGTCGCGCGCACGTCCACCCGCACCTTGGCGCTGAAGTAGGTCTGGTTGTTCAGCCTGAAATTCAGCGTGCTCTCGATGCGGCCACGGTCCTGCGCTGTCGAGACCAGCGTCAGCGTGGTCGTCGTTTCCACCGTCTTGACCTGCCAGCGGCCATCGCTCTCGATGACGACGCCATCGGGGTTGTGGATCCTCACCGTGCGGGTGTCGCCGGCACGCAGCGTCATGCCGGTCAGCACGCCGTCGATCTGGTTCAGGTTGGTCAGCTCGCCGAAGTAGTAGGTGCGCAACGTGACGGCGCCCGCGTCCACAGCACCGTCGGGCGTGCTGCGGGTGGCGTCGAAGCGCATCAGGCCGGACAGCAGCACGGCGTCGAACTCCGCGCCCCACTTCTGGCGCGCCTCGTCCGTCAGGCGCGCGGTGACGTCCAGCGTTGCCGACGCGCCGGCCGCCAGCGTGCGACCGCTGAACAGCTGCTTCTCGCCGCTGGCCACCGCGTCAGAAGGGCCACTGCTGCTGCTCGCCAGATGCAGGTACTCGTTGGCCAGCGCGGTGCCGCTGTAGGTCAGCGTGTCGCTGCTGCCATTCTTCAGCGTCAGCTGATGCTGGTTGGCGCGATAGAAGTCGCCCGGCCTGGACCAGGCCAGCGCCTCGTCGGCATCGACGGAGGCACTGGTGGGCCGGTCGTGCAGGAAGATGGTCTGGTCCTCGGCCTGTCCACTGGTCTCGGTGAGGCTCAGCGAGGCGCCGAGGCGGATGTTGTCGATCACCACCTCGTCACCAGCCGCCAGCGCCTTGCGCTCGCCGGTGACGTAGTCGGTGTTGACCAGCTCGAAGCGCAGCTTGACCGCCTGGCTGGACTGGCCACGCACGCTGTCCGGGATCCGCAGGTTGAACATCGCCTTGCCGTCCGGCAGGCCTGCCAGGCTGACCGGGTCCAGCAGCGTGACCCTCTCGGTGCCGTCGGCGGCCAGCGTGATGACGCTCACCTGAAGCTGCGGCGCGCTGTAGGGCGCCCGCTCGGCCAGTTCGACCTGGAAGCTCAGCATCTGGTCGTTGCGCTGCAGGCTCATCCAGTTGTGGGTCAGCTGGCCGTAGTCAGCATCGAGCTGGAAACCCCACTCCGCCACCTTCTCCAGCGTGAGGCCGAAGTCGCCCACCTCTTGGGCGAGGCCAAGGTCTGTCTTGAAGTACTCATGGTCGACCAGCTTCTGGCCGATCAGCTCGCTGACGGCCTGGATGAGCTTGCTGCCCACCTCCATCACCTTGGCCAGCTCGCCCACCACCTCGCCGACCACGTAGTCGCGCGCGAACTCCGCCGCCTGTGCCGCACGGACAGCGTTCGCCAGACTGCCCAGCATGAAGTTGTCGCCGTACACGATCTTGTAGCGCGCCAGCGTGCGCTCGAAGTCCGCCTTCTCCTTCGCGCCAAGCGCGTCCAGCCGCGTCTGGTCGACACCCTTGAACACCAGTCGCAAGGCCTGCTGGTCATCCTTGTAGTCCGGGTTGCGCGCGTCGTTGGCGTCCAGCAGCGCATTGCCGTTGTGGAAGGACCAGCCCGGCAGTTCGTAGGTCGTCATGAAGCGGCCGAAGAACGGCCGGATGCTGGATTGGAAGTCACCGTTGAACACGCTCGGGGCCGCTGAGCCCTTGGCGCCGAACTCGGTGTTGTCCATGTCCACGTCGACGCGCTGGCCCAGCCCGTCGGTGGGCCGCTCGTCGGCGCCGCCGCCCAGGCGCGTGAAGAAGAAGCCCGCACCCACGCCCTCCCAGGTGTCGGCAATTTCCTTCTTCTTCTCCGCCTCGGCAGCGATGCCGGACTTCTGCGGCGTACCGGTGATGACGGCGCCAACCAGCTCGTCCAGGCGCTGCAGATACCAGGGCGACTGTTCCTTGCCGTACCAGGCCGGGTCCAGGACCTGGCTGACGAGGTTCTTCAGGAACAGCGGCACCTCGGGGCGGTTGCGCTCGTAAGCACCATCCGCACGACGCTTGATGATCCAGTCCCGGCCGGACGGCGCCGTCGTGCCCTGGATGTCTCCGGCGCCGAAATACTGCTGGCTGGCCGTGATGGTGCCCGCATACCAGGCATGTGGCCGGGAGTGCGTCTCGGCCTTGGAGCCTGCGATGGGCACCTCGTCGTCCACCGTGAAACCCTTCAGGCCTGTCAGGTTGAAGTCGATGTCGAAGCCGTTGTGTGGCCGCCCGGGTCGCTGGCCCGCCAGCGAGGTGCCGTTGGGCGTCACCGTGTTGCCGGGTGCGGCCTTCTCGTCGGCCACCAGCTGGTAGTAGTTGTCGGCAAAGTTGACGCCGGACCAAGCCTGCACGTCGGGGTCGAAGAACTCGGCGAAGTCGATGTTCTTCAGCCCCAGCTTGCCCGGGTCCATCTCGGTCAGCTGCTTGAGCTTGATGGCCAGGTCGGCCGCCTTGCCGGCCTTGCCGGCGAGCTTGAGCAGCGTGTCCTGCACGACCTTGGCCACATTGGCTTCCATGTCGGCGCTGTTGATGCCCAGGGAGGTCAGCAGGCCACTGATACCCAGCCCCTGCATCAGGCTCTCCACCGGCAGGTCGACCAGACCGGCCAGCGCGGCCGAGAAGTACTGTCCCTGTTCCAGGTTGCCCAGGATCTTGGACAGCGCCTGTTCCATGATCAGCGAGTCCTGCTTGAAGTCGTGCGGGTCCAGCGTCGTGACCTGCAGATCGACCGGACGCGGCATGCCGTGCTTCTCGACGCCCAGCAGGATGCGCTGGCTCAGCTCCGAGTTGACGACGGTGCCGCGGCTGTGGCCGATCAGGTGCAGGTTGCCGTTGAGCAGCTTGCCACCGCTCAGCGTGTGGGCACTCAGCAACGATGCGTAGATCGCGTCGGCGGCGGCCTCCGCAAAACCCGAGTCGCTGAGGCCGGACTCCAGCACCCAGTCGGGCACCAGCGCCACCGGTTTACCGGCCGCCAGCGCGTCCTTCAGCTCCATGAACGGCGCGCCGCTGTCGGGGTCCAACACGGTCCACTTGCTGGTGTCCTTGTCGTAGCGGTAGGCATAGCCGCGCTGGTCGCGCGCGATCTGGCGCGCCAGCTCGGCCGACGCCGTGGCGCTGGGGTCCGTGCGCGTGCCGTTCATGAACGACGAGGCCGCATCGGTGCCCGACAGCAGCGGCGGTTGGTAGCCGTGCGTGACGATGGTGACCGAGCTGCCGGTGAAGCCCGCCTGCTCGTAGGCGCGCTTGACGGTGAAGGGCTGCGACGCTGTGACCTTGGTGCCGTTTGCCAGCACTGCCTCGGCGGCCCACCAGTATTGCTGGCCGGCCGTGAGCTTGAAGTTGGCGTAGGCTTCCAGCTCGGCGAAATCCTTGAACGTGAACACCTCACCGGCCTTCAGGCTCTCGCTGCCGGGCAACAGTTCCTTGGTGGTGAGGATGCGCTGATCGTGTGCCGGACCCTTGTCCCGCGGCTGACCTTCGATGACACCGCCATGCCAGTCGGGCAGCATGGGCTTGTCGCTCGGGAACAGGCCTTCGCCGGGCCCGAAGGAGCTGACGTAGATGCGCAGCGAGTTGAGGTCACGCGTCGCCTTCAGCTCGAACACCGGCCGCGAGTCGGCATTGATCAGCGGGCTGATCAGCTGCAGGTCGCCGTTGTTGGCGATGCTGTCCACCGCCCATGACTTCAGCAGTGGCTCGTCGCCGCCGGTCTCGCTGGCGGGCAGGCTGGTGTAGCGCTTGGGCAGCAGGCCCTCTACGCCCAGCCCGATGGGCTTGCGCAGGTCGGTGTGCTGCGTGGACGCCACGATCAGGCCTGGCACGTTGAACTCGTACAGCGCCGAGAAGAAGCGGCTGTAGTAGCCGTCGTCCGGGCCGCCGTACTCCTCGGTCATCGCGGTGGCCCACAGGCGGGTGCCGTCAGCCGAGAGGGACAGACTCTCCAGGCTGGCGCCCTCGATGGGCGTCGTCGAGCCCAGATACTTCGGGTTGGGGCCGAAAGGGTCCTTGATGATGCCTATCTTGCCGCCGACCTGCTTGTTGGCCAGCAAGCCGTCCATGAAGCCGATCTCATCGAAGATGTGGTTGTAGTCGGCGACGAAGGCGTACTGGCCGTCCGCGCTGACCACCACCCCGGCCGACCGCTGCACGTTCGGCATGAACGACGTGTACTTGCCGGTCGAGGGGTCCTGGAATCTGTTGTTCCACCACTGACTCTCGCCGGGCTTCAGGTAGGGCGCGGCGATGACAGGGTCGTTCCACGCCGCGGTCTCTTCGTCGCGCGACACGGTGAATGCCGCGAAGCCCTTGTTGTAGGCCTGCGTCGTGCTCAGCACGAACTGGCCGTCCTGCGGACCGTTGTCGATGTAGTAGGGCAGCTGGCCGGTGCGCGCCTCGACGTTGCCGAAGTCCAGCACCTTGACGTCGGCCGCATCGACACGCAACGCCGTGTCCGCGCCCAGCGTCGCCTCCAGCTGAGCGTCGTGGGCGTCCTGCATGGCCTCGAGGTCGATGACGTAGACGCCCCCCTTCTCGCGGCCGGCGAAGCCGAAACGGGTGAAGCGGTCCACCGGTGCCGTGATGGCCAGGTAGCGGCCGGCGCTGACAGCCAGGTCGAGGAAGCCATTGGGGCCCGGCGGCAGGTTGGCCGGCAGCATCAGCTGCTGCACCTGATCCATGAAGCGCGGATCCTTGCCGTTGATGTTCACGCGCAGCAGGCGCGGCGTGCCGGCCATGCCGTAGCCACTCCCCTCGGCCACGTAGAGCCAGTCGCCCGCGACGGCCAGCGACGTGATGTTGGTCGTCGCGTCGCCCACGTCCAGCGTGTAGGTCAGCTTGCGCGTGACCATGTCGATCATGTAGACCTTGCCGGCGCCAGCGACGAACAGCTCGCGATGGTTGGGGCCGTAGACCAGCGCGTCGGTCTTGGTGCCGGTCAGGTAGCCCGGCAGCGACACCGCATCAGCCAGCACCTTCAGCGTCTCGGCCGTGTCCGGCGGCGGCAGGTTGCCGTTCTCGTCCGGATGCAGGCCGAAGCTGTCCGTGAATTGCACCGTGGTGCGGTCCAGCACGACGCCCAGCTCGCGCTGCGGCTTGAACTCCACGCGGTTGCTGGGGTTGCCGCTGAACAAGCCGAACAGCCCGCCGCCCGCGCCATCACGTGCCGGTTCGTCGAACACGCGCTGCACCCACACCTCGTGCAGGCCGAGCGCGACGCCGTCCGGCACCTTGAAAGTGACGCTGCTCACATCGCTTCTCAGCACCTCCATGAAGCCGTAGTACAGGCCGCGGTCCGGCTGCGCCGTCATCTCGTCCAGCGCGCTGCCGACCGGCTTCAGCCGCACCTGCAGGCGGGTCTGCATGCCGACCAGCGTGAAGCCGCTGCCATGCAGCTTGAAGACGTTGGACTCCAGCTGCTCCAAGCGCGTGATGCTCGGGTCGGTCAGCAGAAGCGGCGGCGGTGCGCTGACGTCGATGCTCAGCTTGTCGCCGTCCATGCGACTGACACCGGTCTGCGAGTACTGCGCCGTCGTCGTGAAGGTCTTGAGATGGAAGGTCGTGATCGGCAGCATGGACATCAGTCCGATCGCCACCGAGCTGCCGCCCGGCATCGCCGAGACGCTCATCGCCATGTTGTACTGGGCGAACCACAGCATCTGCCAGTTGGCGTCCAGCGCGACGAACCGGGTCTCGGACGCACCGGTCTTCGGGTCCTTGCTGGTGCGACGGGCGGACACGAGGTAGTCGCCGCCGGCCGTCACGCCCGGATAGGGCGGGCTGGCGGTGCGGCCCATGCCGTCGGCGCCGATGTGGCCGTTGTCGACCACCCACCAGGTGTCCTGCACCGTGCCGTCGGCCAATGTGATGCTGCCGCGCCGCAGGATGAGGATCTCGTACTCGGCCGGGTTCAGGCCCTGCGCGTTCACGGCCAGCTGGATGGGCTGGGTGCTGCGCTCGGCGCCGATGTCCAGGTGGAAGCCAGCCAGCACCTCGAAGCCGTCGAAGCTGGGCGCCGCCAGCGGCAGGTTGTCCAGGTCCAGATCGCGCACGCTGACCTGGCGCTTCGCGTCGAACGCGCCGGCGGCAATCGCCACCTGCACGCCACCCGCCGTTTGCAGCACGGCACCGCCGCCGTCGACCTCGATGGCCTGCGCACCGGCCACCGTCGGCGCCGCGACATGCACCGTCAGCTCCACCTGACCGGACTTGTGCAGCACGTAGATGCGGGTGGTGCCCGCCGCCTTGGCCTTGATCAGACCTTCACGCGTCACCTCGACGACGCGGTCGTCACCCACCACATAGCGGGTGTAGATCGAATCGGCCAGGCTCACGTCGCCCAGCACGCCCGTCAGCTTGATCTGGCGCTGCCCGCCGCCGTCGACGCCCGGCGCCACCAGCGTGACCGAGCCGGGGTAGAGGTCCAGCCCGCCAAGCGCGATGGCCAGCGTCGCCTCGCTGGGCCCGTCGATCTCGAAGCTGCGCACGCCCTTCAGGTCTCCGCGCTGGGCCACGACGTGGCCCCAGCCGCTGCTCCGACCGGCCAGCAGGGTGTCACCGGGCGTGGTGATCACCGCGGCAGCACCTTCGTGCCAGTTCTTGACGCTCCACTGCAGGTAATTCCCCGTCAGCGCCACGCCCTTCTCGTCGGCAAAGTCGCCGTAGGCCTGCAGCTGGCGTGTCTCGCCGGAGCGCAGCGGGCCCATGTCGACGATGTTGATCGCCAGCAGCGCCGCCGAGCTGACGTTGAACTGCAGCACGATGGGGCCGCTGGAGCCCCAGCCGTCGTCGGCCTCGATGGTGACGGCGGCCGCGCCGGCATAGCCCGGCTCCGGCTTGAACAGCAGCGTGCGGCCATCGGCCGCCAGTTGCGCCGTGCCGTGGGTCGCGCCAATGACACGCCAGAACACGCTGTCGCCTTCGCGGTCGAGCGCGACGTTGTCGAGCGCCAGCCACTTGCTGAGGTCGGTGTGCGTGAGCACCGGCGTGGCGCCGGCCGCGCTGACCGGCGCGAGATTGGCGCGCCAGCCGTAGTTGGCGTACAGCACCTGGCGGTCGGTGTCGTTGGCCGTGCCGTCGCCGTTCAGGTCGACGCCCAAGGCCGCGAAGGCGGTGGAGTCGCTGCCGTCGATGCGGCCGTCGCGGTTCAGGTCGCCGGCAATGCTGACCTGGATGCTGGCCGCCCCGTTGCCGGTCAGCGTCAGCAACTTCAGGCCGGCCTCGGTCACGCGCACCAGCGTGACGGTCTTGCCGCCGTTGGCCACCTGGCCCAGCAAGGTGGCGCCCTCGATGGCCAGGCTCGTGCCGGCCGCGGTTTCGATGGCGTAGACGATCGCACCTGCGGCGCCGGGCGCCTTGATGGTGCTGGCGAGTTCGCTGTCGCGCACGACGAAGCTGAAGCGCGCGGGCGTGCCGGTGTTCAGCGTGCCGCTCCAGGCGTTGTTGGGCGTGGCCGTACTGGCCAGCCAGCCCGCCGCCGTGCCGAACTGGGCCGTGATGGGCTCGCTGATGACGCTGCCGTCGGCGTGGTAGCCGATGCTCAGGTTCAGGTTGCCGTCGCCATACAGGCTGCGCGCCAGTGCGAGGCGGCCGGTGCTGTCGTAGCGGTAGACGATGGCCGCGTCGGCCGTCGCCGTCTGGCGGCCGACCACGCGCTCGATGCGGCCCTGGCTGTCGCGCTCGAAGACGAGCCTCGCGTTCGGGTCGCTGCTGCCAACGAGAGCCACGCCCGCGTCGGACACCAGCCACTGCTGGCCGTCAGCAAAGCGCACGCTCTGCACCTGGCCGCGCGCATCGAGCCTGTAGCTGGTGCCGTCAGGGCCGGTCAGCAGATAGGCCGTCGGCTGCCACGGCAGGCCGGTGACGCGGTCCAGCAGGCGCTGGCCCTGGGGCAGCAGCGCGACGGGCATGGTCGGGTCCGCGTTGACCACCGACAGGCTCCAGCCCGCCGTGCTGCCCGTGAAGACCGGGCGCTGCACCAGCGGCGAGGTCGGGTCGCTGGACAGCGGCGTGCTGGTGGTGCCGAGCGTGAAGCTCAGGTACTCGGTGGCCGCGTTGGCGGCGGACAGGCTGGTGGGCAGCTGCAGCCAGACGCGCGCGCCCAGCGTCCAGGCGGCGGCCGCGCCGAGGGCGTCGCTGCCGGCCTGGTCGTGGCTGAGGCGGGTGTCCAGCAGCGGCAGCGTCCAGTTGCCGAAGTCACCGGTGCCGTTGACGTCCAGGCTGCGGGTCAGCGCGAGGTCGTGGTTGCCGAGGCGGAAGACCGCGTCGGTGGCCTGGGCCTGCACGAGCTGCTTGGCGGTCGAGTCGACCAGGATTCGGGTGGTGATCTCGGTCGTACGGCCGGCCAGGTCCCAGCCGCGCAGGCGCAGCTGGTAGACGCCGTTGGCCCAACGCGCGGGGTCCAGCGTCGCCAGCGTCAGGTCGCCGTTGGCGGCGGCGGCGCCGAAGTCGACCGACGCCAGCGTGCGCCAGGCGGACTCATCCAGGCGGTCGCCATTGGACGGTGCGGCTTCGAGCACATAACCCATCAACTGCAGGTCGGCCACGCGGGCGGTCAGCGTGGTGGCGCTGCCGATGACGGCGGGGGCGAGGCCGCCCGTGTCCAGCGCGCCGGTGAAGGCCAGCGTCGGCGCGGTCGCGTCCAGCGGGTCGCGCACGCGCACGGTCTGCGTCGTCGTGGCCGAGAAGCCGTCGGCATCGACGGCCGTCACGCGCAGCTCGATGAGGCCGGGCTGACTGGGCGTGATGCGCACGCGGCCGAGGCCGTCCAGCGTGACCGGCACCCAATCGGCCTGACCGATGCCTGCGCCACGCGCCTGCACCGTGATGCTGGCGATGGGGCTGAAGGCGTCGGCGCGCACGGTGGCGAGCACGACCTGGCCGGGCAGCACAGGGCTGCTGGGCGTCAGGTTGACGAGCAGCTTGGGTGCGTTGGCGCTGGCGTCGGCAACGACGCGCAGCACGAAGCTGTTGGTGGTCGTGTTCTTGCCGTCGCTGACCATGGCCAGCACGGTGAAGTCGCCCACTTGGCCGGGGCCGGGCGTCCAGTTCAGGCGGCCGGAGGCGGCGTCATAGGCCGCGCCCTCGGGCAGGCCGATGAAGCTGACGGCGAGTGCGGCCGTCTGGGCCGCGCCGTCGGCGTCGAACAGGCGCATCGCACCGGCCGGGGCTGCTGAGCCCTTGACGACCGGCAGCGAGAAGCTCTGGCCCACCAGCAGCGCTCGGCTGGCGGTGCTGATCTGCGGTGACTGGTTCACGTCGAAGACGCGCACCTGCACCGTGCGCGTGACGGTGGCCGTGCCGTCCGTCGCGCTGAAGTTGAAGGTGTAGGCCCGCGTGTCAGCGGTCGCGTTGTCGACGATGTCGGCGCCGGGCGTCCATTCGAAGTAGCCGGTTGCAGCGTCGAAGAACACACCGCTGGGCATGTCGGCGTCGTAGATCAGCGCCAGCTGCGCGGCGTCGTTGTCGCCATCGGTGGTGCGCAAGTTGAACGACAGCGTCTGGCCCTCGGGCACCAGTTGCAGCGGCATCGGGATCAGCACCGGCGCCTGGTTGACGTTGGCGACGACGATCTCGACGTCGCGCGTGAAGCTGGCGGCGCCGTCGCTGGCCGTCAGCTTGAGCAGGTAGCGGCCGGGCGCGGCGCCATTCTGGTTGTCACTCTGCGCGGCGAAGAGGCCGGGCGTCCAGCGCAGCTGCAGGCGGGTCTGGCCGCCACTGCCGGCGCTGGGCACCAGCAGCATGCCGGCAGGCAAGCCTTGCACGGTCCAGTGCAGCAGGTCGAGGTCGGCATCAAGACCGGACAGGTCGATGGCCAGCGGCGAGCCTTCGTCGACCTTGACGACGGTGCGCGTGCCGGCGAGCGGGTCGCCCTGCACCGTGCCACCGGTGGCTGCGACGGCAAACAGCGTCGGCGCGGCGTTGGCCGCGCGCACGATGATGCGCAGGTCCTTGACGGAGGTGCTGGGCACCGGTGGGTTCAGCGGGTCGACGACATAGCCGGCGTCGGCCGGCGGCAGGCCCGAGTCGGTGACGGCCAGGCTGATGTCGAAGTTGCCCGTCAGCCCGGCGGCCGGCGCCCACACCAGCGTGGCGTGGCCGTAGCGCGGGTCGCTCTCGATGCGCGCGCCTGCGGGCAGGTTGGTCGCGGCGTAGGTCAGCGCGTCCTGGTCCATGTCCGAGACGAGGATGGGCACGCGCAGCTCGGTGCCGGCCACGGCGACGACCTGCGTCGGCAGCGTGATGACGGGCGCCTCGCTGGGGCTCTTGACGGTGACGACGAAGCTCCTGGCCGTGGCCAGCACCTGGTTCACGTCGCCATCGCCGTTGTCCTGCGCAACGACCGTCAGCATGTAGTCGCCGCGATGGCCCGCGCCGGGCGCGAAGCGGATGACGCCGGTCAGGCGGCCGGCGCTGTTCAGGGTCTGCCTGTAGGTGGCAAAGCTGGGCAGGCCGCTAACGGTCAATGTCAGCGGGTTGCCGTCGGCGTCCAGCGCTTCCAGCGGGATCTCCAGCACCGCGCCGCGGTCGACGAAGGCATTGGTGAGGTTGCCGATCTCGGGCGCGCGGTTGGCGTTGGCGACGACGATGGGCAGCGTGATCTGGCTGGTCAGCGGCGTGCCTGTGCCATTGCCGTCATCGGTGGCCTTGACGGTCACGTAGTAGGTGCCGGCCTGGGCGTAGCCCGGCGTCCAGATCAGCTCCAGCGTCTCCTCGTCGAAGCTCGCACCCGGCGGCAGGCCGGTGACGGTGTAGCTGACGCTGCTCGTGGCGCCCGCGGGCCCGCTGGCCTCGCCGCCGGGTGTCAGACGGACCTTGGGCTCAAAGGTCGGGTTGTCGGGGTCGAAAGCGAACACGCTGATGCGCAGCGGCTGGCCTTCCAGCACGGCCCAGGTCTGTACCGGGTCGAAGACCGGCGCGCCGTTGGCGTTGCGCACGTCGAACTTGAGTTCGCGCTTCACGGCGGTGACGTACTTGCTGCCGTCCGCCGCGGTGAAGGTGGCGATCAGCGTGACCGGCAGCGTCAACACGCCTGCCTGCGCATAGCCCGGCGTCCAGGCCAGCCAGCCGGTGTCGGCGTCCAGCGTGGCGCCGCCGGGCAGCGCCTCCGCGCTCCACTTCAGCGTGACGCGGCTGCCGTCGGCTTGCAGCAGGCCGCCCGGCACGGCGCCGGGCAGTTGCAGGCCAAAGCGGTCGCCTTCGCGCAGCACCTGGGCTTCAAGCCCGGGGAAGATCGGCGCGGGGTAGCCTTGCTTGACGGTCAGGTTGAAGCGGCGCTGCACCTCGTGTTTGCCGTCACTGGCAACAACGGTGATGTCCTTGTAAACGCCCGCCTGGTCGTAGCCCGGCGTCCAGCTGAGGATGCCGGTGGCCGCATCGAAGAAGGCGCCGGCCGGCAGGTTGCGCACGAGGATCGTGACGGTGTCGCCGTCCTCGTCGCTGGCCAGCAGCGGCAGTTGCAGGCTGTCGCCTTCTTCCAGCGTCAGGTTCTGCACGGCGTCGACCACCGGCACGTGGTTCGCGCCGGCCACGTCGAGCGTGAAGCGGCGCAGCGCAACGCCACCGCGGCTGTCGATGACGCGCAGCAGGATCTGGTTGTCGCTGCGGTCGGTGGCGCGCGGCGTCCAGTGCAGCTTGGCATGGTTGCCATAGCCGCTGGCGCTGCTTTCCACCCGCGGATCCTGCGTGATGCCCATGCCTGAAGGCCCGCTGACCAGCTCCCAGTAGAACAGGCGGCCATCAATGTCCCGGGCACCCAGTTCGACACTCCAGTCCATGCCTGCTGTGGCGGCCGGCAGCGCGACGGTGGCGAGGTCCAGGCTGCCGTCGGCCTTGATCTGCCCCAGCACCGGCGGCGTGTTGTCGTAGGGCAGTGCGTAGACGCCATGGCCCAGGTTGGCCTTGACGATCTGGCCCGAGCCCGGCGTGGTGCCGAAGCTGCTCGCCGGGCGCACGGTGACCGTGCGGTTGGACAAGGTCTCGCCGGTCTTCAACGGCCGGCCCTGCAGCGCGGCCGTCAGGTCCAGCACCCACAGCTCAGCCAGGGCGCCGTCGCCCTGGGCGGCGCCGAGGATGCTGTCGCCGAAGTAGCGGCCCGGGTCCAGCAGCAGCATCAGCGGACCCTTAAGGTCGTCCACGCCGATGTTGGTGATGTTGACGTCGTAGCTGATGGCGCCGGTGAGGCGGTCGGCGCGGGTGTCGGCGAACTCCAGCCGCACGAGGTTGGAGATGTCGGTGACGGCCGTGAAGACCAGGCCCCAGGCTTCGCCCAGCGTGACCTGGGCGCTGCTGCGCACCGTGTTGACGATCTCGACGCGCCAGCCGCCGGCCGGCAGGTTGGGCAGCGTCAGGATGACGCTCTTGCTCGCCGCGTCCCAGCGCACGCTCTCGGGCGTGAGGATCAGGTGGCTGTTGGCGCCGGTGGCGATGAGGCTGTAGTTCTTCGGGTTCAGCACCGAGGACGCAACCGTGGTGTCGGCACCATCCGCGCCCGTCCACATCGCCTGGTCGAAGCTGATGGCCAGCTGCGTCAGCGGCAGCGGCACCAGGGCGCCGTCGGCGACGCTGGCGGCCACGACCTTGGGCGCCTTGATGGGCGCGAGCTCGTCGATGCGATTCGTCTGCGCGACCAGCACGCGGCCGTCGGCCGTGGCGACGATGCTCTCGCCGCGCGTGCCGCCTTCGGCGAGCTTGAGGCTGCGGCGGCTTTGCAGCTCGATGGCCCAGACCGCGCTCGTGTGCGCGACGGCCGTGCTGCCGTCTGCCGCCACAGGCCGCTGCGCCGTGTTGCTGCTGGCCAGCAACAGGCCGGCCAGGCCGGTTCCAGCCTGGCCGAAGCTGATGCTGTCGACCAGACCGGGCAGGCGGTATTCCAGCTCGGCGCGGCCCACGGTGCGGCCGCTCATCGGGAAGCTGACGATGTCGGTCGTCGCCTCGGGCAGCGCGCCCTTCACATCACTGCCGGTCCAGCGCACCGCCCACAGGCGGCCGTCCGGCCCGAAGGCGAGGTCGCCGACGCGGGTGTTGCTGAAGTGCTTCCAGGTCTGGGCGGCGCTGGTGGCCTTGGGGTCGAAGATCTCGACGCCGTTGCCGCTGGCCACATAGATAAGGCCGGTGCCGGGCTGGATGGCCAGCGCATGCGTCAGCGGCTCGCCCGCCGGTGCGTGGGTGCGGCTGATGACGGCGCCACTGGCGGCGTCGACCAGCAGCAGCTCGGCGCCGGTCATGACCCACAGGTTGCCGACGGCATCCACGGCCATATCGAGCACGGCGGTGGCGGTCGTGAACAGCGGCTGCACGGAGCGGCCGCCCTCCTTGGCGAAACGGAAGACCTGGTTGCGCTCGGCGCCCGCGCTGGCCAGCACCGAGCCGTCGGCCAGCTCGACCATGGCGAGCGCGCCGATGGCGCCCTGGCTGGCGCCGAACCCGCTGGCAAAGCCGCGCAGTTGCAGCGGCGCGAGCACCGATTGCAGGTCGCTGCCGAGACCACCGAGGGCCGGCGTGATGACGAAGCCGGGCAGCCGCTGCGCGGCTTGCGCGAACAGGTCGCTGGGGCTGTAGTTGCGGTCGGGTGCGGCGGCTGGCAGTTCGCCGGTCTGATCGAGCGTGTCAGTGACGCCCAGGCCTTGCTGGGCCTCGGTGCGGCTGCCGTCGTCGGGCAGCACGGCATTGCTTATGCTGGCAGCCTCGCGGTTGCCGGCGTTGTCGGTGGCGACGGCCAGGAACTCGTAGGTCTTGCCGGCCTGGCCCGCGAAGATGGCCGTGCTCTCGGCCCCGGCCACCTGCTTCTGCCAGATCCTGAAGTCGCCGCCGTCCTCGGCGACGTAGACGGTGACGTGCTTGACGCCGGCCGCGTCGTCCACGGCCTTCCAGTTCAGCTTGTAGGTGGGCTGGCCGGCGGCGTTGTTGCCGTTGCTGGCCACGGTCAGCGTCGTCACGGGTGCATCGGCGTCCAGCGTGTGGCTGATGGCCGAGCTGACGATGGGCGGCGTGGCGTCGAAGAACACGCGGGCCGACGCGCTGATGTTGGCACCGCTTTGCGCCGTGTCGCTGGCGCTGATCGTGTAGCTGGCGAAACCGCCGGTGGCCTTGCCATTCGCGTCCGGCGGCAGCAGGCCGCGCTGCGGGTCGCGCAGCACCTCGCCGGTGTCGGGGTCGATGGCCTGCAGCAGCCAGGTGGCCACGCGGGCCTCGGCATCGATGCCGGCGCTGACGCGCAGCACATAGCCCTTGCCCGGCGCGCCGGTGAAATCGAAGTCGCCCTGGAAGACGGCCTGGCCGGCGGGCACATGGATGTTGATGTCGCCGATCTTCAGGTCGCCCAGGCGCAGGCTGCGCGCGTCGAGGTCGGGGTCGATGGCCGTCACGAGACGGATTTCTCCCACGGCGGCGCTGGTGGGGTTGTTGAAGCTGATCGTGTACGGCAGCGCGTAGTCGGTCGGGATGTAGGTGGACCCGTTGGCTGCGGGCAGGGCCTGCGGGCCGCGCACGCTGACGGCAGCGCCGGCGTTGGCCTGCGCCTGCGCGGCCTGCTGCAGGTAGTTGGTGAGGTTGAGCGCCTGCGGGCCGACGGGGCGGAACTCGGCGTCCAGCACGCCGATGTGGCGCAGGTATTCCAGCTCGGCGCGGTTGCCGGCGAAGACGTCGAAACTGATGAAGTGGGTGGACTGGCCCGCGTGCTGGTCGTAGTCGGCCGGATTGGGCGCCACGGGCACCGGCACCTCGACGGTGACCTCGTCGGACACGCGGATTTCCTCGTAGTCGACCGGCGCATGTGCGGCATTGCGGTCACCGGCGTACTTGGCCGTGTCGCCGTACCACTGCTGCACCTTGGCGAAGAAGCCGAGCAGGTCGTTCTGCGTGCGGTAGCTCTCACCGGCCTTGGCCATCAGGATGCCGGTGGCCAGCGTCGCGTTCAGGCTCAGCACCAGCTCGTCGCTGCGGATGGCTGGGGCCTGGCCCTCGGGGCGCAGCAGCCCAGCGGCTTCCAGCGCGCCCAGCCAGCCCTTGACCCACTGCGCCTCGTCTGCCGCCAGCACGGCCAGCGTGTTGGGCGCGGTGGTGTCGGCCAGGATGGCCGCGCGCAGCCGCTTGGCGTGGGCGGTCTGGTCGGCGATGAATTCGGCGCGGGTCAGCGTCGTCACGCTGGCCAGCGTGTCGAAGCGGAAGGGCATCGCCAGCGCCTCTTCCTTGGTGATGTGCACCTCGGGGTCGGTGGACAGGAACTTGGCGGTCAGCCCCGGCGAGATCTTGTTCAGGCCGGTGACGCCCTCGTCGAGGATGCCGGCGGCCTTCCAGTCCGGACGGATGGCGTAGAGCTTGTCGCGCAGTCCTTCGAAGTCGTAGTTGATCCACTCCTGCAGGCCGGGGTAGGTCTGCACCTTGAACGTGGCGCCGGCAAAGCCATTCGCGGCCAGGTCGAAGGCATAGCCGGGCGCGAGGTTCCATCCGTTCGTGTTGGTCATGCCGTCCAGCGCGGCCCAGGGCACGTCGGCGCGCACGCCGGTGGTGGGCGTGGTGCCGTACTGCTGGTTGTTGCCGTCGCCAGCCGCGACGGCGCCGTCGGGCCTGCCGCCCACGTTGGTGCCGAACACCACGTAGGGCAGGTTCAGGCCTTCCAGCACGTACTTGCTATTGCCCATGTCGGTGGCGCCGACGTCGAAGCGCACATAGGGCGTGTCGACGTTGGTCAGGCTCTGCAGGCTGACGCTGTAGGTCGCCGCGTCGCCCGGCTCGATGTTGCGCGGGCCGCCGACGCCGATGGCGGCGTCGACCTCGATCATGCGTTCGACCAGGTAGCGGTAGGGCTCGACGACGCGCGAGCCGTCGGGGTTGGTGACGACGACGTCGTACAGGCCCAGCGGCACATGGCGCAGGTCGAAGACGGCGCGGATGCGGGTGGCGTCCAGGACTTGCCAGCGCTCGGGTTCGATCTCGAACTCTCCCGGGCGTGCCAGCTTGACCAGCGCGCCCGCCGCGAAGCGGGCGCCCTCAATGTCCATCGTCACCCAGCGGTGGTCGTCGTTGCCGACGCCGCCCTGGTCGGGCGTGACCTTGGTGATGGACAGCGGCAGCAGGTCGGCGCGCAGCGTCACCGGCGTCGCATTGCTGCCCTGGCGGGCGCGCACCAGGATGTAGTAGTCGCCGGCCTTGGTGGTGGGCACCACCAGCGTCTGGTCTGGCGAGACCGGGTTGCTGTAGGCCACGTCGAAGGCGCTGCCGGTGGGCACGTCGTTCCAGCGGATGTAGACCTCGTTGGCGCCGGCGGCGGCGGTCGAGTCGAGCAGCACACGCAGCGTCTCGCCGGCGCCGACGCTGACCTTGTAGACCTGGGTCTGGCCGGTGGTCAGCGTGGTGGCGAGCGTCTGCGCGACGGTCAGCACCGGCACGGTGACGTTCAGCGTCGCGCCCGAGGCGCTGCGGTTGTTGGCCTCGCCGGGCGGCAGGTTCAGGCCGGTGTCGGTGTAGGTGATGCGGCCTTCAAAGACCTCGTTGTAGAGGTCCGGGCGCACGATGACGCGCCAGCCGCCGTCCTTGAGCGCCGGCAGCTTGGTGGTGAGCTTGGCGGTGTAGGTGCCGTCCTGGTTCAAGTCGCCGACATGGGCGACCTTGCCGAGCAGGATGTCGTTCAGGTCCCAGGCGTTGTCGGCCGACAGGTAGAGCGCATCGGTCCAGCGGCCGTAGGCGGGGTTGATGGAGGTGTTCTGGATCGTGAAGACGATCTCGACCTCGTCGCCCACCTTGGCGCTGGGCGGCACGATGACGTTGGTGACGACCAGGTCGGCCGGCGGCGGCGTCTCGATGCGCATGGGCTGGATGGCCGCCGCGTTGTTGTTGTCGTCCTTGCCGAACTCCAGCACCTGGCCGGTCTCGCCACTGCTCCAGATGCGGGCCGGGTCGGTCACCACGAAGACGTAGTAAGGCCCTTCGAGGTCGCGCGGCGCGGTGTAGGTCAGGCTGCCGGTGTAGCTGGCGCCGGCGGCCAGGCCGCCGCCATGCTGCACATAGCCGAGGTAGCGGTCCTTGTTCAGGTCCAGGAAGCGGTCCTTGGACAGGTAGACCATGTCGTACCACGTGCCCTGGTCGACCGGTGTCTTGCCGCCCAGGTTCTCGACCTTGTAGGAGACCGTGAAGTTCTGGCCGGCGATGACGGCGTCGGGCGCCGTGACGCTGGTGACCTGCAGGTCGGGCGGCGCGGCCAGCGTGATGGGCAACGCGATCTGCGCGGTGTTGTTGGCCTCGTCCTGAAACTCCAGCACGCCGTTGGCACCGCTTTCCTCGATGACCGTCAGCCCGGCGCGGATGGAGCTGGGCACCTGGCTGCGGAAGTCCTTGAAGACGCCGGTGTCGGCCTTGACGATGAGCTTGAAGTCGCCGCTGATCGAGGTCGGGATCGCGAAGGTCGCGCTCTGCGTGTAGCTCTCGCCCGGCTTCAGGAAACGTGGCTTGCCGAGCGCGTCGGTCAGGTAGACCTGGCGGGCGCGCAGCAGCACTTCGGCCTCGCTGCCACGGTCCACCAGCGGGTAGTCGCTCGGGTCCAGCGTCGCGTCGCGCGACAGGTAGACGCCGTCGAACCAGCCCGGCACGCGGGTATCGCGCGTGCCGCGGTTGGTGACCGTCCAGGTCGCGGTGATCGTGTCGCCCGAGCCCGGGTTGGGGTTGTCGACCGAGATCTGGTCGATCTGCAGGTCGGGCTCGCGGTAGACGATGTTCAGCGTGCCCTGGCCCAGGTTGTTGTCGCGGCGCTCGCCTTCGAAGACCGAGGTGGTGTAGTAGATGTTGCGCGTGTAGGCGTTGTAGTCGCTGTGCGGCGTGGGAGGCGCGACGATCTCGTCTTGCGACTGGTAGCGCGGGTCGGTGCTTTCGCCACCGCCCAGCTGGGGCGCTAGCGACTCGGGGGAGTGCTTGCCGTCCGCCATCACGTAGATGTAGTAGACGCCGTCGGTGCCCGGCGGCAGCTTGACGACGGCGCTGGCGGTGTAGCTTTCACCTGTGCCAAGCGTCGTCGTGTTGCTGTGCACGACCGAGCCGATCTGCGTGGCGCGGTGCGGGATGAAGGTCGGGTCGGGGCTGACCCAGATGTTGTCCAGCCAGCCCTTGGTGCCGCTCCACACGGCGGCGCCGACGTTCTGCACGGTCCAGGTGACGGTGGTGTCTTCGCCGGAGTAGTTGGTCGGCAGCGTCGTGACGTTGGTGACGCGCAGGTCGGCCGGCATGTTGGTGACGCTGGACGCGGCGCGGTTAACGTTGTTGTCCTCCGCCACCTCGGTCACGTCGTTGCGGCCGGTGAAGCTGTAGCCGGCATCGGTCTGCACGACAAGGTAGGCGCCGCTGACCGACGGGCCCAGGTCGACCGTCTGGCTGACGCTGTAGCTCTCGCCATTGCCCAGGGCGCGCTGCTGCTTGAACTCGCCCAGCAGCCAGTAGACCTTGGCCTGCGTCGGGTCGGGGTTGTCCATCAGCCAGACCTTGTCGGTCCAGGCGCCGTCGAAAGCGTCGCCACGGTTCTTCACCGTGTAGTTGAAGGTGTAGCTGCCGGTAGCCACCGCGTTGGTGGGCGCGATGACGCTGGTGACCTGCAGGTCGGGCGGCGTGGTGCCCAGCACGCTTATCGCGCGGGCCTTGTAGTTGTTGTTGTCGATCTGGGTCGGATCGTCGGGATTGATGTTGCTGGAGAGGGTGTCCTCCAGCATCGCGTCGTAGGTGTCGCTCCAGACGGTGACGAAGTAGTTGCCGCTGCGCACGCCATCGGGGATCTGCGCGTTGACCAGGCCGAGGTAGTCCTCGCCGATGGCGAGGTGGCCGGTGTGCGTGACCTGGCCGATCTTGATGTCGCCCTTGCTGGGGTTGGGGCGGGTCTTGTCGACGGTCAGCCAGATGGTGTCGGTCCAGCTGTTGGTCGTCGCGGCATCGCCGCGCGTGGTGGCCGAGCCCTTGTTGGTGACCTTGTAGCGCACCTCGATGCTGGCGCCGTGCACGGCCTGGTCGGGCGCAACGACATCGCTGGTGACGAGGTCGGCGAACGGGATGGGCGTGATGTAGATGCGCTCGGCGCGGACGTTGTTGGCCTCGCTGGGGTACTCGTCGACACGGTTGCCGCCGTCGGCCGCCACGATGATGTAGACGTCGCCGCGGTAGCGGATCGGGATGTCGACACCGTTGACGGTGGTCGTGTACGGGTCGCCGCCCGGGCTCAGCGCCGAGCCGCTGTCGACACGGGCCAGCAGCACGTCGTCGGCGCTGACGATGCCGTCCAGCGACAGGTAGACGTAGTCCTGCCACTGGCCGCTGGTGGCCTCTTGCCCGTAGTTGCCGACCGTGAATTTCAGGCCCAGGCTGGTGCCGGCCGTCACGCTGGCGGGCAGGTCGATGTCGGTGACGCGCAGGTCGGGCCGGTCGTTCAGGCGGACGACGATGGCATCGGTGTCCGTCGTCGTGTTGTTGTTGCGGGCATCGCCGAACTCGTAGACCTGCGGGCTGCCGCTGCTGCCCACCAGGCTGTTGGTGACGACGCGCAGGCGGTAGCCGCCCTCGATCTTGCTGGGCAGGCGGACCTGCTCGGTGCGCGTGTAGCGCAGGCCGGCTTCCAGGCCGCGGTCATAGACGTAGTTGCCCAGCACGACGGTGGAGCCGTTGGGCGCCAGCAGCAGCACGGTGTCCTGCCACTGGCCGGCGGCGCGGGCGATGCCTTGGTTGAGCACCGTCCAAGTGATGTCGACGAGTGCGCCTTCCTGCGCGGTGGCCGGCGCGTCCAGCGCCTCGACGACGAGGTCGGGCGAATCGCTCAGCGTGACCGGCACGGCCAGCGAGCGGCCCACGTTGTTGTTGCCGTAGATGAACTCGTAGGGGCCGCTGGTGGAGACGTTCAGGAACCAGTCGCCCGAGATGCCCTCGGGCAGGCGCACGTTGATGCTGCGGTTGTAGGTGTCGCCCACGGCCATCTGGCCGAGGTGGCCGGCGCTGCCAAGCTCGAAGCGCTGGCCGCTGCCGTCGGCGTTGCGGCTGAGCCAGACGCTGTCGTTCCAGCTGCCGGTGTTGGTGATGCCGATGCCGCGGTTGGCGACCGTCCAGTTCACCATGAGGTCGCGGCCGCTGTAGGCCGTGCCGGTCGTGCTGACCGCCTCGACGCGCATGTCCGCGTAAGGGATGGGCATCACGTCAGTCGCGTGGCCGGCGTCCTGGGTGTTGTTGTTCTCGCTGCCGTTTTCCCACACCGCACCCGTGGCATCCGACTTCACGAAGATCGTGCCATGGCGGCTGAAGGCCGGGCCGAAGGCGTAGTCCAGGCGGCCGGTGTAGCTGGCGCCCGCGGCGAGCGCGCCATGGCGCTCGACGTTGCCCAGCACGATGTCGTCGCCGTCGCCCAGCACGGCGTTGGTGCTGTAGATGACGCGGTCGGTCCAGCGGGTCGCGCGGCCGGCGCCGGGGCCGTCGTTGCGGACGGTCCACTCCACCGTGATGCTGGCCGGGTCGTCGATGACCTGCGTGGGCGCGCTGACGCTGAGCACGGCCAGGTCGGCATAGGCATCCATGGCCACGTCGATGGCCAGGCCGTCCTGGTTGTTGGCCTCGTTCGTGGCCTCGTCGTTGGCCTTGTCGGTGTCGGTGACGACGATGAGACGCCAGGCGCCCGACAGGTCGACCGGCAGCGTGAAGCTCAGGCTGCCATCGCTGGACGCGCCAGCAGCCAGGCTGTCAATGAGGCGCTCGCCCAGCAGCGTGTCGGCGGCATCGACCAGCCCGTCGCGAGACAGGTAGACCTTGTCGCGGATGTTGACGGCCGGCGCACTGCCGGTGTTGCGCGTGAGCCAGTTCAGCGTGATGGCCTCGCCGCCCTGCAGCAGGCCGGTGGTGCTGAGGTTGCCGACGACGAGGTCGGGGGCGATGACGGCGACCGCTGCCGTGGCGATGTTGTCGGCCTCGTTGGACTCGACGACGTAGTTGCCCTTGTCGGCTGCGATCTCCAGGCGCCAGTTGCCCGGCGGGATGGCGGGCACGGCCAGGTTGAGGTTCTGCACCGCCGTGCCGCCGGCGGCCAGTGTCTGGAAGGCCCAGGTGCTGGTGAGCACCTGCGTGGGCGCCAGGCCCAGCGTGTCGACAAGGCGAATCTCTTCGCCGAAGAAGCCGCTGATGGCGTCGTTGCCGGCGTTGCGCACCGTGTAACTGAGCTGCACGGTCTGACCAACGCGCCAGCTGGCGGGCGCACTGACGCCTTCGATCAAGAGGTTAGGTTTCGGCTCGGCCTTGACCAAAGTCGCGTCGGTCGCGACGACGACGTTGTTGTCGGTGCGGCCCAGTTCATAGACCGCTGTGAAGGCGTCGGACTTGACGATGAAGTAGCGCTGGCCAGCGGCATCGCGTGGCACGGTGAAGTCCAGGCCAGCGGCATAGCTGTCGCCCACGGCCAGCGTGCCCACGCGGGTCACGGAGCCCAGCAGCGTGGACTGCGCGGTCAAGCTCGGCGTGCTGCTCAGGTAGACCTGGTCGACCCAGCGGTTCACATCGGTGGCGACGGTGCCCGAATTGCGGACGGACCACTCCACGCGCGCGCTGCGGCCCGCAAAGACTTCGGCCGGCACGACGGTCAGCGTGGGCGCTAGGTCGGCAAACGTCTGGGTGATGGCGATGGCCGCCGACAGCATCGCGTTGTCGGCGCGGGTATCAGGCTCGGTGACCTTGGCGGTGGCGTCACTGATGACGGCGATGCGGTAGGCACCGTCGATGCGCGACGGGATGCGCACGGTGGCGGTCTGGCTGTACTCGCCGCCGGCAGCCAGTGCGCTGCCGCGCGGGATCTCCGCCAGCACCACGTCATCGCCATTGCCAACGATGGCGTCACGGCTCAGCACGATGCGGTCGACCCAGCCGGTGGCGGAAGTCGCGGCAGCCGCGCCGTTGTTCTTGACGGTCCAGCCGACGCTGATGTCCGTGCCCGAGCTGGCGCTGGGCGGCACGTCAATCACGGAGACGGCGAGGTCGGCATAGGTGCGCAGCGCGGCCGTGAAGGCCCACGTCGCATCGTTGTTGGTCTCGGCCGTGCCGTCGGCATTGGCCTCGAACAGAACGCCCTGGCCGGTGCTGCTGCGGTCGACGCTGACAGTCACATCAAACGTGCCCGCGCCACGCAGGCCTTGCGGCAGCGCGAAGCCGTAGCTGCGCTGGCGCACCTCGCCGGCGGCCATGGGCAGTGCGGCTGCGCCGGTGAAGCTGACCAGCGTGTCCACAAGCACCGGGCCGGCGCTGCCGTCGGCATTGCGCTGGCGGATGACGACGCGGTCCTGGTGGCTCAGGTTGGTGGCGACGCGGCCCTGGTTGACGTCCTCCCAGCGCAGCGTCAACACGTCGCCGGACGTGGGCGTGACCGAGTCCAGGCTGAGGTTGCGCGCGATCAGGTCGCTGCCGACGTTGACGATGGTCTGCAGCTGGTTGTCGTTCTCAAGCGTGCCGGTGCTGTTGAACTCGGCGATCTCGTTGCCGGCGTCGACGATGACGCGCAGGCGGATGGCGCCCGCCGCGTTGGCGCCGCCGGGCCAAACGAAGGTCGCCGTGCGGCCGACGCTGGCGCCGGGTGCGGCTTCGTCCGGCATGCCGGTCAGTGCGACGCTGGCGATGACGACGCCGGTGGTCTGGTTGAGCACCTCGACGCGCTCGGTCCAGTTGCGGCCGGGCGGAATGGTGCCGGCGTTGGTGGTCGTCCAGCCGACGGTGACGGTGTCGCCGTTCTGCCAGTCGCTGGCGGGGCTGATGCTGAGGTTGCTGGCGGCGAGGTTGACGTAGTTGACGTACTCGGCCAGCGTGCTGGTGAAGGCGACCTGGCCGCGGTTGTTGGTCTCGGTGACGCCGCCTTCCTTCTGCGTGTTGCCGAAATCGCTCTCGATGACGGCCAGCAGGCTGCCCGCACCGGTCGGGCCGTCGGGCAGCTTCAGCGTGGCCGTGCGCGTGATGCTGGCGCCGGACGCGAGCGCGCCCGAAGTCGCCTCGACGTAGGGCAACAGGAACTCGGCCAGCACGTCGCCGCCGGCGGTGCGCAGCGTGACGCGGTCGGCGAAGTCGCCGATGGTGGCGGTGGGGCCCTGGTTCAGCGTCGTCCAGGTGACGGTGACCTGGCCGCCGGACAGGAACTGACTGGCGCCGGCGGCCGGCACAACGCTCGCGTTGCGAACGACGAGGTCCATGCCCACGGCCTTGTCGACCTCGGCGACGAGGGCGTTCAAATCCCAGGTCGTGCCGTCGTCGAACTTCACCTGCTGCAGCGGGTTGTAGCCGTTCTTCGGGTCGTTGTTGTAGAAGAAGTAGGAGACGGTCAGCTTGTCGTCGCTGTTGGCCAGGCCGATGCTGATGGCCGTGTACTGGGCCGTGCGGTAGTCGAAGACGCGGCGCACGATGACGTCGGCCGGCGTGATGCCCGGCTTGAACTGCAGCGTGTTGAGCTTGCCGGTGTTGTACGGGCTCTCCAGCAGCGTGTCCTGCCCGTCACCGCGACCGAACAGGTAGGTGTTGTTGCCGGCGCCGGGGTTCAGCGTGTCGTTGCCCGCGCCGCCGTCGAGGCTGTCATTGCCCTCTTCACCGGCGAGGCTGTCGTCGCCCGCACCACCCAGCAGCGTGTCGTTGCCCAGGCCCGCACTGATGCTGTCGTTGCCGCCAGCGCCGTCCAGCGTCTCCGACCAGTTGGTGCCGGTGATGCTGTCATTGCCCGGCGTGCCCGCCAGCGCGCGCGCGACGATGTCGGCCAACGCCCAGACCGTGCCGTCGGCGAACTGGATCTTCTGCAGCGGGTTGTAGCCGCGACTGGGGTCGTCGCTTTCGAAGAACGCGTTGACGGTGAGCTTGTCACCACCGTTGCCGTAGGCCACCTCCAGCGCGCGGTAGCTGCGCGCGCCTTCCTCCAGCACGCGCTTCAGGCGCACGTCGGCCGGCGAGATGCCGGGCTTGAACACCAGCGTGTTGGTCTTGGCGGTGTCGTAGTCGGTGGCGGCCAGCGTGTCCTGGCCGTCGCCCAGCCCGAGCAACAGCGTGTTGTTGCCGTTGCCAAAGCTGAAGTAGTCGTTGCCCGCGCCACCGTCCAGCGTGTCGGCGTCGCTGCCGCCGTAGAGCAGGTCGTCGCCATCGTCGCCTTCCAGCGTGTCGACGCCTGCCTCCCCGGACAGCACGTCGTTGCCGGCGCCACCGCGGATCGTGTCGTTGCCACCACGGCCGGCCAGGCTGTCGTTGCCCGTGCCGCCTGCCAGCGTCTCGCCGGCCACCGTGCCGGTGAGGTTGTCGTTGCCGTCGGTGCCGGCATTCACGCGGGCGACGATGTCGGCCAGGCTCCACACCGTGCCGTCGGCGAACGCGATGCGCTGCAGCGGGTTGTAGCCGCGGTTGGGGTCGTCACTCTCGAAGAAGGCGTTGACGGTGAGCTTGTCGCCGCCGTTGCCATAGGACACCTCCAGCGCGCGGTAGCTGCGCGCGCCTTCCTCCAGCACCCGCTTCAGCCGCACATCGGCCGGCGTTATGCCGGCCTTGAACGCCAGCGTGTTGGTCTTGGCGGTGTTGTAGTCGGTGGCGGCCAGCGTGTCCTGGCCGTCGCCCAGGCCCAGCACGACGGTGTTGTTGCCGGCACCCACGCTTAGCCAGTCGTTGCCCGCGCCACCCTCCAGCGTGTCGTCGCCTGCGCCGCCGTACAGCACGTCGTCACCCTCGCTGCCCCGCAGCGTGTCGTTGCCATTGCCGCCGTTCAGGGTGTCGTTGCCGGCGCCTCCGTCCAGCGTATCAGGCCCGCTGGTGCCGTCGACCACGTCAGCGCCGGTCGAGCCGGCCAGCGTGCGCGCAACGATCTCGTCCAGCGACCAGACGGTGCCGTCGGCGAACTGGATCTTCTGCAGCGGGTTGTAGCCGCGGTTGGGGTCGTCACTCTCGAAGAAGGCGTTGACGGTGAGCTTGTCGCCGCCGTTGCCGTAGGCCACCTCCAGCGCGCGGTAGCTGCGCGCGCCTTCCTCCAGCACCCGCTTCAGGCGCACGTCGGCCGGCGTGATACCGGCCTTGAACACCAGCGTGTTGGTCTTGGCGGTGTTGTAGTCGGTGGCGGCCAGCGTGTCCTGGCCGTCGCCCAGGCCCAGCACGACGGTGTTGTTGCCGGCACCCACGCTCAGCCAGTCGTTGCCCGCGCCACCCTCCAGCGTGTCGTCGCCCGCGCCGCCGTAGAGCACGTCGTCGCCGTCGCCACCCAGCAGCGCGTCATTGCCGTTGCCGCCGTTCAAGGTGTCGTCGCCGGCGCCGCCGTCCAGCGTCTCGGCGGCGGTGGAGCCGGTCAGCGAGTCGTCGCCCGCAGTCGGCAGGTTCAGCCGGGCAAACAGCTCGGTGGCGGTCCAGATCGTGCCGTCGGCGAACTGCAGCTGCTGGACGGGGTTGTAGCTGTTGGTCGGGCTGTCGTTCTCGACGAAGTAGTTGATGACGAGCCGGTCGGCCGTGCCGCGCAGGTCGATCTGCAGCGCGCTGTAGCGGTTGGTCTGGCTGTCCAGCGCGCGCGAGAGCACGAGGTCGCCAGGCAGGATGCCCGGCCCCAGGCGCACGACGTTGAGCCGGCTGCCGCTGGTGTCGCCGCTGTAGAGGATGGTGTCGGCACCGTCACCGCGGTTGAACAGGTAGGTGTTGTTGCCGGTGCCGCCGGACAGGAAGTCCGTCCCCGCGCCTCCGGCGATCACGTCGTTGCCGCCGAGGCCGGTGATCGTCTCGTCGGCCGGTGTGCCGGTCAGCGTGTCGGCCAGGTTGCTGCCGTTGATGGCCGTCGTGGCCGGCGCCGTCTCGACGCGCACGGCGATGGCGGCCAGGTCCCACGCCGTGCCGTCGTCGAAGCGCAGCTGCTGCACCGGGTTGTACGGGCTGACCGTGCTGCCGCCCTGGAAGAAGTGGTTGACGATCAGCCGGTCATTGCCACCGGCCAGCGTGATCTCCAGCGACTCGTTCGCGCCGCCCTGCGTGCCGGTCACGCGGCGCAGCACCACGTCCGTGGCGGCCACGCCGGCCTTGAACTGCACCGTGTTGAGCTTGCCCGCCGCCGCGTCGTGCTGCGAGATCACCACGTCCTGCCCGTCACCGCGGCCGAACAGGTAGGTGTTGTTGCCCGTGCCGCCATCCAGCGTGTCGTTGCCTGCGCCGCCGTCCAGCGTGTCGCTGCCCGTGCCGCCGTACAGCGCGTCATTGCCTTCGCCGCCAACCAGCGTGTCGTTGCCGGCCAGCCCTTCCAGGCTGTCGTGGCCGCGCCCGCCGGTCAGCGTGTCGGCGCCGGTCGTGCCGCGCAGCGCGTCGTCGCGCGCCGTGCCCGCGCCCAGCGTCGCCAGCAGGTCGCCGATGCTCCACGTCGTGCCGTCGTCGAACCGCACCTGCTGCACCGGGTTGTACGCGCTGCCCGGGTTGTCGTCCTGGAAGAAGTGGTTGATCAGCACACGGTCGCCGCTGTCGGCGATGACCAGCTCCAGCGATTCGTGCGCGCTGCCCTGCGTGCCCTGCACGCGCCGCACCAGCACGTCGCCCACGGCCACGCCGGCCTTGAACTGCACCGTGTTGAGCTTGCCCGCCGCCGCGTCGTACTGCGAGATCACCACGTCCTGCCCGTCACCGCGGCCGAACAGGTAGGTGTTGTTGCCCGTGCCGCCATCCAGCGTGTCGTTGCCTGCGCCGCCGTCCAGCGTGTCGCTGCCCGTGCCGCCGTACAGCGCGTCATTGCCTTCGCCGCCAACCAGCGTGTCGTTGCCGGCCAGCCCTTCCAGGCTGTCGTGGCCGCGCCCGCCGGTCAGCGTGTCGGCGCCGGTCGTGCCGCGCAGCGCGTCGTCGCGCGCCGTGCCCGCGCCCAGCGTCGCCAGCAGGTCGCCGATGCTCCACGTCGTGCCGTCGTCGAACCGCACCTGCTGCACCGGGTTGTACGCGCTGCCCGGGTTGTCGTCCTGGAAGAAGTGGTTGATCAGCACACGGTCGCCGCTGTCGGCGATGACCAGCTCCAGCGATTCGTGCGCGCTGCCCTGCGTGCCCTGCACGCGCCGCACCAGCACGTCGCCCACGGCCACGCCGGCCTTGAACTGCACCGTGTTGAGCTTGCCCGCCGCCGCGTCGTGCTGCGAGATCACCACGTCCTGGCCGTCACCGCGACCGAACAGGTAGGTGTTATTGCCGTAGCTGCCGTCGAGGTAGTCGTTGCCGGCGCCACCGTCCAGCGTGTCGTTGCCGTAGCCGCCGTACAGCGCGTCGTTGCCCTCGCCGCCGAGCAGGCGGTCGTTGCCGTCATTGCCGGAGAGGAGGTCGTCACCACGGCCGCCGCTCAGCACGTCGGCACCCGTCGTGCCACGCAGGTTGTCGTTCGCCGGGCTGCCGGCGCTCATCAGCTCCAGCAGGCGGGCGATGTTCCAGACCGTGCCGTCGGCGAACGTGACCTGCTGCAGCGAGTTGTAGGGGTTGGCCGGGTCGTCGTTGTAGAAGAAGTAGTTGGCCGTGATGCGGTCGTTGCTGCCGACGATGGCCAGCTCCAGGCCATTGACGGTGCCGCTCTGGCTCTCGTGGACACGGCGCACCGTGACATCACCCGGCAACACGTCGGCGCGGAACTGGATCGTGTTGAGCTTGCCCGCCGCCGTGTCGTAGCGGCCGGCGATGCTGTCCTGGCCGTCGCCGCGGCCGAAGACGTAGACGTTGTTGCCTGTGCCGCCGTCGAGGCTGTCATTGCCGGCGCCGCCAATCAGCGTGTCGTCGCCGCCCTCGCCGTACAGCGCGTCGTTGCCCTCTTCGCCATACAGCGTGTCGTTGCCGCCGCGGCCGGCCAGCGTGTCGTTGCCAGCGCCGCCATGGATCTCGTCGGCGGCCCAGGTGCCGGCGACGTTGTCGTCGCCGGGCGTGCCGGCCAGCAGCGTGGCGACCAGGTGCGCGACGTCCCACTCGGTGCCGTCGTCGAAACGCACGGTGGTGAGGCCGTTGTAGGCGCTGGCCGGGTCGTCGTTGTAGAAGACGCCGTTGACCGTGACCTTGTCGGTCGTGCCCGCGATGCTCAGCTCCAGCGCGCGGTTGCCGCCGAAGTAGTTGTCGTAGGCCTGCTTGATGATCACTTCGCCAGGGGCTACGCCGGCCTTGAACTGCAGCGTGTTAACGCGCGCCTGGCCGCCGCTGTGGTTGTAGTACAGCCGGTCCTGGCCATCGCCGCGGCCGAACAGGAAGGTGTTGCTGCCATGGCCCGCGTTCAGCGTGTCGTTGCCGGCGCCGCCGTCCAGCGTGTCGTCGCCATCGCCGCCATCCAGCGTGTCGTCGCCGTCGCCGCCTTGCAGCGTGTCGGCGCCACCTTCGCCGCTGAGGCTGTCATTCCCGTCGCCGCCCTGCAGCAGGTCGGCGCCGTTGCCGCCGCTGAGGCCGTCGTCGCCACTGCCGCCGCTGAGCTGGTCGTCGCCGTCGTCGCCCGCCAGGCTGTCGTTGCCAGCGCCGCCGTCGATGACATCGTTGCCGCCCGCACCGGCGATGGTGTCATTGCCCAGGCCACCGCTGAAGACGTCGTCCACGTTGGTGCCGCGCACGTTGTCGTCGCCGTCGGTGAAGGTCTGCACCTTGGCCACCAGCGCGGCGATGTCCCACTCGGTGCCATCGTCGAAGCGCACCTTCTGCAGGCCGTTGTAGGCGCTGGCCGGGTCGTCGTTATAGAAGAAGCCGTTGACCGTGACCTTGTCGGTCGTGCCCGCGATGCTCAGCTCCAGCGCGCGGTTGCCGCCCCAATAGTTGTCGTGGGCCTGCCGGACGATCACATCGCCAGGGGCCACACCGGCCTTGAACTGCAGCGTGTTGACGCGCGCCTGGCCGCCGCTGTGGTTGTAGTACAGCCGGTCCTCGCCGTCGCCGCGGCCGAACAGAAAGGTGTTGCTGCCGTGGCCCGCGTTCAGCGTGTCGTTGCCGGCGCCGCCGTCCAGCGTGTCGTCGCCATCGCCGCCGTCCAGCGTGTCGTCACCGTCGCCGCCCTGCAGCAGATCCTTGCCGTTGCCCCCGCTGAGGCTGTCGTTGCCACTGCCGCCGATCAGCGTGTCGTCGCCGTCCTCACCCGACAGGTAGTCATGTCCCGCACCTCCGTCGATGACGTCATTGCCGCCCGCACCGGCAATGCTGTCGTTGCCGCCCAGGCCGCTGAAGCTCTCGTCGGCATACGTGCCGCGCCAGTCGTCGTCGCCCTCGGTGCCGACGTACAGGCGCCCCAGCAGGGCCGCGATGTCCCACTCGGTGCCGTCGTCGAAGCGGACCTTCTGCAGGCCGTTGTAGGCGCTGGCCGGGTCGTCGTTGTAGAAGACGCCGTTGACCGTGACCTTGTCGGTCGTGCCCGCGATGCTCAGCTCCAGCGCGCGGTTGCCGCCGAAGTAGTTGTCGTAGGCCTGCTTGATGATCACTTCGCCAGGGGCTACGCCGGCCTTGAACTGCAGCGTGTTAACGCGCGCCTGGCCGCCGCTGTGGTTGTAGTACAGCCGGTCCTGGCCATCGCCGCGGCCGAACAGGAAGGTGTTGCTGCCATGGCCCGCGTTCAGCGTGTCGTTGCCGGCGCCGCCGTCCAGCGTGTCGTCGCCATCGCCGCCATCCAGCGTGTCGTCGCCGTCGCCGCCTTGCAGCGTGTCGGCGCCACCTTCGCCGCTGAGGTTGTCGTTGCCGCTGCCGCCCGAGATGACGTCGTCGCCGGCGGCACCCTCGATGCTGTCATTGCCGGCGCCGCCGGTGATGGTGTCGGCCGCCACCGTACCGCGCAGCTGGTCGTCGCCGGGCGTGCCGGCCAGCAGCATGGCCACCAGCGTGGCCGCGTCCCACTCGGTGCCGTCAGCGAACCGCACGCGCTGCAACCCGTTGTAGGCGCTGGCGGGGTCGTCGCCGTAGAAGAAGCCGTTGACGGTGACTTTGTCGGCCGTCCCGGCGATGCTCAGCTCCAGCGCGCGGTTGCCGCCGAAGTAGTTGTCGTAGGCTTGGCGGATGACGATTTCGCCCGGCGCGATGCCGGCCTTGAAAGCCAGCACATTGATGCGCGCCTGACCGCCGCTGTGGTTGTAGTAGAGGCGGTCCTGTCCGTCGCCGCGCCCGAACAGGAAGGTGTTGCTGCCGGCACCGGCGTTCAGCATGTCGTTGCCCGCGCCGCCGTCGAGCGTGTCGTTGCCGTCGCCCCCGTCCAGCGTGTCGTCGCCGTCGCCGCCCTGCAGCGTGTCCGCGCCCGCTTCGCCGTACAGCGCGTCGTTGCCGGTGCCACCCGACATGACGTCGTCGCCGCCGGCGCCGTTCAGCGTGTCGTTGCCGGCGCCGCCGCTGATGTTGTCCGCCGCCGCGGTACCGCGCAGGTTGTCGTCACCGGGCGTGCCGGCGAGCAGCATCGTCACGATCTGGTGCGCCGTCCATTCGGTGCCGTCGTCGAAGCGCACGCGCTGGATGCCGGCGTAGGCGTTGGCCGGGTCATCGTTGTAGAAGAACGCGTTAACCGTGACCTTGTCGGCGGTGCCCGCGATGGCCAGCTCCAGCGCACGGTTGCCGCCGAAGTAGTTGTCGGCGGCCTGTCGGATGACGATGTCCGCCGGTGCCACGCCCGCCTTGAACTGCAGCGTGTTGACTCGCGCCTGGCCGGCGTTGTGGTTGTAGTACAGCCAGTCCGCGCCGTCGCCGCGGCCGAACAGGAAGACGTTGCTGCCCGCGCCGCCGTTGATGGTGTCGTCGCCCGTGCCGCCTTCCAGGAAGTCGTCGCCCGCGCTGCCGTCCAGCGTGTCGTTGCCGGCGCCGCCATACAGCGAATCGTTGCCTCCGCCGCCGGTCAGCGTGTCATTGCCGCCCGCGCCGTTGAGCAGGTCGGCGCCGTTGCCGCCGTTCAGCGTCTCGCCAGCCGCCGTGCCCATACCCAGCAGGAACAGCAGGTGCGACACGTCCCAGACCGTGCCGTCCGCAAAGCTGACACGCTGCAGGCTGTTGAACGCGTTGGCCGGCGTCCCGCCGTACAAGAAACCGTTGAAGGTGATGACATCGGCCGTGCCGGCGATGGCCAGCGCCAGCGCCACATCGCCGCCCGCCTGCGCATCGGCCGCGCGCGCGGCGACGATGTCCGCTGGCAGCACGCCGGCCCGGAACTGCAGCGTGTTGACCTTGCCGAGGTTGGGGTCGGCGTAGGAGGACACGGTCGTCGCACCGTCGCCCCGGCCGAACACGTAGAGGTTGTTGCCCGGTCCGTTGGCGATGCTGGCCTGTGCCTGCATCGGCGCGGCACCGGACTCGATCAGGTCGGGCAGCGCCTGCGCACTCCAGCGCGTGCCGTCGGCAAAGGCAACGGCCTGCACCGGGTTGGCCTCGGTGAAGAAGCCGCGGATCTGCACGCGATCGGACGTGCCGCGCAGCGCCAGTTCCAGCGCCGTCGCCTCGCCACTGGCGTCGTCCACCACACGGCGCACGGCCACGTCCGCCGGCGCGATGCCGGCGCCCAACTGCAGCAGGCCGCCGGCGTCGTCGCCCGCCAGCCGCGCATCCACCCAGGCCGCCCCCTCGCCGCGCTCGAACGCATAGACCTTGGGCGCAGTCGACTCGCTCTGCGTGGCCGCCAGATGAGCCGCGGGCAGCGCGTCGGCCGACAGCAGCAGCTTGGGCTCCAGCGTCTCGATCTTCCAAGCCTGTCGCGGTTGCGGCGCCACACGGCTGGACGCATTCTTGGAAGCACGGCGCAGGGCCGCCGCCGCACGGGCGCGCAAGGACTTGATCGACATTCGGGAACCCTCAGAAGTTCAACGCCCATGCGCCGCTTGTTACCGCCTGAAACAGGCGCATGCGGCCGGCCGCTCCAGCGGCGGGGCCGCCGGATTCTGAGGGGGCAGGTGTGACGACTTAACGTTGCTTCACCTGCAAACATGGGGGCGATTCCCCGTGTGCGTCGCGCGCCCCCCTAGTGTTTGGGAGACCCGGACCTCGCGCGCCGCCGCGCCATCACACGCCCCGCGCGCGGTCCGCGTGGAACTGCGCGCGCCAGGCCTCGAAGCGGCCGGCGTCCAGCGCGTCGCGCATCTCCTGCATCAGGTTCAGGTAGTAGTGCAGGTTGTGCACGCTGGTCAGCATGGGGCCCAGCATCTCGCCGCAGCGGTCCAGGTGGTGCAGGTAGGCGCGGCTGAAGCCGGTGCAGCATTCGCAGCTGCAGGTGGCGTCCACCGGCGTCTCGTCGGCCTTGTAGCGGGCGTTGCGCACGCGCAGGTCGCCAAAGCGCGTGAACAGGTGGCCGTTGCGTGCGTTGCGGGTGGGCATCACGCAGTCGAACATGTCGATGCCCTGGCTGACGCCCTCCACCAGGTCCTCCGGCGTGCCCACGCCCATCAGGTAGCGCGGCTTGTTCGCCGGCAGCTGGTGGCCGGTGTGTTCCAGGATGCGCTGCATCTCGGCCTTGGGCTCGCCCACCGACAGGCCGCCGATGGCGTAGCCCGGCAGGTCCAGCTCGGCCAGGCCCGCCAGCGACGCATCGCGCAGGTTCGTGAACATGCCGCCCTGCACGATGCCGAACAGCGCGTTGGGGTTCTCCAGCCGGTTGAACTCGGTGATGCAACGCCTGGCCCAGCGCAGCGACATCTCCATCGACTGCTGCGCCTCGCGCTCGGTCGTCAGCTTGCCCTTGCTCTCGTAGGGCGTGCATTCGTCGAACTGCATGACGATGTCGGAGTTCAACTTCGTCTGGATTTGCATGCTGATCTCGGGCGTCAGGAACAGCTTGTCGCCGTTGACGGGCGAGGCGAACTTGACGCCCTCCTCGCTGATCTTGCGCATCTCGCCCAGGCTCCAGACCTGAAAGCCGCCGCTGTCGGTCAGGATGGGCTTGTTCCAGCTCTCGAAGCGGTGCAGGCCGCCGAACTGCGTGATGACGTCCAGGCCCGGACGCATCCACAGGTGGAAGGTGTTGCCCAGGATGATCTGCGCGCCCATCTCGTTCAGCGAGCGCGGCGTGACGCCCTTGACCGTGCCATAGGTGCCCACCGGCATGAAGATGGGCGTCTGCACGACGCCGTGGTTCAGGGTCAGCGTGCCGCGGCGGGCGCGGCCTTCGGTCTTGAGGAGGTCGAACTTCAGCATGGGACGCGGATTGTCGCAGCCCGCTTCCGGAGGTGACGGGGACAATCGCCACCATGTCCCTGACCCTGGCCGCGCCCGCGCAGCACGAGCTGATCATCAAGAAGAGCCGCTTCCTCGGCCGCGTGGAGCCCTGTGCCGACCGCGCCGCGGCGCTGGCCCGCGTGGCGCAGCTGCGCGCCGAGCACCCCGGCGCGGCGCATGTCTGCTGGGCGCTGCTGGCCGGCGGCCACTCGGCCGCGAACGACGACGGCGAGCCCGGCGGCACTGCCGGGCGGCCCATGCTGGATGTGCTGCGCCACCAGGGGCTGGACGGCGTGCTGGCCACGGCGGTGCGCTACTGGGGCGGCGTGAAGCTGGGTGCCGGCGGTCTGGTGCGCGCATACACAGACTGCATTGCGCAGGCGCTGCTGACGGCCGAGAAGATCGCGCGCGTCGCGCAGGCGGAGCTGGGCTGCGATCTGCCCTACGAGCTGGAAGGCCGCCTGCGCCGGCTGGCCGAGCAGCATGGTGCGGTGCTGGTGGACGTGCGGCACGAGGCGCGCGTGCACATGCGATTCTCTCTGCCGGTCACGGCGAAGCCTGCGTTCACGGCCGCCGTCGACGAAGCCGCTCAGGGCCGCGTCGCGTGGGCGCGCGACAGCAGCATCGCGTCGCCGTAGCTGAAGAAGCGGTAGCGCTCGCGAATGGCATGGCGGTACAGCGCCATGACCTGGTCGTAGCCTGCAAACGCGCTGACCAACATCATCAGCGTGCTCCTGGGCAGGTGGAAGTTCGTGACCAGCCGGTCCACGACGCGGAACTGGAAGCCCGGCGTGATGAAGATGTCGGTCTCGCGCGCGCCGGCCGTCAGCTGGCCGCCGAGCGCTGCGGACTCCAGCGCCCGCAGCGTCGTCGTGCCGACAGCCACCACGCGCCCACCGCGCGCGCGGCAGGCGGCCACGGCGTCCACGGTCGCCTGCGGCACGTCGAACCACTCGCTGTGCATCTGGTGGTCGGCGATCTGCTCCACGCGCACCGGCTGGAAGGTGCCGGCGCCGACGTGCAGCGTCACGTGCGCGGTCGCCACGCCGTTGTCGGCGAGCCGGGCCAGCAGCGCCTCGTCGAAATGCAGCGCCGCCGTTGGTGCGGCCACGGCGCCGGGTTCCTTGGCGAATACGGTCTGGTAGCGGCGCTCGTCTTCGGCGTCGTCGGCATGCGCGATGTACGGCGGCAGCGGCACATGGCCGTGCACCTCCAGCAGCGCAAACGGGTCGCCATCGAAGCGCAGGTGGAACAGGCCGTTGTCCGGCCCGCAACGGCCCAGGACCTCGGCGTCGAAGGCGTCGGCGAAGCGCACGCGGCTGCCCGGCTTGGGGCTCTTGCTGGCACGCAAATGCATCCAGACTTCCCGCGTGCCCGGCAGCACGCGTTCCACCAGCGCCTCCACGTTGCCGCCGGTCGCCTTCGCACCGAACAGGCGCGCCTTGATGACCTTGGTGTTGTTGAAGATCAGCAAGTCGCCGGCCTGCAGCAGCCCGGGCAGCTCGCGGAAGACGCGGTCCACCGGTTCGGCGCCGCCGGCGTCCAGCAACCGGGAGGCCGTGCGCTCGGCAGCGGGGTGTTGGGCGATCAGCTCGGGCGGGAGGTCGAAATCGAAATCGGCGACCGTGTGGGCAGTCATATGCACTGTTTGAGGGCCGGACAGACCCGTGCCAACGAAGGAGCGCGGCATTGTCCCATCGCGCCGGGTGCGGCTTTTTGCACATCTGGCGGCGGTCGGTCACACAGTCGTCAGCAGCGCCCGCCTAGACTGGATCGGCCCTAGCTATCCGACTCGTGAAGCGCCGCAGCTGTCTCGCCCTTGCCGCCCTCCTCGGCCCGGATATGCAGGCCGTGGCGGCAGCGCGGTCGCTGGTGGGCTTCACCGAGAACTTGCCGCCGCTGAACTACCAGGACGGCACGCAGGTGCAGGGCTTCAGCGTCGAGCTGCTGCGCAAGATGGCCGCCAGCATCAGGCAACCGCTGGAACTGCAGGTGCTGCCCTGGCAACGCGCCATGCAGATGGCCGAGGGCGAGCCTGCCAGCGTGCTGTTCTCGCTGACGCGCACACCGGAGCGTGAGGCGCAGTTCCAGTGGGTGGGGCCGATCGCCCAGCGGCGCATCCTGATCTACCGCCTGGCCCGCCGTACGGACCTGAAGCTGGCGCAGCTGGAGGATCTCGGCGAGCGGCGCATCGGCGTGGTGCGCGACTCCGCCGCCGACCGGCTGCTGCAGGCTTCGGGCCTGCGCCCAGGCGTGCAGCTGGAGCACGGCCTGGACGACGCCACCAACGTGCGCAAGCTGCTGGCCGAGCGCATGGAATTCATCGTGCTGCTGGACTGGGCAGCCGCCTGGGCCATGCGCCAACACCACCTGCCCTACGCGACGCTGCAGCCAGTCATGGACCTGGACGTCGGCCGGGCCTACTGGTACGGTCTGCGGCCCGACGCCGACCCGGCGCTGGTGCGGCGGCTGCAGGTCGCGCTGGACGCGATGAAGCGCGACGGCCGCTACGACCGGCTGCGGCAGCGCTACTTTCTTTAGGAGGCTGTCGAGCGACCGACCGGCACAATGCCCGCCCATGCCCGAGGCCGCCGCCAGCCCCAAGCCCGCCGCCCCAACCGTCGCCAAGTCCGCGCCGCAGAAGGCGATGGAGAAGCTCGGCCTGCTGCGCGACATTGACCTGGCCCTGCACCTGCCGCTGCGCTATGAGGACGAAACACGCATCACGCCCATCGCCGCGCTGCAGGACAACGAGCCCGCGCAGGTGGAAGGCGTCGTCATCGACTGCCAGATCGAGCTGCGCAGCCGCCGCCAGCTGCTCGTGCGCGTGAAGGACGACTCGGGCTCGCTGCTGCTGCGCTTCCTGCACTTCTACCCGTCGCAGCAGAAGCAGATGGCGGCCGGCAGCCGGCTGCGCTTGCGCGGCGAGGCGCGCATCGGCTTCTTCGGGCGCGAGATGGTGCACCCGGTCGTCAAGGTGGTGGACGAGGACACGCCGCTGGCGCAATCGCTGACCCCTGTGTACCCCGCATCGGCGCAGCTGCCACAGGCCTATCTGCGCAAGGCCGTCGCGTCGGGGCTGGCGCGGGCGGACCTGCGCGAGATCCTGCCGGCGGGCGTCGTGCCGGCGGGGCTGCCGTCGCTGAAAGAGGCGCTGACCTACCTGCACCACCCACCGCCGGACGCGTCGCAGGACGCGCTGCACGAGCACCACCACCCGGCCTGGCACCGGCTCAAGTTCGAGGAGCTGCTGGCCCAGCAGCTGTCGCAGCTGCAGGCGCAGCGAGAGCGGGCGCTGCTGGTGGCACCACCATTGAAGGGCCGCCGCGGCGGCCTGCACGAGAAGCTGCTGGCGGCGCTGCCTTTCCAGCTGACCGCTGCCCAACAGCGCGTGTGCGAGGAGATCGCGCAAGACCTGGCACGGCCGCAGCCCACGCACCGGCTGCTCCAGGGCGACGTGGGCTCGGGCAAGACCGTCGTCGCCGCACTGGCGGCGGCCGTGGCCATCGACGCCGGCTGGCAGTGCGCGCTGATGGCACCTACCGAGATCCTGGCCGAGCAGCATTTCCGCAAGCTCATCGGTTGGCTGGAGCCGCTGGGGCTGAAGGTCGCGTGGATCACCGGCAGCGTGAAAGGCAAGGCGCGGCAGAAGATGCTGGACGCCGCCGCGTCCGGCCAGGCGCAGCTCATCGTCGGCACGCACGCAGTCATCGAGGACAAGGTCAAGTTCGCGAAGCTGGGCCTGGCCGTCATCGACGAGCAGCACCGCTTCGGCGTGGCGCAGCGCCTCGCACTGAGGAACAAGCTGAAGGCGATGGACCTGGAGCCCCACATGCTGATGATGAGCGCGACACCGATTCCCCGGACTTTGGCGATGACCTACTTCGCCGACCTGGACGTGTCCACCATCGACGAGCTGCCGCCCGGCCGCAGCCCCATCGTCACCAAGGTGTTTACCGAGGCCAAACGGCATGACGTGGTCGACAAGATCCGCATGGCGGTGGCGGACGGCGCGCAGGTCTACTGGGTCTGCCCGTTGGTGGAGGAGAGCGAGGCGGTGGACCTGCGAAACGCCACCGAGACGCACGCCGAGCTGAGCGAGACGCTGGTCGGCACGTCGGTGGGCCTGCTGCACGGCCGCATGTCACCGGCCGACAAGGCCGCGGTGATGGCGCAGTTCGCCAGCGGCGCGATGAGCGTGCTGGTGGCCACCACCGTCATCGAGGTGGGCGTGGACGTGCCCAACGCCAGCCTGATGGTCATCGAGCACGCCGAGCGCTTCGGCCTGGCGCAGCTGCACCAGCTGCGCGGTCGCGTGGGGCGCGGATCGAAAGCCAGCGTGTGCGTGCTGATCTACAGCCCGCCGCTGTCCGACACCGGCAAGTCGCGGCTGAAGGCGATGGCCGAGACGACGGACGGCTTCGAGATCGCGCGGCGCGACCTGGACATCCGCGGCCCCGGCGAGTTCATGGGCTCGCGCCAGAGCGGTGCGGAGCTGCTGCGCTTTGCCGACCTGCAGGAAGACGCACCGCTGCTGGTGGCTGCCCGCGCAATGGCGCCACGGCTGCTGGACGCGCACCCGGAGGCCGCGCGACGTCAGGTGGCGCGCTGGCTCGGGACGAAGGCGGAGTTCCTGAAAGCCTGAGCCGAGCCCGGCGCGGCCTGTCACAACGTCCCCATAATGCGCGGCCCCTGCCATCGCCGCGCCCATGCCCTACGAATTGCTCTGCAGTCTTCAGTTTGCGCTGTACGGCGGCTGCTGGGCCCTGGCCGCATGGCTCATCCCGGAGGAGCGCCCGGCGCTGCTGCACTGGGCCGCCAACGGCCTGCTGCAGACCCTGGCGGGTTTGGTGGCCATGCAGGCACTGGCCCAGAACCAGCTCCCACCTGTGCCCTGCCTGATGGCGGCCTTGCTGGGGGCCGGGCTGTCGGTGCGGGGCATCGACTGCTTCCTGCACGGGCAGGCCCGGTTCGACAGGACCGGCCTGCTGCTGGGCCTGCCGGCGCTGGCGACGCTCGCGGCGCTGGACATTGCACTGCCCGCCGGCCCCGAGCGCATGCGCTGGCAGGGCCTGGCGTACACCGTGGGCATGGCGAGCCTGCTGCTGCTGTACGGCTGGCACTGCTGGCCGGCGCTGCGCCGCCACCAGGGCCGTGTCGTGGCCATCGTGGTGCTCGCACCGCAGTGGGTGACGGGACTGGCGGCGGTGCTGTCGCTGTGGCCCCGGCTGACGATGGATGCCGAGCACATGGCGCTGATGCGCGAAGGCAGCCGCCTGCCGGGCGCCATCGCCTCGCTGGTGACCGCCGGCGTGTTCAACCTGAGCTACCTGGTGCTGCTGATGGCGCGGCTGCTCGGCCGGCTGCGCGAGCACGCCCGCACCGACCACGTGACCGGCGTGCTCAACCGTCGGGCCATCGAGGACGCCTTGCAGGCCGCCTGGGAGCGCCACCGGCGCAAGGGCACGGCGCTGGCCGTGGTGGTGCTGGACGTGGACCACTTCAAGCAGATCAACGACCGATTCGGCCACACCGCGGGTGATGCGGTGCTGGCCGGCGTAGGCGCCTGCCTGCAGCAACAGATCCGCCCCTACGACCACTTGGGTCGCTGGGGTGGGGAGGAATTCCTGCTGGTGCTGCACGACCAGCTCGGGGACAGCGCGGTGCGCACCTGCGAGCGGCTGCGCACCGCGCTGAGCCAGGCCACGGCCGCCCTGCCGGGCGGGCCCGTGACTGCCAGCCTGGGACTGGCCTTGGCGCAAGCCGGTGATGAGTCGGCGATGGCGCTGGTCCAGCGCGCCGATGCAGCCATGTATCGAGCCAAGGGCGCCGGGCGCAACCGCGTCTGCAGCGACGACGTGCCGGCCGTGCTGGCGGCCTGAGTGCCGCCAGCACGGCGGCCGGACCTCACTTGCAGCTGAAGCTCTTGGCGCTGACTTCCTTGACGTTGCCGGCGCCGCAGGCGACCAGCGCGCGCTCGCTGTTCTTGGCCAGCGCGTCCGCGTCGAAGGCGTTGGACGAGCCGGACGGCGGGGCGAAAACGCAGGCGCTGAGCAGGAAGGCAGCGGTGACGGCGGCAGCAAAGGGGGCGAAACGGTTCATTCGTGTTCTCGGAGGCAGGTGTGGAGGGAGCTGGATCGTCGCGGACGGCAGCGGCCGATGAACGCAGCTTGCGACGAACCGCACAACGCCTGGGACAGGCTGCACGCCGACTACAGCTCCAGCTTTTCTCGCAGCAGCCTGGCCTGGCGCCGCGACACCTCGACCTGGTGGCCGTCGCGCAGCGTGACGCGGTAGCCCTCGTTGCTGGATAGCGCGATGGTCTGGATCCAGCGCAGGTTGATCAGGTGGCTGCGGCTGGCGCGGAAGAACAGCTGCGGGTCCAGCCGCTCCTCCAGCTGGGTCAGCGTGCGGCTGATGAGTGGCCGCTGGCCGTCGAACCAGGCCTGCGCATAGTTGCCGCAGGCCTCGAAGCCGGCAATGTCGCCCAGCCGCACGAACCAGCAGCGCTCACCGTCGCGCAGGAAGACCATGTCGTCGGCGCCCTTCGTCGTCGTGTTCAGCGCCAGGTTCGTCGCCGTGGCGCTGGCGGCCGCAGACTTCGGCCGCAGCCGCTCGCGCGCCTTGGCCAGCGCAGCCTCCAGCCGCTGCGGTTCGATGGGCTTGAGCAGGTAGTCCAGCGCGTTGCGCTCGAAAGCAGCCAGCGCATGCTGGTCGTAGGCGGTCGTGAAGACGACCAGCGGCAGGTGCTCCAGCTGGTCCAGCAGGTCGAAGCCGGTGGCGCCGGGCAGTTCCACATCCAGCAGCAGCAGCTCGGGCCGCAGCTGCTCGACAGCCTCGCGGGCGGGCGCTAGCTCGGCGGCCTCGCCGACGATGTCGGCGTCGGGAATAGCGGCCAGCAGCGTGCGCAGCTCCTGGCGGGCCAGGCGCGAGTCTTCGACGATGAATATCTTCATGCGGCGTTCAGGTCCACGGTGACGGTCACGGTGACGCGCCCGCCGTCAGTGTCGATGCGGCAAGCCGCACCCTCGCCACCGCTGCGGGCGAGGCGCTCGCGCAGGTTGGCCAGCCCCAGCCCGGTGCCTTCGGTGCTGCCGGGCGCCCAGCGACCGGGATTGGACACGACGAGGGTCAGCAGCGCGCCCTGCCGGCAAATGGCGATGTCCACGACGCCGCCGCCCGGCGTGCGGGCGATGCCGTGCTTGATGGCGTTCTCCACCAGCAGCTGCAGCAGCATGGGCGGCACGCTGGCGCCAGCGGCGGCCGGATCGACCTGCCAGTCCACGCGCAGCCGCTCCTCGTGGTGCAGCTGCTCCAGCGCGATGTAGTCTCGCACCACGGCCAGCTCGTCTGTCAGCGGCACGCGCTCCCGGGTGCTGTGCGTCAACGTGTGGCGCAGCGTGTTGGACAAGCGCGTCAGCATCTCGCGGGCGCGGGCCGGGTCTTCGTTGATGAGGGCGCGCAGGTTGTTCAGCGCGTTGAACAGGAAGTGCGGATTGACCTGCGCCCGCAGCACCTGCAGTTCCAGCGCGCGGGCCGCGGCCTCGGCCTGCCACTTGGCAATCTCGCCCAGGCGCCAGCGCGTCAGCAGCTGCACGCCCACCCACACGGCCAGCCACAGCCACAGCAGGATGCTGGTGTTGACCGTGTAGGTGACCAGCGCCATCAGGCCGTGCGGCATGCCGGGCGGAAACTGCAGCAACCCCAGCCGCAGGCCGGTCCAATTGATGCCGTACAGCAGCAGCTGCAGTCCCATCGCGAACAGCGGCGGCAGCAACACCAGGCGCAGCACCAGCGCACGGGGCGAGCCGTCCAGCCAGCCGCTGCGCAGCACCAGCACGCGCAGCGCTTCGCTGACACCCCACAGCCCCGCACCCACGCAGCCCATCACGAAGACCAGCGAGCCGCTGATCGGCTGGAAGCTGGCGAGCATCACCAGCGAGAGGGCCACGTACAGGCCCCACACCAGGGCCTGCCAGATCTGGCGTCGGCGTGTCGTCATCTCCCCCTCGTTGCCCCGGTCTCGCGGCGTGCGTTCAGCGCGCGCTGATGAACGCCTTGACCTCGCCGACCAGCCAGTTGGCATCGTCCCACATGAGGAAGTGGTGACCGCGCGCGCTCATCCGGACCTGCACGCCGCGCAGGCCGGCGTACTGCGTCTCGAAGGTCTTCTTCGTGCTGTCCAGCGTGGCGCCCATGGATTCGTAGGCGGCCCAGGCGCCGAGCACCAGCGTGGGCGCGGTGATGCGCGGCAGCAGCGGGCGCAGGTCGCCGCCCCACAGCTCGGACATCGCCTGCGCGGTGGTCGCGCGGTCGCTGGCCAGGCCCCAGGCGACGATGCGCTCGACGTTGGCCGGATCGCGGCTCATGCCGCCCGCGCCCTGGCGGGTGCCGGCTTCCCATTGCTCTTTCGTGCCAGCCAGCATCTGCTGGCGCATGCCGGCCGCCATGCCTTTCGCCTGCTCGGGCGTCATGCCGCGCAGGCCGGCGAAGAAGGGCAGCGAGTCGACAATGACCAGCCGCTCGATGCGGCCCGGCTGCTCGGCCGCCATTTGCAGCGCCAGCGCGCCGCCCAGGCTGTGGCCCAGGACGACCGGTTGGCGCAACTGGCGGTCGTCCAGGTAGGCCAGCAGGCGGTCGCGCATGGCGGGCAGGAACTGCTCGGTGGCCACAGCCGGTGCGCCCGCAAAGCCGGGCAGCTGCACGATGTGGCATTGCACGCCGGGCTGCAATGCGGCGCAAGTCTCGGTCCAGACGCTGGCGGCACTGTTCAGGCCCGGGATCATGACGACCGGCCGGCCGGTGCCGACGACCTCGACGCGCAGGTCACGGAAGTCGGCCGTCGCCGCCTGGCCGTTGCCTACGTACAGTGCCGTCGCCATGCCGACCGCGGCACCGAACAGGGCCATCCAGGAACGCTTGCGAGAGGTCATGCGGATCTCCATCGAGGTTGTGATGGAGCGCATGGTGCCGATGGGGGCACCGGTCGAGCGGGGGGGCGATGACGAACGGCGACGAGCCGTGATGAACGGCAAGCCGCCGGGATGGACTGTGTCTACTTCAGCCGCTGCGCCCAGTACACCAGCACTTCGGTGCGCGGCTGGATGTCCGTTGAGCTGTAGCGGTAGACCGGCACCACGTTGATCGCGTCCAGCGTGTTCAGGCCCGAGATGATGCGACCGAACACCGCGTAGCCGGGGTTGGCGGCGCTCTGGTAGTCCAGGCTGGTGTTGTCCACCACGTTGAAGAAGAACTGGCTGGTGGCAGAGTCCGGGTCGCTGCGGCGCGCCATCGCGATCGTGCCGCGCAGGTTGGAGAGATCGTTGTTGCTCTCCAGCTTGATGGGCGCGTACAGCGGCTGCTTCTCGACCATGCCGCTGCGGTAGCCGCCGCCCTGCGCGACGAAGTCGCGGTCCACGCGGTGGATCAGCGTGTTGGCATAGAAGCCGGCCGACACGTACTTGTAGAAGTTGGCGACCGTCTGCGGCGCATAGGTGTCGTACAGCTCGACGACGATCTCGCCGCTGCTGGTCAGCATGCAGACCGTGCCCCACTGGCTCGCGGCCGACGCGGCCAGGCCGGCTGCGCTGCAGGACTGCGTGGGTGGGTTGGGATTCGGGTTGGGACGCGGATACGTGCCGCCGCCGCCCCCACCCCCGCCTCCGCCCACGCCGACCTCGACAGAGGCACCGCCGCCGCAGGCAGTCATCAAGGTAGCAGCGCCCAGCGTGAGGAAAAGGCTGGCAAGGCGGGCAGTCAGGCGCATGGCGGTCTCCGTGGTTGCGGGCTCAACGGTTGCCGCGCCCATCTGTTGACGTGCATTACATGCCCTTACCTGCGTCCAGCTGACGGCGCCGTTGCTGGTGCTGGCTATAGTGCGCCGCCGCCAACAGCGGCGTGTCTTCACTTTGCCGCACCGTCATGCTCAAGTCTGTTTCCCGCCGCTCCACACTCCTGGTCGCCCTCAGCTCCGTGCTTGCGCTCGCCGCCTGCGGCGGCGGTGGAGGTGACTCAGGCACGCCCATCACCAGCGACCCGAATGGGTGGAATGCGGTGACCACACTGAAGACGGTGGATGCGACCGTCGGCACCGGTGCAACCGCAGACGCCGGGAAACCCGTGACGGTGACCTACACCGGCTGGCTGTACGACGTGCGCAACACCAACACCAAAGGCACCCAGTTCGACAGCAACGCTACCGCTACCGGCTCGCCGCTGTACGTGCTGGTCGGTGCGGGCAATGTCATCAAGGGCTTCGACCAGGGCGTGCAGGGCATGAAGGTCGGCGGCAAGCGCACGGTGACCATGCCGGCCAGCCTGGCCTACGGCAGCACGGGTGCCGGCAACGGCGTCATCCCCGCCAACGCGGCGCTGGTGTTCGACATCGAACTGACGGCCGTGGACCCGAACGGCTGGCTGGCCGTCACGGCGCTGAAGACGCAGGACTCTCTGGTTGGCGTGGGCACCCTTGCCGACACGGGCAAGACCGCGACTGTCACCTACAGCGGCTATCTGTACGACGCGCGCGTGGCTGACACCCGCGGCACCAAGTTCGACGCCGGCTCGTTCCCGTTCAAGCTGGGCGGCGGCACGGTCATCTCCGGGTTCGACGCGGGCGTCCAGGGCATGCGGGTGGGCGGCAAGCGCACCATCACCATCCCGGCCGCCCAGGCCTACGGCAACGCCGGCCAGGGCACGATCCCCGGTGGCGCGGCGCTCGTTTTCGACGTCGAAGTGACCGCCGTCAACTGACCTCAAGATTGTCAATGAGCCGCGTGGTGCCAAGCCGCGCGGCGGCCAGCGCCACCAGGGGCTGGCCGTCCACGGCGCCGCTGAGGTCGTGGCGGACCCGAAGTGTGACGTAATCCGGCAACCAACCGGCGTCGCGCAGCGACTGCATGGCGTCGGCCTCCATCGCCGGCAGGTCGCGCTCGCCCGCCTGCCAACGCGCGATCAGGGCCTTCAGCGTGCGCGACAGCCGCAGCGCCTCCGTCTTCTCAGCGTTGCTCAGGTAGCCGTTGCGTGACGACAGCGCCAGGCCATCCGGGCTGCGGCGCGTCTCGCCACCGTGAATCTCGATGGGCAGCGCCATCTGCGCGGTCATGCGGCGCAACACCATCAGTTGCTGGTAGTCCTTCTTGCCGAACACGGCCAGCGTCGGCTGCACGATGTTGAACAGCTTGTGCACGACGGTGCAGACGCCGGTGAAGAAGCCGGGGCGGAAATGGCCTTCCAGGATGTCGGCCAGCTCGGGCGGGGGCACCACCTTGTAGCCCTGCGGCTCGGGGTACAGCTCTTTCTCGCTGGGCGCGAAGACGATGTCGCAGCCGGCGCCTTGCAGCAGTTCGCAGTCGCGCTCCAAAGTGCGCGGGTAGGTGTCGAAGTCCTCGTGCGGCGCGAACTGCAGCCGGTTCACGAAGATGCTGGCGACGACCGCACCGGCCGGCCCGACGAGTTCGCGCGCCTGCCGCACCAGCTGCAGGTGCCCCTCGTGCAGGTTGCCCATGGTGGGCACGAAGCCGCGCTGGCGGTGAATGGCGAGCGCCTCGCGCAGCTCGCTGATCGAGTGGATCACCTGCATGTCAGAACCCGTGCACCGCGTCGACCGGAAAACTCCCGGCCCTCACGGCGTCCACATAGCCCTTCACGCCCGCCAGCACCGAGTCCTTGCCGGCCATGAAGTCCTTGACGAAGCGCGGCTTGCGGCCCGGCGTGATGTTCAGCATGTCGTGCAGCACCAGCACCTGGCCCGAGCAGCCGACGCCGGCGCCAATGCCGATGACGGGCACGGGCGACGTGGCCGTGATGTCCGCGGCCAGCGCAGCCGGCACCATCTCGTACAGCAGCATGGCAGCGCCGGCCTCGATGGCCTGTTGCGACTCGCGCCGGATGCGCGCGGCGCTGACCTCGTCGCGGCCCTGCACCTTGAAGCCGCCCAGCGACGTGACTGTCTGCGGCGTGAACCCCAGGTGCACGCACACCGGGATGCCCCGCTCGCTCAGAAAGCGCACGGTCTCCGCCGTCCAGCCACCGCCTTCGAGCTTGACCATGTGGGCGCCCGCCTTCACCAGCGCGGCGGCGCTCTTCCACGCCTCTTCCTTGCTCACGTGGTAACTGTCGAAAGGCAGGTCGGCGACGACGAAGGCGTACTTCACACCGCGGCGCACGCAGGTGGTGTGGTACAGCATGTCGTCCAGGCTGACCGGCGCCGTGGAGCCGCGGCCCTGCAGCACATTGGCCAGCGAATCGCCGACCAGCAGCATGTCCACGCCGGCTTCATCCAGCAGGCTGGCGAAGGCCGCGTCGTAGCAGGTCAGCATCGCGATCTTCTCGCCGCCGGCATGCATCTGCGCCAGGCGGGGCAGGGTCATCAGCTTGCGTTCAGTCATGCGGTTCTCCGTATAAACCCTGAAGACCCTCGTGGGGCGGCGGCAGTGTAGCGTTCGGCCCCATGACCCTGACTGAACTGCGCTACATCGTCGCCGTTGCCCGCGAACGCCATTTCGGCCGCGCGGCTGAGGCCTGCTTCGTGTCGCAGCCGACGCTGTCCGTCGCCATCAAGAAGCTGGAAGAAGAGCTGGACCTGAAGATCTTCGAGCGCGGCGGCAACGAGGTGTCGGTGACGCCGCTGGGCGAGGAAATCGTGCGCCAGGCGCAGTCGGTGCTGGACCAGGCCGGCGCCATCAAGGAGATCGCCAAGCGCGGCAAGGACCCGCTGGCCGGCGCGCTGCGGCTGGGCATCATCTACACCATCGGCCCCTACCTGCTGCCCGAGCTGGTCAAGCACACCATCGAGCAGTACCCGCAGATGCCGCTGATGCTGCAGGAGAACTTCACGGTGAAGCTGCTGGAGATGCTGCGCACCGGCGAGCTGGACTGCGCCATCATGGCCGAGCCGTTCCCGGACACCGGCCTGGCCACGGCGCCGCTGTACGACGAGCCCTTTGTCGTCGCGCTGCCGGCCGCACACCCGCTGGCCACGCGCGAGAGCATCAGCGCCGAGGAACTCAAGCGCGAGACCATGCTGCTACTGGGCACGGGCCACTGCTTCCGCGACCACGTGCTGGAGGTCTGCCCAGAGTTCGCGCGCTTTTCCAGCGACGCCGAGGGCATACGCCGCAGCTTCGAGGGCTCGTCGCTCGAGACCATCAAGCACATGGTTGCCTCCGGCATGGGCGTGACGGTGGTGCCGCATCTTTCGGTCGCGCGCGACCCGTCCAGCCACTTGCGCTTCGTGCCCTTCAGCGACCCCGTGCCCACGCGGCGCGTCGTGCTGGCGTGGCGGCGCAGCTTCACGCGCTACGAGGCCATCGCGGCGCTGCGCAATGCCATTTACGCCTGCGAGCTGGGCGGCGTGGCGAGGCTGTCGCAATAACAAACATCGCGCCAGCATGCTGCGCTGCACAATCCGCCGCATCCTCACATTGCGCCACGCGCGCCTGACGCCATGAGCCACCCTCCCGTCGAGCCCACGAACGGCGCCATCCATTTCGTCGGTGGCGAGAAGGGCGGCGTCGGCAAGTCGCTGCTGTCGCGCCTGCTGGCTCAGTACCTGATCGACCGCGGCATCCCGTTCACCGGCTTCGACACCGACCGCTCGCACGGCGCGCTGCTGCGCTTCTACGCCGACTACGCGTCGCCCGCGCTGATCGACAACTTCGCGGCGCTGGACGCCATCGTCGAGAGCGCCGTGGCCGATCCGGGCCGGCGTGTGCTGGTGGACCTGGCCGCGCAGACGCACGACGCGCTGGCGCGGTGGATGGACGAGTCCGGCGTGCTGGACCTGGCCGCCGAGTCGGGCCTGGCCGTGCGCTACTGGCATGTGATGGACGCCGGCCGCGACTCGGTGGACCTGCTGGCCCGGCTGCTGGACCGCTTCGGCGGCCGGCTGGACTACGTGCTGGTGCTGAACCAGCTGCGTGGCGACGACTTCTCGCAGCTCGAACGCTCCGGCCAGCTCGAACGCGCGCTGGGCCTGGGTGCCCGCACGATGCCGCTGAAGCACCTGCAGGACATCGTGCTGCGCAAGATCGACGCGGCCGACGCCAGCTTCTGGTCGGCCCGCAACGCGCCCGGCAGCGAGGGCGCCAGGCTGGGCCTGCTGGAGCGCCAGCGCCTGCGCGTGTGGCTGGCGCAGGTGGAGAGCGAGTTCGAGCGGCTGGGCGTGTAAGTCCTTTGGACGATAGCCTCGCAGCCCGAATCCGTTAGGCTTCCCGCCATCTCGTTTTTGGAGCCCTCCATGGCCAAGAAATCCGCAACCCCCGCCCCCCAGACCATCAGCATCGGCATCAGCGACAAGGACCGTGCGGCCATCGTGGCCGGCCTGTCCAAGCTGCTGGCCGAGACCTACACGCTGTACCTGACCACGCACAACTTCCACTGGAACGTCACCGGGCCGATGTTCAACAGCCTGCACGCGATGTTCATGGCGCAGTACACCGAGCTGTGGAACGCGGTGGACCCGGTGGCTGAACGCATCCGCTCGCTGGGCCACCCGGCGCCAGGCAGCTACGCGCAGTTCGCCAAGCTCAGCGGCCTGCCCGATGCGCCCACCACGCCGCCCAAAGCGCTGGAAATGGTGCGCATCCTGAAAGAAGGCCACGAAGCCGTCGCCCGCACCGCGCGCCAGCTGTTCCCCACCGTCGACAAGGCCGGCGACGAACCCACCGCCGACCTGCTGACGCAGCGCATCACGGTGCATGAACAGACCGCATGGATGCTCCGTAGCTTGCTGGAGGAGTGAGCGCGGCAGCCCGCCCGGGCCGACTGCGCGCCGCGCTGCGGCTGAGCCTGAAGGCAGTCGCCTGGACAGCCCTGGCGCTGGCGTTTGCCGGCCTGGTGGCGCTGGCGCTGGCGGTCCAGGCATCGCCGCGCTGGCCGGGGCCGGCGGCGGTGTCGGCGCTGGACATCGCGCGGGCGCGCAGCTTTCTGCAGCGCAACGACCCGCGCCGGCCGGCGACCGGGCCGCTGCGCACGCTGGTCGCCACCGAGCGCGAAGCCAACCTGATGCTGAGCCAGCTGTCCCGCCGTCTCGCACCCGGCGCGTCGGCGCAGTTGATGCTGGCCGGCGGCAGCGCCATCCTGCAGGCCAGCATGCCGGTGCCCCACAGCCCCGTCGCCGCCTGGCTGAACATCAGCGTGACGCTGCACGAGACCCCGGGCCTGCCCACCCTCGACGACCTGCGCGTGGGCCGGCTGCCGGTGCCGGCCTGGGTGGCCGAACGGTTGCTGCCGCATCTGTTGGAGCGCCTGCATGCCACGCCCGAGGGCGCGCTGGCGCTGGACATGGTGCGGCGCGTTCGCCTGACGCCGACGCGCGTCGAGGTCATCTACGAATGGGGTGACGACGGCCTGCAGCGCCTGCTGGGCACCTTGCTGCCGCCCGCTGAGCAGGCGCGGCTGACCGCCTATGCCCAGGCGCTGGCCGGTGCGCTGCAGGCGCACGCCGCGGCGGGCGGCGGCGGCGCCGTGCCGCTGGCCCGCCTGCTGCCGCCGCTGTTCACGCTCGCCAGTCAGCGCAGCGCCGGTGGCGCCGATGCGCTGGCAGAGAACCGCGCCGCGCTGCTGACGCTGGCACTGCAGGCCACCGGCCGGCGCATGGCCGACCTGGTGCCGGCCATCCAGGCCGCGCCACTGCCGCAGCCCGTGTCGGTGACGCTGGCCGGCCGCGACGACTTCGCGCAGCATTTCCTGATCTCCGCCGTGGTGGCGCTGGAGGGCGGCGGCCCGCTGGCCGACGCCATCGGCGTCTACAAGGAAGTGGCCGACCTGCGCGACGGCAGCGGGTTCAGCTTCAACGACATCGCCGCCGACCGCGCCGGCACGCGCTTTGGGCTGCTGGCCCGGCGGGACCCGCGGACGCTGCAGGACCGACTGGCGCGCGGCGCGCCCGAGAGCGACTTCATGCCCGACGTGGCCGACCTGCCGGAGTTCCTGGGCCGCAAGGACTTCCTCGCCACCTATGGCGGCGTCGATGCGCCGCCGTACCGCCGCATGTTGGCCGACATCGACAGGCGGCTGGACGCGCTGCCGCTGCTTGGCGCATCCGCGCCGCAGCGCTGACCACTCCGATGCCGGTGCAACACCCCAACGGCCCGGATTTTATGCAGCGACATGACAAGGTGCTCTTCACGCAGACGCAGGAGGGCTTGCTCTACGAAGAGGCGCGCTGGCCGCAGCACAAACGCCTGGCTCTGGTCAGCTTCGGCGCGGCCTTCTGCCTTTTGCCGACTCCGTTTCTGTGGCATGACGCGGCGGCCTTCGCCCTGCTGGCCGTGGTCAGCGGTGCGCTCGGTTTGACCTTCATCGCAATAGGGCTGGTGCAACCGCAGCAACTGCGGTTCGACGCCCGAAAGCGCCGCATCGTGCGCCGCTGTGGCCTGCGCCGCGAGACCCTGACCTTCGACCACGTGACCGCCATCACCGTGCTGCGGCACGCGGGCTTGGAAGATCCCGACTGGTTCCAGGTGTGCCTGCACCTCGTCGGTCGCCGGCCCATCATGCTCGGCATCTTCAACACGCACGATGCCGCCGCTCAATGGCAGCAGCGCCTACAGGCGCTCATCGGTTGATGCGCGCCTGCGGCCGCTGCAGCACACCCCGCCGATACCCGCACCTGCGCGCAGACCTGGGGCGATAAGCGCCCCATGTTCTCGGTCGAATGCGATGAGCCAAATGGCCTCGATGGCCGGTGCTCCGCTGACGATTTGCGGCTGGACCGGGGCGTCTGGCGCGCGGGAGGCGCCCGCCCTGCCAAGGCGCGCTGCCGGTGCGGCTGGCCCGGCAGCGGTTCGGGTCGCCAGGAGGCAATCCGCGCCTAGTTGCCCAGCCCGAGCAACGCCGCCTTCGCGGACGCCATGTCCGGCTGCAGCGCCAGCGCCTTGCGGTAGGCCGCACGGGCGTTCGCGGGGTCGCCCTGCGTCAACAGCACTTCGCCCAGGCTGTCCCAGGCGTTGGCTGATTCGGGATACAGCGCGGTGTTCAGCTGCAGCAACGCCAGCGCGGGCCCCGGCCGGCCACGACCAACCAGCGCGTAGGCCTGATCGTTCAGGTAGGCCTCCTGGCCCGCCGCATCGCCGCTGTCACGCAGCGCCCGGTACGCGGCCAGCGCGGCGGCCTGGTCGCCGGCCAACAGCAGTTCACGCGGCGCGCGATGCGTGTCTGCCAGCCGGGGCAGCAATTGCGCACCACCTTGAGGGCGCTCCATGCGCAGGCCCCACTGGCCGTCCGCATCGGACTCGAAGCTGCGCGCCTGCTCATGCTCGCGCTGCAGGTAGCGGCCATCCGCAACCGGCACCAGTTCCTTGGCGGGCTCGCCCACCAGGCTCATGAACAGCCGCTCGCCCTGGCGCGTCACCACCATCACCTGCTCTGCATTGACGCGGTAGCGGCCAGGCGCCTTCTGCAGCGCCTCGACGCTGGCCGGCAGCGGCACCCGCGTCTTGAAGCCCGGCCAGCCGTACTCGTGCGCCACGGCCCGGCGCAGCTCGTCCATCAGAGCGGGCTGGTTGCCGTTGATCATGATGGCCACGCCCTGGCCGACCGTCTGGCTGGCCATCAGGCTCGCGCAGAAGCCCTCGTTCCAGCCCCCATGCGCAAAGTAGGCCTCGCCGTTTTCCCGCGGCAGGCCGAAGCCCAGGCCATAGTCGCCACCGGCGCGGCCGGTCAGCATGTCGCGCGCCAGCGCCGCGGACACGTGCTGGCTCTGGCCGTGCAGGGCCCGCTGCACGCCGAGGGCGAAGCGGGCCAGGTCTTGCGAGGTGGTCCACAGGCCGGCGGCGGCCAGCTCGGGATAGATGTGGCGCTGGCCCGCCACATCGCTGCCATCGACCCGCACGCCGGCCGCGGCGCGCGCCAGCTGCGCGGCCGGCATGGGTTGTTCGAAGCTGCTGTCCGCCATACCCAGGGGGCCGAGCACCCGCTGCTGCATCAGCTGCGCGAACGGCTGGCCGCCAGCCTCGCTCATCAGCAGCTGGGCCACCGTGTAGCCGCCGCCCGAGTAGCGGAAGGCCTGGCCCGGCAGCTGATCCACCCGCACGGCGGGCGAGTTGGCCGGTGGGGTGCCGTCCAGCACCGCGAGCACGTCTGGCACGGCGGCCCCCGACGCATAGCCGGCAAAGCCGTGGACGGTGAGCCCGCCAGTGTGGCTGAGCAGATGGTCGAGCGTGACCGGCACCTGGCGCGTCAAATCGTTGTCGGGGATGCGCCAGGCCTTCAACCGCGCGTTGACCGGCGACTGCAACGTCAGCTTGCCGGCCTGCACCAGCGCCAGCGCGCCGAACGCGGCCACCGGCTTGCTGATCGAGGCGGCCTGGAACAGCGTGTCGGATCTGACGGGAACGCCCCGCTTGCGGTCGGCCAGGCCGTAGACCCGGGTCCAGGCCAGGCCGTCTTGGTCGATGACGGTGACGGTGAGCCCCGGCACACCGTAGTGCTGCATGCGCTCCTGCAGCGTCCAGGTGGCGTCGCCCGTGAAGCTGACAGGTGGCCGCAGCCCGGCCAGCACACGGGCGATGCGGGCCTCCCGGTCGTCGTCCGGCGGGGCGGCGGCGGTCATGCCGGCGTGGGCCGCGCAGACGGCCAGCGCCAGCCAGGGCCGCCAGTACGGAGCGCGACGACGGTTCGAGAGTGAGGTCATGGGGGCAGGCTGGCAGCGGAAAGAGCGCGCAGCCTAGTCACCCAGGGGCCTGCGGTCCATCTTGACGGGACGGATTGCAGCCACACCGCCCCCAAATGCGGCTAGCGCCGACAATCGCAGGTCAGACCCCTTCCCTCACCATGTCCGCCGACCTGCCCACCCGCATCCAGACCGAAGTCCGCCGCCGCCGCACCTTCGCCATCATCAGCCACCCCGACGCCGGCAAGACCACGCTGACCGAGAAACTGCTGCTGTTCTCGGGCGCGATCCAGATCGCCGGCTCGGTGAAGGCGCGCAAGGCCACACGGCATGCGACGTCGGACTGGATGGAAATCGAAAAGCAGCGCGGCATCTCGGTGGCGTCGTCGGTCATGCAGATGGAGTACCGCGACTGCGTCATCAACCTGCTGGACACCCCCGGCCACCAGGACTTCTCGGAAGATACCTATCGCGTGCTGACCGCCGTGGACGCGGCGCTGATGGTCATCGACGCGGCCAACGGCGTGGAGCCGCAGACGCGCCGCCTGCTGCAGGTATGCCGCGCGCGCAACACGCCCATCCTCACGTTCGTCAACAAGATGGACCGCGAGGTGAAGGACCCGCTGGCGCTGATGGACGAGATCGAGCAGGAGCTGGGCATGACCGTCGTGCCCTTCACCTGGCCGGTGGGCATGGGCAAGCAGTTCCACGGCGTGATGGACCTGCGCCAACAGCGCATGCGCGTGTTCGCGCCCGGCGAGGACCGCGCGGCCGGCACGGAGGAGGTGCTGGAAGGCCTGAACAACCCGGCGTATGCGGAGCGCTTCGGCATGCAGTACGAGCAGGCCGAAGGCGAGATCGAGCTGGTGCGCGAAGCCGCGCCTGAGTTCGTGCACGGCGACTTCCTGAGCGGCAAGCAGACGCCGATGTTCTTCGGCTCTGCCGTCAACAACTTCGGCGTGCAGGAAGTGCTGGACGCGCTCGTCGAGCTGGCGCCGCCCCCCGACGTTCGCGAAGCCATGCAGCGCACCGTCAAGCCGGAAGAGCCCAAGTTCACCGGCGTGGTGTTCAAGATCCAGGCCAACATGGACCCGGCCCACCGCGACCGCATCGCGTTCGTGCGCGTGGCGTCGGGCCGCTTCGAGCGCGGCATGAACCTGAAGGTGGTGCGCTCGGGCAAGAGCCTGCGGCCCAACTCGGTCGTCACCTTCATGAGCCAGAAGCGCGAGCTGCTGGACGAGGCGTTTGCCGGCGACATCATCGGCATTCCCAACCACGGCGTGCTGCAGCTGGGCGACACCATCACCGAGGGCGAGGCGCTGCAGTACACCGGCCTGCCGTTCTTCGCCCCGGAAATGTTCCGGTCCGTGGAAGTGGCCGACCCGCTGCGCACCAAGCAGCTGCGCGAAGGGCTGCGCCAGCTCGGCGAGGAAGGTGCCATCCAGGTGTTCCGCCCTGAGGCCGGCAGCGTGCTGCTGCTGGGCGCGGTGGGCCAGCTGCAGTTCGAGGTCGTCGCGCACCGGCTGGAGCACGAGTACGGCTGCAAGGCGCGCGTGATGCCGGCGCGCTACAACGTCGCGCGCTGGGTGACGTGCGACGACGCCGAGGGTCAGCCCGGCAGCGGCGAGAAGGAGCTGCGCCGCTTCATCGACCACAACGCCCACCGCGTGGCGTGGGACGCGGTCAACGCGCCCACCGTGCTGCTGGAGTACGCCGGCGAGCTGCGCGCGATGCAGGAGAACTGGCCGCGCATCAAGTTCCACGCGCTGCGCGAGCATGCGGGGCTGGTGTTTCAGCAGCGCATGGAGGGCTGACGGCGCGCGTCGGCGCCGTTCGATCAGCGCGTCAGCAGGACCCGCTCAGCCAGCGGCCCGTGGACAGCAGACGCTGCTCCATGTCGCCGCCGGGCAGTGCCTCGCCGGTGCGGCCGTCCACCACGTTGCCGCGGCCGTTGAGCTCCAGCTTGTACTGCGTCGCCCCGTAGGTGGCCGAGAACTTGCCCTGCGTGAGCCCGCCACCGCCGGTGCGGCAGGCGTAGCTGCCGTTCGCGTTGCCGCCGTCCAGTTGGGAGGCATGGGTTTCGCAGCGCCACGGGCCGGAGTCGGCCAGCGCGGTTTCCAGGTAGCGGGCGAGGTCGATGCGCGCCTGCTGTGGCGTCAGGCAAGCCTGCCCGTCCGGCGCGTCGACGGCGCCATCGCGCTGGCTGCGCGCCTTGGAGCGCAAGGCCTGCATGGCCGGCTTCAGCGACTGGCCGTTGATCCAGACCTCGCTGTCATGCACCCACAGGCCTGGCTTGAGTTCGAGGACCGGCGCGGCAGCGGCCGGCAGCAACAGCGCAGACAGCGCCGCCGCCGTCATGGCGGTGCGCAGGCGAGGGGAAACGTGTGTGGGCATGGGCAGGGGCATAAGGCGAAAGTGGAAAGCGCCGCATTGAAGCAGCGCTGCCCCGAAACCGACATCCCCTGATCGCAACCGCGCGGCGAGCGCCACTACCATTCGCGCATGTCCCGCCTTGCCCACCGCCCCTGTCCCTCCTGCGGCGACACGCTGCAGGTGCACGTGCTGCCGGCTCAGTACGGCGGCACGGTCGAGATCGACTTCTGCTTTGCCTGCCACGGCATCTGGTTCGACCAGATGGAGAACCTGAAGCTGGCGCCCGAAGCCATCGCCACGGTGTTCAAGGAGATGCACCGCCACCACGGTGAGCCGCGCACGCCGCTGGCCAGCCGCATGAACTGCCCCGAGTGCCGCAGCCGGCTGGTGCAGGGCTTCGACATCGTGCGCAGCGGGCGCTACATCACGCACCGCTGCGCCGAGCGGCATGGCCGCTTCAGCAGCTTCTCGTCGTTCATGATCGAGAAGGGCTTCGTGCGTCAACTCACGAAGCCCGAGATCGCCGACATCGCGAAGAAGGTCGGCAGCATCCACTGCAGCGCCTGCGGTGCGCCGGTGGACCTGCGCAAGGAAGACGCCTGTTCGCACTGCCGCACGGCGCTGTCGCTGCTGGACCCCCAGGCCGTCGAGAAGGCCTTGCAGGCCTACGCCCCTGCGCCGGCGCGGCCGACGCCGCCTTCCTGGGGCAGCCCCGAAGACATCGCCAATGCGGTGCTGGCCGTGGAGAAGGAGCGCTGCCGGGTGCAACGCGAGGCCCCCCGGCCCCGCATGACCGTGCAGCAGGCGGGCGCGCTGGGCGTGGACCTGCTCAGCGTCGGGCTCGTGATGCTCAGCAGTCTCTGGGATGACTGACCCCGCGAACACCGACTTCCAGCGCGGGCTGGCCCTGCACCAGCAGGGCCGGCTGGCCGAGGCCGAGGCGCTGTACCGCCGGGTGCTGCGGCTCGCGCCCACGCATTTCGACGCGCTGCACCTGCTGGGCGTCATCGCCGGCCAGACCGACCGCTTCGACGAAGGCCACGCGCTGCTGACCCGCGCACTGGCCCAGCGCCCGGACAGCGCCGCCGCGCTGACCAACCTGGGCAACATGCTGGGCAACCTGGGCCGCCACGAAGAGGCCGTGCAGACGTTCGAGCGGGCGCTGGCGCTGCGCCCCGACGACGCCAAGGCCTTGCGCAACCGCGGCACCAGCCTGCGCGCGCTGGAGCGGCCCGAGGAAGCGCTGGCCAGCTTCGACGCCGCGCTGGCGTTGAAGCCCGACTACGCCGAGGCGCTGATCGGCCGCGCCGAGGCGCTGCTGACGCTGCACCGCAAGGCCCAGGCCATCGCAGCTTTCCGCCAAGCGCTGCCGCTGGGGCTGGACGTGGAGCAGATCCACTACGTGCTGGCGTCGCTGGGCGAGGAACCAGCACCGCCTACGGCGCCCGCCGCCTACGTGGAGGCACTGTTCGACAGCTACTCGCAGAACTTCGACCAGCACCTGGTGCAGAAGCTGGCCTACCGCACGCCCGAGCTGCTGATGGCCGAGCTGCAACGTGCGCAGCCCGCGCCGCAGGCCGACGTCATCGACCTGGGCTGCGGCACCGGCCTGTGCGGCCCGCTGCTGCGCCCGCTGGCGCGTCGGCTGACCGGCGTGGACCTGTCCCGCCTGATGCTGGCCCGCGCACAGGCACTGGGCGCGTACGACGAGCTGCTGCACGCCGACATCACGGCCGCACTGGCCGGCCCGGCCGCGCGCTTCGACATCGCCGTCGCCGCCGACGTGTTCGTCTACATCGGCGACCTGGACGCCGTCTTCGCCGCCACTGCTGCGGCGCTGCGGCCCGGCGGGCTGTTTGCGTTCTCGGTAGAGGCCAGCAACGGCGCGGATTTCCTGCTCAATGCGCGCCGCCGCTATGCGCACTCGCTGCCCTACCTGCAGCGCCTGGCCGCGGCGCACGGGTTCTCCGTCGAATCCGCCACACAGAGCGCCATCCGCAAGGAAAGCGACGAGCCCGTGCAGGGGCTGCTGGTCGTCATGCGCAGAGGCTGAAAGGCCCGCCCGCACACGGTGCGCCGCGCGGCTGCGATGATGCGCGCCCCGTCCCTGCAGCCACGAGCCGTACCGATGAGCAAGCGCCTCCTACCCCTTCTTCTGACGCTGGGCGTCGCCCACGCCGCCCCGTCCCTGGAAACCGTCGTCGAAGGCCTGAAGACCCCCTGGGCCCTGGCCTTCTTGCCGGACGGCCAGTTCCTCGTCACCGAGCGCGACGGCACGCTGCGCATGGCCAAAGCCGGTGCCAAGCCGGGCGCGCCGATCGCCGGCGTGCCTGCCGTCGACGCGGTCGGCCAGGGCGGCCTGCTGGACGTCGTCACCGACAGCGACTTCGCCAGCAACCGCACCGTATACCTCTGCTACGCCGAGCCTAGCGCCGACAAGAAGACCAACGGCACCGCCCTGGCCAGCGCCAAGCTCAGCGCCGACAACAAGCGCCTGACCGACGTGAAGGTCATCTTCAGCCAGAAGCCCAAGATGGACAGCCGCCTGCACTTCGGCTGCCGCATCGTCGAGGCGCCGGACGGCAAGCTGTTCCTGAGCCTGGGCGAGCGCTACAAGGGCATGGCCCAGGCGCAGACGCTGGACAACCACTTCGGCAAGATCGTGCGCATCGGCAAGGACGGCAGCGTGCCGGCCGACAACCCGTTCGTCGCCACCGCCGGCGCGCTGCCCGAGATCTGGAGCTACGGCCACCGCAACTCGCAAGGCCTGGCACTGGACGCCAAGGGCCAGCTGTGGGAGCACGAGCACGGCCCCCAGGGCGGCGACGAGCTGAACCTCATCAAACCGAAGCTGAACTACGGCTGGCCCGTCATCACCTACGGCGAGAACTACGGCGGCGGCAAGATCGGTGACGGCATGGCCGCCAAGGGCGGCATGGAGCAGCCCAACGTGAAGTGGGTGCCGTCCATTGCGCCGGCGGGCCTGGTGCAGCTCAAGAGCGTCCAGTACGGCGCCGCGTGGCAGGGCAGCTTCTTCATCGGCTCGCTGAAGTTCGGCCACCTGGAACGCGTGAAGCTGGGCGCCGACAACCGCGTCGTCGAGCAGGAGCGCCTGTTCCCCGACACCGGCCGCATGCGCGACGTGCGCGAGGGCCCGGACGGCCTGCTCTACCTCGTGCTGGAGAGCGCCGGCAAGATCGTCCGCGTCAAGCCTTGAGCCTGATCGCCACACTGGCGCTGGCCGGCGCCGCCGCCCAGCAGCTCGATACCGTCGTGCTGCACGGCCACGCGGCTGCGCCCGTGCTGGCGCTGGAGCGGCTGGACGCCGCCACGCTGGCCCGCGACGCCGACGCGCAAGACCCGGCGCAGGCGCTGGCCCGCACGCTGGCGCGCATCCCGGGCATCTACGCCGCCAACCGCGGCAACGACGCGCAGGACCTGCAGCTGTCCAGCCGCGGCTACGGCGCGCGCGCCAGCTTCGGCGTGCGCGGCCTGCGGCTGGTGGCAGATGGCATCCCGGCCAGCACGCCTGACGGCCAGGGCCAGCTGGGCCATTGGCTGATCGCCGACGCCGCTTCGCTGGAAGTGCTGCGCGGCCCGTTTTCGGCGCTGTACGGCAGCGCCAGCGGGGGTGTCGTCGCGCTGAACAGCCGCTGGCCGGCCGAGGCCCGCACGCAGGCCGGCTTCACGCTGGGCGCATTCGGCCTGCGCCAGATCAGCGCGAGCGTGGACCGACTGCCGGCTGAGGACCAGGCCCTGAGCCTGATGGCGCAGGTCACGCAGCGCGACGGCTGGCGCGCGCACAGCGCCAGCGAGCGCCGCCTGGCGCAGGCACGCTGGCAGCTGCGCACGCCCGGGCAGCAACTGATGCTGGTGGCGCAGCTGCAGAGCCAGCCGGCCGACGACCCGCTGGGCCTGACGGCCGAGCAGTTCGCCGCCGACCCACGCCAGACCGCGCCGCAGGCCACCGCCTTCAACACCCGCAAGACGGCCGAACAGCAGCAGATGGGGCTGCGCTGGCAGCGCGACGTCAGCGCGGCCACGCGCGTGCAGGTCGCCGGCTGGCTGGGCGCCCGCGCGGTGGACCAGTGGCAGTCCATCCCCGCCAACGTGCAGACCGCGCCGACTCACCCGGGCGGCGTCATCGAGCTGCGGCGGCGCTTCGGCGGCGTCGATGCGCGGCTGAACTGGGCGCCGGCCGCGCAGCACGAGCTGACGCTGGGCTGGGCCTTCGAGGCGCAGCGCGATGCGCGGCGCGGCTACTTCAGCGACGCCGGCGTGACGGGCGCGCTGAAGCGCGACGAGACCAACCGGGCGCTGAGCAGCGAGCCCTACGCGCAGTGGCGCTGGACGCCCACGCCAGACTGGGAGCTGCTGGCCGGCCTGCGCGGCAGCCAGCTGCGCATGGACAGCAGCGACCGGTATCTTGCCAACGGCGACGACAGCGGCGACCGGCGCTTCAGCGGCGTGCAGCCGGTGCTGGGCGTGGCCTGGCGTCCGGCCGAGGGCCAGGTGTTGCGCCTGGCGCTCGGCCGCGCGGCCGAGTCGCCGACGCTGACCGAGCTGGCCTACCGCGCCCAGGGCACGGGCTTCAACACCGAGCTGCGCCAGCAGCGCAGCAAGCAGGTCGAACTCGGCTGGGAAGCGCGCGACGGTGAGCGCCGCATCGCGTTGACTGCCTTCCATGCCGAGACGCGCGACGAGATCAGCGTGCTGCAGAGCAGCGGTGGCCGCACGGTGTTCACCAACGCCGCGCGCACGCGCCGCACCGGCCTGGAAGCCGCTGCCAGCCTGCCGCTGGCGCGCGACTGGGCGCTGGACCTCGCCGCCACGCGGCTGTCCACGCGCGTGCTGACCACCGGCCAGCCGCTGCCCGGCGTGCCCGCCAGCTACGGCAGCGCCGAACTGCGCTGGCAGGGAGAGCAAGGGCTGGACGCTTCGCTGAGCCTGCAAGCCCGCGCGCGCCTGCCGGCCGACGACGTGGGCACCGCGTCCGCCGCGGGCGGTGGCCTGTGGGGCTTCAGCGTGGGCGGGCCGCTGGCGAGCAACTGGCGCTGGCGCGTGCGCGCCGACAACCTGCTGGACCGCGTCACGGCCGCCAGCGTCATCGTCAACGACGCCAACCGGCGCTTCTTCGAGCCGGCTGCACCGCGCGGCTGGAGCGTCAGCCTGAGCTGGCAGCCGCGCTGACGGCGCGCGGGCCGATGCCAAGTTGGCACGCGGCCATAACGGCAGCCTATGCCGCCCGGGCAGCGCAGCGGGCGGCGGCCTGCGCGGCGGACCCGACGGGCGCCGCAACGGCGCGAGCGGCTCTTACAGTTCGACCTCCCCTGACCCCCGGTGCCTCGGCCGACCGCGCATTGCCTGCGAAACGCACCCGAGTCGGCATGACCGCAACCCGCCACCTCCTCGTCCTCACGCTGCTGCTGGGCCCGCTGGGCATCCAGGCCCAGACACCGCCGCCGCCCCAGCCCGCAGCCTCCGCGCCCGCCACCGCGGCATCGGCGGCCTCCGCGCCGGCCCGGCCCGCCGACGCACCGCAGACCAACGCGCTGGACCGCGTGCAGGTCACCGCCGCCGCCGAGACCGACGACGGCCTGCGCCGGCGCCAGTCCATCGCCATGTCCATCTACGGCCGCGAGGAGCTGGACCGGCAGGGCGACATCGACGTGACCGACGTGCTCAAGCGCCTGCCCGGCGTGTCCATGGACGGCGGCGCGCCGCGCCTGCGCGGCCTGGGCGGCGGCTACACGCAGATTCTCATCAACGGCGAGCCGGCGCCGCCAGGCTTCTCGCTGGACTCGCTGGCGCCGGCCGACGTGGAGCGCATCGAGGTCGTCAGCGGTGCCACGGCCGAGTACCCCGGTGTGGCCGGCACCATCAACGTCGTGCTTCGCGAGCCGCCACGCACGCAGCAGCGCGAATGGCGCAGCAACCTGAACTACCGCGCGCTGCAGCCCGGCGGCAGCACGGCTTTCCAGTGGGGCGACCGCATCGGCGCGCTGTCCTTCGTCGTGCCGCTGAGCGTGTCGCGCTCGGCGCACGCCTCGGACTACGAGCAGGTGCGCCTCTCGCGCACGCCCGGCGGCCAGGTGCAGTCGCAGGCGATCCGGGGCCGCGACGAGGGCCGCAGCACCACCGCGCAGATCGCGCCGCGGCTGCAGTGGAAGGCTTCTGACTGGGACACGATCAACCTCAGCGCCTTCTGGCAGCACGGCCAGTCGCGCAACGCCAGCGAGCGCAGCATCGTGGCGCTGCTGGGCACGCCGTGGGCGACCGCCCGCGACGAGGCCGCTTCCGAAGGTTCCAGCGACGTGAAGCGGGCCGCGGCCAACTGGGTGCACAAGCAGCAGGACGGCGGCAAGGTCGAGGTGAAGGGCTCCTGGCAGGACACCACGCGCGACAACACGCTGCACTACGACAGCTACCGCGCCGACGGCCGGCTGCTGGTGACGCGCGAGACGCAGACCGACTTCGGCGAGGCGCGCGGGGCTTTAGGCGGCCGCTGGACCCAGCCCGTGGCGGACGACCACACCGTTGTCGCCGGCTGGGACGTCGAGACCCGCGAGCGCGATGAGCTGCGCCGCGTGTGGGACTTCGGCGTCGAGCGCCTGGACAGCGCCACCGGCATCCCCTTCGCGGCGCGCATCGGCCGCGCCGCGGTGTTCGTGCAGGACGATTGGACCATCAGCCCGCAATGGGGCGTGCAGCCGGGCCTGCGGCTGGAGGAGGTGCGCACGCGCAGCGACGACGGCAGCAACACCATCGACAACCGCGCCCGCGTCGTCGCGCCGACGCTGCACGTCAACTACAAGTTCGACCCCAAGGGCCGCGACCAGATCCGCGCCAGCGTGACGCGCAGCTTCAAGATGCCGGACCTGTCGGCGCTGGTGGGCCGCTACGTGCTGAACGGCAACTACGAACGCACCGAGACCAACACGCCCATCGCCGCCGATTCGGCCGGCAACCCGCAGCTGCAGCCCGAGCTGTCCACCGGCTTCGACCTGCGCTTCGAGCACTACCCGGCCAGCGGCGGCGTGTTCAGCGTCGGCGTGTTCTACCGCCAGATCGACGACCTCATCCGCCGGGGCGTGCGGCTGGAAAGCGGCATGGCGCCGGACATCACCAACGTGCCGCGCTGGGTGTCGCGTCCCATGAACATCGGCCAGGCCAGCACGCGCGGGCTGGAGCTGGAGATCAAGGGCCGCGGCGAGGAATGGCTGCCCGCGCTGTTCGACAAGGACAGCGGCGTCAACCTTCGCGCCGCGCTGAACCTTTACCGCTCCGAAGTCGAGCAGGTGGACGGGCCCGACAACCGGCTGGAGGCGCAACCGCCCTGGCTGTCCAACATGGGCTTCGACTGGCGCATCCCTGACAGCGGCTGGACCGTGGGCGCCAGCCTGGTGCTGCAGCCCGGCTACACGACCAACCAGACCGACCTGCAGGTCGCACGCCGCAGCGCGGTGCGCACGCTGGACGCGTTTGCGGCCTGGAAGGTGGACCGCTTCTCGCAGGTCCGCGTGGGCCTGACCAACCTGCTGGCCCGCGACAACGTGGTTGCCAGTGCCGTCGAGGACCTGGACGGCTTCTCGGCGGGCAGCAGCACAAGGCGGAATACGCTGAGGGCGGTGAATGCGAGTTGGGTGGTGAGGTTTTGAGGGTGAGAGCCCGCGTCGTGTTGACGTTCGCGACGCCGTTATGCCGGGCGACCAACGCTGAAGCTGAGCCGCGAGCGACGAATTGCCGAAGAGGTCATGGACAGTCTGTCACCCGATATGTACAACAATCCGTACACATCGCATCTTCCCGCCGCTTAACGCCGCTTAACGCCGCTTAACGCCGGCTGCACGCCGGGCTCACCAGAAATGCAACTTAGCGTCGCTTGGGCGACGCGACGGCACTTGCGCGAAATGTCTGCATGTAGGTTGGGGTGAACGACGTGAACCCGAGCGGCTCGGGGTCGGTGCCTTGGGGTCACTGCGCCTATCCCGTTAGCCTACGGCGCTGACACGGTGCGGCGCACGAACAACGGGACGGGCTGCCCGGTGACCAGCGCGATGACCACGTAGTTCGGTGCCGCGGCGGTGTTGCCCTTGGCGCTGTAGCGACAGAACGCCTGCGCGACGTTGCGGATGCAGGTGAAGTCAGCACGCTCGCGCCATGCAGACGGCACATGGGCTTGCACCTCCGCGTCGGTCGACGCGCGGTACTCGCAGCCTGTCTCGCAGCTGAGGTCGGTCCAGGGCGCGCCGGCCTGCTTGCCCTCCATCAGCCACTTGCCGTCCTTCAGCGACAGGGGGTAGTAGATCTGCGTCGGCGCTTGCTGACGGTCCAGCACGGCGAAGGTGCCGCCGTCGGCGGCCGTCAGCTCGACGGCCGAGGCAGTGAGCGAGATCGCGAGCAAGGCGGCAAGTGCCCCAGGTGATTTCATGCAAAAAGCTCCGGGTGATGAGGTGGCGGACTGTGCGTTCATGCCACGACCAGCGGGGCGGAAATCCATATCGGGCGCGTTTCTCTGCACCGACGGCTGTGCCGCACGCGCCTCACCAACTTCCTCTCCTGACTGCATTGCACGCTGTGTTGGAATCGCCCGCGATCCGGTCGCACGCGAGGTGCCCGGGCCACGCAAGGGAGAGAACCCATGAAGCGCCTCACGACGACTTTGCTGTTGCTGCTGTGCAGCCTGGCTGCGCAAGCCGCGCCGCTGACCCCCGCCGACCTCCCCCCCGCCGCGCGCGACTGGCTGCCTTGGGCGCTGCAGGGCCAGGCACCGCTGGGCTGCCCGACGCCGCCGGAGGGCGACGCCGCGTGCGTGTGGCCCGGCCGGTTGCAGCTCAACGTGAACCCGCGCGAGGCTACGTTCCGGCTCGACGTGCAGGTGTTCGGCGCGCCCGCCCGCGTGGCGCTGCCGGGTGAAGCCGGCGCGTGGCCGCAGGATGTGAAGACCAGCGGCCGGGCGCTGCCGGTCACCGAGGCGGACGCCCAGCCTGGGGTGTGGCTGGTGCCGGGCACGCATGTCGTCGAAGGCCGCATCGGCTGGGGCGACGCCATGCCGCAGAACCTGGCGGTGCCGGCCGGCGTGGGCGCCATCGTCGTGACCAGCGACGGCGCCACGCAGGCGCGCCAGCCGGACGGCGATGGCCGGCTGTGGCTGCGTGCCATGGCCAGCCCGGCCGCGGCGACGGACAGCGTGTCGGTGCAGACCGTGCGCCTCGTCGAGGATGAGCTGCCGCTGACCGTCACCACCGCCTTCGAGCTGCGCGTGGCCGGCCGCGCACGCGCGGTGGAGTTGCCGCTGGCACTGCTGCCCGGCCTGGTGGCGATGCAGCTGGAAAGCCCGCTGCCCGCCCGGCTGGCCGAGGACGGCCGGCTCATCGTGCAGGCCCGGCCGGGTGCCTGGCGCATCACGCTGACCGCGCGGATGAACGCGCCGATGCAAGCCCTGACCCTGCCCAAGACGGCCGCCGACGAGGAGGTCTGGGCGGTGAAGGCGGCGCCTGCGCTGCGGCTGATCCGGCCCGAGGGCGTGGCCAGCGTCGACCCGCGCCAAGTCGAGATGCCCGAGGCCTGGCGGGCGCTGCCGGCCTTCCGCCTGAAGCCCGGCGAGACGCTGAAGCTGACCGAGCTGCAGCGCGGCAACGCGAAGCCCGCGCCCGACACGCTGACGCTGAAGCGCCGGCTGTGGCTGGACTTCGACGGCCGCGCGCTGACCGCCAGCGACCGCTTCAGCGGTGAGCTGTCGGCCAGCTCGCGCCTGGCCATGGCCGCGCCGGGCCAGCTGGGCCGCGCGGCGTTGGGCGGCGAGGACCAGCCCATCACCCGGCTGGCGAAGGACGGCCCGGCCGGCTTCGAGGTGCGGGCCCGCCAGCCCAGCATCGAGGCCGACAGCCGCTGGCCGCGCGACGACACGCTGCCGGCCAGCGGCTGGAGCGCTGCCGTGGACGACCTGGACGCCACGCTGCAGCTGCCGCCCGGCTGGCGGCTGCTGCACGCGCAAGGCCCCAGCCGCGCCGACGGTGCGTGGGTGTCGATGTGGACGCTGTGGGACTTCTTCTTCGTGCTGCTGGCCGCGCTGGCGGCGTTCAAGCTGCTGGGCTGGCGCACCGGCGTGCTGGTGGGCGTGGCCCTGGCGCTGACCTGGCACACGCCGGGCAGCCCGCCGGCCGCGCTGTGGTTCGGGCTGCTGGCGCTGACGGCGCTGGCGCGCGTGCTGCCGCCGGGGCGGGCGCAGGTCGCGTTCGCGCGCGGCCGGCTGGCCGTGGCCGCGCTGCTGGGGCTGGTGCTGCTGCCCTATGCAGTGGACGAGATCCGGCTGGCGATCTACCCGAGCCTGGACCGGCAAGGCCAAGTCCCGATGATGGCGGAGCAGGCCGATGTGGCCGAACCGGCGTTGGTGCCGCCACCCGATCTCAGGGCGCCTGCGCCGCCGAGTCGCAAGATGGCTGTGCCGCCGATGCCGGAGAAAGTGGTGTCGCCCTACGCCAGCAGCGAACTGTCGCGCGTCGACCCCGGCGCTCGCGTGCAGACCGGCCCCGGTCTGCCGACGTGGACCTGGCGCGCCCACCAGCTGAGCTGGAGCGGTCCCGTCACGCCCGAGCAGACGCTGAATCTGTGGTTGCTGCCGCCGTGGGCCACGGCGCTGCTGAAGCTGGTCGGACTGGTGCTGCTGGCGCTGGCGCTGGTGGTGGTGGCCGGCTTCAGGCCGCCCGCGCTGCCGCGCCGTGGCGCGGGGGCCGTGGCGGCTGCGTTGTGCCTCGTGCTGGGCTCGTCACCCAAGCCGGCCGACGCGGCCGATGACAACACCGCCGCCGCGGCGCCCTGGCCCAGCGACGCGCAATTGCAGACCCTGCGCGGCAAGCTGGCCGCGCCGCCCGAGTGCCAGCCGCGCTGCGCCGGCCTGGCGCGCCTCATCGTCAGCGCGGCCGGCTCGACCGTGCAGTTGCGCGCCGAGATCCATGCGCAGGCGCTGGTGGCCGTGCCGCTGCCGGGCCAGGGCACGGGCTGGCAGCCGGGCAGCGTGACGCTGGACGGCCAGCCCGCCGCCACGCGCCGCGATGCCGAGGGCCGCCTGTGGGCCGCCGTGCCGGCCGGCGTGCACCAGCTGGTGCTGGCCGCCGACGTGGGCACGGCCAGTGGCCTGGACATCTCGCTGCCGTTGCCCCCGCGCGCGCTGCAGGCCGAGCTGCAGGGCTGGACGCTGGCCGGGCTGGATCCGCGCGGCCAGAGCACCGGCGCCATCACGCTGAGCCGCGAGGCTCAGGCCGGCGCCGCCCGCGCAGAGGACATGGGCACGCAGCGCGACGCGCTGGCGCCGCTGGTGCGCGTGGACCGGCGCCTGGAGCTGGGCTTGCGCTGGCAGGTGCAGACGCGCATCGAGCGCATCGCCCCCAGCCGTGCGCCGCTGCGCGTGCGCTGGGCGCTGCTGCCGGGCGAGGCCATCGGCGATGCGCGCGTGACCGTTGACAACGGCTTTGCCACGCTGCAGCTCGGCGGCGACGACAGCGCCGACGTCACCAGCACGCTGCTGCCCGCCGCCACGCTGATGCTGGTGGCCGGCAAGGAGAACAACCAGGTGGAGCGCTGGACGCTGGCCGCGTCGCCGCAATGGCATGTCGAGGCCAGCGGCCTGGCCGCCACCGCGCTGCAGCAGGGCGGCGAGTGGCAGCCCGAATGGCGCCCCTGGCCCGGCGAGACCCTGAAGCTGGCCGTCACCAAACCGGCCGGTGTGGCCGGCCAGACGCTGACGCTGGACGACGTGAAGACGACGCTGGAACCCGGCGAGCGCAGCACGCAGACGCACCTGCAGCTGTCGCTGCGCACCAGCCTCGGCGGGCCGCACGTGCTGAAGCTGCCGCCGGGTGCCGAACTGCAGAGCGTGCAGATCAGCGGCCAGACGCTGGCCTTGCAGCCGCGCGACGGCGCGCTGAGTCTGCCGCTGACGCCCGGCGCGCAGCAGGTCGACATCCGCTGGCGCACGCCCGAGGGCATGGGCCCACTGTGGCGCCACGACGGCCTGGCGCTGGGGCTGCCCGGCGTCAACGACCGGCTGCAGCTGGAGGTGCCCGAGGACCGCATCGTGCTGGCCGTGGGCGGCCCGCTGATCGGCCCGGCGGTGCTGATCTGGGGCGTGCTGGCGGTCGTGTTGGTGCTGGCATGGTTCGCACCGCGCGGATTGCCGGGCGTCATGACCCGGCCGGCCTGGATCATCCTGGCGCTGGGTGTGGCGCCTGTCTCGCTGTGGGCGCTGCTGCTGCTGGCCGGCTGGTTCGGCCTGCTTGAAGCGCGCCGCCGCTGGATGCTGACGCTGCCCGGTGGCAAACGCTGGCAGCGCATCCTCGTGCAGCTGCTGCTGGTGCTGTGGACGCTGTTCGCCATCGGCGCGCTGCTGGACGTGCTGCGCACCGGCCTGCTGGGCTACCCGGACCTGATGGTTGCGGGGCCGGGCTCCAGCAGCCACCTGCTGAGCTGGGTGTCCGACCGCTTCACCGAGCACACGGCGGGCGCCTGGGTGCTGAGTGCGCCGGTGTGGCTGTACCGCGTGCTGATGCTGCTGTGGGCGCTGTGGCTGGCCACGTCGCTGCTGAAGTGGGTGGGCTGGGCCTGGGCCGCGTTCAGCGCGGGCGGGGCATGGCCCGAGAAGGCGGTGGCACTCGCCCCCGAGCAGAAAGCGGCAGGCGAGTGAGCGAACGCTCGGCGCAGCCGCCATGAAGATCCTGATCGGCGCTGCAGGCAGCCTCGGTGACACACTGCCCTTCGTGGCGCTGGGCCTGGCGCTGCAGCGGCGCGGCCATCAGGTGCAGCTGTTCGCCAGCGAGAGCTATGGGGGCCACGCTGCCGGCCTGCCGTTCACGCCGGTCGCGAGCATCGCCGAGACCGATGCGCTGCTGCGCGACCCGCGCGTGACCGACCCGCGGCGGGGCATGGCGCTCATCGGCGAGGCCTTCGCCGCCGGCCTGCCACGTGCCTTCGACGCGATGCGCGCGGAAGTCGTGCCCGGCCAGACGCTGGCAGTGGGCAGCACGCTGGCCTTCGCCACACGGCTGCTCGGGGACGCACTCGGCGTGCCCACCGTCACCGTGCACCTTGCGCCGGCGGTGTTCCGATCCGTCCGCCAGCCACCGCGCCTGGACGCCCATGGCACGCTCGCCAAGCTGCCCGCCAGCCTGCAGCGCGCGGCGTGGTGGCTGATCGACCGTCTGGTGCTGGACCGCCTGTTCACCCGGCCGTTCAACGCCTACCGCCGCCAGCTCGGCCTCGGCCGCGTCGACCGCCTGCTCGGCGCGTGGCTGCACCAGGCCGACCTCACGCTCTGCATGTTCCCGCCGTGGTTCGCGCCGCCCCCCGTCGATTGGCCCGCCCGCCTGGTGTGCACCGGATTCCCGCTGTACGACAACGGCGACACGCACCCGTTGCCGCCCGAGCTGGCAGCCTTCCTGGCAGCGGGCGAGCCGCCCGTCGGGTTCACGTCAGGCACCGCCAACGCGACGTCGCACGCCTTCTTCGCCGCATCGGCCGCCGCGTGCGCGCTCAGCGGCCGCCGCGGCCTGCTGATCACGAAGGTGGGTGCGCAGCTACCGACACCGCTGCCGCCCGGCGTGCTGCACGTGCCGTACGCGCCGTTCAGCCAGCTGCTGCCGCGCCTGGCGGCCTTCGTCCACCACGGCGGCATCGGCACGACGAGCCAGGCGCTGCGCGCCGGCGTGCCGCAACTCGTGCGGCCGATGGCGTATGACCAGTTCGACAACGCCCATCAGGTGCAGCGGCTGGGCGTGGGGGCGCGAGTGCTGCCGGTGGACTACACGCCGGCGGTCGTCGCGCAGGCGCTGGAACGGCTGACCGCAGATGGCGCGCTTCGCAACCGATGCGAAGAAGTGGCTGCGCGGTGCCGGGCGGATGGCGATGCGATCTCAGCGGCGTGCGACGCGGTGTTGTCCGTCATTCGCGGGGCCCAGCCCACTCTCGGAGATGGGGCCGCTGCGTTCACAAAATAGGCTCGGCATCACCCGGCTGCCAGGCGGGGAACTTGGTCATCACCGCGTCGAACAAGCCGGAAGACACGATGCGTTGCGTCCATGCCTGCAGCGGTGCGAACGGCGCGCCATCGAACCAGCGCGGCTCAACGGCCGCGAACTGCCGGATGAAGGGCACGATGGCCATGTCCGCCAGCGAGGGTGTGTCCCGCAGCAAAAACAGCCGATCCGCCAAACGCGCGTTCAACGGCGCCAGCATCAGGTCGACCGCGTCGTCGCGCCAGGCGTGCGCCGGGCGCTCGGGGTGGCGCGACGCGTACTTGTAGCGGTCGAGCGCCTGCTTGAAGGGCCCGTCGTTGAGCGCGATCAGCGCCAGCGTTTCCTCGTGCTCCTGAGAGCAAAGCCAGCCTTGCGGGTCATGCTGTTCAAGTGCCCAGCGCATGATGTCCAGACTCTGCTCCAGCACGCGGCCATCGCGCAGTTGCAGCACCGGCACCGTCCCTTTGGCGGAGGCCTGCAGCAGCGCGGCAGGCTTGTCGCGCAGCACCACCTCGCGCACGGCCACCCGCATGCCCGACACCTTGATGGCAAGCCGGGCACGGATGGCGTACGGACAGCGGCGAAAGGAGTACAGGATGGGCGCGCGGCCCGACGCAGAACTGGAGAGCATCGCGCGGGATTCTGAACGAGTGCGTTGCTGTCGATGCCGCCGCGCACGGTTCAAACCGCGGCGCTGCATCCTTCAGCGCAATCCGAAGGAGGCGTTCCAGACCCTGGTTCGTCCTGCATTGCACGGCCACGCGGATGCTCAAGCAGTCGCCTCGACAAGCGAGCGCGGTCGTGGTGGCGTGAGCAACGCGGGCCTGACCAGAGGCAGGCCTGCCTGCCCCTGCATTCGGAACGCCGCCAGCCGCTCCGCATACGGGTCCAGCGCATCCTCAGGCCGCTCCAGCGGCAGCGCCGTCACCACGGCGAAGCGAGCCGGTGTGACCTGACCCTGCGCCATCAGCTCGTCCACCAGCGCCAGCAGCGCCACGCGATGCGTCTGCAGCAGCCGCGTGGCGCGCGCGTGCTCAGACTGCAGCAGCGCCTCCACGGCGGCGTTGCTGGCTTCCACGTCGGTCAGCACATGCTCATCGCTGTTTGTCGACACGTCGCAGCGACCGATGCGTTCGCCATGCCCCGAATGGCGCAGCATGCGGGCCGCCGTCTCGGTGGCCTTGCGCAGGTCGCTCTCGGAGCCGCTGGAGGCCATCGCCGGTCCGAACACCAGCAGCTCGGCGGCTCGGCCGGCGAGGCTGGTGCAGATGCTGTCGAGCAAGTTCTGGCGCGACCACACCTTACGCGACGTGTAGGCGTTGTAGCCGCCCTCAAAGCTGGCCACGTGGATCTTGATCTCGGTCGGCGCGCGCCCGAACAGCAGCGCATGCACCAGTCCGTGGCCGGCCTCGTGCACCGCCAGCAGCGCGCGAAAGTCGGCGTTGTTGCGCTGGCGCAGCCGGTTGATCTCGAACGGCGCGGCAATTGCCTGCGACTGCCCGCGCCAGTGCGCGATCAGGGTGCGCCCGTCGGCGGTGAGGGCCACGGTGTCACCGGGGGCGGCGCCGCACTCCAGCGCCCACAGCGCGGCTTTGGCGAGGCCGACCCCCAGGATCGCATGCAACGACGAGAACAGCGGGCGCGTGCCCTGGGCAGGGAACACCGCGTTGGCGTAGATCTGCTCGCGCACGCTGGCGTCCGGCTCGAAGTGCAGCCCGCAGCGCGCTGCGGTCTCGCGGGCGTATCGTACGCAGCCCTGGTCGACAAGCTGTTCGTAGGCGCGGCGCGACAGCGACGGGTAGACGATGTGCTCATTGCCCAGCCGCGCCACCTGCTCGGGCTTGAAGCGCCGGCTCAACGCCTGCTTCACGTCGATGACGCTGAGCTTGGCCGTCAACGCATGGAAGGTGTCGGCGTCGCTGTCGCAGTCGTCCACGCTGGTGGCCAGGTCCTCGTACATCTCGTCGAGATTGCCGCAGACGAACACGAGCAGCCGGCTGTAGTCGGTGTCCCACTGCTGCTGGCCCTGCTCGCGGAAGGCACGCAGTCGGTCCTGGATCTGCTCGGGCGTCCAGGCCATGATCTCCAGCAGCGGCTCGGTGAGCTTGAGCGTGCGCCGCAGCGTCTTGGCATCCCAGCTGCTCAGCTTGAAACGCAGCTTGCGGTCGTCGTCCTCGTCCGCGCGCTCGGCATCGAACGCGGCCTCGGCGAGGGTCGACTCGATGTCACTCAGCAGCGACAGCGCCGGCGGCAGGCGGCCGTCGGACAGCAGCGCCCAGACATCCTGGTAGCGCTCGACACGCAGCTCGCTGCGCTTGTTGTCAATGGTGCGGAAGCGCTGGAACTCGTCCAGCGCCAGGATGCCCGGCTCACCCTCGCGCACGCCGCTTTGCGACAGCATGCCGGAGATGCTTTGCGCACCGCGCCAGCTGGCGCCGTTGGAGAAGCCATCCATCTGCACCTCGACGAAGCGGTCGTAGAAGCCCAGCAGCTGTGCCAAGCGGCGCACCAGCTGGGTCTTGCCGGTGCCGGTCAGGCCCCACAGGCAGACGATGACGGGTCGCGCCACCAGCTCGGGCAGCACGTACCACGCACGCACCGAGTCGATGACGCGGTCAATGATGGCGTCGATGCCGAACAGTTCGGTCTTGATCTGGGCGGCCGCGTCTTGCAGCAGCTGGTTCCTCAGCGCCAGCTGCACGCGCAGTTCTTTCTGGGAATCACTCATCCCAATCCTTTCTTCGCAGCAGCGCCTGCAGCGCCACGCGGTCGGCACGGCGTTGCGCGCCGCGGCTCTGGATGTGTTGGCCCGCGCCGCGCGAGCCGCGCTGTGCGAGCGCCCGTGCCACGGGATCACGCACACCAACGCTGGTTTCGATCACCAGCGTCATCGGCTGTTTCATGCGGCGCAGGGCCTTGACCCGGCCTTCTTGCAAGGCGCGGGAACGGAGTTGTGCACTCATTCGGTTTCCGAAAAGCAAAAGCCCCGGCTCGAGGGCGGCGGGGCTTTGCGTGCCGCGCGGTCTGAGGCCGTATCTGGGAACAGACACGGTTCAGCCGGGGCTCGGGAACCGTGTTCAGTCGATGGTCGAGATGAACAGGGAGGACATAGCAGGGATCTCCGTCATGCGGGCGCTGTCGTGGGCGCCTGCTGCAATGGGGGCGGGATGATGGATGCGTTAGCGGCCGGATGCAAGCACTGCTGCCCGTTAGCGTTGCAGCGCGCCAACGCTAGCGCGCCGCGCGCAGCCGGTGGATCTCGTCGATCAGGTCCACCACCAGTGCCGCCAGCTCCGGGTTGGCGTCGAAGTCCTGCTCGACGGCGCGCAGCCGGCGCGCGCGCTGGAGTTGCGCGCTGGCGAAGCGGCCCTGCGCGCCCTCGCCGCTGCAACAACCCAGCAGGCCGGCCGCCAGCCGCTGGCCCAGCCAGCCGGCATCCACGCCACAGGCGCAGGCCAGTTCGTCCAGCGTCAATGTCTGTTCGTCGATGACGACGCCGACCAGCACCGTCGTGTCGGTCATGGCGAACCCTCCACGCGCGGGTGGAAATCGCGGCCCAGCGCGGCGGCCATGGTCTCGTAGACCGCGCGGGCGCCCGGCAGCGTGGACGGCGGCAGCTTCACGTCGACCTGCAGCACCAAGTCTCCCGTCGTGTCGCCGGGCAGGCCCCGCCCCTTCAGCCGCAGGCGCTTGCCGTGCGGCGTGTCCGGCGGCACGGTCAGGCTGACGGTGCCGGCCGGCGTCGTGGTGGTCACGTCCGCGCCCAGTGCGGCCTCCCACGGCGACAGCGGCAGCGCGTCGTGCACGTCGCGGCTGTCGGCGCGCTCGGCGTCCTTGAACTGGATCTCCAGGTACAGGTCGCCCGCGGCCGCACCGCCACGGCCCGCCGCCCCCTGGCCCGCCACGCGGAGGTGCTGGCCGGCGCGTATGCCCTTGGGGATGCGGACCTGCAGGTTGCGCGTGACGACGCTGCGATGCCCCTGGTCATCCGGCGCCAGCGTGCGCAAGGTGATCGCACGCAGCGCGCCGTCCACCGCGTCCGATGCGTCGACCACCAGCCGGATGTGCTCGTCGGCGCCGCGCTCGGGGGAGACATCCGCCGGGTCTGGACGGGCGGCGCGGCCGAACATGCTGGTGAAGAAGTCGCTGAAACCTTCGCCGTTGCGGTTCGCACGCGGCGCGCCTTCGTACTGGAAGCCCTGCTGCCAGTCGCTGTTCAGGTCGGGTTGCGCTGGCTGGCCTGCCGCCGCCTGCAAAGCCTGGTGACGGCGGCGCACGCCGTCGTAGGAAGCGCGGCGCTGCGGGTCCGACAGCGCCTCGTAGGCCTCGTTGATGCGCGCCATGGACGCATGCGCGTCAGGCGTGGTGTTCACGTCCGGGTGCAGCAGGCGCGCCTGGCGCCGGTAGGCCGCCTTGATGGCAGCCGCGTCGGCGTCGGCGTTCACGCCCAGCGTCTGGTAGTAGTCCTCGAAGCGCATCGACCCAGTATGAGAATCCTGCGCGCAGGCGATGTCGGACGACGCCGCGTCAGCGCGCGGGTTCAGTCGCCTGCCGGCATCAATCCTCGACCTGGAGCCTGTAGCGGCCGGGCGGGAGCATCAGGCGGGCGGGCTCCTGCCCGGGCCGCAGCAGCACGGCATCGACAGGAATCGCCTCCAGGCTTCGGTCATCGGCCCGAAAAGCGTAGACCACACGCGGCGCTTCGGTCGGGACAAGCGCCGGCGGGATGTCCGCCGGCTGGCGCCCGGCAACTGACATGAGCCACGCCGGCCTGCCATCCACGTTGCCGTAGGGCGGGTGGATGATCTGCAAATCGATGGCGCTTTGCGGTGTGCCTAGCATGAATGCCGTGCCGTCCGCCTTTCTCAGCACGGACGCAATGCGGATCGCCTTGGCGTTGATCAACTGGCGATACGACCCGGGCTCCATGGCTGGATGAGGGTGGCTGTAAAGGGTGCTCTGGTCGACAGCCAGCGGCTCTGTCGCCCCCAGCTCACGCAGCATCGCACCCATCAACTTCAGCCCTGCGCTGTTGCCGGCGGGGCGCTTGTCCAGATGGAAGTAGCCCACGTGCACAAGCAGCTTGGCCGACGGGTGCGGTTTCAACACCTTCTCGACCAGATTCCTGGCTTGAGCGGTTTCCCTGAGCTGCAGCCGCTGCAGCCCTGACACGGCGTCTTCCGGTGCCGCCAACCATTCGTAGGCCACCACCTTCCAGCCGTCGCGGCCCACGTCGCGCAGCAATTCTGCGTAGTTGGGCTCGTGAATTAAGGCGCCGTCCCGCTGCGTGACCTCGCTGCCCGGGGCGCCGACACCGTCACGGATCAACGTCTCGGCGGCGAAGTACTCGTAGCCGATCTTTCGCAGTTCGCGCGCCAGCTTCATCGTGAAAGCGCGGTGCAGCGGCACATGGTGCGCCTCGTTGATGAGCACGACGCGCCGGCTCCTGGCCTGCTCGACGATGGCCTGGATCGCCTCTTCGGCAACCAGGCCTTCCAGCGCGGCGTCGCTGATGGCCGGCAGGCGCGGGCGGCGCTTGCTTTCCCGCAGGTCGAAGGTCGCCATCGCACCGTCCGTATCGCCAACGAACGACTGCAGGATGCCCATCATTTCAAGCAGGTTCGCACCTTCTGCAGTGCGCAGGTCGCCACGTTCATTGACGCTGGCGGTGGCAGCGGCCTCGGCGGTGGCGGCGTTGAGCTTCTTGAGGAAGCCGAGCCTGGAGACGCCGTTGCGCGCCTGCTCCAGCGTGGTGGCTTCCAGCGCGATGCCCGGTCCAGCGAACGACGGCGGAAACAATGCGCAGAGCGCGAACAGGCTGGCGCAAAGAGGAATGCGACGCATGACACTCTCGGTGACGATGGCGGAGAAGCCATGGTATCGGCGGGTTATGCATGGAACCCGCACCCACACTGCCGCCTCATCCCCCCTGCTGCTGCAACCGATAGTCCCGCAGCGACCGCAGCAGCGCCTGTTGCCGCGCGCCCGGTTGCAGCTCGCGCGCGACCTGCTCGAAGCGGGTCACGTTGCCGGCGTTCAGGAACGGGCCGACGTTCTCAGCCACGGACTGGGCAGCCTGCCAGCCGCCGGTATAGACAAGGCCGACGAACATGTCGTCGTAGCCGGCCGTAAGGCCCAGCTGCTGCCACTGGCGCAGCACGGGGTAGGCCTTGTCCAGTAGCACGGCGTCGTAGGTCTTGCCCAGTGCCGACACGGCGGCGGACTGAGTTTCGACGGACGGCGGCAGCCTGGCGGCCAGCGCGAGCGCGGCGGCCTGCACGTGGCCATCGGGGAAGCCGAGCAGCTCGCGCGCCCATGCGGCCTGCTCGGCGGGATTGCCCTGCGCGGCGAGTCGCTCCAGCTGCTGCGTCAGCGCCGCCACGATCTCGAAGTGCCCGTCCAGGCCCTCCTGGCTGGTGACGCGGCAGGTGTTGGCCGCATGGCATTGCGTCAGCGCACGCAGCGCTTGGGCGGGCGGCATGGCGGCCAGCGCGGCGGAGCTGGCTGGCGCGACCGCCACCGCCGCCGCTTCGGCAGACGCCGCCGAGGCCGCCGGCCACGCCAGCGGCGACACACTCGCCGGCAGCCCCGGCCCGGTGGCCACGCCGGCGCCGGGCACGGTGGCGGCGGCCGGCGCGTCGCCGCGCTGCGCCCACCACCACCCCATGGCCAGCGCCGCGGCCACCGCGACGGCGAGTGCGGTCTTCATGCCCATGCGGTCAGGGCTGCAGCGCCAGGAAGGCCGCCGACGGCCAGCGGTTGGTGCGGCAGTACGCGGCATTGCCCGAGCCCGCGAGGCAGGCGTTGACCAGCGCCGTGCCGAAGGGTCCGTACACGTCGGTCTCGGTCACGCCGTTGCGCGTGACGGCCTCGGTGCAGTGGAAGCGGTGCGCCATGGAGCGCGTCGCGCCGCGCGGGCAGTCGCCGTTGCCGGTGGCTGCAGCGGCCAGCGCCTTGCCCCAGACCTGCGTCGCCACGGCCACGCCGTCGATGACGGTCGGCCGGTTGGCCGTGCAGACCGCGCCGCCGCCGGCATTCAGGCAGGCCTGCGTGCTGGCGGCCGTGAACGGGCCGTACGTCTGGCTGGCGCTCATGCACTGGCGCACGTGGTGGTCGTAGCGGGTGCCGTTAGGGCAATGCGCGGCCTTCTGTGCGGACGGTGCCGCGGTGGGCACGAGCCAGTTCGCCAGCGTGGACACCGGGTACAGGTTGCCGCCGAACACCCAGCCCTCGCGCAGTTTGCCGTCGGTGTGCGTGTACTCCAGCCGGTAGTAGAGGTTGTTGGCCGAGGCGGTACCGTACACCTCCTTGACCTGCACGGCGGTGCCGGCCGGGATGGACATCAGCACGGTGCCGTTGGGCGTGGCGCGCATGTTGAGGTTGGGCACGACCTTGCCCCAGTCGCCGGCGTAGGGGATGGTGCCGGCGGCGACAGGCGCGGCGCCCGTTGCCAGCGCCGCATGCGTGGCGACGGTCCCGGCGTCGATCCAGCCGTCGGTCGACGCGCCGTTGATGCTGGCGCGGATGCGGTACAGGCGCTTTTGCGTCTGCGCGCCCACCACCATGAAGTCCAGCACCTGGTAGGTGCCCGCGGCCGCCTGACCCAGCACCATGCCGTCGGGCGTGGCACGCAGATCCAGCGGCTGGGTCGTGGCGATGGCGCTGCCCAGCGACTGCAGGCCCGCGACCGCGCCGCGGCACAGCTGGTGGCGGTTGTGGTCGATGCGCGGGAAGGCGGTCGTCTGCGCCACATAGACAGGCGTGATGCTGTTCTCGTCGAAGCTGGCGCGGCCGCCCAGGCAGGCGGCGTCGCGCACGTCGTCCACGCATTCCAGCGTGCCGGCAGGGGTCAGCACGCAGGCGGCGGTGCCCACCTGCAGCAGCTTGCCGGGCTCGACGGCGCCGGCCGTGGGCACAGGGCAAGAGGGCCCGTTGTCCATCAGGCAGTTGACGTCGATGGCGGCGGCCTTGGTCAGGTCGGCCACGTCCACCAGCCACAGGCGGTTGTCGTAGTTGTCGCGGTAGCCGTTGTCCTTGCCGACGTTGGCGTCCGCCGGGTTCTGCCAGCGGCACACGCGCGTGGGGCCGCCGTTGTAGGCGCTCCAGGCCGAGCGCGCGCGGCTGCGCCAGTAGGCGTCGATGTCGGCGGTGGTGCCGATGGGCTCCACCACGCCACCCAGGCATGCGGCGGGGGCGGCCTGCCACGCGGCGTAGTAGATGTCGATGGCGTAGGTGAAGTTCTGCATCATGTTCCAGCCCTTGCCCTCCTGGAGCCGGACGAAGTGATAGCGGTCGTCGACCTGCATCATTCCGTGGCCGTGGCCGCTGTCACCGCGCATCATCTTCAGCACGTAGGGCTGGCCGGCCGCGAGCTGGGCGTCGCGGTAGTGCGACCAGAAGGTCTCCTGGCGCAGCGTGGCGTAGGTGCCGCGCTGGAAGGCCTCCAGCTCGCGCGCCGATGCACCCGGCTTGCGCGCCAGCAGGTAGCGCTGGCTGGCGTCGCGGATGACCGGGTACATGGCCTGCATGTAGCGCTTGCGCTCGGTGGCGTTGCTCAGGGCATGGGACGCGTCGTCGTAGATGACGCCGGTGTAGTTGCCGCGCACGAAGCTGTCGGGCCCGAAGGCCGACGCGTCGCAGCCCGACGGCGCGCGGCCATGCGTCCAGGTGCCGCCGACCTTGCCGGTGCAGGCCCAGTCGTTGGGGGTGGGGGTGTACTGGGCCTGGGCCGTACCGACGAGGCCAAGGCACAGCGTGGCCAGCAGGGTGGCGAGGGCAGAGAAGCGCTTCATGGCGGACCTTCCGTTTCAGTTCGAACGACGACGGCGCGAGACACCTGCGACGCCGGCCAGACCGGCCAGCAGCAGCGCGATGCTGCCCGGCTCGGGCACGGCGGCCACGTCGCCCACGCGCACGGCCCAGGCGTGCGCCAGCGTGTCGCCGGCCAGCTGGTCCTGCATGCCCATGCCCATGTAGAAGGCCAGGCTCCAGCCCGTCTCCACCGGTGAGGAGGTGTCGGTCCAGAACACCGGGCCGATGGCGTCAGCCGGGTCCACGAGGCCGCTGAACGGGCCGGCATTCGTTAGGCCGAAGGCGGCGTTGCCCAGGCTGGCGTAGTACAGGTGACCCAGCTGCGTGTTGAGGCCGGCGTTGTTGACGCCAATGTCGGTGGAGCCGTCCTCGCTGTAGTCCATCTGCAGCGCGCTGCCGTTGACGGGCGCGACAGTGGGGAGGGCCCAGTCGTCGAAGCCGCCGAAGCTCAAAGACGCTGCCCACGCCGCCGCGTCGGCCTGCGTGCGCAGGCCGCCCTCGGCGGCATTGGTGATCCAGGTCAGGTTGGTCACGGTGTCGTAGACCATCGTGCCGCCGGCACGCAACTGCAGGTCGGCCGACGCCGGAGTGGCGATCAGGCAGCCCGTCAATGCCAGGGCGGCGGACAGCTTGTTCATCAACGAGTTCATGGCAGGGGCGACGTGGTCGCTGAGCTGAGGCGGCGCGATGGTCCGCAAAGCCGCCACGCAGGCGTCAGCGGGTTAGTCCGTGGCCTCGCTGCCAATTCGAGCGGGCCGCATAACCCCGGCGAATGAGCCCGGCCACCGCCCAAAGGCCGCCCGCCCTGGCGTCAGCAGGACAATCCGCCGCCTCTGCCGCCCACCCCCCTTGTTTGCGGGAGTCCCCCACTCCGCGCCGCTGACTGCATGCCCGCCACCGACTGGTTTTCTCCCGCCCAACTGTTCGGCTACGTCGCCTTCGTGCTGGGTGTCGGCTGCTTCCTGCAGACCGACGACCGCCGCTTCAAATGGTTCATGACCGGCGAGTGCCTGGCCTACGTCGTGCACTTCGCGCTGCTGGGCAACCCGACGGCGGTGGCCAGCTCGCTGATTTCGATGACGCGCTCGCTGCTGTCGCTGCGCACGCGCTCGCCGTGGGTGGCCGTCGCGGTGGTGGCGGCCAACATCGGCTTCGGGCTGGCCATCGCCGAGAAACCGACCGACTGGCTGCCGCTGACCGCCTCGTGCCTGGGCACCATCGCGCTGTTCACGCTGCAAGGCATCCGCATGCGGCTGCTGATGCTGTGCGGCACGGGGTTGTGGGTCGCCAACAACATCGTCGTGGGCTCTATCGGCGGCACGGCGCTGGAGATCGTCATTGCGGCCATCAACCTGACCACCATCGCACGCATGGCACGCGAGGCGCGGGCCGCGCGCGCAGATACTCACGGCTCATGAGCCCGGCCGTGCCCGCCCCGACCGACGATGCCGACGTGCAGCGCATCGCGTTCGCGCAGTGCGTGGCCGTCCAGCAGCGCACGCTGCTGACGGCGCCGCTGGGCTGGGCGCTGGTGGCCTGGCTGTGCTGGAGCGCCGTGCCGCGCGACCGGCTGCTGGGCTGGCTGGCGCTGGTGCTGTGCGGCTGGCTGGTGTGCCTGCTGCTGATCGCGCTCATACGCCACCAGGGCGCCGACATCGCGCGCCACGCCCGACCCCTGCTGGCGGTGCCCGTGCTGGAGGGCGTCTGCTGGGGCGCGATGGGACCCTGCCTGATGGGCGGCGACGCCATCCTGAATGTCTCGCTGGGCGCCATCCTGTGCGGCGTGGCCGCTATCAACGCCCCGCTCTACGTGGTGCGCATGCAGCTGTACTTCTGCCTGTGCGGTGCGCTGTGGCTGACGCTGCTGACTGGCCTGCTGCGCACGCCGGCGCCAGCGCAGGCCCACCTCGTCATGCCCGGGCTGGCGCTGTTCCTGGCGCTGCTGAGCTTCTACATGCACGGCATCGGCCAGCGCGTGATGGAGGGCATCCGGCTGCAGCTGGCCAACACGCGGCTGACCGTGCAGCTCAGCGAGGCGCTGGCGGCGATGGAACACCAGGCTGCCACCGACGCGTTGACCGGGCTGCCCAACCGCCGCTCGCTGGACCGGGCGCTGGCTGCCCAGCTGGCCCTGGCCGAGCGCGAGCACCGGCCGTTCACGCTGTTGATGCTGGACCTGGACCACTTCAAGGCGGTCAACGACACCCGCGGCCATGCCGTGGGCGACGCGGTGCTGAAGGCATTCGCGCAGCGCGTGCAGGGGCAGCTGCGGCCGTCGGACCTGTGCGCGCGCTACGGCGGTGAGGAGTTCGTCGTGCTGCTGTCGGGCACGGCGGGGCTGCTGGCCATCGACGCCGCCGAGCGTCTGCGCCGCGCGGTGGCCGACGCGCCACTGGGGCCGGGCGTGGCCATCACCGTGTCGGTCGGCATCGCGACGTGGCAGGCGGGCGACGACGCCACCGCGCTGCTGGCTCGCGCGGATGCAGCGATGTACGCCGCCAAGCAGGCCGGGCGCAACCGCGTCATCGCCGGCTGAACGGGCGCCCCTCGTCCGGACTTGCCGCTGGACGCGAGCAAGCCCGGCCGGTCCCCCCAGGGGACGGCGATGCTTGCGGGGGTGACCCCGCTCGCACATCGCCAGACGGGCCGGCTTGGGGCGGCCCTGCGCTCGGCCCGACCACCTGATGCGGGCGCTTCAGCGGTTGGTGGAATAGTTCACCGGCAGCCAGTCGTAGCCCTTGCCGTCCGCACGCAGGCGGCCGATGCCGGGGAAGCTGACGTGCGTCACGGCGACGTAGTAGCCGTCCTTGGCGGCTGCGGCATAGGCCTTCTCGCGCGCCGGGCGGGCGGCCTTGGGGTCGGAGTCGAACTGGATGGTCACCGACGGGTCGGGGAACTGCACGGCGGCCACGTGCATCAGGTCGCCCCAGAACATCATCTTCTGGCCCTGGCTCTCGGCGACGTAGTTGCTGTGGCCGGGCGTGTGGCCGTAGGCGGGGAAAGCCTTCACGCCGGGCACGATCTCGACGCCGTCCTTGCTGCCGTCGAAGGGTTTGAAGCGGCCACTGTCGGAGAAGCCCTTGACGAGTGCCGCGATGGCCTTCGCGCCGTCACCACCCTTGGCGACCTGCTCGGCGCCGAGCCAGTGGTCGCTGTCGCGCTTGTCGATCCGCAGCGTGGCGTTGGGGAAGGCCGTGCTGGAGGCCCCGCCGATGTGATCGCCGTGCATGTGGGTGATGACGATCTCGTCCACCTGCTCCGGGCTGTAGCCCGAGGCCTTCAGGTGGGCCAGCACGCGGCCGGCCGTGGGGCCGAACAGGCCGGCGGTGCCGGTGTCCACCAGCACGACCTTGGCGCCGGTGTTGATGAGGTAGGCGTTGACCGACGTCTCCAGCGGCACGCCGAGGTACACGTTCTGCAGCGTGCGCAGGGTGTTGGCGGCGGGTTGCTGCAGCAGCTTGTCGACCGGCAAGTCGATGCTGCCGTCGGACAGCGCAGTCACCTCGAAGTCGCCCAGCTGCACGCGGTACCAGCCTGGCGCCTGGCCCTTGAGCTGCGGGCCGGCGGCGAAGGCGGTAGCGCTGACGGCCAGCATGAGGGCGGCGGGGAGCAAGCGTTGGAGCATGGCGTGAATTGCGGGAGGTTGGAGGCGCGGCAGGATAGCCGTGGCCGACACGCCTTGCAGTCCCACGGTTGTTGCCGCGCCGTTTCAGGACTGCACGCCTGCGGCTCCACCCCGTGAATGCCCGTAAGCCCGTGCACCGCCTCCCGGCCTAGAGTCGCGCATCCAACGTCGAGACGCCATGAGCGACACCCTCCTCGAGACGCAAGACCTGACCAAGGAATTCAAGGGCTTCACCGCCGTGGACTCGGTCAATCTGAAAGTGCAGCGCGGCCACATCCACGCGCTGCTGGGCCCCAACGGGGCAGGAAAGACCACCTGCTTCAACCTGCTGACGAAATTCCTGGTGCCCACGCGCGGGCGCATCGTGTTTGCGGGCCATGACATCACCGGCGAGACGTCGGCGCAGATCGCGCGCCGCGGCGTGATCCGCTCGTTCCAGATCTCGGCGGTGTTTCCCAACCTGACGGTGCTGGAGAACGTGCGCATCGGGCTGCAACGCTTCACAGGAACAAGTTTCCATTTCTGGCGTGGCCTGACGGGGCTCAAGGCGCTGGACGCGAAGGTGCTGGCGCTGCTGGAGCTGGTGGACCTGCGGGAGATGGCCGCGCTGAAGGCGGCCGATCTGCCGTATGGCCGCAAGCGGGCGCTGGAAATCGCTACGACGATGGCGATGGAGCCGCAGCTGATGCTGCTGGACGAGCCGACGCAGGGGATGGGCCACGAGGACGTGGACCGCGTGACGGCGCTGATCAAGCGTGTGGCCGAGGGGCGCACGGTGCTGATGGTGGAGCACAACATGAAGGTCGTCGCGAGCATCGCGGACCGGATCACGGTTTTGGCTCGCGGCGCAGTGTTGGCAGAAGGGGACTACGCGACGGTGGCCAAGCATCCGGCGGTGTTGGAGGCGTACATGGGTACCGAGGCGACTGAGTTGGTGGGGGCGCATTGATGCTGGTGCCGCTTCCCTCTGCGCTTGCTTGGCGCGGTGCTGTGGTTGCCGGAAGTCCCGCGCGGCGGGCTCCCGGCACCACACTCGCCACCAACCAGCACTACCGAGCACGCTGACATGGCAACTCCAGCACTCGAAATCACCAACCTCCACGCCTGGTACGGCGAAAGCCACATCCTGCACGGCATCAACCTCAGCGTGCAGCCCGGCCAGGTCGTCACGCTGCTCGGCCGCAACGGCGCCGGCCGCACCACCACGCTGCGCGCCATCCTGGGCCTGACAGGAGCCAGAAAAGGCTCCATCAAGATCCACGGCGAAGAGGCGATCCACCTCTCAACCCACCGCATCGCCCAACTCGGCATCGGCTACTGCCCCGAGGAGCGTGGCATCTTCGCCAGCCTCACCGCCGAGGAGAACCTGCGCTTGCCCCCACCGCTGAAAAGCAAGCGCGGCAAGGCCATGTCGGAAGCCGACATCTACGCCATGTTCCCCAACCTCGCCGAGCGCCGCCACAGCCCCGGCACCAGACTCTCCGGCGGCGAACAGCAGATGCTCGCCGTCGCCCGCATCCTGCGCACCGGCGCCGACATCCTGCTGCTGGACGAAATCAGCGAAGGCCTCGCGCCCGTCATCGTCCAGGCCCTCGCCCGCATGATCCGCACGCTCAAGGCCCAGGGCTTCACCATCGTCATGGTGGAGCAGAACTTCCGCTTCGCCGCGCCGCTGGCGGATCACTTCATCGTCATCGAGCACGGCGAAGCCGTGCTGTCGTTTCCCGCCGCCGAGCTGGCTGCCCACCAGGCCCAGCTCGACGAGCTGCTCAGCGTTTGATCACCACACCCACAGGAGACAAAACATGCAAGCGATCCGCACCACTTTGAAGGCCATCACAGCGGCCACCCTCGCCTGCTGCGGCCTCGGCGCGCAGGCCCAGGTGTCCGGCGACGTCATCAAGATCGGCATCATCACGGACCTGTCCGGCCTGTATGCCGACATCGACGGCCAGGGCGGCGTGGAGGCCATCAAGATGGCCATCGCCGACATGAAGGGCATGGCCGCCGGCAAGAAGGTCGAGCTGCTGTTCGCCGACCACCAGAACAAGGCCGACGTCGCCTCGGCCAAGGCGCGCGAATGGCTGGACACGCAAGGCCTGGACCTGCTGGTGGGCGGCACCAACTCCGGCGCCAACCTGGCCATGGCCAAGGTCGCGGCCGAGAAGAAGCGCGTGTTCATCTCCATCGGCGCTGCGTCTGCCCGCCTGACGAACGAGGACTGCACGCCCTACACCGTGCACTACGCCTACGACACCGTCGCGCTGGCCAACGGCACGGGCAACGCGGTGGTCAAGAGCGGAGGCAAGAACTGGTACTTCCTGACCGCCGACTACGCCTTCGGCGCCAGCCTGCAGGCCGACACGACGGCTGTCGTGCAGAAGGCTGGCGGCAAGATCGTCGGCAGCGTGAAGCACCCGCTGTCGGCCAACGACTTCTCGTCGTTCCTGCTGCAGGCCCAGGGTTCGGGCGCGCAGATCCTGGGTCTGGCCAACGCCGGCGGCGACACGATCAACTCCATCAAGGCGGCCAACGAATTCGGCATCACGAAGACGATGAAGCTGGCCGGCCTGCTGATGTTCATCAACGACGTGCACTCGCTGGGCCTGGCCGCCACGCAGGGCATGTACCTGACCGACGGCTGGTACTGGAACCAGAGCCCCGAGTCACGCGCCTGGAGCCGCGCCTTCTTCGCCAAGATGAAGCGCATGCCATCCATGCTGCAGGCGGCGGACTACTCGTCCGTCACGCACTACCTGAAGGCCGTGGACGCGATCAAGACCGACGACCCCGACAAGGTGCTCGCGAAGATGAAGGCCACCAAGATCAACGACTTCTTCGCGAAGAACGGCGAGATCGGCCCCGACGGCCGCATGCGCTACGACATGTACCTGATGCAGGTGAAGACGCCCAAGGAGTCCGCCGAGCCGTGGGACTACTACAAGGTCGTGCAGAAGATCCCGGCCAACGAGGCGTACACCAAGCTCGCGGACAGCAAATGCCCCCTGGTCAAAAAGTGATCTGAGGCCGGCCCCGACATGACTGAGTTGTTCGGTATCCCGCTGCCGGCCCTGCTGGGCCAGCTGCTGCTCGGCCTGGTGAACGGCTCGTTCTACGCGATGCTGTCGCTGGGCCTGGCGGTCATCTTCGGCATGCTCAACATCATCAACTTCGCGCACGGCGCGCTGTACATGATGGGCGCCTTCCTGGCGTGGATGGGCATGGACCTGCTGGGGCTGAACTACTGGGTCATGCTCGGGCTGGCGCCGCTGCTCGTCGGCGCGTTGGGCATCGTCATCGAGCGCACGATGCTGCAGTGGCTCTACAAGCTGGACCACCTCTACGGCCTGCTGCTGACCTTCGGCATCACGCTGGTCATCGAGGGCATCTTCCGCAGTTTCTACGGCGTCTCGGGCCAGCCGTACGCGGTGCCCGAACAGCTGCAGGGCGCCACCAACCTCGGCTTCATGATCCTGCCCAACTACCGGGCATGGGTGGTCGTGGCCTCGCTGATCGTCTGCTTCGCGGTGTGGGCGCTGATCGAAAAGACCTCGCTGGGCGCCAAGTTGCGTGCTGGCACCGAGAACCCCAAGCTCGTGCAGGCCTTCGGCATCAACGTGCCGCTGATGGTGACGCTGACCTACGCGGGCGGCGTGGCACTCGCAGCCTTCGCCGGCGTGCTGGCCGCGCCCATCCTGCAGGTGTCGGCGCTGATGGGCAGCAACCTCATCATCGTGGTGTTCGCCGTGGTGGTCATCGGCGGCATGGGTTCCATCCTCGGCTCCATCGTCACGGGCCTGGGGCTGGGCATCATCGAAGGGCTGACCAAGGTGTTCTATCCCGAGGCGTCCAACACGGTCGTCTTCGTCGTCATGGCCATCGTGCTGCTGGTCCGTCCCGCCGGCCTGTTCGGCAAGGAGAAGTGATGGACAAGAAGCTGATCGGCTACATCGCGCTGTTCGGCGGCATCGCGCTGCTGCCCGCATTGGGCGTCTATCCCATCTTCGTCATGAAGGTGCTGTGCTACGCCCTCTTCGCCTGCGCGTTCAACCTGCTGGTGGGCTTCACGGGACTGTTGTCGTTCGGGCACGCGGCCTTCCTGGGCACCGCAGCCTACGTGTGCGGCCATGCGCTGAAGGTGTGGGGCCTGCCGACGCCGGTCGGGCTCATCGCCGGCGCGCTGGCCGCAGCGGGCGTGGGGCTGCTGTTCGGGCTGTTGGCCATCCGCCGATCAGGCATCTACTTCTCGATGATCACGTTGGCGCTGGCGCAGATGCTGTACTTCTTCTTCCTGCAGGCGCCGTTCACCGGCGGGGAGGATGGCCTGCAATCGGTACCGCGCGGCAGCTTCCTCGGGCTGGACCTCACCAGCGACCTGACGCTGTACTACGTCGTGCTGGGCATCTTCATCGCCGCGTTCTGGCTGATCTACCGCGTCGTGCACTCGCCATTCGGCCAGGTGCTCACCAGCATCCGCGAGAACGAGGCGCGTGCCACGTCGCTGGGCTACGACACGGCGCACTTCAAGCTGCTGGCCTTCGTGTTGTCGGCCGGCCTCGCCGGGCTGGCCGGCGCCACCAAGACGCTGATGCTGGGCTTCGCCACGCTGACCGACGCGATCTGGACCACGTCGGGCCTCGTCATCCTGATGACGCTGGTGGGCGGCATGGGCACGCTCGTCGGCCCCATCGTCGGCGCGCTGGTCATCATTGCGCTGGAGAACAAGATCGGCGACTTCGGCAAGCTGCTGGCCGATACCACCGGCGTGGCCTGGTTCAACGGCCTGGGCGAGTCGGTCAGCCTGGTCACCGGGCTGATCTTCATCGTCTGCGTGCTGGCTTTCAGGCGCGGACTGGTGGGGGAGGCAATGGCGCTGTGGGAGAAGCGGCAGAAGCCGCAACGGCCGGCGTCTTCTTCCTGAACACCAGCACATTCCCCGCCATCACCAGCACCAGGCCCGCCAGCGCCGGCGCCGTCCATACATAGCCCTCCACCCACGCCGACACGTTCAGCGCGACGACCGGGAACAGCACCGTGCTGTAGGCCGCCCGCTCCGGGCCGAGGCGCCCCACCAGCGTCAGGTAGGCCGTGAAGCCGATGACCGAGCCGGGGATGGCCAGGTACAGCAGCGCGCCGACGTAGCGCGGGCTGGCATCGAACACCCACGGCACGCCCGACACCAGCGCATAGCCGCACAGGATGGCTGTGCCCACCGCCATGCCCCAGGCATTGGTCTGCACCGGCTTCAGGCCCTCGCCCTGCAGCGCGGCCGACAGCAGGTTGCCGGTGGAGAAGCACAGCGTGCCGCCCAGTGCCCAGACCAGGCCCGTCAGCGTGCCGGCGCCGGCGTGCTGCGCGGTGATCTCGGGCCAGAACAGCAGCACCAGTCCCGTCAGCCCCAACGCGCCGCCCGCCAGCACCTGCGGTGCGATGGCGCGGCCATGCACCAGCCGCGCCAGCAGCGCGTTCCACAGCGCCGCGCTGGAGAACACGACGGCCACCAGGCCGCTGGCCAGCGTCTGGCTGGCGTTGAGGAAGCAGACGAAGTTCAGGCAGAACAGGCACAGCCCCTGGGCCAGGACCCAGGTGAGCGCTCGCCCACGGGGCACGACCAGCTGGCGCCGCCACAGCAGCCACGCCAACAGCACCAGCGCCGCCAGGCCGAAGCGGTAGGCGATGGACAGGGAGATGGGCACCGGCCCCAGCTGCCACTTCAGCGCAATCCACGTCGTGCCCCAGATCAGCACCACCAGCACGTACAACAGAGCATTCATTCCGCCAGCATCGCGAATCCGCGCGCCGCGCGATTGCAGATTCCTGCGCTTCGTCGGCCCTGCGCCGGCACAGAGCAGCCCGGCGGCCCTAGCATCGCTGCATGGCCTCACTGACCGCCGGCGAGATATCGAATACGGCAGACCAGCCCGTGTTCGACGTGCTGGGGCGCTCCAACGCGCGCCGCGAACGCGAGGTCGCGCTGCCCGACGGCCTGCGCCTGGTGCAGTGGCGCAACGACGGCGGCCGCATGGATTACCAGCGCCCCGGCCACCACACGCTGTCGGTCTACCTGCAGGGCGGGCGCAAGACCCACCTGATCGAGACCCCGCGCCAGACCGGCTCGCCCGGCTGCCACTGCATCCTGCCGGCCGAGCACGAGTCGCACTGGAACGTGGCCGGGCCGCTGCGCTTCGTGCACCTGTACCTGTCGGCCGACGCCTGGGCAGACCGCATCGTGCGGCTGCTGGACGCCGAGCCGCGCGCGATCACGCTGGAGCAGCGCATCTTCGGCGCCGACGTGACGCTCGCCGCCTGGGGCCAGCGCGTCGCGGCGCTGGACTGGCAGGACCCGGCCGAGCGCCTGCGCATCGACGCGCTGAGCCAGGCGGCGCTGGACCACCTGGTGCTGCAGGCGGCGAAGCCCCGGCAGCGTGAGCGGGCCGAGCGGGCCGCGGGCGGCCTGTCGAGCGCTGCCCGGCGACGCGTGCTGGAGTTCGTGGCTGCGCACCTGGACGACGCCGACCTGAGCCTGCCGCGGCTGGCCGAGCAGGCCCGCCTGTCCGAATTCCACTTCGCCCGCATGTTCCGCGCGTCCATGGGCTGCACGGTGCACGACTGGGTGGCCGCGCGCCGGCTGGATCACGCCCGAACGCTGCTGCGCGAGACGGCCCTGCCGCTGGCCGACATCGCCGCCGCCTGCGGTTATGCCGGCGCGAGTCACCTGAGCCAGCGCTTCAAGGTCGCCGTGGGCACCACGCCGGGGCAATTCCGTTGTGCCCGGGCTAGCTGAACGGCAGCTACTGCCAACACGCCGTCAGCAATCACCTGCGAGTTAGGGGGCGCGCTTCGCGCCGCCGTGGCCCACCATCTCGCCATGTTCACGCCCGCCCGCCTTCGCCTCACCGCCGCGCTGCTCGCCGCGGTGCTGGGCTTTGCCGTGGCGCTGGGCGAGACGGCGCGCGAACTGCTGGAAGAGCCGCTCGCCATGCAGACGCCGCAACGCTGAGCGCGCCTCGCGCTGGGGAATTTCTCCCCCTGAACCCACCGCCATCCCTCCCTACACTCGCCCCGCACTCTTGAGGGGTTGGGATGTCGTCCAGCATCGTAAAAAAGGCCGCAGCAGCGGCAGTGGTTGTGGCCGGCGCGGCCGTGGCGGGTTACTTCGGGTGGCAGCATTTCAAGCAACCCGGCTTGCCCAGCAGCGCCGAGGTGGGCGCGGAGGAAGCGGCCTTTGCGTTCAGCGAATGCAAGGCGCGGCTGTTCGACGGCTCGCCGGCCATCGCGGTGATGTTCACGCAGGCCCTGGACCCGCGGCAGGACTTCGGCAAGTTGCTGACCGCCAGCGAGGGCGACGCGCCCCAGCGCCGCGATGACGGCGGCGCCGACCCCAACAGCAAGCCCGCCGAGGCCAGCTTCAAGCCGCTGGCCGCCCGCTGGGTGCTGGGTGACAACCCGCGCGTGCTCTACCTGCCCTTCGTCACGCCCGACCGCAGCTACCGGCTGACGATGAACGCCGACCTCGCCGCCCGCGGTGGTGCCAAGCTGGCCACGCCGCAGGCCTGCGAGGCCGTCAGCGAGGCCATGCCGGCCAGCTTCTACTTCGCCAGCCGCGGCCTGGTGCTGCCGGCCGGGCAGAACGGCGGCCTGCCGGTCGTCACCGTCAACACGCCCGAGGTGGATGTGCAGTTCCTGCGCATCAAGCCGGAGTCGCTGTCGGCCTTTCTGGAACAGGTGGGCGGCAGGCGCCAGCGCTCGGAGTCGTCGGGCGGCGATGAAGAAGGCGAGTCTTACTACGACGGCTACGGCGACAACCAGCGCCGCCTGAAGGGCACCGTCGGCGGCTGGGTGCTGGACGAACTGCGCGCAATGAGCGAGAGCGTCTACATCAGCCGCTTCAAGACCGACGAGCGCGCCAACCGGCGCAACACCAGCTTCCTGCCGGTCGAGAAGATCAAGGCGCTGCAGGAGCCCGGCATTTACGTGGCCGTCATGAGCCAGCCTGGCCGCTTCGGCTGGGACTATCAGGTCACGCACTACTACGTGACCGACATCGGCCTGCACCTGCGCCGCCACGCCGCGCAGATCGACGTGTTCGCCACGTCGCTGAAGAGCGGCAACGCGCTGTCCGGCGTGGAGCTGAGCCTGGTGGACGAGGCCGGCAAGGCGCTGGGCCAGGCCAAGACGGACGGCGACGGCCATGCTGTCTTCACCGGCACCAACGGCAAGGTGGGCGACCTGGCGCGGCTGGTGCTGGCGCGCAAGGGCGCGGAGATGTCGGTGCTGTCGCTGCGCGACGCGGCGCTGGACCTGAGCGAGTTCGACGCCACCGGCCACCCGTCGCGCAGCAACAAGGTGTTCGTCTACGCCGGCCGCGACCTGTACCGGCCGGGCGAGAGCTTCAATGTGTCCGTGCTGAGTCGTGATGCGGACAGCCGGCTGCCGGCCAAGCTCATTGCGCTGACGATCACGGTCAAGAAGCCGGACGGCAGCAAGCTGGTCGAGCAGCTGGTGCAGCCGCACAAGACCGGCCAGGGCTATTTCCAGCACACGGTCACCTTGCCGGCCGACGCGCCCACCGGCGGCTGGACGCTGCAGGCCCGCGTGGACCCGGCTGCGAAGACCCCGGACGCGCAATGGTCCTTCAAGGTCGAGGAGTTCCTGCCCGAGCGCATGAAGCTCACACTGACCGCGCCCGAGGCGCCGCTGCAAGGCGAGGTGAGCTTGCCCGTGCAGGTGCAGGGCGACTACCTCTACGGCGCGCCCGCCGCCGGCAACCGGCTGCAATCCACCGTGTCCACCGAGCGGCTGGCCAACCCGCTGGCGCAGAAGCTGCCGGGCTATCTCTTCGGCGACTTCGCCGACGACAAGGCGCGCACGCGGCAAGACCTGCCCGAGGCCGACCTGGACGAGCAGGGCAAGGCAGAGGTGGCGCTGACCGCCAATCTGTCCGAACGCAACTCGCCGATGCGCGTGCGAGGTGCCTTCAGCCTGCTGGAAAGCGGCGGCCGGCCGGTGGTGCGCAGCATCGAGCGCACCTGGTGGCCGGCGCCCGCGCTCGTCGCCGTGCGCCCGCTGTTCGACCGCAACGTGGCGCCCGAGGGCGGCCTGGCCGGCTTCGAGGTGCAGCGCGTGGACGCGACGGGCGCCTTCAAGCCCGCCAAGGATTTGAAGCTGACGCTCACCTACGAGGAACGCCAGTGGTATTGGCGTTATGACGACGGCCGCGGCTGGCACTCGGGCTTCAACACAACGGACGAACTCGTCGAGGCGCGCACGCTGAAGCTGCAGGCCAAGACGGTGGTGAACCTGCCGGTGAAGTGGGGCCGCTACCGCCTGGAGATCGAAGACCCCGAGACCCAGCAGACCCTGCGCTACGGCTTCTACGCCGGCTACGGCGCGCAGGATGCCGACGACATCGGCAACCGCCCCGACCGTGTGCAGCTGCAGCTCAAGGGCTCACCCTTCAAACCCGGCGACGACGCCAAGCTCACCATCAAGCCGCCGCACGACGGCGAGGCCGTCGTCACCGTCGAGGGCGACCGCGTGCTGTGGAGCAAGCGCGTCAGCGTGAAGGCCTCGGGCACGGACCTGAGCATCCCCGTCGGCGCCACGCCCGAATGGCAGCGGCAAGACTTGTACGTCACCGTCGCCGCCTTCCGCCCCGGCAGCCAGGGCGACCGCGTGACGCCGGCCCGCGCGCTGGGCCTCGTGCACCTGCCGCTGAACCGTGAGGACCGCAAGCTGAAGGTCGCGCTGGAGGCGCCGGCCAAGACGCAGCCGTCCACCACGCTGCCGGTCAAGGTAAAGGCGCCGCAGCTAGCCGGCAAACCGGCCATCGTGACCGTGAGCGCCGTGGACGTGGGCATCCTGAACATCACCAACTTCAAGACGCCCGACCCGGCCGACTTCTTCTTCGGCAAGCACCGCTACGGCGCCGACATCCTGGACCTCTACGGCCGCCTCATCGAGAAGATGGACGGCAACGTCGCGCAGCAACGCTTCGGCGGCGACGCCGGCAAGCGCGACACGCAGAGCATGCCGCGCAAGGTGCTGCTGGTGGACCTGTTCAGCGGCCCCGTCGTGCTGGACGCCAAGGGCGAGGCGACCATCAACCTCAAGCTGCCTGACTTCAACGGCACGCTGCGGCTGATGGCGGTCGTCAGCAGCGCGGACAGCTACGGCTCCACGCAGGCCGACACCGTCGTCGCCGCGCCGCTGGTGGCCGAGCTGAACATGCCGCGCTTCATCGCGCCGGGCGACAAGGCCACCATCGCGCTGGACGTGACCAACCTCAGCGGCACGCCGCAGGACGTGCGCGTGGCGTTGTCGGCCACCGGTCCGGTGCGAATCACCGGCGCGGCCGAGTCGGTCAAGCTCGCCGACAAGCAGCGCCAGATCCTGCACTTCCAGGCTGAGGCGTTGGATGCCTACGGCCTGGCGCCGATCAAGCTGACCGTCACGGCCGGCTCGTTGAGCCTCGTGCGCGAGGCTGCGCTGCAGGTGCAGCCCGTCACGCCGCTGACGCGTGAGAGCCGCCGCATCCGCCTGGAGCCCGGCGCCACGCAGACGGTGGACCGCGCGCTGCTGGACGCCTACTGGGCCGGCTCCGCCACGCTCAGCATGAGCGTCAGCAACACGCCGCCCATCGACATCAAGGATCAGGTGCGCGGCCTGCTGACCTACCCCTACGGCTGCCTGGAGCAAACCACCTCCAGCGCCTACCCGCTGCTCTACATCGACGACGAGGCCGCCAAGCGCTGGGGCATGACGCCCGTGCCGCGCGAGGAACGCGCCAAGCGGCTGGAAGGCGCCTTCGCCCGCCTGGCCGGCATGCAGCAGGCCCGCGGCGGCTACGGCCTGTGGGCCGCGAGCAGCCCCTACGAGGGCTGGCTCAGTGCCTATGTCACCGGCTTCCTGCAAGACGCGCGCGACGCCGGCTTCGCCGTGCCCGAGGCGCAGCTCGCCAAGTCGCTGGACGGCCTGACCGAGCAGTTCCAGCGCAGCCCTGGCCAGCAGATGACACCGCCTTCAGCGCCGCGCCGCAACGACAAGGGCGCCATCGCCGACTTCCGTGAGGCCGAGGTGCTGCGCCTGGCGCACCAGCGCTTCGCCGAGGCCGCGCACGCCGGCTACATCCTGGCCCGCGAGCAGAAGGCGCCGCTGGCCACGCTGCGCACACTGCACGACAAGCACCGTGCCAACGCGCTGAGCCCGCTGCCGCTGGTGCAACTGTCCCTCGCGCTGAAGGCCATGGGCGACGAAGCCCGCGCCAAGGCTGCGCTGGACGACGCGATGGCCCGCCCCTACGGCTACCAACCCGACGACGGCGTTTGGGGGCAATGGCTCGGCGACTACGGCTCCCGCATCCGCGACCGCGCGCTGGCCTACGCGCTGCTGCTGCGCCACAAGGTCACGCACGACAAGCGCGAGAACCTGCTGTTCGACCTGGCCGACGACTTCGGCAAGCGCAACTACTACTCCACGCAGGAGCGCCTGGCCCTCTTCCTCGCCGTGCAGGCCGCGACGAATGGCGCCGGCAAGGACGACGCCTGGAAAACGTCGCTTACCGTCGGCGCCAAGGCCGACGCCTGGACCTGCAGCGGCACCGGCCAGCAGAGCTTCGAGATTGCGCAGCTGCGCTCGGGCCTCGCGCTGAAGAACGACGGCGACAAGCCGCTGTACTTGGACGTCACGGCCCAGGGCTACCCGGTCAAGCCGCTGACCCCGAACAGCGACCGCATCTCGGTGGAGCGCGCGATGTTCACCACCGACGGCAAGCCGGTGACGGCGCGGCAGTTCACGACGGGCGAGATGTTCATCGTGCGCCTGCGCGTGAAGGCCTCGCAGCAGATCAAGGACGGCCTGGTGGTGGACCGCATCCCGGCCGGCTTCGAGATCGAGAACCTGAACCTGAGCCAGGGCCCACAGGCGGGCGAGTTCGCGGTGGAAGGCGTCAACGTGGCGCAGGCCAATGCCAACGAACGCATCGTCCACACCGAGTACCGCGACGACCGCTTCGTCGCCGCGGCGCGGCTGGGTTCGCCGCTGGATCTGTTCTATCTGGTGCGTGCCGTCACGCCGGGGCGGTATGTGGTGCCGGCGACGTTTGCGGAGGATATGTATCGGGCGGAAATCCGCGGCGTCGGCAAGGCCGAGGGGGAGATAGCGGTGGTGGACAAGAGATGATCCAGTTGACGGATACGTGCTCGCTGGACGGCTCTCTTTACGAAAAGCTCCGGCTGGACGGCGTTCGTTTGGCTGGCGGATTGGCCAGCTTGACGCAACGTGCCTGCGTGTACCACCACATATACAAGGCGTCCGGCGGACGGAATGTGTTTCCGTTGATCGCTGCACATGGCGCGCTTTGGGCGTCCGGCTATTTCCGCAAGGGCATGCATGCGGGAAAGGTGCTTTCCTTCAAGTTCGTGTTTCATCCAAAAATGCGGGCGGCCAGATTGGAGGCTCTCGCAAGCTTTGCCGACAAGTTTCGGGACATCAATCGCCGTGTGTGTGCGGAGTCCTACGCGATTTACTTTGCATCTAGGTCAAACGCCGTCGACGAACTGCTGGAAAGAAGGATCGGTACCTCATTTCTACGCCTTCTGAAACGCTGCCACGCAGCGGATGACGGTGCTTCGTTCAGCACCAACGATCGTGCAGCGTTATTCAACGCGTTCTTCGACTGGGAGCAGCAAAACATCGTGGCCCCTGCCGTCAAGGAGGCGTACGACTCGTTCGACTGGCCGATCATCAAGAGGCTAGCGCTGACCCCAAACATTGACTTCGCCTATTTCGGTGCTGGATATTCTTTGAAGTTCGACGACTTCTCGAACACCCAGGAACGAGTCCACAAGGGCTCACTGGCCTACGAGCGGGCCGAGGCCGTGGGTCTGGATACTGTTGAGAAGTCGTTGACCCACTACGGCATTTTGCAGCCGGACTTCTTGACCGATCACAACCGCGTCTTCGCGGCGTTGTTATCGGCTCGGTAGGCTGGGGGAGCTTTGCGGACCCCGCGTTCGTACGACGGCACAGTCGGGGTGCAAGGACGTCACCGCCAACGTACAAGCTGAAGTCACGCGTAAGCCCAGCACGTTGCCCGAACGACGCGACGGCAACTTGGGCAGCATCATGTTGGATGTTTGCGGCAAGCCAAGTCGACGCTGGGGTTCGCCACGCTCACCCCAGCCTACCTGTTGGGTCCCATGTGATCATGTTCCCATTCGCAGCTGGGCGTTGTTCAAGGCCGAGCTGGCGCTGGCAAAGTTGCATGAGCCAAGTCCACGCGCGAGCCCGTACGACACCGCTGATCCGAGCGGAGATTCGACAGTCCAAGCTGGGCGTGGTGGAGCTGGCCGAGCGCTACAACCAGTGCCGCGCCCCAGCGCGCGGATAGCAATCAGCGCACGCACCATGTGCCCGGATTTGACGGCCCCGCCACCAACAACCTGCAACAAAGCCGCGCCTCATCTCGCGCCGGGTCACCATCCGTCACGGGCAGACTGCCGCCGCGCTTTGCCTGACCCGTCGCGCCGCCCGGGATACCTGGCGCATGCCTTCCACGCGCCATGACCGTCCCCGCCTGCCCGCCCAGCCTCGCACCGCAGTCCGCCCCGCCCCCTGCACGACTGCGCGTGCTCGCCGCGCTGGCCCTGGCCGCCACGCTGGCCGCCTGTGGTGGCGGCAGCGGGCTGAACGCCAGCTCACAGCCGCCCACGGTCACACCACCCGTGGCCGCGCCGCCACCCGCACCAGCCGTGGCGCTGCACTTGCGTGTGCAAGGCCTGGCGCTGGGCGCCACGCTGCGGCTGGGGCACGGCGCCGCCACGCTGGACGCGAACTTCAACAACCAGCCCTATGCCTTCAGCCCGCAGCAGCCCGCCGGCGCGGCGCTGGACCTGCGCGTGCTGGCGCAGCCCGAGGGCCAGGTGTGCGCGGTGTCGGACGCGGCACCCACCACGGTGCCGGACGATGGGGCGCCGGTGTTCGTGCGCTGCCGCCATGCCAGCGCCGCGCGCGTGGTCATGCCGGCCACGGCGCCCCGCGGCGAGCTGGTGCTGTCGTTCGCGGTGCGCGAGTCCGCTTACCCCGGCCTGCCCTATGAAAGCCGCCCCGGCGTGGTGGGCGGGCTGTACCCCTACGCGTACCGCCTGACCGGCCTGACGCTGGACGGTGCCGCGCAGCCGCTGGACGGCGTGACGCTGGACGCTCGCCAGGGCACGCTGCGCTTCACGCCGGCGCGCGAGGGCCGCTACGTGGCCAGCGTGGAGGTGCGCGACAGCAGCGCCACGCCTCGCGTGCTGGCGACGACGTTCACGATCACTTCGTCGGCCGCGCGCTTCCTGTTCGTGGCGCCCGGCGGTGACGACGCCACCGGCACCGGCTCACGCAGCGCGCCCTTCAAGACGCTGGCCCAGGCACTGGCCCGCAGCACCGCCGAGCAGGCGCTGCTGCTGCGCCAGGGCCGCCACGCGGCGGCAGGCCTGGTGCTGACCGACGCCCGAGCCCGGCAGCTGCTGGCCTACCCGGACGAGATCGTGACGCTGGACATGGCCGACAGCGGCAACCTGACGGTGCGCGCGGGCACCGCGCCGATGGCGCGCATCGAGGGCGTGGATATCGTCAACGTGAAGCAGTACGGCATCGTCAGCGACCCCGCGCGCGCCGGGCTGGTGGTGCGCAACGTGCGCTTCGTGAACGGCGTGGAAGGCCCCAACAAGAGCGAGAACCCCGGCTTCATCCACGGCTGGGGCGACAACGCCGCCGCGTCGCGCCACAAGCTGCTGATCCAGGACAACGACTTCGGCCGCTACGTGGGCGCGGGCTATGCATTCGTGCTGTTCGACGCCGGCCAGTCGCTGGTGGAGGACAACCAGGTGCGGCTCGGCCCGGGCGTGAACGGCGGCTTCCATGACAAGGACAATTCGCAGTTCAACACCTACCGCCGCAACTACGTGGAGTTCGACCCGGCCGACACCGGCCGCATCGGCGTCCAGGTCTCGGCGCAGGCCAACGCCGAGCAGGTGCACATCCACCACAACCTGCTGGTCAACGGCGACGTGGTGCTGGGCGGGCAGTGCTTCCAGGCCAGCTGCACGATGCGCGAGCACAACCTGCACCACAACACGCTGGCGGGCGGGCGCATCCGGCAGGCGCCGGGCGTGTTCAACAGCGGCAGCAGCGGCACGCGGGTGTTCCACAACATCATCGTGTCGCGCGCCCTGCCGCCGTATGCGGGGCTGAGCTGCCAGAGCGGCGTGCCGGCCGGCTTCGCCACGCAGATGACCAGCGGCGCCAACCTCATCGAGAGCACCCACCGCCTGGCGCACAAGGACGCCGAGTGCAGCGGCAACGACATGGACTGGAGCGTCTGGCGCAACACCCACGGCCGCGACACGCCGGCCTCGGGCAGCGTGCTCAGCGCCACGCCGGTGCTGGGCGGCAGCGGCATCACCACCGGCCTGTCGCCCAGCGATGCCCGCCGCACGACGCACGGCCACCAGTTCCCGTGAGGCCCCGCGCTGAGCGCGTCGCCGAGAATGGCCGCCATGCGCCCATCCCTCCTGCTTGCAGGCGCGCTGCTGCTGCAGACCGCCCACGCCGCCCCGCTGCCGCCCGCCGCCCGCGCGGAGGTGGATGCGCTGCTGGCCCGCCTGCAGTCCTCCGGCTGCGAGTTCAATCGCAACGGCAGCTGGCACAGCGGTGCCGACGCCAAGTCGCATCTGCTGAAGAAGCTGGATTACCTCGAAGGCAAAGACCTGGTGAAGACCGCCGAGCAGTTCATCGCCAGCGGTGCGTCCGGCAGCAGCATGAGCGGCAAACCCTACCTCGTGCGCTGCGCGGGGAAGGCGCCGGTGGAGAGTGCGCAGTGGCTGACGGCGGAGTTGCAGCAGCTTCGGACCGGGCGAGCAGCATCAAACCCGCGTTGACCTAGGATCTGACCTGTCTGGTCAGATTTGGAGATGTCCCATGCAATCCTGGCAAATGCAGGCGGCCAAAGCGAAGCTGTCCGAAGTGGTCAAGCAGGCGCAGTCCGAGGGTCCGCAAGACATCACGCTGCATGGCCGTTCCGTGGCCGTGGTGCTGTCGCGCGAGGACTTCGAGCGGCTGTCCGGGCAGGCCGGTTCGCTGCTGGACTTCATGCAGCGGTCCCCGCTGGCGGCCCTCGGGGACGACGAGCTGGACCCGCAGCGCGACACCAGCCTGACGCGAGCCATCGAGCTGTGAGCTACCTGCTCGACACCAACGTGCTGTCGGAACTGCGCCGCCGCCAGCCCGATGCCCGCGTGGCGGCATGGTTTGCCAAAAGGCCGCCCGGCACCCTGTATCTGAGCGTGCTGACGTTGGGGGAGCTTCGCAAGGGTGTCGAGGTCTTGGAGGACGCCTCACGGCGCCTTGTTCTGCTGGACTGGTTGGAAACGGAGTTGCCGGCGTACTTCACCGGCCGCGTGCTGAATGTGGATGCTGCCGTGGCCGATCGCTGGGGGCGCATCGTGGCGCAGGCCGGCCGCCCGCTTCCGGCCATCGACAGCCTGCTGGCCGCCACTGCCTTGCAGCACGGGCTGATTCTGGTCACGCGCAATGTGCGGGCCGTGCAGGGCTTGTCCGGCCTCTCGGTATTGAATCCTTGGGATGCGCTGGCCTGAAGCCGCCTCGCGGTGGCGCCGCTTTGAGCTGGCCCTCGCCGCACTGCTGCTGGCCGTGCTGGTGCTGGACTTCGCCTGCCCGCTGCCCGAGCCCACCGCCACGTCGCCCACGCTGACCGTGCTGGCTGCCGACGGCACGCCGCTGCGCAGTTGGGCCAGCAGCGACGGCGCGCAGCGCCACCCGACGACGCCCGAGGCCGTATCGCCGCTTTACCTGCAGGCGCTGCTGGCCTATGAGGACCGCTGGTTCCGCTGGCACCCTGGCATCAACCCTGCGGCGCTGGCGCGCGCGGCCTGGCAATGGGCGCGGCACGGGCGCATCGTGTCGGGCGGGTCCACGCTGACGATGCAGGTGGCGCGCCTCGTCGATGACCGGGCCGCCGGCCGCAGCGTGCCCGCCAAGCTGCGCCAGATCGCCCGCGCGCTGCAGCTGGAACTGCACCTCAGCAAGCACGAGATCCTGTCGCTGTATCTGAACCTCGCACCCATGGGCGGCCCGCTGGAGGGTGTGGAGACGGCCGCCCGCGCCTACCTCGGCAAGCCGGCGGCCGACCTGTCGCATGCCGAGGCCGCGCTGCTGGTGGCGCTGCCGCAGTCGCCCACCCGGCTGCGGCCCGACCGCGCCGTGGGCGCCGCGCAGGCCGCCCGCGACAAGGTGCTGACGCGCATGCAGACGCTGGGCGTGTGGCCCGCGGCCGACGTGGCCGATGCCAAGCTGGAGCGCGTCTTCGCGCCGCCATTGCGCGCGCGCTGGCTCGCACCACTCGCAGCTGAGCGGCTGCGCCAGCAGGCCAGGCGCGAGGGCCGCAACCAGGCGGTCATCCAGACGACGCTGGACGCCGGTCTGCAGGCCCGGCTGGAGCAGCTGCTGGCCGACCGGCTCAACACGCTGCCCGATGCCAACTCCATGGCCGCGCTGGTGGTGGACAACCGCACGCTGGAGGTGCGCGGCTACGTGGGCTCGGCCGACTTCGGCGACGCCAAGCGCGGCGCCCATGTGGACATGGTGCGCGCGCAGCGCTCGCCCGGCTCCACGCTGAAGCCCTTCTTGTACGCGCTGGCACTGGACGAGGGCCTGATCCACTCGGAGAGCCTGCTGATCGACGCGCCGCAGAACTTCGGCGGCTATGCGCCGGGCAACTTCCAGGCCGACTTCTCCGGCCCGGTCAGCGTGGCCGAGGCGCTGCAGCGCTCGCTGAACGTGCCCGCGGTGGACCTGCTGGAGCGACTGGGCGCCGAGCGCTTCGCAGGCCGGCTGCGCCACGCCGGCCTGCGGCTGCGCATGCCGGCCAATGCAGCGCCCAACCTCAGCCTCATCCTGGGCGGCGGCAGCACCTCGCTGGAAGCGCTGGTGGGCGCCTACACGGCGCTGGCACGTGGCGGCCTGGCCGGCCGGCCCCGCCTGCTGCCGGACGACCCGTTGCACGAGACGCGGCTGATGAGCGAGGGCGCCGCCTTCATCGTGCGCGAGATCCTGGAAAGCGGCGGCCGGCCCGGCAACCCGTTCCGCGAGAGCGCCCAGCGCGTCGCGTGGAAGACCGGCACCAGCTTCGGGTTCCGCGACGCATGGGCCATTGGCGTGACGGACCGCTACACGCTGGGCGTGTGGGTGGGCCGGCCCGATGGCACCCCCAACCCCGGCCACTTCGGCGCCAACACATCGGCGCCGCTGCTGCGCGACATCGCCGCCGCGCTCGGCCCGGCCGACAGCAGGCAACAGATGGCCCCGCGCCGCCAGCCCGCCTCCGTGCGTGCCGTGCCCATCTGCTGGCCACTGGGCACCGCCGAGGCTTTGACACCGCCCGCCCACTGCCTGCAGCGCCGCACCGCCTGGACGGTGGACGGCGCCGTGCCGCCCACGCTGCCGGACCGGCTGCAGCCCGGTGGCCTCGTCACCGCCGCATGGACGCAAGCCGGCCAGCGTGTGCGCCCCGACTGCGCGCCCGACGCGATGCGCACCGAGACCGTGCGCTGGCCCACGCTGCTCGGGCCCTTCATGGACGCGGCGGCGCTGGACCCGGTCGAACGCCTGCCTTGGGCCCCCGGCTGCGCGCCACGCGCGCCCGGGGGGCAGCTCTTGCGCATCGTCGGCGTGGAACCCGGCAGTCTGCTGCGCCCCACACCCGGCCGGGCCGACGTGACACTGCGGCTGCAGGCCGTCGGCGCCCAGCAGGGCGTGAGCTGGCTGCTGGACGGCCAGCTGGTGGGCGATGGCGAGGGTCAGGGCGTGCAGGTGCTGACGCTCAGGCAACCCGGCCGCCATGCGCTGACCGCACTCGACGGCCGCGGCCGCTGGGCGCGCGTGGCCTTCGAACTTCAGCAAGCCCCTGCGCCGCCGCGTGGCGCCGCGCCGCCCTGAACGCGCCTGCCCGCCCGCTGCAAGCCCCGGTAGGAACCGAGCAAAACTGCCGGGAAGCGCGCCTGATGAAGGCAAGGCCCGCCGACCTTCGCTAAGCTGCCGGGTCGGGCGCGACGATGACGCCCGCTGACCGCGATATCGAGCGGTCCCACCACCACCCACCCCATGAATGAGCTGTTGATCTGGATCCTGGCCATCGCGTTCGCGGCGGTCGTCATGTCGCTGGTATCGCTGCGCCACCGACGCCGCCAGCGCGCGCGCGAGGCAGCCGAGCGCATCGCGCTGGAGCAGGCCGAGCACGTGGCGCGCGCCCGGCAGCTGGCGGCGGACCGCGCCGAAACCCCGGTCGAGCCAGACACGGCCGATGAACGCCGGCGCGCCGAGGCCGAGCAGGAGCTGGCCGAGGCCACGCGCCGCATCGCCGAGGCCGAAGCCGCCCGGCTGGCCCGCGAGCAGGCCGAGAACGAGGCCGCCATCGCCGAGGCCTACCGCCTCGCCGCGGAGATGCAGGCGCGCGAGAAAGAGGAAGCGGAGCGCGCCGAGCGCGAGCAGGCGGAACGCGAAGCCGCCGAGGCCGCCCGGCTGGCCGCCGAGGCGCAGGCTCGCGATGACGCCGAGCGGCTCGCCCGCGAGCAGGCCGAGCGCGAAGCCGCAGCCGCGGAAGCAGCGCGCCGCGCCGAGGAGGCCGAAGCCGCCCGCGTGGCCGCCGAGGCCCGTGCGCGCGAAGAAGCCGAGCGCCTGGCCCGCGAGACGGTCGAACGCGAGGCGGCGCAACGCGAAGCTGCGCGGCTGGCGCAGGAGGCCGAGGATGCACGCCTGGCCGCCGAGGCGCAGGCCCGCGAGGACGCGGCGCGACTGGCGCGTGAACAGGCCTCGCGCGAAGCCGCCGAAGCCGCGGAGACCGCCGCACGGGCCGCCGCCGAAGCAGAGGCCGCACGTCTCGCCGCCGAGGCGCAAGCGCGTGCCGAGGCTGCAGCAGCTGCCGTCGCCACGCGCGAGCTGCGCGCCGACGAGACGCTGGTGCTGGTCGCCGATGACTCCAAGATCGTGCGCGTCAAGCTCAGCCGGCTGCTGGCCACGCGCAGCTACCGCGTCGCGCTGGCCGAGAGCGGCGAGCAAGCGCTGGAGCTGCTGGCGGCCGAACGCCCTCATGTGCTGATCACCGACGTCGAGATGCCCGGCATCGACGGCTTCGAGCTGACGCGCCAGGTGCGCGCCGCGGCTGCGACCTCGCAGCTGCCGGTGCTGATGATCACGTCCTCCGACGACAAGCAGGAACAGGCCCAGGCCGCCGGCGTGACGCAGCTGCTGGGCAAGCCGTTTTCCGAAGAAGCGTTGCTGACCGCCATCGAGCAGGCGCGCCTGGCTGTGCGTGTGCCGGCATGAGCGCCGGCAGCGGGTTGTCGAAAATATAAAACCGCCCCGGCGGCTTTTACGACTACTATCGGGCGGCTGATATGCACAAGACCGTCCGCTCTTAGGTCTTTCCTCCCGCACCGGTGTTCTGCCGGTGGTCTGAGTCGAACCCCCCTTGAAGATTTTCTTGGCGTCTCTTCGCTGGGTGCAATTTCGCGCCTGGAAATCTCAAAGGAATTCAATATGACGACTCAAACCGGCACCGTGAAGTGGTTCAACGAAGGCAAGGGCTTCGGCTTCATCGCCCCTGATGACGGTGGCAAGGACCTGTTCGCCCACTTCAAGGAAATCCAAGGCGGCGGCTTCAAGACCCTGGCCGAGAACCAGCGCGTGCAGTTCGAAGTGACCCAGGGCCAGAAGGGCCCGCAGGCCTCGAACATCCGCAGCGTGGGTTGATCCCCAGCAGCACTGACTGCAGGCGTCGGGCAAGCCCAGACGCCCTCCGATGAAAGCGCGGCCCTGCCGCGCTTTTTTTCTTGCCGCACCGGGAGGCCTCCATTGAAGAACCTGCAAGAAGCCACTGAGCGCATCTGCGAACTGAAGGGCAGCCTGGTGGCGCTGGACGCGCTGATGCCAGCCGTCATCGACACGCTGTCCGCCCCGGCGCTGGCGCGGCTGGCGGCGTCGTTCGACGCGCATGCCGAGGCCGCGCGCACCGTGATGCTGCATTCGGACATCTCCGACGTGGTGCTGACGACGTTCGAGCGTGAGATCGCGCGCAACCGGGCGCTGCTGCAGCGCAGCCAGCTCGCCATGCCCGCCGGTACGGTCGACGCGCTGCTGCTGGCCACGACACGCATCACCACCTTCGTGGGTGCTGCCGTCAAGACCAGTGCGAGCGGCTTCTTCTTCCGCCGTGGCGAGCAGCTGTTCCTGGTGAGCAACCGGCACGTCTTCGCCGACGCGGCCAGCGCGCACCTGCCGGACCGCATCGACATCGGCGTCCACACCGATGCGCAGGACCTGACCCGGCACACGCAGGTCTCGCTGCCGCTGTACCGCGACGGCCTGAGCCAGTGGCGCGAGGCCACCGACAGCGGCGGCACGGTCGACGTGGCCGTGATGGCGATCGCCCACGCCGAGCTCCCGGCCGATGCGGTGCTGCTGGCGTTCGACGAGACCCACCTGGAGGCACGCGAGGAGGGCATCGCCATCGGCGACCCGCTGACCATTCCGGGCTTCCCGCTCGGCTTCCACGACACCATCCACCACCTGGCCGTTGCGCGCAGCGCGTCCATCGCGTCGGCCTACGGCGTGCGCTTCCAGCGCCAGGGCTGCTTCCTGACGGACGCGCGCACGCACCGCGGCAGCAGCGGCTCGCCGGTCGTGCGGCGGCGCACGGCCAGCCAGGCCGATGGATCGCCGGTCAGCTGGCAGTTGCTGGGCGTGCATTCCACGCGCATGGACATGCGCAACCGCGACCAGGTGCAGGACGAGTCGCTGGGCCTGAACTGCGCCTGGTACGCCGACGTGCTGCTGGCGCTGACGAGCGCGCAACCCGCCGAAAGCTCGCCATGAATTACCCCTTGCCGCCCCGGCGTGCGCGCCCGTCGCCGCGAGTGCCTGCCCTGCCGCTGTCGGAGGCCGAACGCTCGGAGCTGCGGCGCCAGGGCGCCAAGGCCGCCGCGCGCGGTGAGGCGCACGACGCCAACCCGCTCAGCCAGTCTCGCAACCAGCCACACGCCACAGGCGAGTCTGCCCAGCTGTGGCGACAGCGCAGCGAGGCCTGGAAGCAAGGCCACGAAGCGCAGTCGCGCTCCCGCACGGCGCGCACGAAGCGCCCCGCGGCCGGGCGCCGCTGAGGCCCCGCGCCGCCGACGCCGGGTGCTCCGCTTCGGGCATCATCACGGCCCTCGGATCACATCACCACAGGGGCCTCGTCCATGCTCGTCAGCAACCTCGAAACCGCGCCGGGCCACCGCATCACCGCGCACCTGGGCATCGTGCAGGGCAGCACGGTGCGCGCCAAGCATGCCGGCAAGGACCTGCTGGCCGGGCTGAAGAACATCGTGGGCGGCGAGCTGAAGGCCTACACGGACCTGATGCAGGAGGCGCGCACCGAGGCCGTGCAGCGCATGGAAGCCGAGGCGCGCGCCATCGGCGCCAACGCGGTGCTGAACGTACGTTTCGTGACCACCAGCATCACCCTCGGTGCGGCCGAGATCCTGGCCTACGGGTCGGCGGTGACGGTGGAGCCGGCCTGACGCCGCGCCGACCGCCATGACCCTGGACTTCTGGCTGGAGACCTTCAACCTGTGGGTGCTGCTCGTCCCGCTGGTGCTGGGCTACGTCGTCGGGCGCGTGCTGGAGCGGCGCCACTACCGCAGCATCCGCGAGCGCGAGCAGGCGCTGCGCCATGTCGTGGCGCTGAACACGCGCTACGTGCCCGACGGCGTGACAGCCGGCTCGGCACAGTTGGTGACGGGCGCCGTGGTCATCTCGTCGGACTACTTCAAGACTTTCGTGGCCGGCTTTAGATCCTTCTTCGGTGGGCGCTTTCGCGGCTACGAGACGCTGCTGGAGCGCGCCCGCCGCGAGGCCTTGCTGCGCCTGAAGGCGCAGGCCGAGGCCGCCGGCAGCCGGCTGGTGATCGGCGTGCGCTTCCAGAGCACCACCATCGCCGGCTCTTCGACGCCGTCCGTGGAAATCCTGGCCTTCGGCACGGCCCTGGTCGACGCGGCGCCGCCCCCGCCAGCGGCGTGAGCCCCGTGGGCGCCGACGCATGACGGCCCCGCGCCTGGAGAACCGGCTGCCGCCGGAAGACTTGCTGGAGCGCGACGACCGCCCGCTGCGCGAGCTGGCCTGGCTGCTGGGCGCTAGCCTCGCCGCGCTGGTGTTGCTGGTGGCCGTGACGGGGTTGTCGGCGCGCTGGCTGGCCCCCAAGCTGCCGTTCCGCTACGAAGTGGCGCTGGCCGAACGCGTGTTCGACGCCGGGCCGCCGGCTGACGCAGCGGCCGCACAGCGCCGTGCCGCACTGCAGGCGGTGGCCGATCGCGTCGCAGCCGTGATGGCGCTGCCACCCGGCATGAAGATCGTCGTTGGCGACGATGCTTCGGCGCTGGTCAACGCGTACGCCACCCTGGGCGGGCGCATCCGCGTGTTCCACGGCTTGCTGCGCAAGCTTGACAGCGAGCAGGCCCTGGCCGCGCTGCTGGCCCACGAGATCGCGCACGTGAAGCATCGGCACGTGGCCGCCAACATGGGTCACGGCATGGCCGTGGCGCTGCTGTTGTCGGTGGTCACACCCAAAGGCGGCGCGCAGGCCGCGCAAGGCCTGCTGGGCGGTGCCGCTCAGCTGGCGCTGCTGGGCTACTCGCGCGACGCCGAACGGCAGGCCGACGCCGAAGCGCTGGCTGCCAGCCTGGCCCTGTACGGCCACGCGGGCGGCCTGGCGACACTGTTCACCGTGCTGCCGCAGGGCGATACACCGACCGGCACGACCTGGCTGCGCAGCCACCCCGACACGACCGCGCGCCTGGCCGCGTTGCAGGCGGCCGCAGCGGCGAGCGGTGCGGCGCTGACGGGGCCCGCCACGCCGCTGCCCACCGCGCTGCAGGACTTGCCGGCCGCCGGACGCGACAAGCGTTGAGCCGCTTGACCTTGCCATCGTGGCAAGCTTGACGATGGCGCATCCCCGCCCGCTGGACGCCCGACATGAACACCCCCGCCGCCACCACCCTCCATGAACTGACGCTGCAGGTCAGCGGCATGACCTGCGCCTCCTGCGTTCGCCGTGTCGAGAAGGCCTTGCAGGCCGTGCCTGGCGTGCAGGCGGCCAGCGTCAATCTCGCCACCGAAAAGGCCTCGGTGCAGGCGCTACCCAACGTGAGCGGCGCGGTGCTGGCCGCTGCGCTGGACAAGGCCGGCTACCCGGCCAGCGTCGTCCAGAGCCAGGCGCCACCGGCCGTGGCGGCATCGAGCGGCTTGCCCGCCTGGTGGCCGGTGGCCGCCGGCACGGTGCTGACGCTGCCGCTGATGGCGCCCATGCTGGCCGGCCTGGTGCTGCCCGGCTGGCTGCAGTGGCTGCTGGCCACGCCGGTGCAGTTCATCCTGGGCGCGCGCTTCTACCGGGCAGGCTGGCACGCGCTGCGGGCCGGCAGCGGCAACATGGACCTGCTGGTGGCGCTGGGCACGTCGGCGGCCTACGGGCTGTCGGTCTACCTGCTGTGGCGCCACCCGGGCCACACGCACCTGTACTTCGAGGCCTCGGCCGCCGTCATCACGCTGGTGCTGCTGGGCAAATGGCTGGAGCAGCGCGCCAAGCGCCAGACGACCGACGCCATCCGCGCGTTGAACGCGCTGCGGCCCACGACGGCGCGCGTGCGGCGCGGTGACGCGGAGGTGGAGCTGCCTGTAGCCGATGTGCGCGTGGGCGACCTCGTCGTCGTGCGGCCGGGCGACCGCATCCCGGTGGACGGCGAGATCGTGGCCGGCAGCAGCCATGTCGACGAGTCGCTGATCACCGGCGAGAGCCTGCCCGTGGCCAAGGCGCCGGGCAGTCACGTGACCGGCGGCGCCATCAATGCCGAGGGTGCGCTGACGGTGCGCACGACGGCCATCGGTGCGGAGACGACGCTGGCGCGCGTCATCCGGCTCGTCGAGTCGGCGCAGGCCGTCAAGGCGCCCATCCAGCGCATCGTGGACCGCGTCAGCGCCGTGTTCGTGCCGGTGGTACTGGTCATCGCGGCCCTCACCTTTGCCGGCTGGTGGTGGCATGCGGGTGACGTGGAGCAGGCGCTGGTCAATGCGGTGGCGGTGCTGGTCATCGCCTGCCCCTGCGCGCTGGGCCTGGCCACGCCGACAACGCTGATGGCCGGCACCGGCGTGGCCGCGCGGCAGGGCATCCTCATCAAGGACGCCGAGGTGCTGGAGCTGGCGCATGCGGTGACGGTCGTCGCCTTCGACAAGACCGGCACGCTGACCGTGGGCCAGCCCGCCGTCGTCGCCGTGGAGCCGGCCAACGGCACGACCCGCACCGACGTGCTGGCGCGAGCTGCCGCGCTGCAGCGCGCCAGCAGCCACCCGCTGGCCGTGGCCGTACAGCAGCAGGCGCAGCTCGAGCAGCTGGCCTTGCCGGCCGCCACAGACGCCCGCGCGCTGCCCGGCCGCGGCATCGAGGGCCGCGTGGACGGGCAACACCTGGCCCTGGGCAGTTCGCGGCTGCTGCACGAGCGCGGCCTGGACGCCGGTGCGCTGGACGACTCGGCGCGTCGGCTGGAGGCCGAAGGCCGCACGGTGTCGTGGCTGCTGGCCGCGGATCGCGTGCTGGGCCTGCTGGCCTTTGGTGACCGCATCAAGGACACCGCCGCCACGGCCGTCGCCGAGCTGCAGTCGCGCGGCATCCGCACGGTCATGCTGACCGGCGACAGCCGCGGCGCTGCGGCGGGCGTCGCGCGGCAGCTGGGCATCACCGACGTGCGCGCCGAGGTGCTGCCCGCCGACAAGGCCGCGGCCGTGCAGCAGCTGCGCGAGGGCGGCGCCGTGGTGGCCTTCGTCGGCGATGGCCTCAACGACGGCCCGGCGCTGGCCGCCGCGTCGGTGGGCTTCGCGATGGCGGGCGGCGCCGACGTGGCGCTGGATGCCGCCAGCGTCACGCTGATGCGCGGCGACCCCCGGCTGGTGGCCGACGCGCTGGACATCTCGCGCCGCACGCTGGCCAAGATCCGCCAAGGCCTGTTCTGGGCGTTCGCGTACAACGTCGTCGGCATCCCGCTGGCGGCCTTCGGGCTACTGAGCCCGGTCATTGCCGGCGCGGCGATGGCGTTCAGCAGTGTCAGCGTGGTGCTCAATGCGCTGACGCTGAAGCGCTGGCGCGGCACCGCGCGGGAGCATCAGCGATGAACATCGGTGACGCGGCCCGCGCCGCGGGCGTGTCGGCCAAGATGGCGCGGCACTACGAGAGCATCGGCCTCATCAGCGAGCCGCCGCGCAGCGACGCGGGCTACCGCGTCTACGGCGAGCGCGAGGTGCACCTGCTGCGCTTCATCCGCCATTCGCGCGACCTGGGCTTTTCTCTGGCGCAGATACGCGCGCTGCTGGGCTTGTGGCAGGACCGCGCCCGCCCCAGCCGCGAGGTGCGCGCCCTGGCGCAGGCGCACCTGGCCGAGCTGGCGGCCAAGCTCGCCGAGTTGCAGGCGATGAAGGCCACGTTGCAGACGCTGGTGAGCAGCTGCCATGGCGACGAGCGCCCCGACTGCCCCATCCTGGACACGCTGGAGAACGGCGCGCGTTGATCCGGCGTCCCTGTGGACTTGCTATCGTTCGCGGATCCCTGGTTCACTGCAGACCTCTCATGCGCATTGCCCTCATCAGCTTGCTGGCCCTGGCCGCCCAGACCGCCTCGGCCACCTCCTTCGGCGGCTCGTCCGCCTCGTCCGCCGCTGGCGCCGGCTCGGCCTCGTCCGGCAGCGTGTCGGATTCGTTCAAGACCTCGTCCGGCAGCAGCAGCGGCGAGGAGAAGCGCGCCGAAGGCCGCTACCGCGTCACCGAGGTGGCCCAGGCCGACACCGCCGGCAAGCTGCGCCTGAAACTGGAACGCGATGGCGCCGCGCCGTTGGAGCTGACGCTGCCCGCTCAGGCGCTAGCCGCCCGTGCCGTTCACGTCGGCGACGAGGTGCAGGCCACCCCCCAGCCCTACGGCACCGCGTTCGCGCATGCCGACACCGGCAAGGCCTTCTTCCTCGTGCTGGAAGACGCCTGGCAGCGCGAACTGGCGCCGCGCGTCGTGACGGCGTCTTGATCCGCACCGTCGCCGCGGTCGCGCTGCTGGCGCTGGCCGCGGGCGGCGCCAGCAGCGCGAGCGCGGCCTCGCTGCTGCCCAACGGCTGCGAGCGCGCCGTGGACGCCACCGCCGACCAGCAGCACCGGCTGCTGCGCTTTGCGGCGGTGGTGCGCGAGACGCTGGCCGCGTCGGGTGCGCGGGCCGCGCTGATCTCTCGCTCGGGCACCGACCTGTCGCGCTTCGGCCTGCGCTACTCGCACGCCGCCATCGCGCTGGCCGACGGGCTGGACACGCCGTGGGCCGTGCGCCAGCTGTACTACGCCTGCGCCGAGGGGCGTCCTCGCCTGTTCGACCAGGGCCTGGCCGGCTTCGTGGCCGGCAGCGACGACGTGGACCAGGGCTACCTCAGCGTGCTGCTGCTGCCCGACGACGCCGCGCGCGCGCTGGCCACCGCGGCGCTGGACAAGCCGCTGGCGCTGGGCCTGCTGAACGCGCGCTACAGCGCCAACGCCTACCCGTTCAGCACCGAGTTCCAGAACTGCAACCAGTGGGTGGCCGAGCTGCTGGCCGCCTCCGTCACCGGGTTGCACACGCGCGAGGATGCGCAGGCCTGGCTGAAGCGCGAGGGCTATGCACCGGTGCCGGTGAAGGCGTCGGGGCTGTTGATGCTGGCCGGCCACTTCGTGCCCTGGCTGCAGTACCGCGATCACCCGGCCGAGCAGCTCAACGCCGGCCTCGTGCAGACCAGCGTGCCCGACGGGCTGGAGGCGTTCGCACTGCGTCTGTGGCCGACGGCGCGGCGCCTGGAGTTCTGCCACGGGCCACAGGGCGCCGTGTGGCTCGAGGGCGGCGAACGGCTGGCGGCAGGTTGCGTGCCGCAGCCGGGTGACCGGGTCAGCGCGCTGGACTGAGCTCGGCCCGCTGCCGCCAGCGCGGCACTCTACAAATCTGTGGATGCAAGCCCTGGCACCGCCACGCACAGTCCGCTCCCACAAGACACCACACGGTTTTCAACGGGGGCACCATGGATGAATTGCTGGAGCGCGCTGTCGACGCAGCGCCGGGAGAAGAAGCCATGGACGGCACCGCACTGCGCGGCTCGTCCTTCGATTACCTGGCGCTGCCGGGCACGGACCTGGCGGCCAAGGCGCAGGCCTTCCATCAGTGGGCGCAGACGCGCGTGCACCACGGCGTGTTTCCGTATGCCAAGCGGCTGGGTGGCCGGCCCGGCGCGACGGCCGAGCTGACGCTGCTGGACGGGCAGCGCCACGCAGGGCTGAACTTCTCGTCGCAGGAGTACCTGTCGCTGGCTCGCCACCCCCAGGTGGCCGCGGCGGCGCAGGCCGCCATGGCGCGCTACGGCGTGCACAGCGCCGGCTCCACGGCGCTGGCCGGCAACGTCGAGGAGGCTGTGGCCCTGGAGGCCGAGCTGGGCGAGCTGCTGCGCATGCCCGAGGTGCTGCTGTTCCCGACCGGCTGGGCCGCGGGCTTCGGCGCCATCAAGGGGCTGGTGCGCGAGACCGACCATGTCGTCATGGACCAGCTGGCCCACAACTGCCTGCATGAAGGCGCGCGAGCCGCCACACCCAATATCCACCTGCACCGCCACCTGGACATGGAGCACGTCGCGCGGCTGCTGCAGCGCGTGCGCCAGCGCGACCCGCACAACGGCATCCTGCTCGTCACCGAGGGCTGCTTCTCGATGGACGCCGACGCGCCCGACCTGCGTCGCTTGCAGGCGCTAGCGCGCGAGCACGGCGCGCTGCTGATGGTGGACGTGGCGCACGACCTGGGCTGCATGGGCCCCGGCGGGGGTGGTCAGCTGGCGCTGCAAGGCGTGCTGGGCCAGGTGGACTTGGTGATGGGCTCGTTCTCCAAGACCTTCGCGTCCAACGGCGGCTTCGTCGCCTGCCACGACCGCGCGATCAAGGAGTACCTGCGCTTCTACGCGGCGCCCAACACCTTCTCCAACGCACTGTCGCCCGTGCAGGTGGCCATCATCCGCGCCTGCGTGGGCATCGTGCGCTCCTGCGAGGGCCAGCAGCGGCGCGACCGCCTGATGCACGCCATCCTGGGACTGCGCAGTGCGCTGACCGAGCAGGGCATCACCGTGCTGGGCCAGCCCTCGCCCATCGTGCCGGTGCTGCTGGGGCAGGACGCCGTGGCGCGCGTGGCCTGCCGCGAGATGAGCCAGGCCGGCCTGCTGGCCAACCTGGTGGAGTACCCGGCCGTGTCGCTGAACAGCGCGCGGCTGCGCATGCAGGTGATGGCCGACCACACGCCCGCGCTGTGCCAGACGGCGGCGCGCATCGTGGCGGACTCGTTGCAGCGCGCCCGGTTGTTAACGGGCACCTTGAACTGACCCGGCGGAAACGTCAGTGCACCGGCTCCCAACCCAGGGGGGTCCAGCGCAGCAACGTACGCGTCGGCAGCGAGGCGCGCCGATCGCCCGATTCCAATGCCTCGCGCTTGGCGCGACGCAGCGCTTGCCGGCCCGCCGCTGACGTGTCGGCGCTCCACAACAGCATGTCGGGCGACGCGGGCGCCACCAGCAGCTGGCCCTGCTGGCCTTGCGCCAGCGAGGCCCAGTCAGCATGCAGCAGCACGCGGGAGGACTCGGCCGGCCCCTGCAGCCTGCCGATGACATCCGCCGCGACCGGTCGGGCGACCTGGTCCAGCGGCGGCAGCGCCGCGCGCAGCTGCGTTCGCGCCAGCGCAAGTGCCTGCGCGGAGCTGAGGCCCAGCGGCTCGATCTCGTCACGACCAACCGGCCGCAGCAAAGGCCCCACCGCGACCAGCGCGACGATGCCAGGCGCGACACGCTCAACCACCGGATCACCCCGCAGCGCTTGCGATCCCATCAGCCGGCCGAAGGCGCGGACGGCGTCCAGGCTGGACTCATCCCAGACCGTCAGCAACAGACCCTCGCGCGTGGCCGGCGTCACCGGCGCGGGCTGCGGTGATGACGGCGCGGTTACGTCCGGCGCTGCGGACGCCAAATCCTGGGCGCACACCGGCCCGCTGGCAGCCAGCAGCGCCGCGAGCCAGACCGTCTTCATCAGCCCCGGTTCGGAATCTGCAGCCCGCGCTGCACTGCCGGCCGGTCAACGAAGGCCTTCAGCACGCGGTCGACTTGCCCGAAGTCGCCGTAGCCGACGAGATCGCCCGCACCGTAGAAGCCGATCAGGTTGTTGATCCACGGGAAGACGGCAATGTCGGCGACCGTGTAGTCGTCACCCAGGATCCAGGTCTTGCCCTGCAGGTGCTTGTCCAGCACGCCGAGCAGCCGGCGCGACTCCGCCACGTAGCGGTCGCGCGGGCGCTTGTCCTCGTAGTCCTTGCCAGCGAACTTGTGGAAGAAGCCGAGCTGGCCAAACATCGGGCCGACGCCGCCCATCTGGAACATCAGCCACTGCAGCGTCTCGTAGCGGCGCGCTGGGTCAGCGGGCATCAGCTGGCCGGTCTTGTCGGCGAGGTAGACCAGGATGGCGCCGCTCTCGAACAGCGCCAGCGGCTGGCCGCCCGGCCCGGCGGGGTCGATGATGGCCGGGATCTTGTTGTTCGGGTTCAGCGACAGGAACTCCGGCGTCAGCTGGTCGTTGGTGTCGAACTTCACCAGGTGCGGCTCGTAGGCCAGCCCCGTCTCCTCCAGCGCGATGGACACCTTCACGCCGTTGGGCGTGGGCAGCGAGTACAGCTGCAGCACATCGGGTCGCGTGGCGGGCCACTTCTTCGTGATGGGGAAGGCGCTGAGATCGGTCATGGCAGGTGAGGATGGAGGGGATCGGTGACTCTAGACCGCCTGGATTGGCCCTGCGTCGTCGGGGATTTCACCCGCGCCGTGCCAGCAGCCGGCGCACGCCCATGACCGCCAGCGCTCCCAGCGCCGCCGCCACGCAGGCGCCATGCAGCGTCAGCAGCGACACGATGCGGAACAGGCCGTTGTCCGCGCTCAACGGCTGCAACGGCTGGATGTCGACATGCATGACGCTGTCCAGCACCACATGGCTCCACGCGCCCAGCAGCGCGCCGACGGCGACACGCTTGAGTGTCAGCCCTCCCACCCAGCGGGGCGGCAGCACGCGCCGCAGCAGCGCCCACGCGCCCACCATGGCCAGCGCCACCAACGTCGCGCCGACGTAGGTATGGAAGAACGCGTGGACCTGGGCGTTGCCCCGCACGAGGTTGTAGAGCGACTCGACGTCGATCAGCACATTGGCGGCGCAGAAGGCGAGGAAGCTGACCTGCTGCGGCGCGACGGCGTACACGGCGGCGCCGGGGCCGAAATGGAAAGGCGTGATGGGCATGACGGCGCGACTATGACGCAGCGCGGCGTGAAAATGCGGCCATGACCTCCGCCGCCCCTGCCGCTGCGCCGCCCTCGCGGCTCGCGCTCTACCTGCAACTGATCCGCTGGGACCGCCCCGCCGGCTGGCTGCTGCTGCTGTGGCCCACGCTGGCCGCGCTGTGGATCGCCGCGGACGGCTGGCCGGGCTGGCACCTGCTGGCGGTCTTCACGCTCGGCACGGTGCTGATGCGCTCGGCCGGCTGCTGCGTCAACGACGTGGCCGACCGCGACTTCGACCGCCACGTGAAGCGCACTGCCCAACGGCCCGTGACGAGCGGCGCGGTGTCGGTGAAGGAGGCGCTGGTCCTCGGCGCGGTGCTGGCGCTGGTGTCCTTCGCCCTGGTGCTGACCACCAACCCGCCGGCCATCCTGCTGAGCTTCGCCGCGCTGGCCGTGGCCATCGCCTACCCGTTCGCCAAGCGCGTGCTGGCCATGCCGCAGGCCGTCCTGGGCGTGGCGTTCTCGTTCGGCATCCCGATGGCGTTCGCCGCCGCGCTGGGCGGCATGGAGTGGAACCTGCGTGCCGTGCCGCTGTCGGCCTGGGCGCTGCTGGTGGCCAACCTGTTCTGGGTGCTGGCCTATGACACCGAGTACGCCATGGTTGACCGCGACGACGACCTGAAGATCGGCGTGCGCTCGTCGGCCATCGCTTTGGGCCGCTGGGACGTGGCGGGCATCATGATCTTCTACGCGGCGTTCCTGTCGATGTGGACAGGCCTGGGCCTGCGCCTGGGGCTGGGCCGCTGGTTTCTGCTGGGCATGGGCGTGGCGGCGCTGCAGGCGCTGTGGCACTACACGCTGATCCGCCGGCGCAGCCGCGCCGAGTGCTTCCGTGCCTTCCGCGCCAACCACTGGCTGGGCTTCGCGGTTTTCGCGGGCACGGTGGTGGACCTGGCGCTGCGCTGAGCCGCCGCTGCGCTACATTGGCCGCCCGGGGCGGCACAGATCGCCCGCTGTCCACTCGAACAGGGAGTTCGCGAAGATGTCGTATTCATTGCGCAGCCATGCCTGCTGGGCCTTGGTGTCGTTGAGCCTGCTGGCCGGTTGCGGCGGCGGCGGCGAAGCGGGCACGCCCGTGTTCCGCGACGTTCCGAGCACCGGTGGCGGCGGTGGCACCGGCAGTGGCGGCGGCAGCAGCGCCTCGCCGGACCCGGCAGGCCCGTCGGCGAGCTTTGCGCAGCAGTGCGCGGCCAACAACACGCTGGCTGCCGCCAACCTGCGCAACTCCACCCTGGACACCGAGAAGAAATGGGTGCGAGCCTATTTCGACGAGGCCTACCTGTGGCGCGATGAGGTGCCGCGCGTGGACCCGACGGCGTACAGCAGCAGCAACCCCTACGACGCGCTGGACAGCTACTTCGAGGCGCTGAAGTCGCCGCAGCGCACCGACAGTGGCGCGCTGCGCGACCGCTTCAGCTTCACGTACGAGACGGCCAAGTGGAAGGCGATGTCCGAGAACGCCACCGAGGCCGGCTACGGCATCGAGTGGAGCAGCGCCAGCACCACGCCGCCGCGCCGGCTGCGCATCGCCTACGTGGAGCCGGGCACACCCGCCGCCAACGCCAGCCTGCAGCGCGGCGACGAGCTGGTCAGCGTGGACGGCACCGACGCCGACACGCCCACGGCGGCCGGGGTGGCCGTGCTCAACGAAGGCCTGTATCCCAGCACCACCGGCACGTCTCACGCCTTCGTGTTCCGTCGCAACGGGGTGACGCTGTCGCGCAGCCTGGCCAGCGCCACCATCACACGCAACCCCGTGCCGCAGGCCCGCGTGCTGACGCTGGCCAACGGCGCACGCGCCGGCTACCTGCTGTTCAACGACCACAACCTGCCGGCCGAGCAGCTGCTCATCAACGCCGTGAGCGACTTCCGCACGCAGGGTGTCACCGAGCTGGTGCTGGACCTGCGCTACAACGGCGGCGGCTACCTGTTCATCGCCAGCGAACTGGCGACGATGATCGCCGGCACCACGCGCACCACAGGCCAGGCCTTCGAGACGCTGCGCTACAACGCCCGCCGCAGCGCCGAGAACGAGACCACGCCGTTCTTCGCCGAGTCCTGCATCGCCGTGAACGGCCGCTGCTCCAGCGTGCAGCCGCTGCCCACGCTGAACCTGAGGCGTGTCTACGTACTGGCGCAGAAGGGCACCTGCTCGGCCAGCGAGTCCATCATCAACGGCCTGCGCGGCGTCAACGTGGACGTGGTGCTGATCGGCGGCCAGACCTGCGGCAAGCCTTATGGCTTCACGGCCAAGGACAACTGCGGCATCAGCTACTTCCCCATCGAGTTCGCGGGCGTCAACGCCAAGGGCTTCGGCGACTACGCGGACGGCTTCGTGCCAGGCACCGGCGCCAGCGCGCGCTTCGTGCCGGGCTGCACCGTGGCCGACGACTTCGGTCGCGCGTTGGGCGACACGCAGGAGGGGATGCTGGCTGCAGCGATGCAGCACGCGGCCACCGGCCAGTGCCCCATCGGCATGAGCACCGGGGCCAGCGTGCGCGCGTTGAGCGGCCTGGAAGGCGGCACACCGCTGCAGCTGCAACGCCACCCGGCGCGCAGCAACAGGCTCCTCTTGCCGCGCTAAAAGGAATTCGCGGGCCGAGCGCCGGGCCGCTCCCAAGCCGGCCCGCCTTGGGCGATGTGCTTGCGGCTCGATGCCGCAAGCATCGCCGTCACCTCGGGGGACCGACCAGACTCACCCGCGTTCAGCGGCGTGAGGCTGGGCGAGGGGCTTCTTGTTCACGCCGCTGGGAAATTTCGCGCGGATGGCATCCATCCAGCGCAGCAGCCCCAGCGTCTCGCTGTGCGGCATGCGCGGGCTCTCCAGCAGCCCTGCGCGGATGCAAGCCTGGGCCTCGGCGACCTCGCCCTCGAAGCCGTTGACGACGTACTTCGCCTCGTGCCGCTCGGCCGGCGCCTTGCGAGTGACCACCTCCACCGCCTCGGCGCCCCAGAAGTCCACCGGGAAGCGCAGCCCAGCCTTGGAGCCCTGCGCCTCGAAGGCGTTGACGGACGATGCGTCGAAGCCGCAGCGGAACTGCGACGTGACGTCGCCGGGAAAGTGCAACGTCACGTTCAGCGCCGCGTCCACGCCGGTGGGTGCGATCTTGGCTGCGACGTCGATGGACAGCGGCTCGGGGCAGACGCCGTCGTTCATCTGCTGCAGCACCCAGCGCGTGACGGCGAGGTTGTAGATGCCGATGTCCCACAGCGCACCGCCGGCCAGCGCCGGGTTCCACTGGCGGTGCTGCGGGTCGTAGGTGGCGCTGAAGCAAAAGGTGGACTGCATCGCGCGCAGCTCGCCGATGGCGCCTTCGCGCAGCAGCTTTGCCGCCAGGTCATAGGCCGGCAGGAAGCGCGTCCACAGCGCCTCCATCAGGAACACGCCCTGCTCGCGCGCCAGCGCGACGAGTTCCTCGCCTTCTTCCAGCGACGTGACCAGCGGCTTCTCGCACAGCACCGGCTTGCCCGCCAGCAGCGCGGCGCGGATGTACTCGCCGTGGTGAGAGTGCGGCGTGGCGATGTAGACCGCGTCCACGCCCGGATCGGCCAGCAGGTCTGCCAGCGCTGTCGTCACGCGCGCGGGCTCGCCGGCGCCCTGCCACTGTTCGGCATAAGCCTGGCCCTTGGCCGCGTCGCGCGCGAACACGGCGGCCAGGCGGGCGCCCGGTACGCCCGCGAGCGCGCCGGCAAAACGGTTGGCAATGCCGCCGGGGCCGATGACGCCCCAGTTGAAGATTGCGAGGTCATGGGCCATGGCTGAGCGCTTTCACGAGGTCGGACTGGGTGAGGATGCCGACGAGCCGCGCGGACTCGCCGACGATGGGGATGTGGTGGTGCCCGGTGGCCGAGAACAGCGGCACCAGCTCGGCGATGGCGCGCTCGGCGCTGGCCACGCGCACCTGTCGCGTCATGATCTGGCCGACCACCTCGGGTTTGGTGGAGTGCGTGTGGGGTGACGGCTTCAGCAGTGTCTGCAGCCGACCGGCCAGGCCCTCGCGCTGCTCGCCTTCGGCCGCGCGCATGAAGTCGGCGCGCGTGACGATGCCGACCACGCGGTCCACGCGGTCCACCACCGGCAGCGCCTTGATGCGGTGCTGCTGCAGCAGCGCCCAGGCCTCGGCCAGCGGCGTGCCGAACTCCACGGTGACGACCGGGCTGGACATGATGTCCGCGCAGCGCAGGCCGCCCAGGCGGTTGCGGTAGGCCAGCAGCTCGGCCTCCTGCAGCAGGCCGGCGAGGTCGTCACGCGGCACGTCCAGCACCTGGTTGTAGCGGGCCAGCACGGCGTCCAGCTCCGCGTCGCCGAAGCGCGGCGCGGCCACATGCGCGCCAGCTGCTGCCGGGGCTGCCGGCGCATGCTGGGCGTGCGGATAGCGCCGTCCCGTCGCGCTGTTGTAGGCCATGCCGGCCAGCACCAGCAGCAGCGAGTTCAGCGCCACCGGCACGAACGCGAAGTGCCAGTCCAGCATGCCGGTCAGCACCATCAGCAGCGCCGCCGCGCCGCCGGGCGGGTGCAGGCAGCGCAGCGCGAACATCGCGCCGATGGCCAGCGCGACCGCGCAAGCGGCGATGCCAAGCGGCGGCAACGGCAGCCAGTGTATGCAGGCAATGCCCACCAGCGCGGACACGGTGTTGCCGCCCACCACCGCCCAGGGCTGGGCCAGAGGGCTGGCCGGCACGCCGAACACCAGCACCGCGCTGGCGCCCAGCGGCGCCACCAGCCAGGGCAGGTTCGCGCCGTCGAACAGGTGCGTCAGCAGCCCCGCCAGCAGCACGCCCAGCCCCGCACCCAGCACCACGCGCAGGCGCTCGCGCGCGTCAACCGCCAGCGGCGCGGGTCGCAGCGCGTCCAGCAGGCGCGAGGCCCGCTCGACGAGCGCGGTGGAGGTGGCGGCAGGGCGCATGTTCGGCAGCACCCCGGGTGTTGGACCCGGGACGGGCGCCGATTGTGCGACCCGCGGCGGTACGCCGAGTTACGAGTGGCGCCGACCCAGAGTCACGCCTTGCCGAGCAGGCTGGCCATCTCTGCCTTCAACACCAGGGCCTGAGCACGGCGCTCCTTGGTGGCGGCGCGCTGGTAGGCGACTTCGGCCTTCTCGCGCAGCGCGACGGCGCGTTCCAGCGCCTCCTGGTAGCGCTCCACCGTGTAGGTGTTCTCGGTGCCGATGTAGACGCTGCGCGCCAGCGGCGTGTCGCCAAAGCGCGGCAACGTCACCGCAAAGCTGCAGTCGCGCACCCGGCTGCCGGCGCGTTGGCGCACGATGGGGCCGGAGATGCCCGACGGCAGATCACTCTGCTTCTTGCGGCTGGGCGTGCGGCGCAGCCGCGACGGCGCCGGCAACGTCGCGATGCGCTTGAGCAGCTCCTTGGTGGCCAGCGCCAGCGCGCGCCTGGCGCCGCTGCCGTCCTGGCTGTGGTCCGAATACAGCTTGGTGCCGCCGTAGCGCAGCTGCCAGCCATGGGTGGACAGGTGGTCGATGCGCTGTATGCACTGCGGCACGACGAAGCGCTCGCCGCTGAAGATCACAACCTCACGGGTTTTCATTTTTGCCCCAAACATCCGTCATCCGTCCTCCTGCTGCCGTGGCGCGGAGGATCTACTAACGCCCCTTCAATACGGATCAAGTTTAGAGCCGCTTGCGGCCCTGTCGCGAATATATGATTCGCGAAAACCATTTCATGACCTAACTGTCAGGTCGTAGACAGCTGGAATCGCGTTTCAGGGACGGTGCCGCGCCAATGCCGGCGCGAACAGCTCCATCACGCGCAGCTGGGCGCCGCTGCGGCTGAACACCGAGTTGCGGGACCACTGCATCTGCGCCGGCAGCGGCGTGCCAGTGGCCGCCAGCCACTGACGCGCGGCGTGGCGGCGCGTGTGGCCCTGGCGCGCCAGCCGGCGCGGCCGCAGCTCGCTGCGGCGGATGCGCGGGTCGTCGTACAGCAGATGCGCCAGGGGCAGGTTGCCCAGGCCCTTCAGCGCACGCCAGGGGCCCAGCGTGGCGCGCTGGTGCAGCGCCGAACGCGCCCACACCAGCGGTTCGCCGTCCACGCGCAGGATGACCTCGCGCACCACGGTCAGGCCGCGCCGTGGCAGGCCCAACGCGTCGCGCTCGCGGGCACGGAACGGCGCCACCGCCTGGCGCAGCACCTGCACCTCGAAACGCTGGCCCAGCCGCGCCAGGCGCCGGCTCAGCGAGCCCGGCGCGCGCAACCAGTCGCGCAGGCTGTCGCGGGTGGCAATGCCCATTCAGCCACCAAATTCGCGGCCCAGCTCGGCAGCGCGTTGCTGTGCGGCCAGCACGGCGCGGCGGATGGCCGCGTCGACGCCGTCCGCCTGCAGGGACGTGATGGCTGCGTGGGTCGTACCTCCCTTGCTGGTGACGCGCTCGCGCAGCACCGTGGGCGACTCGTCGGCCGCCAGGCCCAACCCGGCCGCACCGGCACAGGTGGCCAGCGCGAGCTGCCGACCCTGCTCGGCGCTCAGGCCCATGTCGACGGCAGCGGCCATCATGGCCTCGACCATGAAGAAGAAATAGGCCGGGCCCGAGCCCGACAGCGCCGTGACGGCGTCGAGGTCGTCCTCGCGGTCCACCCACAGCGTGCGGCCGGTGGGCGCCAGCAGCCGCTCGACGGTGGCTCGCTCGTCGGCCGACACCGCCGGCCGCGCGTACAGGCCGGCGATGCCCTGGCCGATCAGCGCCGGCGTGTTGGGCATGGCGCGCACGACGCGCCCGCTGCCGCTGGCGGCGGTGATCGACGCGGTCGTGATGCCGGCCATGACGGACAGCTGCAAAGCGCCGTCCACCCAGGCCCGCAGCGGCGCGGCGGCTTCGGCGAACAGCTGCGGCTTGACGGCCCAGACCACGGTGGTCGCTTCGGCCAGAGCGGCATCGCCAGCGGGCAGGGCCTGCACGCCGAACTGCGCGGCCAGCTTGGCGCGCTGCGGCTCGTAGGGTTCCACGACGATGAACTGAGCGGGCGTCATGCCGGCCCGCAACAGCCCGCCAATGACGGCACTGGCCATGTTGCCGCCGCCGATGAAGGCGATCTTGTCTGCACTCATGGGGCGAGTCTAAGGGTGGGTCAAGCCGACTCGGCCACGATGCGGTTGCGCCCGGCCGCCTTGGCGGCGTACAACGCGCGGTCGGCGCGGCGGTACAGGCTCTCGAAGTCCTCGCCGGGCGCGGCGGCCACCAGCCCCGCGCTGAGACTGACGGTGCGGCCGTCGGCGGCCCGCAGCGCCGCGGCGGCCTCGCGCAGGCGCTCGCCGATGCCCACCGCCATGGCCGGCGTGCAGTTGAACATCAGCACTGCGAACTCGTCGCCGCCCAGGCGCCCGGCCAGGTCGCCGTGGCGCAGCGAGTCGCGCAGCAGCGCCGCAAAGCGGATCAGCACGGCGTCGCCCTCGGGGTGGCCGAGCTGGTCGTTGATGGACTTGAAGCCGTCCATGTCGCACACCATCAGGCAGACGGGCAAGCGGCTTGCCAGTGCCTGGGTCAGCAGCACACCGCTGGCCGCCTCGAAATGCGCGCGGCTGGCCACGCCGGTCAGCGCGTCCGTGTTGGCGCGCCGCTCCAGCTCAACGCCGGCGGCCTGCAGCCGCGCCTCGATGCGGCCGTGCAGCATCAGCAGCATGGCCGACACACGCGTCACCGCCGCAGCGATGTTGACGACCATCAGCACCGCCAGCAAGTGGCCGGGCACCGCCCGGTCCGTGCCGACATAGGGCCAGTTCTCCACCGAGCGCCACAGGCTCATCACGACGATGACCGCCGCGCTCAGCGCGATCAGCGACAGGCCCCGGCGCGACGGCGGATCGCCCGTGCGCAGCTGGCTCAGCACGTACTGCCCGAACAGCAGGCCCTGCAGCGTGTTGATGGCGGTGAAGATGACCGAGCGGCTGGCGTAGTCCAGCCCCCCGTGCCATGCGGCATACCAGACGCCGTAACCCAGCACGGCCAGGCCCCAGCGCCAGGCCATGCCAGGCCACAGGCGCCGGCCGAACCAGATGCGCAGGCCCAGCTCCAGCAGCGGCATGCCGGCCAGGAAGGTCAGATTGCCGACCGCCAGCGCCAGCCCACCCAGCGAAGTTGCACTCGCCAGCAAGAGCAGCAATGCGCCGACAGCGAGCATGGCCTCGTTGAGGACCCACCAGCCGAAACCCACCTTGCCGCGCCGGCGCGCGCTGCGCCAGAACAGGCCCAGCAGGGCCGCCATCATCAGGTGGACGACGGTGCTGATCGTGAAGGTGGTCGCGAGGTCGAGAGGCATGCAGCCAGCGATGCTAGCGCGCTGCCTTCGCCCAGGCCGCGTCGCGCGGGCAGCATGCCAGCAACATGGCGCGGTTAACGTCACGCGCATGAGCTACCCCCACCGCCGCACGCTGCTGTTGCCGTTGCTGATCGCCTTGGCCCTGGCCGGTTGCGCAGGCGGCCCCCCGGCGCCCAAGCCCTGGGCCGAGACGGCAACGCGCGAGCTGGGACTGGCGTTGGGCCGCTTCGACGCGCAGGGCCGCAGCGTGCACGTCACGCGCGGCGCCGGCGCTGCGGCGGGCCAGCCGGTCGTCGTGTACCTGCCCGGGCTGGGCCAGGAGGGCGACGCCGGCCAGCGCTGGGTCGCAGCCTGGGCCCAGGCCGGCTACACGGTCCTGGGCGTGCAGCCGCTGCCAGCGGACGCCGCGGCCTGGCGCTCCGAGCTGGCGCGCACCGGCGAGTTCCGCGAGCTGGGCCTGCTGCATTACGGCGACGCGCTGCGCGCCGAGCGCCTGGCGGCACTGCGCCGCCTGCTGCCCGCGCTGCAAACCGCGCAGCCCGGGCTGGACTGGCAGCGCGCCGCGCTGGCCGGCTATGAGACCGGTGCGCAGACGGCGCTGGACGCGCGCGGCGAAGCGGGCTGGCAGGCCGTCATCGCAATCAGCCCGCCGGCCATGCAAGCGCCTGCGGGCGGCACGGCCGCGCTCGTCATCACCAGCGAGCTGGACCAAGACCCGCTGGGCCTCGTGCGCCGTCCGGTCGAACGCCGCCAGGCTTTCGAGACGATGGCGCCAGGCAGCGGCTGGCTGCTGAACCTGGGCAGCATCAACCACCTGGCGCTGTCCGGCACGCTGGCGCCCGAGGGCTGGCACGCGCAGGACCAGCAGCACAGCAAGCCCGCCGGCCGCGGCCAACAGCGCGGCAGCGGCGAGAGCCCGCGCGGACCGCAAGGCGGTGGGGCCCGCGGACCGCGCAGCGGCAGCGTGACCGAGGCGGCACAGGCCGACCTGCGCGAAGCGCTGCGCGACAGCACGGCCTTCCTGGACGCCCGTCTGCGTGGCCGGGCGCTGGACGCGCCGCGGCTGCAAGCGCGGTAGCGGTCACCACACCAAGGCGGGCAGCTCATGGAAGACCCGGCGGGTGCCGGCGATCCAGTGGCTCTTGAGCACTTCGAAATACGCATCGCCGGCATCGAAGCGACGCTTCATGCTGACCTGCAGCGCGTTGCGGGCGTAACACAGCAGGTCGATTGGCATGCCCACCGACAAGTTGCTGAGCATCGTCGAGTCGTAGGAGACGAGCACACACTTGGTCGCGTCCTCCAGGCTGGCGCCGTGCGTGACGGCCAGGTCGAGGATGGGCTTGCCGTATTTCGCCTCGCCAGTCTGCAGGAAGGTCGTCTCGGTGCCGGCCTCGATGAAGTTGCCCTCGGCATAGATACGGAAGAGCCGCATGTCCTCGCCGGCGATCTGACCGCCGAGGATGAACGAGGCGTTGAACTTCAGGCCACCGCTTTCCAGGAAGGGGCCGTCGCGGCGCTCGATGTCGCGCATGGCGTCGGCCACCAAGTTGGCGACGTCGAACATCGACGTGACCGACCAGATGTGCGACGCTCCGGCAGCGGCCCGCTGGCGCAGCACGCCGATCACTGCCTGCGTGGCTGCCAGGTCGCCCGAGCTGAGCAGCACCAGCACACGGTCGCCGGGCTGCTCGAACACGGTCATCTTGCAGAAGCTGGCGTAGTTGTCCACGCCAGCATGGGTGCGTGAGTCGCTGGCGAAGATCAACCCGTCGTCCAGCTTGACGCCGACACAGTAAGTCATGCCGCCACCTCGTCGGCCCAGACCTTGAAGCTCTCCAGCTGGTTGGGCCCGAAGGTGCTCGATAGCGCCACGTCGCTGGCGTCGCGGCCACGGGCGATGAGCACCCGGCCGATGCGCGGCACGTTGTTGCGGGCGTCAAAGGTGTACCAGCGGTCGCCAAGGTAGGCCTCAAACCAGCCGGCGAAGTCCATCGTGCCCCAGGGCTGCGGCGTGCCGTAGTCGCCCAGGTAGCCGGTGCAGTAGCGCGCCGGAATGTTCATGCAGCGACACAGGGCGATGGCCAGATGTGCGTAGTCGCGGCACACGCCCTGGCCTTCGTTGTAGGCCTCCAGTGCGGTGCGCGTTCGGCGTGCATGCTGGTAGCCGAACTCGATGTGGCCGTGCACGAAATCGCAGATCGCCTGCACGCGCGCCCAGCCCGTGGGGCCCTCGGCGAAGCGCTTCCAGGCGATGTCGGAGAGCTGGTCGGTCTCGCAGTAGCGGCTGCCCAGCAGGTAGACCAGGGTCTCCTGCGGCAAGGCCTCGACCGGGATCTGCGGTGCATCGGGCGCGACGATGTCGGGTTGTCCGTTGTCGTTAACAAGGGCATCGGTGCTGAGCATGAAGCGGCCCGCCGGCGCGACGACCCTGCTGCACCAATTGCCAAACAGATCACGGTAGGCCGTCACGGGCACCGACGGATGGGTCAGCAGGTGGTCGGGCCGGACGAGGTCCGACGCACGGGAGTAGTGGATGCTGAGCTGCAGGATCATCGGCGTGGGCTGTTTGCACTGATGAACCATCTCGAATCCAACGCGGAATTGCATGGGAAGTCCCTTGTAAACACCGACGGTGACCGATGCGCTAGCCGCCGTCTGTTCGCTACCGAACACAGCGGCCAGTGGCGGCGTCCCCTACATGGCGCAGGCACCCTGCCCGGCTTCCCGGAGCGTCACTTGGCTGCTGGTTCCGCCCCCCTTGTCAACAAGCTGCTTGGAGCGCTCCACGAGGTCGAATGGCGACGCTGGCAACCGATGCTGGAGCCGGTCGAGCTGCCGCTGGGCCGAGTGCTCTGGCCGAGTGTCCCGTTTGCAGCAACCCGATGTCCAGCCGCCCGCAGCTCGGCGGCGGTGAACCATTGGGTGTACTGAATGCCGTCAAACGCGACCCGCTGACCCTTCCGGTCGCGTGCGTCGTCGTGCTGGCGTTGATCTCCATCAGCGAGGTCGCGTACTGGCAGTCCGCCCACACGCTGGACCGGCTCGGCGCCATGGCCATCGTGACCGTGCGCCTACAGAAACTCCAATGGGGCGTGCTGGGCGCCACCGCGGCGCAGCACCTCGACGCCACCACCACGGTGGCCTCGCGCCAGGCGCAGTCGCTGGCCTGCGGCCGGGCGATGCTGGCGACGGCAGCCGACCTAGCGGCACTGGACGCCTGTTCGGTCAATCAGCCCCAGCCCCTGGCGCTGCTGGCCGACCTGCACCGCATGACGGCGGCCAAGCTGGCGTGGCTGCCGGGCAGCAGTGAGCAGATGAAGGCTATCCGTGCGCTCAGCGCCGAGCTGCTGCAGTACGAAAGCCTCCACGTGGAGGCCGGCCCCAGCAGCCTATGCGTCACGTTGAAGATGGGTCGCATGGGCGTGGCCACGCTCAGCGCGCTGGAGCTGCTCAACTTGTTCATCGCGCTGCGCCAGCGGATGACGTGCTGGAGCTGAAAGTGGCGCAGCGCACGATGGAGCTGACCGAACTGACCCACCACCGGCAAAACGGCCCGCGAGGACGAGCGCGGCCGGCTGGCGCGCGACCTGCACGACGAGTTGGGTGCGTTGATGACCTCCGCCAGGCTCGACGAGGCGCGCATGCGATCGAGGCTGGCGGCCTTGCCGACACCCGCTCCCGAGGCGCTGCAGCGGCTGACCCATCTGACCGCGACCCTGAACCAGGGAATTGCACTCAAACGCCGCATCATCGAAGACCTGCAGCCGTCAGTGCGGCCCCTGCTCGGCCTGGTGTCGGCGCTGGAGATCATGGCTCGCATATTCGCCACCACTTCGGGGCTGCAGGTGCAATGCCAGCTGGAGCAGCTGAACCTGGGCGCACACGCCAACCTCGTGATCTATCGCCTGATGCAGGTAGCGCTGACCAACATCGGCAGTTATGCGCAGGCCAGTCAGGTCTGGCTGGCTCTTCACCGCCGCGAAGGGCTGGTGGAAGCGTCGGTTCGCGACGACGGCGTAGTTTTCAACATGCAGCAGCCGCTGCGCTCGGCCCATGGCTTGATGGGCATGCGTTTTCGCGTCGAAGCAGAAGGCGGCACGATGCGCATCGTGGCGGCGCCGGGGCTCGGCACCCGCGTCTCGGCCACGCTCCGCGAGCAACCGCAACCCCCACTGGACGCACCCATGGCGCCGAGCGCCTGACGCCGGCCCGCACGAGCGGCCTGTGCCGCCCCGAGGATGGCACCCGGCTCAGTCTTCCAGCCCCAGGAACCCGCCGCTCTGGTGCGCCCACAGGCGCGCGTAGATGCCGTTCATCGCCAGCAGCTCGGCGTGCGTGCCCTGCTCCACGATGCGGCCGGCGTCCATGACGATGAGGCGGTCGAGCGCGGCTATTGTTGACAGCCGGTGCGCGATGGCCACGACCGTCTTGCCCTCCATCAGCGTATACAGGCTTTGCTGGATGGCCGCCTCAACCTCGCTGTCCAGTGCGCTGGTGGCTTCGTCCAGCAGCAGGATGGGCGCGTCCTTGAGCATCACGCGGGCGATGGCGATGCGCTGGCGCTGGCCGCCGCTGAGCTTCACGCCGCGCTCGCCGACGAAGGCCTCGAAGCCGGTGCGGCCCTTGGGGTCGGACAGCGACGCGATGAACTCGTCGGCATGCGCACGCACGGCAGCGCGCTGCATGTCGTCCACGCTGGCATCGGGGCGGCCGTACAGGATGTTCTCGGCCACCGAGCGGTGCAGCAGCGAGGTGTCCTGCGTGACCATGCCGATGTGGCGGCGCAGCGAGTCCTGCGTGACGGCGGCGATGTCCTGGCCGTCGATGAGGATGCGGCCGCCATCGGCCGGCAGGTCGTACAGGCGCAGCAGCAGGTTCACCAGCGTGCTCTTGCCGGCGCCGCTGCGGCCCACCAGGCCGATCTTCTCGCCGGGCTTGATGGTCAGGTCCAGGCCCTCCACGACCACCTTGCCGTTCGGGTAGGCAAAGCGCATGTTCTCGAAACGCACCTCGCCGCGCGGGACTGTCAACTCGGCTGCGCCGCTCGCATCGGCAATCGCCTGCGGTTTGCTCAGCGTGGCCAGGCCGTCCTGCACGGTGCCGATGTGTTCGAACAGCGAAGCCATCTCCCACATCACCCAGTGCGAGATGCCGTTCAGCCGCATCGCCATCGCCGTGGCAGCCGCCACCGCGCCCACGCCGATGGCGGACACGCCCCACAGCCACAGCGACAGCAGCGCTGTGCTGCCGACCAGCAGCGCCGACAGCAGCGCGTTGACGACCTCGAAACCTGTCACCAGGCGCATCTGGCCGTAAGCCGTGACCATGAAGTCCTGCATCGCCGACTTGGCATAACTGGCCTCGCGGCGGCCGTGGGCGAACAGCTTGACGGTGGCGATGTTGGTGTAGGCATCGGTGATGCGGCCCGTCATCAGGCTGCGCGCATCGGCCTGGGCCTGGGCGATCTTGCCCAGGCGCGGCACGAAATAGCGCAGCGCCACGAGGTAAAGCGCCAGCCAGACTGCAAACGGCGCCATCAGCCAGGCATCGAAGCTCGCGACGATGGCGACCATGGTGCCGAAATAGACGGCCACGTAGACGAGGATGTCGACGACGATGAGCCAGGTGTCGCGCACCGCCAGCGCCGTCTGCATGACCTTGGTGGCAATGCGCCCGGCGAACTCGTCGCCGAAGAAGGCCAGGCTCTGGTCCAGCATGCGGCGGTGGAACAGCCAGCGCATCCGCATCGGGAAGTTGCCGAACACGCCCTGGTACTTCATCAGCGCCTGCACCCCCGCCAGCACCACGCTGACGCCCAGCACACCCAGCAGCAACAGCACGACCGGCTGCGGCTTGGACCACAGTTCGGCGGGCTGCATGCCGGACAGCCAGTCCACCAGCGACGCCATCAAGCTGAAGAGCAACGCCTCGGCGGCCGCGATGCCGGCCGTGAACAGCATGACGACGACGAGGTGCTTGCGAACGCCATCGGCGCAGCGCCACAGGAAGGGGAAGAACTTGCTCGGCGGGGCGGTGCCGGCAGGTTCGGGATAGGGGTCGACGAGGCGCTCGAAGCGGGCGGCCAGGGGTTGGAGCAGGGGCATGCCGCTAGTGTCGCCGGGTAGCGCTGTCAGGGCGTGGCAAGAGCGTGAAGCAGCGGGCGCGTGAGAGGCCGGGGGCGGGAGCTCAGGCTTGGTCGCCGCAGTGCGGCGCATACGCCGTGGCTGCTGGGGAGGTGGTCGAGCAGCCGCTTTGCGGCGAGTGCGGTCTCTCGCTCTTTCAAACTCAACGCCCGAAAGCTGCTGTTCAACGTGCGAGTTCAGCGGGCGGTTAAGCCGTCCGCTGAGTGAAAGGTTGGGCGGCTGAAGAGGTGTCATTCATTGCACAGGCAAGTTGTGTCCGTGTATAGCGAACGAACTCCGAGCCGTCTATACAATGCGTCCTTAGGACGCATTGTATAGACGGTGAGAAAATCCGCAATGCATCAACTCTTCAGGGAGGGCAACCAGTTTCAGCGTGTCGTATTGACAAGTTTCATAGGAATGACTAAGCTGCGTCCTAAGGACGCAGCTTAGTGTTTACATGTGTAACTTTGGCGACACTGCAGACTCACCAACTGACCCAGCTCGGCTTTATGCGAAAAAGTGCTGAAAGCAGCACACCACTTGAAAAATCATTTTAAAATTTTGCTAGCCTAGCGGTAGACTGCGTCCTTAGGACGCAGTCTACCGCTTGATAAACAATTTGAAATTGCCTTCAACGATCTCCCCTACTTGAAAAGTTTTATTGAACCATCTACCATGCGTCCTTAGGACGCATGGTAGATGGTTGAAAAACGGCAAATTTCGATTCCAGCAGCATTGGCGCAGGTGCTAGGGCAGCGCGGAGCTTTGGTAGTGACTCGCTATGAGCTTGCCCATCTGGCCTGGGGCATCTACAAGCAGTCAAGTCACGATGGCACGCCCTTGCGAAACCACAAGACGCAGCTCGACCGCGCAGCATTCAGCCGGATCGAGGCCAAGTTGGTTGCGAACGGGGTGCTGCAACCCATTCCAGGCGTTCCTGAAAACGCGGCATACGTACTTGTGGGGGCCAACATCTCAGACGCCCGCGTACTTGCCTGCGCAATTGATCCCTTCTGCTACGTCTCGCACCTGAGCGCCATGGAGTTCCATGGCATCACAGACCGGATGCCTGAGCAGCTCTATATATCAACGCCTGCAACAGCAAAGTGGAGGTCCTTCGCTCAAGATCGGATGCAGCGCGACCTTGGCGAGGACTACGCCGACTACACCCGCGCCGGATTGCCGGCAGTGCAGCGAAGCGCGTTCACCAAGCTGAACAACCGACCGGTGCATCTCTTCAAGAGTCTGCACCTCGGCGCTTATCGCAACTTCAAAGAACAGCGTCTCCGCGTTGCCACCCTTGGCAGAACTTTCCTCGACATGCTGCGCGAGCCTTCTCTGTGCGGAGGTCTCAGCCATGTGCTCGCGGTGTTCAAGGAGCATGCTGCCGCTAATCGCAGACTGATTCTGGATGAACTCGATCAGCATGGCGCAGCCATTGACAAGGTGCGTGCTGGGTGGGTGCTGGAGCAAGTAGCCGGGCTCACAGACTCGCGAATCGATGCCTGGGCCGCCCTTGCGCAACGCGGAGGCTCTCGCAAGCTAGATGCCAGCGCTGATTACAGCTCCTCGTTCTCAGAGCGGTGGGCACTGTCGATCAACACACCGATGCCAACCGAATGAACATCGACCTAGAGGCCTGGGTGGACGCTGAAACCGATCCCCAACGCCGAGAGTTCCGGCAAGCAGTACGACTCATCCTGCGCGCAGTGGCGAACTCGAATGATCTCGCACCACTGATGGTAATGAAGGGCGGCATCCTGCTAGCAATTCGCTACAAGAGCGCCCGGTTTACGAAAGATGTCGACTTCTCTACGCAGAGACGACTTCAAGAGGTGCATCTGCCAGCCCTAATCGCTGAAATTGAAGCTGCACTAGGTTCCGTGAGTTCAGACAATGAGTACGGCCTGGCCATCGGACTGCAGTCGCACGCAATCAATCCGAAGAATCGTCCAGACAACGATTTCCCGACACTTCAACTGAAGATTGGCTACGCGAATCGAGCATCAAACAACGAAATGCAGAGATTCGCCAACAAGCAGTCAGCGAAGGCTGTCCAGATCGACTACAGCTTTAACGAGTGGGCATCCGAAGTTGAGCGCAACGATGTCGACGGTGGCGCACTGACGATGTACGCTTATCACGATCTGATCGCCGAGAAGTTGCGATCAGTTTTGCAGCAGCCAATCCGTAACCGCTCACGATTTCAGGACATCTATGACCTGTGCCTCCTGTTGGAGTGCACCTCACTAGACGATGGCGATAGGCAAACCGTCCTAGAGAAGTTGCACTCTGCTTCTGCGGATCGGCAGGTGCCCATGAACTCCTCGGCCATGCGAAACCCAGAGGTCAAAGCCCTGTCTGCCAAGGACTACCCTTCTGTGGCCGCACTCATAGCGACAAAGCCGCCGGAGTTTGAAGTCGCATACAGCACTGTTCAAGCCTTCTTTGAGAGCTTGCCTTGGCCGAGCGAGTGAGCTGGCGGCGGCGCCGTGCGAAGCCCATTGGACTCGTTACCCGCAGCTGAGGAGCCGCAAAGCAGTCGTTGGTGAGAAACAGCAACCAGCCTTCAGCAGCCGGTCAACTGCAAGCCCGCCGGCCGCCCCCGCAAACGCTCAGCCTCCCCAGGCCACCCTGTAAATTCTCGGCCTTCTCCCCAGCCCGTCCCCGACCTCATGCCCAAGTCCCAACACAAACCTTTCGTCATCGGTGTCGCAGGAGGCAGCGGCAGCGGCAAGTCGACGGTGACGCGCCAGGTGCTGGCCGCCATCGGGCCGGACAACGTGGCGGTGGTGATGCAGGACGACTACTACCGCGACCAGTCCCACATGCCGCCGGAGGACCGGCGCAAGCAGAACTACGACCACCCGGATGCCTTCGACTGGCCGCTGATGGCGCAGCACCTGGCCGCGCTGCGCAAGGGCGAAGTGATCGCCATGCCGGTGTACGACTTCGCGGCCGACAACCGCTCCAGCGACACCATCACCGTGAAGCCCGCACCGGTGATCGTCGTCGAGGGTCTCTTCGCCCTGTACGACGCCAAGCTGCGCAACATGATGTCGCTGAAGATCTATGTGGACACGGCCTCGGACGTGCGCTTCATCCGCCGGCTGCAGCGCGACATCTCGGAGCGTGGCCGCAGCACCGAATCGGTGGTGAACCAGTACCTGGAAACGGTGCGCCCCATGCACAAGCAGTTCATCGAGCCGACCAAGCGCAATGCCGACGTGATCCTGCCGCACGGCGCCAACGGTCCTGCGGTGGACATCATCACCACCAAGGTGATGAGCCTGCTGCACGAGGGTGGCCGGGGCTGAGCCCCAGGCCGCCGCATCACCGCTTCGGCGCCGCGCCCCGCAGCACCGCGCATCAGGGTCAGCGGCCGGGGCTCACTGACTGGCCGCCGATGCCGGCGGCGCGACCGGCACGGGCACCGTGACGCCCGGCGACAGCGAGATCTCATCCACCACCGTGACGCCGGTGACGAAGTGGCGCGTCTCGCCGAAGCAGGCGGACGGCAGGCCCACCTTCTGCTCATAGTGGAGGTTCACGCGCTTGCCCATGACCTTGTTGATGGCCTGGGCCGTGGCCTCGTCGTGCACGGTGAAGTAGAACTTCTCGACGGTCGCGCTGCCGGGCAGCGACACCAGCGCCTGCTCGCCCTCCCAGGTCTTGCAGATCCAGCCCTTGCGCGAGAACTTCTGCACCCAGCCGGCGCGCTCGCCCTCTGCGTAGCTCCAGTGCCAGGCGAACGCGAACCAGGCCGCGATCAGCAGCAGCAGGGCGACGACGGACAGGGCGATCTTGAGGCGCATGGCGGGTCAGGCGTGGGGGCAGGCGCGGCGATTGTGCGTCAGCCCTGCGGTGTGCCGAAGCGCTCGGCCGAGCGCGCCTTGGCCTTGGCAGCCTCGACCTCGCGGTTCTTCGGCTCGGCCGTCGTGGTCAGCGACGCGATCAGCTGCCGCGCCTCGTCGGCGATGGCCTTGACGGCATGGTCGAAGGCTTCCTCGTTGGCCTTGGACGGCACGTTGAAGCCGCTGAGCTTGCGTACGAACTGCAGCGCCGCGTCGCGGATCTCGAGCTCGGTGGCGGGCGGCTCGAAGTTGAACAGGGTGCGGATGTTGCGGCACATGGGCAAGGCCTTTCAGCTGGCGTCCGGATGACGTTCCTTCCAGGCGCGCAGCGCGCGGCAGTACTCGTCCATGGCCAGGTCGTGCAGGTCGAAGATGCAGGGGTCACAGCCGTTGCCGCAGCAGGCGTCGAAGTCCGGCGCGGGCGGCGGCTGGGGCATCGGGTCGGGGTCGGTGGTCACGGCGCCGATTCTGGAGCAGCGAAGATGCCAGGCATGTATGCCATCAAGGCCGAGATCCGCGACCCGCAGGCCACGCGCTTCGTCTTCGCCGCACAGAAGACGATGTACGGCGGCAAGTGCATCGCCGTGGGCGACGTGATCTACCTGTTCGCCAGCGAGAACGAAGGCGGCGCGGGGCTGGTGGCGCGCGGCGTGGTCACCGCCGTCTCGCCCGCGCCGAAGAAGCCAGGCGTGGCGCGCCAAACGCCGCGCGTCAGCGTCACGGTGCAGCGCACCGCGCTCGCCACCCGCCGCCTGGGTCGCACCGAGCTGAAGCCGTTTACGGACTGGGCCGACGGCCGGCCCGACACCGAGCTGAACTTCAAGCTCTACCGCCAGGCCACGGACAAGATCGTGGGCCTCAGCGGGGCGGCGGCGGCCTTCCTCGACGGCTGTTTTTGAATGGACTCGCTGATCTCCGCCGCCGCCCGTGCACTGGCCGCCGGCGATGCGTTGCAGGCGCTGAAGCACGTGGCCTTGCGCGACGATGCGCCGGCGCTGGCGCTGCGCGGCATTGCGATGGCGCAGCTGGGCGAGCTGGCGCGCTCGCGCGAACTGCTGCGGAAGGCGGCGCGGGCTTTCGGCACGCACGAGGCGCTGGCGAAGGCGCGCTGCGTCGTCGCCGAGGCCGAGGTCGCGCTGGCGCTGCGCGACTTCGGCGCGCCGCCGCGCGCGCTGGAGGCCGCACGCCACGCGCTGGAGGCCCGCGGCGACCATGGCAATGCCATGCAGGCGCGGCTGATCGCAGCGCGGCGCTGGCTGCTGCTGGGCCGGCTGGCCGACGCCGCCGCGCTGCTGGCCGACCTCGACACCGCCGGGCTGGCGCCACTGCCGGCCGCCGTTGCGGCACTGGCGCAGGCCGAACTGGCGTTGCGCGCGCTGCGGGTCGACGACGCGCAGGTCGCCTTGGCCCGCGCCGGGGACGAAGCGCTGCGGGCTGGCATTCCTGCGCTGCAGGCCGAGGTCGAGCATGCGCGGGCCGTGCTGCAGCAACCCGCCGCGCGGCGCGTGAACGCGGACGGCAGCGCGACGCCGCTGCGGCTGTCCGAAGTGGCCGCGCTGCTGGACTCGGGCGCGCTGGTCGTGGACGCCTGCCGCCACGGCGTGCGCGCAGGCGCCACCTGGCTGGCGCTGGCGCGCCGGCCCATCCTGTTCACGCTGGCGCGCGCGCTGGCCGAGGCCTGGCCGGGCGACGCCAGCCGCGAGGCCTTGATCACCCGCGCGTTCCGGCTGCGCGAGCCCGACGACACGCACCGCGCACGGCTACGCGTGGAGATCGGCCGGCTACGCGCGCTGCTGGTCGACCTGGCCAGCGTCACCGCCACGCCGGACGGCTTTGCGGTGCAGCCACTGCACGGCCGCGCCGTGGCGGTGCTGGCGCCGCCGGTAGAGAGCTGGCAAGGCGAGCTGCTGGCGCTGCTGGCCGACGGCGCGGCCTGGTCCACCTCCGCACTCGCGCTGGCGCTAGGCAGCAGCCAGCGCCACGTGCAGCGCGAGCTGGGCGAGCTAGAGGCAGCGGGCCACGTCTGCGCCGTGGGCCAGACGCGCGCGCGGCGCTGGCTGGCGCCGCCCTTGGTCGATCTCGCCGGTTTCACGACCATCTTGTTACTCCCCGCCGCGCCGCCGTCTGCGTAGATTGGCGGCCATGCGCTGCAACACGAGGACCCCGCAATGACCGCCAACACCCACCCCGCCGAGATCGTCCGCGAGTACGGCCCCTTCGACGACAGCCCTGCCATCCACGGCGTCACGCACGACGGCGAGCGCGTCTGGGCCGCGACGGGTGCGGCGCTGCTCGCCATCGCGCCGGCCAGCGGCGACGTGCAGCAGCGGCTGCCACAGGCCTGCGACGCCGGCACGGCTTTCGATGGCCGGCACCTGTGGCAGATCGCCGCATCGCACATCGCCAAGATCGACCCCGCCTCCGGCGCCGTCGTCGCCACCATCCCGGCGCCAGGCAACAGCTGCTCGGGCCTGGCCTGGGCCGAAGGAAGCCTCTGGGTGGGCCAGTACCGCGACCGGCGCATCGTGCAGATCGACCCCGCCACCGGCGCGGTGCGCCGCAGCATCGAGACCAACCGCTTCGTCACCGGCGTGACCTGGGTTGACGGAGAGCTGTGGCACGGCACCTGGGAAGGCGACGAGAGCGAGATCCGCCACATCGACGCTGACAGCGGCGCCGTGCTGCAGACGCTGCAGATGCCTGCGGGCACCGGCGTCAGCGGGCTGGAGTCCGATGGCTGCGATCTGTTCTACGCGGGGGGCGGCAGCAGCGGCAAGGTGAGAGCCGTGCGGCGGCCCCAGCGCGCCGGCAGTTGATCCCGGTTGCTTTTCTGCGGTGGCTCGCACAATGCCCGCGTGCCCGTATGGATGCTTGATCGACAGGTGCTGCAGCCGCACGGCTATGCCGAACGTTCCTGCGTTCTGGTCAGGTACCGGCTGCCAGCGTTGCGACACTGCTTTGTGCTGTGCCACGAACCCAATAGCGGCGAGACGCCATCGGCGGAACTGATGGTTTTCTTTCTGGGCGAGGCTGCGCGGCTGGCCGAAGCCTCCGTTGGGGACGATCAGGCTTTCATGCTGATACACAGCGGCCGTTCCATCCGCAGGCGCGGCAACTGGCACCAGCACGTCTTCGTCGTTCAACGCCGATGGCAGAAGGCGTGGGTCTATACCGTGCTGGGCTTGAAAAACATCGCCCTCGCGGTTTACAACGTCGTCGCGGGTGATCGCCACCGCTGACCGACCTGCCCCAGCCGAGCGGGCGACCACCACAATCGCGGCATTCCGATGCCTGCCCGCGAGCCATGACCACCGCCCACCGCCTGACTGCAGCGCTCATCCACACCGAGGCCCAGCTGCGCGCCCTCATCGGCGAGCCCGCCGCCATCGTCTGCGCCAAGATCACAGACCGGCTCAACGCCGCGACCCGCCGGTACGTCGAACAGTCGCCCTTCATTTGCCTGGCCACCAGCGACGCGCAGGGCCGCTGCGACGTGAGCCCGCGCGGCGACCCCGCCGGCTTCGTGCGCATCCTGGACGACCGCACGCTGCTGGTGCCGGAGCGGCCCGGCAACCGGCTGGCGGACTCGCTGCGCAACCTGCTGGCCAACCCGCGGCTGGGCCTGCTGTTCATCGTGCCGGGTGCGGCGGATACCTTCCGCGTCAACGGCCGCGCGGTCATCACCACCGATGCGGCGCTGCTCGCCCCCAGCGCCGTCGAAGGCAAGGTGCCGTCGCTGGGCCTGATCGTGGACATCGAGGAGGCCTACACGCAGTGTTCCAAGGCCTTCCTGCGCTCGCACTTGTGGGACCCGGCGCGCTTCGTCGGGCCGGGCGCGCTGCCGACCAGCGGCGAGGTGCACCGCGCCATCCAGGGCGAGGGCTTCGATGCGGAGCGCCACGACCACGAGCGCGCGCAGCGTTATGGCCGTCGTGAAGGCTTCTACTGAAAGGCGGGTGGGCGGTCAGTGGCCGCCGGCCAGCAACGCCGCATTGCCCCCCGCCGCTGCCGTGTTGACCGTCAGCGTCTGCTCCGCCGTGAAGCGGTAGAGCTGGCGCACATGGCCGGCCGCGGTGACCAGCGGCAGGATGGCGCCGGGACGTGCGGCGAGGATCTGCGCGAGGCGGTGGGCAGTCGCCGCGTCCGACGATGCCAGCGCGACGCCGGCCAGGGCCGGTGCGGCGAGCACGCCGGCCGTGGCGGTCTCGGGCAGCAGCGTCAAGGCCTGGGCCGGCAGGCCAGCGCGCAGCAGGGCCTGCGCCGCGCGCTCGTCGCCACCCAGCCAGACGACGCTGTTGCCGGCCAGCAGCGCGCTAACGGCCGCCGCCAGGCCCACCTCGCCACGGCCGAGGACGGCGAAGGCGCCGCGGGCATGGTGGCGCAGCGTGTTGCTTTCGCCAGTGGGGCCGGGCAGCACGGCTTCGGCGAACAGCGCCTGCGCGGCAGTGAACAGGTCGCGCAGCACGAAGGCCGCGGGCGCATCCATCGTGTCGACACCGCGGCGCAGCGTGGCGATGCGCTCGGCCAGCGGCGTGCCGCGCCACGTCGCCTCCACGCCCAGCGCCAGCGGCGTGGGCGGGCCGTCGAGCTGCAGCGGCGCAGCGGGCGCGTCGATGCGCGGCTCGGCGGCGAAGCGGCGCAGGTAGTCCGGCCCGCCGGCCTTGGGGCCAGTGCCGGACAGGCCTTCGCCGCCGAACGGCTGCACGCCCACCACGGCGCCGATGATGTTGCGGTTGACGTAGACGTTGCCCACGCTGGCCAGGCTGGCGAGCCGTTCAGCACGGCTGTCGATGCGCGTCTGGATGCCCAGCGTGAGACCGTAGCCCAGCGCGTTGATGTCGCGGATGACGTCGTCCACCGGGCCGCTGAAGCGCACCACGTGCAGCACGGGGCCGAAGATCTCGTCGCCCAGGTCGGCAACGCGACGGATCTCGAACGCGACGGGGCGGATCTGGCGCGGCAGCGCGTCGTGCACGGGCGCCTCAGCGATCAACGTCGCCTCGCGCTTCAGGCGCTCGACGTGGCGGCCGATACCGGCGTGGGCTTCGTCGTCGATGACGGGGCCGACGTCGGTGGCCAGCTGCTCGGGCTTGCCGACCCACAGCTGTTGCAGTGCGCCCTTCAGCATCTCGATGACGCCGTCGGCGATGCTGTCCTGCACGCACAGCAGGCGCAGCGCCGAGCAGCGCTGGCCTGCGGAGCGGAAGGCGCTCTGCACGACGGCGTCGATGACCTGCTCGGGCAGCGCGGTGGAGTCCACCACCATCGCGTTCAGGCCGCCGGTTTCGGCGATCAGCGGGACCGGTGCGTTGGACTTCTTCGCCAATGACTTGTTGATGATCTGCGCCACCGCCGTGGAGCCGGTGAAGCACACACCCGCCGTGTGCGCGTGGGCCACGAGGCCGGCTCCGACCGTCTCGCCCGCGCCGTGCAGCAGCGCCAGCGCGTCGGCCGGCACGCCGCTGTCGTGCAGCAGCTCGACCATCTTCAGCGCGACGAACGGCGTCTGCTCGGCCGGCTTGGCCGCGACGGTGTTGCCTGCCACCAGCGCAGCGACGACCTGGCCGGCGAAGATGGCCAGCGGGAAGTTCCACGGGCTGATGCAGACGAACACGCCGCGGCCCTGCATGTGGGCGGCATCGTGCTCGGCGGTGTCAGCGTAGTAACGCAGAAAGTCCACGGCCTCGCGGACCTCGGCCACGCAGTCGGCCTGGGTCTTGAAGGCCTCCTTGACCAGCAGCGCGCAGAACTCGGGCAGCCGCCCGTCCAGCGCATCGGCAGCGCGGCGCAGCATGGCGGCACGCTGCGCAACGGGCGTAGCGTTCCAGGCGGTGAAGCCGGCGTGCAGGCGGGCCATGGCGGCATCGACGTCGGCGGCCGTGGCCTCGGGCACGGTGTCCACGCGCACCGTGTCCAGCGCGGCCTGCAGCGGCGCGCGCTGATGCGGCGCGGTCAGGTCGGCGCCGTTGGAGTTGGCGCGGCCGCGGCCTTCGCCGTCCAGGTAGAGCGCCGGTGGCAGCGGCAGCGCGCTGGTGTCACGCACGTCCAGCAACGGCGAGCCCAGCAGCTCGGGCACCTGCACGGTCGGGTCGGCCAGCTGGTGGACGAAAGACGAGTTGGCACCGTTTTCCAGCAACCGGCGCACCAGGTAGGCCAGCAGATCGCGGTGCTCGCCCACGGGTGCGTAGACACGGCAGGGAATGCTGCCGTCCTTCAGCACCTCGCGGTAAACACCTTCGCCCATGCCGTGCAGGCGCTGCATCTCAAACTTCGCGCCGGCAGCGCGCGCCATCTGCACGATGGCCGCGATGGTGCCGGCGTTGTGCGTCGCGAACTGCGGGTAGATGACGTCGGCATGCTGGATCAGCGCGCGGGCGCAGGCCAGGTAGGAAACGTCGGTGTGCTGCTTGTGCGTGAACACCGGGTAGGCCGCCAGGCCCAGCTCCTGGGCGCGCTTGATCTCGCCGTCCCAGTAGGCGCCCTTGACCAGCCGCACCATGAAGCGCAGGCCGTGCTTGCGGGCGATGGCCGCCACCTCGTCGACGACGGCCAGCGCGCGTGTCTGGTACGCCTGCACCGCCAGGCCAAAGCCGCGCCACTGCGGGTGGACGAGGGCAATGCGCGCGGCCAGCGTTTCCAGCACGTCCAGCGACAGCTCCAGGCGGTCGACCTCCTCGGCGTCGATGGTCAGGTTGACGTTGGCGTTGGCCGCCAGCTCGATGAGTTGCCACACGCGCGGCAGCAGCTCGGCGAACACTCTGCTGCGCTGCAGCACCTCGTAGCGGCTGAACAGCGCGCTGAGCTTGATGGAGATGCCGTCGGAGGCTTCGGGGCTGTCGGCGCGCTGACCCGCCGCGATGGCCTTGATTGCGTTGATGTACGCGGCCTGGTAGCGCTCGGCGTCGGCCTCGGTGCGCGCACCCTCGCCCAGCATGTCGTAGCTGAAGCGCAATTGCCTCTGCTGCTTGCGTGCGTCGTCCGCCTCGCTCATCGCCTCGTCGATGTTGCGGCCCAGCACGAACTGCCGGCCCAGCAGCTGGATCGCGCGCACGGTCGCGGCCACCACGGTCTGCGCGCCCAGGCGCTTGAACATCCCGCCCTCGTCCTGCGCGCCCGGCAGGAAGCGCTTGGACATGGAGATGGCCGACGCCGAGAGCGCCGCCAGCATCTTGTGCGGGCTGCCAACGCTTGCGCCGTCGAAGTCGGCGCGGCCCAGCTGGTCGGCCGTCAGCGCGATGGCGGTGGGCGCGTCCGGCACGCGCAGCAGCGCCTCGGCCAGCCGCATCAGCGCCAGGCCCTCGCTGCTGGTGATCGGGTACTCGCGCAGCAGCGACTCCATGGCCCAGAACGGCGCCGGGTTGCGCCGAACCTGCTGCACCCAGGGTGACGCCATCGCGAGGACGCCAGGCCAGTCCAGCGCGGGGCCGACGCGCGCGGCCAGGGCCTGCACCACGGGGCCTTCAGCCCGGTAGGGATCGGGCAGGCGGGGCGACTCGGGCGGGGTGGCGAACGGCGTGGACATGCAGAACCTCCTGTGAGGATTGGCACTCTATCCATGTGTTTCATGGATTAAATTGCAAGCATTAGCCGACGACTAGAGATAAATCCAGATGAACGACGACGCCAGCCGACTCGACAAGATCGACGAACGCATCTTGCGCGTGCTGCAGGCCGACGGGCGGATTTCCAACCTGAAGCTGGCCGAGGCCGTGCATCTGTCGCCCACCGCCGTGCTGGAGCGCGTGAAGCGGCTGACCCGCGACGGCTACATCCTGGGTTACGAGGCACGGCTGAACCCGGCCAAGCTGGGCGCGGCAATGCTGGTCTTCATCGAGGTGCACCTGGACCGCACGGTGATGGACGTGATGGACACCTTCAAGGCCGCCGTGCAGGCCCGGCCCGAGATCCTGGAATGCCACCTGGTGGCCGGCGGCTTCGACTACTTGCTGAAGACCCGCGTGCGCGACATGGCCGCCTACCGCGAGTTCATCGGCAGCGTCATCTGGACGCTGCCGGGCGTGCGGGAGACGCGGACCTACGCCGTCATGGAGGAGGTGAAGTCGACGAATGCGCTGCCGTTCTGATGAACGTGTCGAGTTTTCTTTGAATGATCGACGCGTCAGGTGATCATGTCGATGGAGTCGACACATCCTTCTAATTTGTCAATTCGCAAAAGGTTCGTCGACACATGACCTGCGACCCCCAGCAGCCGTACAACGACCTGCCGGCACTTCCTCCGCAGGCGGAGGTGGAGTCGCGCGCGGTGCTGAAGGCCTGTATCGCCGCCCGCGCGGCGGTCGCGGAGCCGAAAGCGGCCGGGCAACTGATCCCGAATCAGGGCGTTCTGATCAATTCGAGCCCGCTGCTGAAAGCGCAGGACAGCAGCGAGATCGAGAACATCGTGACCACCACGGACCAGATGTTCCTGTTCGACGCACCAGCGAAGCCGAGGCCGATCCCGCCACCAAGGAAGCGCTGCGCTACCGCACTGCGCTGTGGGAGGGCTTCCAGGCACTGGCCAGCCGGCCCTTGAGCACCAACACCGCCGTGCAGGTCTGCCGCTCCATCCAGGGTGTCGATATGGACATCCGCCGCACGCCGGGCACGACGCTGACCAACGACCGCACCGGGCAGGTGATCTACACCCCGCCCGAGGGGGAAGCCCTGCTGCGCGAGAAGCTCGCCACCTGGGAGCGCTGGATGCATGGCACCCTGCCCGGCAGCGAGCACGTGGACTCCCTGGTGCGCATGGCAGCGAGCCACTACCAATTCGAGGCGATCCATCCGTTCACCGAAGGCAACGGCCGCACGGGGCGGGTGCTCAACCTGCTCTACCTGGTGGAACAAGGCCTGCTGGACATTCCCGTGCTCTACCCTGAGCCGGCACATCCTGCGCAACAAGGCCGACTACTGCAACGGGGTGCAGGCGGTCACCACAACGGGCGCCTGGCAGCCCTGGCTGCTGTTCATGCTCAAAGGCGTGACCGAGACCGCGACGTGAACCATGAACAAGGTGGTGGCGTTGCGGCACCTGCTGAACGAAACCGCCGAACGCATGCGCAGGGACGCCAGCCAGATCTATTCACGCGAGCTGGCTGAACTGGTGTTCGCGGCCCTACTGCCGCATCGCCCATGTGGTGGACGCCGGCCTGGCCAAGCGCCAGACGGCCAGCGCCTACCTGAAGGAGCTGGCCGCCATCGGCATCCTGCACGAGCACAAGGTGGGCCGCGAAAAGCTCTTCCTGAATCCGGCGTTCATGGAGCTGTTCAAGCGCGAGTAGCGGTCCACCGTCAGCCCAGCTCGCGCCCGAAGAACCGCATCGCCCGGTCCCACGCCACCTGCGCCCACGCCGCGTCGTACTGCGTCTGCGGGATGCGCCCCGGGCCCTGCGCCTGCTCGTTGGCGAACGCATGGTGCGCCAGGTAGCGGTGGCCTTCGTAGCGCACGCTGGCTTCGGCCAGCTTGGCCTCCAGGCCGTCCACGCCGGCAATGGCGAAGAACTCGTCCTGCGTGGCCCAGTGCGCCTGCAGCGGGATCTTGATCTGGCTGGCGTCCACGTACTCCAGCGGCGGCATGCCGTACCAGACCACCGCGGCGTCGGCCTCGGGCACCATCGTCGAAGCCAGCACGGTCAGCGCGCCGCCCATGCAGTAGCCGGTCACGCCGACCTTGCCGCTGCCGAGCTTCAGGCCCTTCAGGTAGCTCACCGCGCCCCGCACGTCCTGCGAAGCGGCGTCGCCGAAGTTCAGATCGGTCATCAGGTGGTGCGCCTCTTCGGCCTCGACCGTGCGCTTGCCCCGGTACAGGTCGGGCACCAGCGCCGTGAAGCCGGCTGACGCGAAGCGGTCGGCCACGCCGCGGATCTGGTCGTTCAGGCCCCACCATTCCTGGATGACGACGACCGCGCCGAGCGGTTGAACGGCTTCGGCGAGATAGCCGCTGACGGTGCCGCCGTCGGGGCGGGTGAAGGTGCACGAGGAGGCGGATGGGCGGGTCATGGCAGGCTCCAAAAACGGCAAACCCGCAGCCTACCGCCCCCATGCCGGTCGTGCCGCGGTGGGGTCGCCCGTCAGATCTCGCTGATGACGAAGCTGCTGGCCTCCAGCCGCGTGCGGCCTTCGGCGCGCAGCCCGCCGCCGCCGACGCGCAGCGGCTCGACGTTGGCGTGGTGCGCGACCAGTCGGCCATCGACGAACACCCAGGCCTTGTCGTCGCTCGTGACCAGTCGCAGCGTGATCTCGGCCGCGCCATCGGCAGGCCAGGGCACGCTGCGCAGCAGCTGCCATTTGTCCTTGGCGGCGTCGTACTCGTGCAGCCACAGCGTGTTCTCGCCCCACATCGCCGTCAGCAACGCCCTGCCCTCGGCCTGCTTGGCCGTGGCAGACGGGCGGCCCTGCAGCATCACGCCGGCGCGGTGGTCCTCTCCCCTGCCCTGCACGCGCACGCGGGCGGTCACGGCCGTGCCGGCGTAATCCAGCGGGAAGCGGCTGGCGGGCACGGTCCACGCAGCGGTCTCGTCGCGCAAGCCTTCCAGCACGAGGCGCTTGCGGCCCGTGTCGCGCTCGAAACGGCTGCCGTCATCGGCCCAGTTGTCGCCCCAGGCGTCATCGCTGGCGCCGGCCTGCGCACCGTCATCGCCCTTGCCCAGCAGCTTGCCGAACAGGCCGGTCACCGCCTTGGCGGCCCCAGCGGCGGAGCGCTTCGTCTGGAAGCCTTCCTGCAGCAGCACCACGGCGCCAGGCAGCGCACGCGCGCCGGACAAGCGCGCCAGCCGCTCATCCACACCCGTGGCCTCCAGTGTCAGCGCCTGCACCAGCGCCTGACCGCGCGAGCTGCGCACGCCGATGCGCACCGGCTCCAGGTCGTAGACCTCGCTGCGCCCGACCTCCTGGCCATCCACCGACACGGTCAGCCGGCTGCCCTGGCTGTCCACCACCAGCGTGTGCGGCGCGCCGGCGTCGCCCGCCAGGCTGGGCGCAGGCACGCGGCGCAGCAGCGGACCGATCCACTTCTGCTGGATGGCCCGGGAGACGACGAGGTCGCGCTCGCGCGGGCGCAGCAGCACGGCGATGACGGTGCCGTCGGCGCCATGCAGGGTCAGGCCCAGCGTGGCATCCGTGGCTTCAGGCTGCACGGCGGCCAGCGTGACGCTGGCGCGCCAGCTGGCGCCGGCCGGCAGCGTGACAGGCCGCGTGGCGGTGTGCACGACGCGGTCCTCGGGCGATGCGGCCACCTGCAGATGGCCGCCTTGCCATTGCGAGCCGCCGTCGAGCTGCCAGGCGGCCGGCGCCAGCAGGCTGGCGGGCGGGGTCTGTGCCGACAGCGGACCGGCGGCCAGGCACAACGCCAGCAGAAAGAGTCGGAAAAACGGGGTGCGGTGCATGGCGCGCCTTCTTCAACGGAACAGCGGGGCCAACTCGGCCGCCGTCAGGCGGCGGCGGGTGGCGCTGGCGTAGGCCGATTCGGCGGCCCGCTCGGCCGCGCCGGCAGCGGCCTCATCGGGCGGTGCGCCCCAGCCGTTGCGGTGCATGCGCGCCTTCAGCAGCAGGCAGGCGACGATGTCGCCGGGGATCGCCTCCTTCTTCGGGAAGTTTCCGGGCCGCGCCGTCTCACACAGCGACACCAGCCGCAGCGCCTCGCCTTCATCGCGCGGCACGCCGCGGCCCGTCAGGTACAGCTTGGCCAGCGTCAGCGCCGCCCACGGGTAGAAATGCTGCGCCGAATAGGCGTTGCGCCGCAGGATCTCGGCCGCGCGCGCGGGGTTGGACGACGGGAAGAAGTGCTGCGCGTGCCGGCGCTGGTGCAGCGCGAACTGCACCATGCGGCGCCGCGCAGCGATGTTGTAGTCCTGCGGGTCCACATGCGCGTCCAGCAGCGCCTGCAGCGCTTCCAGCTCGCCCCGGGTCTCCATCGGCACGTCCAGGTCGGCCTCCAGCAGCAGCCACATGCGCTCGTTGTTGCGGCTGTCTTCGTCCATGCGCCTTTGTGCATTGGCCGCCAGCACGCCCAGCCCGCTGGCGATCGCGTTGGCCGCTGGCGTGCTGGCCGTGATGCTGCGGTTCTGCAGCGCCTTGTAGCGGGCCTCGGCGTCCGCCGTGGTGTAGCCGCGCAGCAGCGCCTCCCGCGTGATTTCGTCGCGCGTGGCCGCCGCCTGTGCGGCGCCGGCCCAGGCCAGCAGCAGCGCCGTCATGGCGATGCAGGTGAGGTGTCGTCTTGTTGTCATGGCCTCTTCGCTGATGGCAGGTGCTGCCGGTTCGGGCGGCCAATGTCATCTCATCGGCAACCGACGTCCATTCGGCAAACCCTGCGAGCCACATGGGCCAACTTTCCTGCGCCCGGCCCGCGGCGCGGGCAGCCACGACAATCGGGGCATGAAGATCGAACGCATCGTCTCCACCCGCCTGCCCACGCCGTTCGGCGAATTCGCCATCCATGGCTTTCGCGAGGGCGACACCGGCCAGGAGCATGTGGTGCTGAGCATGGGCGACCTGACGGCCGGCGACGAGCCGCCGCTGGTGCGCGTGCACTCCGAGTGCATGACGGGCGAGGTGTTCGGCTCGCTGCGCTGCGACTGCCGGCCGCAGCTGGAGGCGGCGATGAAGAGCATTGCCACCCAGGGCCGGGGCGCCATCGTCTACATGCGCGGCCACGAGGGGCGCGGCATCGGCCTGGTGCAGAAGCTGCGCGCCTACGCCGAGCAGGACGCGGGTGCCGACACCATCCAGGCCAACGCCCAGCTGGGCCTGCCCATCGACGCGCGCCGCTACGACGCGGCCGCCTGCATGCTGCGCGCGCTGGGCGTCAACCGCATCCGGCTGCTGACCAACAACCCGCTGAAGATGGCCGCGCTGGCCGAGTTCGGTATCGAGGTCGTGCAGCGCGAAGCGTCACTGACGCGGCCCGGGCCGGAGAACGAGCGCTACCTGCGCACCAAGGCCGACCACATGGGCCACCACGACCTGGGTCATCTGTTCGAGTGAGCCGCTGAAACGGCGAACGCCATGCAGTGCATGGCGTTCGTGCGGGGCGTCGTCGTCATCCACTCAACCACGGGCCTCCGGGCGATCGGTGGCTGGCGGACGTGACGATGCGCCCCTCCTCCCGTTTCGGGAGGTGCTGCAGATCTGCATGGTCAGCGGTTGCGCTGGCCGCCCGGGTTCTGACGCTCGATGTCGCTGTTCTGCGGGCGCGACGGATCGCGCTGGCCGCCCTGCTGCGACACCTGGTTGGGCGCACCGCCTTGCTGGTTCTGGTTCTGCGACGGGCTGCGGCCCTGATCCTGCTGCTGTTGCTTGTTGCCGGGCTGCTGGTTCTGGTTCACGTTGGACATGGATCACTCCTTCAGTTGACAAGTGCCGCACCGCGTTCGGTGCTGCACGTCCAACCTTAGGCTGCTGAGCCGTGAGGTCTGTAGGAGGACGCCGCGCGGGGCCGACCAAGACGCTGCGAGACGTGCACACATGTGTTGTGGCGCGACCGAGCGGCCGGTGGATGCAACAGGTGTTTACTCAAGCCGGCGTTGAGGGCTGCCTCAGCCCGCCGCAAGGCGAAGGACGCCGAGCGCTAGCTGACCATCTGACACCGCGCGTCAGGGGCGCCGCGCGTAGCTGCGCGTGAGCGCCTCCCAGGCATGCCCGTCGGGCTCGCGCCAGTAGACGATGCGCCCGCCGCCGTGGGGGTTGACCTGGAAGTCGTCCGGCCCGCCGGGCGTGCTGCGCCAGGCGATGCCCAGCGCCTGCAGCCGCGCCAGCAGGGCATCGAACTCGGCGTCGCTGACGCGAAACGCCACGTGCTGCAGCGGCACGGCACCCGCCGCGACCTCGTCGAAGTCCAGCGTCAGGTCGTCCGACACATAGACCGCGCTGAAGGGCCCCATGGCCGCCTGCGCGGACCACGGCACGTCGAGGATGGCGGCCAGCCGCTCGGCGGCGGCGCGGCGGTCCCTGGCGGGGACGAGCAGGTGATCGAGGACGGCGGGCATGGCGACCGCTAGGGTTGGGAAGACCGCCACGATACCCAAGGTTGTGCGCGCCTGGATGCCGGGCCTGCAAACGCGGCAAAAGCCACGCGCACGGCGCCCGGCTCGCGGCCGGGCTGGCGCCATGGCGTCGGGCGCTCTATAAGATCGGGCGAAATTGACAAGGCAGTCAACATTGCGGGCGCGGCCCGTGACTGGCCGTCACCGCCCCAGGTCTGACACGGGGCCAGAAAGCACGCGGGTTGGGCACTGACGCCGCAACCCGTCCAGGGGGGAAAGTGGTGGCCACGCGTTCGCTTGATGACCCGCTGAGCACCGCTGGGGAACCGGCGCCCGCGTTGCCGCTGCGGCTCATGCTGAGGTTCACATCCGAGGCCTTCGAGCAGCGGTTCGGCGCGCACTACCTGTCCTTCTACTACCGCTATGCGCAGGCGGCGCTGGTGCTGGGCATGCTGCTGGTCGCCGGCGACTTTCTTGTCGACTGGCTGGTCGAACCGGAGCTGGCGGCCAACTGGCTGCGTCTGCAGGTCGCCGTGCCGGGGCTGATGCTCGCCCTGGCCTACACCTTCCTGCCCCAGGCCCGGCGGCACTGGCAGGGCATGCTTGGCGGCTTCATCGCCGCGCTGTCGTTGTGCCTGTTCTGGATCCTGCTGCGCATCGACGCGGAAGGTGGCCAGGGACTGAGGTCGTGGGTAGGCATCCTCAACTTCACCTTCCTCGAGTTCTACTGCTTCGTCGTGCTGGGCGTTCAGTTCCGCGTCGCGCTGCTGGCGGGCCTGGTGATCCTGTTCGCGTTCGGCGCCACGCTGTGGTGGCACCCGGGCCAGTCCGTGGCCGAACTGGCCTACTGGCTCTATCACGTGGTCACACTGTTCATGTTGGCAGCCGGGGTGGGCTGGTGGCGCGAGTTCATCGTGCGCAAGGATTTCTCGGCGCAATGGGCGCTGGAGCAGGCCCGCGCCGCCGCCGAGCAGATGGCGCAGACGAAGAGCGCCTTCCTCGCCACCATGAGCCACGAGATCCGAACGCCGCTCAACGGCGTGCTGGGCATGAACGAGCTGCTGATCGACAGCCCGCTGAACCCCGAGCAACGCAGCTGGGCCGACGCCGTGCGGGCCTCCGGCCGGCACCTGCTCGCGCTGATCAACGATGTGCTGGACGCCTCCCGCATCGAGGCCGGCCGTCTGCCGCTGGAGGCGGTGGCGTTCGACCTGCCACAGGTGCTGGAAGACGTGCGGCTGATGTTCGCGCAGCCCGCGCAGGCCAAGGGACTGACGCTGCGGATGGACTGCGACCCCATGCTGGGCACCGCACACCTGATTGGCGACCCCTTGCGGCTGCGCCAGATCGTCGCCAACCTGGTCGCCAACGCGATCAAGTTCACGCAGCAGGGCGGTATCAGCGTGAACGTGCGGCACGAGCCCGCCGCCGACCTGGCCCGCGTGCGCATCGCCGTTGAGGACACCGGCATCGGTATCCCGCCCGAGGCACAGGCCCGCATCTTCGAGCGCTTCTCGCAGGTGGACGAATCAATGACGCGCCGCTTCGGCGGCACCGGCCTGGGCCTGGCCATCTGCCGCGAGCTGGCGGCGCTGATGGACGGCGACATCACGGTGCAGAGCCTCCCGGGCCGGGGCACGCGTTTCACGGTGACCGTGACGCTGCGCATGGCCGACGGCGACAGCTCGGCGCCATCCACCGCACCCCTGGCCGCGCCCGCGCGGCTGCAAGGCCATGTACTTCTCGCCGAGGACCACCCCGTGAACCGCGCCGTGGCCATCGGCATGCTGCGCCGGCTGGGCGTGACCTGGCAGGTCGCCCAGGACGGCGTCTCGGCCGTCGAGCAGGTGCGCCTGCATCTTTTCGACGCCGTGCTGATGGACTGCCAGATGCCAGGCATGGACGGCTACGCGGCCACCCGCGCGATCCGTGCGCTGCCCGACGGCCGTGGCCGTCTGCCCATCGTCGCGCTGACAGCGAATGCCACGGCCGACGACCGCGCCCGCTGCCAGCATGCCGGCATGGATGGCTTTGTCGCCAAGCCCTTCGCGCTGGCCACCCTGGCGGCGGCGCTGGCCCCGTGGCTGGCCGCCGGCACCGGCCCCGCGCAGGCCGCCGTGGTGCCCGCACCACTGCCCGCAGGACGGGCACGCATCGCCTCGGCGACCATCGCCACGCTGATAGAACTGGACGAGGCAGGCGGCTCGAGCCTGCTGCGCGAGGTCGTGTCAGGCTTCCTGGATGCCGCCGGACCGGGGCTGGTGGCGCTGCACACCGCGCTGCTACAGGACCGCCCGCAGGACGCGGCTCGCCTGGCCCACACATTGAAATCGACGGCCGGCAATGCCGGCGCCCTTGAGCTTTCCAGGCTGTTCGGCGAGATCGAGCGCAGCGCCCGCAGCGCCGACCCACGCAGCGCCCGGCCGTGGCTGGACCAGGCCCGCCAGGAACACGCGCAGGTGCAGGTCGAGCTGAACGCGCTGCTGCAGGAGCTGGCATGAACGCCGCCGGGACCCGCGTGCTCTTTGCCGACGACGAGGCCGGTACACGCACGCTGATGCGGGCGGCACTGCGCAAGCTGGGCCTGGACGTCACGCTGACCGCCAACGGCCGCGAAGCGCTCGACGCGTTCCGCGAGTCACCGCACACCATGGTGCTGCTGGACGTCGACATGCCCGAGGTCGACGGCTACGAAGTCTGCCGCCGGCTGCGCGCCGAGGCCGGCGACCTGCTGCCCATCGTCATGGTCACAGGCATGGACGACGTGGTCTCCGTACAGCGCGCCTACGAGGCCGGTGCGACGGACTTCATCGTCAAGCCGATCAACTGGTCCATCCTCGGGCACCGGGTGAGCCACCTGCTGCGCAACAACGGCCTGCAGCGCGAACTGCAAACCGCCGAGGCCCGCACCAAGGCCATCCTGCAGGCACTGCCCGACCTGTTGTTCGAGCTCGATTCGGAGGGCCGCTTCCTCGAATGCCATGTGCCGGCGACGGAGGACTTGGCCCCCCATCTGCGCGCGCTGCAAGGCCGCACGCTCAGCGAGGCGCTGTCGCCCAAGCTCGTCGATATGGGCCTGGCGGCCATCGCCGAGGCCGCGCGCATGGGCCGCTCGACGGGCCGACAGTACCGCCTGCACATGCCCGGCGGCGCGCGCTGGTTCGAACTGTCGGTGGCGCGCAAGCCGGGCGACGGCAAGGCGGCTCGCTTCATCGCGCTGTCGCGCGACATCACCGAGCGCAAGGCCGCCGAGAGCCGCATCGGGCTGCTCGCCGAGTCGCTGCATCAGACCAACATCGACCTGCGCCGCGCCAACGATGCGCTGCAGCGCCGGGCGTTCGAGGACCCGCTGTGCGGCCTGCCGAACCGGGCGTATTTCACCGAACGGCTGGAGCAGGCGCTGAAGCTGCGGTCGGACGCCAACGACCCGGCCATCCACCACGCCAGGCTGGCCGTGATGTTCATGGACCTGGACGGTTTCAAGCCCATCAACGACTCGTTCGGCCACGCTGCCGGCGACGAGGTGCTGCGCGAGGTGGCCAAGCGGCTGCGCATGATCGTGCGCGAGGGCGACGTGCTGGCGCGCCTGGGCGGCGACGAATTTGTCGCGCTGATCGAGTCGCCCGACGCCGGACAGGACGCGCTGCGGCTGGGCGCGCGCATCATCGATGCGCTGAAGCGGCCCTTCGCCGTCGGCACCCAGAAGCTGTCGCTGTCGTGCTCCATTGGGGTCGTCGTCCACCCGGACCAGGAGTCCGCCGGTGACCGCCTGCTGGCGTGCGCGGACGCGGCCATGTACGCAGCCAAGCGCGTGGGCGGCAGCACCTGCATGCCCTACGACGACAGCATGGTGGATGGCGGCACCGAGCAGGTGCTCATGCAGCAGGCGCTGCGCGAGTCGCTGGAGCGCGGTGACCTGACGCTGTCCTACCAGCCCAAGGTCGACAGCGTGCACGGCCGCATCTACGGGTTGGAGGCGCTGCTGCGCTGGGAGCATGCCCGCTTCGGCACCGTGCCACCGAGCGTTTTCATCCCGCTGGCGGAGCGTTTCGGCCTGATTGGCGCCATCGGCAACTGGGTGCTGGAGCAGGCCTGCGCGCAGCTGGCCAGCTGGCATGGGCAGGGCCTGCACACGCGCGTCGCCATCAACCTGTCGCCCCACCAGCTGCGCCAGCCCGATCTCGTCGACCGCATGAAGCAGACCCTGCGCAAGCACGGCCTGCACCCGGCGCGGCTGACCTGCGAGATCACCGAGTCGGCCATGATGGAGAACTCGGTGGAGGAACGCGGCACGCTGGACCGCATCGCCGCGCTCGGCGTGCGGCTGTCCATCGACGACTTCGGCACCGGCTACTCATCGCTGGCCCATCTGCGCCGCATCCCCGCCCGGCAGCTGAAGATCGACCGCAGCTTCGTCGTCGACCTGGAGATCAGCGCCGAGGCGCGCGCCGTCGTCGATGCCATCGTCCAGCTCGCGCACGCCGTGCGAATGCAGGTCGTGGCAGAGGGCATCGAAACCGAAGCGCAACTGCAGATCCTGCGGGAACTCGGCTGCGACGTGCTGCAGGGCTTCTACGTCGCCAGCCCGATGCCGGCAGACGCGGTGCCCGTGTGGATGTCGACGCGCGAGAACGCCCGGCGCGAGGGCATCGAAACCAGCTTCGACAGTCTGCCGGGCCGCATGACGCAGTTCTGAGCGCCGTCCGGGTCAGCTGGCGCGGCTGTCGGCGAGCGCCCGACGGGTGATCTCGTCGGCCGGGAACAGGTGCTCCACCTTCAGCGACGCCAGCGTGATGTCCAGCGGCGTGCCGAAGCTGGTGACGGTGGAGAAGAAGCTCAGCGTGCGGCCGTCGGCGGCGCGCAGCCGGAACGCCAGCACCGGCAGGTGGCTCGCGGCCTCCTGCGCGACCCAGGGCTGCAGCGTGGGCCGCAGCTCGTCCAGCAGCGCCCGCAGCCGCGGCAGGTGCTCGGCCTCGCGGCTGGCGCGGGCCCACATCTCATTGCACAGCCAGGCCTCGTCCACGCACAGCGCGCGCAGGCCGCCCGGCGCGAACACGGCGCGCAGCAGGTTCAGCGGCTGGGCCAGCATCGCGTCGGCCGGCAGCCCCAACAACGCCAGCAGCCGTGCCAGGCCGGCGTTGGCCATCACCACGTTGTACTCGCCGTCCAGCACCAGCGCCGGTGCCGCGCCGTTGGCGTGGATCAGCTGCTCCAGCGCCGCGCGCACCGGCGCCATCTCGGGCGCGTCCAGCGCGCGCTCGGCATGGGCCGGCGCGTAGCCGGCGGCCAGCAGCGCCTGGTTGCGCTCCTCCAGCGAGGCGCACAGCGCGTCCAGCAGCGCGATCAGCGTCTCGCGGCCGGCGCGCGCGCGGCCGGTCTCGATGCAGCTCAGGTGGCGTTGCGAGACGCCCGCGCGCAGCGACAGCTCCAGCTGGCTGACGCGGCGCGACTTGCGCAGGGTGGCAAGGGTGGCGGTCATGCGGCGCATTCTGCGGCGCGGCCCGCGGCACGGCGATGACCTGCGAGGTCATTGCGGCCATGCACCCGGTTGCCGAGCATGGCGCCACTTTCAACCCCCTGGAGAAAAGCCATGCGCCCCGCCGCGTTCATCGCCACCGCCGCCGTTTTCGCCGCCTTCGGCGCCTACTCGCTGTACGTGATGTGGGAGCTGGGCTATGTGGGCCTGTGGGAAGCCTGCATGGCCAACATCGGCACCTGGCAGCTGCTGCTGGACTTCATCATCCTGTCCGGCCTCGCACTGGTCTGGATGGTCGGCGACGCGCGGCGCACCGGCCGCACGGTGTGGCCGTATGCGCTCATCACGGTCTCGGCCGGCTCATTCGGGCCGCTGCTGTACCTGCTGCTGGCCCCACGCACGGCCGCCACGCGGCAGGGCCGCGAGGCAACGGCCTGAACGCTCAGGCCGCCACGTTCAGCGCGCCGCTTCCTGGGCGGCGCGCGCCTTGGCCTTGTCGGTGTACACCTTGTACTGCGGGATCGCCACCGCGGCGAGGATGCCGACGAAGCAGACCACCGGCAGGATCAGTCCCAGGATGCGCACGCCCCAGTTGTTGGGCGGCGGCGGCGGGCCGAAGCGATTGGCGCCGCGGCTGCCGGGCCAGAAGATCCACGCGAACACGATGACTGGGATGATGGACGTCAGCGTCCACCAGCCGCTGATGCCCATGTCGTGGCAGCGCTTGATACCGGTGATGACGCTGAACCACAGCAGCACCGCCAGCGCCAGCAGGCTCACCGCCGTCACCGCCGTCGTCGAGCTGATGAGGGCCACCGTCAGCACACCCGAGACCATGCCGTGGACCAGTGACGCCACCGTCGCATAGGCCAGGTAGCGCAGCCGCCCGATGCGGCCCTGCGCCGAGAAGAGCTTCAGCTCGCCCACACCATCGGTGTGCAGGTCGGCCACATGGGCGCGGGGCGGGGCGTACTGGTTCATGGTCTGTTCTGTCATGGGTTCTCCCTGGAAAAAACGTGGTTCACAGCAGCCCGGCGCGCTTGACCTGGTGATACCGGTTCACCAGCGTGGCGGCCAGCGCCTGGGGTTCGACGTCGATGGACAGCCGGTCGTGGTCGACGACGCGCGCGAAGGCGTCGTGGCGGGCCTGTGACAGCAGGTGCGCGCTGGCCACGGCCACCGCGTCGTCGGTGTCGTTGATGGCCTGGCCCGCGATGCGGCCGAGCGCCGTCTCGCGCAGACTGGCCAGCAACACCAGGTGGCGCTGGCGCAGCAGGCGCAGCGCGGGCTGCAGCTCGGGCGAGTCCTCGTCGCGGAAGTTGGTCAGGACGATGACCAGCGAACGGCGGCGCAGCCGGCGCGACAGCGTCTGGGCGGCGTCCAGGTAGTCGGAATGGTGACCGCCGGGCTGCAGGTCGTGCATCTTGTTCATCAGCACGTTCAGCGTGCCCATGCCCTTGCGCGGCGCGCAGTCACGGCGCGCGTGCTCCTCGCAGCCGAAGGTCATCGCGCCGACCTCGTCGCCCTCAGTCAGCGCCACGTAGGACAGCAGCATCAGCGCGTCCAGCGCGTCGTCGAAGTGGCTGGTCTCACCGGCACCGGCCGACTGCTCGTCGGCGCGCATGCGGCGGCCGCAGTCGAGCAGGAACATCACGCATTGGTCGCGCTCGTCCTGGTACTCGCGCACGACGGGGCGGCGGTGGCGCAGCGACGCCTTCACGTCCAGGTGGCGCAGCGGGTCGCCGCGCCGGTACTCCGCGAGCTGGCGGAAGTCCGTCCCCTGGCCGCGTTGCACGAAGTTCTTGATGCCGATCTGAGCCAGGCGCCGATCTCCCGACAGCCAGGCATAACGCGCCAGTGCAGCGAAGTTCGGGTACACGCGCAGCTGCTGCTCGGCGCCCAGGCGCTCGCGCACCTCGAACGCCCCCGCGCGGGTGCGCCACAGCAGCTGAGTCAGCCCGAGCGTGGCCATGCCGCGCTGCCTCGCCGTGGCGTGGAAGCTCGTCTCGCTGCGGCTGTGCGCCGCGATGTGCAGCCGCTGCGGCAGGCCTTCGAAGTCGAACAGCGGGTCCAGCTCGTCGAACATCTGCAGCCGCCAGTCCAGCGGCCCGGGGTTGACGAGCGCCAGCTTCAGCTCGGTGCGCGCGCCGATGGCAAACGCGGCCGGCAGGCGCCGCTCGATGCGCAGGCCGCCGGCCCGCCACAGCCGCAAGCTGCGCCACAGGTCCAGCGCCGCGACCGCCAGCAGCGCCAGCAGCAACCCCGTGCCCAGCGGCGCGACGAGCGCCAGCGGTACACCCAGGCCCAGCGCCCCTGCGGCGGCCAGGCCCAGCCCCGCCAGCACGGCAATGGCCGCCCGCGTGGGCAGCACGATGCGGCGGTGACGCCCGGCGGGCTTCAAAGCCGTGGTGCCTCCACGCTGTCGAGCGCGGCCTGCAGCAGCTCGTCGACATCGCGGCCCTCGATCTGCGCGTCGGGCGCCATCGTCACGCGGTGGCGCAGCACGGCCAGGGCCTGGGCGGCCACATCGTCGGGTGTGACGAAGTCGCGGCCGTGGATCAGCGCCGTGGCACGCGCGGTGCGCACCAGCGCGACGCTGCCTCGCGGGCCCGCGCCCACGTCCAGCCCCGGCCAGCCGCGGGTGGCGCGCACCACGCGCACCGCGTAGTCCACCACCTTGGCGTCGGCGTGCACCAGGCCGGCCAGGCGCTGCAGCTCCAGCACCTGCACGTCGTCCAGCGCCGGCTTCACGGCCTCCAGCGGCAGCTCGTGGCCGGCGCGGCCGGTGGTGACGAGTTGCACCATCGCCGCTTCCTCGTCGTGGCTGGGGTAGCCAACCCGCACCTGCAGCAGGAAGCGGTCGAGCTGCGCCTCGGGCAGTGGGTAGGTGCCTTCGGTGTCCACCGGGTTCTGCGTGGCCATGACGAGGAAGGGCCGCGGCAGTGGCAGCGTCTCGCCCTCCAGCGTGGCCTGGTACTCCTGCATCACCTCCAGCAGCGCACTCTGCGTTTTGGCCGGCGCGCGGTTGATCTCGTCGGCCAGCAGCAGGTTGGTGAACACCGGGCCATGGCGCACGCGCAGGCGGCCCAGGCCGGAGCCGGTGTCGTCCAGCACGCTGTGGCCGATGACGTCGGCCGGCATCAGGTCGGGCGTGAACTGGACGCGCGCGTACTGCAGGCTCAGCGCCTGCGCCAGCGCACGCGCCAGCAGCGTCTTGCCCAGGCCCGGCACGCCCTCCACCAGCACGTGGCCCGACGCCACCACGGCCACCAGCATCTGCTCCACGGCCTGCGTCTGGCCGACGACGGCCTTGGCGATCTCGGTGCGCAGCGCGTGCAGCCACTGCGTGGCGAGCTTGAGTTCCTCGGGCTTGATCATGGGGTGGGTCTTTCTTGGAGATGTCGGAGGAGCCGACGCCGCGCCGTCTCCAGCACCTGCAGGCGCTGCGCCAGCTCGGCCCGGGTGCTGAAGCGCGCGGTCAGCGCGGCGGCGAGGTCCAGGGCCGGCAGGCCGGTCGCGTCGGCAATGGCGCGGGCGCGCTCGGCGGACGGCAGGCGCGCAAAGCGCGGCAGACTGCGCGTTGCCTGCTCGACGAGCGCGCGCTGCTGCGCCGCCAGCAAGGCTTCGCGGCCCGTGCCGTGCAGATAGGCGCCCAGGCCGCGCACCTGTTCGGAGATGGAGCGCCGCAGCCGCGGCGCTGGCGCCAGGCGCGGGCCGAAGCGCACGGCCGCGCGCCACAGCGCCGCCGCCAGCGCCAGCAGCAGCGCGACGATGGCGATCCAGCCGCCGTGCCACAGCCAGGGCAGCAGGGCTTCACGCTTTTCCTGCAGGTAGATCCAGGCCACGGCGCCGGGCTCGGCCTGCACGGCGGCGGCCAACAGCAGCGGGTGCTCGCAGTCCAGCGCGCCTGCGTTGTGGAAGATGCGGGCATTGACGTTGAGCACCGTCACGCTGCCCTGGCCGATGGGCAGCCGCATGGCCTGCGCGGCGGGCTCGGACGGTGCGGACCGGGACGAGGCGGGCCGGACGGCGTCGAGCGCCTCGGCCTGCTGCGCCAGCAGCGCTTGCGTTTTGCGCGTGCCGTCCACCTGGGCGAGCGTCCACACCGGCGCCTGGCCGCGCTGGGCGCGCAGGAACCATTCCCGTTCGAAACCGTGACAGGCGGCGACCCATGCGGTGCCGTCCCACAGCGGCGGCGTGGACTGCAGCTCCGTGGGGCCCTGCGACGCCGGGCGCCTGGCACGCGGGGCCGACGGCCCTTCAGGCACCGGCCGGGGCTGGCGCTCCGACTTGCTCACGTAGACCTCCGAGACCGGCACCCACGTCTTCAAGGCCGTGTCGTCCCAGTCGGACGGTTGCGTCAGAACCAGGTGGCCGCCCTGTTCGACCCACTGGCGCAGCTGCGCAGCGCGCCCGGGCACCAGCTCCCAATCATGGGACAGCAGCAGCAGCCGCGCGCCCGGCGGCGGCAGCGTCGCCAGCGCCTCGTGGTGCGCGACCGTCATGCCCAGCCGGCGCAGCAGCTGCTCGAACGCGTAGACCGGGTTGTCGCGCGCCTCGCCGCGCGCCGGGCGCGCACGCTCGTCGTCCACCCATTCGGTCTCCGTGGTCAGCCACCAGCCGAGCAGCAGCAGTGCCGCGGCGGCAAGCAGCCAGGCCAGCCGGCGCACCGTCATGCCGCCCTCCCCGCCACCGGCAGCTGCGCGTCGAAGCCCTGGCACAGCGCATCCAGCGCGTTGGCCGGCAGCTCGCGCCGCGCATAGGCCACCGCCTGCCAGCCGGCCACCAGATCCGCCAGGAAGGCCTGCGACGCGGGCGCCAGCCGCAGCGCCGATAGCGCCAGGCATTCCCGCTCGGTGCTGGCCGCGCGGATGGGCACGCCGTGGGCATGCACCAGCCGCGACAACGCGCCGCGGTACAGCAGCGACAGCGCCGCACGCTGCTCGCCGCGCTGCCCCAATGCGCGCGCGGCAGCGCCGATGTCGTCGGGCAGGCTCTCGGGCCGGATGTCCAGCGTGCCCACGTGGGTGGGCGGCAACGCCGCCAGCGCCGGGCCGCCGGCGCGCAGGCGCAGCCAGTCGCGCAGGCGCAGCAGCACCGCAACCAGCAGGCCTGCGCCGACCAGCCACATGGCCACGCGCAGGCCGGTGGACAGGTTGTCGAGCAGGTCCATCCACCAGCGGGCGTCGTTGTTGTCGGACTTGTTCTTTTTCTTCTCGTCCGGCTGCTTCAAGCGCAGCCGCTTCGCCGTCTGCTTGCCGGGCAGCAGCGGGTCGGCCGCCACCGCGCTGGCCGCGGCCTGCACGGCGCTCGCGCTCATGGCCGGCGCGGCGGGCGGCGGCGCTGCGGCAGCGGTCAGCGCCATGCACAGCACCGCCAGTGCCAGGCCTTCACGCGAACGCACGGCGGAACTCCTGCTCGATGTCCCAGGCCTCCAGCGCGACGCGCCGGTTCAGGTACATCGCGAACCCCGCCGCCACGTAGAACGGCTCCAGGAACAGCACGACAGCCAGGTAGCCCGTCGCCATCACCAGATCCAGGCCCAGCTGGCCGGCGGCGTGCGCACCGGGGTTGAAGAACCAGTCCCAGATATCGCTGCTGCGGTTCTCAGGCGCGAACCACCACAGCAACGCCACCAGCCCGTAGACCAGCACGGCCTCCGCGTGCACGAAGGCGGTCTGCAGCGCCATGGCGGCACCGCGGTTGTCGTTGAGCATCAGCCGCGCCCGCTGGCGCCGCGCAGAGCCGCGCTGCGCCTCCAGTTGGTCGATGGCCTGGGTGTAGGCCCGCCACGGCGAGAAGCGCCGCCACAGCAGCGTGCGCAGCAGCTGCCCGCCCAGCACGTGGCGGCGCGCCTGCCAGAGGTCGCGCCAACCCGTCGCCTCGCCGAACACCGCGCGCGACAGCACGAACAGCAGGCTGCGGTCCAGCCAGGGCTTGAGCCAGAACACGATGACGAGGGGCAGCCAGCCGGCCACGTCCACGGTGCACAGCGCCAGCAGACCCACGACCAGCAGCAGCGGCGTGAAGCAGCGCCAGATCGAGCGCGCATGGCTGCGCACCAGCGCTGCACCCAGGTCGCAGGCTTCGCCTTGGCTGCGCGGACGCAGCGCGATGGCCAGGCCGTCAACGCGCATGCGTGCCTCCCCGGCCCATGGCCAGCAGCCACGCCAGCACCAGGGACCAGCACAGGCCGGCCACGCCGTACTTGACCGCCGGCGCGATCCAGGCCGCACTGGACCAGAAGGCCTCGAACACCGCCGCCACCACCAGCAGGAAGAACGCTGCATAGACCAGCGGCACGGCGACCAGCGCGGCGGCGCGCAGCGCCTCCAGCCGCGTCTGGCGGCCCGGCGCCAGCCAGCCCAGGCCCATGCGCAGGCCGGCCGCGCCGGCCAGCACGATGCCCGTCAGCTCGAACGCCGCGTGCGTGGCCACGAAGGGCCAGAAGTTGTGGCCCAGGCCCACCCGCGTCAGGTGCCCGGCGACGGCGCCCATCAGCAAGCCGTTGTAGACCAGCACGAACGCGCTGCCCACGCCGGCCAGGATGCCGGCGCCGAAGCAGCGGAAGCCGATACCGACGTTGTTGAAGATGTAGAAGCCGAACATGTACCAGTCGTCGCCGGCGTTGCGCAGCCGCCCCAGCGCGCTGTTGCCATCGGCGTACATGGACTCGTAACGTCGCAATTGGCCGGCATCCAGCAGGCGCAGCGCGAAGTCGGGGCCCGTCAATGCCAGCAGGAACGACAGCAGCAGCGGCAGCCCGAACAGCGCCAGCGCCACCAGCACCAGGCGGCCTTCGGCGCGCACCGCGCGGGGCAGATCCACGCGCAGCAGGCGGCCCAGGCGGTGCAGGCCGTAGTCCTGGCGGCGATAGATGATCTGGTGCGCGTCCTGCGCCAGCGCCTCCAGCCGCGCCACCAGGTGGATGGGGTAGGCGCGCGACTGCGCCAGCGCCAGGTTCTCGCAGACGCGCCGGTAGCGCGCGGCCAGCAGCGCGCCGTCCACCGGCTTGCCCTGGCGGGCCAGCGCGACCTGCTCGGCGAAGGCGTCCCACACCGGGCCGTACTCGGCCTCGAAGCGCATCGGGGTCACGCGCGTCTGCCCATCAGCCACTGCGCCACGCCCAGCAAGCGCTCGGACGGGGAGCGTCTGGGGCCGTCCGCCGACGCGGGACGCAGCGCCGGTGCAGCCAGCACGGCCAGTTCCTCGAAGCGCGCGGGCGTCAGCCGCTTCGCACGGCCCGCCCACGACAGGATGGCGGCCTGCTCAGAGGCGTTCAGCGGCCGTACAGGCGCGACCGGCTCGGCCGGCGGTGGCGCGTCGTGCAGCACCACGGGCTGGGCGTGCACGACCAGCGTGCCCGCCGCCAGGTCGCCCAGGCGTTTGCACTCGCGGTTCAGCAACAGCGTGACGATGCCGAAGCCGTAGGCCAGCGGCAGGAAGTCCGCCACGCGCAGCAGGTTGCGCGTGAACGAGGCCGCCGGCGTGACGGGCAGGCCGGTGTCCATCACCACGCGCAGCCCCAGCGCGCGCTTGCCCGGCGTTGCGCCCCAGCGGCTCAGCTCGAACACGATGGGGTAGAGCCACTCCACGGCGAACAGGCCGATCAGGATCAGGCCACCGCCCATGGCCTTCAGCGCCGTGAGCACCATCGCCATCATCAGGTAGAGGCCCAGGCGGATCAGCAGGTCCAGCAGGAACGCCATGGTGCGCGCCACCAGCCCCGCGGGCTGCAGCGACAGCACGATGCCTTCCGGCGTCTCGACCCGGGCCAGCGTGTCGACACGCACGGGCGGGGCAGCGGTCAGCGCGCTCAGAGCTTGATCACCTTCGTGTCGGCGATCGTGTCATGCAGGCACTGGCGCGACTCGCGGAAGATCAGCAGCGAGTCGATCAGCCCGTAAACCATCGCAACGACGGGGTTCAGGTTGGTGGCGATGCCGATGCCATAGCGCAGGCCCAGCAGGCGCCACGCCTCGGGCTTGGAGCCGTCGCAGCGCACGATGCGGATCTGGAGCAGCATCTTGCCCAGCGTCTGCCCGCGCGCCAGCAGCGGCCAGCCCTGCACCAGCAGGAAGACCCCCAGTCCCAGCAGCGTGGAGCCGGCACGCCACGATCCCAGGCCCGGACTGCCCGCGTTGAAGGCCAGGGAATCCAGCAGCGGGACTTTCAACGCCGCCCAGGCCACGCCGCCGGCAATGAGCGCGTCGACGATGGCGGCCAGCAGCCGCGTGCCGCGGCCCGCGAGGACCATGCCCTCCGACGCGACATCCGCCACAAGCGCCTGCGGCGGTGCAAAGCGCTGGTCGACAGCATCCGACATCCACATCCCCCTGAAATTTTTCCGCGGATTTTGCCGGCCGGCGCCGGGCGCCCGGATGGGTGTATTCACCATCGCCGCGCGAACAGTCGGTAGCAATCTGACCGTCAACCCTAGCGCCAGGCAGCCGTTGAACCTGCACCGATGTTTGACGGAAGAACTTCATGACCACGCTGACGCTCACTTTCAACGGTCAACCCGGCGACGCCCGCAAGGCCCTCGGCGGCCTGTTGCAGCGCTACCGCTCGGCCTATTTTGTGGAACGCAGCAGCAACGAGTACGCGGTGACGGCCGACGAGGTCACGGCTGCGGAGCTGGCGCGGCAGCCGCAGTGGTCGACCCGACCGGCGCAGCCGCAGCGCTGACGTCCGGCGGCGCCGCTCAGCGCGCCTTCTCGCGCTCCTGCAGCGCCCGCCACATGACCTTGCCGGTGGCGCTCTTGGGCAGGCTGTCGGCGAACTCGATCTGCGCCGGCACCTTGTAGGCGGCCATGTGCTCTCGGCACCAGGCGCGCAGGTCGTCTGCGGTCAGCGCCTCAAAGCCCGCGCGCTTCACGACGACGGCCTTCACCGTCTCGCCGCGGTAGGCGTCGGGCGCGGCCACGATGCAGGCCTCGGCGATGCCGGGGTGGGCGTGCATCAGGTTCTCCACCTCGCTGGGCCAGACCTTGAAGCCGCTCGCGTTGATCATGCGCTTGAGCCGGTCGGTCATGAAGAAGTAGCCATCGGCATCCACCAAGCCGATGTCGCCGGTGCGAAAGAAGCGCCGGCCGTCGAACTCGATGAAGGCAGCCTCGGTCGCGTCGGGCCGGCGCCAGTAGCCGTCGAACACCATCGGGCCGTGCACGATGACCTCGCCGCTCTCGCCCGGCGGCAGTTCTCGGCCCGTGTCGGGGTCGATGACGCGCGCGTCGCAGCTCAGGTAGGGCACGCCCAGGCACTGCTGCTTGGGCGCGTCGTAGGGATTGCCGTGGCTGGGTGCGGCGGTCTCGGTGAGGCCGTAGCCCTCCATGTAGCGCAGACCGTGGCGCTGCCACAGGCGCTCGGCCACCGCCTGCGGCATGGACGCGCCGCCGCCGCCGATGGTGACGAGGCTGGACAGGTCGAAGCCGTCTGCCTGCGGGCTGGCCAGCAGGTCGATGACCATGGTGGGGATGTTGGTCCAGCGCGTGATGCGGTACTGCGCGATGAGGCGGGCCGCGTACTCACGCTGCCAGCGCGGCATCAGCACCAGCGCGGCGCCGCAGGCCAACGTGCCGTGCATGACGACCACGATGCCGGTGATGTGGAACATGGGCAGCACGCCCAGCACCACGTCCTCGTGGCAGGCGTTGGCCCACAGCGCGCCGGCGAACACGTTGTGCTGCAGGCTGCGGTGCTTGTGCATGCAGCCCTTGGGGTGGCCGGTGGTGCCGCTGGTGTAGGGCAGCAGCGCGAGGTCGTCGGCGCCCACCGTGGTGACGGGCGGCGCGGCGGTGCAGGCCAGCGCGTCGGCCCAGGCCGTGGTGGCAGCGGGCAGCGCGATGTCGGCGTTCAGCCAGTCGGCCCAGCCGGACGGCAGGTCCGGCAGCGGCGTCCCCTCGGGCAGCGCCTCGGCCAGGCGGGTCACCAGCAGGTCCTGCGCGGCCATGCCGGCAGACAGCCACTCGGCCGTGAGGTCGGCGCTGGTGATGGCCAGCACGGCGCCGCTGTCCTCGATGAGGTGGCGCAGCTCGGCGGCGCGGTTCATCGGGTTGACCGGCACGACCACCGCGTTCGCAGCGTGGATGGCGTAGTGCGCGATGACCAGTTGCGGGCAGTTCTGCAGGCCCACCAGCACGCGGTCGCCCTTGCGGACACCGCGCTCGGCCAGCCACGCTGCCAGCCGCTGCACCTGCGCCAGCAGCTCGGCGTAAGTGGTGGTGTGGCCCAGGAAGTGCAGCGCCGGCCGCTGCGCAAAGCGCCGCGCGCTGACCGCCAGGTTGTCGGGCAGCGCCGTAGCCGGCGGCGCAATGGCGTGCGGCACGCGGGCGGGCCAGAACCGGTGGTGGGCGCGGGTCATGCAGTCGTCTCCGTCTTCTTGGCCACCACGAGATAGACGCCCAGCAGCGTCACGCCCATGCCGGCGATGGCTTGTGCGCCCAGTGTCTCGCCGAACAGCCACCACGCCATCACCGACGTGACAGAGGGCACCAGGTACATGGTGCTGCTGACCGCCGTGACGCGGCCGTGGCGCAGCATGTAGAACATCAGGCTGATGCCGCCGGCCGTCAGCACGACGATGCTCCAGGCCATCGCAATGAACACGTCGCGGTTCCATTCAATGCGCATCGGCTCCAGCGCCCACGCCGCGGGCAGCGTGACCACCAGCGACGCCACGAACTGCACGACCTGACCGGTGCGCAGGTCGAAGTTCGGCACGAAGCGCTTCTGGTACAGCGTGCCGGCGGTGATGCCCAGCAGCGCCATCAGGCACAGCAGCAGCGGCGTGGCCAGGCCCGCACCCAAGGTCAGCTTGTGCCAGATGACGAGCAGCACGCCAGCCAGCCCCAGCGCCACACCCGCCCACTGGCGCGGCGTCACGCGCTCGCCGATCAGCGGCGCGAGCGCGGCCACCAGCACGGGCTGCAGGTTGACGATGAGCGCTGCCGTGCCGGCCGGCAGGCCTTGCCGGATGGAGACCCACACGCCGGCGAGGTAGACCGCCTGGATGGCGATGCCGGCCACCGCCAGGTGCGCCATCTCGCGCCGCGTGGGCCAGGCCGCGCGCGCAACCAGCGCCAGGCCTAGCATCAGCACCACGACGCCGGCATAGCGCCAGGCCAGGAAGGTCAGCGGATCGGCATGCGGCGCCGCCAGCTTGGCGACGATGTAGCCGGTGGCCCAGATGAAGATGAACAGCGGCGGCGCGAGGCGGTCGAGCAGAGGTGAGGCACGCATCAGGCGGCCATCATGCCTGCGACGCTCCGGGCGGCGGTGGCTGATCAGGCAATTCAGCGGCGTCGACCAACTCGCGCAGGCAGCGCACGCACAGGCAGCGGTTCGGGTACTGCGCCGCCAGCGCGGTGCGCAGGCGATCGGTCAGGCGGATGCCAAAGCAGTCGCAGTGGCCCGCATTGGCGCCGCAGGCAAAGCTACCGCCGCAGCGGGGGCAGTTGGTGTCGAGCAGCGCGCCGTTCACGCGCGCAGGTCCTGCAGCGTGGCGGCGCAGAGCTGCGCCAGCACGCCCGCGTCGACGTCCGCCAGCCGCTTGATATAGACGCAGCCCTTGCCCTCGCGGTGCCTGCCCAGCCGCGCCAGCAGCGCCGCTCGCTCGCGGCCGCCGCTGACGTAGAGGCTGATATCGCCCTTGCCCCCGGCGCCGCTGGCGAAGCCGATCTCGAAGATGTCGCCCTCGCGGCCGCTGTCGTGGACGTAGTGGTGGCGGCCGAAGCCCACCATGCGGCCCCACATAGCCGGCGGGTGGCCGCTCGCGTGCTGCATCAGCGCAATCAGCGCGCGGCAGTCGGCGGCGCGCGCCTCGGGCTGGGCGGCACAGTAGGCCTCGACGTCGGCATCCGTGGGAGCGGTCTTGTTGGCAGTGGCCATGGCGACTCCGGGTCAGAGAAGCGATTGTGGATCGTCATCCAGCACGGGCAGCGGCGTGGCGCGCGCCAGCGCCATCCAGGTGGCGAAGTCGGGCTTGCACGAGCGCTTGGGCGCCGGACGGGCCAGCTCCAGGTGGCTGTCGTGGCCGATCAGCACGCCGTATTCGGGCGGGATCTCCTGTGGCTCGGCGATGCCGGCGCGGATGACGAACCAGCACTGGCTGCTGAGCGCGCGGTAGGCGGCCGACTTGGCGGGCCGGCGCAGTTCGCCCAGCAGGTCCGCGCGGCTGACCTTGATCTCGTGGATGGCGGGTTCGAGGTAGTCCTCCACCGTGCTGTGGCGGATGGAGTAGACGTCGGGCAGCGCGTGGACCCATTGCGTCTTGCCGTCCTCGCCAGGCAGTCCGGCGCGCAGCGCCAGGCCCCGCCAGGCGATGCGACCGCCGCGCTGCATCTCAGTGGCGACGCGCTCGACCAGGCCTTCGTGCGCATCACGCGCCGCGCGGTTGCGCACCAGCGAATCGGCGATCAGCGCCACGCCGGCATCGGTCACGCGCAGCCGCTCGCGGCCACCGGCCTCGGCCAGGCGCTCGACCCAGCCGCCCGCCAGCAGCTCGATCTCGACCAGGTCCTGGCAGGGCCAGCCGGCGCTGCGCCAGATCAGGCGCAGGCGCTGCAGGTGGAGGCGGGTGGGCGAAGCGGCCATGACGCGATCTTCGCGCGACAAAGAAAAAGCCCCCGGGCCGTTGGGCGCGGGGGCTTGCCGGAAGGCGATGCGGCGGATCAGCGCTCGCGACGCGGCACGGCGGTCATGCCGCCGGCGGCCGTGGGCACCGAGAAGAACGTCCACACGCTGTTGGCCGGGAAGGCCAGCGTCGTGTTGTTGTTGTTGAAGATCGGCGTGGCCGAGCTGGACACGCTGACTTCCACCTGCGACGCGGTGCTCGACGAGATGTTGGCGAACGTCGACGACGTGCCGGAGGCCACGTTGCTGGCGATGGAAGTGAAGTCCACGTTCAGCGACGACGTCACCGTGGGCAGCGCGTTGACCTGGCGGATCTTCACGTTGCCGGCGACGGCGGGCAGGCGGTTGTCGTCATCCAGCACCGTCATCTGCGGCGCGGCGGCGCTACCCCAGACCAGCAGCGTGTAGTCCTTGCCGGCAACCAACGTGGGCGCCGTGAAGGTGACCGGCGCACCGTTGATCGTGGTGGCCAGCGTGCTGGCACCGGCGGCGGTGGTCACGTAGCTGCTGATCAGCGGGCTGGTGGCAGGCGCGGTCCACATCGGCGTGCCGTTGACGGACGAAGTCACCGTACCGCCAGCGGTCAGCGCAGCGACCGTGCGCACGCGGCTCTGCGAGGCCGGGAAGCTCTTTGCCGCGCCCTTCTGCACCAGCGTGATGCCGTTGACCAGCACACCACCGTCGGTGGAGGTCAGCAGCAGCGTGTTGACGCTGGCGGAGTCCAGCGTGACGGCCGGGATATCCAGGCGCAGGTCTTCGCCGCGGCGGTTGACGCCGGTCACACGGACGCGGAAGGTGCCCGAGTTGATCTGCTGGTAGCCGCTGCCGGCGCTGAGGTTGCTGACCAGCGGGCTGGCGGTGGCGAGGTCATCCCCCGCGGCCGTCACATAGACGTCCACGGCGCCAGCATCCGGCGCGAGGTTCAGCACCAGCAGCTTGGCCTTCGTGGCCTCGGGCGCGGTCTCGGTTTCCTGCAGCACCGTCGTGCGGATGGCGCCGGAGAAGCCGTAGGTGATGTAGGTGTAGTCGCTGCCGGCCGTCAGCGTAGGCGTGGCCGCGTAGATGCTGGTGCCGACCGGATTGATCAACACCCGCGTCGTCGAATTGATGTCCACCGAGCCGTATTCGCCCACGCCCGCGTAGGCAACGTCGGCGTTGATCTTCTTGTCGGCGACTTCCAGCGACAGCGAGTTGTACGAGCGCGTGGCGTTCAGCAGGCGCACGTTGGCGTTACCGCCGCCGTCGCTACCACCGCCACCGCACGCGGTCAGGAAGGTCGTGGCCGACAGGCTCAGCGTCAGGGCCAGTCGTGTGGCCCAAGGGGTAAATCGCATCGAAAACTCTCCGAAAAAACCTTGCCGCCGGGCCGATCCCCAGGAAGGCGGGTTCGTGATTAGAACTCAACCGCGCAATATCGCCGTTTCCACTGTCTAGCGTCCGGTGAAGAACTGTTGCTGGAAAACCCGCAGCTTCGTTGGAGTGGCCGCTCCAATCCATTCGTCACGCTGCTGGATAGCATCGGCCGCATGAGCTATCCCCACCTCCTGGCCCCGCTGGACCTCGGCTTCACGACGCTGAAGAACCGTGTGCTGATGGGCAGCATGCACACCGGACTGGAGGACGGTCGCAAGCATTTCGAGCGCATGGGGGCCTACTTTGCCGAGCGCGCACGCGGCGAGGTGGGGCTGATCGTGACCGGCGGCTTTGCGCCCAACATCGAGGGCTGGGCCAAGCCGTTCGCCGGCACGCTGGCGACCTCGGGCGCGGCGCGTCGCCACCAGCTCATCACGAACGCCGTGCACGCCGAGGGCGGCAAGATCGCGCTGCAGATCCTGCACACGGGCCGCTACGGCTACTCGCCGCTGTGCGTGGCACCGTCGCGCATCCAGAGCCCCATCACGCCGTTCACGCCGCGCGAGCTGTCGGCACGCGGCATCGAGCGGCAGATACGCGCGTTCGTCCGCTGCGCGAAGCTGGCGCGCGAGGCCGGCTACGACGGCGTGGAGGTGATGGGCAGCGAGGGCTACTTCATCAACCAGTTTCTCGTCACGCACACCAACCAGCGCGATGACGATTGGGGCGGTTCGTACGAGAACCGCATGCGGCTGCCGCTGGAGATCCTGGCGCGCGTGCGCGAGGCGGTGGGGCCAGACTTCATCATCATCTACCGGCTGTCCATGCTGGACCTGATCCCCAACGGCAGCAGCTGGGAGGAGGTGCTGGAACTTGCTCGCCGCGTCGCGCGCGGCGGCGCGACCCTCATCAACAGCGGCATCGGCTGGCACGAGGCGCGCATCCCGACCATCGCCACCAGCGTGCCGCGCGCGGGCTTCGCGTGGGTGACTGCAAAACTTCGCGCCCAGCTGCGCGAAGAGGGCATCACGACGCCGCTGATCACCAGCAACCGCATCAACACGCCCGAGGTGGCCGAAGGCGTGCTGGCGGACGGTTCGGCCGACATGGTATCGATGGCGCGGCCCTTCCTGGCCGATCCGCATTTCGTGAAGAAGGCGCGCGAGAACCGCGCCGACGAGATCAACACCTGCATCGCCTGCAACCAAGCCTGCCTGGACCACACCTTCCAGCAGCAGATCTCTACCTGCCTGGTGAACCCGCATGCGGCCTACGAGCAGCTGCTGGTGGTGCGGCCGGTGGCTTCGACCGGAGGGCAAAGGAAGCGCATTGCGGTCGTCGGCGCCGGCCCCGCTGGCCTGGCCGCCGCCACGACGCTGGCCGAGCGCGGCCACGTGGTGACGCTGTTCGACGCCGCGGCTGAGATCGGCGGCCAGTTCAACATGGCCAGACGCGTGCCGGGCAAGGAGGAATTCAGCGAGACGCTGCGCTACTTCCGCCGCCGCATCGAGGTGACCGGCGTCGCGCTGCAGCTGAACCGCCGGGTCTCGGCGGACGACCTGAAGGGCTTCGACGACGTGCTGCTGGCGACCGGCGTCAGCGCGCGCGATCCGAAGATCAAGGGACAGGCGGAAGGCATCGCGCGTGGCCAGGTGCTCAGCTACATCGACGTGCTGCGCCACGACCGGCCGGTGGGCGCGCGGGTGGCCATCGTGGGCGCGGGCGGCATCGGCTTCGACATGGCCGAGTACCTGCTGGAGGCCGGCCACTCGCTGACGCTGGACCCGGCCGCGTGGCGCCGGCACTGGGGCGTGGGCGACCCGGAGCGGGTCCGTGCAGGGCTGCTGCGCCCCGCGCCCGAGGCGGCCACGCGCCAGGTCACGCTGCTGCAGCGCAAGAGCGGCAAGCTCGGCGCGGGCCTGGGCAAGACGACGGGCTGGATCCACCGAGCGGCGCTGAAGATGAAGCAGGTCGACATGCTCGCCGGCGTCAACTACGAACAGATCACGCCGCAGGGGCTGTGGGTCAGCTACGGCGAGAAGCGGGCAGATGCCCAGCTGATTGAGGCCGACACCATCGTGCTGTGCGCCGGGCAGGAGCCGCTGCGCGAGCTGGAGGCGCCGCTGAAGGCGGCCGGCGTCAGTGTGCAGCTGATCGGCGGCGCGTTGGAGGCCGGCGAGCTGGATGCGAAGCGGGCGATCCGACAAGGCACCGAAGTCGCCTGCAGGCTGTGACCTCGCGGCATAGCAGGGCTGGGCTGGAACTCAGGCCTGCGACAGCTCCCAGAGCTGGTACAGCGTGTCGTTGTCGTGCTCGGTGATTTCCAGGCCCTGAGACAGCTCGAAGGTGGAGTCGTACCAGCCGCAGATCTCGGGCTTGGCGCCGGCCGGCACGCGGGCACGGGCGGGCACGAACATGGCGGGCTTGGTGTTGGACCACGGTTGCTGCGACGAGGCGAAGAATTGCATGGCGGGCTCCGGTTGATGGGTTGAAGCATCGGCGGCAGACACTTCTTGCAACATCACCCAGAGGGCGGAACGGCGGGGGAGATGGTGGGCGGCCCACCCCCCATCTCCCCCAAAAGGGGGTGATGAAAATGGGGTCAGAGTAGATTTCCAGCGGCTTGCGAAGCGTTCAGGCGGAGTGGCTCAACTCCCGCCGGGCATCGCTGCCTATCCAGCGGGCCGACTTCTCCTGACGCGCAGTCAACGTCTGCGCCAATGTGAGCGCCGGCTCACGCAAGGCATCGCTGCGTTTGCCGATCTGGCGCAGCGCCCAGTTCACGGCCTTCTTGACGAAGTGGCGGTCGTCCCCCGCCGCAGACTCGATCAGCGGCAGCCGGGCCAGGAAATCCGCGTCCGGCCGCGCCTTCTGGTGGACCGCCGCCACCGCCAGCAGTGCGAAGCCGGCGCGCTTTTCGAACTCTGGCTGGCGCGCCGCCCAACGCGGGATCGCGTCCCAGGCCAGCGGGCTCTTCACGAAGGCGTTCAGGCAGGCCTGGTCGCAGACATCCCAGGCCTGCAGGCCGGCCACCCAGTGGTCCATCTGCGCCGCCGTCAGCCGCGCCGGCTCGGCCACCATGCCGGCCAGGATCTGCGCGTCGGGGATGCCGGTGTCCCACAGCGCCAGGGCCAGCGCATGGTCGCGCTTGAACTGGCGAGCCAGCGCGCGCAGCGTCGGCACGGCCAGGCCCAGCCGGCCGTCCCCGGTCAGGCCGAAGCGGGCCATGCCGGCCAGCTGGTCGGGCCGCGCCTGGGCGCGCAACGCAGCCAGCGCGTCGTCCAGGCGGCTCACGGATGAATCCTGCGGCCTTCAGCCTTGCCTGGCCGACGGATCGGCCAGGCGTTCGCCAGGCGAGAGTGAGCTGGCTTGGGGCGGCCCGGCGCGGCGCTCATGTGCTTATTCGGCATGCGCTGATTCTGCGATGCGCGGGCAGCAGAGAATGGCCGCTTCGACACGATAGCCCCGAACCCGATGAAGCTCACCCCTCGCTTCGCCGCACTGGCTGCCGCAGTCTTGCTGGCCAGCGCATCCGCCGCCCCTGCCGCCCCCGGCCCCGGCGTGTCCTGGCAGGCCGCTGCCGCCGACGCCGACATCGACCGCTTCTTCGTGCAGGCCAAGGCCGAGAAGAAGCCGGTGCTGCTGTACTGGGGCGCCAAGTGGTGCCCGCCGTGCAACCAGCTGAAGGCCACGCTGTTCAACCGCGCGGATTTCATCGAGCAGAGCAAGTCTTTCGTGGCCGTCAACATCGATGGCGATGCGCGCGGTGCGCAGAAGCTGGGCACGCGCTTCAAGGTGCGCGGCTACCCGACGCTGATCCTGTTCAACGCCAAAGGCACCGAGATCACCCGCCTGCCGGGCGAGGCCGATGCGGTGCAGGTGATGTCGGTGCTGCAGCTGGGCCTGGCCGGTGGCCGCCCGGTGAAGGCCGTGCTGGCCGACGCAAAGGCCGGCAAGAAGCTGTCGGCCAACGAGTGGCGGCTGCTGGGCTTCTACGGCTGGGAGACCGACGAGCAGCAACTGCTGCCCGTCGCCGAGCGACCGGCCACGCTGGCGCAGCTGGCCAAGGCCAGCGAGGGCGCCGACACGGACACCGCGACGCGGCTGTGGCTGAAGTCCATCGGCGCACTGGCCGAGGGCAAGGCGGCCGACCCGGCGCAACTGCCGCGGCTGCGCGGCGTGCTGGGCGATGCGGCGCAGTCCCGTGCGCAGATGGACGTGCTCGCGAACGAGGCCCCGGACCTGGTGAAGGCGCTGGCGCCGCAGCCCGGCGAGGCGCGCAGCAAGCTGGTGGCCGAGTTCGACGCCGCGCTGAGACGGCTGAACGCGGACACGACGCTGTCTCGCGCCGACCGGCTGAACGCGCTGCAGGCGCGCATCGAGCTGGCACGGCTGGAAAGTCCCAAGGACGCGGTGAACCCCGCCGGCCTCCCCGCAGCGCTGCTGACCGAGGTGCGCGAGCAAACCGGCCGTGCCAACCGCGAGATCACCGATGGCTACGAGCGCCAGGCCGTCATCACGCAGGCGGCCTATGTGCTGGGCCGCGCCGGGCTGTGGAAGGAAAGCGACGAGCTGCTGAAGTCTGCCTTGGCACGCAGCCACTCGCCCTACTACCTGATGAGCCAGCTGGGCGGCAACGCCCGCAAGCAGGGCCACAAGCTGGAGGCCCTGCGCTGGTACGAGGAGGCCTTCAACAAGAGCGAGGGCCCGGCAACCCGGCTGCAGTGGGGCTCCAACTATGTCGCCGCGCTGGTGGAACTGAGCCCCGAGGACACGCCGCGCATCGAGAAGGCCGCAGCCCAGCTGTTCGCCGAGGCCGAGAAGGACCCCGGCGCGTTCTACGAGCGCAGCGAACGGTCGCTGAAGAAGGTCGCCACGCTGCTGACCAGCTGGAGCAAGGCTGCACCACAGGCCGCCGCCGTGAGCCGGCTGAAGGCGCAGCTGGACGGCGTGTGTGGCAAGCTGGAGGCGGACGATGCCAAGGCCCGCAGCGCGTGCCTGGCGGTCTTCAAGGGCAGCGCGCCCAAGGGCTGAAGGCGCGCGGGCGGTTGCGCCCGCCGTTCAGCGCGAGAACAGCGAGAACGGCGCGCCGACGAAGACGCCCACCTCGAAGCTGCGCTTGGGGTGCAACGTGGAGCGGGTCTTGTAGTCCAGGCTGAGTCCGCCCGTGAAGGGCTTGTCCTTGTTGTCGCTGTCGCGCAGCAGGTAGATCGGCAGCGAGTAGATCTTGCGCTTGATGCGCCGGTCGTACTGGAAGCCCATCGAGACGGCAGCGTGCTTCCAGGACACACGGTACTCATAGCCGAACACCCAGCCGCGCTGCCGCTCGGGCGCGGCGAACGAGGCATCCACGCAGCTCAGCCAGGTCTGGCCCGCCAGCGGCGCGGCGGGGCAGATCGTCTCGACCGGTGCCTCCTTGTAGGCCTCGGCATAGTTCGCGCGCAGCACATGGAAGCGCTGCTTTTCCAGGCCGGCCACGGCCAGCTGCACGCCCAGTGACTTGGGCGTGTTGCGCGCCAGCTGCTCGTCGTCCAGCTTGTCGCGACTGCGGTAGGTGTGCTCGCTGTAGCCCAGCTTGGCGTTGACGCCGAACACGTACAGCGCCTCGCCCCAGGAGCCGAAACTCTCCACGTCCCTGGTGATGTCACGCACCCATTGCACCGACGGGACCACCTGGTCCGCGTTCCTGAAACCGATCAGCCGCCCGCGGCCATCGCTGCCCTTGGGCGCTGAAATGATCAGCCGCGTGTCGCGTGTCAGCGCGCCGGGGATGCGATTGAGGTCCAGCCGGATGGTGGCCTCCGCGCCGCTGGCGCTGGCCGACAGGCGCGCTGCATCGGAGCTGCCAAACAGCGACTGCGCGTCCGGCAGGTCGTCGAGCCGGACCAGCAGATCCACCAGCCCCTTTTGTTTTGAGCTGCTGACCGAGGTGATGCGTTCGTCCAGCCAGTAGCCATTGCCCCTGGCCATTTTGGACTGGTCCTTCACGGCGTCGATATCGCCCTTCAGCCTGAAGGCCTGGGTCTCCAGCTCGGCCAGTTCCTCTGCGGAAAAACCTGCGCATGGCTGGCCCGGCTGACAGGCCGCCCATGCGACCGCCTTCGCGCTGACACGCTGGATACCGGCCTGCAGCGGCTTCAGCGCCTGCTGAGACTGCTTGGCCTGCGCCGTTGCCTGCTGCGCATGTTGAACATCTGGCGCCACGACCGGGAGGGCGGCGCCGGGCTGCTGGTTGCGCTGCGCCACCCGCTCGCGCACGGTGTCCTCGGCCGCGGCGGCGACTTTGACGGCCTGCGCTGCCGCCGCCTCGGCGGCACCCAGGGCCTCCTGTGCCGCCATGGCCTGTGCACCCAGCACCGCGATCGCGTTGTACTGGCTGGCCGTGAGCACCGGCGCGGTCCCGCCCGGGCAGTCGGCGGGCTGGGCCGCGCAGGCCAGCAGGTTCTCGGTGGCCAGGTACAGCGCTGCGCTGGCCTTGGCCAGGGCAGCGTCGGCGTCGGCCTTGGCCTTGGCGGTGAGCGCCAGTTGCCGACGCGCTTTCAGCGCGTGTTCGCGCTTGTCGCGCAGCGTCTCGATTTGCGACGGGTCCTGGGTGGCCAGTGCCTGGTCGGCTTCCAGCACCGCCTGCTCGTGGCGCTTGAGGGCGTCTTCCTGAGCCGCGCGCTCGATGCCTGCCGTGATGACCGCCTGCTGCGCGACAGCCACGACCGGGCGCGCGCCGCTGTCCGGCGTCAGCGCCCAGGCGGCCCCCCCACACAACGACAGGCCCAGCAGGACCACTCCCGAACGGTGAAATGAGTACATGGACATCTCCTGAACCGGGCGACACCGCCCGCGCGGACTGTTGCGCCGGGTCCGCGCACGCACATCCTCAGTTCTGGCGGTTGTTGCAGCGTCGCACCGCGCCTGCGGTCCGCCCGCCCTCGCCCGCCCTCGCCCGCTATTCGCCCGCGACCGGCGCCGTCCATGGCGTGCCAACGGCCGTTCGCCCGCCGTGGGGCCGGCGCGGCGCGTGGCGCCCGGATACTCGCGCCAACACCACTGACCCAGACCTCCGCATGCTCCGCCCCCAGCTTGCCCTGGCCTTGTTGGCGACCGCCGCCACACTCAGCCCGCCGGCCCGTGCCGCCACCCCGCCGCTGCAGCCCTGCCGCATCGCCGGCATTCCCAACGAGCTGAAGTGCGGCAGCCTGCAGCGCCCGCTGGACCCCGCACGGCCCGACGGCGCCCAGGTCGACATCCACTTCCTGGTGGTGCCCGCGATGGCGCGAAACAAGCAGCCCGACGCGGTGCTGATGCTGGCGGGCGGGCCCGGCCAGAGCGCCATCAACGTGGCGTCGCGCGTGCTGCCGCGTCTGTCGCGCCTGGCCAACCGGCGCGACATCGTCTTCATCGACCAACGCGGCACCGGCAAGTCCGCGCCGCTGGAGTGCCCCGACGACAGCAAGCTGCCCATCACCGAGCAGCTGGACGAGGCCGCGCAAATGGCGCGCCTGGACGCATGCCGCGCCGGGCTGGAGAAGCTGCCTTACGGACAGCAGGGTGGCCTGCGCTTCTTCACGACCACCGTCGCGATGCAGGACATGGACGCCGTGCGCGAGGCGCTGGGCGTGCCGCAGTGGAACCTCGTGGGCGGCAGCTATGGCACGCGCGCCGCGCTGGAGTACCTGCGCCAGTTCCCGACCCGCGTGCGCCGCACCATCATCGACGGCGTCGCGCCACCGGACATGGTGCTGCCGGCCAGCTTCTCGACCGATGGCCAGGCCGCGCTGGACCAGCTGTTTGCCGCGCACGCCAAGACCCACCCGACGCTGCGTGCCGAATGGCAGGCGTTGCTGGCCTCGCTGCCGCGTCAGGTCACCGTGGCGCAGCCGCTGACCGGCCAACCCGAGCGCTTCACGCTGACCCGCGACCTGCTGCTGCGCGCCGTGCGCCCGCCGCTGTACCAGCCCGCGCTGGCCGCCGCATTGCCGGCCGCTATCCAGATCGCCGCGAAGGAGGGCCGCTTCGACGGCCTGTTCGGCTTGACGTCGGCGTTCGGCGGCGGCAAGGACATGCGGCTGGCGATGGGCATGCACTTCTCGGTGGTCTGCGCCGAAGACGCGCCGCGCCTGGCCGCCGCGAGCGACAAGCCAGGCGCCGACTTCGGCCGGGCGGCTGAGGAGATGTACGCGCGCGTTTGCAAGACCTGGCCCCGCGGTGACGTGCCGGCGGAGTTCTACAAGCTGCCGCCCGCACCCAGCCCTGTGCTGGTCATGAGCGGCGGTGCCGACCCGGCCACGCCGACGCGCCACGGCGAGCGCGTGGCCAAGGCGCTGGGCGCGGTCCACCCCGAGCGCGTGCAGCACCTGGTGGTGCCACAGGCCGGCCATGGCGTGATGGCCGTCGGCTGCGTGCGCGACCTGATGTTCCGCTTCATCGACGCCAAGTCCGATGCCGACGCGTTGCCGCAGGACGGCAAGTGCGCCACGCGCATTCCGCGGCCCACCGCGTTCCAGCCCATCCAGGCGGCCCCGCAGACGACCGGAGCGGCACAATGATCGACATCCAGGACGTTCACAAGCAGTTCGTCTCGCGCACCGGTGCGGGGCTGTTCAAGCGCGGCGAGAGGCGCATCGTGCACGCGGTGCAAGGCGTCACGGTGGCGGCCGCCAATGGGCGCATCACCGGCCTGCTGGGCGCCAATGGCGCCGGCAAGACCACCACGCTGCGCATGCTGGCCGGGCTGTTCGCGCCCGACAGTGGCGCCATCGGGGTGGATGGCATCGTCGTGAAGGACGCACCGCTGAAGGCCTTGGCGCGCATGGGCATCCTGGGCGACGCGCACGGGCTGTACCCGCGCCTGTCGGCCCGCGAGAACATCGCCTACTTCGGCCGGCTGCAGGGCATGGACCCCGACGCCGCCAACGCGCGCGCCGACGAGCTGGCACGGCTGCTGGACATGCAGGCCATCCTGGACCGCCGCGCCGACGGCTTCAGCCAGGGCGAGCGCATGAAGACGGCGCTGGCCCGCGCGCTGGTGCACGACCCCGCCAACATCGTGCTGGACGAGCCCACCAACGGCCTGGACGTGCTGGCCACGCGCGCGCTGCGTGAGGCGCTGCGCTGGCTGCGCAGCCCCGACGGCGGCAGCAAATGCATCGTCTTCTCGACGCACATCATGCAGGAGGTGGAGCAGCTGTGTGACGAGGTGGTGGTGGTGTCCAAAGGCCGCAGCGTGGCGCACGGCAGCGTGCCGCAGCTGCTGGAACAGGCGGGCGAGACCCGCTTCGAGGACGCGTTCGTGAAACTGGCATTCCCCGCCGAGGTGGCTGCATGAAACAAGCCCTGATCGTCTTTTCCAAGGAACTGGCCGACGCGCTGCGTGACCGGCGCACGCTGCTGCGCATGCTGGTCCCGGCGCTGCTGATGGGGCCGCTGATGCTGATGGCGCTGTCCGGTCTGCTGGCCTCGTTCGAGCAGCAGGCCGAGAAGCGCGTGGTCGTCATCTACGGCACGGAGTACGGGCCGACGCTGGTGAACTTCATCCAGCGCCAGAGCTACACGGTCGTCAGCCTCGAGATCAAGAACGCCCAGGAACGGGACAACTACGAGAAGGGGCTGCGCAAAGGGTCCGAGGTGGCGCCGCTGCTGGTGATTCCGCCCGACTTCGAGGCCAGGCTGCTGGCCGGCGACGCGCCCATCGTCGAGGTGGTGAGCGACAGCGCCAACCAGCGCGCACAGGCGGGCGCCGGTGCGCTTCACCGCCTGATGGGCGGCTTCAACCAGGAGCGCGCGGCGCTGAACCTGGCGATGCGCGGTGTGTCCATGGAGTTGCTCAAGCCCGTCGACGTCCAGGAGCGCGACCTCGCCAGCGCCCAGGCCCGCGCGACGCGCATGACCACGATGATCCCCATGTTCATCATCATGGCCGTGCTGTACGGCGCGCTGACAGCCGCGCTGGACAGCACCGCGGGCGAGCGCGAACGCGGCTCGCTGGAGCCCCTGCTGATGAATCCGGTGCCGCACAGCGCGCTGGTGTGGGGCAAGTGGGGCGCCGTCGCGTTGATGGGCATGGTGGTGGCGCTGCTGTCCAGCTTGAGCTTCGTGCCGGCGCAGTGGCTGCTGAAGAGCGACAGCCTGCAGGCCATGTTCCAGTTCGGCATGGGCGAGGTGCTGGCCTTCTGGCTGCTGCAGATCCCGCTGGCGGCGGGACTGTCGGGCCTGCTGATGGCGCTGGCCATCCGCTCCAAGACCTTCAAGGAGGCGCAGGCCGGCAGCACGCTGGTCGTCACGGTCGTCAGCCTGATGCCCATGGTGAGCCTACTGAACCCGGGGGCGGATGCGCCCTGGTACCTGTGGGTGCCGGGTCTTGCCCAGAACACGCTGATGCTGGCCGTGCTCAAGGGCGAGGCGCTGCGCTGGCAGCAGGTGCTGCCGGGCGTGGTGATGGGCTTTGCGCTGGCAGCCGTGGCGCTGGCCTATGTGGCGCGGTCCATGCGCGCGGCGGTGGCGCGATGAGGGCCGCTGCCCTCCTCGGCGGCATGGCGCTGCTGGCCGGCTGCACGAGCCTGGCCAGCCTGGAGCCCGCCACGCCGGCCGACTACGCCGGCCCCACTGTCAACGTGGCCGACCAGGCCGTGCAGGTCAGCGGCCAGCTGCTGCATGTGTTCGAGATGACCCACGTCGACGGCCGGCGCCTGGCCAGCACCAGCATGGCCACCGTACGCGCCAACCAGGGCCGCGGCTTTTCGGTGGCACCGGTGGCGCTGACCAACGAATTGCCGCTGCGCCCGGCCCGCGTGCAGTTGCAGGCCACCACGCAGTACGCCGCGCCGTTGCTCGCAGTGACCCGCCCGACCTGCCGCACGCAGGGCGAGGTGGACTTCGCGCCCGAGGCGAGCAAGGCCTACCGCGTGACGGGCCGCATCACGGCCGAGGCCTGCGAGGCGTGGATCGAAGACCTGGCGACGCAGCGGCCCGTGACGGACAGGGTCAGCGGCCGAGGCACGAAGTAAGGCTGAAGCACTGAGCTGCGGCAGCGATTGCCGCGATAGCCACAAGCGAATGGCCGACGCCGTTGAGAATGATTAGCATTTGTCTATCAAAACACGCAAGGCGATAGACATCATGACCAAGACCCTCAGCTTCGGCGTCATGCACCTGATCACGGCGTTCAGCGTGACCTACGCGCTGACCGGCAGCGTGGCGGTGGCCGGCGCGGTGACCTTCGTCGAACCGCTGGCCAACACGGTGCTGCACTACTTCTTCGACAAGTACTGGGACCACCCGCGCGCGCAGGCGTTCCGGGGGCGCTGGCGGGCTGGCGGCGCCCGGCACGCGCAGCAAGCCGGTTGAGCCTGGGAACCCGACGGGGCCTTCAGCGCACTCCGTCCAGCAGCACACGGCGCAGCGTGGCCTGATCGGCGATGCCGTTGTGGCGGCGCATCAGCTGGCCGTCCTTGAAGGTGAAGAAGGAGGGCAGCCCGCTGACGCCGTACTGGTTGGCAAAGTCGTTCTGGTTCACCGAGGTCCAGGGCTGGAAGGCGACCCGGGCGAAGCCGGTGCCCTGCGGCGACTCGGCGGCCGCCAACGCGTTGAACACCGGATTGGCGCGCACGCAGTAGCCGCATTTCGGGTCGTTCGAGCTGAGCTGCACCACCACCCAGCCTGGCGTCGCGCGCACCCACGCGTTCAAGTCCGCCGGTGCCACTTCCTTGACGAAGGCGCTGGGGGCAGGCGCCGTCCCGGGGCCGCCTACCGCGGGCGGCAGCGGCGCATCGGCCGCCGGCGCACGCTGGCGTTCGACATAGGCCAACAGCGGGGTGCGGTCCAGTTGCGGCGCGGCGACGGTCTTGACGACCGACGCATAGCCACCGTGGCTGGCCCCGACCCGCACGGCGACGACCGCGTCGGCGCGGTGCGCGATCAGGTAAAGGCCACGGTCGCCGAAATAGTTGTATTGCAGCCGCTTGGCCAGGTCCAGCTCATGGAACCAGTAGACCGAGGCGTCGGGGCTGTCAGCGCGCCCGGCACAGGGGATGTCGCAGATGGTGAGCAGCTCGAAGCCCTGCTCGCGCAGCTGGCCGGCGTAGTGGCGCGCGATCAGCAGCGGGCTGTCGTCGGCGGGATGCTTGTACTGCTGCATGCTGACCTTGCCCTCGTACGGCAGGCGCCAGCGGCTCTCGTTCTTGCCCTTGGCCCGCTCGGGCGGCGAGATGGGCAGCGCACCGGCCTCCAGCGGGTTGTCGTAGCGGCCCAGCTCCTGCGCGCGGGGATAGGCGCGCAACTCCTGGGCCCGCGCGCTGGCCGCGCCCAGCAGAAGAAAGGCGGCGGCCAGCAGGCCAGCGCCATGGCGGCGTGTGAATCTCATGTGGCTCCCTGATCTGTCCTGGGCTCCGGCCCGGTGGCACGCAGCGCCGGCAGTCTAGGAGCGCGCGGCAGCAGCGGCGCTAGACGACCTAGGGAGGCGCGGTTACGAATTGCAGGTGGGCGGTGTGGCGGGTGCGGTCTGCTGCTCCATCCAGCCCAGCCAGCGCATCGCCTGCTCGCGGCTGTCGCCACACATCTCTTCGTGTGGCGGCAGCGAGCCGCACACCGCCGGTCGCTCGGGCCTGCCGAAGATGCGGCAGCGCAGGTCGTCTTCCAGCTGCACGCAGCGCACCCCCGCCGGCTTGCCGTGGGGGTGGCCGGGGATGGGCGAGCTGATCGACGGGGCGATGCAGCAGGCGGCGCAATGCGGTCGACACTCCATGACGCGATTGTCGGCCGCCGCGCGGCCTAGGACTTCAGCGGACAGGTGCTGAAACCGAGCGCCGAGTACAGCGGGCAGGTTCGCAGCAGGCCCGTGGCCAGGGGCACGATGCCGACGTAGCCCCAGGCGCCGATGGTGCCGCTGGCCGCCAGGCCCAGCAGGGCCAGTCCGCCCACCACGCGCAGCGCGCGATCGGCAGTTCCGACATTGGTCTTGAACATGAGGCACTCCTCTTGCGGTGGTGACACCGGCATGCTGCGCCCAAGACCGGCACTGCCGCGGGCCGAGCCTGCATGCCATTTGCGCCAGCGCAAACTTGCTGCAGACAGGCGGGCAGCACAGCGGCCGCTTCAGCCAGTCCTCAGGAAGCCGGCTCAGCATGGCGTCGTCATGCACCCCCTGGAGCCCCCCATGAACGCCTCGGCCCACCCCGATCCTGCGGTCACGCACGCCGCCGCCAACACCGAGGCCCAGCAGCCCGACCTGGTCACCCAACCCCTGTGGGACGTCCCCGTGCGCCTTCTCCATGCGCTGATGGCGCTGAGCCTGGCGGGTGCATGGCTGACCGCCGAAGCCGACGGCTGGCGGGCGGTGCACATCAGCTTCGGGCTGACGCTGGCCGGCGCGATGGCGCTGCGCCTGGCGTGGGGCCTGTTGGGCAGCAGGCCGGCGCGGTTCTCCCACTTCGTGCGCGGGCCGGCGGCCGTGCTCGCTCACCTGCGGGAGCTGCTGGCCGGCCGCGCCCGGCCGCATGCGGGCCACAACCCGGCAGGCGGCTGGGCGGTGCTGGCGCTGCTGGGGACGGGGCTGCTGGCGGCCGGCAGCGGCTGGCTGACCTTCAGCCGCGGCGAGGCATGGGAGGAGGTGCACGAGTCATTGGCCACCGGCCTGTTGCTGCTGGTGGGCGTGCACATCGCCGCCGTCCCCACGAAGATGATGGCCTTGAAGGACTCGTCGAGCGGGGGAGAGATCGACCTTCTGCTTGTCGATCAGCAACAGCTTCTTGCTGAGGGCGCTGTCAGCCATGATTGTTCGCGTTCTTGACTGGTGGTATTTCTCCGTCTCGCATCCTGCGCCGCCTGGCTGCACTGCAACAGCGTGAGGCAATCGGGCCCGTTGATCCAGGTGTTCACCAGCCGGGCGCCGTTTCCCAACCCGTTGGGAAACCCAGTTCAGACATCGGCACCCGTGGATAGGCGGCGAATGAAGCGCTCAGCGCCAGCTTCCAGCGTTCAGGCAAGCCCGTCTGGTTGAGCAGGTAGTTGACGACCGTCGCGATGGCGAAGAAGGACTTCGGTTGCCGAAAGGTGATCCCACCCTTCTTGTAGCCCGCCGGCGCAACGCCAAGCTGGACGTTCAGAAGCTGACCATGATGTGCCGCCAGGTTGCGCAGAACGGTCAGCGCGTGGATCCACGACTCGAACGTCTGCGGCTGGTCCACGCCGAAGCGCTTGGCAATCGTCTTCTTGTCGTTGGGATCTCGCAGGATGGCAAAGGTGCGCGACCACATGCCAAAGGAAACGCACTCGCTGATCGCCCAGCTTGGCGGCAGGTATGGGTCGTCGTGCTGGATGAAGTAGTGCTTGATGAAGGCCTTGCCCTTTGACCGGCCGACCTCATCCTCGACCTTCTTCACCATCTTGCCAATGCCCCACTGCTCCGTGGGCTTGAAGATGCGCGGTTCGAGAAACCAGTGCGGCGAGTGGGTCAGGCTCAAGTGGTTGGCCATCACCGATCGGATGGCTACCTCTAGGCGGTCAACGGCCTCGATCGTCGCCGCGCGGACCTCGCGATCGAGCTCGCATCGCTGACGGATGTCTTCGAAGTCGTAGCCAGCAGGGAAGCGCTTGGTTACCGGATCCTGAACCTGGTGCCAGTACCCCTTGAGCCGGTAGGCGCCGACGCCACGCAGGTAGGCCAGGGCTTGGGCATCACTGGCGACCACGAGGCCGCAGAGCTTCAGCTTCTGGAGCAACTGCTCTGGCGTGCTGGCGGGTTTGGTAAAAGGCCGAAGCGCCGATGTGGCCATGCTCGTGTCCGCCTTAGTCCGCCATCCGATAATTCATCGGAATGGGTCCAGACAAAAGAAAACCCGCCTTTTGCACGTCTGCTTTTGGCAGAACCCTGGTCTCGCAACCAGGACGTGTGGCGGGTGTGTTGGGTGCAACTGTAGCAACTGCTACGGACCCGAAGCAAGACTTTTTTGCTTATGCGCCTTCAAAAACCTGGGTTGCGGCCATGAGGAGCTACCGTCCCACCCCAAGTACTTTAGGCTTCAGAGCACCGCCTTGTAGGCGGAGAAGTCGATTGGCGCGACTGTACCGAGCTGCGGACCAATAGCTCATACCAGGCGAACATCAGCAACCGCTGCCAAGATGACTACCGATTCGTTCGCACGCTCCGGCAGTAGCAGCTGCTCAACAGCACTGGATCGCGTGCTGGCGGCACTGAACTGGATGCTCACGTCCACTTGAATACGCAGACGCCCCTGAGGCTGCGTTAGACCTATACCGATTCGAGGAACTACGAGCGCTCGGCCCTTGCGGTCTACGGAGGCACGGACCGCTCAGTCTGAGCAGCGTGCCAGGCGGCCCCGTCCGCTCAAGACTTGAATGTCATTCTGGTTTTCCTGACCGGTTTGTTTGTCAGTGCGGTTTCGGTGAGGATTGAAGGAACGGCCTGATTCGCAACGACTTTCGGCTCTGGAAGAGCTCACGCCACCGCCAGTGCGGTTTGCTCAAAGGGTCGAAATCGGGGTCATCGCGGGAAGGCTTTGAAGCCTTCGCCTTTGTCAGATTTCCTTGCAAACACAGGCGCTTGTTGCTCCGACCTGGTCAGGACTATTCGTTCCAGACTGGGACTCTTTTGACACGAATCACGGGGTCCTGACACGAACAATCGGCGGGTGACTTATCCACAGCCCGTTCGTAAAATTCGCGGTTCGCCTGGACGCCCCGTTCCAGCGGTTTGTTCTTCAGGACCGAGATGCTTTACCCCAAGGAATTCGATGTCATCGTCGTTGGCGGCGGCCATGCCGGCACCGAGGCGGCGCTGGCCGCTGCGCGCATGGGCGCGCAGACGCTGCTGCTGACCCACAACATCGAGACCCTGGGCGCGATGAGCTGCAACCCCAGCATCGGCGGCATCGGCAAGGGCCACCTGGTCAAAGAGGTCGACGCACTGGGCGGCGCGATGGCGCTGGCCACCGACGAAGGCGGCATCCAGTTCCGCATCCTCAACGGGAGCAAGGGCCCGGCCGTGCGCGCCACCCGCGCCCAGGCGGACCGCATCCTCTACAAGGCCGCCATCCGCCGCATGCTGGAGAACCAGCCCCACCTGCAGCTGTTCCAGCAGGCGGTGGACGACCTGATGGTGGAAGGCGACCGCGTTGTCGGCGCCGTCACGCAGGCCGGCATCCGTTTCCGCGCCCGTGCCGTCGTGCTGACGGCCGGTACCTTCCTGGACGGTCGCGTGCATGTGGGCCTGCAGAACTACGCCGCCGGGCGCGCAGGCGACCCGCCGGCTGTGTCGCTGTCGGCGCGGCTGAAGGAGCTGAAGCTGCCCCAAGGCCGCCTGAAGACCGGCACGCCGCCGCGCATCGACGGCCGCACCATCGACTTCGCCAGGTGCGAGGCCCAGCCCGGCGACCTCGATCCTGTGCCGGTGTTCAGCTTCATGGGCAACACCGCCATGCACCCGAAGCAGGTGCCGTGCTGGATCACGCACACCAATGCGCGCACGCACGAGATCATTCGCAGCGGCTTCGACCGCAGCCCCATGTTCACCGGCGTCATCGAGGGCGTCGGCCCGCGCTACTGCCCGAGCATCGAAGACAAGGTCAACCGCTTCGCCGACAAGGACTCGCACCAGATCTTCCTGGAGCCCGAGGGCCTGACGACGCACGAGTTCTACCCCAACGGCATCTCCACCTCCCTGCCCTTCGACATCCAGCTCGCCGCCGTGCGCAGCATCCCCGGCCTGGAGAACGCCGACATCCTGCGCCCCGGCTATGCCATCGAGTACGACTACTTCGACCCGCGAGGCCTGAAGGCATCGTTCGAGACGAAGATCATCCAGGGCCTGTTCTTCGCCGGCCAGATCAATGGCACGACCGGCTACGAGGAAGCCGCGGCGCAGGGCCTGTTCGCCGGCCTCAACGCGGCGCTGCAGGTGCGCGGCAACGGCCCCTGGACACCCGCGCGCGACCAGGCCTACCTGGGTGTGCTGGTGGACGACCTGATCACCAAGGGTGTCACCGAGCCCTACCGCATGTTCACCAGCCGCGCCGAGTTCCGACTGCAGCTGCGCGAAGACAACGCCGACGCGCGCCTGACCGAGACCGGCCGCCAGCTGGGCCTGGTGGACGACGCCCGCTGGGATGCCTTCAATCGCAAGCGCGACGCTGTTTCACGTGAAACAGAGAAGCTGAAGAGCACCTGGGTCCACGCAGGCATCCTGCCAGCGGCGGATGCGGAGCGGCTCGTGGGCAAGGCGCTTGAGCGTGAATACACCTTGGTCGACCTGCTGCGCCGGCCGGGCGTGGTGTTCGACACCGTCGCCGAGGTCGCCGCGATTGCACGTCCCGAGGCCGGTGTTTCACGTGAAACCTTGAACGCCGAGCTGGGTACGGAGCTGGCGGCCCTCGTCACCGAGCAGGTCGAGATCAGCACCAAGTACGCCGGCTACATCAACAAGCAGGTCGACGACGTCGCCCGCGCCGCCCACTTCGAGCACTTGAAGCTGCCCGACGAGCTGGACTATGGCCTCGTCCACGCCCTCTCCTTCGAGGCGCGCCAAAAGCTGAACAAGCACCGCCCCGAGACACTGGGCCAGGCCTCGCGCATCTCCGGCATCACGCCAGCGGCGATCTCTCTACTGCTGGTGCACCTGAAGAAGGGCAAGTTCAAGGGGTTCACCGAGGTCGCTGAAGTGGTGGTGTCTGCATGAGGGAGACGCTCCACGCGGCAGCCACCGAACTCGGCCTCGAACTCAGCGACACCCAACTGGACCAGCTGCTGGCCTACCTGGCCCTGCTGCAGAAGTGGAACAAGGTCTACAACCTGACCGCCGTGCGCGACCCGGCGCAGATGCTGAGCCACCACCTGATCGACAGCCTGTCGATCATCGCCCCGCTTCAGAAGCACGGCGCACCGGCCCGGCTGATGGACGTTGGCGCCGGTGGCGGGCTGCCCGGCGTGGTGATTGCGATCTGCTGCCCCAACACCGACGTGACTTGCGTGGACGCCGTGGCCAAGAAGGCCACCTTCATCCAGCAGGTCGCCGCAGAGCTGAAGCTGCCCAACCTGCACGGTGTGCACAGTCGCGTCGAGCAACTGACGACGGAGCCGTTCGGCGTCATCACCTCCCGCGCTTTCGCGTCGCTGGTCGACTTCACCAACCTGACCCGCCAGCTCTTGGTGGAAGGTGCCGTCTGGATGGCCATGAAGGGCCAGCACCCAGCCGATGAGATCGCCGCCCTGCCCGCCGACGTCGATGTGTTTCACGTGGAACAACTGGCCGTCCCAGGCCTAGATGCCCAGCGCTGCATCGTGTGGATGCGGCCGCGCTGAGCGCGTTTCACGGGTCGCGCCCGAGGGCCGGCCCTCTCTGACGCCGGTACGATGCCGGCTGCTCCCGGAACCCTCGCCATGGCCAAGATTTTCTGCATCGCCAACCAGAAGGGTGGCGTCGGCAAGACCACCACCACCGTCAACCTCGCCGCCGGCCTGGCACAGATCGGCCAGCGCGTGCTGGTGGTCGACCTGGACCCGCAGGGCAACGCCACCATGGGTTCGGGCATCGACAAGCGCAAGCTGGAGATGACGGTCTACGACGTGCTGTTGGAGTCCGCCTCCATCGCCGAAGCCAAGACCCGCGCCGACAAGGCCGGCTACGACGTGCTGGGCGCCAACCGCGAGCTGGCGGGCGCCGAGGTGGACCTGGTCGCGCTGGAGCGCCGCGAGGCGCGGCTGAAGGCGGCACTGGCCGAGGTGGGCCAGGACTACGACTTCATCCTCATCGACTGCCCGCCGTCGCTCTCGATGCTGACGCTGAACGGCCTGTGCAGTGCGCACGGCGTCATCGTGCCGATGCAGTGCGAATACTTCGCGCTGGAAGGCCTGACCGACTTGGTCAACACCATCAAGCAGATCCACGCCAACCTGAACCCGGATCTGGAGATCATCGGCCTGCTGCGCGTCATGTTCGACCCGCGCATCACGCTGCAGCAGCAGGTCAGCGACCAGTTGAAGACCCACTTCGGCAACAAGGTCTTCGACACCGTCATCCCACGCAACGTGCGGCTGGCCGAGGCGCCCAGCTACGGCCTGCCGGGCGTGGTGTTCGATCCCAGCTCCAAGGGCGCCGTGGCCTTCGTCGACTTCGCCAAGGAGATGGTGCGGCGGATCGAGACGATGCGGTGAGCGCCCCCGTACTGCGCGCCATGCAGGCAGGCGACGCCGATGCGGTCGCCCTCCTCCACGCCGCCAGCTGGCGCAGTGCCTACCGAGGCGTGTTCACCGACCAGTACCTGGACCACGAGGCCGACGCCGAACGGGGCCAGGCCTGGCGGGCGCGTCTGCAACCCGACACGACCGATGCCGGCTGGGGCCTGGTGGCCGAGGACGGCGCCGGCCGCTTGCTCGGCTTCGCCTATGTCATGCCGGCCCACGACCTGGTGTGGGGCGACTACGTGGACAACCTGCATGTGTCGCCGGACCTGAAGGGCGGCGGCATCGGCCGGCGGCTGATGCAAGGCGTGGCCGACCGCTTGCAGCGCGACGGCTCCAAGCTCCCGCTGTATCTCTGGGTGCTGGACGTGAACACCGCCGCGCGAGGCTTCTACGAACGCCTGGGCGCCGAGATCCGAGACCTGCAGCTCAGCGACCCGCTCGCCGGCCAGCGGCATCCCGTGTGGCGCTGCGTCTGGCGCCGCCCCGCCCTGCTGCTCGACCATGACTGACGCCACCACCCTCCAGGCCCTCGCCCTGCGCGCCGAACTCGCCGGCCTGGACGCCAGCGCCCCGCCCCAGCAGGCCGACATCGACGGCTGGCTGATCCGCCTGTCGCCCGGCAAGGCCAAGCGCTCGCGGTGCATCAATGCGTTGCGCTGTGGGACCTTGCCGCTTGACGACCTGCTGGCCCGCTGCCGGCAGGCCTACGACGCCGCCGGCCTGCCACTGGCCGTGCGCGTGACGCCCTGGAGCCAGCCCGCCGACCTGGACGAACGCCTGGCCGCCAAGGGCTGGGGCAGCTTCGACGCCGCCGACGTGATGGTGCTGGATGCCCTCCTGCCCGATCCCACGCCGGTCGCCATCCAGGCGCTGGATGCCGCCACCTACGCCGCCACCGTTGGCGCGCTGCGCGCCTCCTCGGCAACGGCCATAGCCGCCCACGCGGAGCGCATCGCTAACGCGCCTGTCGCCTACCAGGGCTTCGTGCTGAACGACGTCGCCGGCGCGCTGCTGGCCTGCGGCCAGATGGTCGTCGCGGGCGACCTGGTGGGCCTGTACGACATCGCCTCGGCCGCGCCACGGCAAGGTCACGGCGAACGCCTGTGCCGGGCGTTGCTGACGCTTGCGCACGCACAGGGCGCACGCCAGGCCTACCTGCAGGTGGGCAGCGACAACACGGTCGCCCAGCGGCTCTACGCGCGCCTGGGCTTCGTGTTCGCCTACCGCTACCACTACCGCAGCCCCGAAGCGGAGCTGACCTGACACGTCTGCGCCGCGCGGGCGCACGGCTTGCCACGCTCACTGCATGAAGCGCATTGCCCTCACGCTGCTTGCCGTCGTCGCCATGGCAGGGGCCGTGGGGGCGCTCGGCTGGCAGCAGGCAGGGTGGCGGCTGCCAGATCGACACAACCCCTTCGCGCCCCTGCAGGTGGACACGGCGCCCAACTGGCTCACCAGCTTCAAGCTCGCCCGAGCGCAGCGCGACTCGGCGCGTTGCGCGGCGGTGGCCAGCGGCCTCGACCGGCTCGGCTGGCGCGCCTCACCCGTGCCTGACCGGCGCACTGGCGAAGGCTGCGGCTTCGCCAACGCATGGCGTATCGAGACTATCGGCGCCGTCCAGGTGGGCGACGCGTTCACGCTCTCCTGCCCCTCGTTGCTTGCCCTGGCCATGTGGCAGCACCACGCCGTAGAACCGGCGGCGTTGCGCCATTTCGGCCAGCCGATGCGCCGGCTTCAGCATGTCGGCAGTTACGCCTGCCGCAACCTGTACGGTCGCGAAAGCACCCCTCGCAGTCGGCATGCCACAGCCGATGCACTGGACGTCACCGGGTTCGTCCTGGCCAGCGGCCGCCGCATCGCCGTGCAACGCGACTGGGGCGCAAAGGACGCCGCCGCCAGCGCCTTCCTGCACGAGGTGCACGAGGGCGCCTGTCGCTGGTTCGACGGTACGCTGGGCCCCGACTACAACGCCGCCCACCGCGACCACTTCCACCTGGAAACCGGCGGCTGGCGCACCTGCCGCTGACCTGAAAGGCAGCGCCGAACCGGTCCTCAGCAGCAGCGCTTGCGCCAGACTGCCACGCGCGTCACCGCAGCCGCCGGTCCAGCCAGTTCAGCACCCGCTGATCCTGAAAGTAGTTGGTGTGGTGCGTCTCGGCGCTGACGCCCAGGTCCTCCCACTGCGGCGCCACCAGCACCGTCTTGCCCAACTGGTTCATGGATTGGCTGTCCACGACCAGGTCGTTGGGCTGGTCGAAGATCAGGTCGGCGCCGTAGTACATGGCCTGCCCCTTCAGGTTCGTCATGCGCTTCCACAGCTTCCACAGCGGCGCGTTGACTTCGCTGGGCATGAAGCTGCCGCCGATGGCGCGCACGTCCACGCCTGACGCAGCGCCCTGCAATGGCCACAGCTGGTCCAGCTCCAGGTTGTTGCCGACGCGGCCCTGCGCCAGCAGGCCCGGCACCAGCGCCACGGTCGCATCGGCCAGCGGCGTGTTGGCGCCCAGCTGCAGCACCTTGCCGAGCACGCAGGCCAGGCCGGCCACGCCCAGCGTCAACGGCTCCAGGCCGGGCATGAGCCTGCCGGCCCGCTGCGCGGCCTCGCCCACCGCGTCGGCCACGCTGGCCAGCGTGTCCAGTGCCTGGCGGATCTTGTCGGGCGCGGCCAGCGAGGTGCCAGCCAGCGGCGAGCCGACGAACAGCGCCTGCCGCGCGCGCAGCGCGGGTGCCAGGCGCAGCAGCCAGCTGATGACCAGGCCGCCACGGCTGTGTCCGACGAAGTCCAGCTCCGCCGGGCAGTCGGTCAGCGCGTCGCGCAGCGCCAGCGCGTTCAGCCACGGCGCAACGGACAGCGTCGGGTGGTCGAAGGCCAGCACGGCCGCGTAGTGGCCGCCAGCGCGCGTCAGGCGGTCGAACAGCGTCTCGCCGTCGGCGCTGGCCTTGAACTCGGTCGCGTACATGTCGCTCTTGCTGAAGGTGCCGTGCACCAGCACCAGCACGCGCCCCTTCAGGCCGGCCAGCCAGCCGGCCTGAAGGGGCGCCCAGCCCTGGCCGTCCCAGCGGCGCAGGCCCTCGGTCGGCGGCGCGCCCGCCTTCAGTGCCGGGTTCAGCCGCCGGTCCAGCGACTGCAGCCCGGCCGTCACCTGATTGAGGCCCAGCTCGCGCACCGGGATTCGCTCCACCGTCTCGCGCGTCTCGGCACCGAAGGCACGCCAGCTGCGCCGGCCGGCCTCGCTGACCCGGCGCTGCGCGGGCGGCTCGTAGACCCAGCGCAGCAGACCGTCATCGCGCACCAAGCGCACGGCCGCTCGGGCATCGCCGGTCTCGAAACCGCGGCGGCGGCGCTGCTGGATGCCCACGCGCGGCGCGTCGACCGTCGCGGGCGCCTCGGCGGCCAGCTCGGCCCGCGCCCGGGCCCACAGGTGTTGCGGTGCGGTACTCATGCGTTGTCTTTCAACAAGGGCAGCGGCGTGACCTGGGCACGCCGGGCGGTGACGATGTCCAGCATGGAGTCGTAGTCGGCACGCTCGTCCAGCGCCTGGACGCCGGCCTCGATGGCCTCGACGAAGCCGCAGTGCTCGGTCAGCCGCACGGTCTCGATGGGCACCAGCTTGCGCTCGCGGATCCAGCGTTTCACCTCGGCCCAGCTGGCCTCGCCGGTGTGCCAGCTCTTGGTCTGCGCGTTGGCGGCGGAGTTGCCACTGGCGTCGGCCACCACCACATCGCTGTAGCTGGCCGCGCTCATCTGCTGGTACTCCTCCTGGAAGCTGCCGTGGCGCCACCAGCCGGGCAGCGCGTGGCCCTTGAGCAGGAAGACGACCGGGTAGATGTCCACCAGCTCCAGGCAGGCCGCGAACAGCAGCGCCAGGTCGATGCAGGTGCCCGCCTGGTCGGCCCGCACCATGGACGGCACGCGCAGCCGCTGCGAGTCCAGCTCGCCGCTGTAGCTGGGCGGCGGGTTGATGTAGCCCAGTTGCCAGTCGTGCAGCAACGTGGCCCAGATGGCCTCGACCTGGCGGTCCACGCCGCGCAGCGCGGCCTCGTCGATGCAGTCCTCAGGGACGCACTGGTAACCCTCGAAGCCGGCCGACGGGTCGTCGCGCAGCACGCGGTTGTAGCGCTGCGCCTGCGCCACCGCGCGCATGACGGCCGGGTCGCGCGGCAGCACGAAGGATGGCAGCCAGCGGCCGTCGCGGCGGTTGTCGCGCCACTGGTCCACCGGCAGCAGGCGCAGGCGGTGGCTGTCGTGGTAGAGCACCCGTTCACCCTGGCGCACGCGGACCGACAGGCTGGTGTTGATGGCCTCGTGCACGCTGCGCGCCACCTCGGCCGTCAGCGGCACGTGGATCTTGTCGGTCAGCCGCTCGCGGCGGTGGCGCATCGTCACGCGCCGCTGGAAGCGCGCCACCTCGGCGCCCATGTGTACCGCCACGTCCACGTCCAGCGGCTCGGCCTGCTCGGGCAGGTCGCAGGCCAGCACGAAGCGCTTGAACAGCGGCTGCGCGTTGTGCAGCACGGCGTAGTTCAGCTCGGGAAAGGGCTCGATCTCACAGCGCACCTCGGCGCTGGGCACCGCGTCGCCGCCGGGCTTGCGCTGCGCCGCCTCCTGGTGGCGCGCGCGCGTCGCAGCGTCGACGAACACCGGCGCCCCCACCCACAGCGTCACGCCGGTGGCGTCCACGGACTCGGGCAGCGAGCGCACCTCCTCCCAGCTGCGGCGGAAAGCTTCGGGCAGATCGAAGCCAGTGTCGAACAACCAGCGCCGCAGCTGCGCGAGCGTGAACTCCGCCAGCGAGTCGTCGAAGGCGTCCTGGAAGCCGATCGACGCCAGCGTCACGCCCTCGGCGATCAGCATGGGCGCCAGCCGCGCGCTGCTGTTCCAGACGTTGAAGATGGTCAGGTAGACCGGCGCGCCGGCGCGCGCCAGCAGGTGGCCCAGCGTCTGCGCGGGCAGCAGCTGCGGCAGGCCGTCGCTGCCACGCAGCAGCAGGCCGTCGACCATGCGCTTCGTGTCCCCGATGATCTCGGCCGCACGCTGGAACTGCCCCTGCCCTCTGAGCAGCCCCTGGGCCGCGTCCCACTGCACGGCCTCCACCCAGGCCGCTTCGCCCTGGATGGTGGACAGCTCGCGCAGCGCCTGGTGGCTGTCCATGCCGGCAAAGTGCAGCAATTGCGGCCGGTGCTGGCGCAGCGCCTCGGTCAATTCGTCGGCGCTGGGGTAGTCCAGCACGCGCAGCTCGGTGAGGCCGGCGGGCAGCGAGCGGCGGAACTGCGCCAGCTCCTCGTCGATGCACCAGTGCTCGCGCAGCTCGGTGGGCAGCGTGTTGACGAACATCACGCGCAGCGGGTTCGGCAGCGACACCGCCCCGCGCGGCATGGGCACCCAGCGGTCACCTTCCTCCCGCTGCACCTGCAGCTCGCGGATGATGGTCAGCGGGCTCGGCCGGCCGCTGGCGCCCAGGCGCTGCTCGCGCGTGGCGGCGGCCAGCACGTACTCCCACGGAAAGATGCGCCCCTCCCAGCCCACGGCCTCGTGCTGGAACGGCACGCGCACGACCAGCGTGGACTTGGCGGCCAGCGTGCGCAGATCCTCCGCGCCCAGCCCCAGCCGGTCCATCGTGGCGCGGGCATCGGCCTGCTGCTGCTCACGCGCACGCGCGTCATTCACCCAGCGCTGGCGCGAGCGCAGCACGTAGGTCCAACGCTGCGCCTCCTGCGCCATCAGCGGGTAGATGCGCCCGGCCTCGTCGCTGGCCACCGCATGCAGCGGCAGCCCGCGCAGCGCGACGTCGTCGCCACCGGCCGCGCCCAGCGCATGGCCGGCAACGCGCACCCCCTCCAGCAACTGGTCCTGCAACGCCTCCTGATCGCTCATGCCTGCCTCCCGGGCGCAAATGGCCCCGGGCGGCAGTATCGCGAGCCCCCGCGGGCCCGCGCCATCCTCACGAACGCGCAGCGCGCGTCAGGGCTTCAGACCAGGCCCAGCGACTCTTCCAGGCCCAGGTGCACGTTCATCGACTGCACCGCCGCGCCGCTGGCGCCCTTGCCGAGGTTGTCCAGGCGGCTCATCAGCAGCACCTGCGTGTCGGACGCGAAGACGAACAGGTCCACGCGGTTGGTGTCGTTGCAGGCCTGCACGTCGAAGAAGCCGTTCTCCAGCGTGGCCGCATCGCGCAGCGGTTTCACGTTGATGAAGCGCTCGCCGGCATAGTGCGCCGCCAGCGCGGCGTGCACGGACTCCGGCGTCGTGCCCGCCTTCAGTTGGCTCAGGTGCAGCGGCACGCTGACGGCCAGGCCCTTGTAGAACGTGCTGACGATGGGCTGGAACACAGGCGGCGCGGCCAGCCCGGTGTGGGCCGCCATCTCCGGCAGGTGCTTGTGCTTCAGCGCCAGACCGTAGGGCCGCGGCGCCTGCAGGTGGGCGGGCAGCGGCTGCTGCTCGTACTCGGCGATCATGGACTTGCCGCCGCCGGAGTAGCCAGTGATGGACGTGGCACTGATGGCCGCGTCCTGTGGCAGCAGACCCGCATCCACCAGCGGACGCACCGCCAGGATGAAGGCGCTGGAATGGCAGCCCGGGTTGGAGATGCGCTTGCTGGCCTGGATGGCGCCGCGCTGGCCGCGCGCCAGCTCCGGCAGACCGAAGGCCCAGCCCGGCGCCGTGCGATGGGCGGTGCTGGCGTCGATGAGGCAGGTGTTGCTGTTGTTGACCATGAAGGCCGCCTCGCGCGAGGCCACGTCGGGCAGGCACAGGAAGGCCACGTCCGCCGCGTTCAGCAGCCGCGAGCGCTCGGCCGGGTCCTTGCGCTTGTCGGCATCAATCTTCAGGACCTCGATGTCCGTGCGCGCGGCGAGGTACTCGTGAATCCGCAAGCCGGTCGTGCCTTCCTGGCCATCCACAAACACCTTGAACGTCATCGCCACTGCTCCAACCGCTGAAAATCGAGCCGCAAAGGATAAGGGCAAACCATGAAAACTCCGCGCGTGCTGCTTCTCCCCGGCTGGCAGGACTCCGGCCCCGAACACTGGCAGACCCGCTGGGAACGCCTGCACGGCGACCAGCGCGTGCAGCAGCACGACTGGGACTGGCCGCGTCGTGGCGACTGGATGGCGCGGCTGGACGAGGTGCTGCTGCAGGACGACGTGCCGGCCGTGCTGGTAGCGCACTCGCTCGGCTGCCAGTTGGTGGCGAGCTGGGCCGAGCACTCGCAGCACACGGCCCGCGTGACCGGCGCGCTGCTGGTCGCCCCGCCCGACACCGAGCGCGAGGACATGCCGCCGCAGCTGCACAACTGGCGCCCCATCCGCCGCCAGCGGCTGCCGTTTCCCAGCATCACCGTCATCAGCAGCGACGACCCCTTCGGCGCCGCCGAGCGCATCACGCAGATGGCGGCGGACTGGGGCAGCAGCGTGGTGATGGCCGGACCGCGCGGCCACCTGAATGCCGACTCGGGCCTGGGCGACTGGCCAGAGGGTCGGGAACTGCTGCGCAGCCTCAGCGCCTGACAGCCTGCTCGCCGGGCGGCACGCCGATGGCCGCGCCCAACCGCCACTGCGACGCCAGGCTCTCAGCCTGTGCCTTCTCAGCCGGGGTCAACCGCACGGCCAGTTCCACCAGTTCGTCCTTGTCGAACCCGAACGCCCAGACGCTCTGCATGGCAAGCGACAGCCACGCATAGGCCTGCATCCTGTCCAGCGATGTCGGCTGGCCTGCCAGCAAAAGGCGCGCGAGCTGTCGCTGGCTGCGGCCATCACCGGCGCGCGCGCCACGCCTGTAGTGCTGCGCGGCCTGGTTGACATCCCGATTCACGCCGAGACCCAACTCAAAGCAGCGCCCCAGGGGGTACGCCGCCAACTCAGGCCCCACGGAATTGTCGGCAGCCCGTTGCAACCACCGAACCGCAACGACTTCATCCATGGCAGTTCCCTCGCCCTTCTGAAGCATGTCCGCCACCTCAAGCTGGGCGAGCACATCACCGGCCTCGGCAGATTTCAGCAACCATTCAAACGCCTGAGGTTCGTCCTTGCCAACGCCCGTTCCCAGGCGCAATGCGAGCCCCCATTTCTGCTGCGCGAACGCGTTGCCCTGCTCGGCGGCGCGGCGGTACCACGCCGCGCCCTCTCGCTCGCTGCCATCGCCAGGTGCGCCCTGACTGAGCGCATCACCGAGCGCGACCTGGGCATTGGCGCTGCCCCGCTGGGCCGCCTGGCGCAGCCACCCCAGCGCCTCCTGCGGATCCTTCTCGCCAGCCGAACCCGACAGCAGCAGGTCGCACAGATACAGCAGCGCCTCTTCATGTCCCTGCGCTGCGGCCTTGCGCAGCCACGCCAACGCTTCCTTCGGCTGCCCCCATCGCAACAGGCGCCCAAGCTGCCATTGCACGGCGGCATCACCCGCCTGGGCCGCGGCCCTCAACACGGCAGCCTGCGCTTCGAGCGCCTGCGCCTCAAGCGCCGGATTGCGCGGTGGCGGCAGGGCCTGAACCTGTTCGAGACTCGCGGCCAGCAACACGGCGACCGTCAGACGTGCAACCCTCATGCGCTTCACCTCCCTGCGCCGGAACCGATGATGCCCGACGCCAAGCCAGCAGGGGCGCGAGAATCACGTCATGGCAACGAAGAAACCCAAAGGCCTCGGCCTCGGTCTGGAAGCCCTGCTGGGCCCCAAAGTCAGCGACACCCCCGCGCCCGTCGAGCGCGACGGCACGCCCAGCACGCTGAAGCTGGAACAGCTGCAGGCCGGCAAGTACCAGCCGCGCACGCGCATGGACGAGGGCTCGCTGTACGAGCTGGCCGAGAGCATCAAGGGCCAGGGCATCATGCAGCCCATCCTCGTGCGGCCCATTGCCCCGAGTGGCGGCGTGAGCTACGAGATCATTGCCGGCGAGCGGCGCTTCCGCGCGGCCAAGCTGGCCGGCCTGCGCGAAGTTCCGGTGCTGGTGAAGGCGGTGCCCGACGAATCGGCCGCCGCGATGGCGCTGATCGAGAACATCCAGCGCGAAGACCTCAACCCGCTGGAAGAGGCGCAAGGCCTGAAGCGCCTGACCGACGAGTTCGGCTTGACGCATGAACAGGCCGCGCAAGCCGTGGGCCGCTCGCGCAGTGCTGCGTCCAACCTGCTGCGCCTGCTGAACCTCGCCGCACCCGTGCAGAACATGCTGATGGCCGGCGACCTGGACATGGGCCATGCACGCGCACTGCTGCCGCTGGACGGCGCCGCGCAGATCACCACGGCCAGCGAGATTGCGGCCAAGAAGCTCAGCGTGCGCGAGGCCGAAAAGCTGGTCGCCCGGCAACAGGGCGCGGCCCGCCAGACACCGCTGCTGCGCGTGAAGAGCGACAAGAGCCGCGACGTGCTGCGGCTGGAAGAAGAGCTGGCGGATGCGCTGGGCGCCACCGTGGAGGTGCGCGTGAAGAAGACGAGCAAGCGCGCAGGCCAGAGCGGTGAGCTGGCCATTCATTTCGACTCGCTGGACGCGCTGTCCGGCATCCTCGACAAGCTGCGCGGCGCTTGACGGTCGACCCGGCACAACGCGGCGCCGTCTGACAAGCCGCCGACCGCCGCACGCCCAACACTGCGCTGTTGCCGCGTCCCACAGTTCTTCACAAAAGGCCCTGTCGGCACTGCGCCACAAGGCCCCTCGTTTCGTGTGGTCTGCCCTCGGCGTGCCAGGTCTTGCCTCCGCTGCGGGCGTATGCTGGAACAACCCTGTCAACGCAATCATGACGTCGATTGTTGGAAGGCCTGTCGGTCAGCAAATAGCAGCTTATTCTTGAGACCGATGAGTGGTCGACGGCAGCAAGCTCAGGCTGTCGATGACCGGAGCGGAGAGTTCTGATGACGCCTTGCAGTTGAGGCGCGATCAGAACCCCCCAGCTGACCAGGGCACGGATCGTGCTCGCGGCCCTGTGGAGTTCACACCGCAGGAGAGCCGCATGGACGTCATCAGCCATTTCGCTGCACGCTACGAGCGCAGCAAGGTCGAGGAACTCACGCTGGAGGAGTACCTCGCCGAGTGCAAGAGAAACCCCCTCGCCTACGCAACCGCGGCCGAGCGCATGCTGCAGGCCATCGGCGAGCCGCAGATGCTGGACACGCGCAACGACCCGCGGCTGTCGCGCATCTTTGCGAACAAGACCATCAAGATCTATCCGGCCTTCGCGGAGTTCTATGGCCTGGAAGAAGCCATCGAGCAGGTGGTGTCGTACTTCAGGCATGCCGCCCAGGGCCTGGAAGAGAAAAAGCAGATCCTGTATTTGCTGGGTCCCGTCGGCGGCGGCAAGAGTTCCATCGCCGAGCGCCTCAAGCAGCTGATGGAGCACGTGCCGTTCTACGCGCTGGCGGGCTCGCCGGTGAACGAGTCGCCGCTGGGCCTGTTCGACCCGGTCGAGGACGGCCCGCTGCTGGAGCGCGACTTCGGCATCCCGCGCCGCTACCTGAACCGCATCCTGTCCCCCTGGGCCGTCAAGCGGCTGGACGAGTTCGGCGGCGACATCCGCAAGTTCAAGGTCGTGAAGCGCTACCCCAGCGTGCTCAAGCAGCTGGGCGTCGCAAAGACCGAGCCGGGGGACGAGAACAACCAGGACATCTCGTCGCTGGTCGGCAAGGTCGACATCCGCAAGCTGGAGACGTATGCGCAGGACGACCCCGATGCCTACAGCTACAGCGGCGGCCTGTGCCTGGCCAACCAGGGCCTGCTGGAGTTCGTCGAGATGTTCAAGGCGCCGATCAAGGTGCTGCACCCGCTGCTGACCGCGACGCAGGAGGGCAACTACAAGGGCACAGAGGGCTTCGGCGCGATTCCCTTCGACGGCATCGTGCTGGCGCACAGCAACGAGAGCGAGTGGAAGACCTTCCGCAACAACAAGAACAACGAGGCCTTCCTGGACCGGGTCTACATCGTCAAGGTGCCGTACTGCCTGCGCGTCAGCGAGGAGATCAAGATCTACGAGAAGCTGATCCGCGGCTCGTCGCTGGCCGAGGCCAAGTGCGCGCCGGGCACGCTGAAGATGATGAGCCAGTTCGCGGTGCTCACGCGCCTGAAGGAGCCCGAGAACTCGTCGCTGTATTCCAAGATGCAGATCTATGACGGCGACAACCTGAAGGACACCGACCCGCGCGCCAAGAGCTACCAGGAGTACCGCGACTACGCCGGTGTCGACGAAGGCATGAGCGGCATCAGCACGCGCTTCGCCTACAAGATCCTGTCCAAGGTCTTCAACTTCGACTCGGCGGAAGTGGCGGCCAACCCGGTGCACCTGATGTACGTGCTGGAGCAGCAAATCGAGCGTGAGCAGTTCCCCAAGGAGCAGGAAGAGAAGTACGTCGGCTACATCAAGGAGCAGCTTTCGCCGCGCTACGCGGAGTTCATCGGCAAGGAGATCCAGACCGCCTATCTGGAGAGTTATTCGGAGTACGGCCAGAACATCTTCGACCGCTACGTGACCTATGCCGACTACTGGATCCAGGACCAGGAATACCGCGACACCGACACCGGTGAGGTCTTCGACCGTGCGGCGCTGAACGCCGAGCTGGAGAAGATCGAGAAGCCGGCGGGCATCTCCAACCCCAAGGACTTCCGCAACGAGATCGTCAACTTCGTGCTGCGCGCGCGCGCCAACAACGCGGGCAAGAACCCGCTGTGGACCAGCTACGAGAAGCTGCGCACCGTCATCGAGAAGAAGATGTTCTCCAACACCGAGGAGCTGCTGCCCGTCATCAGCTTCAACGCCAAAGCCAGCGCCGAGGACGCCAAGAAGCACGAGAACTTCGTGCAGCGCATGGTGGACAAGGGCTACACGGCCAAGCAGGTGCGGCTGTTGTGCGAGTGGTATCTGCGCGTGAGGAAGAGCAGCTGATCGGAAGGCAAGCGCATGTCGCTTCAACAGATCATCGACAGACGGCTGTCGGGCAAGAACAAGTCCATCGGCAACCGTGAGCGCTTCCTGCGCCGCCACAAAGACCAGATCCGCGAAGCGGTGAAGCGCGCCGTGGACGGCCGCGGCATCCGCGACATGGAGCGCGGCGAGGACGTCCACATCCCGAAGAAGGACCTGAACGAGCCCGTCTTCGGCCATGGCGACGGCGGCGTGCGCGAGGTGGTGCGGCCGGGCAACACCGAGTACGTGAAGGGCGACCGCGTCGCCAAGCCCAAAGGTGGACAAGGCGGCCAGGGCGGAGGCGGCGAGGCCAGCGACCAGGGCGAGGGGGACGACGACTTCGTCTTCCACCTCAGCAAGGAAGAATTCATGCAGGTCTTCTTCGACGACCTGGCCCTGCCCAACCTGGCCCGCACCACACTCGCCGACACGCCCGAGTGGCGCAGCCAGCGCGCTGGCTTCGTCTCCGACGGCACACCCACCAACTTGCACGTGGTGCGCTCCATGCGCGGCGCGCTGGGTCGCCGCATCGCGCTGGGCATGGACAAGCGCCGCGAACTGCACGAGCTGGAGGCCCGCGAGCAGGAGCTGCTGAAGGAAGACCGCCCGGAGACCCCGCGCCTGCTGGCCGAGACACGCGAGCGCATCGCCCACCTGCGCGCGCGGCTGGAGGCCATCCCCTTCCTGGACCCCATCGACCTGCGCTTTCGCGCCCGCACCCGCATCCCGGTGCCGACGACACGCGCCGTCATGTTCTGCCTGATGGACGTGTCCGGCTCCATGGACGAAGGCCGCAAGGACCTGGCCAAGCGCTTCTTCATCCTGCTCTACCTGTTCCTCACGCGGCACTACGAGAAGATCGACGTCGTCTTCATCCGCCACCACACGCAGGCGCAGGAAGTCGACGAGCAGAACTTCTTCCACGCGACAGAGACCGGCGGCACCGTGGTGTCGTCCGCTCTCGTGCTGATGGAGCAGATCATCAAGGAGCGCTACTCGCCCACCGAGTGGAACATCTACGGCGCGCAGGCCAGCGACGGCGACAACTGGCACCACGACAGCGGCCGCTGTCGCGAGATCCTGGCCGACAAGATCCTGCCGCTGTGCCGCTACTTCGCCTACGTGCAGGTGGCCGAGCCCGAGCAGAACCTGTGGGAGGAATACCTGAAGCTGTCCGAGGACCAGCGCCACTTCGCGATGCGCAAGGCGGTGGAGGCATCGGAGATCTATCCGGTGTTCCGTGACCTGTTCAAGAAGGAAGGGGCGGCCGCATGAGCAGCAAAGAAGACCGTCGCCATCACGAGCGGCCGGCCTCGCCGCCGCCTGGCGTGGCTGATCGCCGCCAGCACCAGCCGCTGCGGCAGATGAGGCCGCTGCGGCAGCGGCCGTCGCAGCCCCTGCCCTCGCCCAACGACTGGACCTTCGATCTGGTCGAGCAGTACCACGCCGTCATCCGCCAGACCGCCGAGCGCTACGGGCTGGACACCTATGCCAACCAGCTGGAGGTCATCACCGCCGAGCAGATGATGGATGCCTACGCGTCGGTCGGCATGCCGGTGAACTACCGGCACTGGAGCTATGGCAAGGAGTTCATCGCCACCGAGCGCAGCTACAAGCGCGGCCAGATGGGGCTGGCCTACGAGATCGTCATCAACTCCGACCCCTGCATCGCCTACCTGATGGAGGAGAACACGATGGCCATGCAGGCCCTCGTGATCGCGCACGCCAGTTACGGACACAACTCCTTCTTCAAGGGCAACTACCTGTTCCGCATGTGGACAGACGCGTCGTCCATCATCGACTACCTCGTCTACGCCAAGAACTACGTCGCCGACTGCGAGGAGCGCCACGGGCTGGACGCCGTCGAGGGTCTGCTGGACAGCTGCCATGCGCTGATGAACCACGGCGTGGACCGCTACCGCCGCCCCGCCAAACTGTCGCTGGCCGAGGAACGCGCGCGGCTGAAGGACCGCGAGCACCACGCGCAGATGCAGATCAACGACATCTGGCGCACGCTGCCCAAGCGCCCGGACCGCCCCGACGAGGCTGCCGAGAGCCGCCGCTTCCCCGACGAGCCGCAGGAGAACCTGCTGTACTTCATCGAGAAGAACGCGCCGCTGCTGGAGCCCTGGCAGCGCGAGATCGTGCGCATCGTGCGCAAGATCGCGCAGTACTTCTACCCGCAGCGCCAGACGCAGGTCATGAACGAGGGCTGGGCCACGTTCTGGCACCACCGGCTGCTGAACCAGATGTACGACGACGGCTATCTGTCGGACGGCATGATGATCGAGTGGCTGAAGTCGCACACCAACGTCGTCTACCAGCACCCGGGTGCCAACCTGAACCCGTATGCGCTGGGCTTTGCGATGTACACCGACATCAAGCGCATCTGCGAGCACCCGACCGCGGAGGACCGCGACTGGTTCCCGGACATCGCCGGCAGCGACTGGCTGCCCACGCTGGACCACGCGATGCGCAACTTCAAGGACGAGAGCTTCATCGGACAGTACCTGAGTCCGAAGATCATGCGTGACTTCCGTCTGTTCTCCATCCTCGACGACGAGGCCAAGAGTGAGTACGAGATCAGCGCCATCCACGACGAGGTGGGCTACCGCCACCTGCGCCAGGCGCTGTCACGGCAGTACGACCTGTCCACCCGCGAGCCCAACATCCAGGTCTGGAACGTCAACCTGCGCGGCGACCGCTCGCTGACGCTGCGCCACCAGCAGCACCTCAACCGCCCACTGCACGACAGTGCGCAGGAGGTGCTGAGGCATGTCGGAAGGCTGTGGGGTTTCGGCGTGCAGCTGGAGAGCGTCAACGGGCGCGGGGATGTGACGCGGCGCTGGAGCGTGCCGGCGCAAGTGGGCTGACCACTTTCGTCCTAGCTTCGGAGCACCGCGAAGATCAGCGCTACCACCACCCATGCGGCTAGCACCAGTGCCCAAGTAAGCCGGTGCGGCTTCTCGGCCTGAAGTTCCAGTGCTTGCAGGCGCTGCCGAATGTCCTCACGCTCCGGCTGTGCTTGCAAGGCCTGCCTGAGCATTGCGATCGCCTGCGCTGTACGCCCGTAGGCTGCATAAACCTCGGCTTCAGACAAAGGATCGAGGGACGTCATGGTCGTGAGTCTTTGAAGCGTCGAGACTGCAATTCTGCCGCCGAGGCGGTCTGGTTGCCGACAACCAGCAGACCCTCTCTAAGCTTGGCTCGGCCGGTAGGCGTGAGCCGAAGCTCCCGCGAATCGTCAACGCGCAGCAACCACCCTTTCGCCACCAGCGCCTCCAGCCACGCCACCGCCAGCGGCCCCGCGAAATGGTCGCGGCGTTCGGACCAGTCCACACAGTCGTACAGCACGCGGCCCGTCGTGGCAAAGCCTTCGGGCATCAGCTCCGCCAACGCTTCGCGGCCCGCGTCGCTGACTTCGTAGCGCCCGTCCGGCGCCGCCATGACCCAGCCCTTGGCCAGCAGCGCCTCCCGCAGCTGCACGCCCAGTTCACCGGCCAGATGGCCATAGCAGCTGCGCGCATGGCGCAGCCCGCGCATCTCCGGTTTCTGCCAGCGGCGCACGTCGGCGGCCGGCTCGGCGTCCCGCCCATGGGCCACGCGCAGCAGCGCTTCCAGCGCATGCGCCACGTCGCCATCCGCCAGGCCGAAGTAGCGGTGCCGGCCCTGCGGGCGCACGCGGGCCAGACCTTCGTCGACCAGCAGCTTCAGGTGGGCCGACATGGTCGGCGCCGCCACGCCGGCATGCATGGCCAGCTCGCCCGCCGTGTGCAGCCGGCCGTCCAGCAGCCGCGCCAGCACACGCGCCCGTGTCGGGTCGGCGATGGCTGCGGCGACGCGGGCCAGGCGTGGCTCCGCGCTCAATGGTGCACCCTTCGGCCTGCGGCCTGTCCCGCCAGGCGGGGGCGGGCTTGCTGGGCGCTCATTGCGGCACCTGCGCGCGGTCGTTGAGCCCGTAGTCGCGCGCGACCTCCGCCACGCGCAGCCGGTAGTCCGCAAACAGCCCCCCGCGCCCGGCCGCCTGCGCCTCGCGGTGCCGCTCCATCTCGCGCCAGCCGCGCACGGCGTCCTCGTCGCGCCAGAAGGACAGCGACAGCAGCTTGCCCGGGTCGGCCAGGCTCTGGAAGCGCTCGACGGAGATGAAGCCGTCCATCCGCTCCAGCAGCGGCTTCAATGCGGCGGCATGGTCCAGGTAGGCGGCGCGTCCCTCGGCCGTGGGCTGCACTTCGAAGATGACGGCGATCATGGCCGCACATCCTCACAGAAAGTGCGCTGCTCGCGCAGGATGAAGCGCTGCGCTTGTGCAAACTCGAAGTTGGCCCGCGCCTCGGGGTCGGCCTTCAGACGCAGCCGGTAGGCCTCGTAGTCGGCCAGCGAGTCGAAACCCACCAGCCCCCAGGCCTCGAAGTTCGTGCCTTCCCACGGCAGCCAGTAGCCCAGCAGCCGGCCGCCCAGGCGCGCAATGATGCGGCCCCAGTTCTGCGCGTATTCGCGGAAGGCCTCGCGCTGGTGGGGGTCGAGTTCGTAGCGGATGAAGCAGGTGATGGCGGGCATGTGGGCGGCTGCGGTGATGACAAGCCGCGACTGTGCGCCGCCACTGGCCGCCGATGCTTAGGCGCGCAGCGAAGCGTCGCCAGCGCTACCGGGCTGCGGGCGCCTTGAGCCAGCCGTTCACGTCCAGCCAGTTCACGAACAGCGGGAACCAGCCCTGGGCGGTCTTGCCCGGATAGCCCAGGCCGAAGCCGTGGCCGCCGTTCTGGAACAGGTGGAACTCGACCGGCCGGCCGGCGTCATGCCAGGACTTCACGACGCCGAACTGGCCGCGGAACAGGAAGTCGTCCGTCGCGATGACGTTGAACATCGGCGGCGCGTCATGGGGCACGGTGACCGGGCCCATGCCGCCGTAGATGGGCCCGATGAAGGCGAGCTTCATGGTCTTGGAGTTCAAGGTGGCGTGCATCGTCAGGCCCGCGCCGGCCGAGAAACCGATCATGCCCAGCCGCTTCGTGTCGACGCCCCACTCCTTCGCGCGCGAATGGATCAACGCATAGGCGGCTTCGGCGTCGGCGAGCGGATTGGACAGGTCGGGCATCAACGGGCGCGGGGTGCCGCTGCTGGAGCCGGCGGCCGCGAACGTGCGGTTCATCGCGTCCTTGAAGCCGTCCAGCGACTCGGGCGTGGGCTGCAGCCGGTACTTGAGCACGAAGGCGGCGATGCCCTTGTCGGCCAGCGCCTGCGCGACCGCCCATCCCTCGTGGTTCAGCGCCAGCCAGCGAAAGCCGCCGCCGGGCGCCACCAGCACAGCCGCACCGTTGCCCTTGCCAGGCGCCGGCAGGAAGGGCGTCAGCGTGGCCGTCGTGATGTTGCGCGCCATCGGCTGGCCCCATTGCCAGAACCAGGTCTCCGAGGCCGGCTGGTTCTCGACACCGCCGGTGCCCAGCAGGATGGCGCGCGGCTCGGCAGGGGTGGGGTGCGGCTGGATGGTGCCGTCCTGGCCGTGGGCAAGTGTTGCGGTGGCCATCAGCAAGGCGCACAGGGCAAAGCGCAGGGAGTGCATGGGCATGTCGTTCGAGTCGGTGGGGGGAGGGGTTCAGCGCGGCAGTGGCTGCCGTCGAGCCAGGGAAAATTCCGCCCCGACGACCGGCGCACCGGTGCCGGGCTGGCCGCCGCCCACGCTGAGGCGATAGCCGCCAGGCATGACCTGGCGCTGGCCGTCACGGTCGACGAAGCTGAGGTCGCGCGCATTCAGCCGCCAGCTCAGCTCGCGCCGCTCGCCCGCCTTCAGGTGCACGCGCTGGAAGCCGCGCAACGCCAGCCGCGGGCCGCCGTCCAAGCGCGGCGGCGCCAGATACAGCTGGGCCACCTCGTCGCCGTCTCGCGCGCTGGTGTTGGTGATGGCCGTGCGCACGACCAGGCTCACGTCCTGACCGTCGTTCTGCACCTGGACCTGCGGCGCCTCGTAGCGAAAGGTCGAGTAGCTCAGGCCATGGCCGAACGGGTAGACCACCGGCTTGTCGAAGAAGCGGTAGGTGCGCCCGGCCATGCGGTAGTCGTCGAAGGGCGGCAGGTCGGCCACGTTGCGGTAGAAGGTCACCGGCAGGCGCCCCGCGGGATTGGCGGCGCCCGCCAGCACCTGCGCGATGGCCTGGCCGCCGCCTTCGCCAGGGTAGAAGGCCTGCAGCACCGCCGCGGCATGGGTGTGCGCCCAGGACAGGTCGATGGCGCTGCCGCTGAGGTTGACGACGACTACCGGCTTGCCGAGCTGGGCCACGTGCTGCAGGTAGGCGCGCTGGTCGTCCGGCAGGTCGATCCGGGTGCGGTCCCCCCCGGAGAAGCCGTCGATCTTGACCGGCATCTCCTCGCCTTCGAGGTCCGACGTCAGGCCCACGACCGCGACGACCACATCGGCGTCCCTGGCACCGGCACGCAGGTCCGCCAGCGGCTGGCGCGACACGCGTTTGTAGATCATGCCCGCCGGGGCGCCCACGCCGGACTCGGCCTCCAACTGCAGCGCATAACGCTCGCCGCGCTTCAGGTCCACCTGCACCAGCGCCACCGGCTCGGCCCAGCGCGTGGCCTTGTTCGCCAGCACCACGTCGCGGCCAGCAATGCGCACCCGGCCCTTCAGGCCCGACAGGCCCAGCCGGTAGCTGCCGGTCTCGGGCGCCACGAAGGCACCCGTCCACACGGTGCGCACGACGGTGCCCGCCCCGGCAACCTCCTGCGGTCGCGACTCAATCTGCGCGACGGTGTGGCTGCCGACCGCGTTCGCCTCGAAACGGCGCTTGCCGACGTCGGTGGGTGAACCGGGCTGCAGCCTGAAATAGCTGGCGCGCAGGCCGGCGCTGCCATCGGGCGCGATGAAGACGTCCCGCGGCACCGGATCGCCGTCGGTGATGGACGGGCCGAAGGGGACGAGCGTCACCTGGGCCGGCGCGAACTGGCGGCTCAGGCCCTCGAAGACCGTCTGCGTCGGCCCCGTCTGCCCGGACGAATAGTTGCCGCGCATCACGCGTCGCGCGTCGCCCAGCGGGCCGACGACCGCAATGCGTGTCGCGGCCTTCAGCGGCAGCGTGCCGTCGTTCTTCAGCAGCACCAGGCTCTCGATGGCCGAGCGCAGCGCGAGCTCACGGTGCTCGGCCGAATTGATCGCCTCGCGGGCAGGAAAGCGGCGCTGCGGCAGGCCCGGCAGGTCGCCGGCGCGGATGCGCGCGGAGAACAGCCGTACCAGCGCGGTGTCGATGTCGGCCTGGCGGATGTAGCCACGCTCGAGCGCCTGCTGGTAGCGCTTGCCCAGCCCCGGCGTGTGCGACAGCGTGGCGCCGTTGCACTCGTTGTCCACACCCGCCTTCAGCGCCAGCGCCGCACCGGCCGCGGCGTCCGGGGCGTACTTGTGATGGGCATGGATGTCGGTGACGGCATCGCAGTCCGACACCACATAGCCGCTGAACTTCCAGTCTTCGCGCAGGGTCTTCACCAGCAGGCTGTGACTGGCGCAGGCCGGCTCGCCATTGACGCGGTTGTAGGCGCACATGATGGAGCCCGCCTGCGCGTCGACGATGGCGGCGCGGAACGCGGGCAAGTAGGTGTCCTCCAGGTCCTGCATCGACACCCACACGTCCACCGAGTGCCGCGTGGACTCCGGCCCGCTGTGCACCGCGAAGTGCTTGGGACTGGCAATGACGAGGGGGCGTGCCGGGTCCGGCCCCTGCATGCCGCGCACGAAGGCCTTGCCCAGTTCGGCCGTCAGGAAGGGATCCTCGCCATAGGTCTCCTGGCCCCGGCCCCAGCGCGGGTCACGGAAGATGTTGATGTTGGGCGACCAGGTGTTCAGCGCGCCGCCGATGCGGTTCGGGTTGGGCTTGTGGCGCCCCAGGGCGTAGACCGCCTGCACCTCGGTGCTGATGCTGGCGGCCACGTCCTGCATCAGCCGGTCGTTGAAGCTTGCCGCCAGGCCGATCGGCTGCGGGAAGTTCGTCGTCGCGCCGGGCCCGAACGCCCCGTGCAGCGACTCCGTCCACCAGTTGTAGGCGGGGATGCCCAGCCGGGGAATGGCCGGCGCGCCGTTGAGCAATTGCTCGGCCTTCTCGTCCAGGGTCAGCTGCGCCACGAGGTGGCGGGCTTGCGCATCGGCCTGGGCCATCTCGGTGGCCGCCGCCACGCCGGCGAAAGCCAGGCCCCACGCAAGGGCCGCAACAGCAAGAGTCTTCACGGTGTCTCCAGAGATGCTTTTTCGCCATTGTTGTTGGTAGCGCAATCAAAGCATCAGGGAAACCGAAGGCATGGGGCTGGGTGTCGGCCAGCGACCGATCACTTCTTTTGTCGAACCGATGCCGATAACCGCATCGATCAGCGCAGCACCGCAGCACTGAGAGAAAGAGCCTCGGTCAGCAGGGGTGTCGAGCCTCCTTGAGCCGGGTCAGGCGGCTCGCTCGCCGATGAGGCAGCGCGACGCCTCAGCGTGCGAAAACCTTGCCCGGGTTCAGGATGCCCAGCGGGTCCAGCGCCTGCTTCACGGCCCGCATCAGTGCCACAGCCTCGGCGCCGGTCTCGTCGAGCAGGAAGCCCTGCTTGTGCAATCCGATGCCATGCTCGCCCGTGCAGGTGCCCTCCAGCGCGATGGCGCGCGCCACCATCTGCGCGCTCAGCCGCTCGGCGGTCGCCAGTTCCTGCGGCTGCGCCGGGTCCAGCAGATAGGCCAGATGGAAGTTGCCGTCGCCCACGTGGCCCACGATGAAGTACGGCAGGCCGGCTGCCTCCACCTCGGCGATGGAGGCGTTGATGTTCTCGGCCAGCCGCGAGATGGGCACGCAGGTGTCCGTCGTCACCGCGCGGCAGCCGGGGCGCATCTGCAGGCCCGAGAGATAGGCGTGGTGCCGCGCCGCCCACAGCCGCGTGCGCGCCTCGGGCGTGGTGGCCCACTCGAAGGCCTCGCCGCCCAGGTCCGCGGCGACCTCCTGCACCACCGCCGCCTGTTCGGCCACGCCCGCCTCGCTGCCGTGGAACTCCATCAGCAGCATGGGTGCTTCCTTCAGGCCCAGCTTGTCATGCGCGTTGACGGCCTTGATCGCGTTGGCGTCCAGCAACTCGCAGCGCGCGATGGGCACACCGATCTGGATGACCTGCATGGCCGTGCGCACGGCCGCGTCGATGCTCGGGAAGAAGCACACCGCTGCCGAGACGGCCTCGGGCAATGGGTGCACCTTGACCGTCAGCTCGGTGATGACGCCCAGCGTGCCTTCGCTGCCGACGAGCAGGCGCGTCAGGTCATAGCCCGCACTGCTTTTCCTGGCGCGTGAGCCGGTGCGCACGATCTCGCCGGCCGCGTTGACGAACCGCAGCCCGAGCACGTTCTCGCGCATCGTGCCGTAGCGCACCGCGTTCGTACCACTGGCACGCGTCGCCGCCATGCCGCCCAGCGACGCGTCGGCGCCGGGGTCGATGGGGAAGAACAATCCCTCGTGCTTCAACGCCTCGTTCAGCGCCTTGCGCGTGACGCCCGGCTGCACAGTCACCGTCAGGTCCTGCGCATCGATGCGCAGGATGCGGTTCATGCGCGACACATCCAGGCTGATGCCACCCTGCACGGCCAGCAGATGGCCTTCCAGCGACGAGCCCGCGCCGTAGGGAATCACCGGCACGCGGTGCTGCGCGCACAACGCCACCACGTGCGCGACCTCGGCCTCACGCTCGGCGAACACCACCGCCTGCGGCGGGGGCACATCGAACACGGATTCGTCGCGGCCATGCTGCTCGCGCACGGCCAGCGCGGTGGAGCAGCGCTCGGCGAAGGTCGCGCGCAGCGCGTCCAGCAGCGCGGACGGCAGGGGCGGGGCGGGGGAAAACTGTTGGTCGGGCGCGTTCATGACCGGGCTCCACGGGCGATGCCAAGATTGTGTTGCAGCGGCCGTGCCGTGGTGACAGCATGGACGCTCAGCGATCCCGGGAGACCTGCCATGGACCCCACCCTGACCTGGCTGCTCGTGCTGGCCGCCGCCGTGCTCATGCTGTTCAGCGCCGTGCGCTTCGACCTGCTGGCAGCCCGCTGGCGCGACATCTTGCGCACCCCGCCGCCGCCGCGCGACGCGCCGCCTGCACCGCGCTCCCTGCCCGTGCCGCGCTTTCAGCCGCACGACGCGCCCGTGCACAAGCCGGCCTTTCACCGCAGCGGTCGGCGGCACTGAAGACAATGGTGGTTTTGCATCCGGCAGAACCACCATGGGCAACCGCCTCACACAGATCGCCACCCGCACCGGCGACGACGGCACGACCGGCCTCAGCGACGGCAGCCGCGTCCCCAAGGACCACCTGCGCGTACAGGCCATGGGCGATGTCGACGAGCTGAATTCCCACCTCGGCGTGCTGCTGGCCGAACCGCTGCCCGATGACGTCCGCGAATTGCTGGTGGTCATCCAGCATGAGCTGTTCAACCTGGGCGGCGAGTTGTCCTGGCCCGGTGGCGAACTGCTGAAGGAGCCCGCGGTGCTGCGGCTGGACGAGGCGCTGGCGCACTACAACGCAGCGCTGCCACGGCTGAAGGAATTCATCCTGCCGGCAGGCACGCGCAGCGCGGCGCTTGCGCACGTGTGCCGCACGATCACGCGCCGCGCCGAGCGCACGGTCATTGCGCTGGCGGCGACGGATCCCGTCCGCCCCGCCCTGCGCCAGTACCTCAACCGGTTGTCAGACTTGCTGTTCGTGCTGGCACGCGTGCTCAACCGCGCCAACCTGGACGGGCTGGGCGGCGACGATGTCTATTGGCAGAGCGAGCGGATGAAGCGCCTGGACAACGGGAATTGAAGCAGCGCAAGCTCCTGGACGGAGCGCGCGCCGTTCAGCGCCTGCTGCGGTAAGCCTGCCACATCATCAGTGCCCACTGTGCGGTGCGCCAGAACCGGCCGCGACGCGTCGGCGGCGATGCTGCAAACAGCGCAGCACCCCCGCCCACGGCGGCAACGACGAACGGATCCGACAACCACCGGCGCACGGTCTGCACGCGATGACCCCAGCGGTCTGCGCGCTGGCCGAGATCCCGACCCGCCAGACCCACTTGGTCGCGCAGCACGTGTGAGGCCAGCAGCAGATCGTCCTTGCGACGCGCCCGCTGCTCGGCGACTTGCGGCAGGCGCGGAATCATGGCGCCACCTCGCGCTTGAGCGCGTCGGCGTCCTGGCGCAGCTCACCGATGCTGGCGCTGAACAGCGTCGATGGCTGTGCGATGAAGGCTTTGACCTTCATCGCGGCCAGCACGGCGCCGAAGACCAGCACGCCGGTGCTGACGCCAAGCGCCAGCAGGCGGTTGGTGTCCCACATCGCCACGACGAAGAGCATCAGCAGCATCAGCAGGCCGAAACCCGCCATCAGCCCCGCCAGCATCGACCACATCAGCACGCCGGCGATGCGATCCTTCTCCTCCTGCACCTCGATCGCGAACAGCTCCAGCCGGATGCGGCCGAGCGTCAGCAGCGAGGCCGTGAGGCGACGCAGCGGCGCGGAGACGGGTTCCTTGGTCTCGTCCAAGACAGGCCTCAGCGACGGCCGATCAGCACACCGATCGCCAGGCCCAGCGCAGCGGCGGCGCCGATGGCCTGCCAGGGCTTGTCATGCACGTAGTCGTCCGTGGCGGCAGCGGCATCCTTCGCACGCTGCACGGCTTCATGCTGCACGTCCAGCAGCTTCTCGCGGGCGCCGCGCTGGGCGTCGAGGAGCTTGTCCTTGGCCGTTGTCAGGCGGCCTTCGATGCGGGCGCGCAACGCACGGACTTCCGTGTCGGCCTTGTTGGTGGTTGCCGTCATCAGCGCATCGATGTCGGCCATCACGGCATTGAAGTCGGTGACCAACTTGTCTTTTGCTTCGGTGGTATCGCTCATGAGAAAACTCCTTCGAATTCAAAACCAGACACAGGTGCAGCCTAACGCGGCGACAGCGGCGTGGCACTCCCCACGGCGAACGAAGCGGGCTTGTCCTACAAGGCCGCGACGGCTTGGCGAAGCCGCTGCGCGAAGGCCTCGCGCAGCGCCGCCGGTGCCACCACCTCCACCTGCCCCGCATGGCGCAGCAAGTCCATCAGCAGCTCGGTGTCATCCACGTAAGGCAGCCGCAGCCGCCAGCGGCCATCGGGAAGAAACTCGCTCTGCTGCGCGGCATGCCACGCCTCGCGCGACACCCAGGCGGCCGTCTCGGCGCTGAACACCAGCTCCGCCTCCCGCGGGGTGCCGCCGGCGAAGATGCCATAGCCCTGGTCCAGTTCCGCCTCCAACTCGGCCAGCGGCACCGACCTGGCTTGCGCCTCCAGCGCAACGGCGGTCTCGATACCGTCCAGCGCGAAGCGGCGATAGCCCTCGCTGGCATGGCACCAGGCGTCCAGGTACCAGGTGTTGCGGTGGTTCACCAGCCGCTGCGGCGACACCTCGCGCTCGCTCGCCTCGCCGCCGCGCTTCTTGCGGTAGCGGATGTGCAGCCGGCGTCGTTTGACGACGGCGCTGCCGACGGTCTCGAACGCCTCGCTGGCCATGCGCCGCCGCGCCGTGCCGACCAGCCTGACGCGCCGCCGCAGTTCCTCCGCCTCGGCGGCATCTACGCCCAGCATGCCGGTGATCTTGTCGAACATGGGTTGCAGGTGCCGGCCCACGACGCCCTGCTCGTCCAGCCCCGCCAGCATCTGCTGCATGGTCAGCAGCGCGTGCAGTTCGGCCTCGTTGAACCACACGCCCGGCAGCTCGTGCTTGCCACCCCGCCACTGCTGTCCGAAGCGGTAGCCGTTCTCGCCGGCGTCGTACTCGATGGGCGCATCCAGCCGCTCGCGCAGGTAGGCGAGATCGCGCTTGAGCGTCGCCGGCGAGACCTCCAGCGCCTCCAGCAACGCCGCAAAGCTGATGCAGCCGTGGCTGCGGATCAGCTGCTCGATCTTGTAGAAGCGCTCGGTGCGGTCCATGACTGAAAAAATCCACAGTTGTTTTCAAGGTGGATCATCCCATGAGCCACCAGGCTCACAAACTGCTTGCAAGGCCCGCGAACTTCATCGGCGAGCCCAACCGATCAGGAGCCCGACCATGCAAGCCACCCTCAACACCACTGTCCACGCCACGCCGTCCGCGCTCGTCCAGTACGACCTGGACATGGACGATGCCCCGGCCGCGATCAGTGCCCACGAGCGCGTGGGTCTGGCCCTGGGCCGCGACCATGCGCTGCACGGCATCACGCCGCCCATCGCCCACCTGTACCCGCAGTCGCCGCTGCAGCGCGGCTGGATGGCCGCCCGCGGCCGCGCCGTGCGCGCACCGGCCACGCCGCAGGTGGAACTCTGGCTGGCGCTGCGCACGCACGCCTGGGCGCGCGGTCGGCATTTCGAGGACCTGCTGGTCACGCCGCACCTGCTGGGCCAGCTGGACGTGGGCCACTGCCCCATCACCCGGGAACTGCTGGGTGACGACAACCGCAGCGTCGACCGCGTTCGCGACGACGCCGGCTACGCGTCCGGCAACCTGGCCATCATGAGCCGGCGTGCCAACCGGGCCAAGGGCGACCGTGGCATGCCGCAGCTGCGCGACCTGGCCGCCAGCTGCGCCGCCGGCCCCATCACCCGCATCGGCGGCCTGTTGGAAGCCGACTGGCAGCGCCTGACCGTGCTGGCCAGTTTCGTGACGCCGCTGAGCCACGAGGAAGCTGCGCAGATCCCGCTGCGCGTGCTGCCGCCCAACCGGCTGCGCCTGTTCAACCCCATCCAGGCCCTGCAGGCGCTGGTGACCCGCCAACTGGCCACGCCCGGCTGGAGCGCCCGCCTGGCACGTCTGGAGGCGCTGCTGCCGAACGACCAGTTGCGCACCGACTTCAACCGTTTCCTGCTGGCGCTGGCGCCGCGCGTGCTGGCCGCCGCCGAGCTGCAACAGCCGCACGAGATCCGCTGGGCCCTGGAAGACGCCTGGGCGCAACCCTTGGTCATGAAGCGCTGGAGCCGTTTCGCGCTGCAGCTGAGCGCGGAGCAGGCCGAGACGCTGGTGGAGCGTGCCGCCGCCAAGAAGCTCAGCCCGGTCCATGTGCAGCGCCACGACGATGCCACGGACGGCTGGGCGCTGGCCAGCGCCGGTTACGCCGCCTGATCCCGCAGACAAGGGGGGTGGGCAAGCGCACGCTGTCACTGCAGCTTCATCGGTGCGCCGGACAGTGCGCCCCATCCGAACCGGAGCCCCCGATGAAAAACCACCTCGCCCTGACTGTCGCCGCTGCTGCGGCCCTCGTGTCTCACAGCGCCGTCGCAGCTCTCGCGGCCGGTGATCTCGCCTTCACGTCCATCAACGCTGACGAAGACGGCTGGTCCCTGGTGGCGCTGGCCGACATCGACGCCAACAGCACCATTTACTTCACCGACAACGAGTGGAACGGCTCGTCGTTCAACAGCGGCGAGAGCTATCACCGCTGGGTCAGCGGTGGCGCCACCATCGCGGCCGGCACGGTCATCCGCTTCCAGAACATCGACGACGCCACGTCGCTCAGCGCCAGCTTCGGCACGCTGAGCCGCGCATCCGTCTCGGGCAGCAACAACTTCGGCCTCAGCGCCAGCGAAGACTCCGTCTACGCCTACACCGCCAGCAGCGCGACCGGCACGCCGACCTTCCTGGCGGCGATCACGACGACGGCCTTCACCGGCGCCACCAGCGCCGGCCTGCTGACCAACACCGGCCTGTCCATCGGCAACGGGGCCATCGCACTGGGCGGCGGCGCCGAGTACGAGGAATACATCGGCAGCCGGTCGGGTGCAGCCAGCTTCACGGCCTACAAGGCCCAGGTCGGCGACATCGCCAACTGGACGCACAACGCCAAAAACGGCAACTACGCGACGATGGTGCCCGACACGACTGCCTTTGCCGTGACGGCGGTGCCGGAACCGCAGACCTATGCGCTGATGCTCAGCGGCCTGTTGGCTGTCGGCCTCATGGCGCGTCGTCGTCGCGGCTGATCATCGACGCCAAAAGCGAAGCGCCCTTCAGGGCGCTTTTTTCATGGCTCGTTGCGCGCCGGGTTCAGACCAGTGAGCGGAACAGGCGGATCTCTTCGACACGGGCGCCACCCACCTCGGTGGTGCGGGCGCTGCCCAGCTCACGCTTGAAACCGGCCAGTTCGAAGAAGCGCAGCGCGCGCTCGTTGCGCAGGTAGCACCACAGCGTGGCCTTGGTGCAGCCTTCTTCCTGCAGGCCGTCGCGCGTGGCATCCCACAGCGCCAGGCCCACGCCCTTGTCCATGTGCTCGGGGCTGGCGAACAGCGCCCACACCTCGCCGGTGGTGGCCGGCGTGCCCTTGTCACGCGAGCGGTCGAAGCCGGCGAAGCCCATGACCTTGTTGTCCAGATGCGCGACGACGACCTGTGGCTCGCACAGGTCGATGGCTTCACGCCAGAAAGCTTGGCGCTTTTGCACCGACATCGCGTCCAGCGCCGCGGGCGGCAGCAGGTCCTTGTAGGCATCCTGGCTGGCGGCGACGTGGATCTCGGCGATGGCCTTTGCATCGCGCAGGGTGGCGGGGCGAACCTGGATCACGGACATGGAATTCTTCTTGAGCAAAGCGCGCGGGGACGAAAGGGCGAGATTTTGATTGCCCTTGCGCTCGTAAGCCGCTCTTGACAGAGACTTTTTTATCCGCTTATGCGACGGCCTCCACGCCGCGACTGTCTGCCTGCAGGTGTTCCACCAGGCCTCGCCTGAGCCACCGAAGCGGTGTTCGTTGCAGCGTCGAAAGCAGCGCATGGTCCACCCGACGCTCACCCAGATCGAGCGCGAAACGGCTGGCAACTTCGGCCTTCACCTTCAGCAGCAGCTCGGCCGTCACCAGCGCATCGGCCATCGCGCGGTGGGCGCGTCCCGAGAAGGACAGGCCGTGGAAGCGCACCATGGCGCCCAGCCCATGCCCCTTGGACTCCGGCCACAGCCGGCGCGACAACAGCACCGTGCAGGCGAACTCGTGCGCCGGGTCAGGTGGCACATCGGCCCGCGCCATCTCGGCCTGCCAGAACCCGCGGTCGAAGCTCGCGTTGTGGGCCACCAGCGGACAGCCGGCCGTGAAGCGAGCCAGTTCGCGCATGACGCTGGCTGACGACGGCGCGCCGGCCAGCATCTCGTTGCTGATGCCGGTCAGCGCCTGGATCTGCGGCGGCACCCACGCGCCGCTGTTCATCAGGCTGGCCCAGCGGTCCACGATTTCCCCGTTTCGCACCAGCACGGCGGCGATTTCGGTGGCGCGGCCACCGCTGGTGGGCCCGAGGCCTGTGGTCTCGAAGTCGATGACGGCCATGGTCTGCATGCCCATCGCCTCAAGACCTCAGCGGGGGATGTTTGACCGCGTTCATCGCCAGCTTGCGTTCCACCGCGGCTTCGAGGTCCACGCCGCCATGGTCGGCGATCTGCAACAGGTACAGCAGCACATCCGACAGCTCCTCGCCGAGGTGGCGGCGCTGGTCGTCGTCCAGGTGCAGCGACTGCTCAGGCGTCAGCCACTGGAAGATCTCCAGCAGCTCGGAGGCCTCCACGGTCATGGCCATCGCGAGGTTCTTTGGGGTCTGGTAAGGCTGCCAGTCGCGGTCGGCGGCAAAGCGGCGCAGGCGGTGCTGCAAGGCGGAAATGTCCATGGAAAAGCGGTGCTGTGTATTCAACACAGTATTCAAGATTTCAAAGTAGTCGTGGTAGTAGCGGCCCGCGCTCGCTGTGGACAAGCGGAAAAAGCCGTTTTGGGTCAAGCGCTTGGCTGCGGCACAAGCCTGTGCGCCGCACCCGGGTTTGCAGCATGCCGGTTTGGGAACAACTTTGCCAAAAGCTCGCGCCCTGTGGATATCTATCAAGTTGTCCCGGAACCGTCCACAGACTTGCGCCGCCTTTCTTTACCAGAGGTTCCCCCCTAATTCGGCCCGGCGGCTTCTAGCCAGACGCTAGAGTTGCCGTCCCTCGTATTTGTGAAAGCACCGCTTCGTGCGGTGTCGCCCAGGAGACAACGATGAATCCCTCCCTCACCCGTATCGCTGCCGTGTCGGCGGCGTTGTTGGGCAGCCTGCTGGTGGCCGGCTGCGGTGGCGGCGCCACGGCGGACACGACACCCAAGGTGGCCATCTCGTCGGTCAAGGTGTTCGGCGACAGCCTGCAGGACAGCGGCACGTTCGGGTACAAGTTCACCATCCAGAGCAGCGACAACCCGATCTATGTGGAACGCGTCGCGGCCAACTACGGCGCCAAGCTCTGCAACTTCTTCGTCTTCACGGGCACGACCTTCGCGCCCAACCCGACGGCCGGCTGCACCAACTACGCCATCGGCGGTGGCCGCATCAACTACACCGGCGCCGGCGCCAGTGCCAGCAACCCGCTGAACGTCGGCGTGCAGATGGCGGCCTATGCCGCTGCTGGCAGCTACACGGCCAGCGACCTGGTCATCATCGACGGCGGCGGCAATGACGGCGCCGACCTGGTGGGCGCCTACCTTGCCATCCCCCGCGACCGCGCTGCGGCTTACTCGGCGCTGCTGGGCACGCTGCTGACGCCGACGCAGATCCAGACTGCGCTGGCGGGCGGCGCGACGACCACGGCGCAGATCGGCGCCACCTACATGACGGCGCTGGCCGACCGGTTCTATGGCCAGATCAAGGCCAGCGTGCTGGACAAGGGTGCCACCCACGTCGTCGTGCTGAACATCCCCGACATCACGCTCACGCCGCGCTTGCAGGTGGTGCTGGACAGCATCGCTGCGGCCAGCGGTGGCGGTACGGCCGGCGCTACGGCGCGCGCCCAGTCGCAGGCCTTGTTCCAGGGCTGGGTCACGGCGTTCAACACGCAGCTGGCGGCCAAGATCGCCGCCGACGAGCGCGTGGCGCTGATCGACTTCTACAAAGGTCTGCAGGACCAGGTGGCCACGCCGGCCCAGTTCGGCCTGACCAACGCGACCACGCCGGCCTGCCCCGCCACCGGCGTCGGCAGCGACGGTCTGCCGACGTACAACTTCCCGACCTGCACGGCCACCGCACTGTCCGCCGCACCGCCCACCGGCGCCAGTGGCGGCGCCGACTGGTGGAAGACCTACGGCTTCGCCGACAGCTTCCACCCGACGCTGTACGGCCACCAGCTGACGCAGCAGCTGATCGCGAAGTCCCTGTCCATCAAGGGCTGGCTCTGATCCCAGGCATCCACAAGGAGACCCGACCATGAAAACCAAAACCCTCCTCGGAGCCCTGGCCGCCTTGCTCGTCAGCGGCGGTGCGTTCGCGCAATCGGCCGGCAGCATCGTCGTCTACGGCGGCGGCGTGCAGATCCAGCCGCAGGTCGACAGCGGCGACCTGACCGCCCCCAGCCTGGCCGGCACCAAGATCGACGTGAAGAAGGCCAGCCAGTTCGTCGGTGGCGTCACCTACTACTGGACCGACAACATCAGCATTGACCTGCCGATCGCGCTCGGCCCGTTCAAGCACGACGTCATCGGCGCCGGGGCCATCGACGGTGTGGGCACGCTGGGCACCGTGAAGGCGCTGCCCATCACGCTGCTGGCGCAGTACCGCTTCGGCCAGGCCGACAGCGTGTTGCGCCCCTTCGTCGGTGCGGGCCTGACCTACGGCTACTTCTACAAGCCCAAGGCCACCGCCGTGCTGTCGGGCATCACCGGCGGCACGCCGTCCAACCCGACGACCCTGTCCATGAAGAACAAGCTGGGCACCACGGTGGAACTGGGCGCGGCCTACAACATCACGCGCGACTGGTCCGCCAGCCTGGCCGTCACCAAGACTTTCCTGAAGACCACCGGCAGCCTGTCCACCGGCCAGACCATCGAGACGACGCTGGACCCTGTGTCCATCAAGTTCGGCATCGGCTACCGGTTCTGAACCGGCCATGCCGGCCTGGTCCGGCTCGATGCAACAAAGGGCTGGGCAACCAGCCCTTTGTTGTTTCCGACGCTGACAAATGGGGGACTGGCCCCCTGGTAGCTTCACGGCACCCCTCGCTTTCGCTTGAGAACGCCATGAACCTGCGCTTGCCTGCTCTTGCCGTCCTTGCCACCGCGCTGGTGGCCGCCTGCTCCAAGGCGCCGCCCGAGGCGGTGCCCTTGCCCGCTTCGGCGCCTGTTGCGGCGGCAGAGGCCGCCCCGCCCGCCCGGCGCGTGGACGCATGGCTGGGCCGCTGGCAGGGGCCTGAAGGCACGTTCCTGGAGATCACCGGCGCGCCGGGCGCCTACCGCGTCACGGTGCACAACCTGGACGGTCCCCGCAGCTTCGAGGCGTCGGCGACCGAGGCGGGCCTGAGCTTCGTGCGCGATGGCGTCACGCAGACCGTGCGTGCCGGCCATGGCGCGGACACCGGCATGAAGTGGCTGGCCGACAAGCAGGACTGCCTGGTCGTGAAGGCCGGAGAAGGGTATTGCCGCGGCTAGGCCCGGCCGGCACACTCGCGCTCCCTTTGCATGGAGTGAGAGATGTTCAAGAAACTGGCCTCCGAGGCCCTGGGCCTCAGCGACATCGGCGTCATCGTGCCCGCTGCCGATTTCAACAAGGTGGACGCCGACGACTACCTGTTCAGCGAGGACGGCGAGAAGATCTTCTTCCTCATCAAGTCCAAGAAGGACGAGTACTGCTTCACCAACCTCGCGCTGGTGCACGTCGACGGCGATTCCGCCGTCTCGTCCAAGCGCGTCATCAAGCGCTACGACTACCTGAGCCACCGCATCAGTGACGTGACGCTGGAGACCGCCGGCACCATTGACATGGACGTCGAGATCAAGTTCCGCATCGGTGACGGCGCACCGTTCAGCATCGATGTTCGCAAGAACTTCATCGAACAGCTGAAGGACCTCTACAAGGCGCTGCACAGCATCGGCAAGATTCAGGAGCGCGACGAGCAGGCACGCGAAATCGCGATGCAGTGCCTGGGTGTGACCGGCCAGATGTTCAAGCTGGGCCACGAGGTCAGTGAGGAAGCCGTCAGCCGCCACTACGTGTCGCTGCTGAACACGGTCAACAGCGTGGTGCTGGAGAAGCTCAACCGCAAGGATTACGGCGGCGTGTTCGAGCGCTACATCCAGAACTGAGCGGCCCCGTCGTCCCGATGACCCAGCGCCTGGCGGCCTGCAGTTGCGGCCAGCTGACCGCCCTGGTGAGCGGCGAGCCGGTGCGCATCTCGGTCTGCCACTGCCTGGCCTGCCAGCGCCGCACCGGCAGCGTGTTCGGGCAGCAGGCGCGCTTTCGCCGCGAGGACGTGCAGCTGTCGGGCACGTCCACGGTCTTTGAACGTGTTGGCGACGAGGGTCCTGGCGCAAGGTTCCATTTCTGCCCGACGTGCGGAGCGACGGTCTGGTACGAGTTGCTGGGCCTGGACGGCTACCTGGCCATCCCCGTGGGCGCGTTCGCCGATCCCGGCTTTGCGCCACCCACCGTGTCCGTCTACGAAGCGCGCATGCACGGCTGGGTCGTGCCGCCACCTGACGCGCAACACTGGCGCTGAGACAGCGCCGGAAGAATCCTTCCGCCCCGCCGGAAGACTCCCACCCCGCCTCGCCCTCGTCTGCTCCCGCGTGACCGGGAACCATGGCCGCCATGCATCAAACCGATGCGTGTCGCCCAAGGAACCCGTCATGCTGCACCGCCTCCCGTCCCTCGCCGCCTCGCTGCGCAACGCCTTCGGCCGTGGGGCCGCGCGTGGCATGCAGGCTGCACCCACCGCTGCCCGCTCGCTGCGCCGCGCGCTCCCCCCGTTGCTGCTGCTCGTCGCCATGACCGGTGCGGGCTATGCAGTCGTCGTGCATCCGCCCGTCCAGCCTGTGCCCGCCGGCCAGGCAGCGCTGCGCACCAACCAGTTCAGCGGCGGCACGAGCGAGTTCCGCGACGGCAGCTTCATCCGCATCCCCGGCCTGCACGAGGTGCGCTTCTTCCCGCTGCGCGACCAGAGCTACCGCCCCGTGGCCATTGCCAGGGCTGACGGCCCGGCGCCATTGCAGTCGGTGGAAGGGCTGTCGCTGGGCCTGGACATGACGCTGCGCTGGAACGTCGACGCGACCCGCCTGCCCGAACTGTCCCGCCGGTTGCCGGACGACATCGAGGCCGATGTCATCGCGCCGGCCGTGCAGGCCGTGGTCTACAAGCAGATCGCCCGCCACACGGTGCGCGAGATCTTCTCCAGCCAGCGCGCCGAGATCGCCGCGGCGCTGGAGGCCGAGCTGCGCGCGAAGCTGGCCGCCGACGGCATCGTGCTGCGCGGCGTGCAGATCGGCTCCGTGGACCTGCCCGCCGACTACCGCAAAGGCATGGACCGCCTGCTGGCGGACAGCCTGGCCAGCGAGCGCATGCGCTACACGCTGGAGATCTCGGAGAAGAAGGTCAAGGAGTCCGAGTTCCAGGCCGCCGCCGACAAGGTGCGCCGCGAGACCGCCGCCGAGGCCGCGGGCCGCGAGCAGGTCATCGCCGCCCGCGCGCAGGAAGAAGCCATGAAGCATGTGCTGCCCTTCAAGCAAAAGCAGATCGAGCAGCGCGCGCTGGAAGCCCAGGCCGACAGTGCCGCGCGCGTGAAGCAGGCCGAGGGTGCCGCCGAGGCGCGCCGCATCGAGGTGATGGCCGAGGCCGCGGCGCGCCAGAAGCTGGCCGATGCCGAGGCCTACCGCGTCGCGCAGATCGGCAAGGCCAACGCCGGGCAGATGGCGGCCGAGGGCGAGCTGCTGACGCGCCACCCGCTGCTGGTGCAAAAGGCCATGGCCGACAAACTGTCGGACAAGGTGCAGGTCATCATCGCGCCGCCCGGCTCGGGCGGCTTCATCGGCAGCGCGTTGCTGGCGGGCACGTCGGCGAAGGCGCAGGCCGCGGCTTCGATGGAGCAGGAGTAAGCCACCATGCGCCGCTTTGTGCTGATCGTCGTGGCGGCCGCTGCCGCCGCCGTCGTCATGACCCGTGCCGACGCCGCCGAGCTGCCGGTCTTCCCGCGCGCCGGTCTGGTCGTGCAGGACGCACCGCTGCGCGGTGCGCCGCGCGACACCGCCTCGCTGCAGGCCCAGATGGCGCGCGGCGAGGCGCTGGAGATCCGCGCCGAGCGCGGCGACCACTGGCAGGTGTGGGACTACCGCCGCGAGCGCGGGGGCTGGCTGCGAAAGGGCCAGGTCTTGCTGGTGCCGCGCGGTGACGGCGCCGCCACCGAACTGCTGTCGCAGCTGCGCCTGGCGCGCCAGCAGTGGGGCACCGAAGGCCTGGGGCTGGGCCTGGCTGCGGCCTATGTGCAGGCCGCCACGCCGGCCGACATGGCCGGCCCCGGCGGCGCCGAGGCGCTGGACGCAATGGGCACGTTCGCGGAGCGAATCGCCGAGCGCGCGTCGACCCGCGATGCCCGCCCGACCGAAGGCCAACTGGCCGCACAGATGGACGTGGCCGCGCGCTTCGGCCTGAAGTTCGAGTCCTTCGACGTGGAGGAAGGCCGCGTGCAGGTCTGCTACGACGGCGAGGTGTTCCGCCGCCTGCTGGCCACCGCGGCCACGCCGGAGCAGCGCGTGCGCGCGGCGCTGGCACTGACACGGCCCGACTGCCTGAACCCGCGTGCCACGGTGCGCGAGCAGGAGGCGCGCGACCAGTGGCGCCGGCAGGTTCTGGCTCAGGTGGACGGCGCCGCGCTGCCGGTGCACTGGAGGAACCGGCTGCTGATGCGCCGCGCATCGGTCAGTGCGAGCCTGGCATTTGCGCAGGCCAGGCGAAGTCCAGTGGGGGCTGGCGGCGAGGCCGCACCCGCGCTGGTCGAGCTGGCAGGCATCGTGCCGGCCGAGCTGACCGAGGACGACCAGCCCGCCTACAACGACGCCGTCATGCGCGTGAACGCCGCGCGCTGGCTGGGCACGGTCAACACCGCGCGCGACTTCGGCAGCGTCTCGCTGACGCTGCAGCCGGGCGCCGACGGCGAGCGCTGCGTCGTGCTGGCCGAGGCCGGCAAGCCCGTGGCGCGCCGCTGCAGCTGGGGCCAGGTCGCGCTGGCATCGGCGTCACTGAACCGCGAAGGCCGTGCGCTGGCGCTTGCCGTGCAGCCGCTGGACGGCTGGCGCGAGCTGTGGCTGTTCCTGAAGGAGCCGGGCCGCAACGGCGCCTGGCGCATCGAGGTCATGCCGCCGGCACCGGCCCAGCCGGGCCTGGGGGTGGCCGAGTTCGCCGGCTGGGTGCCGGGTGGCCAGCAACTGCTGGTGGCGCGCGAGTTCCGCGCGGAGGGCCGGTACCGCCGCAGCTTCGAGGTGGTGTCGCTGGCCAACCTTGCCACCGAGCGGCAGTCGCCGGAGCCGGCGCTGCTGGGCGCGTTCCAGCGCTGGAGCGACCCGGCCTGGCGCGGGGGCTCGCCCATCCGGCGCTGAGACGTCAATGAGATGTCGCTGGGCGGCCCAGCGGCCCAGCGTCCTTCAGGCGGCCAGCGCCAGCGCCGCGTTGGCCTGCAGCGGCAGCTCCAGGCGGACCACGGTGCCCTTGCCCGGCTCGCTCTCCAGCTGCAGGCTGCCCCCCAGCAGGCCGGTGGCGAAGCTGTGCGCGACGAACAGGCCCAGGCCGCTGCCACCCTGGCCGAACGAGGTCGAGAAAAAGGGCTCGAACGCACGCGCCACGTCCGTGGCCGGCATGCCGACGCCGTCGTCGCGCACCTCCAGCACCAGCCGGCTGGCGCTGGCGCGACGCCCGCTGACGCGCACGTGGCCCGCAGCGCGGTCGCGAAAGCCATGCACGCAGGCGTTTTCCAGCAGCTGTTCCAGCACCTGCTGCAACACCTCGGCGTCGCCGTCCAGCAGGAAACCTTCGGGCAGGTCGCAGGCGAGTTGCACGCGGGGGTCGGTCCGGTGGCTTTGCACGCGGGCCCAGGCCTGCAGCACGGCGCAACGCAGGTCGAAGCGCGTGCGCTGCGCGCGGTCACTGTTTTCGGTCAGCTGGCGGAAGCGGCTGACCAGCCGCAGCGCGCGCTCCACGTTCTGCTGCACCAGCTCGGCGCCCGAGCCGGTGTGCGCGATCCAGTCGGCCAGCTCCTGGCGCTTCAGCGGTGCACCGCTGGCCATGCGGTCGGCGAACTGGCGGCTGCCGTCGCGCAGCGAGGTCGATCCCAGCAGCGCGTTGCCCAGCGGCGTGTTCAGCTCATGGGCGATGCCCGCCACGAGCTGACCCAGCGCGGCCAGCTTGCGGCTGTTGACGAGTTCGTCCTGCGCGGCCAGCAGCTCGGCCGTGCGTGCCTGCACCTGCTCTTCCAGCCACTGCGCGGCGCGGCGGCGCTCCTCGGTGCGGCGCTCCTGGTCGATGGCGATGCCGGCCAGATGGCTGGCGGTGTTCAGCGCGGCCAGCTCGTCCGCGCTGGGGCGGCGCACCTCGCGGTAGTACATCGCAAAGCTGCCGATGACCTGCTTTTGAGGCCCGTGGATGGGCGCCGACCAGCAGGCCTTGAAGCCGTAGGGCAGCGCCAGGTCGCGGTAGGCCGCCCACAGCGGATGGGTGCCGATGTCGTCCACGACCACCAGGCGGTCGTCGTGCATGGCCGTGCCGCAGGAGCCGGCGGTGGGCCCGATCTCGGCACCCTCGAGCGCCTGCATGTAGGCGGTGGGCATGCGCGGCCCCGCGCCCACGTGCACGTGGCGGCCGTCCAGGTCCAGCAGCAGCACGGTGCAGTACAGCCCCTCGAACTGCGATTCGATCAGCGCCGTCAGCCGGGCCAGCACCGGCGGCAGCGGCTGGCCGGTGGCCACCATCTCCAGCAGCTCGTTCTTGGCCCGGTTCAGCACCTCCTCGAACTGCATGCGGCTGACGTCCACCATGCAGACGGCGATCTGGGACTCGCCGTCGCGCTCGGTCAGTGTCAGGTGCAGCTCGTGGTGCCGGCCCTCGCCGGCGCGGGTCTGGAACTGCCAGGGCAGGCTCAGCGAACCCGCCAGCTGCAGCTGCGCAAGCACACCTTCCAGCGTCTCGGCGGACGGTCGCCCATCCGGCTGGCGCAGCGGGCACAGCAGCGACAACGGCATGCCGGCCAGCGCCTGCGGGTCGTAGCCCAGCACCTTGGCGCGGCCCGAGGCCGTGCCGATGATGGGCAGGTCAGGGGCTGCCTTGACAAGCAATATCGCGACATGGGTCATGTCGTCCATCTCGGGCTCCACTGAGTGGATTGCTTAGCGCAGCGTACACCCATCCTGCTGCCACAACCTGTATGCCAAAGGCGCCAGAATCGCCGCGTTGCCACAGGATTGCGGATGCCGCCATGCCCCAGATGCTGCTCATCGTCGAACCCATTGACCAGCGGGCTGAGCGTGGCCGCACCGCCGGCGAGGCGGTCTACCAGCGCATGCTGGATTTCGCTGGTGAACTGCAGGCCGAGGGCTTGCTGCTGGGTGTCAATTCGCTGAGCAGCGCCGCTCGCCGCCTGAGCCGGCGCGACGGCGGTGTGCAGGTCTGGGACGGCCCCTTCGCCGAGGCCAAGGAGATGGTGGGCGGCTACTTCCTGCTCGACACCGAGGACCCCGAGGTCGCCATGGCCTGGGCGCAGCGCTGCCCGGCGGCCGAGTGGGCCACCGTGGAGATTCGCAGCATCGGCCCCTGCTACATGTGAGCCCCTCGTCCGGGCCCGCCACGCTGGACGCGGGCGGGCCCAGCCGGTCCCCGAGGGGGCGGCGATGCTTGCGGCATCGAGCCGCAAACACATCGCCAGACGGGCCGGCTTGGGGCGGCCCGGCGCTCGGCCCCGCCACCCCCAGTTCGGAAATTTCGGTAGTTACCCGGAGCCTGTCGAAACCGTTTCGCGTGGATCGTCGTGCTCATGAAGGCCGCACAGCAGCGGCTGCCAGCACCCATCGGGAGAGACGACATGCGATTCATCATTCAAGTCCGCGCCACCGCCGTCAGCGAGCGCGGCGACAAGCCCGGCCCCGAGTACGCGAAGCTGTTCGAGGAAATGGGCGCCTTCCACGAGGAAATGGCGCGCGCCGGCGTGCTGCTGGACGGCGCCGGCCTGCGCCCCAGCCGCGACGGCTGGCGCCAGCGCTACCACGCGGATGGCCGCCGCGAGGTCATCGACGGCCCCTTCGCCGAGACCAAGGAGCTGATCGCCGGCTACACCATCATCCAGGTGCGCTCGGCGGAGGAGGCCCGGGCCTGGGCCAGCAAATTCCCGGCGCCCTTCGTCGGCATGACCTGCGAGATCGAGGTGCGGCCTCTGTACGAGGAGGCCGACTTCGGCCCGGGCGGCGACATGGAAATCGGCGCAGCCTGAAGGAGGAATGCCATGAGCAACTTCTCCCTCATCCTGGTGTGCCTGGGCGTTGCGCTGCTGCTGTTGCTGGCTTATGCCGCCACGCGGCCCGGCGAGTTCAGCGTGGAGCGCCGGCTGCGCATCGGCGTGCCGGCCGACCGCCTGTGGCCGCTGGTCAGCGAGCTGCGCGCCTTCAACCGCTGGAATCCCTACGAACGCAAGGACCCGCTCATCAATGGCACCTACACCGGCGCAGCGGGCGGGGTGGGCTCGCGCTACGAATGGGACAGCAAGCAGGTCGGTGTCGGCGCGATGGAGATCACCGCCCAGCAACCCGGTCGGGCGGTGCAGATGAAACTGGACTTCGTGAAGCCCTTCAAGGCGCACAACCACGTCGAGTTCGCTTTGCAGCCGACAGCCGATGGGTCCACCGAGGTGCGCTGGCGCATGCATGGGCAGGCCAATTTCGTGGCCAAGCTGATGGGCGTGTTCATCGACATGGACAGCATGTGCGGCCGCGACTTCGAGGCCGGCCTGCAGAACCTGCGACAGATCGCCGAAGGGGGCCAGGCATGAAGGACCTGCAGTTCAGCATCGACATCGCCGCGCCGGTGGCCCGCGTGTGGGACTGCATGTTCGACCCGCTGGCCTACCGCGACTGGAGCAGCGCGTTCTGCGAGGGCTCCTACTACGAGGGCAGCTGGGAGGCCGGCCGGCGGCTGCGCTTCCTGGATCCGCAGGGCTTCGGCATGGAGGCCATCGTCGACGAGCAAGTGCGGCACGAGCGCCTGTCGCTGCGGCTGGTCGGTGAGATCAAGGACGGCCGGCCGGTGGCGGACAGCCCGCTGGCACAGGCGCCCGCCACCGAGCGCTACGTGTTCGCCGCGCAGCCCGGCGGCGGCACGCGGCTCGTCGTGCACCTGCAGAGCTGGAACGACGGCTTCACCGACTTCCTGCAGACCACCTGGCCCGAAGCGCTGAAGCGCCTGAAGGCCCGCGCCGAATCCACCCACTGAAAGGCACAGCCATGAAGATTCAAGTCACGAGCGTGATGGTCGACGACCAGGACAAGGCCCTGGCGTTCTACACGGAGAAGCTGGGCTTCAAAAAGATGGCCGACATTCAGATGAGCCCCGACTACCGCTGGCTCACCGTCGTGTCGCCCGAGGGCATCGAGGGCGTCGAACTGTCGCTCGACCCGATGAGCATGGAAGCGTCCAGGGTCTATCAGAAGGCGCTGTACGACGCGGGCACGCCCCTGAACGCTTTCGTCACGGCCGACATCGACGCCGAGGTGAAGAAGCTGCGCGAGCGTGGCGTCGTCGTGCGCGGCGAACCCGCCGACATGGGGCCGATCAGGGCGGTCAGCTTCGAGGACACCTGCGGCAACCTGATCCACCTCGTCCAACCGCTCTGAAGCACCGGCCATGCACAAGCAGATCTTCATCAACCTGCCCGTCAAGGACCTGCCCGCCAGCAAGGCCTTCTTCGAGGCGATGGGCTATGCCTTCAACCCGCAGTTCACCGACGACAAGGCCGCCTGCCTGGTGCTGGGCGAGACGCTGTACGCGATGCTGCTGACCGAGCCCTTCTTCAAGGGCTTCACGGCCAAGCCGGTGGTCGACGCAAAAGCCGCCACCGAGGTGCTGGTGTGCCTCTCGTGCGAGAGCCGCGAGGAGGTCGACCAGCTCGTCGCCCAGGCCCGCGCCGCTGGCGGCGCCGTGCCGCGCGAGCCGCAGGACCATGGCTTCATGTACGCCCATGGCTTCGAGGACCTCGACGGCCACATCTGGGAACTCGCCTACATGAGCGGTGAACCGCCTGCGGCCTGAGGAGCGCGCCATGCAGATCCAGAAGCTCACCCCCTTCATCTGGTACCAGCGCGGCGCCGAAGACGCCGTGGCGCACTACCTGAAGGTGTTCGGCGCCGACAAGGGCAAGGTGCTGGACACCCAGCGCTGGGGCGAGAACGCGCCCGGCGCGGCCGGCACGGTCATGCTGGTGCAGTTCGAGCTGTTCGGCGCGCAGATGAGTGCCTTCAACGGCGGGCCGCACTTCAAGCTGACCGAGGCGTTCTCGCTCACCGTCGCCTGCGACGACCAGGCCGAGATCGACCACCTGTGGGAGCGGCTGCCCGCCGACGGCGGCAAGCACAAGTCCTGCGGCTGGGTGGAAGACGCCTGGGGCCTGTCCTGGCAGCTCATCCCCAAGGCCTGGTTCGACATGGTGCGCGACCCCGACCCGGCCCGCGTGCAGCGTGTCTTCCAGGCAGTGTGGGCGATGGAGAAGATCGAGCTCGCCGGGCTCAAGGCAGCCTACGACGGCACGTGACGAGCCATGCCGACCTCGCCGCGGGCGTCTGGCGCATCGAGCGCAGTCGCCTGGTCGGTGCCGCCGCCAAGCTGCTGCGCGACCTGGACGAGGCCGAGGACTGCGCGCAGGACGCGCTCATCGCGGCGATGGACACCTGGCCGCGCGACGGTGAGCCCGCCAACCCCGGCGCCTGGCTGATGACCACCACCCGCAACAAGGCGCTGGACCGGTTGCGCCGCCGCGCCATGCTGGAGCGCGAGCACGAGCACCTGGCCGCCGACGACGAGGCCGCCGGCACCCACGTGGTGCCCGACTTTGTCGACGCGCTGGACGCCGCGCGCGACCAGGCCGAGATCGGCGACGAGCAACTGCGCCTCATCTTCATCGCCTGCCACCCCGTGCTGCCGCGCGAGGCGCAGGTGGCGCTGACGCTGCGGCTGCTGGGCGGGCTGGAGACCAGCGAGATCGCCCGCGCCTTCCTGCAGCCCGAGGCCACGGTGGCGCAGCGCATCGTGCGCGCCAAGAAGGCGCTGTTGGGCCAGGCCTACGAGCTGCCCGGCCCGGCCGAGCGCGAGCAGCGCCTGGGGGCCGTGCTGGCCGTGGTCTACCTGATCTTCAATGAAGGCCACAGCGCCGGCAGCGGCGCGGCGCTGCTGCGCCCGGCGCTGTGCGACGAGGCCCTGCGCCTGGCGCGTCAGCTGCAGCACCTGCTGCCGCACGACGCGCAGGTGCACGGTCTGGCGGCACTGCTGGAGATCCAGGCCTCGCGCCTGCCCGCGCGGCTGGACGCCCAGGGCCGCCCCGTGCTGCTGCCCGACCAGGACCGCCGCAAGTGGGACCGGCTGCTGATCCAGCGCGGCCTGGCGGCGCTGTCCCGTGCGCTGCAGCTCGGTGAACCGGGTCCATACACACTGCAGGCCGTCATCGCCGCCTGCCACGCCCGCGCGTCGCGCGCCGAGGACACCGACTGGGGCGCCATCGTGGACGGCTACGACCGCCTGCTGGCGTTGAACCCCTCGCCCGTCATCGCGCTGAACCGCGCGGTGGCCGTCAGCTTCGCCAGCGGCCCAGCCGCGGCGCTGCCGCTGCTGGAGGCGCTGGCCGCCGAGCCGCAGTTGAAGCGCTACCCCTTCCTGGCCGGCGCGCAGGCCGACGTGCTGGAGCGCCTGGGCCAGGTCAGCCAGGCCCGCGACGCCTACCTGCGGGCGGCGGAGCTGACCGACAACGAGGTGCAGCGCGAACTGCTGCTGGCACGCGCGCGGCGGCTGATGGACTGAGCCTGGACCGGCAGTTGCGGCCCTATCGGGGATCACTTGAAATCCGGCGGCACGGGTCCAAGTAGGCTTCAGCCGATTCATCACCGGGTGCCCTCATGACCTCTGCCGTCAAGCTTGCCGTCCCCAACGAACTGCTACCCCTCGTGCGCCTGGCGCAGCTGCTGCAGGGCCTGGAAGGCCGTCTCGTGGACCCGCACCAGTACCGCGTGCTGGTGCAGAAGCTGACCGCCGAGCTGGACCAGCACCAGGCCCACGAGGTGCTGCCCGGCCTGCTGGACCACCTGCCCGCCGCGGCCGAGGTCTACGAGAACCTGCAATACGCCCACGCGGGCCTGGTGCGTGTGCCGCTGGAGATGTCGCTGACGTCGGAGCTGGCGGCGCGGGAACTGCTGGAGCGGGTGGGGCGCTGCTGAGCGCGCCCGCTACCCTGCTCGTGATCGAGCCTGGTGTCAGAACTGCATCCAGCCTTGCGCCGAAGTGCTGGCCTCGTGCACGGTCGGTTTCGCGCGGGCCGGCGACGCTGAGGTCGGTCGCTGAGGACGGGCCGGGGCGGTAGGCATCGCGACCGGCACGGCTGCCTTCGCCGTGGTGGCGTCGTCCAGCTTGAAAACGGCGACGGCCTGCACCAACTGGCGAGTCTGCATGTTCAGGCTGTCCGCCGCGGCGGCTGACTGCTCGACGAGCGCAGCGTTCTGCTGCGTGACACTGTCCAGCTGCGTAACGGCCTCGTTGATCTGGCCGATGCCCGCAGTCTGTTCCAGCGTCGCAGCCGTGATCTCTCCGATCAGGTCGGACACGCGCTGCACACGCGTGACGATGTCCTCCATGGCCTGGCCGGCGGCGTCCACCAGCTGACTGCCGCTGTCCACCTTCGCCACGCTGTCCTGGATCAGGTGCTTGATTTCCTTGGCCGCGCCCGCGCTCTTTTGTGCAAGGGTGCGGACCTCGCCTGCCACCACCGCGAAGCCGCGCCCCTGCTCGCCCGCGCGCGCGGCCTCGACAGCGGCGTTCAGTGCCAGCAGGTTGGTCTGGAAGGCGATGCCATCGATGACGCCGATGATGTCGAAGATGCGCCGTGACGAGTCATTGATCTCGCCCATCGTGGTCACCACCTGACCCACCACGCTGCCGCCCCTGCGGGCGGCCTCGCTGGCTTCGCGCGCCAGCTGAGTGGCCTGCCGGGAAGAGTCCGCGCTGTTCTGCACGGTGCTGGTCAGCTCCTCCATGGAGGCAGCCGTTTCTTCCAGATTGCTGGCCTGCTCCTCCGTGCGCTGTGAGAGGTCGGCGTTGCCCGCCGCGATCTGGCCGGCGCCCGTGGCGATGCTGTCGCTGGCCTGGCGCACGGAACCCACCACGTCGCGCAGCGCCTGCTGCATGTCGCCCATGGCGGCCACCACGCTGCCTGGCCTGGCGCGCGAACGGTTGATGGGTGTCGTCAGGTCGCCCGAGGCGATGGCAACGGCCGCGCGGGCCACGTCCGCCGGTTCGCCGCCCAACGACCGTGTCAGGCTGCGGGTCAACAGCCAGCCGATGACCACGCCTGCCAGCACGCCGCCGACCGTCAAGCTGGCGAGCAGCCAGCGGATTTCCGTGTAGATCCTGTCGGTGGTTTCGTTGAGCGCGCGCGCGTCGTCGCGCTTGCGCGTCACCAGCTGGCCCAGCAACTCATCCGCCCGCTCGGCCAGCTTCCGGGCCTCGAGCATCTTGGCCGTGGAGGCACGCGCATCCGCCAGGTTTTCCGTCTCCAGCACGCTACCCACCGTGCGCAGGCCGGCGGTGTAGGCCTGCAATGCCGCGTTTGCGTCGTCGACCAGCTTGCGGCCCTCCTCCGTGCTGAAGAAGCCGCGGGCCTGGCCAAGCTCCTCGCGCGCTTGGGCAAGCCGCTCACCGACGCGCTGCAGCGCATCCTGACGCTCTGCTTGTGTCGCTGCCAGGATGGCGGTCCGAATACCCCGCCCGGCGAGGAGCAACTGCATGTTGGCCTCACTGGCGTGCAGCATGCCGGCGATCTCGCGGTCATACATCTGCGTGGCCAGGTCATTGATCTGGGCCGACTTCTGTATGCCGCTGAACCCGATCAGGCCCCCGATGCCGGCCACGGCGAGGAACCCGCCGATGAGCTTGTTCGCGACCCTGAGCTTCCTGAACCATTCCACGTTTCACATCCGTTCTCGTCGTCCACACCCAGAAGCGGATGCCCGGAAAGTGTCGAAAGTTGCCTCCTTGGGCGTCTACGAGAATCGCGCAAATGATGGCTTGTTTTACGAAATTGCCACTTAAATGAATGATCTTGCCTGATGTTGCGCGCTTTCGCGCTGAACATCGGACATAAACTGGTATTCGTCGGATATGCCATATACCAATGCCTTGTTGCGCTATCCATCTTCAATCGTGATGCATCGCCCTGCGCCGGCGCATCTGCTGTCGACGTCGAATCAGTGCCTGCTTCCTCCTCTGCCCTGTTGTTCGGCAACGACCATTGCAAGCGTTTCAACAGTCCGCAGGACTTGGCGGACGCGCTGCTGCCGTTCTGGCCTCACCTGCAGGACATGGAGACGGTGCCCGGCCACGGCGCTTTCCAGGGCCGGCTCGCCGCGCTGCCGATGCCAGGCTTGTCGGCGCTGGCCGTCGGTGTCAGCGGCCTGCGCATGGCGGTGCACGACAACGTCAGCACCGCCCTCACATTCCCGCTGCAGGGCAACACGCTGTTGAGGATCGACGGGCGCCGGTTCAACGAGTACGCGGGATCAGGGTGCTTCTTCATTCCCGCCGGGACCGGTCCGCAATATGCGGAGTGCAGTGGGCACAACGCCTGCATGTTGCAGATCGACCGGCAACTGTTGACGCATGCGGCCCGCGCGGTGCTGGGCCTGCAGCCGGGCGAACCGGTAGAGCTGGACTGCGACCGGCCGCGGGTGGTGGGCGCGGAGGTGGGGCCCGCGACATTGGCGCTGGCCCGGCACCTCGGCGCGACGATGGAGCTGCATGCCTGCAATCCGCAGCTGCTGGACCGCCTGGGCTTCCAGGATTTCGTCTACCGGCAGCTGGTGTTGCTGTTCAGGCCGGACTGGCAGTCGGCAGTTCGCCAGCAGCGCCAGCCGTCCGGCGGGCCCAGGCGCCGTGCGATCGACCGGGTTTGCGACGCCATGCTGTCCGACCTGTCCGGTCGGCACACGGTCAGCGCGCTGTCGGCACTCAGCGGCATGTCTGCACGCGGCCTGCAGTACGCCTTCAAGAGCCGGTTCGGCCAGTCCCCGCTGCAATGGCTGCGTGAACAGCGCCTCGAGCACGCGCGCCGCAAGCTGCTGGGCGGGACGCACGACAGCATCACGCAGATCGCGATGGACTGCGGCTTCGCGACGGCCAGCAGCTTCTCGGCCTTCTACCGGAGCCGTTTCGGCGAGCTGCCCACAGCGACGCGGGGGCGGCGTGCCTAGCCCCGCCGCAACCCGATCTCGAACACCACCCCGTCCGTCACATTGCGCGCCGCAATGCTGCCTCCCATCTTCGCCAGATAGGTCTTGGCGACGAACAGTCCCTGGCCGCGCCGTTGGCCGTCCCGCGGGTCGGCGTCGCTGACGCCGTAGTCGAAGATGCGCGCGAGCTGGTCGTCGGCGATGTGCGGCCCCTGGTTGTGCAGGCTCACGACGACCAGCTCGCCGCCCGTTTGCAGCGTCAGCGTGACGGGTGTGCCGGCCGCGCGGTGGCGATCCGCGTTGGTCAGCACATGCGTGATTGCATCCTCCAGCGGGTATTCGTCGGCCTGCACCCACACGGGCTGCCCGGCCGGCGCGTAGGCCACATCGGCGATGCCGGCATAGGCCGCGTTGTCGGCCACGCCGCGCAGGAAGGCGTCCAGGTCCAGCCGGCCCACCGCCAGCGTCGCGGCGGCCAGTGCCTCGCTGGGCGAGGCCTGGCCATACAACACCTTCACGGCCTGCTGCATGCGCTGCACGTAGCGGCGGCTGGGGTCGTCGTCGCCCGCGTGCAGCAGCATCAGCGACTGCAGCGGCGACATGATCTCGTGGCCCACCGCATGCCACTGGTCGTGCTCGCGCTCGGCGCGCAGCTGCTCGCGGCGCAGGCTGTCGCGCGCCTGCTGCAGCAGGTCGGAGAGCACCCCGGCCAGGATGCCCAGCTCGTCGCGCCCGCGCAGGTCGGCCACGTCCAGCGTGCCCAGCGCCGGGCGGCGTTCGTCCGGCTTCTGCAGCTGGTGCGACAGCGCCGCGGCGCGCCGGGTCAGCGTCGCCACGCGCCGGATCAGGCCCATCTCGATGATGAGCCAGGCCAGGGCGATGGCCGCCAGCATGGCCGCCACCGGCCAGGCCAGCCGCGCGGCGCTGGCGCTGAGCGTGCGGTCCAGGCCTTGCAGGTCGCCGCTCAGCGTGACGTCGAAACGGCCGGCCGGCGTCGTCACGCTGTCGCGGCCCGTCAGCGTGCGCGGCAGGGCCGGCGCGGGCAGGTGCTGGATCAGCGCGGTCAGCCACGGTGACGGCGGCGCGCCGGCGGCGTCGGCGCCCTGCAGCAGCGCGACGACATGGCTGCCGCGCGTGATCTGCAGCGTCTCGCCCGGCGCCAGCGCGGCGGTCAGCCGCGCCAGCGTCAGCGGCGGCTGCGCGCCGGGGGCCGCGCTGTCGAACAGCGTCGCATCGCCCGGCCCCAGCAGCGCCAGCCGCAGGCCCGTGCGCGGCAGGTCGGCGGGTGGCCACTGCGGCCCGCCAGGGCGGAACAGCGCCTCGCGGAAGGCTTCCACCGGCAGCCGGATGGAGAGGGTCGTGCGGCGCGGGCACTCTGCGCCCTCGGCGAGGCACGGTCCCTCGCGCCACACCCAGCCGCGGAAGTCGCGCTGCGGCCGGGCGCGGCGCGGCAGCGTCGTGGTGTCCGCGTCGTCGACGGTGAACCCGGCGAGCTGGCCGCGCTGCGTGTCCATCACGTCGACGGGCGCCAGCCAGTGCCGCACCTCGCCGCCGCGCTGCAGGCTGACGCGCACGCGATGCACGCCGGCCAGATCGGTGGCGCCGCGTGCGCGGGCGACGAGGGGCGGTGCATCCACGCTGGCCACCAGATAGACGAAGCCGCCCGCGTACGCATTGCTGCCCACCGCCGCGCACAGGCTGGCGCCGCCCGGGTACTGCAGCGCGCAGCCGGCCATGTCCACCACGCGCTGCGCCTTGGTTGCGTCGTCGAAGTCGATGGCGCCGAACGGCAGCACCAGCGGTGCCACCCAGCCGGCGCCCACCTGCGCCGGCTCCGGGTTCAGCAGCGCCAGCTGGCCCGACGGATGGCGCAGCTGCGCCACCACCTCGGTCAGCGACTTGGCGAACGTCTGCGCGTAGCGCTGTGCATTGCGCTGGCGCTCCTCGTTCAATAGCGCCACGGCCAGCGCCAGCGTGGCCAGCGCGAGTGCGATGAACACGAGGTGGAAGACGATGCGGTTGCGGAAGGCCGCGACGCCGAGGCGCGGCATGTCGGCGAACTCGGGCAGCGGCAGCTCGACGCGGCCCAGCTTCATCCGCCGGACGTCCAGCGGAAGCCCCGCATCGGGATGTTCTCGATGCCGTCGAACGCCGGGTCCACGTCGCGAAACGCATCGCGGATGGTGGCCACGTGCTTGCGCACGTTGTCGCGGTTGCGGCCGCTCTTGACGACGTCGAACAGCTCCTCGTAGCTGACCACCTCGCCGGCGCGCGCATGCAGCGTCGCGAGGATGCGCTGGGCCGTCAGCGGCAGGTTGATGCGCTGTTGCCGCCACATGGGCGTGCGCTGCTTCAGCGGGTCCAGCTGCAGGCTGTCGTCGGCCTTGGCTGCGGCTTTCGCGGCCGGCTCCTTGAGCCGCGCGGTGCGCAGGATGTCCAGGAAGGTCTCGACGAACTCGGCCTCGTCGAAGGTCGTCTTCTGCAGGTAGTCCCAGGCGTCCAGCGCCTTCATGATGCTGCGGTAGATGGCCGCCGGCATGGCCGACACCACCAGCACCGGCGTGCCCAGGCCCTGCTTGTTGATCTCGTTGATCAGCGCCACGCCGGCATTGCGCTCGCGGCCCAGCTCGATGTCCAGCACCACGAGGTCGTAGCGCTCGCGCTGCAGCGCGGCCTCGGCAGCGTCACGGTCAAAATGCTGGTCGACCACCAGCTCGGGGCGGGCGGCGCGTATCCAGCCGGCCAGCTGTTCGCTGGTGGTGGGGTCGTCCTCGATGACGGCGATGCGGGGCATGGCGCCATTCTGGCGACAGTTGCGGCCCGGGCTGCGGAAGAAGTCTTCCGCGGTGTCAGCAGCCGGTCTTTCCCGAAGGTTCGCGGCTGACCTCGCCGGTCTTCAGGCGCACGGTCACCACGAAGCCCAGCACGTCCATGAGCTCGAGCGTGCCGGCCCGGGAGTTGAGTCGCGTTTGCGCATGGCATCGCCACCAGACCGAAGACACGCTCTCACTGAACTTCGCGATCTCCTGCGGCGCGTAGATGTCCGCCAGCCCCAGGTTGCGCACGACCCGGCCCTGCGGCGAATACACCACCACCACCGCATTGCCGACGCCCACGCTGTGCCAGTCGTCCAGCGTGACCAGGTCGCCCGCGTCGGAGACGGCGACGAATACCGGCGCTACCGGGTTCAGCAGCTGGAATGACGGTTGACGCACATAGTCGCCTGCGGCGTCCAGGCGATACATGATGGCCGTGGCCGTGGTCGTCGCAGTGGCGCCCCTGGGCGCACCCGGAAGCACGCGCACGACGTGTTGCCCCGAAGGACTCGCCTGTGCCGTCGTCTGCGGCGAAGACCAGGAATCGGCGCTGGCGCTGGTGGCCAGGAAGAGGGATAGCGCAAGGGGAGCGAGTTTTCCAAGCATGCGGGGCCTCGGTGCGTGAAAGAGGTCCAGGGCACGCCGCGCTACACGCACCGCATCCACTGCGCCAACACGCGGCGCAGCGCCGGCAGCTTGGCGCTGACGTCGGCGGCGCCAGCGAACTGCACCTGCGCGCGGTCCTTGCCCAGCCATTTCAGCAGGCAGCCGGGGTCGTCGATGGCCAGTCCGCCCTCGGGCACTTCGCGCGCCTTGGCGCCCAGATGCAGGATGAGGCTGAAGCCGTCCTTGTCACGCAGATGCGTGGTGGCGAAGTAGCCGTTGGCCGTGCGCCAGCTCGGCGCATTCCACTTGATGCCTTCGGCGACATGCGGTTGCAGGGCCGCCATGGCCTGGCGCAGCGTCTCGATGCCGGCTTTGTGCGGGTGCGACAGCGTGGTCATGAACCTGTCGACCGCTTCGCGGGTGTCGGCGGCGGTCAGCTGGGGCATCGCCGGATTCTGGCGTCATGTGCCGGCACCGGCTATCAGGCGATCCCCACCACCTTGTGCATCTGCACCGACAGCCGCCACTGCGGGTGCGCCATGCAGTAGGCCACCGCGGCCTTGGTGTGTTCGCGCTGCAGCACCGAGTCCATCGGCTGCAGGAAGAAATGCTGGAAGTCCAGGCCTTCGAAGCGTTCCGGCATCGCCAGCGGCTGAGGGTAGACCAGCTTCAGCTCGTGGCCCGCGGTCAGCACCAGCGGCGCATCCGCCTTCGGGCTGACGCAGATCCAGTCCAGCCCCGGCGGCGCGGGCTGCGTGCCGTTGGTCTCGACCGCGATCTCGAAGCCGCGCGCGTGCAGCGCCTCGATCAGCGGCGTGTCCAGCTGCAGCAGGGGCTCGCCGCCGGTGCACACCACATAGGGCTTGCCGCCGCCGGGCCAGGCCTTGGCAATCGTGTCCGCCAGCGCGTCTGCCGTCGCGAACTTGCCGCCGCCCTCGCCGTCGGTGCCGACGAAGTCGGTGTCGCAGAAGGTGCAGACCGCCTTCTCGCGGTCCTGCTCACGGCCGGTCCACAGGTTGCAACCCGCGAAGCGGCAGAACACCGCCGCGCGGCCGGCCTGCGCGCCCTCGCCCTGCAGCGTGTAGAAGAGTTCCTTAACGCTGTACGTCATACGGGAATCAATTCTTCCGAGTCAGCCCGGCTGACGATGGCCCCAGACCCGCGCGTCTCGTACAGGTCCACGCGGTCGATCTGGGGCAGCACTGTGCCGCCCTCGCGCAGCACCCAGGCGGCGATGCTCGCCGCGTCGCCGTCCGGCAGATTCGCAATCTCGTACAGCGGGTGGTGGTCCAGCCGCTTGAAGATGGGGTTGAACAACGCCTTCACGTCGCCGAAGTCCACGGTCCAGCCCATCACCTGGTCCAGCGGCGCGGCCAGGTGCAGGCGCAGCGTGAAGGTGTGGCCATGCGTGCCGGCCAGCGGATGGTCGCCGGGTGCCTGGCGCAGCCGAACCGCGCTGTCCAGCGTCATCTCCTTCCAGATGCGGTAGCTCTGGCCGTTGAAGTTGGCGCCGCTGGAGCCGGTCTCGTAGACGGTCACCCAGCTCAGCTCGGGCAGCGCGGGCTTCAGGCGCTGCCACAGCCAGGCTGAGATGTTCTCGCTGGTCGGGTTCTGCAGGCCGGGGATGTCGTTCAGGCAGCGGTAGTTCAGCGCAAAGTGCAGCGGCGCCCAGACGTCGTCGAGGTGGTCGTAGTCGATGGCCAGGTCGCGCTCGCCCAGGTCCGCGTTGGCGTGCAGGATCACCTCGAAGCCATGGCCGTGCATGCGCCCGCACTGGTGGCCAGCCGGCACGTTGGGCAGTTGGTGCGCCGCCTGGAAACGGTAGCGCCGCCACACGTGGGCGTGGCCGGCGCCGTCCAGGTCGACGCCGCTGTGCGTGGTGCTCTGCACGCCGACCTGCACGATGCCGGGCACGTCCACGTCCAGCCGCGAGCGCACCCAGCGGGCCAGGTTCTCGTCGGTGGGTTCCGCCAGGTGGTCGTTCAGCAGCGCGTGGTCGAGGGGCGCCACCGTGTCGGTCATGCGGGCGCGCAAGGCCTGGACCTCGCCGCCAGGGAAGGCGGCCCACCCGGCCGGCAGCGCCGTGCGCACGGTGGCGAAGTAGCTGTGGCCGTGCAGGCCGTGGCTGCGGTGCGAGGCGGGCAACGCAGGGATGCGGCAGGCCGACTCGAAGCCGGCGGATGCGCAGTGAAGGACCGAAACTGACATGCCCCGATTGTCTCTCCGGGGCTTGACTTGAAGCCGGCTTGAACTTTTAGGCTCAAGCCATGAACCTCGCCGACCCCGTGACACAAGCTCCCGCCCACGACGACAAGCTCTTCGCCCCCGGCCGCCGCGCGGCCTGCCTGGGCGCCGTCGCGCTGATTTCCATGCTGGCCTTCGAGGCCATCGCCGTCGCGACAGCCATGCCGGCCGTGGCCCAGGCTTTGAACGGCCTGCCGCTGTACGCGCTGGCCTTTGGCGCGACGCTGGCCACGTCAGTCATCGGCATGACGGTGGCCGGCCAGCTGTGCGACAAGCGCGGCGCCTACCGCGCATCGCTGCTGGGGCTGGCGGTCTTCCTGCTGGGGCTGCTGGTGGCGGGTTTCGCGCCGTCCATGCCGGTGTTGGTGGCGGGGCGGGCGCTGCAGGGCCTGGGTTCGGGTGTGCTGGGCGTGACGCTGTACGTGGGCGTGGGCCAGGTCGTGCCGGCCGCGCTGCACCCCAAGCTGTTCGCGATGTTTGCCGGCGCCTGGGTGGTGCCGGGGTTGGTGGGGCCGGCGTTGGCCTCGGGGCTGGTGCATTGGTGGGGCTGGCGCTGGGTGTTCCTGGCGGTGGCCGCCGTGGTGCCGCTGGCCGCGTTGCTGCTGCTGCCGTCGCTGCGGCGCGGCAGTCCCGGCAGCGGCGAAGCGTTGCGCTGGGGCGCGCTGCGCTGGGCCGTGCTGGCCAGCGGCGGCGCTTTCATGCTGCACGGCGCCAGCCAGCGGGTCGGCCTGAGTGCGGGCCTGCTGTTCGCGGCCGGCGCGGTGATGGCGCTGATCGCCGCGCGCCGGCTGCTGCCGGCCGGCACGCTCGTGGCTGCCGCGGGCCTGCCCACCGTCGTGCTGCTGCGCGGCTTCATCGCCGCCGCGTTTGCCAGCGCCGAGGCCTTCTTGCCGCTGCTGCTGACCCAGCATTTCGGGTGGAGCCTGACGCAGGCCGGCATCGCGCTCAGCACCGGCGCGGTGACCTGGAGCGTCGGCAGCGCCATCCAGGCGCGCGTGCAGGGTGACGCCGCACGGCGCCGCCTGCTGCCCACGGGTTTCGCGCTGGCCGCCCTGGGCCTGGCCGTGGTGATGGCGCCGGTGCTGGCCGCGGCGCTGCCGTCGTGGCTGGCGCTGGTGGGCTGGACCGGCGTGGGCCTGGGCATCGGGCTGTCGTTCCCGATGCTGTCGGTGCTGCTGCTGAAGTTGTCGCCGCTGGAGCAGCAGGGGGCCAACACGTCGTCGCTGCAGTTGAGCGACGCTCTGGTCAGCAGCGCCGCGCTGGGCGGCGCGGGCCTGCTGTTCAACCCGGCCACGCGCCAGGTCTTGCCGGTGCTGCTGATGGCCTGCGCACTGGCGGCGGTGGCCGCCGTGCTGAGCCCGCGGGCCTGGCCGGCCCGGCGCTGATCAAGCGCGCGGCATGCGGTCGGTCGCGCGGCGGCCGCGCCGTGCCGCGGCATAGCGCAGGTGCACCAGCGACTCCACGCGCTTGAGCAGCTCGCGGTCGTTCCAGGGCTTCTTGAAGATGCCGTAGACGCCTTCGATCTGACCCACGCGGCCATGCAGCTCGTCGTGACCGGTGATGGCGATGACGGGCAGGTCCTCGGTGGCCAGGCTGCCGTGCACGTCGGCAATCAGCTCGAAGCCGTCCTTGTTGGGCATTTCCAGGTCCGTGATCAGCACGGCGATCTCGGGCGTGGTCTCCAACGCGGCCAGGGCCTCGTTGCCGTCGTTCACCTGCACGACCGTGAAGCCGGCGCCTTCCAGCAGCCGCCGCAGCTTGGTGCGCACCACGGCCGAGTCGTCGGCGATGAGCACGGCGGGCGGGCCTTCGGGGACCACCACCTCGCCGGCAGCCACGGGCGGCAGCTGCATCGGCGTGGGCGCCGTGACGAAGGCGCTGGCCATGGAGGGCCCGGCGCCGGGCGAACCGGGCAGCGGCGGCAGCACCACCGGCGGCTGGGCCGCGCGGGCGGGCGGCGCGGGCGGGCGCTGCGGGGGGGTGTACTCGCGTGACGGCCGGTAGTCGTCACGCTTGAAGGCGCAGATGAGCACGATGATGGCCAGCGGTACCGCGATCAGCACCGGCATCAAGTAAGCGCCCAACAACTCCTGCAACTCGTGAAACATCGCCCCAACCCCTGCTTGTAGGACAGGCAGCCTACCACCCGCCTGTGGCACCGGCCATGCAGGAATGCCACATATCCCCGTGGCCGTTGCAATCCGGGCCGAGCGCCGGCCCGTCATGGCGATGTGCTTGCGGCTTGAGCTGCAAGCATCGCCTTCCCCTTCGGGGAACGGCCAACGTACTCGTTGGACGAGGGGCCTCAGAACGTCAGCACGAAACAGGCGCCGCCGCCGGGCCGGCGCGCGTGGCGCACCGTGCCACCCAGGCCATGCACCAGCTGGCGCACGACGGCCAGGCCCACGCCGCTGCCGCCTTCTCGGGTGGTGAAGAACGGCGTGAAGATGCGTCCCTCAAGCCCCGCGGCCACACCCGGCCCGTTGTCGGCCACCGTCAGCCGCAGCCGCGCGCCGCGGCTCAGGCGGGCCTCGATGCTGAGCTGCGGTGATTCGCCCTGCGGGCGTCCCGCGCAGGCCTGCAGCGCGTTCTGCGCCAGGTTGATCAGCACCTGCTCCAGCTGTGCCGCGTCGGTGCGCAGCGCCAGGCTGGCCGGCTCCACGCTGACCGCCACCGTGCCGCCTGCAGCCGCCCAGGCGGGTTCCACCAGCCGTTGCACCGCCTGCAACAACTGTTGCAGCGGCGTATCGGCCAGCGTCGGCGCGGGTGGCTGGCTGACGCTGCGATAGCGCTCCACAAAGCCCTGCAGATGCGCCGCCCGCCGCGCCAGCGCCGCCAGCGCGGCCTGCAGCTCGCCATGCTCGCCGGCCGCCAGCAACGCCGGCGCACTGCCGGCCAGCGACGCGATGGGCGTCAGCGAGTTCATGATTTCGTGCGTCAGCACCTGCACCAGTTGCCGCCAGGCGCCCAGCGCCTCGGTCTCCAGCTCCGACTCGATGGGTGCCAGCGCCGCCAGCCGCCAGGCCTCGCCATGGACGGTCAGCGCCGACACGGCCAGCACCGCGCGCTCCTGGCCGTGCTCGGTGGGCAGCGTGACGATGCGCCGGCCCGGCTGGGCGTCCAGCAGCGCCAGCAAACCGGCGGGCTCGGCGGCGCGGCCGGGGGCGACGAGGCGGCGCGCGGCGGCGTTCAGCGCCAGCGGCGGTGCGCCGGCCGCGAGCCGCCACAGCGCCAGCGGGGCATGCTCCAGCGCGGCATCCAGGTCGGGGCGCGGCGCCGGCGTTGGCTCAAGGGGCATGGGGGGTGGGCGGCGGGCCAGCCGTGCCAGCGCCGTCCAGCCGAACGCGGCGGCTGCGAGGCCGGCCAGCGCGCAGGCGACGAGGGCGCGTGGTGAGTCCAGCGACGCGCCGGCGCCGGCCGCGCAGGCCGCCAGCACGACGGCCGCCGCCGCGATGCGCGCGCGTTCAGAGGCCATGCTTGTCCAGCCGCCGGTACAGCGCCGCGCGGCTGACGCCCAGCAGCTTGGCGGCCTGGCTGATGTTGCCGTCGACCTGGGCCAGCGCGGCCTGCACGGCCTCGCGTTCGCGCTGTGCGAGGTCCAGCCCCTGCTCGGGCGGTGAGGGGGCGGCCACGTCCTGCAGGCCGTAGTCGGCGAACGTGAACACTGGCCCGCGTGCCAGCAGCGAGGCGCGCTCGCAGGCCTGGCGCAGCTCGCGCACATTGCCGGGCCAGCGGTAGGCGCTCAGCCGCGTCAGCGCATCGGGTGTCAGCTCGACCGTGCGCTTCGAGAACTGCGCGAGGTAGTGGCGCAGCAGCAGTGCGATGTCGCCGGCGCCGCGCTCGCGCAGCGGCGGCACGCGCAGCACCACCGTGTTCAGCCGGTACAGCAGGTCGGGACGGAAGCGCCGCGCGTCAAACAGCTCGGCCTCGGCCGCGTTGGTGGCGGCCAGCACGCGCACGTCTACCGCCACGGCCTTGTCGCTGCCCAGCGGCGTGACTTCACGGCGCTCCAGTGCGGCCAGCAGCTTGGCTTGCTGAGGCAGCGGCAGGTTGCCGATCTCGTCCAGGAACAGCGTGCCGCCCGCCGCCGCGACGAAGCGCCCGGGGCGCGACTCCCGCGCATCGGTGAAGCTGCCGCGGCGGTGGCCGAACAGCTCGCTCTCCACCAGCGCGTCTGGCAGCGCCCCCATGTCCACGGCCAGCAGCGGGCCGGCGGCGCGCTTTGAGGCGCGGTGCAGCGCCCGCGCCACCAACTCCTTGCCGACGCCGTTCTCGCCGAGGATCAGCACGCTGGCCTCGCTGGCACCCACCTGCGCGATCTGCGCGCGCAGGCTTTGCATCGCGGCCGAGTCGCCCAGCAGCTCGCCCACGGCGGCTGAACCTGGCAGCGGTGCGCGCCGCGCCTGCGCCGCCTGCACGCAGGCCACCAGCCGGTCGTTCGCCCACGGCTTGGTGATGAAGTCCACCGCGCCGCTTTTGAGCGCCTGCACGGCCAGATCGACCTCGGCATAGGCCGTCATGACGATGACGGCCGGCGCGTGGCTGCGCGCCGTGACCTCGTGCAACAACGCCAGCCCCGCCGCGCCGTCGCTGGCGCCGGGCGTGAAGTTCATGTCCAGCAGCAGCACGTCGGGCGCGATCTCGTCGAGCGCCGCCGGCAGCTCGCGCGGGTCATGGCGCACGGCCACGGCGCCCAGCCGGCGCAGCGCCAGCCGCGCGGCCAGCGCCACGTCGGGGTCGTCGTCGAGGATGAGGATGCCGGGCATGGGAGGCCGCGACTCTAAGGGCCCCATGTCCGCCCCGGCAAGGCGGTGTCCGAAAGCGAACAGTGCCGGTGTTCGCAAGCGGACGTTTCGGTGGCCGTGCCAGCCTGCTCCCCAGGGCGCGCCCGCTGGCCCGGCTCTTGCAAAACGGCAGGTCATGACCGCCTTCTCTCTCTCCCTCACCTGGCGCAGCGCCTGGCGCCAGCTGCGCGCTGAACCCGGCCCTGCTGCCCTTGTCATCGTCGGCCTCGCGCTGGGCCTGGCGCTCACGCTGCTGACGGCCAGCTTCCTGCAGGACACGCTGCGGCCCGACGGTGAGCTGCCCGAGGCAGACCGGCTCGTCGCTCTCGAGTGGCGGGTGCGCGGCCCTGGCGGCATCACGACGGAATGGTTCGACCGCGTGCCCACCGTGCCGCTGCACGCCGCGCTGCGTGACAGCGGCGCGCCGGTGGGGCCGATGAGCCGCGTGCTCTACACGCAGCTGCCGGCCCATGCCGGTGAGGCGCCCGGCGTGCGCCGCAGCATGCGCCTGCACATCGCGCTGGCCGATGCCGACCTGCAGACCCTGTTTGACCTGCGGCCCGTGGCGGGTGACCTGCATGCGGCGCTGTCGACGCCCGAGGGGATCGCGCTGACCGCGCGATCCGCCGAACAGCTATTCGGCACGCAGCAGGCGCTGGGCCGCACGTTCACGATCTCGATGCCTCCGCTGCCCGACGGTTCGCCCGCCGGGCAGTTCACGCTGACCGTGAAGGCCGTGCTGCCCAACCCCAATCTGAACGGCACGCTGGTCTTCGATGCGCTGACGGGCTTCAACGCGCCAGCGGCCAAGGTCTACCTGAAGCTGTCGGACAACTGGTACCAGGGCGGGGGTCGCCTGTTCGCCCGTTTGCAGCCGGGCGCCACGGCCGAGACGCTCGGCGTGCTGGGCCAGCGGCTGCTCGACCAACAGCCACTGCCGCGCGGCTTCCCGGCCGACTTCCTGAAGGGCGGCGGCAAGGCCGCTTACCTGCGCGCCCTGCCGGTGAAGGACATCGGCCTGCACGGCGCCGGCAGCCCGCAGCGCCGCCTGCAGCTGGGCAGCCTGGCCGTCGCGGCGGCCGGCGTGCTGGCGCTGGCCGTCATCAACTTCATCAACCTGTGGAGCGTGCGCACGTTGCGCCGCCAGCGCGAGATCGGCTTGCGCAAGTCGCTGGGTGCCGGTGCGGGGCAGCTGGCGCGGCAGTTCTTTGTCGAGGCGCTGGTTGTAGCGGGCCTGGCCGGCGCTTTGAGCCTGCTGCTGGCCTGGTGGGCCACGCCAGTGGCCGAGTTGCTGATGCAGCGCCAGTTCCACGCTCCGGTGCTCAGCCCCGCCATGGCGCTGCTGACCGGCCTGCTGTGCGCGGCCATCGCGGCGCTCAGTGCGCTGCCGCTGGCGACCATTGCGTTGCGCGTGCGGCCCGCCGAGTCGCTGGCCGGCCGCAGCCACAGCGAGGGTGCAGCCAGCCGCTGGCTGCGCCGCGTGATGACGACGCTGCAGTTCGGCGCCGCCGCGCTGTTCGCGTCGCTGGCGCTGACGGTGCTGTGGCAGGCGCGCCATGCGGGCGAGATGCCGCGCGGCTTCCAGCTGGAAGGCCGTGTGGCCATCGACCTGCCATGGTGGACGCAGCCGGCGCAGGTGAGCTCGCTGCTGGCGCAGGTGCGCAGCTGGCCCGAGGTCATCGCGGCCGGCGCGGCCGACGACGTGCCGGGGCGCGACGCGTCCCGCTGGTACGCCGAGTTCCGCGGCCCCGGCGGCACACCCGTCAACCTGCGCACCGGCGTGGACTTCACGCCCGGCTATCTGCAGGCCTACGGCATGCGCATCGTGGCCGGGCGGCTGTCGGCCGACCATGTGGCTGAGGCTGCGCAGCCCGCCATCGTGCTGGACCGCAGCGCCGTGCGCGCGCTGGGCTTTGCCAGCCCCGACGCGGCCATCGGCCAGGTGCTGGGTGTGGCGAGCAGCTTTCGTGGCGGCAAGCCGGTCACCGTCGTGGCCGTCATCGACGACATCCGGTTGGAAGGCCCGCGCAGCCCGCCGCAACCGCACGCCATCACGCCGCTGGCCGCGCGGGAGTCCGGCGCCATTGGCGTGCACAGCCGCGACCCGCAGGCCACGGCACGCCAGCTGACGGCGCTCGTCAAGACCACCTTCCCCGATGTGACGCTGGAGGCGCTGCCAGTGCGCGACATGCTGCTGCAGACGGTGGCTGACGACACGCGTCTGGGCCGGCTCATCGGCGTTGCCGGGCTGATGGCGCTGGGCCTGGCCGCCGTGGGCATCTACGCGCTGGCGGCCTACACGCTGCGGCTGCGCGAGCGCGAGATCGTGCTGCGCAAGCTGCATGGCGCCGGCGCGGGCGCCGTGTCGGCCTTGCTGGCGCGGGAGTTCGCGGGCGTGCTGGCGGTGGCCTGCGCGCTGGCGCTGCCGGTGGCGGCATGGCTGTCGCAGCGCTACCTGGCGGACTTCGTCGAACGCGCGCCCGTGGGGCCGTTCTCGCTGTGGGTGCTGCTGGCGTCGGCGGCGTTGCTGGCGGTGGTGACCTTGCTGGCCGTGGCGCGCCACCTACGCGCCGCGCTGGCGTTGCGGCCGTTGCTGGCTTTGCGCGGATGACCACGATCCCCGCCTCCGGCGCTGCGATGGACCGCCACGTGGCGGTGCCGCGACGTTACGGCGCTTTTGCGCTGGTGGTGGTGGCCGTGGCGCTGCTGGCCGTGCTGGGCGTTCACTACTGGCCGCGCGGCGTGCCGGTGGCGCGCGCGGACGTGGAGATCGCGGCGGCGAAGACGGGCCCCTTTCGCGACGTCGTCGTCGGCCGCGCGACGACGCAACCGCTGCAGTCCGTGCTGCTGGACGCGACCGAGGATGGCCGCGTCGAGCAGGTGCTGGTGGGTGACGGCGCGCGCGTCGAGGCCGGCCAGCTGCTGGTGGTGCTGAGCAGCACGCAGCGCGCGCAGGAGTTGATGGCGCGCTCGGCGGAAGCGGCCCAGCAGACGGCCAACCTCGCCACCTTCCGCGCCGGCCTGATGCAGGCCCAGGCGCAGCTGCGCCGTGAGCTGACTCAAGGCCAGTTCGAGCTGGAGCGGGTGCGCCGCCTGCACGAGCGCAACCGTGAGCTGGCCGCCACCGGCTTCCTGTCGCCGGCGGCGCTGGAAGACTCGGCCGACAAGCTCGTGATGACCGAGCGCCTCCTCACGCAGGCGCGCCATGACAGCCACGAGGAACTCGCCACGCGCCAGCAGTCCATCGAGGCGATGCAGCGCGCCGTGACCGACCTGGACCAGCGCCTGGCCGCCATGCGCACCGCCAGCGAAGGCCTGGTCATGCGTGCGCCGGTGGCTGGCCGCGTGACGGGCCTGACGCTGCAGGTCGGCGAGAGCGTGCGCGCGGGCACGCGCATCGCGCGGCTGGACAGCCTGGGCCGCTTCAAGCTCGACCTTCGGCTCGACGAATTCCACCTCGGCCGCGTGCGCGAGGGCCTGGCGGCCACGCTGGCCCACGGCGGGCGGGAGCACCCACTGCACGCCGCCCGCATCGACCCGCAGGTCAAGGACGGCCGCTTCAGCGTCGAGCTGACCTTCGACGCCGACCCGCCGCCGCTGCAGGTCGGCCAGGGCCTGGACGTGCGCCTCGCGCTGGGCCAGCCCACGCAGGCGCTGCTGCTGCGCGACGCCGGCTTTTACGCCGACACCGGCGGCGCCTGGGCCTTCGTGCTCGACGCGGATGGCCGCCGCGCCGAGCGCCGCCCGCTGCAACTGGGTCGTCGCGCCGACGGCGTCGTCGAAGTGCTGGGCGGCCTGCAACCCGGCGAGCAGGTCGTCGTCTCTCCCTACCGTGTGTTCACGAACGCGCCCGCCCTCCAACTCCACTGAGCCGTCATGTTCCAACTCAAGCACCTGACCAAGACCTTCCGCACAGGCGACATCGAGACCACCGCGCTGGACCGCATCGACCTTGACATCGAGCCCGGCGAATACCTCGCCATCACCGGCCCCTCGGGCTGCGGCAAATCCACGCTGCTGGGCATCCTCGGGCTGCTGGACGCGCCCAGCGGCGGCGAGTACTGGTTCGATGGCCACAACATCGCGGGCTGGAACGAGCGCCAGCTGAATGCGCTACGCCGCGGCCGCATCGGCTTCGTGTTCCAGAGCTTCAACCTCATTGACGACCTGACCGTGGCCGAGAACATCGGCCTGGCGCTGGAGTACGGCGACCTGCCGGCGCGCGCGCGCCGCGACCGCGTCGCCGAGGTCATGGAGCGCCTGGGCCTGAGCCACCGTGCCGGCCACCGGCCCAGCCAGCTCAGCGGTGGCCAGCAGCAGCGCGTGGCGATCGCGCGCGCGATCGCGGCGCGGCCCGCGCTGCTGCTCGCCGACGAACCCACCGGCAACCTCGACAGCGCCCACGGCGCCGAGGTCATGCGCATCCTGCGCGAGCTGAACGCGCAAGGGACGACGCTGGTGATGGTGACGCACTCGCTGGAGCATGCAGCGCAGGCGTCGCGGACGCTGCGGCTGCTGGATGGGCGGGTGGTGGTGGATGCGGCGGCGGCGGTGGGTTGAGGGCAGCGCGCTCCGCGAATGCTCCGCTCTAGCAGCGAAGCTGATCTGCGCGCTGAGCCAGCGAACCGGAGGGCGGAAGCTCTTCAGAGCCCCCATGGGCGGATTGGCATTGCGTGTCCGTGTTGAGCGACCTGCTACGCATCCAGCGTCCCGGCGTCTACGGCGTACAAGACGTCGGATCGGAGAACGTACTTTGTTCCTTCCTTGACAGACGCGCCCTCATGCCAAGTGTCATGAACGAAGAGCAGTGCAGCGCCCGTAGACGGCACGACCTTGAACTCACGAAAGTCCGTTTCTCCTCCGATGAATCCGTCGTTCAGATAAACCAAGAAGGTGAGTTTGCTTGCGAGTCCACGCTCCTTCCAGGGGCCGTCCTTGTGCATCTTGAAACGCTGACCACTCGAGTACTTGTAGAAGCGGATGTCTTTGGGGAGCCCAACGGCGACCTCGCCGTCCACCTTTGGCAGACGTGTGATGGCAATTCGCTGCCAAAGAGCGTCCACCCAGCAACGATGTTCGAACATGGCCCGCTCGTTGTTCCGGATCTTCGGCATCGCAACCTGGCGTTCAACCGTCCGCACGCTGGCTGATTCAAACCCACTGGCCTCTGCGAGGCCAATCAGCTCAGCGCATTCGACCCGGCTCAGAAAGCAGGGAATGCTGAAGACTCGATCCGAGTGGGCTATCAACTGCATGGCGAAACTGGTCTTCAGGAGTCGAAGTTCAATGTCAGCGGGACGGCGGAGCCACCAGCTGCAGTGAAGGGTTGGGATGAGGGTCAGCGGAGGCGTGTGCCATCTGGGTTGATCGCAGCTTCATCCCTTCTTGTCGGGTAGTACTGCTTCTTTTGAGGCATCTCGTAGAAAAGAATGCCGTGGATCCCTTTTGCTTCGGCCTTCGCAACGCGGCGCTGCCAAATCGCGGCGAACGCATGATCCAGCGCGGCCACTGGTGTGCGCGCTATCACTTCGTCAATGAACGCCACATCCTGACCTGCCGGGAAGATCAACGCGAACTCGTCCTCGGTCGCGGCAAAGATGTCGTACATCGCGTTGTCCGCGCCGTCGATGACTTGGATGTTCCTCATGCGTTTAACGTTCTATACGCGGATTGCCAATGAATTCTGCCCAACATCTGCGCATGCAACTCTGCCTCCCAGATTCGGCTCAGAGTGTTGCTCGACCGACGCCGCAGCTGGATGATGCTCAGGCCCGGACGGCCGACGCTACGCTGGCGGCCCGCACCGCTGCCATAGAGGCCGCATAGTCCCGTCCGCCCCTGCCGCGAAGCGCCCGCCATGCTCGCCTCCCAATTCGTCTTCCACCTCGCTCTGCAGCGCGACAAGGTCGAGTCCTTCGACTGCTATCCGTTCAACCTGCCGGCGATCCGTTCGCTGGAACAGCGGCTGGAGCTGCACCCCAAGGTGACGTTCTTCGTCGGCGAGAACGGCTCGGGCAAGTCCACGCTGCTGGAGGCGCTGGCCGTGTCGCTGGGCTTCAACGCGGAGGGCGGCAGCAAGAACTTCAACTTCGGCACGCGTGCGTCGCATTCGGTGCTGCATGAGGTCCTGCGCGTGGCCAAGGGCGTGAAGCGTCCCAGGGACGGCTGGTTCCTGCGGGCGGAGAGCTTCTTCAACGTCGCGACCGAGATCGAGCGGCTGGACGAAGGGCCGGGCGGTGCGTCCGTCATCGGTGCCTACGGCGGCCGCTCGCTGCACGAGCAGTCGCACGGCGAGTCCTTCCTGAAGCTGCTGAACGAGCGCTTCGGCGGGCGCAGCCTGTTCCTGCTCGACGAGCCGGAGGCGGCGCTGTCGCCGCAGCGTCAGCTCGACGCGCTGGCGCGTCTGCACGAGCTGGTGAGGCGGGAGTCGCAGTTCGTCATTGCGACCCATTCGCCCATCCTGATGGCCTACCCGGATGCCTGGGTCTACCGCTTCGACGCCGACGGCATCCACCGCGTGGGCGTCGAGGACACCGAGCATTTCCGCGTCATGCGCAGCTTCATGGCCGATCCCGGTCGGGCGCTGCGCCAACTACTGGACAACTGAGGCCGTCAGATCGCGCCGCAGGGGCCGGAGCCCCGAATCCGGCCCTTAGGATGCCGGGATGATCCTCCTGGTTCGCGGCCTCCTGGCGCTCGCCCTGTTGGCCGGCGCGCCTGCGGCGTGGGCGGATGCCAGCCCGCTGGAGGTGCAGTTCCGCAGCGTCACGGTGCCGATGAACTCGGTGCCGGCCATGGCGCAGGACAAGGCCGGCTTCATGTGGGTGGCCACGTCGCGCGGGCTGACGCGCTACGACGGCTACCGGCTGCGGCCCATCGAGCTGGCGCGCGAAGGCCCGACGGACACGCGGCAGCGCAACCTGGGCTGGGTGCGCGCCATGGCCGCCGGCGGCGATGGCCGCCTGTGGATCGGCACCGAGACGCAGGGCCTGGCGGTCTATGACCCGCAGGCCGACCGCGTGGCGGCGCTGGGCAGCGGGGCGGCGCCGGGCGTGCCCCAAGCGCCCATCCGCGCGCTGGCGGTGGACGCGGCCGGTGATGTCTGGGTGGGCAGCGTGGGCCAGGGGCTGTACCGCTACAGCCCGGTGTCGGAGCGTTTCGAGTCGCAGCCGCTGGTGGTGGGCGGCCAGCCCGAGGCCCGCGTGCTGGCGCTGCGCGTGGGCGCCGACGGGACGGTCTGGGCCGGCCACTGGCGGGGTCTGGCGCGCCTGAAGCCAGGCGGCGGCTGGGAGCAGCTGCCGCTGCCGGCGCTCGGCGACTTGCCCGCGGTCGCGACCGTGCTGACGCTGCTGGAGAGCCGCGGCGGCCGGGTGTGGCTGGGCACGCAGGACGGGCGGCTCGGCGTGGTGGACGCCGCCGGCGTGCGCTGGGTGCAGTCGCTGCACACGCCGGTGCAGGCGCTGGCCGAGGGCCCGGATGGCCGGCTGTGGGTGGGCACCAAGACCGGCCTGTTGTGGATCAACCCCGGCAGTGAGGCCGTCGAGGCGCGGCTGACGCACGACCCGCGCCGCACCATGGGCCTGGCCGGCAACGACATCAGCGCGCTGCTGCGCGACCGCAGCGGCGCCATGTGGGTCAGCGGCTACGGCCTGGGCCTGCAGCGCCACCTGTTCCACCCGGCGCTGGCCGTGCGCGGGCCCGACCTGGAGCCGGCCGCCACGCTGGTCGACGCCGACGTGCGCGCCGTGCTGACGCTGGCCACCGGCGACGTGCTGGGCGCCACGCAGCAGGGGCAGGTCGTGCGGTTGGACGGCCGCGGCGACCTGCAGACGCTGGGGCAGCTGGCGCGCGAGCGCCGCACGGTCGTCGAGATCATGGCCGAGGCCGGTGACGGCAGTCTGTGGCTGGCCGCGGCCGGCCGGCTGGAGCACCGCGCCGCGGACGGCCGCCTCCTGCGCGACTGGCCGCTGGACGGTGGCCGGGCGCAGCGCCTGCTGGTGCGCGCCGGCGGTGACGTGTGGGTGGGCACGCAGGAGGGCCTGTACTGGCTGGCCGCGGCCGACGCCGCGGCGCTGGAGCGCGTGGCGCTGGCCGATGGCCGGCCGCTGCACGGTGCCATCCATGCGCTGATCGAGCGACCCGGCAGCGGCGAGCTGTGGCTGGGCGGCCAGGCGGGCCTGATGCGCGTGCGCGACGGGCGGCGCGCGGAACTGCTGCCGCAGTCCCGCAGCGAGGCGCTGGCCAACCCGGTGGTGCTGGCGCTGCTGCCCGGCCGCGACGGCACGGTGTGGGTCGACACGGCCGTCAGCGGCCTGCACCGCCTGGTGGGCTGGGACGCGCAGGGCGGCGCTCGCTTCGAGCGCGTCAGCGAGCGCATGGGGCTGGAGGGTGCGTTCGGGGGCAACCTGCACGAGGACCGGCAGGGGCGCATCTGGAGCCAGATGAACGTCTACGACCCGCGCGCCCAGCGTGTCGACAGCTTCGGCAGTGCCGAGGGGGCCAGCTTTGGCAGCTTCTGGTTCTTTGCCAGCACCGAGCTGCCTGGCGGCGGCCTGCTGTTCGGCGGCAGCCGGGGCCTGCTGCGCGTGCTGCCCGAGGCTTTTTCGCCGCTGATGACCAGCCCGCCGCTGGTCATCAGCGGCCTGCGCGTCAACGGCCAGCCGCACCGCCCGCCGGGCCCGGACGGCCTGACGCTGCCGGCCGGCACGCGCAGCCTGGGCGTGGAGTTCGCGGCGCTGGACTACGCGGACCCGGCACGGCTGCGCTACCAGTACCGGCTGCTGGGCCTGGACAACGACTGGACCCGCGTTGACGCCAGTGCCCGCAACCCCAGCTTCGGGCCGCTCAAGCCGGGCCGCTACGTGCTGCAGGTGCAGGCCAGCGCGCACCAGACTTTGTGGGGCGCCGAGCAGCTGGAGCTGCCCATCGAACTGCTGCCCGCCTGGTGGGAGACCGCCACCGCCCGCGCGCTGGCCGTGGCGCTGGCACTGGTTGCCATCTGGGGCTGGATGCGCTGGCGCACGCGGCTGCTGCGCCAGCGCGAGGCCGCGCTGCAGGTGCTGGTGGACGAGCGCACCGCCGAGCTGCGCGAACTCAGCCTGACCGACACGCTGACCGGCCTGCGCAACCGCCGCTACCTGGAGCTGCGCCTGGATGAAGACCTGCGGCTGTGCCTGCGTCGCTTCGAGGCGACCGATGGCGACGCCCCCGGCCAGAGCGCCGGGCCGGGGGCCGACCTGCTGCTGATGCTGCTGGACCTGGACAACTTCAAGCGCATCAACGACCAGCACGGCCACGCCGCCGGCGATGCGGTGCTGATGCAACTGGCCGATCGGTTGCGCAGCGTGTTCCGCGAGACCGACTCGCTGGTGCGCTGGGGCGGCGAGGAGGTGCTGGTGCTGGTGCGCGAGACCGAGCGCCGCGACGCCGCCGCGCTGGCCGACCGCGTCTGCGCGGCAGTGCGCGAGCAGCCATTTGACATCGGCCCCGGCGAGACCGTGCACGTGACCGTGTCCATCGGCTTCAGCGCCTTCCCGCTGGACCCGCGCCACCCGCGGCTGTGGGACTGGCGCGCCTGCCTGGGCCTGGCCGACTCGGCGCTGTACGTCGCCAAGGCGCAGGGCCGTGACGGCTATGTGGGCGCCGTGCGCGCCAACGGCTTGTCGCCGCGCGACGCCCCGCAGGGTCTGGACGCCTGGCAGCGCGAGACGCGGCTGGACGTGGCGCGCAGCGCCGTGCGCGACGCCACGCTCGTTGACTGACGCCGGGGCGTCGCGGTCTGCGGGCAAATCCGGGGCCCAATCCCGTCTGATCTGCCGACTGCAGCGGGGGCTGCGGTGACACACTCGCGCCCGAACCTAACTGAGGGAGCCAACGTGTCGCAGTTGCCGGACAAGACCGGGCCTTTCCAGCTGACGCGCCGCCGCGTGCTCGGCAGCGGCGCTGCCGCCGTGACGCTGCTGGTGCACGAGCTGGCGCTGGCGATGCGGCCCGCCACGCCGCCGCTGCGTGGCGCGCGGCCGCCGCAGCCGGGCAACCCCACGCAACCCTTTGTCGGCAACACGGCGCCCCCCGGCGCGCCAGACTGGTCCGGCGGCCCCGGCAAGGCGCGCTTTCGCATCGAGGGCCTGGCCAAGGTGACGGGCCAGAAGATCTATGCGCGCGACTTCCGTGCGAGCGACATGCCGCAGTGGCCGGCCACCGAGCGCATGGCCATGATCCTGCGTGCGACCGACCCGGGCCGCGTGTTCTCCGGGCTGGACCTGAGCGCGCTGGCCGGCGCGGACGCGCAACCGCTGCTGGTCATCACGCAGACACCGTTGGGCGACTACACCGGCGCGCAGCGCGACCTGGTGTCGCTGAACCTCACGCTGCCCTTCTCCAGCGCGGGTGCGGACGGCATCAAGCAGCTGCTGGTGCCGGTGGGCAGCGCGCCACAGTTCTTCGGCCAGCCGGTGGCCATCCTCGTCTTTGCCGACGGCAACGCGTACCGCCGCGCCAGGCGCGCTCTGCAGTTCCAGCCTGGCGTCGTGCAGACCGGCGCCCTGCCCCCGCCGCCCGCGCAACCCTGGGTGATGGCCTACAGCCCGGTCAACTACCTGACGCGTTATGACGCGCCGGGCCTGCCGCCGTTCTCGCAGGTGCAGGCGGGCTACGCGTCCGACCCCTACCAACCCGACTCCACCAGCCAGCCCGTCAACAGCACCGCCCGCGCGCTGCGCCAGCGCATCGACGCGGCGCTGCAGGCGCCCCGCCCCACCGTGCTGCAACTGGGCGGCACTTACAGCACGCAGGTGCTGGACCCGATGTTCATGGAACCGGAGGCCGGCCTGGCCTGGCTGGACCGCTCTGGGGCAGGCACGCTGCACCTGGTGCTGGGCACGCAGGCCACCAACGGTGATGCGACCGACAGCTTCACGATGTTCAGCAAGAACAGTCCGGTGCAGGTCGGCACCGTGGTGCTGAACTCCTGCTACCCCGGCGGCGGCTTCGGCGGGCGCGACGTGTCCACCTTTGCGTCGCTGCTGACCGTCACGGCCGCGCTGGCCGACGGGCCGGTGCGCATCGCGCAGGACCGCTACGAACAGTTCCAGGGCGGGCTGAAGCAACTCGCCAGCACCATCACGCAGCGCATTGCGGTCGATACGAAGACCGGCAAGTTCCTCGCATTCGGCAGCCAGCAGGTGCTGCCGTCGGGCGGGCAGAACAACTACAGCCAGTTCGTCGCCATGCTGGCGGCCTACTGTGGCCTCAGCGGCTACGACATCAAGCAGGCCTATGTGGACGCCATTGCCCAGCCCAGCACCGGCGTGGTGGCCGGCTCCATGCGCGGCTTCGGCGGGCCGCAGGCCAGCTGGGCGGTCGAGACGCTGGTGGACGAGGTGGCCGTGGCGCTGAAGCGCGACCCCATCGCGCTGCGCGAGGCCAACGCACTGCGCGAGGGCGACCGCACCATCACCGGCGCGCCGCTGGAGCAGCCCATGCGGCTGCATGAGATCTGCCGCCGCTCGCGCGAGCACGCGCTGTGGCGCAACCGCGAGGCCGTGAAGCGGCGCAAGGCGCGCGAGGGCATCCGCTACGGCGTGGGCTTTGCGCTGGCCAACCAGGCCTACGGCACAGGCAAGGACGGCGTGATGGCCGAGGTGGCGCTGGCGCCCGATGGCCGCCTCACCGTGCGCAGCAACTGCGTGGACATGGGCAACGGCTCGGCGACGACACTGGCCATTTCCACCGCCGGCTGGCTGGGGCACAACGCGCACGACGTCGTCATGGGCGATGTCGGCTCCTTCAACGCGCTGGACCTGAACAGCGACTACGGCGGCAGCTGGACCGACCCGCACTGGACGGCCGCGTTCTCGATGTCCAGCAGCGCCTGCCTGACCGCCTTCCACCAGGTGCACGTGACCGAGCAAGCGGCACGGGTGTTGTTCGAGAGTGGCCTGCTGCCGGCCGCCGCGGCGCTGTGGGGCGTGCCGCTGGCGCAAGTGCAGGGCAAGACGACGTGGGACGCCGGGCGGCTGGTGGCGCCGGGACTGGCGCCGCTGTCGCTGGCGGCGCTGGCCGCCCGCGTGCATCGGGACCAGCTGACATCCGGCGCCATGGTGCATGGCCTGTACGAAGGCGCCTGGGTGTCGGCCAGCTACCCGGTGCAGGCCGGCGCCCTGCTGAAGCTGCCCATTGACGGCCTGTCGCTGCGCGCGGGCGGGCAGCCGAACTGGAGCTTCATTGCGCGGCAGGACGTGGTGCCGCCGCGCCCGGCCGCGTCGCTGTACGGGCGCAGCCTGTACGCGCCCTCGGGCGTGCTGGTGGCGGTGGAGATCGCGCCCCGCACCTTTGAGCCGCGCGTGGTGGCCGTGGAACTGCTGGTGGACGCCGGCAAGGTGCTGCAACCCGACCTCCTGCTGGGCCAGGCCCAGGGCGGCGTCGCGATGGGCATCGGCTACGCGCTGCTGGAGGACCTGCCGCTGGAGGCCGGCGGCGCCGGCGACGGGCGCTGGAACCTGGACCGGTATCACGTGGCCTTGTCGGCCGACGTGCCACTGGGGCGGCTGAACATCACGACGCTGGGGGGTGACGACGCGACGGCCAAGGGCATCGCCGAGGCCGTGCTGTGCCCCATCGCGCCGGCCATCGGCAACGCGATCGCCCATGCCACGGGGCAGCGGTTCCGCAGCCTGCCCATCACCGCTGCCGACATCAAGGAGGCCCTGTCATGAGCGAACCCCTCGTCCAAGTCCTGTTCCACGTCAACGGCCGCCCCGTCAGCACGACGGTGCCCACCGACCTCCCCCTCGTCGACTTCCTGCGCGAGGAACTGGGCTTGTCCGGCACCCGGCTGTGCTGCGGCATCGGCGTCTGCAAGGCCTGCACCGTCGCCGCGCGCCGTGCGCCCACCAGTCAGGCCCAGCCCATGCTCGCCTGCTCCACGCCGGTAGCGCTGCTGCAGGGCCAGTCCATCACGACGGTGGAGGGCACCGGCAGCATGGAGCGTCCCAGCAAAGTCCAGCAGGCCTTCCTGGATCACTTCGCCTTCCAGTGCGGCTACTGCACGCCCGGCTTCATCATGGCGACCGAAATGCTGCTCGGCCGCCTGCGCGCGCAGCCCATCCAGCGCGACCGGCTGGACGCCGCCATCGAGGAGGCCGTGGGCCAGCACATCTGCCGCTGCACCGGCTACGCCCGCTACCACCAGGCCATCCGCGCCGTGGTGATGGCAGAGAAAGGCCTGGTGACGGCATGAGGACGAAGCAAGCACTGTTGCTGTTGCTGCTGGCGGGCAGCGCCCAGGCGGAGACGCTGTTCGAATACGGTCGCCAATGCGCCGTGCAGATCAGCGAGATCCCCGCCTTCAGCTGCATGGCCGGCGAGGAGATCCCGATCACTGTCGACGGCGGCAAGCCCGTGCCGGCCGACCAGGCGCCCGCGCGCTGCGACCGGCCGTCGCTGCTGCCGCAGCACGACGAAGGCAGCCAGGGCCAGTGCGTGCCCGGCAGCCGCGCGCTGGTGCTGCGCGACGACAAGAACGCGCAGATCAGCGCCATCTGTCGCAAGCAGGTCGCGCGGCCCCGGGGCAGTACGTTGTTCGACGAGATCAACGTCATCTCGCACAGCCTGAAGGATGGCAAGACCTGCTGGTTCACCGCCAAGGCCACCGCGCCGCTGACGAAGGACAAAGGCATCGACGGCCGCTGGGTGCCCTCGCCCAGCACGCTGACGCGCAAGCCGCAGCCACCCGGTCCGGATGGCCTGAAGCCGCTGCCGGCCGACAAGGTCTGGCAGACGCCGCACCAGGTGGCGTGGAGTCAGCCGGCCTGCATCAACTGCCACGACAGCGGGCCGTTCATGTACTCACCCTACATCGCCCAGACCACGCAGCTGCCCGGCGACCCGTTCGGCTTCTACCAGCCCAAGGCCATCGGCGCGGACTTCAAGAAGGCCTGGGCCCGGCTCAACGCGTTCGGAATCACGACGCGCGGCAACACCTGCACCGCCTGCCACCGCATGGGCAACATGAATTCCTGTCAGGTTGCGATGGACCAGTCCACGGGCCGCGGGGAGCAGCAGGGCGGCGACGACTGGTCCAAGAAGTTCCCGCATTCGCACTGGATGAGCCCGGGCAACCTGCACAGCCCCGCGCAGTGGGATCAGCAATTTGCCGACAGCCTCAAGAAGCTGGCGGCGTGCTGCGAGGATCCGAAGGGGCCGGGGTGCCAGGTGGTGGAGTACGGACCGAAAGACGCGAAGCGCTGACGGCCGCCACGTGACGCGGTCTTGACCCATCTCAAGGCCCTGGTGCAGCGGCTGGATAGCATCGAACGCGTTCACTGCCAGCGTTTTCATGAGCCCAGTCCCGCCGACGCCGCCCGTTTCCTCTTCGGGTGCCTGTTCATCCCCTCCTTCTGAGGTGCCAGTCATTGCCCGAGATGCGCGCATGCCCGCGCGTCGGGAGATCCGGTCCTGGCTGACGCCCATCTCGCAGCCGCAAACAGCGCGCGCCCTGGGACTGCTGCTGCTGGATTGGGCGCTGTTCATTGCAGCCATCGCAGGCGTGGTGCTGTTGCCGGTGTGGTGGATGAAGCTGCCGGTGGCGCTGGCGGCCGGCTTCGTGATCGGCCGTCTGTTCATCATCGGGCACGACGCCTGCCACCAGAGCTACACGCCGCACCGCCTGCTCAACCGCTGGCTGGGACGCATCGCGTTTTTGCCTTCGCTGACGCCCTACAGCCTGTGGGAGGTGGGACACAACGTGATGCATCACGGGTTCACCAACCTCAAGGGCAAGGACTTCGTCTGGCAGCCCCTGACCCCTGATGAGTACCGTGCGCTGTCACCGGCCCGGCGCCTGCTGGAGCGCGTCTACCGCAGCGGATGGGCACCCGGCCTGTACTACTTCATCGAGATGTGGTGGCTGCGCATGCTGTTCCCCAGCCCGCGCTACATGCCGGCACGACGCGGGCTCTTCGTGGCCGATGGCCTGCTTGCCGTTGCCGCGGGTGCCGTGTGGATCGGCGCGCTGGTGTGGGCGGCGCACGCCACCGGCCAATCGGCATGGGCAATGGTCGTGCTGGGCTTCGCCGTGCCGTTCGCGTTCTGGAACGTGATGATCGGCTTCGTGATCTACGTGCATCACACGCACACAGAGGTGCGGTGGCATGAAGACAAGGCGAACTGGTCGGCGAGCGACCCCTTCGTGTCCACCACCGTACACCTGACCTTTCCGCTGAAGATCGGCGGCCTGCTGCATCACATCATGGAACACACGGCGCATCACGTGGACATGAGCATCCCGCTTTACAGGCTCAAGCAGGCCCAGGCCGTGCTTGAGACCGCGTTGCCGGGGCGCATCATCGTCCAGCGCTTCTCCTGGCGCTGGTACTTGCAGACGGCCAGCCGCTGCAAGCTGTACGACGTGGCCGCCGAGTGCTGGACTGACTTCAAGGGGCGGGTGTCCGAGCCCACGACATGGGGGCGGGTGCTGCGCTGAGTTGCGCAGCGGCGTGCAAAGGCGCCTGCGTGCTCAGCTCAGCAGGTCGTACTTCCCACCCCGCTCCAGCGCCCTTTGATAGGCCGGCCGCGCATGGATCAGATCCAGGAACGCCTTCAGCTTCGGATAGGCCGCCAGGTCGGCGCCCCGTGATGCCGCGGCTTCCAGCGGGAAGCTCATCTGCACGTCGGCCGCGCTGAACTCGCTGCCCGTGAACCACGGCCGTGCGGTCAGCTCGCCTTCCAAGAACTTCAGCTGCGCGTCGATGTTGGGCTGTACGAAGCTCTTCAGCACCTTGTCGGCGATGCCCTTCGCAATCGGCTTCACGAAGAATGGTGCGGGCGCGCGCTTGACCTTGTTGAACACCAGCTTCATGACCAGCGGCGGCATGGCCGAGCCTTCGGCGAAGTGCATGAAGTAGCGGTAGTGCAGCAGGCCCTGTTCGTCGGTGGGCTTCAGCCGCCCCTGGCCGTAGCGCTCCACCAGGTACTCCAGGATGGCGCCGCTCTCGGCCACCGTCAGCGCGCCATCGGTGATGACGGGCGACTTGCCCAGCGGGTGGATCTTGCGCAGCTCCGGCGGGGCCAGCGACGTCTTGGCGTCGCGCTGGTAATGCTGGATCTCGTAGGGCAGGCCCAGCTCTTCGAGGAGCCACAGCACGCGCTGCGAGCGGGAGTTGTTGAGGTGGTGGACGGTGATCATGGGTTTGAGTGTAGAAACCTGGCCGATATGACCCATCGCCCAGTGTCCGCCCGTCAGCGCCGACTGTCAGAGCCGCTCGATGTGCCGCGCATGAAAACGGTCATGCGCCGCCTGTTCGCGCGCCGCAGCAACCATGGCGTCGCGTCGTGGGATGAGCTGCTGCCGCAGATGGCGCGCTTTGGCATCACGACGCGTGGCGACTTCGTGCGGCTGATGAAGCGCCATCGGCGGCAGCTGATCGTGATTGACCGGGACCCGCTGACGCCCCGCGAGGTGGCCTACTACAGCCAGGAGTTCGGTGCCGACTTCGTGCGAGATGCGCTACGGCGCCAGTATTGGTTCTCCTGGCTGTCAATGATTGGGATCGCGATGGAGCTGGAGTTTGGCGACGCGGCAACGGTCTGGGCGAAACCCGCAGAACTTTGAATCTAAGGTGCCGAACTAGTCTCTTCAGGCGCCAGCAGCCGCCCGAACACCAGCTTCACCCCCAGCAGCCCCACGCCCGCAGCCGCCACCAGCGCGGCGTGCAGCAGCCAGAAGTTGGAGCCCTTCATCACCTCCAGCAACCCGGCCAGCCAGCCGACGAACAGGTTGCCAATGAACAGGTGCAGGTAGTAGATGCCCAGCATCACGCCCTGGTAGCCGCGCGGCGCCACGCGCGAGTACAACGCCAGGCCCACCGGCATGATGTTGGCGAAGCCGATGTTGTTGACCAGCGCATAGCCGAACGACCACAGGATGCTGATGCGCGCGCCGCCTTCCTCGATGGACAGCGCCGGGATCATCAGCAACAGCGGCGCACCGGCCGCGACGAAGCAGCCGAGCGCCATCTTGGTGATCTCGTCGGGCTCGCGACGGCGGTTGGCCCACCAGCGCCAGAAGGCGAGAGACGCCAGCATCGTCGTCGTGCTCAGCAGCGCGTCGATGGCTTGCAGCCAGGTCACCGGCACGGTGAAGCCGGCGACGACCATGTCCATGTGCTGCTGCGACCACAGCGGAAAGCCGTTGTTGTATTGCTGGTTGCCGACGATGGACAGCATCAGCACCGGCAGGATGGCCACCAGCAGCGCCACCTGCAGCAGGCCGCGCCGGCCGATGGGCGGGCGCGCGGGCGCGTCGTGCCGGGCGGCGCCGCGCGGCGCCTCGGGTGGCAGCCAGCGGCGGCCGGCCAGGTAGACGAACAGGCCGATCAGCATGCCCACGCCGGCCGAACCGAAGCCCCAGTGCCAGCCCACCTTCTCGCCCAGCGTGCCGCAGACGATGGGGGCGGCGATGACGGCGATCTGCACCGCCAGCATGAAGATCTGGAAGGCGCTGGCGCGGCGCTTGTCGCCCGGCGCGTAGAGGTCGCCCACCTGCGCGGCGATGTTGCCCTTGAACGCGCCCACCCCCAGCAGCAGGCAGCCCAGCGCCGGCAGCAGCAGCATCTCGAACGCCATCAGGAAGTGGCCCGCCGCCATCAGCAGCGCGCCGATGACGACGGTCTTCGTGCGGCCCAGCCAGCGGTCGGCGATGAGCCCGCCGAAGATCGGCGTCAGGTAGACGAGGCCCACGTACAGCCCGAACACGGCGGAGGCCAGCTGCTGCGGCGAGCGTGCGCCGGTGACGCTCTCGATGGCGGCGCGCAGCGCGTCCATGCCGGCCACGTTGCCGATGTTCTCGGGCATGAACAGGTAGTTGCTGAGGTACAGCACCAGCAGCGCCTGCATGCCGTAGTAGGAGAAACGCTCCCACAGCTCGCAGAAGGACAGCCAGCCCAGCCCGGCGGGGTGGCCGAGGAAGGCGCGGTCGTGGCGGGCGCGCAGGTCGCTGGTGGCGGCGGCGCTCGCAGTCGATGTGACGGAGGACAAGGCGTGGATTCCGGTAAGCGATGAAGGCTGCCACTGTCCGCGCAGGGCGATGCGCTGGCAATCGGCAGTGGCCCGGGCATGACGACGGTCAGAACGCTTCGCAGACGTGAAATCATGGCCGCTCCGAACGGAGGAGGCCGATTTGCGAGAGCGGAAGAGTGCAGGGTTGGTGCAGGCGGCGTTGTGCATGGCGCTGGCGACGCCTGCCGCCGCCGAGACGCGGCCGCCGTTCCCGACAGGGCCGGCACTCGACCGTCTGCTGGCTGCCCATGACGTGCCGGGCATCGCCATGGTGACGCTGAAGGACTGCGAGCCCGAGGGGCCACCGGTCGTCGCCGGCAACGCGTCTTTGCAGCCGGCGGTGGCTGTCACACCCGCCACGGTGTTCGAGTCGGCGTCGCTGTCCAAGCCGGTGTTCGCGTGGCTGGTCATGCAGCTCGTTGACGAGCAGGTCATCGATCTGGACCGGCCTTTCGCCCAGTCCTTTGACTACGTGCGCATTCCGGACAAGGCCGCCTACGCGCAGCTCACACCGCGCCTGGTGCTGTCCCACCGCACCGGCCTGCCCAACTGGGTCGATGGCGACACGGATTTCCCGCAGCGCACCGCGCCCATCCCCTTCACCGTGCCGCCGGACACCACGTACAGCTATTCCGGCGAGGCTTACCAGCTGCTGCAGGCCTTCGTCGAACACAAGACCGGTAGCACGCTGCAGGCGCTGTTTGAGCAACGGTTGGGCCGCTGGATGCCCGACTCCACGTTCACCCGTCCCCTTCGCCCCGGCACCGTGGCCTCGCGCGCCTACCGCAGTGCCCGCGACGCCGACAGCGGCCGCGACATGACCAACCTGACCGGCTTCGCGATGTCTGCCGCGTCACTGGTGACCACCGCGCAGGACTACGCCCGCTTTCTGTCGCTGGTCTGCAAGCGCGAGGGCCTGTCTCGCGCGGCCTACGACGACATGCTGCGGCCGCAGACACCCGTGCCCCGCAGCGAGTCGTTGTTGCCGACATTCCGCAGCATGGGCTGGGCGATCACGGACGCGGGCGGCACCACGCTCGTGAGCCACAGCGGCAACAACGGCGCGTACCGGGCGTTCGCCGGTTTCGTGCAGGAAAGCCGCGACGGCGTCGTCATCCTGACCAATGGCGCCAAAGGGCGTGAACTGATCGACGCGCTGTTGCAGCCGCCGCCTGCGCCCGCCAGCCGCTGAAGGGAAGACACCACCGACGCGGGCGCCCGGCATCTGGTGCAATGCCGCCCACGACATGGAGTGGGCATGGACACCAACGACAACACATCGGGCCAGGGGCCGGCCAGCCAGGTACCGCCGGAAGTCCGGCGCTGGAGCTGGGGCGCATTCCTGCTGAGCTGGATCTGGGGCATCGGCAACAACACTCTGGCAGCGCTGGCGGTGTTCATCCCGTTCTTCGGCTTCGTGTGGCTGTTCGTGCTCGGTGCCCGCGGCAGCGAATGGGCCTGGCGCAACAAGCGTTGGGACAGCCTGGCACAGTTTCAGCGCACGCAGCGCAGCTGGGCGAAGTGGGGCGCCATCGTCTGGCTGGGCTGGCTGGCGGTGATGGCGGCGTTCTTCTTCTTCATCTTCGGCCTGCTGAAGGACTCGGACGCCTACAAGCTCGCGCAGGCGCAGCTGGCGGCAGACGACCGCATCGCCGAGATCGTCGGGCGGCCTCTGTCCAGCGGCTTCCCGATGGGCCAGATCCAGATCTCCGGACCTCGCGGTTCGGCCAGCCTGTCGTTCAGCGTCGAAGGCCCCAAGGGCGAGGGCACGGTGTTCGTCGAGGCGAGCAAGGACATGGGCGCCTGGCGCATCGACCGTCTGGTGTTCGAGGAGGAAGGGACAGGCCGCCGCGTCGACCTGTCACCGCCGCGTGCGTCCGAGTCCGTGGAAGGCAGCGTATGAGCACGCGCATCCTCGTCACCGGCGGCACCGGCTACATCGCCGGTGTGCTGATCCGCCAGTTGCTCGCCGCCGGCTGGCAGGTGCACACCACCGTGCGCGACCTGAAGCGCGACCCGGCGTTGCGCCGCCTGCTGGGCGTGCAGGCGGGCGACGAGCGGCTGCGCTGCTTCGCGGCCGACCTGCTGCACGACGCCGGCTGGGCTGAGGCGGCGGCCGGCTGCAGCCATGTCGCCCACCTCGCGTCACCGCTGCCGGCCGGCGTGCCGCGCGACGCCAACGACCTCATCACCCCCGCCCGCGACGGCGCGCTGCGGGCGCTGCAGGCTGCGCGCGACGCCGGCGTGCAGCGCTTCGTCATGACCTCGTCCGTCGCGGCGATCGCCTACGGCCACGGCCCCGGCGAGCACCGCTTCACCGAGGACGACTGGACGCGGCTGGAGACGCCCGGCATCCCGGCCTACGTGCAGTCCAAGACCATCGCCGAGCGTGCCGCGCGTGACTGGGTGGCGCGCGAGGGGGGTGGCATCGAGTTCTGCACGGTCAACCCGTCCGTCGTGCTGGGGCCGGTGGCCAGCGCCGACTACTCGGCCAGCGTCGTCATCGTGCAGAGCCTGCTGCAGGGGCGCGTGCCGGCGCTGCCCCACATCGGCTTCGGCATCGTCGACGTGCGCGACGTGGCCGAGCTGCACTGGCGCGCACTGACTGCGCCCGGCATGGCCGACGAGCGCTTCATCGCCTGCGGCGGCTTCCTGTGGCTGCGCGAGGTGGCGGCCATCCTGCGCGCCGAGCTGGGCGAGCAGGCGCGCAAGGTGCCCACGCTGTCGCTGCCCGACTGGACCGTGCGGCTGCTGGCCAAGTTCAGCCCGCTGGTGCGCAACGCGGCGGGCGAGCTGGGCACGGTGCGGCACCAGGATGCCAGTCATGCGCGCGAGGTGCTGGGCTGGGTGCCGCGGCCGCCGCGTGAGGCGATCGTGGCGACGGCACAGGATCTGATCCGTCTGGGCGTGGTGGCGGCGCGTTGAGCGCCGCTGCCGTCACGTCGCAATCAACTCCCGGATGCGCGCCGCCAGCGTGTCCAGCGCGAACGGCTTGGTCAGCACCGACATGCCCGGCTCCAGCTGCCCGTTGTTGAGCAACGCGTTCTCGGCGTAGCCGGTGATGAACAGCACCTTCAGCCCCGGCCGCGTCACCCGGGCGGCGTCGGCCATCTGGCGGCCGTTCATGCCGCCGGGCAGGCCCACGTCGGTGATGAGCAGGTCCACCCGCGCGCCGGACTGCAGCACCTGCAGCCCGCCCGCGCCGTCACCCGCCTCCAGCGCGGTGTAGCCCAGCTCGTCCAGCACGTCGGTCACCAGCATGCGCAGCATCGGTTCGTCGTCGACGATGAGGATGGTTTCGCCCGCCTGGCCGGTGGGGCGCGGGCCCAAGTCCGGGGGGGTGTCGTCGCGCTCGGCCTCGCCCAAGTGGCGCGGCAGGTAGATGCACACATTGGTGCCCTCGCCCACTTCGGAATAGATGCGCACCTGCCCGCCGGACTGCTTGGCGAAACCGTAGATCATCGACAGCCCCAGGCCCGTGCCCAGGCCGAGCGGCTTCGTGGTGAAGAACGGGTCGAAGGCCTTGGCGATGACGTCCGGCGTCATGCCGGTGCCGGTGTCGGACACGCACAGCGAGACGTATTGGCCCTCGGGCATGTCGTGCTGCCGGGCGCCGTCGCGGTCGATCCAGCGGTTGGCCGTCTCGATGGTGATCTTGCCGCCATCGGGCATGGCGTCGCGCGCATTGATGCACAGGTTCAGCAGCGCGTTCTCCAGCTGCGGCGGGTCCACGCGCGTGGACCACAGGCCCGCCACGCCCACCGACTCCACCGCAATGGCGGGACCAACGGTGCGCTGGATCAGCTCCACCATCCCGCCGGCCAGCTCGTTGACGTCGATGACCCGGGGCGCCAGCGTCTGCCGCCGCGAGAAGGCCAGCAGCCGGTGCGTCAGCGCGGCCGCCCGCTTGGTAGCGCCCTGCGCGGCCATCAGGTAACGGTCCACTTCGTGCACGCGGCCCTGGCGGATGCGCTGTTCCGCCAGCTCCAGGCTGCCGGAAATGCCGGCCAGCAGGTTGTTGAAGGCGTGCGCCAGGCCGCCGGTGAGCTGCCCCACGGCTTCCATCTTCTGGGCCTGCACCAGCTGCTCGGCTTGCAGGCGCTCGTGCGTGGTTCTGCGGCCCGACGCGTACACCTTGTCGCCCTCCATGGCCGCCGTCCAGGCAAACCACTCGTGATGGCCGTTCTTGTGCAGGAAACGGTACTCGTACGCCTGCTTCAGAGGGCGCTCGAAAATGCCGGCGAACACCTCCCGCGTTCGGGCGAGGTCGTCCGGGTGCACGAACTCGGCGAACTGATGGCCGACAAGTTCGCTTTCCGTCCAGCCCAGCAGCTCGGTCCACAGCGGGTTGACGGCCTCGAAAGAGCCACCGGGCGCCACCACCACCAGCAGCTCCTGTGAGATCTGCCAGGCCAGGTTGCGGTCGGCCGTGCGCTCGGCCACCTGCTGCTCCAGCGACGCGTTGAGGTCGCGCAGCGCGGTGTCGGCCCGCACCTTGGCCGTGGTCTCGTTCGTGAAGATGAACAGCGCGCACACGTCGCCTTCGGCATCCAGCACGCGCGAGTACGAGAACGTCCACCAGGTTTCCTGCTCGCCGCGGTCGGTGGCGAGCTTCCAGGGCAGGTCGTTGAAGCGCTGGCTGCGGCCGTCGAAGGCGTCCTCGATGATGGGCTTGGCCTGCGCCCAGCCATCCGCCCACACCTCGATGAACGGCGACCCCATGGCCCACGACAGCCGCGGGCCGAGCAGCGGGAAGTAGGTCTCGTTGAAGAAGAAGAACAGTTCCTCCCGGCCCCACGACAGGATCATGGACTCGGGCGAATTCAGCAGCAGGCTGAGCGACGTCTTCAGCTCGGTGGGCCACCCCTCGGGCGGGCCGAGCGGGTGCTGGGTCCAGTCGCGCGCCAGGATGAGGCGTGTGGCCTCGCCGCCGCCGGCCAGGAACCGCAGACCTCGAGGCAGTTCGTCGGGTTGGCGGTAGGCATGTGAGACCATGGGCTTTCAGAGGCAGTGCCGTCGAGAGCCTGCTCAGCGCCTTCTGGGTGCCGGAGCGCTGCCGTCCAGGAAGAGGTTCACCAGGACATCGGCGACCCAGTCGCCCACGCTGTAGTTCGCCGCACGCGCTCGCAACCGGTCGGCGCGGTCCTCCTGGATGCGGGCCACCTCGGGCGCACCGGTCTTCTGCGCCGCAATGGCGCGCTGCTCACTGCGATCGGCCTCGGCGGTCAGGCCGGGGTCTCGCAGTGCGACGTTGGCGCAGCCGCTCAACGCCAGTACCAGCGGCGCCAGGGCCAGGAGTGCCTTCGGGTGTTGCTTCATGTTCATCGTCCTCGCCGCTGCCACAACGGCCGCTTCCCCTTCAGCTGTCGCTCAATGCCATCGTTGAGTCGCCCGCGCAGGTCGACGACCGCCTCAACGTGACCGTACACGCCGGGGAAGCGCAGGTCCAGCCACAACCACAGCGTGCAGATGCGCAGCGCCTGCTCCATGCGGTCCAGGCGGCCGTGCTGGTCGAACTCGTCGAGGAAGTAGGGGTCGCCGGCCTGGCCAGTGCGGGCGTGGTTGGTGGCCCAGCTGGCGAACTGCTCCACCAGCATCGGCAGGCGTGAGTCGACCGGCGCCTGCGCGTACTTGAAGCGCTCGTTCAGCGGCAGTGCGGCGGCGTTGCGGTCCAGCATCTCGGCCAGCTCCAGCATCTGCTCCAGCTCGGCGACGGCGAAGTGCGCGTCGTCCAGGCGCAGCTGCTGCATGAAGATGCTGAGCACGGCGTACAGCTTGTTGACGCCCATGCGCTGCGAGATGGTCTGCACGTGGCGCCAGTTGGGCGCGACCGGGCATTTGAAGTCGCGCGGCGCGCGCGGCTCCTTGGGCAGCTGCGTGCGCAGGATCTTCATCGCGTCCGCCTCTGCCTCCTTCAGCACGCTGGTGAAGCCCTCGTCGTGCATGCCGTAGCGGCCCGCGCGGCCGGCGATCTGATGCACCTCGCTGACGGACAGCTCGCGGTCGCCGACGCCGTCGAACTTGGTCAGCGTGGAGAACAGCACGCGGCGAATGGGCAGGTTCAGGCCCATGCCGATGGCGTCGGTGGCCACGAGCACCTGGCTCGCGCCGACCGCGAAGCGCTCGGCCTCGCGGCGGCGCACCTCGGGCGGCAGCGCGCCGTAGATGACGCTGACGTTGTGGCCGTTTTGGGAGATCTGGTCGCGCAGCATCAGCACGTCGCGGCGGCTGAAGGCCACGACCGCGTCGCCCGACTGCAGGTGCGTCATGGGCACGGGCGCAGGCATCAGCTGCACTTGCTGCTTGCGCTCGAACACGCGCTTCTCGGGCTTCTCGCCGCACAGCTGCAGCAGCCGCTCGATGGCGGGCGCTGCATAGGCGGACGCGATGATGATGACCTCGCGCGCCGGCACGCCGACGATGGCCTGCGTCCAGGCCCAGCCGCGCGAGTCGTCGAAGATCATCTGCGCTTCGTCGATGACGGCCACGTCGACGATGTCGCGCGTGTTGACCATCTCGATGGTGCTGCTGACGACGCGGGCGTTGTCGGCGGGCACGCTCTCCTCGCCGGTCAGCAGCGAGCACGGCACGCCGCGCCCCACCAGGCGGTCGCGACCTTCCAGCGCCAGCAGCCGCAGCGGCGCCAGGTAGGCGCCGTCCAGCGCCTGCGCCAACCGCTCGAAGGCGGCATACGTCTTGCCGCTGTTGGGCGGGCCGAGGTACAGCGTGACCTTGCGGCCCAGCTTGCGTGCGGCGTCGAAGCTGTCGGGGTAGCCTTGGAAAGCCAGCTCGCGGCCCAGGCTGGCCAGCGTGCTCTGCTCCTCCACAGTCTGCTCCCAGCGGTCCTGCGCGCGCGTCAATGCGGCCTTCAGGTCGGCATAGGGCATGGGCACGCCGCACTCGGCCTGCAGCCGCGGCAGCAGCGACGCGAGCTGGGCCGCGTCGCCCATGGCCTCGCTGCGCGCCACCAGGTGGTTCAAGTGCAGCGTCAGCTCGGCTGTATAGGAGTATTCCGGCGCCTGACCCAGGCCGTGGCGCAGCGCGGCCGTGTCGCCGTCGCGGAAGAAGGCCCACACCGGCGCCTCCTGCACCGGCACGCGGTGTGACAGGTCGATGCGCCAGGCCTCATGGGCCAGCGTGATCGGGTGAATGCAGAGCCGCGTGAACACCAGTCCTTCGCGGCGCAGACCCAGGCTTTCCAGCTGCTGCAGCCGCTGCTGCATCTGCGGGCGCAGCGTGTTGGTCAGTGGCGTGGCGTTCAGCTGCGCCAGTGCGACAGGGATGTGCGCCGGCAGGATCCAGCGGCTGGGCCGACCGCCGCCGGCGGCCTTGGAGATCTGGATGCAGCCCAGCCGGTCCAGCGCGGCATCGGCGCTCTTGTCGCTGCCGTCGTCGAGGTCGTCCGGCACCAGCACCTGCGGCAGCGCGTGCGCGGCCTGGCGGATGCGGGCCCAGTCCTCGGGCGCCAGGCCTGCGGGCAGGCGCGCGGCGTGGCCGGGTTGCGGGAGGGGAAAGGCCGGCGCGGGCGGCCGGGCGGGCTTGTTCTGAGGGACTTCGGGATTCACGGCAGAAGTGGAACACAGGCGCGCCGGCGCCTGCTCCGGCCGGCGCTCAGCGCCTGGCCCGCTCCCCGGCACGGTTTTGCAGGGCGGTCTGGTGCTTGCAGACGTTCTCGCCCGTCGTGGTCAGGCGCAGCGTGCCGCCCTGCCATTCGAGCCAGTGCAAGGCCACGTAGTCGTCGATGTCGCCCTCGGCAATCTCGGCCGCCCGGCGCTGCTTGAGCAGGCCCACGGTGGCGGGCAACTGGTCGCGAAGCACGACATGTCGCGTTGCGGCGGGAAGCGAGGCATAAGGGGTCATCGAGATCTCCGAAAAGGACGGTCGCGGACTGGACTTCGCCGCCGAGTGGAACACGAAAGGATGATGGCGTGATGTCAGACCGTGCCGCGCTGCGTCGAGGCCCACTGTCCGACACGGGCTTGCAGATCACCAAACACTTCGAGTATTCTGGAAGCATGGATGAAAAAGACGTCGTCAAGGCCCTCGCGGCGCTGGCCCAGCCGGTGCGGCTGAAGGTGTTCCGCGCGCTGGTGGTCACCGGTGACGCGGGCCTCACGCCCGGCACCATGGCCGAGGGGCTGGACATGCCGGCCAACACGCTCTCCTTCCACCTGAAGGCGCTGGTGAACGCCGGCCTGGTCACGCAGGAGCGCGCCAGCCGCCACCTCATCTACCGCGCCGCCTACCCGCGCATGAATGCGCTGCTGGGCTACCTGACCGAGAACTGCTGCCAGGGCGCCGACTGCGCCGTGCCGGCCACGATGGGCTCCTGCTGCTGACTCCCATGACCACCCACGTCCTCATCCTCTGCACCCACAACTCCGCGCGCAGCGTCCTCAGCGAAGGCATGCTCAACCACTGGGCCCGCAAGCTCGGCAAGGATGTGCAGGCGCACAGTGCCGGCAGCGCGCCCAGCGGGCGCATCAACCCGTTCGCGCTGGAGGCGTTGAGGCATGCGGGTGTCGACACCACGGGCTGTCGCAGCAAGAGCTGGGACGAGTTCACGACGCCCGATGCGCCGCCGCTGTCCATCGTCATCACGGTCTGCGACAGCGCCGCGGCCGAGCAATGCCCGGTGTTCTTCGGTGGTCAGGGCCAGCCGGTCAAGGTGCACTGGGGCTACCCCGACCCGTCCAACGCCGACGGCGGCGACGAAGGCAAGCGACGCGCCTTCGAGCTGACGCGCCAGGCCATCGGCTATCGCATGCTGCAGCTGCTGCAACTGCCGTTGCAAACGCTGAGCAAGGGGGAGCTGCAGCAGGCGCTGGCCGAGATCGGCACGGCCTGAACGTGAGCCTGTCCCGCAAACTGCTGGCTGAAGGCCTGGGCACGGCACTGCTGCTGGCCGTCGTCATTGGCTCCGGCGTCATGGCCGAGCGGCTGTCGGGCGGCAACGTGGCGGTAGCGCTGCTGGCCAACACGCTGGCGACGGTGGGTGGCCTGTACGTCCTCATCGAGATCTTCGGGCCCGTGAGCGGCGCCCACTTCAACCCGGCCGTCAGCGCCGTCATGGCCTGGCGCGGCGAACTGCCGGTGGCGCTGCTGTTGCCCTACGTCGCCGTGCAGCTTGTCGGCGCCATGCTGGGCGCGTGGCTGGCGCATGCGATGTTCGACATGAACATCCTGCAGTGGTCCGTCAAGCTGCGCAGCGGCACCGGCCAGTGGATTGCAGAGGCCGTGGCCACGTTCGGCCTGCTGCTGGTCATTCTGCGGGCGCCCGCCACGCGCGTGGCGGCTCTGGTGGCGGCCTACATCGGGGCGGCGTACTGGTTCACGGCGTCCACCGCCTTCGCCAACCCGGCCGCCGTGTTCGGCCGCATGTTCAGCGACAGCTTTGCCGGCATCGCGCCGGCGAGCGCGCCCGGCTTCGTGGCCGCCGAGCTGGCCGGTGCCGCGCTGGCTGTGGCGGTCCATCAACTGCTGTCTTCGCCCGCCAAGGCCCGCCATGTCTGAGCCCCTGTTCCCCAACCCCGGTTTCCCCGCGCTGCGAGCCGATCTTTTCGACGTGCCCACGCAGGCGCGCCTGACGCCCCCTGCAACGTCGCCACACCGTCCGCGCTTCCTGATGCTCTACGGCTCGCTGCGCGAGCGCGCCTACAGCCGGCTGCTGACATTCGAGGCCGCCCGGCTGCTGGAGGCCATGGGCGCGGAGGTGCGCATCTTCGACCCCAGCGGCCTGCCGCTGCCCGACGACGCACCTGACAGCCACCCGAAGGTGCAGGAGCTGCGCCAATTGGCGCTGTGGTGCGAGGGCATGGTCTGGACCTCGCCCGAGCGGCATGGCGCCATGACCGGCATCATGAAGGCGCAGATCGACTGGATCCCGCTGAGCGCCGGTGCCGTGCGGCCGACGCAAGGCAAGACGCTGGCCGTCATGCAGGTGTGCGGCGGCTCGCAGTCGTTCAACGCGGTCAACCAGCTGCGCGTGCTGGGCCGCTGGATGCGCATGCTGACCATCCCCAACCAGTCTTCCGTCGCCAAGGCCTTCGCCGAGTTCGACGACGACGGACGCATGAAGCCCTCGGCCTTCTACGACCGCGTGGTGGACGTGATGGAAGAACTCTTCAAGTTCACGCTGTTGACGCGCGACGTCGGTCCCTACCTGGTGGACCGCTACAGCGAGCGCAAGGAGAGCGCCGAGGCACTGTCCCGGCGCGTGAACCAGCGCGCGATCTGAGCCGGACCCGCGGGGCTTCGAGCCCAGCGGGCTGCCATTGACAACCAGACCCGGCTTGACTCAGGCCGCCTGCGCTCGCGGGAAATCCGTCGACGCCGCCACCTCGTGCCAGGCGGCCGTCTCGCGCTCGACGAACGCGTGCTTGTCGGCAATCACCCGCAGCGTGTCCGTGCCCAGCGGCAGGCGCAGCGGTGGCGTTCGGGCGTCCACCAGCTTCAGCATCGCCAGCGCCAGGCGCTCGGGGTCGCCGGGCTGGTTCAGGCTGATCTGCTTGGCGGCCTCGCGCACCGCGCCCGCCGTGGCGGCATAGTCGGCCAGCACGCGTGGCGACGTGACCAGCGACTGGCCCTCCAGGAACTCGGTGCGGAAGTAGCCCGGCTCGACGACGGTGGCGTGGATGCCCAGCGGTGTCAGCTCGGCATGCAGCGCTTCGGTGATGCCTTCGACGGCGAACTTGGTCGAGCAGTACACGCCGAAGCCGGCGCTGGACTGAACCCCGCCCAGCGACGAGACGTTGATGACGTGGCCGCTGCGGCGCTCGCGCATGGTTGGCAGCACGGCCCGCGTCACGTTCAGCAGGCCGAACACGTTGGTCTCGTACAGCCGTCGCACCTCGTCGGCGCTGGCCTCCTCCACGGCACCCAGCAGGCCGTAGCCGGCGTTGTTGACCAGCACGTCGACCCTGCCGAAGCGGGCCAGCGCGGCGGCCACTGCCTGCGCGGCCTGGGCCTCGTCGGTCACGTCCAGGCTGACGGCCAGCAGGCCCGGCTGCGCGCCGAAGCGTTGCGTGACTGCCGCCGCGTCGCGGGCGGTGGCAACGACGGCGTCGCCGCGGCCCAGCGCGGCAGCCGTGATGCGCGCGCCGATGCCGCGCGAGGCGCCGGTGATGAACCAGACGCGCTGGCAGGGGGACGAGGTGATGGTGGTCATGGCGTTTCCTTGCAGTGAGGAGTGTTGAAGGGTGGAAGCTCGGCCGATGGGCGGCAATGTAGGCATCCGATTGATGTCGAACTAGCCCAGAATCACTTCATTGATTGGCAAGGAGATCGTGACAGTGGCCTTCAACGAACTGCGCGCCATCGCCGTCTTCACGCAGGCCGCCGAGCTGGGCAGCCTGCGCCAGGCGGCGGTATCACAGGGCATCACGCCGCAAGCCGCCAGCCAGGCGCTGACGCAGCTGGAGGCGCACCTGGGTGTGCGCCTGTTCCACCGCACGACGCGGCGGCTCAGCCTGACCGAGGAGGGGCAGCGCTTCCTCACCGCAGCCGCGCCGGGACTTCAGTCGTTGCAACGTGCGCTGCATGGCGCCCGCCAGGGGCGCGACGCCATCGCCGGCCCGCTGCGCATCGCGGCGCCGCGCTCCATCATGCTGCCGGTGCTGTGGCCGCTGATCGAGGCCTTCTGTGCGCGCCACCCCGACATCGAGCCCGATGTGCAGCTCGACGACCGCATCGGCGACTGGGTGCAGGAGCGTGTGGACGTCGGCTTTCGCGCGGGCAGCCCGCCGGCGGAAGGCGTCATCGCGCGCCACCTGCTGCCGTTGCAGCTGGTCGTCTGCGCATCACCCGACTACATCGCCCGGCACGGTGCGCCGCGCTCCATCGACGAGCTGGCGCGCCACCGCTGCAGCGGCTTCCGCCATCCCAGCACCGGCAAGGTCATGGCCTGGGAGTTCGCGGTCGGCGGCGAGATCGTCGCGCGCGACGTCGCCTCGGTCGTCGTCACCAACGACGTCGAGCTGGAGGCGAATGCCGTCGTCGCCGGGCAGTGCATCGGCCAGCTGGTGGGCGTGACGGCCGCGCCGCTGGTGCGTGCCGGCCGCCTGGTGCCGCTGCTGACGGCCCATGTCACCGACCACCTCGGCCTGTACCTCTACTACGGCAGCCGCGTCGCCCAGCCGGCGCGCGTGCGGGCCTTCATCGACCTGATCGTCGAGCAGCTGGACGTCAGCCAATGGGTGCTGAGCCCGCAGGAGCTGGCGGCTGCAGCGAAGCCCCGCAAGCCGCGGCGCTGACGCGGCATCGATGCGGTACCGATGCGTCGCCAGCTATCCCAAGCCGCTCGTGCGCTGACGCCGGACGTCGCGCAGCTGCGCTGCAATGCAGAACCACAGGGCTGCCCAGCCCGCGCCGAAGGCCCAGCCGGCCAGCACGTCGCTGGCCCAGTGCACGCCCAGCATCACGCGCGTGATGCCGACCAGCACGGCCATGAAGGCCGCGATGCCCACCACGAAGACGCGCAGGCGCAGCCCGTCGTGGCGCTGAGCCACCAGCACGCCCACGGTCAGGTAGAACACCGCCGACATGCTGGCGTGGCCGCTCGGGAAGCTCAGCCCTTCCTGCACCAGCGCCGCGAAAGCGGGGTCGGGCCGGGCGCGACCAAAGCCCGCCTTCAGCGCGGTGACGGCCAGCGCGCCGGTGATCATCGCCACGCTGACCGCGACCGCGCGCGCCAGCCGGCCCACGGTGCACAGGTAGACGGCGGCCAGCACGGTGAACAGCGTCATCACCGGCGTGCTGCCCAGGGCGCTGAGCTCGCGCATGATGGCTTCGACGAGGGGATGTGTGGCTCGCCATTGCTGGGCCAGCTGCAGGGCGGCCTGATCCCAGTGCTGGGTGTTGTCCTCGCGCATTTCGCCGGCCAGTGCGCCGAAGAGGCTCAACGCGAACATCGCGAAGGCGAAGGTCAGCCAGCGGCGCAGGCGTGGGGAGGGGTCGCGGAAGTTCATGGTGGGCTCAGCAGCGCCTTGGCCGCCTCGATGCGCAGCGCAAGCGGCGCGGATTCGTCGTTCAGCACGCGCTGCAGGAAGCCGCGCGGGTCCAGGTCGGCAGTCTCGCCGGGCGCCGCGGCCACCGGCGTGGGAGCGGGCTGCAGGGCCTGCATCGCCGCGTCGAAGGCGCTGGGCTTGATGCAGGCCAGCCGCGCCAGCAGGTCGGCCTGGCCGTCGGCGCCGGGCTGGATGTCCAACCAGGGCGTGTCGGCGAACACCGGCGCGAGGTCAGGCGCGACGAAGGCGGACCAATTGCCCGTCGCGGTGTCCTGGGCAGGCAGGGCGGGCAGCGCGGCCCCGGCAAGCAACCGCAGTCGCGAGGCGGCGATGCCGGGCAGGTAGCGCGCCTGCAGCCGGGCGAGGAAGTCGGTCGCGCGGGCCGGCGTCACCGGCTGCTGCAGCGAGAACCACAGCTGCAGGCCGTCGGTGCCCGACACGGCAATGCCAGGTGCCGGCAGCTGCAGCTCGGCCTGCACACCGCGCCAGACGGCACCCAGCGCGGTCCAGTCGGCCGGCCGTGCCAGTTCCAGCAGCAGGCCGCGCACGCCATCCGGCGCCGGCGGCGGGTACAGGCGATGCAGTTCGGAATGAAGACGGTTCATGGGCTCAAGCCTGCCACAACAGCGGACGGTCCAAAGAGGCTGCCAGCGCTTTCGCCGCACTCAACAGAACTGGCGATGCCTGCCAGCGCACGGCCTTTGACACTGCCGTCGCTCATCGCGAGCGCCTCTTCGCCAACCGGAGTGACCATGTTGAACCTGCCACCTCTCCAAGAAACCCCCGGCCTCAACGACTACGCGGTTCTTTACTGGAACCACGTCGGGCTGCAGATGAACCGCATCACCCACTCGCTCGGCGGACCGCAGGGCGGGCCGACGATGAGTTCGCGCGCTCTCGGCCTGCTGCATCTGGCCATGCACGACGCCTACTTGGGCTGGCTGGGCAGCACCACGCCATCGCCTTACCTGCCCGTGGGCGAGCGGCCGGCACCTCCAGCCGGCGCGGATGCTGCTGACGCCGACGCCGCCTTGACCGGCGCCGCCCTGCATGTGCTCGACGCGCTGTACGCGAACGCGGCAGGCGCTGGCATCTCCCTCGTCGCGCGCGACACGCTGACCAGCAGTCTGAACGGCATGGTCAGCGCCTACTTGCCACGAGTCGACGTGTTGTCTCCGGCGCATTGCTACGGCAGTGCGGTCGCGGTGGCGGTCATGAAGCGGCTGGCCGTTCAGCCCGGCGAGCCCGGGGCCGACCAAGGGCGGTACGAGCCCAGGCATGAGCGCTCGTACTTCTCCGACGAGCCGATCAATCCGTTGCGCCAGGTACTGCTGGACCCCAATGATCCTTCGCGCGGCACGCGGTCGCGGCGCGTCTACCACGGGCCGTATTACGGCGAGACAGCGCGGACGTTTGCGGTGCACGATGCCGCAGGCCACCAGTTGCAGCCGCCGCCCTACGACAAGGAGCGCAAGGCGGGTGGTGTCACCGCCCCGGCGGCGGCGGCGGAGTACGTCGCCGCGGTGGAGGAGGTGAAGGCGCTGGGTGGGGCCAGGGGACAGCCGGGCACCACCCGAACCCCCGACCAGACCGTCGCGGGCGTCTACTGGGCCTACGACGGCGCCAACCTGATCGGTACGCCGCCGCGGCTGTACAACCAGATCGTGCGCGAGATCGCGTGGGCACGCCGCGACCCGGCGGCAACGCCTGCTGCCAGGGCGGCCAACACGGCGGCGTTCGTCCGCCTCTTCGCGCTGTGCAATGTCGCAATGGCCGACGCGGGCAAATTCTCCTGGAAGGAGAAGTACCGCTGGGACTTCTGGCGGCCGTTGACCGGCGTGCGGGAGCACGATACCGCCGGAAATCCCATCCGCGTCGGCGACCCGTTCTGGGTGTCGCTGGGTGCGCCGGACACCAACACCAACCGCATCTCTTTCAAGCCGCCGTTCCCGGCCTATCCGTCGGGGCACGCCACGTTTGGCGCGGCCTGCTTCCAGATGGTTCGGTTGTTCTACAAGCAAGGCGTGGCGGGGTTCGACCCCACCCAGGCTGGCTTTGATCCCAACAAGGTAGACGACATCGAGTTCACCTTCGTGTCGGAAGAGCTCAACGGCGTCAGCCGGGACCTGTATGCGCCTCACGATCCCGCACTGCCCTTGGACGAACAGCCTGGCACCGTGCGCACGCGGATCGAGCGCAGCTTCCCGTCGTTGTGGTCGGCCATTTTCGAGAACGCCTTCAGCCGCATTTACCTGGGGGTGCACTGGCGCTTCGATGCGGCAGCGGCGGCGGACATCAAGCAGCCCGGGACGGAACAGAACAAGCCCGCGCATGAAATCGTCTACAGCGAAGTCTGGACGGCGCCGCGGGGCGCGGCGGGCCCATTCCCAACTGGTGGGGTGCCGTTGGGTCTGGGCATCGCCAACGACATCTGGCGCCATGGCCTGACGCCGCCTGTCGACGACAAGCCCGCGGGCGGCGCCAGCAGCGAAGTCAAGCACAGCAACACGACGCGCGGTTGAAGCGCTCGTGCAGTCTCAGGAGCTCCTCAAGCCTGCCACACTCCGTAGCCTTGCTCCCGCAGCGCGATGGCCAGCTCCACCTCCATGTCGCGCGCCGCGTCGTAGGGCATGGGGTTGTAGACCTCGTACAGCGCCGGCAGCAAGCGCTCGCCGTACTTCAGCACGAAGCGGTTGGCCTGCACGCCCGCCATGTGGCGGTCAAAGCGCAGGTCGGGGTCGAGCCCGGTCATGCCGACGTAGACGCAGGGCCGGGTGATGTCGTGATCGGGGTTGGCCTTGCGGAAGGCGGGCTCATTCCAGACCTGCGCCGACAGCAGCACCACGTACACGTGGTGGTGGTGCCCCGCGCGCCGTCGTGGCGTCACCGCTCCGACGTGTTCTCGCGCAGCATGCGTTGCATCAGCACGAAGAACCGGTCGTAGAACTCGCCGGCTGGGATGGTCTCGGATGCGACCTTGACCAGCGAGTCCTCCGTGGACGACAGCGGTACCGAGATGGAGCCCAGCGCGCTGACGCCCAGGCTGGCAGCCTGCGAGTTCTTCTTCAGCACGTAGCGGTCCTGCTGCGCGCTGACGTAAGCGGTGGCGACCTGGTTCTTGGGGCCGTCGCCCACGCAGACGACGTTGAAGCCGATCTCCACGTGAACCTCGCCCTCGGGCTGGAAGCGCTTGGCGCCCTGCACCATGCCGCTGCCGGCCTTGCCGATCACGTAGCCCTGGCTCATCAGCGCGCGCCGCGCCGCCTCGCAGGTGTCGTCCACGCCCGCGTCGAACAGGCGCGAAAAGGTCTCTTCAGCGGCGAAGCTCTCGCCCTGGTAGACCTTGCGGGACTTGTCGGAGGCCTTGGGCAGGCCGCCGCAGCCCGCCAGCAGGACACCGAGCAGCAGCGGGAGGAACAGCGAGCAAAAACGTGGCATGGGGGCCATTATTCAGTGCGGTGGCAAGGCGGACCCTGGGCAACGCTCACGGCCTGCCAGCCGATGACAGCACTGCACCCCGCGCAGGTGCCGGCGACACATCCCGGACCCGGCTGCCTGCAGTCAGAATGGCCGCAGGCGCCGAAGAACAAAGTTTCGAACTCGGCGCTGGGTGAGGGTGGCCGCTGATGCGACAAAATCACCGGCAAAGTTTCGAACTTTGAGCCCTTCGAGCGGTCTGGAACACGCTCGGTGTGCTGTCAATGTGTCGAACTTTTCCCACGGGAAACGGTGGCTCCTCAAGCAACCCAAACGGGCGATGCGGTCCTGAACTGGTTGCTGCAGGGAGCCTTCTTCAACGTTGGCGCTCAGCGGGCGGCGAAGCCGTCCGCTGCAATGACAGGTTCGACCTCATTGCAGGCTCGCTAGTTCGTTGAGCTCGTGCCGAAGCGCAACCGCGGTACCGATGCCCGCGAGCCCAATCGCGGCAAAGCGAGCGGACTCGGCAAAACGCCCTTGCGCACGACGCAGCCGAGCCAGAACGAGTGCCATTCGAACTTTCGTAGAACCAAAGCCTCGAAAGTCAAAATCTCCCGCCGCGAAGGCACCTGGTGATACTAAGTCGAAGGGCGATTCGGGTCGGCAGACATGGGAAAGCATCTCGCGGCCAGCAGTTTCGTAGATGGCGTTTGCTGCCTGCACCGCCGCATTCATGCTCTCGATGGTGGGCTCATGAATCCACCATTGATCAGCGTCGTCGCGCGATAGCCGGCGGCGAAACTCGCACAGCGGCTCCGTGATCTTCTTTGGATCGGGCAACTCGCCGAGAACATGGAAGACCGACAGCGGTTGCAAACCCAGGTTGATAGCGAACTGGCCGCCATGCCTGGAGCCCTGCACACTGACTACGTGCACCCAACCGTGGCGTACCCGTCGAAAGGTACGACCCGACCCGCCGAAGCCGTCAGCTCGCAGACTCGGAACGAGGTGATCGCGCAAGGCAGCTTCCAAACGCGGGAGAGCAGCAGCCGTCATGAAATCGAACGTTCGCGCTCAGCGGGCGGCGAACCCGTCCGCTGTAGCAAAAGGTTGAACATCAAGCTACCCATGTAGGGCCGCCTCGACGATTTCTTGAACACGAGCCATAGTGATGCCGTCGCGCTGTTCGATGAAAAGCGGATGATCCGATGCCTCCAGCGTAACCACTGGCCGCTCACCTGCTGGCGATGTTTGGACCGAAGTCTTCAAGCTGAGAGTTGTTGGTTGGTATGGAAGCGCGCTCTGAAGCCAGCCGAAGTACGGGGGCTCGCTCTCTCGGCCTTCTTGCTCCCACAACTCGTTGACCCGCCGGAAGCTCGCTTCGCTCAGGGAAACCCAGACAAGCCACACGAACGAATCGGGGCCGTCGATGACCGGAAGCAGCAGGCGACCGAGTACGAAGAAATGCTCTCCCCGAATTACGCATTGATCGGACGACAACCCGGAGTTCTCGCCACGCTCAGTCTCTGACAGTGAATTCCAAAGCGGGGGTGCTGGCGCTCCGAGGCACATTGGGAGTTCGTTGTGGTATTCGCCGCAGGTGGCGCAATGGAAGCCGCTCATGCTGATGTTCAACCTTGAAGTTGTGGGGCGGCGAAGCCGTCCCACACGAACGACCAGTTAGCCAGCATTTGCACCTCCCGGAAGGCGACCGAGATAGCCCTCCCCGCCGATGCCACGCGGCCACTGAAGAAATGGTCGCAGCGTCCGTCGGTCCTCTTCCGTCAGGGGTTGAGCAAGCACTGCACTGATTGTGCGCACCTGTGGCCATGGAGCTTGCTCAGCGATGACTGCGTAGAACGGCATCAGCTTGGCGATGTTTTCCATCGGGCTCGCCGCCTCTAAAGGCCGCAAGTCACATACAAAACTGAACTCAAAGGTATTCAGCAGCGGAAGCCACTCATTCGGGCGCGGCGCGTGTGCTGGCTCTTCGCGCAGCATGAGGTTGACGATGTTCACGCCCTTGACCTCGGGCCCGCGCAACTGCTCGCGTATAGGCTTGAGCCGGCGTTCGAACCATTCCGCGAAGCCCCAGTGTGAACCGGTGAGTTTCCGCTCGCGTCGTTCGCCGCGAGGGTAGTAGTAGATGCGAACACTGGTGATCGTCATGGTGCTGACTAACGTCGGCGTTGGCCGGCGCACCCAGACCGACGCTGCGGAGCGTTCGCCTGCGTGTGTTCGTCCGTGTCGAACAACCAGTTAGACAGCACCGCCGACGTTGTCATCAATTGCCTTGCCACTCCAGAACAATGATAGAAATAATCACAGACAGTGCCGCCACAAAGGTCCAACGTGACGTGGGCCGACTTGAGCGGTCAGGATTGAGTGCGGGAAATAGAAAGAACATAACCCTGCTTGCGCTCGCGTCAGGGTTTCGTCGTGCATACGCGCCGATGTAGATCACCGCGGCCACACCCAGCAGCCAGATGGGCACCTCCCACCAGTTGTCGGACCAAAAGTTGCTGTTCACTGCTGTCTAACGTTTGCGCTCAGCGGGCGGCGAAGCCGTCCGCTGCAGAAAAAGGTTAGAGAGATCACGGCACACTGGCCAAATCCTCTGCTGTAGCAAGCTCACCTCCCCGTTCCCAATAGAACTTCCATCCTTGCTCAGCGAAGTGACTGAGTCGGGTGGACGCAAAGCTCATGGCTAAGCGGATGGCCTGCCAAGAATCCATACCTGCGATCGACCTGGCTTTCGGATCGACGAGTTCCATGGTCACCGATGAGCGCCACTCCCCACGCTCACCCAGCACCGGCACGCCGATTGTGATGACGAAGTCATGCTCTGTGCCATCGGGAGCAACGGCAAACCAAGTGCGTTCGGCGGCGAAGTCTGATTGCGGCATGGAGCGCTCTAACGTTGTAAGTCAGCGGACCAGCCGGCGTAGCTGGCGCAGGTCCGCTGCAATGCTAGGTTGGGCATCAGTTCGATCAGCGCTCGCACTCGTGGACCTCGTAATTCCAGTGGCCGCCGTTGTCGAGGCAGCGATCAACCCGGACGAACTGGATGGCAGATGAGCATGCGACGGCGAGCGCAGCCACTGCGCTCGCTGCAAGCAGACATGAACCGACACGGATTAGGAATGCTGGGCGAAGTATCGATAGGCCGGTGCGGTCTTCCGCGGGACCGCTGCAGACGTAGAAATACGCCGGTAGACCGATGGCGGCGGTGCACACAACCAGCCACACCGATGCCGCGCGGCCTGGCGCATCGATCACTGGGCCGGCGAAGAAGAGGAGGAGAAGTCCAGCTACGGCGCCAACAGCCGCGGCTGATCGATTCGTGGCATGGATATGCATATCCGGCTTCTGGCTAACGTCGAAGCCAAGCGGCACCGCAGGCGTCCGCCTTGGGCGACCAGTTATACGGATTTGAAGGCGTCACGCTTTGCACCCACATATTCGGCAAGTTTTAGAAACACAGCTTGGTCGCCACAGATCTTGCGACTCAGCTTCACAAATGTGTGATTCTCATCATCACGAACCTCATCAAGCCACTGCTGCCGCTTTGCTTCATGCAGGTGCGGCTGACCAAACGGGAACATTGCGGCAGACTCTTCGATACAAGCTGCGGCGCTCTCAGCACCTATGCGCCTGTACGCATTCACAAAGATGGAGTACTCGGGCGTTCCGTCGAAGTCGCTCTCATAAAAGTACTCGATGCCACCGTTGTCTATAACGCCCTGAGCCGAGTAGATAACTGCAACGGTCTGAAGAGGCACAGGCAGGCGCGATACGTCGCCGCCCGTCTCCTTCAGCCGTGCGAACGCATAGTCGGATGCCTTGTCGAGCAGCGATTCAGTCATGGAGCCGTATAACGTTGGACGTAACGGGCGCCGGAACGCAGCGAAGGGGACCAAACTGCGCAGCAGTTTGGCGTCCCGTTGACGGACTTGTTAGGCATCAGGCCCGCCGTACATCCAGCCGCATGACGTCGAAGGCGACAAACGCGCCGATGTTCTCGACACCGAAGACCTCAATAGGAAGTGGGATGAGTGGCCCGCCACAGTCAGCGAGTAAATCGTCATCTGGGCTTCCGTTCGGCACTAGCTTGCCGTAGGCGCGGTAGGACCAAATACCAGTTGGTTCGAGCTTCTGCTCTTCAAGAGGGTTGCCACCAAACACAGTGAGCCAGTTGGGCGGTTCGCTGTCGTTAAACAGGCAAGTAAAGCGCGGCTCAAAGACATCGCCGACATTTGGGTGGAGTTGGTTCGACGTTCCATAGCCAAGGCAATCCATCGCGACCACTTCCACGCCACCAATGGCAATGACGGCGGCTCCGCCCTCATCGTCCTCGACACTGATTAGCTGCGCACTCACGGTGTATGCCTAACGTGAAAGCTCAGCGGGCGGCGAAGCCGTCCGCTGGGGCGAAAGGTTGGACGTCATAGCCATGCCGGCGGCGCTTCCGCTCCGGACCAGCCCCAGTCTCGAAGAACGTCGATTGCGCTCCCGCGTTCGTACTGGAAGGCATCCATGCACGAATAGCCGTAGCCATTCTCCGTGGCGGCCTTCGCCTTCGCTTCGTCCCACTGCTCCATGAGCAGCATGCCTTGGGTTGAAGCGAAGCCGAGAACAAGAGCGTCGAAGGAAACCAGCTGACCAGCTGCCGTTTTGAGCTCGAATGGCGCGGCAACGCGCAAGCCCAAATCTTCGCCAGCTTCAATCCAGCATTGGCCAAGACGCGATTTCATGACGCTCAACGTTCGCGCTCAGCGGGCGGCGTAGCTGTCCGCTGCAGCAACAGGTTAAAACGCAGAGAGCCGCGCCAATGTCTTGTCATGGCGAGCCGGCTAAATAGGCAAGCAGTGCCAGCGGCACGATGACGCCGAACAGAAAGGAGACGGTTGCTTCGAACACTAGTCCGGCCCTTTCAATGAGCCCGCCGCCGGCCCACTCCTCAATCTGAGCGCGCCGAAACCTGGCGTTGAATACGAACAGCCAGAAGAACGCAAAGTAGCCGAGGACGTCCACAACTTCGCTCATGCTCGCTCTGCCTGCGCTTCAACGTTGAAGCTGAGCCGCGAGCGGCGGCTCGCCGACCCGAGTCTGCTCGAGCGACTGGTTAGGCGTCGCACCCCTCGCCGTACGACCCGACTTGGCAAGGAAAGACAAGGAAGCCGACTTAAGCATTGACATCCTCGTCCGGCGCAGAACTTGACCGTTGTAGGTACCGAATGAGTCCTTTTCGAAGAGAGCCATCCTCGACTGAGTAGACATCGACGGTGCTTGGATCCCGCATACGAGCAGCATTGACGACAAGCTGGCCGAGCCGCAGGTCTGGGTCGCGCCGCCAAACCTCGCGAAGCAGCGAAATCATTTCTTCGATTCGAGCAGGGTCTCTCACGTTCTGGGAGGCCTAACGTGTTATCGGTGGATCGTTAACGATATTTGCCTAACATTTGAGCATGCGACCCTACCGTCCAGCAACGCCCGCCGAGCGCGATGCTCGTCGCGAGCGACGCTTGAGCCTCCCTTCTGATGGACCGGCTGGCTTCCCTGAGCCAAGGCACGAGGACCAGCGCCAGCCGTTCGACTGGAGCTTCTCATGTGGCGGCGTCACCTGGGCCGTACACTTTGAGCCCAACCCAAGAGACGTACGGCAGTGGCGAGTGTTCAGGGATGTCAGGCCGTGGATGTGCGCGGGTCTGGAGCGCGTCTGGCGCGCGCTGCAGCGCGAGATGAGCACCGCTTTAGGCCGTCGTCACTGGCGATGACGCAGCGGCCGTCGACGGCCGCAACCGTTCCCCGCCGGTAGCTGAGGTCGACACTTTGACATCGCTTCCCATCCCACCGGACTGGCCAACTTCGAAACTTTGACAGCCAGTTCGAAACTTTGTTATCAGCCCCCAGCTGTCAGATCGGAGGCTTCATGGACCAACCCAGCGTCACCCTGACCCAGCGGCAGGGCTACCAGTTCGAGCACCACTACGCGCCCGGCATCCCGGCACTGCTCGCCGATGAACCCACGCCGCTCGGCACGGGCCAGGGACCCGACCCGGTCGAGCTGTTGGCGTCGGCCGTGGGCAACTGCCTCAGCGCGTCGCTGTGGTTCGCCGCCCAGAAGTACAAGGACGACCCGTCGCCGCTGCGCACCGAGGTCAAGGCGACCGTGGGCCGCAACGAGCGCAACCGCAACCGCGTGCAAGGCCTGGCGGTGGACCTGCACCTGGGCAAGCCCGCCGCCGAGCTGGGCCACATCCAGCGCGTGCTCGACACGTTCGAGGACTTCTGCACCGTCACGCAGAGCGTGGCGTCGGCGATCCCCGTCACGCTGCGCGTGCTGGACAGCACGGGTGCGGTACTGAAAGGCTGACGCAAAAAGGCCCGCTCGGCGGCGGGCTCGTGTCTCCTCGGCACCCGCCGAAGATCAGGGATACAGGCCGCGCTCCTCTCGCGCTTGCAGAACCCGCGTGCACGCCACCGTGAACGCAGCGGTGCGCAGCGGGATCTTGTGCTGCTCGCCGGTCTCCCAGATGTGCTTGAATGCGCCGATCATGATCTTGTCCAGGCGCACGTTGATCTCGTCCTCGGTCCAGAAGAAGGACGAGAAGTCCTGCACCCACTCGAAGTACGACACCGTCACGCCGCCGGCGTTGGCGATGACGTCCGGCACCACCACGATGCCGCGGTCCGCCAGCACCGCCTCGCCGTCGGGCGTGGTGGGGCCGTTGGCGCCTTCCAGCACCAGGCGTGTCTGCAGGCGCCGGGCGCGCTCGGCGGTGATCTGGCCTTCCAGCGCGGCCGGGATCAGCACGTCGCTCTTCACGTTCCAGAAGTCGTCGTTGGCGATCGTGTCGCCGCCCTTGAAGCCGGCCACGCCGCGCGTGGCGGCCACGTGGTCCAGCAGGTTGGTCATGTCGAAGCCGGCGTCGTTGAAGATGGTGCCGGTGTGGTCCTGCACGGCGACGACCTTGGCGCCGTTGGCGGCGAACAGCTTGGCGGCGATGGAGCCCACGTTGCCGAAGCCCTGCACCGCGATGCGGGCGCCGTCCAGCTCCATGTTCAGGCGGCGCATGGCTTCGCGGCCCACGACGAACACGCCGCGGCCGGTGGCGGCCACGCGGCCCAGCGAGCCGCCCAGCTCGATGGGCTTGCCCGTGACGACGCCGGTCGCCGTGGCCCCGGTGTTCATCGAGTACGTGTCCATCATCCAGGCCATGATCTTGCCGTTGGTGTTCACGTCCGGTGCCGGGATGTCCTGCTGCGGGCCGATGATGATGCCGATCTCGCTGGTATAGCGGCGCGTCACCTTCTCCAGCTCCTTCATCGACAGCAGCGCCGGGTCCAGCCGGATGCCGCCCTTGGCGCCGCCGTAGGGCAGGTTCACCGCGGCGTTCTTGATCGTCATCCAGGCCGACAGCGCCATCACTTCTTCCAGCGTGACGTCCGGGTGGTAGCGCACGCCGCCCTTGCCGGGGCCGCGCGTCAGGCTGTGCTGCACGCGGTAGCCCTCGTAGTGGGCGATGGTGCCGTTGTCCAGCTCGATGGGGATGTCCACGATCAGCGCCCGCTTCGGGCGGCGCAGCGTCTCGACCCACCGACCCAGGTGGCCCAGGTAGGGTTCGACGGCGTCGATCTGCGACAGGTACGTTCCCCACGGGCTGTTGCGCGTGGGCGAAACAAAGGACAGATTGGGCATGAAATGCTCCGTAACTTTCAGTGGGGCGAACGGTAGCGCGAAGGCAGGTTTCGCCGCTACAGCTTGTCTAGCCAAGTGCGTATGCGTTCATGCACGGCGCGCATGAGCCCCCCACATCGTGACCGATGGCACGCCCGTTCAGCGGGTGGGGAGCGCCGCCGTCCACATGTAGTGCGGGAGGGCATCGCGGATCACCTCGGCGCGGCCGAACATCAGCAAACCCGCCAGGCGCAGGCCCGAGGTGCCGGCCTCGCGGTTGCGGCCGAACGCGCCGATGCGCTCCAGGAACTCCGGCACGGCCAGATCCGTCCACGGGTGATTGGGCTTCACCGCCGCGAAGCGGTTGCGGTAGGCCTGCACCGTGTCCAGGTCCAGATCGACAATGTCAAGACCCTGCAGCACCCGCTCGTCGCGCGAATCCTCCACCCGCTCGGCCAGCATGCGGCGCACCGTCTCGTCATCCGCGGCGTAGTCGCCCTCGTGGCGCCGCAGGTAGGTACCGCCGAACGGGTTGGCCCCCAGGTGCACGGGCCGCAGTTGGCGCGCCGCCCGCGGCACCCGGATGCGCAACACCGAGTGACCGTCCATCAGCACCGGCTGCACATCGCCCTCGCCGAGGAGGTTGCTGCTGATCTGCTTGCGGTTGTGCAGGTTGTCCCATAGCGCCTTACGCACCCGTTCCAGCCCCGGCAAGCCCAACACCTTGAACTGGCCCGGAGGCCTTTCCTGAACACCCAACAGGATGACGCCGCCCTCGCCGTTGGCCATCGCGCTGTAGGTTCGCCAGACATCGTCGGGCAGCTCGCCGCGCCCGTCGCGCCCCTGGGCCGCCTTGCATTCCAGGTCGCAGGACTCCGCCAGCGTGGCCAGATCGAGCAAATCCGTGTCGGCACTCATGAGGCGGCTTTCGAGGAACGGGAGCTTCGGCGAGTCGGCACGACGGCCGACCGCACGGCGTGCAGGAGGTTTTGGCGTTGGGCAGTAGGCTTCATGGCGCCTCAGGCTCTGTCGAACCCGCCCCCAGCTCCGCCTCCAGCTCCTCAATGCTCGGCAGCGCGCTTTGCAGCGACTCCGGCAGCGCCCGCGTGAGCTCGTAGCTGGCAATGCCGATGGGCTTGTCGATGCCGCGCAGCGCGTACTCGGCCAGCACCTTGTCCTGGCCCTGGCACAGCATCAGCCCGATGGTGGGCGCGTCCTGCGGGTGGCGCAGCGTGTCGTCCACCACGTTGCAGTAGAAGTTCAGCTTGCCGGCGTACTCGGGTTTGAAGTCGCCCCGCTTGAGCTCGATCACCACAAAGGCGCGCAGCTTCAGGTGATAGAAGAGCAGGTCAACGTAGAACTCGTTCTCGCCTACGGTCAGCAGGTGCTGACGTCCCACAAAGGCAAAGCCCTGGCCGAGTTCGAGCAGGAATTTTTCGAGATGGGCGACCAGGCCGGTTTCCAGCTCGCGCTCATGGAAGGTCGGCGCCAGCGTCAGGAAGTCGAAGACATATGGGTCCTTCAGCGCCTGCTGTACCAGCTCTGACTGCGGAGCCGGCAAGCGGCTGGCGAAGTTGTTCGCCAGCGAGCCCTGGCGCGCATGGGCGGCGCTCTCGATCTGCATTTGCAGCACGCTGCGGCTCCAACCCTGCGCCACGGCCTGGGCCATGTACCAGGCGCGCAGGTCGACCGCCTTGACCTTCTCCAGCAGCAGCGCATGGTGACCCCATGGCACCTGCCACAGCAGGCTTGGCTCGGCCTGCGTTTTCGCCACAGGCTGTGGCAAAAAGCCTTCGCTCGCCGCTTTCGCCACAGCCTGTGGCGAAAACAGTCCGGGGTCGGGGTAGGCACGGGCAAAGGCCAGCATGCGGTCCAGGTTGCGTGGCGAAAAGCCCTTCAGTTCGGGCAAGGCATTGGCCAGGTCGCGTGACAGCCGCGGGATGACGGCAGCGCCCCAGCCGGCTTCCTGTTGCCGCGCATGCAACAGCTGGCCCACCTGCCAGTACAGCGCCACCAGCTCGGCATTGACCGCCAGCACCGCCCGCACCTGGGCGGCCTGAATGCGGTTCTGGATGGCCGCCAGCAGGTCGGCATAGAGCAGGGAGCGGCTGTCGGTCATGGGGACTCCGGCCGGGGTCGGGCCTTGCGCGCTTTGCCTGGGGCTGCCCGCGCTGCCCGCCCGGCGCGGATGCGCGCCAGCAACTCGGCGGCGGGATCGTCGGCCGGGTCTTGAGGGACGAGCTGGCCGGCGAAGGCGGCGCGGAGGAGGTTTTGGCGTTGGGCGGTGGATTGGGCCTGCGCGGCCTCCAGCGCAGCGACCAGTTCACGCGCAGCAGGCAGCTGCTGGCTGAGCAACAAGACCGCTGAAGATTGCTCGGCGAGCGGGGGGATCGGCACGGGCGATCGTCGAACGTCCTGCTGATTGATGCTGGCCTGATTCACAGCCCATTTGGCTTCAGCCGTCAGCCGCATTCGACCGATTTCCGAACCCACGTCGGCCGAGACGAACTTACCCTCGACAGCGGCAGAAAGGCTCAGCCGCATCATGTTCGACTCCAAGACAGCGCCTGCAAGCGAACTGGGCACCCGCATCGACTTGCCCGGGTGGGTCATGCTGTTGACGCGGTGGATGACCAAATCATCCATCTCCAGCCCATACGTATCGACTTCATCGCCATTTGCGGTCACTTGTCGTAGCCCGTCGCGCGGCCGGTACCAGCCGATCTGATAGTCGTCGATGCGCACGATGGGCACACCCGCGGCGTAGCGTTCCTTGGGCAAAGGAAGGCCATTCTGTGGCCCCGCGACGATCAGGGCGTCCAGAGTGGCCCAGGTCCACGACTGAGGCAACGCCGGCAGTGCTGCCGACGCGCTGCACGTTGTACAGCTCGGTGAAGGTGCGGCCGTCGTCCGGCGGCGTGTAGGCCATGAACTCCTGGTGCGCCTGCTTGCCGAGGTGGCAGGTGTCGACGAGGAACAGGATGCGCTTCGCGCCAGCGAACTTGAGCAGCCGGTAGACGGCGGTGATGGCCGTGAAGGTCTTGCCCGCGCCGGTGGCCAAGTGCACCAGCGCGCGCGGGCGGTTGGCGGCCAGCAACTGCTCCAGGCCGGTGACGGCGGCGGTCTGGCAGTCGCGCAGGTTCTCGTCGGGCAGGGGCGGCATGGCCGCCTCCAGGAGGCCGCGCAGCGTGGCAGGCTGGGCCGCCCAGGCCGCCAGCGTGTCGGGGCGGAAGAAGCTGAATACCTCGCGCGAGCGAGGCGCGGGGTCGCGGCCGTCGGTGAAGCGGGTGAGCTGGCCGGTGGCTTCGAGCTGGCCGGTGGAGCTTCGAACAGGAAGGGCAGCGGCTGGCCGCTGGCACGCCACTTCAGCCGCGAATGGGCGTAGCGCTCGGTCTGCGCCTCGGTGACGACGAGCTGCTCGCCGGCGTCGTCGCGCTTGGCCTCCACGACGCCGACCGGCTCGCGGTCCACGAACAGCACATAGTCGGCCGGACCGGTGTCGGTCGGGAACTCGCGCACCGCCACGCCCGACGCCGCGCCCAGGTTGAGGCGGGCGTGGTCCTGCACCTGCCAGCCGGCGGCGCGCAGGCGTTCATCGATGACTTGGCGGGCCTGGGCCTCTGGGGTCATGTGGGCTCCCGGATTGCGGCCCGCATTGTGAACGCCCGCATACCATCGCCGCCGTGACCTCCCTCGACCTCGCCCTGCTCTACCTCGTCGCTGCCGTGCTGGGCGTTGTGGCCTGCCGCTCGCTGAAGCTGCCGCCCATGCTGGGCTACCTGGTGGTGGGGGTGGTCATCGGGCCCAACGTGCTGGCGGTGGCGCAGGACTCGGCTGGCCTCACCTACCTGGCGGAGTTCGGCGTCGTCTTCCTGATGTTCTCCATCGGGCTGGACTTCAACCTGCCCAAGCTGCGTGCACTGAAGATGGCGGTGTTCGGCATCGGCATGGCGCAGGTGGCGCTGACGGTGCTGGGCGCCATGGCCGGCAACGCGCTGCTGATCTGGGGCTTTGCGATGCTGGGCGTGGCCTGGGAGCTGCAATGGCAGGGCGCGCTGGTGCTCGGTGCGGCCATGGCGATGAGCTCCACCGCCATCGTCGTGAAGCTGATGGCCGAGCGGCTGGAGCTGGAGAGCCCGCATGGCCGGCTGGTGATGGGCTCCCTGCTGTTCCAGGATCTGGCAGTGGTGCCGCTGCTGGTGCTGATCCCGGCGCTGAACAGCAGCGGCGCCGAGATGGTCCATGCGCTGGCCCTCGCCGGCCTGAAGGCCGCCGTGGTGCTGGGCCTGCTGCTGTACGGCGGCCAGAAGGCCATGCGCTGGTGGCTGACGCTGGTGGCCCGGCGCAAGAGCGAGGAGCTGTTCATGCTGAACCTGCTGCTGGTCACGCTGGGCCTGGCCTGGCTGACCGAGCACGCGGGGCTGAGCCTGGCGCTGGGCGCGTTCGTTGCGGGCATGCTCATTTCTGAGACGGAGTTCCGCCACCAGGTGGAGACCGACATCCGGCCCTTCCACGACGTGCTGCTGGGCCTGTTCTTCATCACCATCGGCATGAAGCTGGACTGGCACCCGCTGGTGGAGCACTGGTGGCTGGTCATCCTGCTGACGGCGCTGCCGGTGGGCGCCAAGTTCGTGCTGACGGCCGGGCTGGTGCGGCTGTTCCGCCAGCCACCGGGCGTGGCGCTGCGCACCGGCCTGTACCTGGCGCAGGCGGGCGAGTTCGGCTTCGTGCTGCTGACGCTGGGCGCCCAGCACCAGCTGGTGGCGCCGCAGTGGGTCAGCCCGGTGCTGGCCAGCATGGTGCTGTCCATGCTGGCCACGCCGCTGCTCATCATGTACAGCAACCGCATCGTCATGAAGCTGTCCAGCAGCGACTGGTTGATGCAGTCGGTGCAGCTGACCAGCATCGCCAAGAAGTCCATCAAGCAGGAGGCGCACGTCATCATCTGCGGCTACGGCCGCTCGGGCCAGAATCTGGCGCGGCTGCTGGAGGGCGAGCACATCCCCTACATGGCGCTGGACCTGGACCCCGACCGCGTGCGTCAGGCGGCCGCGGCCGGGCAGAGCGTGGTGTTCGGCGACGCGGCCAAGGTGCAGAGCCTGATGGCGGCAGGCCTGGCGCGCGCCAGCGCCGTGGTCGTGAGCTATCACGACACGCCGTCGGCCCTGAAGATCCTGGACCTGGTGCGCGCCCACGCGCCTCGCGTGCCGGTGGTCGTGCGCACCATCGACGACGTGGATCTGGAGCGCCTCAAGGCGGCCGGCGCCACTGAGGTGGTGCCGGAAGCCATCGAGGGCTCGCTCATGCTGGCCTCGCATGCGCTGGCGCTGGTGGGCGTGCCGATGCGCCGCGTGCTGCGCATCACGCGCGACGCGCGCGACAAGCGCTACGGCCTGCTGCGCGGCTACTTTCATGGGGCGGACGACGACTTTGGCGACGACGCCGAGCAGGCGCGGCTGCGCTCGATCACGCTGCCCACGGCCAGTGTGCTGGACGGCCAGCCGGTCGGCGAGCTGCTGCTGACGCAGCTGGGGCTGGGGCTGGTGTCGCTGCGGCGTGCCAACGGCGCGGTGGTGGTGCCCGACGACGCCACCTGCGTGGCGAGCGGAGACACGCTGGTGCTGTCCGGCACGCCGGAGGCGCTGGTGCTGGCGGAGGAGCGGTTGCTGCGCTAGGCGCGGTCGCTCAAGGCGCCGCTTCGGCCTGCACGCGGTTGCGGCCCTGGCTCTTGGCCACGTACAGCGCCTGGTCGGCGCGCCCCACGAGGGCGGACAGGCTGTCGCCCGTGCGGTGGCCCGCGAAGCCGCCGCTCAGCGTGATGTGCAGCGGGCCGGCCGAGGTCGGGAAGGGCTGGTCCGCGACGCTGCGGCGCAGTCGCTCGGCGAAGCCCAGCGCCGCGTCCGGCGGGCCGTGCAGCAGCGCGATGAACTCCTCACCGCCCCAGCGGCCCCCCAGGTCGGACTTGCGCAGCACCTCGCGCAGGCGCCGCGCCAGTTCCACCAACACTTCGTCGCCGACGTTGTGGCCATGCTCGTCGTTGACGCGCTTGAAGTGGTCCACGTCCACCAGCAGCAGCGTCAGCGGCAGGCCATGCCGCTCGGCGGTGTGCATGGCGCGCTCGGCCTCGGCGCTGAAGCAGCGCCGGTTGGCGATGCCGGTCAGCGCGTCCTCCTGGGCCAGCCGGTTCAGCGCGCGCTCGGCCTGGCGCCATTCGGTGATGTAGTGCTGGATGGATACCACCACCGGCTGGCCGTCCACGTCGAAGCAGCGCCGCTTGACGACGACGCGGAAGCACTCCTCGCCGGTGAGTGGCAGCACGCTCTGCTCTTCCTTGACGATCTCCTGCCCCTGCAGCACGAGCTGGTCTTCCGCCAGAGAGGTCTCGCCCACGCCCGGGCGCGGCGCCAGGTCCATGGCGTTCAGCCCGATCAGCGCCTCGCGGCTCATGCCGCGCAGGCGCACGGCGGTGGCGTTGACCATCACCAGGCGGCTGTGGGCGTCCTTGATGTAGATGGCGTCGGGCAGCAGGTCGATGAGGTCCTGCACGAACTGCTCGGTGCGCTTGCGCAGCGCCACTTCGCGCTCCAGGGACTGCTTCAGCTCGCGCTCGGCCACGCGCCATTCGGTGATGTGGTGGTCGATGCCGACGACCACCGGCTGGCCGTCCATGCCCATGCTGCGGTGCTTGCTGATGATGCGGTAGACCTCTTCCCCCGTGTGGCGGCGGATGGTGTGCTCCTCCTTGGTCAGGTCGGCGCCCGCGAGGACCTGTTCGTCTTCCTGCAGCGACAGCGCGTGGCTGGCGTTCCCGCAGGTGCGGCCGACGACCCCTTCTTCCAGAACCTGCTGGCGGCTGACACCGTGATAGCGCGCGAACGCCTCGTTGACCATCACGTAGCGCCCGCCGTGCTGCTTCACGTAGGTGGGGTCGGGGATGGCGTCGATCAGCGCCTGCGCGAATGCCTGCGAGCGGCGGGCCGCGGCCTTGCGGTGGCGCTCGGTCTTCAGCAGGCTGCGCAGCGTCGGGGCAAAGGCCGCCAGGCCCACGGCCAGCGCCGTCGCGCCGGCGGGCGCCTGCAGCAGCAGGCAGGCGCCGGCCACGAGCAGTGCTGGCAGGGCCAGCAACAGGGAGCGCACGAGGGTGGCGGCAGTCACGGCGGATCTTTTGGGGTTGTTGGCGAGCCTATCAGCGGGCGCCCCGCGACGGTGCGCCGCGCCCGTGCGGACTTTGCGCCCGGGTCTGTTTCATGCAGCAGCGCTTCGTTTTGGCTGGGCGTAAGTAAAAACGAGACACCGTTTCAACAAAAAGAGAACTTGATTTTGACAATTCGTTATCAGACACTGCGGCGCGCCGCTTCCGGGCGGAAAGACAACGATCAGGAGACCAGACGATGACCCGATTCCGCCCGCTGGGCCTGCTGGCCGCCGCCGTGCTGAGCCTGACGGCCGCGCTGCCGGCCAGCGCCGTGGTGTTCCGCTCGGCCGATGTGCACAACGCCGACGACTACCCCACCGTGGCCGCGGTCAAGCACATGAGCGAGCTGCTGGAGAAGCGCAGCAACGGCAAGTACACGATCAAGGTCTTCAACAAGAGCGCGTTGGGCTCCGAGAAGCAGACGCTGGACCAGCTGAAGATCGGCGCGCTGCAGCTGAACCGCGTGAACATCAGCTCGCTGAATTCGCTGTGCCCCAAGAGCCTGGTGCCCACCATGCCCTTCCTGTTCGACTCGGTCGCCCACATGCGCAAGACGCTGGACGGCCCCGTCGGCGACGAGATCCTGCGTGGCTGCGAGGCGCAGGGCATGGTCGGCCTGGCGTTCTACGACAGCGGTTCGCGCTCCATCTACGCCAAGAAGCCGGTGCGCACGCCGGCCGACACCAAGGGCCTGAAGATCCGCGTGCAGCCGTCCGAGCTGTGGGTGGCCGTGGCCAGCGCCATGGGCGCCAACCCCACGCCCATGCCCGCCGGCGAGATCTACACGGCGCTGAAGACCGGCGTCATCGACGCGGCCGAGAACAACATCCCGTCCTACGACGGCTTCAAGCACTACGAGGCGGTGAAGTTCTATTCCCGCACCGAGCACTCGATGGCGCCCGAGGTGCTGCTGATGTCCAAGATCGTCTACGACCGCCTCAGCAAGGCCGACCAGGACCTGTTCCGCGCCGCGGCCAAGGAGTCGGTCGTGTTCCAGCGCAAGAAGTGGGACGAGCAGGAGCAGAAGTCGCTGGCCATCGTCACCAAGGGCGGCGCGCAGTTCGTGAGCGACGTGGACCGCGCCGCCTTCAAGGCCGCGATGGCGCCCGTCTACGCCAAGTTCATCAACACGCCGGATCTGCAGCGCCTGGTCAAGGCCACGCAAGACAGCAAGTGATCACGCGGTTGCGTGCTGGCGCCGCCCGCTGCGGCGGCCGGCCCGCGACACTGCATGCCCCATGAGCCGCCGGCCCCGCCGAGGGCCGGCCCGGTGTGCGCTGCCGTCGCGGTGGTGCAGGAGACCTGTCGATGACTTCCCCCGTTCCTGACGTTGCCGCTGCGGCGTCGCCGGCTGGCCCGCCTTCGGACTCTGCCTTCACGCGCCTGTGCGCGCTGCTCGCCAAGGCCAGCCTGATGCTGGCGGTGGTGATGCTGATCGGCGTGATCCTGTGCGTGCAGACCCAGGTGGTGGGCCGCTACATCTTCAACGACACGCCGACCTGGGCCGAATCGCTGGCGCTGCAGCTGGTGCTGTACGTGACGGCGCTCGGCGTGGCGGTGGGCGTGCGCGATGCCGGCCACATCGGCCTGGAGTCGCTGGTGTCGCTGCTGCCCGAGGCGTGGCGGCTCAAGCTGGAGCTGCTGATCCATGCGCTGGTGGCGCTGTTCGGCGGGCTGATGGCCTGGAGCGGCTGGGTCTGGACGACGATGAACTGGAGCGAGCGCGACCCGATGCTGGGCATCCCGGTCGGCGTGAACTACCTGGCGCTGGTGATCGCGGGCGCGCTGATCGTGCTTTTCTCGATTGAACACATGGTGGCGCTGCTGCGCCACGAAGAGGTGGTGCCCGCATGGAACTGACCGTTCTGCTGATCAGCTTCTCGCTGCTGCTGCTGCTGGGCGTGCCCGTCGCGTTCGCGATCGGCCTGGCCTCCGTGGCGACCATCGTCGCCGCCGGCCTGCCCATCCCCATCGTCTTCCAGCAGATGGTGGGCGGCATGCAGGTGTTCTCATTCCTGGCGATCCCGTTCTTCGTCTTCGCCGGCGAGCTGATGCTGTACGGCGGCATCGCCGACCGCATCGTGCGCTTTGCCAACTCGCTGGTGGGCCACGTGCGCGGCGGCCTGGGCATGAGCAACGTCCTGGGCTGCACGCTGTTCGGCGGCGTGGCCGGCTCGCCGCTGGCGGACGTATCAGCGATGGGCTCGGTGATGATCCCGCTGATGAAGAAGGAGGGCTACGACGCCGACTACGCGGTCAACGTCACCACCCACGCGTCGCTGGTCGGCGCGCTGATGCCGACCTCGCACAACCTCATCATCTTCACGCTGGCCACCACGGGCATCGCGTCGGTCAGCGTGTTCAGCCTGATCCTCGCGGGCATCATCCCCGCCGTGCTGCTGACGATCTGCAACCTCGTCGCGGCCTACTACGTCGCGGTCAAGCGCGGCTACAAGACGCACGGCCGGTTCCCGGGCTGGGGCGAGGTGTTCTCGGCCTTCCTCGGCGCGCTGCCGGGCCTGCTGGTGGTGGTCATCATCCTGGCCGGCATCCTGTCGGGCATCTTCACGGCCACCGAGTCGGCTGCCACGGCCGTGTTGTGGGCGTTGCTGGTCACGGCGGTCGTCTACCGGTCGCTCAGCTGGCACAACTTCCTGAAGGCCTGCGCCAAGGCCTGCAAGACGACCGGCGTGGTGCTGCTGCTGATCGGCATCTCGTCGGCGTTCGGCTACTTCATGGCGCTGTACGAGGTGCCACAGAAGACCGGCGAGCTGATGACGTCCATCAGCTCGGAGCCGTGGGTCATCTTCCTGATGATCAACATCCTGCTGTTCCTGCTGGGCACCTTCCTGGACATGGCGGCCACCATCCTGATCTGCACGCCCATCTTCCTGCCCATCGCGGCGCAGTACGGCATGGACCCGGTGCAGTTCGGCATCATGATGCTGATCAACTGCGCGCTGGGCCTGAACACCCCGCCGGTGGGCGTCACGCAGTTCGTCGGCTGCGCCATCGGCGGCGTCAGCGTCGGCCAGGTCATGCGCTCCATCCTGCCGTTCTATGGCGCGCTGTGTGCCTGCCTATTCGCCGTGACCTACGTGCCCGCGTTCTCGCTGTGGCTGCCCAACCTGTTCCGCCCGGTCAGCGGTTGAGCCCGGCCAGCGCTTCGATGGACTGCCGCGTCGCGACCTGAGGCAGCAGCCGGCGCGAGCCGGCCACGCTGAGGTGTCCGGCGTCGCGGTAGAAGGCCAGGCCGTCCGCATCGGCGGTGCGGCAGACGCCGCCGCTGCACAGCGACGCGTGCAGCCACAGCACCGGCACGCCGGCCTCGCGTTCGAAGCGCTGCAGCAGCGCTGTCGCGCGCTTGGCCAGCGGCGGCGCGTCGGCCAGCGTGATGCCGCAATCGACCGGTGCACCCAGCGTGAACTGACCGAGCTGGCGGCGTTCCACGCAGGCACCCGCATCGAAGCCGCCCTTGGGCGGCGCTGACACCCACACCAGCCGACGACCCTGCGCACGCAGCGCCTCGGCCAGCCGCGCGGCGGCGGCCACCAGTTCGTCCTCGGCCTGGGCCGGCGCCACCTCGCGTTCGAGCGCGCCGTCGATGCGAAGCAGCTGGCCCCCGGGCGGCCCGAGGTATTGCTCCAACAGGCTGGACACGATGACGACGCCCGGCGCCCCTGGCGCGCGCAGGGCTTGGATGACCGAGCGGTTGAAGCGCTCGCACTGGCGCGCCCAGTCACGCGTGAAGCTGGCGCCGGCCGGTGCGTCGGGCCGCCAGGGCACCAGGCCCGGCAGCGGGCCGCAGGAGGATTCGGTCATCTGCACCAGCCCCGGCGCCAGGGGCGCCAGGCCCGGCACCAGGTGCATGGCGTACGAGTCGCCCCAGACCGCCCAGCGGGGCTGCGCGGCGTTGCGGCATTCGGGGCGGTCGACCCAGCGCTCCCACTGGTCGCAGCTGACCGAGAACCCGTGGTTGGGGCGGCGCGCGTCGGTATCGCCCTGCGGTGACGGCAGCAGCAGCGGCAGCACGGCCAGCAGCGCCGTCGCGCCCAGCACTGCGCCCCAGCCGCGCCAGGTGCGCGGCAGCGGCCAGCGCCGCGTCGGCTGCTCCACGCCGCGCCACAGCAGCCAGCCCAGCGGCAGCGACACCGCGGCGGCGATCCAGCGCGCCTGCGCCAGGCCAGGCGCGTCCGGCGGCCCCACCCACGCGTTGTTGACGAAGGCGATCAGCGGCCAGTGCACCAGGTACAGCGCGTACGAGATGTCCCCCAGCCGCACCACGGGCGCCAGCACGCGCGGCGCTTGCGCCCGGCCGCGGCTGAGCAGCAGCGTGGCCGTCGCGAGCGTGACCAGCAGCGCATTCGCCCCGGGATGGCCGAAACCGCCCCAGGCGGGCAGCGGCATCAGCAGCAGCGACAACAGCAGCACCGTCGCCGGCCAGCGCGTCGCCGCCGGTGCGCGCCAGCCGCTGGCATGCGCCCAGGCGGCCAGCGAGCCGATGCCCAGTTCCCACGCGCGGCTGGGCAGCAGGTAGAACGCGGCGCTCGCGTCCACGCGCTGCAGGGCCAGACCCAGCAGCAGGCTGGCCAGCGTCAGCCCCACGAGCACGCCCAGGCCGCGCCGGCCGGTGCCGACTCCCATCAGCAGCGCGGGCAGCAGCAGGTAGTACTGCTCCTCCAGCGACAGCGACCAGAAGTGCAGCAGCGGCTTAAGCTCGGCCGCCACGTCGAAATAACCGCTCTGCGCCCACAGCACGAAGTTGCTCGCAAAGCCCAGCGCGCCCCAGTGCTGATGTGCCAAGTCGGCTCGCTCCAGCGGCGCCAGCGCCCACGGGCTGGCCAGCATCGTCAACGCCAGCACCACGTAGGCGGCCGGCAACAACCGGCGGGCGCGGCGCGCGTAGAAGCCCGCCAGGCTGAAGCGCCCGGCGCGCAGCCCGGCCAGCACCTGGCCGGTGATCAGGAAGCCCGAGATGACGAAGAACAGGTCCACGCCCAGGTAGCCGCCGCGCAGCAGGCCGGGCGCGGCATGCTGCAGCAGCACGCCGGCCACGGCGAGGCCGCGCAGGGCCTGGATGTCCCAGCGGTGGGAGGTGTCGGCGGTGGTGGACATGGGCCGGCATTGTTGCGGCGGCCTTGATGCCTGCGTGACAAGTGCCGGCCTGAGGCTGGGCCACACTGGCATCCGTCCCACCGGAGCCGCGCCATGAACTTCGACTACAGCCCCCAGGTCACGCAGATGCGGGAGCGCCTGCTCGCGTTCTTCGAGGAGCACATCTACCCGAACGAGCTGCGCTACCTGCAGGAGGTCGAGGCCAACCGCCGCGCCGGCAACGTCTGGCAGCCGACGAAGGTCATCGAGGAGCTGAAGCCCAAGGCGCGCGCGGCCGGGCTGTGGAACCTGTTCCTGCCCAAGTCATCGCGCGCCCCCGAGGGGCTGAGCAACCTCGAGTACGCGCCGCTGTGCGAGATCATGGGCCGGGTGTTCTGGGCGCCCGAGGTCTTCAACTGCTCGGCGCCCGACACCGGCAACATGGAGACGCTGGAGCGCTATGCCTCGGAGTCGCTGAAGGACCGCTGGCTGGAACCGCTGCTGCGCGGCGAGATCCGCTCGGCGTTCCTGATGACCGAGCCGGCGGTGGCCTCCAGCGACGCGACCAATATCGAGTGCCGCATCGAGCGCGATGGCGATGAGCTCGTCATCAACGGCCGCAAGTGGTGGAGCAGCGGCGCGGGCGACCCGCGCTGCGCCGTTTACATCGTCATGGGCAAGACCGACCCCGAGGCGGGTCGCCACGAGCAGCAGTCCATGGTGGTCGTGCCGGCGGACACGCCGGGCATCACCGTCATCCGCCCGCTGACCGTGTTCGGCTACGACGACGCGCCGCACGGCCACATGGAGGTGGAGCTGAAGAACGTGCGCGTGCCGGCCGCCAACATCCTGCTGGGCGAGGGCCGCGGCTTCGAGATCGCGCAGGGGCGCCTGGGCCCGGGGCGCATCCACCACTGCATGCGCTCCATCGGCGCGGCCGAGCGTGCGCTGGCGCTGATGTGCGAGCGCGCCATCGCGCGCACCGCTTTTGGCAAGACGCTGGCGCAGCAGACCGTCACGCAGGAACGCATCGCCGAGGCGCGCTGCAGCATCGAGCAGGCGCGCCTGCTGACGCTGAAGGCCGCCTACATGATGGACACGGTGGGCAACAAGGTCGCCAAGGCCGAGATCGCGATGATCAAGATCGTCGCGCCCAACATGGCGCTGCAGGTCATCGACTGGGCCATCCAGGTGTTCGGCGGCATGGGCGTGTCGGGTGACACGCCGCTGGCCATGATGTGGGCCCACCAGCGCACGCTGCGCTTGGCCGATGGACCGGACGAGGTGCATCGCAACTCGCTGGCCAAGCTGGAGCTGGCGCGGCACATGAAGCTGCCGACCGACAAGGTCGACATGCCCATCACGCGAGGGGGCTGATCAGCCTCTCGCAGTCGCGAGCACGAAGTCCGGGTGGATGTCGCGTTCGCCGTGATTGGGGAAGGCGATACGCACGGCGTCACTGCTGCTGGCGATGACCAGCCCCCAGCCGAAGCGGCGCACGCGCACGCGCTGGCCCGGTTCGCAGACGCTCTGGGCCGTCGGCCGCATGTCGCTGGCGTCCTCGATTGCCTGCTCGGCCTGGAGCAGCGCCTCGAAACGCGCGCAGCTGTCGCAATGGCCGCAGCGCGCCGCGCCGTCGTCCAGCGTCTCGCCGAAGTGCGCCAGCACGCCGGCCCAGCGGCAGCCGCCGGACTTGGCATACAGCACCATCGCTGACAGGCCGTCGCGCTCGCTCTGCTGGCGCTGCTGCACGGCACTCGCGGCGGCGTCCACCACCGCGTCGGGTTCGCGCTTCGTGGCGGGGCGCAGGCCGCTGGTGTCGCTGCTGCCGACCGAGCGCACGGCACGCACGGAGCGCAGCGCGGCCAGCACCTGGTCCAGTCGGCGCTGCGGCAGCCGCGCCATCTCGGCCAGTGCCGCGGGCAGCCAGCCGCCCTGCGGCGTGTGGCTGACCAGCGCCTGCCACACGGCGCCCAGCTCCTCGCGGCTGGGCACGCTGCCGCCGGTGAAGAACTGCTGCAGCGCGCGGTCGCCCTCGCGGAACAGCAGCAGGCAGTCGGCCGGCTCGCCGTCGCGCCCGGCACGGCCGCATTCCTGCACATAGGCCTCGATGGAGGCCGGCATCTGCGCATGCAGCACCAGACGGATGTCGGCCTTGTCGATGCCCATGCCGAACGCGTTGGTCGCGACCATCACGCGCGTGCCGTCGTTCATGAACGACTCCTGCGTGGCCTCGCGTTGTGCCTTTGGCAGCTTGCCGTGGTACAGGCCGGCGTTGACGTCGGCGTCGCGCAGCTGGCGGTGCAGCGCCGTGGCCTCGCGCACCGTGGCGCAGTAGACGATGGCGCTGCCCTGGCCCGCGGCCTCGATGGCCTGCAGCCGTTGCACGATCAGCTCGCGGCGCGCCTTCTCGGTCTGCGGCAGCTCGACGGCCAGGCGCAGGTTGGCACGGTAGACGCCGTGGCACAGCACGCCGTCGCGCGGGATGTCCAGCGCCTCGCGGATCTCGCGCTGCACGTGCGACGGCGCGGTGGCCGTCAGCGCCAGCACGGGTGGGCGGCCCAAAGCGCGGCGGGCGTCGCGCAGTGCGCTGAACGCAGGCCGGAAGTCATGGCCCCACTGCGCGATGCAGTGCGCCTCGTCCACCACCAGCAGCCCCACGCGCTGCTCCTGCAGCAGCCCCAGCGTGCGCGCGTCGGCCAGCCGCTCGGGCGTGGTGAACACCACGCGCACGGCGCCGCGCTGCAGCAGCGCCTCGTTGGCCAGGCGGCGGTTGCCGTCCAGCGCGGAATTCAGCTGCACGGCGGCCACGCCGCGTTCGTTCAGCGTGTCGCACTGGTCCTTCATCAGCGAGATCAGCGGCGAGATGACGACGGTCAGCGCGTCGCTGAGCACGGCGGGCAGCTGGTAGCACAGCGACTTGCCGGCGCCGGTAGGCATGACGGCCAGCGTGTTGCGGCCCTCCAGCACGCGGGCGATCACTTCGGCCTGGCCGGGGCGCAGCGAGCGCAGGCCGAACACGCGCTTGAGCGTCGTGCGCAGCTTGACTGGCGTGACGGGCTCGCGCGGCGGCAGCTTCTCGGGGACAGGTTTGGGCGTGGGGCCGGGCTCGTCCTCGCGCGGGACGGTCAGCGCCACGCGCGCCGGTGCGGTCATGACGGCGGCGCTCATGCGGCCACCTGTTGGCGGCGGCAGCCCAGTACGCCGGTCACGTGGTTCAGCACCTCGGGTGCCCAGCCCATGCCCATGTGGCTGGCCTGCACTTCGATATCGCGCGCCAGCGGCCAGCAGCCGCCGTGCGTGCAGGCCTCCCACGACACCACCCCGTCGCGGCGGCTGTACAGCGAGATCGTCGGCACCGGCGGCGGCTCGGCCAGCCGTGCGCGCAGCGCGGCCTCGGCGGGCGCCTCCTTGCCGTTGAGCAGTCGGAACAGCCAGCCGACATTGGTGTCGTCCACGCTGCCATTGAACGGTGTGCCGATGGTGACGACGTGGTGCACGCGGTCGTGCCAGCGCTTGGCCAGCTCGCGCGCGTAGAAGCCGCCCAGGCTCCAGCCGACGAAGCTCACGTCCCGCGCTGGCGCCACGCGGTCGTGCAGCGCGTCAGCCAGCTTGTCCAGCCAGGCGTCCACGTCGCCGCGCGGACCGATGTTCTTGCCCTGGCCCCAGTCCAGCGCGCGAAAGCCCGATCGCTCCAGGTGGCGGCGCAGCGGCCACAGCGTCAGCCCGTCGGTGCCCAGGCCGGGGAACAGCACCACCGTGTGGCCCGCGCCGATCTGCGCCGGCGTCTTGCGCCAGTGCATCAGTGCTGCCCACGCTTCCATCGTGGCGCGTGCCGGCTCTGACGCCAGCAGCGACAGCGCCGGTCGCCGGCGCGGCAGCGGAGCGGTCGTGGCGGGGGCCAGCAGGGGCGCGGCGCCGGATTTGGGCGACAGGGGCAGCGAGGACGTTGTCATGGCTGGGGACGGCGGGGCCGGGTTGTCGTTTTGTGGGGCTGATGCTGGGGCGTGGCGGGCATGCGCGGTGCCGGCCTGCCGGCACAGGCCTTGTAGGACAGCGCGTGATGCGGCGACTTCCTACGCGGCACGCGCGGGCAGCGCCGCACACTGCGGCTCACCATGCATGCCTACCTGACGCCCTATCTCGCTGCGCTACTCGCGTTGGGCGCTCTGGATGGCGTCTGGCTGGGCTGGCTGATGCGCGGCTTCTACCGCCAACAGATCGGCGCGCAGATGCTTGACCGCCCGCGCTGGCGGCCGGCGCTGCTGTTCTACGTGAGCTATCCGGCCGCGCTGGTCGCGCTGGCGCTGTTCCCGGCCGGCCAGCCGCCGAGCCAGCAGGTGGCGCGCGCGGCGCTGGTGGGCCTGGTGGCCTACGGCGTCTACGACCTGACGAATCGGGCGACGTTGCGCCACTGGCCGCTGAAGCTGGCGGTGGTCGATGTGGCCTGGGGCACATTCGCGAGCGCCGCCGCCGGCGCGGCCGCCGTGTGGGCGGTGCAGCACTTCGGCTGAGCCGCGACAATGCCGCCATGGCCAAGACCGCACCCCGACTCAGCCCCGAAGAGACCCAGCGCGTCATCGCCACTGCGTGGGACGACACGCCGCCGTTCCGCAAGGTGCTGGTCCAGCACGGCATCGGCCACGGCGAACTGGTGGCGCTGCTCAAGCGCGAACTGACGCCGGCGGCCTACAAGCTGTGGGTGTCGCGCACCAAGGCGGCCAAGGCGCCGCCGTCCAAGGGCACCTGGCCCCACGGTCGCTGATCAGGCACGTGCCGTCGCGGCCGTATCCATGTCCGCATAGCGCCGCAGCGCGCCCGACACCGAGATCAGCAGCACGCCACCCGCCAGGCTGATGGCCGTCACCACCAGGTACAGCGACAGCCCCGTCGGCAGCAGCCAGCCGTACAGCTGGCCGGCCAGCAGCCCGGCGGTGGCCTTGGCGAGCATCCAGGCGCCCATCAGCGTGGAGCCCCAGCCCGGCGGCCCGTAGCGCGACACGACCGCCAGCCCGATGGGCACCACCAGCAGCTCCGCCACCGTCTGCACGCCGATGACGCCCACCATCATCCAGGCCGGCACGACCTGCCCCGCCGCGGCCAGCCCCTGCAAGGCCTGCAGCAGCAGGAAGCTCAGACCCAGCACCAGCATGCCGATGCCCTGCACGCGGAACTCGGGCCAGTCCATGCGCGACAACAGGCGCGCCGTCACGGGCGCCAGCAGAATCACGAGGATGGGGTTCACGGCCAGGAACTGCGCGGCCGTCAGCTCCAGGCCGAGGAACTGCGGCGACACGTGGTCACGCACGAACAGCGTCATGACGCCGGCCGCCTGCTCGTAGCCCAGGTAGAAGCAGATGGCCACCAGCGACATCAGCAGGATGACCTGGATGCGGCGTCGCGCGGACGCATCACTCCAGGCTGCGCGCGCGGGCTGGGCTGCCGGCGCCACGGCCGCCGGCAGGAACCGCCAGCCGGCCATGAAGACCACCACGCCCAGCGCCATGCCAACCGCCGCCGCCAAAAATCCATAACTCCAGCCGTGCCGTTGCGCCAGATATCCACCAATCAGCGCCGACAACGCGGCGCCTATGTTGATTCCCATATAGAAGACGGTATATCCACTTTGACGTCTGCCGTCGTCAATTGCATATAGCTCGCCCACCATGGCGGTCGTCGTGGGTTTGAACAAACCGGTGCCGGCGGCCAACAAGCCCAGGGCCAGCGTGATGGACTGGTCCAGCCCGAGCACGATGTGGCCTGCCATCATCAACACCATGCCCAGCACGACGGCGCGGCGCTGCCCCAGGAAGCGGTCGGCCAGCCAGCCGCCGAATATGGCGCAGAAAAAGGCCGATCCGGTATACATCCCATATACCGACAGCGCATCAGAGCGCGAGTATTGAAGCGCCTCGACGAGATACAGCACCAACAGGGATCGCACGCCGTAGAAACTGAAGCGCTCCCACATTTCGGCGCCGGCCAGCACGAACAGACCGGGGGGTTGGCGGGGTGATTTCATCGGTGTTGTGCAAATCTCGGCGGACATGGATTCGCGGGTGGGTGGAACGTCGGGAGATTCCCCGCAGTGGAGCAGCATCCGGCTGGCGACCGCGGGGCGGCAGGTGCGGGGATACCCGCGGAGGCGATGCAGGAAGCGGCATCGACTATTCCAAAAATGTGATTAGTCCGGGATCAGTCGGGCCCCTAGCATGAATTTCAGACCCCAGCCCGACCGCGCCCCCTGACGAGGCCGGACGGCTGCCGAGGTTGGCCGCTCACCCATAACGATCCCGGAGACAAGATGAAGAAACCAGCCCTGGCAGCGCCGCGCGCGTCCGCCAATCCCTCCCGCTTTGCCCTGCGCCTGACCGCCGCCGCCGCGCTGGCCGCCCTGTCCGCCACCGCGGGGGCCCAGGAGCCCGCCAAGGGCGAGACGCAGCTGGAAACGGTGGTCGTCACCGGCGTGCGGGCCTCGCTGACCAAGAGCCTGGCGAACAAGCGCACCAGCGATCAGGTCGTGGAATCGGTGGTGGCCGAAGACATCGGCAAGCTGCCCGACAACAACGTCGTCGAGGCGCTGCAGCGCGTCACCGGCATCCAGGTCACCAACCGCGCCGGCGGCGAGGTGGGCACCATCTCCATCCGGGGCCTTCCGGACATCGCCACCACCTGGAACGGCCGCAACATCTTCACGGCCTCCGGCACGCAGGTGGCGCTGCAGGACATCCCGTCGACGCTGGTGCGCCAGATCGACGTCTTCAAGACCCGTGACGCCAGCCAGCTGGAAAACGGCATCGCCGGCCAGATCGACGTGAAGTCGCTGCGCCCGTTCGACTTCAAGGGCGCCAAGCTGTCGCTGCTGGCGCGCGGCACCTACCTCGACCCCGCCGAGAAGTGGAACCCGCAGCTCAGCGCGATGGCCAGCAACCGCTGGAAGACCGGCATCGGTGACATCGGCGCGCTGGTCAACCTGTCGATGGTCAAGACGGACTACCGCAACGAGAGCGTGACGCCCGGTGCGATGGTGCCGTTCACCAGCCCCAATGCCGCTGAAGTGCCGGCCGGCTACACCCCGCTGCAGCGCATCTTCCCGGAGAGCAACGCCTGGACGCCAGGTACGTACACCGGCCTGCCGCAGAAGGCCGGCTCGACGCTGAATTTCAACGGCACGCAACGCCCTTACTACCTGGCGCGTGACGCCGTGTTCCAGAGCGATGTGCTGGGCCAGCGCGAGCGCCCGGCCGCCAACGTCGCGCTGCAGTGGCAGCCCAACGACGATGCCGTCTACACGTTCGAGGCGATGTACAACGGCTACCGCGACAAGTCCTTCAACCGGCTGCTGTTCAGCTTCGTCGACTGGTGGGGCAGTCTCGGCCCCAACCCCGCGTCGACGATCACGACGTTCCCGGGTACCAACGTCATCAAGACGCGGACCGTGAATGACGTGTACGGTTTCAACAGCGGCGACTACACGACCTCGGCCACCGACTCACGGATCGTGGCCCTGAACGGCAAGTGGAACGTCGGCGACCGGCTGCGGCTGGACGGCGATGTGTCGTACCAGACCAGCAGCTTCCACTCCGAATTCACCGCCACCCGCATCGACCGCGTCGCGCCGTCCATCACCGTCGACTTCAATTCCGGCGGCGGCAACATGGCGTTCAAGTTCAACAACAACGCCGACCTGGCGGACCCCACCAAGTGGAACGTGGCGCAGTTCTACGACAACGCCAACCGCAACGAGGGCAGCGCCGCCACCGCCAGCCTGAACGGCGCCTACGACGCCGACTGGGGCCCGCTGAAGACGCTGAACTTCGGCGTGCGCTTCGATACGCGCAAGGCGGCGGAAGCCAAGCGCGAGCAATCGGCCTTCCTGGGCCGCAACCTGGCTTCGCTGGGCGCGAACTACTACCACGTCAACGCCGACTTTGGCACCGACATCTCGGACGTGCCACGCTCCTGGATCGAGCCGAACGCGTACTACATCCGCGACAACCTCGATGCGTGGCGCACGATGTACAAGGCGGCCGACGCGAATTTCCAGACGACCGACAAGCTGTTCCTGCAGAAGACCTTCGACGTGAAGGAAGACACGACGAACGCCTACCTGATGGCGGACAGCGAGCACCAGTTGTTCGGCCGGCCGCTGCGCGCCAACTTCGGCGTGCGCTACGTGCAGGTCGAGACGAGCATGACGGCCTACAGCGTCAATGCCACGACCAAGGCGGTCACGCCGACGAACGGCTCCAAGACGGCCCGCAAGTTCCTGCCCAGCCTGACGCTGCGCTATGAGCCGGTGAAGGACGTGCTGGTGCGCTTCAACTACGGTGAAACGCTGCGCCGTCCGGGCTTCGGCGACTTGAACCCGGTGCTGCAGCTCAGCGACGACGTCTCGCGCGTGGGCTACGGCGGCGGCAGCGGCGGCAACCCGGGCCTGGAGCCGACGCGCTCCAAGAACCTGGACCTGACGGGCGAGTGGTACTTCCAGAAGGACAGCGCGCTGTACGGCACCGTGTTCCAGCGCAAGATCGAAGGTCTGGTCGTGCCGCTGCGCCGGCGCATCCGCGTCGGCCCGGCCGACGATCCGTTCCGCAACTCGACCTCGGGTGGCGACCACACCAACGGCTACGACTACGTCATCAGCTCGCCGGTCAATGCGTCGGACGGCAAGATCAGCGGCGTCGAACTCGGTGCGATCTACTTTCCCAAGGGTCTGCCGGGCCTGCTGGACGGGCTGGGCTTCCAGGGCAGCGTGACGCGCCTGACCTCGTCGCAGAACGTGCCGACCGCTGACAGCGCCGGCAACATCGTCTCGCAGCTGGAGTCGCCGTTCTTCGGCGTGTCCAAGCTGTCGTGGAACGCCACGCTGGCCTACGAGAAGGGCCCCGTCGGCGCCCGCCTGTCGTACGTTCGCCGCGCCAGCTTCCTGGCCGCCAACGAAGCGGCGCTGTTCGCCAACCCGATTGGCATCTGGCGCCACCCGGAAAAGAGCGTGGACCTGCAGCTGACCTACAACCTCAATGACCGCATGGCGTTCGACATCAGCGGCGTCAACCTGACCAACGAGATGCAACAGCAGTACTACAAGTTCGGCGATGCGGGCAGCCCGGAGCTGACCAACTTCGGCACGGTGCAGACCGGCCGATCGGTGTCGGTCGGGTTCCGCTGGAAGCTGTGATCCTGCGAGGCTGAAACGCTTCCTCGTTGCGGGCGTTGCACGGGCCTCCCGGGCAACGCCCTTTTTTCTTCTCTGCCTTCCCTATGTCCGACCTGCTTGAGCCGCTGATCCGCCAGCGCGCAGACCCCCACATCACCCGCCACACCGACGGCCTGTACTACTTCACCGCCTCGGTGCCGCAGTACGACCGCATCGAGCTGCGCCGCGCAGCGACCCTCGAAGGCCTGGTGGACGCACGCGCCTTCGTCGCCTGGCGCAAGCCCGACACGGGCCCGTGGTCCGAGCTGATCTGGGCGCCCGAGCTGCATTTCAACCAGGGCGCCTGGTACGTCTACTTTGCTGCCGCCCACACCCGGGCGCTGGACGAGCAGGGCATGTTCCAGCACCGCATGTATGCCATCAGGAACACCGCAGCCGACCCGTTCACGGGCGAGTGGGAGTTCCTGGGCCAGGTGGACAGCGGCATCGACAGCTTTTGCCTCGATGCCACCACCTTCACCCACCGCGGCCAGCTCTACTACCTGTGGGCGCAGAAGGACCGGGCCATCGCCGGCAACTCCAACCTCTACATCGCGCCCATGAGCATGCCGTGGCAGCTGGCCGGCGCGCCCGTGCTGCTCAGCCAGCCCGAGTTCGACTGGGAATGCCGCGGCTTCCTCGTCAACGAGGGGCCGTCGGTGCTGCAGCGCCACGGCAAGGTGTTCATCAGCTACTCGGCCAGCGCGACGGACGAGAACTACGCGATGGGCCTGCTGTGGGCGCACGACGACGCTGACCTGCTCGACCCGTCCAGCTGGCACAAGTCGCCCGAGCCGGTGATGCGCAGCTGCGCCGAGGACAGCGTCTTCGGCCCCGGCCACAACAGCTTCACCGAAGGCGCGACGCCCGACGAGGTGCTGCTGGTCTATCACGCCCGCACCTACACCGAGATCGAAGGCGACCCGCTGTGGAACCCCGACCGCCACACGTTCGTGAAGCCCTTGCGGTGGTCCGCTGAAGGCATGCCGCTGTTTGGCCGTCCTTCTCGCCGCGATTGATATCAAAAACGGCATCGCTACGGGCGTGAATTTGATTGGATTGCAATTCCGCCGCGGTCTAGCATCTTTTGAATGCGGCACTCCGTCCGCGCGCCTGAACGACTCCGAGACAAGACATGACGACTGAGGACAAGAAGAGCAAGGTCAAGCTGCGTTCGGCCGAGTGGTTCGGCACCCAGGACAAGAACGGCTTCATGTACCGCTCCTGGATGAAGAACCAGGGCATCCCCGATCATGAGTTCCAGGGCAAGCCCATCATTGGCATCTGCAACACCTGGAGCGAGCTGACGCCCTGCAACGCCCACTTCCGCAAGCTCGCCGAGCATGTGAAGAAGGGCATCCTCGAAGCCGGCGGCTGGCCGGTCGAGTTCCCGGTGTTCTCCAGCGGCGAGAGCAACCTGCGCCCCACCGCCATGCTGACCCGCAACCTCGCCAGCATGGACGTCGAGGAGAGCATCCGCGGCAATCCGGTCGATGCGGTCGTGCTGCTGGTGGGCTGCGACAAGACCACGCCCGCGCTGCTGATGGGCGCGGCCAGCGTGGACGTGCCGGCCATCGTCGTCACCGGCGGTCCGATGCTCAACGGCAAGCTCAACGGCAAGAACATCGGCTCGGGCACGGCCGTGTGGCAGCTGCACGAGCAGGTCAAGGCCGGCGAGATCAAGATGCACGACTTCCTGGCCGCCGAGGCCGGCCACTCGCGCTCTGCCGGCACCTGCAACACGATGGGCACCGCGTCCACGATGGCCTGCATGGCCGAGTCGCTGGGCACGTCCCTGCCGCACAACGCCGCCATCCCCGCCGTCGATGCACGCCGCTATGTGCTGGCCCACCTGTCCGGCATGCGCATCGTCGACATGGTGTGGGAAGACCTGCGCCTGTCCAAGGTGCTCACCAAGGAGGCCTTCGAGAACGCCATCCGCGTCAACGCGGCCATCGGCGGCTCCACCAACGCCGTCATCCACCTGAAGGCCATCGCCGGCCGCATGGGCGTGGACCTGGAGCTGGAAGACTGGACCCGCATCGGCCGCGGCACGCCCACCGTCGTGGACCTGCTGCCCTCGGGCCGCTTCCTGATGGAAGAGTTCTATTACGCCGGCGGCCTGCCGGGCGTGATCCGCCGCCTGGGCGAAGCCAACCTGCTGCCCAACCCGACGGCGCTGACCGTCAACGGCAAGAGCCTGTGGGACAACTGCCATGACGCGCCGATCTACGACGACGAAGTCATCCGCCCGCTGGACAAGCCGCTGATCAAGGACGGGGGCATCTGCATCCTGCGCGGCAACCTCGCGCCGCGCGGCGCCGTGCTGAAGCCCTCGGCCGCCACGCCCGAGCTGATGAAGCACCGCGGCCGTGCCGTCGTGTTCGAGAACTTCGACGACTACAAGGCCCGCATCGGCGACCCCGACCTGGACGTCGACGCCAGCTGCATCCTCGTCATGAAGAACTGCGGCCCCAAGGGCTACCCCGGCATGGCCGAGGTCGGCAACATGGGCCTGCCGCCCAAGATCCTGGCCTCCGGCGTGAAGGACATGGTGCGCATCTCCGACGCGCGCATGAGCGGCACCGCCTACGGCACGGTCGTGCTGCATGTGGCGCCCGAAGCGCGCGCCGGTGGCCCGCTGGCGGTCGTGCAGGAGGGTGACTTCATCGAGCTGGACTGCGCCGCCGGCCGCCTGCACCTGGACGTGTCCGAGGAAGAGCTCGCCAAGCGTCTGCAAGCCTGGGCCGCCGCGCAGACGGTGGACCCGGCTGACGCCACCGGCTACCGCCACCTCTACGTGCAGCATGTGCTGCAGGCCGACGAGGGCTGTGATTTCGACTTTTTGCGCGGCTGCCGGGGTTCGGCCGTCCCGCGTCATTCCCATTAAGGAGCTCTCATGAGCCACATGATTCAAGGCCTGGCGCTGATCGGCGGCGAGGCGGTCCGCGGCAATGGCGCGGCCTTCCAGGGCTTCGACCCCAGCAAGAACGAAGCGCTGGGCCCCGACGTCCATTCGGTGGATGTCGCCCAGGTGAACCAGGCCTGTGAACTGGCCAACGCCGCGTTCGACGCCTTGCGCGCCACCAGCGACCACGAGCGTGCCGACTTCCTGGACCAGATCGCCGCGCAGATCCTGGCGCTGGGTGACGACCTCATCGTGCGCGCGATGGCCGAGAGCGGCCTGCCGCGTGCCCGCCTGGAAGGCGAGCGCGGCCGCACGATGAACCAGCTGAAGCTGTTCTCGGAACTGCTGCGCGAAGGCAGCTGGCAGGACGCCCGCATCGACACCGCGCTGCCCACCCGCACGCCGCCGCGGCCGGACCTGCGCCTGCGCTTCATCGGCGTGGGCCCCGTGGCCGTGTTCGGCGCCAGCAACTTCCCGCTGGCCTTCTCGGTGGCCGGTGGCGACACCGCCGCCGCGCTGGCCGCCGGCTGCCCGGTCGTCGTGAAGGGCCACCCGGCCCACCCCGGCACGTCCGAGCTGGTGGGCCGCGCCATCGTCGAGGCCGTCAAGCTGTCCGGCCTGCCGGCCGGCGTGTTCGCGCTGCTGCCGGGCCATGGCAACGACATCGGCACTGCACTCGTGAAGCACCCCGCCATCCAGGCCGTGGGCTTCACCGGCTCGCGCGCCGGCGGCCTGGCGCTGATGGCGGTTGCCGCCGCGCGCCCGCAGCCCATTCCCGTCTACGCGGAGATGAGCAGCATCAACCCGACCATCCTGCTGCCCGGTGCACTGGCCAAGCGCGGTGCTGAGATCGCCACCGGCTTTGCCGGCTCGCTGACGATGGGCGTGGGCCAGTTCTGTACCAACCCCGGCCTGGTGCTGGGCATTGCCAGCGAAGACTTCGACCGCTTCGCCACCGCGGCCGCCGAGGCGCTGAAGCCCGTGCCCGCCGCCACCATGCTGACGCCTGGCATCGCCGGCGCCTACCAGCGTGGTGAAGCGGCGCTGGCCAGCCAGCCGCAGGTGGACGCGCTGCTGCGCGGCACCTCGGCCGCCTGCACCGGCGCGCCCAGCCTGTTCAAGACGACCGGCGCGGCGTTCCTGGCCAACCACGCGATGCAGTCAGAGATCTTCGGCCCGGCATCGCTGCTGGTGGCCTGCAAGGACGAGGCCGAGCTGCTGGCCGTCATCGAAGGCCTGGAAGGCCAGCTGACCGCCACGCTGCAGCTGCAGGACGACGACGAGGCCGATCTCGCCGCCGCCCGCGCGCTGCTGCCGGCGCTGGAGCGCAAGGTCGGCCGCATCCTGGCCAACGGCTTCCCGACCGGCGTGGAGGTGTCCACGGCCATGGTGCACGGCGGCCCGTTCCCGGCCACCAGCGACGGTCGCAGCAGCTCCGTCGGCACGGCGGCGATCCAGCGCTTCCTGCGCCCGGTGAGCTACCAGAACCTGCCGCGCGCGCTGCTGCCTGCCGTGCTGCGGGAACCCAACGAACGCGGCGTGTGGCGTCGTCGGGATGGAGCCCTGACCCGCAATTGAAGCCCCTCGTCCAGGGCTTGGCCCTGGCCGGTCCCCCGAGGGGACGGCGACGCTTGCCGGATCGACCGGCAAGCACATCGCCAAACCGGGCCGGCTTGGGGCGGCCCGGCGCTCGGCCCGAAGAGGCCAGATAGACAAACCAAAGGAGACAAGACAGATGAAGAAGCAACTGCTGGCCCTCGTGGCCACGCTGGTGGTGAGCGCGGGCGCGCACGCCGCCGACATCAAGGTCGTCGTCAGCGCCGACCAGCCCGGGCCGGTCATCCACCGCAACATCTACGGCCAGTTCGCCGAGCACCTGGGTACCGGCATCTACGAAGGCATGTGGGTGGGCCCCGAGTCCAAGATCCCCAACGTGCGCGGCTGGCGCAAGGACGTCGTTGCGGCACTGAAGGACCTGAAGGTGCCGCTGGTGCGCTGGCCTGGCGGCTGCTTCGCCGACGAATACCACTGGCGCGACGGCATCGGCCCGCGCAGCAAGCGCCCCATCAAGGTCAACACCCACTGGGGTGGCGTGCCCGAGAACAACGCCGTGGGCACGCACGAGTTCTTCGATCTGGTCGAGCAGCTGGGCGCCGAGGCCTACGTGAACGCCAACGTGGGCACCGGCTCGCCGCAGGAAGCGGCCGAGTGGCTGGAGTACATGACTGGCGAGGGCAACGCGACCATCGTCGAGCAGCGCCGCAAGAACGGCCGCGACAAGCCGTTCCGCGTTCACTACTACGCGCTGGGCAACGAGACCTGGGGCTGCGGCGGCAACATGCGGCCGGAGTACTACGCCGACCTGTACCGCCACTGGGCCACCTTCCTGAAGACGCCGGCGCACAACCGCCCGCAGTTCATCGCCAGTGGCGGCAACGACCAGGACACCGCCTGGACCGAGGCGCTGAGCAAGAGCGTGCGCCACAACTTCGACGGCATCGCCCACCACGCCTACACCTTCCCCAGCGGCAAGTGGGAGACCAAGGGCGCGGCAGCCGGCTTCCCGGAGAGCGAATGGGTCGCCATGCTGTCGCAGGTCAAGAAGATCGACGACACGCTGGTCAAGAACAAGGCCATCCTCGACAAGAACGACCCGAAGAAGAAGCTGGCCATCTACTTCGACGAGTGGGGCAGCTGGTACGACCCGGAACCCGGCAGCAACCCCGGCTTCCTGGTCCAGCGCAACACGCTGCGTGACGCGCTGCTGGCAGCGCTGCACTTCAACGTCTTCCACGCCCATGCCGACCGCGTGAAGATGAGCAACATCGCGCAGATGGTCAACGTGCTGCAGGCCATGATCCTCACCAGCAAGGACAAGCTGGTGCTGACGCCGACGTACCACGCGTTCAAGCTCTACACGCCGTTCCAGGACGCGACCTCGCTGCCCGTCAAGATCGAGAACAACCCGACCTACAAGGTCGACAAGTTCGAGATGCCGGGCTTGAGCGTCACCGCAGGCCGTGGCAAGGACGGCAAGCTCTGGGTGGGTCTCGTGAACGCCAACGCCACGCAGGCCGCCGAGCTGGACCTGCTGCTGGGCACCAACGCTCCCAAGGCCGTCAAGGGCCAGGTGTTGACCGCCGGCGCAATGGACGCGCAGAACGAACTGGGCAAGGCGCCGCAGGTGCTGCCTCAGCCGTTCGAGGCGCAGTCGGCCAACGGCAAGCTGACCATCAAGCTGCCGGCCAAGTCCGTCGTCGTCGTCGCCGTCGAGGGCTGATCGCCCCACTGCACTGACCCGGCTCCGTCCTTGCGACGGGCCGGGCTTTGCCGTGGATGCGTCCCATGGCGGCATATCGAAACAGGGATCGAGCACGCGCGCAATGTCATTGGTGTGACCGCGCGTGGCCTCCTAGGCTGTGCGCCCACAACCATAGCTACCGGAGACAAGACACCATGGCCTTGCACAAGCGCCGCGACTTCATCGCCGGCACCGCCGCCCTCGCGCTGACCGCGTGTGGCGGCGGTGGCGGCGGCAGCCCCACCCCCGCGCCCAGCCCCATCACGCCGCCCCCGCCTCCGCCCCCGCCGCCTGCGGCGCCGCCCCCGCCCCCGCCGCCCCCGCCGCCGCCGCCCACGCAGACGGCGCTGACCTTCGCCAACGCCGGCGTGCATGACCCCTCTGTCATCAAGGCCGACGGCACCTTCTACGTCTTCGGCTCGCACCTCGCGGCCGCCAAGACGACGGACCTGATGAACTGGACCAAGCTGGCCGACGGCGTCAACAACGCCAACCCCATCTTCGGCAACAAGGTGACCACCGAGCTGGCCGAGACGCTGGCCTGGGCCGAGACCACCACGCTGTGGGCGCCCGACGTCATCAAGCTGGCCGACAACAAGTTCTACATGTACTACTGCGCCTGCAAGGGCGACTCGCCGCGCTCGGCGCTGGGCATCGCCGTGGCCGACAAGGTGGACGGCCCCTACGTCAACAAGCAGGTCGTGCTGAAGTCGGGCATGTGGGGCCTGCCCAGCGAGGACGGCACCGTCTACGACGCCACCAAGCATCCCAATGCGGTGGACCCCGCCGTGTTTGCCGATGCGACGGGCAAGCTGTGGATGGTCTACGGCTCGTACTCGGGCGGCATCTTCATCCTGCAGCTCAACGCGACGACCGGCGTGCCGCTGCCTGGCCAGGGCTATGGCAAGCACCTGATGGGCGGCAACCATGCGCGCATCGAAGGGGCCTACATCCTGTACAGCCCCGAGAGCCAGTACTACTACCTGTTCGTCTCCTTCGGCGGCCTCGGTGCCGACGCGGGCGGCGGCTACAACGTGCGCGTCGCGCGCTCGCGCAACCCCGATGGCCCCTACGTGGACGGCGCCGGCAAGGACATGTCCACCGTCAAGGCCGACCCCACCAAGCCGCTGTTCGATGACGCCAGCATCACGCCGCACGGCATGAAGCTGATGGGCGCCCACCAGTTTGCCAACGCCACTGGCGAGACCGGCACGGCGCTGGGCTACGTCTCGCCCGGCCACAACTCGGCCTACTACGACGCGGCGACCAAGCAGTACTTCATCATCTTCCACACGCGCTTCCCCGGCACCGGCGAGCTCCACGAGATCCGCACGCACGAGATGCACCTGAACGAGGACGGCTGGCCGGTCATCGCGCCGCTGCGTTATGCGCCGCTGAGCCTGGCCAGCCCGGCGCAGACGGCCGACGTGAGCGCCGCCCAGGCGGCAGGCACGTACAAGCTGGTCAACCACGCCAAGGACATCGCCGCCGCGGCCAAGGCGTCCATCAACGTGGTGCTGAACGCCGACGGCACGGTGACCGGCGGCATGACCGGCACGTGGACACACAAGGGCAGCAACAAACTCAGCGTGGTGAGCGCCGGCGTGACCTATTCGGGCGTACTGTCCCGGCAGTGGAATACCAACGCGAGTGCTTTCGTCGTGAGCTTCTCCGCCCTGTCTGCCGGCGGCGTGTCGTTGTGGGCCATCCGAACCGGAGCTTGATGTGAGAAAGCTGCTCGCCTCGCTGGCCCTTGTGGTCTGTGCCCACAGCGCCGGTGCGGCGACGCAGCTGTTCCCGCTGGAACGCGTGCGCCTGCTGGACGGCCCTTTCAAGGCCGCGCAGGACACCGACCTGAACTACCTGATGGCGCTGGACGCCGACAAGCTGCTGGCGCCCTTCCTGCGCGAGGCCGGCTTGCCGGCCAAGGCGCCGACCTATGGCAACTGGGAGTCCACGGGCCTGGACGGCCACATGGGCGGCCACTACATCTCGGCGCTGGCGTTGATGGTGGCGTCCACCGGCGACGCGCAGGCGAAGCAGAAGCTGGACTACGCCATCGCCGAGCTGAAGCGCTGTCAGGACGCCTTGGGCACCGGCTACATCGGCGGCGTGCCCGACGGTGCCAAGGCCTGGGCCGACGTCGCAGCGGGGCGGCTCAAGGTGGACAGCTTCTCGGTCAATGGCCGCTGGGTGCCCTGGTACAACATCCACAAGGTCTTCGCCGGCCTGCGCGACGCCTGGGTCTACACCGGCAACGCGGACGCCAAGGCCATGCTGGTCAAGCTGTCCGATTGGGCCTTGCGGCTGACCACGCCGCTGAGCGAAGCGCAGATGCAGGACATGCTGCGCGCCGAGCACGGCGGCATGAACGAGGTGCTGGCCGACGTGTCGCAGATGACCGGCGACCTGCGCTACCTGGCGCTGGCGCGGCGCTTCTCGCACCAGGCCCTGCTACAGCCGCTGGCCCAGGGCCGTGACAAGCTGACCGGCCTGCATGCCAACACGCAGATCCCCAAGGTCATCGGCTTCGCGCGCCTGGCGCAACTCACCGGCGAGGACGAGTCCCGGCAGGCGGCCGAGTTCTTCTGGCGCACGGTGGTGGACAAACGCTCCGTCGCCATCGGCGGCAACAGCGTGAAGGAGCACTTTCACCCCGACACCGACTTCAAGCCGATGCTCAACGAGGTGGAGGGGCCGGAGACCTGCAACAGCTACAACATGCTGAAGCTGACGGCGCTGCTGGCGCAGGCGTCGCCGCAGGTGGGCCGGTACGCCGACTACTACGAGCGCACGCTCTACAACCACATCCTGGCCTCCCAGCATCCGCAGGGCGGCTTCGTCTACTTCACGCCGATGCGGCCGCAGCACTACCGCGTCTACTCGCAGGTGCACGACGGCATGTGGTGCTGCGTGGGCTCGGGCATCGAGAGCCATGCGCGCCACGGCGAGTTCGTCTACGCGCATGACGGCGATGCGCTGCACGTGAACCTGTTCGTCGCCTCCACGCTGGACTGGCGCGAGCGCGGCATCAAGCTGACGCAGAGCACCCGCTTCCCCGACGAGTCGCGCACGCGGCTGACGGTGGACGGCACCGGCACGTTCGCGCTGAAGATTCGCTATCCCGGCTGGGTCGCGCCCGGCGCGCTGAAGGTCAGGGTCAACGGCAAGGCGGTGGCCGTGAAGGCCAGGCCCGGCGGCCAGGTCGAACTGCGCCGCGACTGGAAGACGGGCGACCACGTGGACGTGGAGCTGCCCATGCGCACGACGCTGGAGCCACTGCACGGCATGAAGAATTTTGTTGCCGTGCTGCATGGCCCCATCGTGCTGGCGGCCAAGACGCCGCAGCCGGGCGAGACGCTGAACTTCCGCGCCGACGCCTCGCGCATGGGGCACATCGCGCACGGCGCCGTGTGCCCGCAGGAGGCCGCGCCGGTGTTCGTCAGCGACAAGGCAGACTTCATCCGCCGCTTCAAGCCCGTGCCCGGCCAGCCGCTGACCTTCACCGCGCCGGGGCTGATCCACGGCGCCAAGGGTGAAGAGAAGCTGCAGCTCATCCCGTTCTTCCGGCTGCACGATTCGCGCTACATGCTCTATTGGGGCCGCAGCACGCCGGCCCAGCAGAGCCTGATGCGGGCAGAGTTGGCCCAGGCCGAGCAAGCCCGACTGGCGCTCGATGCCATCACCATCGACCAGGTGGCACCGGGCGAGCAGCAGCCCGAGTCCGACCATTTCTTCAAGGGCGAGGGCGCCGAGAGCGGCATTGCGCCGGCCGGCCGCTGGCGGCATGCGAAGAAGTGGTTCAGCTACGAGCTCAACGATGCGAAGGTCGAGGCCCGCGCGCTGCGCCTGAGCTTTTCCACGCGCGACAACGGCCGCCGCTTCGAGCTGGTCGTCAATGGCCAGCCCGTTGCCGACATCGAGCTGGCGTCGGACGCCGCTCAGGAAGCCATCTACACGCGTGACTTCGAGCTGCCTGCGGACCTGGTGCGCGCTGCCGGCGGCAAGCTCAGCGTGAAGTTCGTGGCCAAGCCGGGCAGCATGGCCGGTGGCCTGTACGGCCTGCGGCTGCTGCGCTGAATCCAAGCCCCGGGGTCCGAATGAAGAGAAGACAAGTCCTCCAGCAGTTCTCCGCCCTCATGCCCGCCGCGGCGCTGCCGGCCTGGGCTCAACAGGCACCCGCGGCGACCGCGGCCCCGCGCGGCGCCTTCCAGCCGAGCTGGGACTCGCTGATGAAGTACCAGGTGCCCGACTGGTTCCGCGACGCCAAGTTCGGCATCTGGGCTCACTGGGGTCCGCAGTGCCAACCCGAGTTCGGCGACTGGTACGCGCGCGAGATGTACATCGAGGGCAGCGCCAAGAACCGCCATCACGTCGCCACCTACGGCCACCCGTCGGTCTATGGCTTCAAGGAGGTCATCCGCGACTGGAAGGCCGAGCGCTGGGAGCCCGAGGAGCTGGTGGGCCTCTACAAGAGGGCCGGCGCGCGCTATTTCATGGCGATGGCCAACCACCACGACAACTTCGACCTGTTCGCCAGCCGCCACCATGCGTGGAACTCGACGCGCATCGGACCGAAGCAGGACATCATCAAGCGCTGGGCCACCGCCGCCCGCGCACAGGGCCTGCCGCTGGGCGTGAGCGTGCACGCGGCGCATGCCTGGACCTGGTACGAACCGGCCCAGCGCGCCGACACCCAAGGTCCGCTGGCCGGCGTGCCCTACGACGGCCGCCTGCGCAAGGAAGACGGCCGCGGCCAGTGGTGGGAAGGCCTGGACCCGCAGCAGCTGTATGCGCAGGACCATGCCCCCAGCGCGGACGCCCACGATCCCAAAGCCATCCACCGCCAGTGGGACTGGGGCGAGGGCGCCAGCAAGCCCAGCGAGGCCTACTGCCGCAACTTCCTGGCCCGCACGCTGGACCTGCTGGACCAGCACCGCCCCGAGCTGGTCTATTTCGACGACACCGCACTGCCGCTGTGGCCCGTCAGCCCGGTGGGCCTGGACATCGCCGCCCACCTGTACAACCAGCACCTCGACAAGACCGGCCGCACCCAGGCCGTGCTGTTCGGCAAGATCCTGGACGAGCAGCAGCGCCGTGCCATGGTGTGGGACATCGAGCGTGGCCAGGCGCAGGGCATCGAGCCGTTGCCCTGGCAGACCGACACCTGCCTGGGCGCCTGGCACTATGACAAGCGCGTGCTGGAGCGCGGCCAGTACAAGTCCGCCGAGACGGTGATCCGCATGCTCATCGACGTGGTCAGCAAGAACGGCAACCTGCTGCTGAACGTGCCCGTCAAGGGCGACGGCAGCATCGACGCGGTCGAGCGCCGGGTGGTCGAGGCCATCGGCGTCTGGATGCAGGGCCACGGCGAGAGCATTTACGGCACGCGCCCCTGGCGCGTGTTCGGCGAGGGCCCCGCGATGGACAAGCAGGCGCCGCTGACGGCCCAGGGGTTCAACGAAGGCAAGGGCGCGCCACTGGGCGCGCAGGACTTCCGCTTCGTCGCCAAGGGCGACCGGCTCTACGCCAGCGCCTTCGGGCTGCCGGCCGACGGCCGTTGGCTGATCCGCAGCCTGGCCCGCGGCGCCCACCCACCCGTGCAGCGCGTGGACCTGCTGGGCGGCGCCCAGGCGCTGGCCTTCGAGCAGACGGCGGAGGGCCTGGTGGTCAAGTTGCCCTCAGGCCTGGCGCCCAGTCCGGCCCACGTCCTGAGAATTGCCTGATGCGGCCGTGGCGAACGATGCCGAAACCGATATGACTTCGGCCAAAAAAGTCATTGGCTGCGCATCGCCCGCCTTCTAGCATCCACCTACAACCCGGAGACAACCGAATGATGAAGCTCATTGCCCGCCGCACCCTGATCGCGGCTGCACTGTCCTTGCCCGCCTTCGCTGCGTTCGCCAAGCCGCTGACCATGGGCTTCTCCCAGGTCGGCGCCGAGAGCGAATGGCGCACCGCGAACACCGCCTCCATCAAGTCGGCGGCCAAGGAGGCCGGCATCACGCTGAAGTTCGCCGACGCGCAGCAGAAGCAGGAGAACCAGGTCAAGGCCATCCGCAGCTTCATCGCGCAGAAGGTCGACGTCATCGCGTTCTCGCCGGTCGTCGAATCGGGCTGGGACACCGTGCTGAAGGAAGCCCAGAAGGCCGGCATCCCGGTCATCCTGACGGACCGTGCCGTCAAGGTGGCCGACCCGTCGCTGTACGTGACCTTCATCGGCTCCGACTTCGTCGAGGAAGGCCGCAAGGCCGCGCGCTGGTTGCTGGAGCGTGCCGCCAAGACGCCCAACGCGGCGCTGAACATCGTCGAGCTGCAGGGCACCGTGGGCTCGGCCCCGGCCATCGACCGCAAGAAGGGCTTCGAGGAAGTCATCAAGACCAACCCCAAGCTGCAGATCATCCGCTCGCAGTCCGGCGAGTTCACGCGCGCCAAGGGCAAGGAAGTGATGGAGTCCTTCCTGAAGCAGCGCGACAAGAAGATCGACGTGCTGTACGCGCACAACGACGACATGGCCATCGGCGCCATCCAGGCCATCGAGGAAGCCGGCCTGAAGCCGGGCAAGGACATCGTCATCATCTCCATCGACGGCGTGCGTGGCGCGTTCGAGGCGATGAAGGCCGGCAAGCTCAACGTCACCGTCGAGTGCAACCCGCTGCTGGGCCCGCAGCTGATGCAGCTGGCCAAGGACGTGGTGGCCAAGAAGCCGGTGGAAAAGCGCATCACCGTCATCGAGGGTGTGTTCCCGGCCGAAGTGGCCGCCAAGGAACTGCCGAACCGGAAGTACTAAGGCGGGTCGGTGGACGGGGGCCAAGCCCTGTCCGCCACCCACCGCAGGCCTCGGCACCGCAGTCGCCGAGGGTGAGCCCATTGCCATGAACCTCGACAAAACCGTGCCCGTGCTGGAGCTGTCCGGCATCCACAAGGGCTTCCCCGGCGTGAAGGCGCTCAGCGATGTGAGCCTGCGCCTGTTCCCCGGCGAGGTGCATGCGCTGATGGGCCAGAACGGCGCCGGCAAGTCCACGCTGATCAAGGTGCTGACGGGCCTCTACCAGCCCGACGCCGGCGTCATCACGCTCGACGGCAACACCATCGCGCCCAAGCGCACGGAAGACGCCCAGGACCTCGGCATTCGCACGGTCTACCAGGAGGTCAACCTCTGCCCCAACCTCAGCGTGGCGGAGAACATCTGCGCCGGGCGCTTCCCCCGCAAGTCCTGGCTGGGTGGGGGCCGCATCGACTGGTCGGCCGTCAACGCCGAAGCCGAACGCGTGCTCAAGCAGATGGACCTGGACATCGACGTCACCGCGCCGCTGTCGCGCTACTCGCTGTCCGTGCAGCAGATGGTCGCCATCGCCCGCGCGCTGCGCATCTCGGCGCGCGTGCTCATCCTGGACGAGCCGACGTCCAGCCTGGACGACGCGGCCGTGCAACGCCTGTTCACCGTGCTGCGCCGCCTGCGCGACCAGGGCCTGGCCATCCTCTTCGTCACGCACTTCCTGGACCAGACCTATGCGCTGGCCGACCGCATCACCGTGATGCGCAACGGCGAGACCGAAGGCGAGTACCTGGCCGCCGACCTGGGCCGCCTGGCGCTGGTCAACAAGATGGTCGGCGCGCCGCCTGATCAACAACCGACTCGCCTGGACAGCAGCGGCGCCGGCAGCAGCGAGGTCGTGCTGAAGACCGAAGGCCTGGCCCGTCGGGGCGCCGTGCAGCCGCTGGACCTGACGCTGCACCGCGGTGAGGTGCTTGGCCTGGCGGGCTTGCTGGGCTCCGGCCGCACCGAGGCCGCGCGGCTGCTGTTCGGGGCCGACGCGGCCGACGCGGGGCACGTCGAGATGGCCGCACGCAATGGCCGAAGTGGCCGCAATGGCCGCAAGGGCCGCAAGGGCGCCTGGCATTCGCCGCGCGAAGCCATCGCCGCTGGCATCGCCTTCTGCTCCGAGGACCGCAAGCACGAGGGTGCCATCCTGGACCTGTCCGTGCGCGACAACATCCTGCTGGCGCTTCAGGCCCGCACCGGGCTGCGGCTGTGCATGAGCCACGAGCAGCAGCAGGCGCTGGCCGACGACTACATCCGAAAGCTCGGCATCAAGACGTCCAGCGCCGACACGCCCATCGGGCAACTGTCGGGCGGCAACCAGCAAAAGGCGCTGCTCGCGCGCTGGCTCGCCACGCAGCCGGACGTGCTGATCCTGGACGAGCCCACACGCGGCATCGATGTGCGCGCCAAGGAAGACCTGATGGACCAGGTGCGTGCGCTGGCCCACGCCGAGGACGGCAAGGCCGGCATGGCCGTCGTCTTCATCTCCTCCGAGCTGCCCGAGGTCCTGCATTGCAGCGACCGCGTGCTGGTGCTGCGCGACCGCCGCGCCGCCGGCGAGTACCGCCGCGGCGAGCTGGACGAGCGCAGCGTGCTCGAAGTGATTGCCGCCGAGCCCGCAGGGGCTTGAACCTGCGCGCAGAGGAGCCTCCGGTGAAGCACCCCCTTCCGCTTGCGCGTTGCCGCGCGCTGGCTGCTGCCTTGCTGCTGTGCCTGTCGCCCGTCCTCCATGCCCAGACCCCCACGGGCCTGGACGCCCTGGGCCAGGCTCAGCGCCAGCTGCTGACGCCCGATGCAGGCGGCTTCGCATGGACGCGGTTGGCCGCCGGCGTGCAGGTGCAGCGCGGGGCGCTCACGCGCAACGTGCTGTTCTACGGCCCCGGCCTGGTGCGCGTGACCACCCACCTGGGACACAGCCACGCCACCCAGCCCAGCCTCGTCGTGGTGGCCGCGCCGCAGCCCCAGACGCTGGAGCTCCAGGATGGCGCGGACATGCTGGTGCTGACCAGCCCCGCGCTGCGCGTGCAGGTGGACAAGCGCAGCGGCGCCATCGCCTTCCTGCGGCCCGACGGCCAGCCCTTCACGCGCGAGCAGGCGCCAGCCGCGCTGCAGCCGGCCGAGTTCTCCGGCGCGCCCAGCTACACGATGACGCAGGCCTTCAGCCTGACGCCCGACGAGTCGTTGTACGGCCTGGGCCAGTACAACGAGTCGCACATGGACTACCGCGGGCGCGACGTGACCATGGTGCAGACCAACATCGGCACCGTGCTGCCCTTCATGGTGTCCACGCGGCGCTGGGGGGTGCTGTGGGATGTGTATTCCAAGATGCGCTTCACCGACGACGCGCAGGGCGCCCGCTTCTGGGCGGAGAGCGCGCCGGCCGGTGCCGACTACTACTTCGTTGCCGGCACGACGATGGACGAGCTGATGGCCGGCTACCGCCAGCTGACAGGCGCCGCGCCGATGTTCCCGAAGAGTGCCTTCGGCCTGTTCATGAGCAAGGAGCGCTACAGGACGCAGCAGCAGTTGCTGGACGTGGCCAAGCGCTTTCGGGCCGAGCGCTTCCCGCTCGACACCATCGTGCAGGACTGGCAGTACTGGGGCGGTGACAAGGACGGCACCTGGAGCGGCATGACCTGGAACGCCGAGCGCTTCCCCGACCCGCGCGGCATGGTGGACACGCTGCACCGCCAGCTGGACATGAAGCTGATGGTGTCCATCTGGCCCTCGGTGGGCGACGACACCGCACTGGCCCGCGAGCTGGACGCGCAAGGCCTGCGCTTCGCACCCAAGCACTGGATCTCCGGCAAGGCGCAGATCTACGACGCCTTCAGCGCCGAGGGTCGCCGCATCTACTTCAAGCACGTCAAGCAAGGGCTGCTGGACATCGGCGTGGATGCGCTGTGGATGGACGGCACCGAGGTGGAGGTGGGCGGCGCCGCGCACGACCCTGGCGAGGTGGAGGCCGACATCAAGCGGCTGGGCCGCAACGCCATGGGCGACTTCACCCGCTACCTCAACGTCTACAGCCTCGTCACCACGCGCGGTGTCTACGAGGGCCAGCGCGCCAGCAGTGACAAGCGCGTGTTCACGCTGACCCGCTCGGGCTGGGCCGGCCAGCAGCGCTATGCTGCCCTGCCGTGGTCCGGTGACACGACGGCCAGCTGGGCCGCGTTGCGCGCGCAGATCGCCGGCGGCCTGAACGTGGGCATGGCCGGCTCGCCGTACTGGACGCAGGACACCGGCGGCTTCTTCGTGCGCCATCCAGGCGGCGAGCGCAACCCCGCCTGGCGCGAGCTGTACGCGCGCTGGAACCAGTTCGGCATCTTCAACCCCATCTACCGCATCCACGGCACCGACGTGGAGCGCGAGCCCTACCTGTTCAAGTCACTGGACCCGGCCGTCTACCAGTCGCTGCTGAAAGCCGCGCAGCTGCGCTACCGCCTGCTGCCTTACGTCTATGGCCTGGCCTGGCGCGCCCACACCGAGGGCTACGTGATGATGCGCGGCCTGGCGATGGACTTCCCCGACCAGACCGCGCTGCGCCGCGTAGACGACACCTTCATGTTCGGCCCGGCCTTCCTGGTGCAGCCCGTCACGCGGGCGCAGATCCATGTCGAGCCGCCGCCGGCCGCCACCATCCCGGCCAGCGCCTTGCGGACGCCGCAAGGCGAGCCGGGCTTGCAGCTGGACTACTTCTCGGGCATGAACTTCGAGACGCCGGCCAGCCGCACCGTGGACGGCCCGGTGGACCAGAGCTGGCCGCCGGCGCCGCTGGGCAGCGTGCCACCGGGGCTGCAGGACCTGGACCGTTTCTCCGCGCGCTGGCAGGGCACGCTGGTGGCGCCCGAGGCAGGCGAGTACGAGATCGGCGTCGAGGGCGACGACGGTTTCCGCCTGTGGCTGGACGACAAGCTCGTCGTCGACGACTGGAAGCACGGCGCGCCGCGCTACCAGAGCACCCGGCTGCAGCTCGCCGCTGGCCAGACGGTGCGGCTGCGCATCGACTACTACCAATACATCTACGGCGCCAAGCTGCGCCTGGCCTGGCGCACGCCCAGCCAGCAGCGCGCGGCGGCCGCCGCCGCGAAGCAGGGGCCGGACAAGCGCCAGGCCACGGTACTGCCCGCCGGCCACCGCTGGTTCGACTTCTGGACCGGCCGCGTGCACGACGGCGGCCAGGCCGTGTCGCGCGAGTACGCGCTGGACGAGTTCCCGCTGTTCGTGCGCGCGGGCAGCATCGTGCCCATGGGCCCCGTGGTCCAGCACGTGGGCGAGCGCCGCGACGCGCCCTTCGAGATCCGCATCTACCCCGGCGCCGATGCGCAGTTCACGCTGTACGAGGACGACGGCGAGACCTACGCCTACGAGCAGGGCCAGCGCGCCACCGTGCAGCTGCGCTGGGACGACGCCCGCCGCACGCTGCAGGTGGCGGCGCGCGAGGGCCGCTACCCCGGCCTGGTCGCGCAACGCCGCTTCGACGTGAAGCTGCTCGACGCGGCCGGCCGCCCGGCCGCCACGCGGTCCGTCGTCTACCGTGGCGAAGCGACGGCGCTGCATTTCAAGACCCCATGAGTTCCCTCACGCCAGCCATGTCCTCTCCTCCCGCGCGCGCCGCTGTCTGGCGCCATCCGCTGTTCCGCCCGCTGGCCGCGCTCGCGCTGCTGCTGGCCATCGCCGCCTTCAGCGTGCCCGGCTTCCTGCACCTGGAGATCAAGGACGGCCGCCTGTACGGCAATTTGGTCGACATCCTGCACCGGGCCGCACCGCTGATGCTGGCTGCGCTGGGCATGACGCTGGTCATCGCCACGCGCGGCATCGACGTGTCGGTGGGCGCCATCGTCGCCATCTCCGGCACCGTGGCCTGCGTGCTGGTCGCCGAGCACGGCCTGGCGGTCGCATTCGCGGCCGCACTGGGCGCCGCGCTGCTGTGCGGGCTGTGGAACGGCCTGCTCGTCGCCGGCCTGGGCCTGCAGCCCATCATCGCCACGCTGATCCTGATGGTGGCCGGCCGCGGCCTGGCGCAGCTGCTGACCGACGGCCAGATCATCACCGTCTACGAGCCCGCCAGCTTCTTCTGGCTGGGCGCCGGCTATGTGCTGGGCCTGCCGGTGTCGTTCTACGTCGTCGCCATCGTCGCGGGGCTCACCGCGCTGCTGATGAAGCGCACGGCGCTGGGCCTGTTCATCCAGACGGTCGGCATCAACCCCGTCGCTGCGCGGCTGGCCGGCGTGCGCACCGCCGCCATCGTGTTCTTCGTCTACGTCTATTGCAGCCTGGGATCGGGCCTGGCGGGCCTGCTGATTTCATCCAACATCAAGAGCGCCGACGCCAACAACGCCGGCCTGCTGCTGGAGCTGGACGCCATCCTCGCCGTCACGCTCGGCGGTGGCCAGCTCAACGGCGGCAAGTTCAGCCTGCTGGGCAGCCTCATCGGCGCGCTCATCATCCAGACGCTGACCTCCGCCATCTACGCTTTGGGCGTGCCGCCGCAGGTGACGATGGTCGTCAAGGCCGTCGTCGTGTTCGCCGTCTGCATCTCGCAGTCGTCCATCTGGTCTGCGCGGAGTTCCAAATGAAGGCCATTCGCGCGGCGATGGCCGCTCCCTCCTTCACCACCTGGGTCAGCGTCGTGCTGATGCTGCTGCTGTTCGTCGCGGGTGCGACCAACTACACCGGCTTCGGCTCTGCGCAGGTGGTGCTGAATCTGCTCATCGACAACGCCTTCCTGCTGGTCATCGCGGTGGGCATGAGCTTCGTCATCCTGTCCGGCGGCATCGACCTGTCGGTGGGCTCGGTGCTCGCGCTGACCACCATGGTGGCCGCCTGGCTGCTGCAGGTGGCGCACTGGCCGGCCGAGCTGGTCATCGTCGTCGTGCTGCTGGGCGGCTTCGCGTTCGGCGCGCTGCAAGGCCTGGTCATCCATGTGTTCAAGCTGCAGGCCTTCATCGTCACGCTGGCCGGCATGTTCCTGGCGCGCGGGCTGTGCTTCCTCATCAGCGTGGACAGCATCACCATCGACGCGCCGCTGTTTGTCACGCTGTCGCAGACGCAGATTCCGCTGTTTGGCGACGCCTTCCTGTCGCCCGGCGCCGTCATCGCGCTCGTCGTGCTGGGCCTGGGCCTGTGGCTGGCGCACTGGACCGCCTTCGGCCGCACCGTCTACGCGCTGGGCGGCAACGAGGCCTCGGCGCTGATGATGGGCCTGGCGGTTGGCCGCACCAAGGTCGCGGTGTACGGCCTCAGCGGCTTTTGCGCGTCGCTGGCCGGCCTGCTGTTCGCGTTCTACATGCTCAGCGGCTACGGCCAGCACGGCCAGGGCGTGGAGCTGGACGCCATCGCCGCCGTCGTCATCGGCGGCACCGTGCTGACGGGTGGTTATGGCTTTGTCGCCGGTGCGCTGTCCGGCGTGCTGGTGCTGGGCCTGATCCAGACGCTGATCGCCTTCGACGGCACGCTCAGCTCCTGGTGGACCAAGATCGTCATCGGCGCGTTGCTGTTCGTGTTCTGCGCGGTCCAGCGCCTGCTGTCCTTGAAGAAGGCCCAACACTGATGTTCAAGCCACTCCTGCTGGCCGCCGCCTTCGCCTGCGGCACGGCCCAAGCCGCCAACCCCCTGTTTGCGCCGCTCTACACGGCCGACCCGGCCGTGCTGGTGGACGGTGGCCGCGTCTACCTCTTTACCGGCCGCGATGAAGCGCCGCCCGAGGGCAAGGACTACGTCATGCACGAGTGGCGCCTGTTTTCCACCTGTGACATGGTGAACTGGAAGGACGAGGGCGTTCCGCTGAACGCCAAGACCTTCGCCTGGGCCAAGGGCCGCGCGTGGGCGTCGGACATCGTCAAGCGCCACGGCAAGTACTGGTTCTACTCAACGGTGGAGCATGCGACGGTGCCCGGCTTTGCCGTGGGCGTGGCGGTGTCTGATTCGCCCACCGGCCCGTTCGTCGATGCACGCGGCTCTGCCTTGATCACCAACGACATGACCAAGCAGACCGACATTGCCTGGGACGATATCGACCCCGGCGTGTTCATCGACGACGATGGCCAGGCCTACCTGTACTGGGGCAACACGGTGCTGAAGGTCGCCAAGCTCAAGGCGAACATGACGGAGCTGGACGGACCGATCACGGTGGTGCCGGTGGCCAACTTCGTCGAGGCGCCGTATGTGCACAAGCGCCAGGTCAACGGCAAGAGCGTCTACTACCTGAGCTACTCGCAGCACTGGCCGGAAGAGACGGCCTACATGACGGGGCCGTCACCCGTCGGGCCGTGGACGCCGCAAGGCGTGATCATGGAGCGCAACACGAAGACGAAGACGATTCATCAGGCGTTCTTCGAGTTCAACGGCAAGAGCTATGTGGCGTATCACAACGCGGAGCTGCCGGGCGGGCATGAGCATCGGCGGTCGGTGGCCATCGAGGAGTTCTCGTACCGGGCGGATGGGACGATTCCGTTCATCCATCAGACGAAGGCGGGGCCGAAGGCTAATCCTTCGGCGGCTTGCAAGCGCTGACGTCTGTCCGGGTGCTTGGGCAGGACGCCCGGCAATGCAGCGAGCACGCGCACGCCCCGCCAGAGCATCCAAGCCGCCCGACGACCGTCACGGCAGGCTCAAGTCCATGCCCAGCATGCGTGCGAGGCCGAAGGTGAAGGCCAGCACCACGCCGAGCAGCAGCACAAAGATGGCACCCAGCTTGCCGCCCATGCGCAGCAGCGCGCGCGGGTCCGCGCCCTTCTTCTTCTCCTTGTCGTAGTGCCACTTGATGGCGAAAACCATGCCTGCGATGAAGACCAGGCCCTTGAACAACACGAAGACGATCAGAACCCAGTCCACTTGCGCATTCCCGCCCTTTGCCCGACAGCGCCCATCTTGACCGCAAAGCGGCGCCGCCGGTAGTGGACGTTTTGACCCATGCGCCGTCCAGGCGGTATGCACAGCCCGTCGTGGGTGGGGGCGCCGTGTCGCCCCGCCGCGGGCATTCGGCGGACACTGGGTTCATGCGCTATCTCGCCTTCGATCTGACCGACAGCTCCGACGACATCCTCACGCTGGAAGCCATGGCCTCCACCCGCGAAGCCGAGCATGCCGCCGTGATGGCAGAGGTGGAGCAGGTGCTGGCCTGGGCGCAGGCCGAGTTCGGCGGCCGGCAGGGGCCGGTGGAGGACGGCCACGCCTGGGACCATGAACTGCTGGTGCAGCACGAGGCGGGCGGGTGGGTCACGGTGACGCTGACGTTCAGCGCGTCGGCCGAGTTCGCCGAGGCGTTTGAGGCGGCCTTCGCCCAACCCGACGACTGATCGGGCGTCTCACCGCCTCGGTTGCAGGGGCTTGCACCACTGCGCCGAACCGCCACACTGCGCCCCATGCACTTCGACCAGACCACCCCCATCCTGCGCAGCTTCGACGAAGCCAAGGCGCGCGAGTTCTATGTGGACTTCCTCGGCTTCAAGGTCGACTTCGAGCATCGCTTCGAGCCGGGCCTGCCGTTGTACATGCAGGTGTCGCGCGGCGACTGCGTGCTGCACCTGAGCGAGCACCACGGCGATTGCTGCCCCGGCGCCGGCATGCGCATCCGCGTCAGCGACATCGATGCCTTCCACGCTGAGCTGAGCGCCAAGCACTACGGCAATGCACGCCCGGGCATCCATGACACGCCCTGGGGTTCGCGCGACGTGTCGGTGACCGACCCGTTCGGGAACCGGCTGACGTTCACCAATGCGGTGAGCACCTGAGCACTTGAGCGTCAATCCGCCTGCGTCGCCCGAGCGACGTTGTTCAGGCATTGCTGGTGAAGCCGGCGTGCAGCCGGCGGAAAGCGGGCAGGTGATGCGATGGATTTTGCTGGTGACAGGGACAGCAGCGAGAGCGAAGCGGGTCGCGTCTCGGCGCAATGCCAACGTACGATCTCGCGCGCCGCTCTGGGAGGCGTCGCGATGGTGTGCGGTTCAGCGCCTCTTCTTTGGCGACATTGTTCTGGCGCGCAGAAGTAAGTTACCCGCCGCCGGGCAGGACTCCCGGACTCCCGGCAGCACGGCATCGATGTCGGTTCTCACTCAAGGTGGAACTTTTTCGCTGAAGATGGAACCGCTACTGCGGCTGCCGCATGTCAGGCTCTCGCCGGTACGCCCCAGGCTGCGACGTCGCTGACCGCTATGCGGCGATCGCTGACGGTTGCGGTCGGCGTGCTCACGGCAGCAAGGTGCCCAAAGCGGAAGGTCAGGATCGGCGACGAAGGCCGGCACCGCCAGCGGGTGCCGTCATTGACGAGCAGCCGCCGAGTTCACGATCATGGCATGAAGCGGTCGCCAATCCCCTTGGCCGGTTGA